>JALSGS010000040.1 GCA_026982695.1 Saprospiraceae bacterium
TCGGTGATGTAACGACTGTTTGCCGTGTCGTTTCGGTCGCCCTTTGAACATCCGAATAACCAGGTTAACAATCCCATGGCAATGATCACTTTGAATAGGTGCGTGTGTCGAGGCATAACGACCAAGCTCACCTGCGCCTTTGGAGCGCTAGCGGAATAGCGGTCAGGTGGAGCGATTTGTTATGTGAGATATTTATTTACATTCCTTCGAGTATTTCTATTTCCCTAATTATTTCCCCAATTACTTCTGGATTTTGAATTCTCTTTTTATTTCCCTCTTTTATTGAAAAAACATAAAACACTTTTCCACCATATTTTTGAGTAAAATCAGAATGTGTATTATTTTGTATTGATCTTTCCCTAAAAATTTGTGGTATTTGTGCTGTATTGCTTACGGGTTTGATTTGTAATCCAATATACTTATTCCTTATTTTTATGAAAAAATCAACATTATATAATCTATCCCATTCATCAGGTGCAGGTTCGATTTTGTGTTCTTCACCAATCTCTTTTTGCAATTGACCATAAATAGTTTTAATTTCAGTCATATAGCCATCAAAAGTTCTATCAATTACCATTTGATGCATGTATTTTATGCAATCTTCTTCGGTAATGTCTTCAACTTCTGCAGCAATTACTTCAGTTATTTTTATATATAACTTTCTTCCAAGCTCATCTATATGCTCTTTGGGTCTAACCTTTTCATAATAATAGTGTTTCCATTCTTCTATGGTTTTGGGCTGACATTTTCTAATCTCTTCGGAAGTGGATCCTACATTTCTTTTAAAGTTTAGTTGGAACCTATTCATTGCACTATTCAGTATCCATTCTTTAGCCATCAACTTGCTCCATTTTTAAGAATTTATTTTTAAGGGTAAAATTAACCGTTCTATCCACTTTAGCAAATCCATGTTTAATTAAATGAGTATTAACAAAAGTCTTATTCTTTAAATAAACATACGCCAATAAAACATTCTTATTGTCATATTTCTTTTCATCATATTTTAGAAAGATTTGTCGTTTAAGTATTTTCTTTTTTAGAAATTCTATAGCATCTGATTGTTTTTCTGGAATCGCTTTCACACCGATCAATTTAATGGTTAAATCATTCGATAATCTTATTACTTCAGGAGATATTATTTCTTTTACTGTGTAATACTTTTCTCTTTGTAATCCATTAATAGAATCTTTTATATTTATTTTAGAACCAAACTTTAATTTATTTGGGTCAATTTTCTTATCAAATTTAACTGGATCTTTAAAAACATATTTTAATTTTTTAATTTTATCATTCCAATTAATTTTATCCTGCTTTCGATCTATAATTACAAATTCGTGTTCTTGAAATAAAGTATTACTATCAATTCTTAATTTATTTTTAATGATAGGAAGAAACTCCTTATTAATTTCATATCCTATTGAGTTTCTATTTGTTAATAATGCGGCCAGAGAAGTCGTGCCACTACCAAGAAAAGGATCAAGAACAGTTTCGCCAACAAAAGTAAACATTTCAATTAATCTTTTAGGAAGTTCTATGGGAAACATTGCGATATGCTTATCTTGTTTTTCACCATTGAAATACCAGTGCCCGGAAAAATATTCTTTCCATTTTTCTTTTGATATTTTCGACTTTTCCTTAATCTCTTTCGACGGGGCAGAAGTTTTGCCTGGCTTCTTAAATAAAAGAATAAATTCATAGTCTATTTCAATAATACCATTTCTGGGAAAAGGGTATGAGCCCATAACAGTTGCACCACCAGTTGTATTCATTGTGGTCTTTTTTTGCCATATAATAGCCCCCATGTAATCAAATCCGATAGTTTCACAGAACTTAATTATTTCAGTACGAATAGGAATTACTTTGTACCTGCCATAATAAACAGAACGGGCAAATTGATCACCAATATTTATCGCCATGCGGCAGCCGGGTTTTAATACGCGATAACACTCGTTCCAAACTAGATTGAGATTATTAATATATTCTTCATATGAATCATTAAATCCAATTTGAGTATCGGTACCATAATCTTTTAATTGCCAATAAGGAGGAGAGGTAACCACTAAATGAATTGAAGAATCTTTCAATTCATTCATTTTTCGTGAATCACCAATTATAATTTTGTGCATTGTTTTCATAAATATCTCTCAAATCTCTATTTTCCGTTAATACACATAACGAGTACATCAGCCGAAAAGGGCTTAAGGGCACCAAAGCTGCGAATTCAAAAGAAACCTTTGGGAAAGCACCGAAGCTAACCCATTGAAAAACCGCCCTTTGTCTGCTGAATGTGGTGTTAGCAGGTTGCCTTGCCAATGTACGTTTTGATTAAACACCAAACAAATTTTGAAATCCAAAACAAGCGAATTTTGCAAAACGCTGGAAAAATCAGCACGGCTCAAAAGGTTGAACTCGAGATTGTTGAAATCCTTTCCGTTCGTTGGCTTCAAACCTTTCTCGTTCCATTTTGGGGGAAACCGAAAATTTTAAACAAGGTTTTCTCCAAAATAGTGCGCAGGACGACCCCGCAGCCGTTCGGCCTTCGTCTCAGCCCACAAAGGCGAGAAGGCGTCCGGAGCCTGCGGAGAACCCCGCAGTCGTCTCGCATTCGTACCTCTCCCAAAGACGAGGAGTTCGCAGCAGTCCTAAACCAACCCCCCCTTGAATTTCTCTGGCTAGCGGCGGTTTGGTTTTCTTTTCGACTTCAATTTCAGCAGTTTTTTTGCCAGCAAATCTGAGACTATCGAATCAACAAAAATTACAAAAACTCCTTTGTCTGCTCTACTTTCCCAGCGCTTTCTGGCTGAAAATCAAACTTCCCAAAACTTGCCTTCAAAGAACAATTTTAAAACGATGCCGGAAGCTACAAAATCAGTTCCTTATTTGCACTCCCAAAAAAAAACCGGCGACCTTCCTCAGTTTGAATTTCGTACCCAACCTTTGGGGGAGAATTCCAGCCCAGAACATTGACTTTTCACCAAATCTCCAACGGCGCACCGACCGTCTGTTTAAGCAAGGCTGCCGAGTTCTCAAAACGAAAATTCCTCCACTGAAACTACGAAGGCGTTTTTTGCACGTAACTTGACGCTTGCGCTGAGCACTCCGACGGAGACTCAACCTGCTAACTTTGTCGTTATACAGATTCCACTACTCCGATCTGTTTTTGGCAAAGGTAACCCCCATTATTCCAAAAAATCAAGAAGAATACCAGCATATCCTTTGAAAGTTAACACAAATTCTGTAATATGTGTTGAAATTAATACTTATGTTGAATAGATATAAGGTGGATGTACAATTATGCAGCAGAAATTTCTGGCATTTCTCCGGAGATACGGGAAGATCAAAGAAAGGAATATCCCCTTTTACTGGCGCTGGGTATCCTCTGCTTATCGGTTTTCCGGTAAATCGGAAGTACAACCGCTGACGCCAACGGAAAAGCAGGCCTATTTACAGCATCTGGCCAGAAATTACCCGGACTGGCAGGTGGAGCAGGCCGACCGGGCCTTACGGTTGTATGAATATTTCTTATCCCGGCAACAACCTTCCTCGTGTTCCGCTCCCGCTGCCTGTACCGCCGAGTGGGAGCGTGTTACGGAAGAGATGCGCCTCGCCCTTCGCCGCAAACATCGAGCACTCAGCACGGAAAAGGCGTATGTGGGCTGGCTACGGGCCTTTCGCCAATTCTGTAACCACAAATCTCCCCGAGAACTCACCGGAAAGGAATTGCAGGAGTTTTTGAGCGATCTGGCCGTCCATCGAAACGTGAGCGCTTCTACTCAGAATCAGGCGCTGAATGCATTGTTATTTCTGTATCGGTATGTACTGAGCATTCCCCTGGAAGAAGGGGAGCTCCAGGCGGTGCAGGCCCGTCGGGGGCGTAAATTACCGGTGGTGCTTACCCGAAACGAGATCCGGCGCATCTTTGCCCACATGTCCGGGCTGCCTCTGCTCATGGCCCAAATGATTTACGGGGGAGGGTTACGGCTAACGGAATGTTTGCAATTGCGCATCAAGGATATAGACCTGGAGCAGGGAACGGTGATGGTAAGGAGTGGAAAAGGAGATAAAGACCGACGCACCCTTTTACCGGAATCGCTGAAAGAATCGTTAATCGAGCAGATGCACCGGGCCCGGAAACTGTACGATCAGGATCGCTGCAAAGACCTTCCCGGGGTGTGGCTGCCCCACGCTCTGGAACGGAAATACCCGAACGCCGGCAAGGAGTGGGGATGGTTCTGGGTGTTTCCCTCCCAATCCTTATCGGTAGATCCCCGAACCGCTATCGTTCGCCGTCATCACATCCACCCTTCTACCCTGCAGACCGCTTTCAAAAAAGCGGTCAGGGCCGGTGAGATTGCCAAGCCCGCCTCGGTGCATACCCTCCGCCACAGCTTTGCCACCCACCTTTTAGAAGACGGCTACGACATCCGCGCCGTTCAAGAGCTACTAGGGCACAAAAGTGTGCAAACCACCATGATCTACACCCACGTGGCCACCCGCAACCTTCTAGGGGTGCGCAGCCCTCTGGATAACAGCAACCTGTAGGCCCTCCTCGACAGGGCGCCCTATACCTGTGCCTGCCGATGAAACTCTTTACAAACTCGGTGGATTTTCAAGGATTTCTTTGATATACTCTGACCGAAACTTGAAATGAGGCTGTATTCAATGGATCGTCAGTTGGCTGCACACGTTTCCGGCCATTATTTCTTTTATGCCCATTGTAAAAGGGTTTGGGGTAAGTGGAAAGAAATATTCTCCACTGTCCTGAAGTTTAAGGTCAGTAGTAGGCGCACTTCTTCACTGTAGTCTTTTATATTTTTTTAGGTAACTATTCAGCACAGAGAAGAGCTGGTTAGCTTGAGAGCGATATAATTATATAGGAAGCAAACTTCTGCTTTACCGGCTTTCACCTTCTCCAGCATTAGTCGGTAGGATCTTCCCTAGAAATACGCGCTGCTGTTCTTCATCCGCCTTTCCTGCCACCTTTTTGGCTTGCTTGAATGCGAATCCCAAGCGGTGAAGCAAATCACGCACGCCAGAAATGATATACTCAGCCCGAAGGTTCCTCAAGCGCAGGCACAAATAGACTTGGCATCCGGATAGAGATTTTCATTCAAGTGGGCGACCAAGGTTTGTTCTTGCTGTACTGATAGTTTACCTAGGTAGCAGAGGGAGTTGTCTGTTAGCATGGTGCCAAGTCCTTTTTCCAGAAGGCTTTGGCATAGCGATAAATCGTGTTGTCGTCCAGCGACAAGCTGGCGCATATCTCTTTTATAGGCAAGCCCCGATGAAGTATCAACAGCACGGCGGCTTTGATGAAGCGACGCCGGCGAAACTTCTCTTTCTTCTGGATAGGTCGAAGTTCTTGAATCTCGTCTGGGGTGAGCCGGATTTCCAAGGCACAAAGTAATTGTTTTTCTCTGATTACTTCACTGTGGGTATAGGTCACTGCATGGGCATACCATTTGTGATGGGCGGGATTTGAATGTGTACTGTTGTACTTGTGGCGAATATCACTTATGGCATGTCGGGTGTTTTTTGTATGGTGGTGTTCAATTATTTGTATTTTATTGTTTTTGTGTATTTTATGAATTATAATAGTACAAAACATTACGTAAAAACGCGTAGGTATTCGGCGTAAAGACGTATTATAAAAATACGTCAAATGCGTCTACAGTAAGGGGGTGAGAAGAGGTCATCTTTGCTATGCAAACGGACAAAAAACGCATAGCAATGACGACCAAGCAAATCATAACGACGATCATCTTGACCATCACAGCCATCCTGGCTCAGGGTCAGACGCAGGTTGTTGCTATGCAGGCAGGTTTGCACAACTCGGTATCGGTACAGCAGCTTCAAAGTGCAGGTAGCGAAGTAAAGGTGGTGCAAGTAGGCAACTACAACGAAGCACAAGTAGTACAGCAGCAGTCGGTACACAGTGCAGTGGTGATTGGTCAGGAAGGTCATAACAACAGCGCGATGGTAGCACAGCGTCAGGCTCAATACAGCCAGGTATTGGTACAGCAGCAAGGTCAGATGAATCAGGCTCAGATAGTACAGAGCGGTGCCTACAATACTGCCATGATTGCACAGAGCGGCACGGGTAACACGGCAGTAGTGGTACAGGGCACGTTCTGATTACTATACGGCATGGGTAAGACAAAAAGCAAATACCTTTCTAAGCACTTTAACAACATGTGCAAACCAAAATTTACTGGTGCAAGCTATGCATAGCGCCAGGTTAATCAAAGGACTACTGCTTAGTAGTAGTCTTTTTTGCTGTTAGGGCTATGTGTGTTGCAAAAACCCGATTTTGTTTGCTCAAAACAGGGGGTATGGCTATCGTTCTCTATGGTGCTTATGGTTATACGGGGCGTCTTATCGCACAGGAGGCAGCACGCAGTGGTGTTGAACTGCTTTTGGCAGGCCGCAATGCGGAAAAATTGAAAATTATAGGGCATGCTCTTGGTTTTCCCTGGCGAGCATGTCAGCTCGACGACTCTGCGGGGCTTCGCGATTTGCTCTCGGAAGCCCAAGTGGTGATACATGCGGCAGGCCCCTTTATGTTTACTGCCCGTCCTATGATAGAGGCTTGTCTAGATACGTCTACTCACTACTTGGACATTACGGGAGAGGTGGGTGTGTTCGAACTGGCAGCTCGATTTTCTGAAAGGGCTAAGCAAGTAGGTGTGATGTTGATGCCTGGCACGGGTTTCGATGTAGTGCCTACCGACTGCTTGGCGGTATACCTTAAGGAGCAGCTACCTGATGCCACTCACTTAGCGTTGGCTTTTATGGGGTTAGGCGGGGTATCACACGGCACGGCAACTACGATGGTGCAGGGGCTAGGGCAAGGGGGCTTGGTGCGTGCAGATGGCAAGCTCAAACGGGTGCCTTTAGGTCATAAAACGCTACAGGTGCCATTTCGATCGGACAGGACTTATTTAGCCATGTCGATTCCTTGGGGCGATGTAGCTACAGCTTGGTATTCTACAGGGATTCCGAGCATTGAGACTTATATGCCTGTATCACCTATACAATATCGCTACGTGCGACTGATGCGGTGGTTCAACTGGCTGTTGCGGCAGCGCTGGGTGAAACGCTTGATACAACGTCGGATCGATAAAAAGTTAGTGGGGCCTAGTGAACAGGAGCGCGCTAGGGGGCGTAGTTATGTGTGGGGGCAGGTGCGCAATGCTTGGGGACAGACCCGTGCTGCGCGCCTGGAGACGCTCGAGGGCTATACGCTTACCGCCATTTCAAGTGTGTTGATTGCTCAGAAGGTGGTAGCGGGTCGCTTCAAAACGGGTTTTCAAACGCCAGGCATGGCTTATAGCGCTGACTTGATTCTCGAAATTCCGCATACCAAGCGGACAGATTTGCCCGCTTAAGTGGGCTGATTGAAAACAGCATGTGATGCGTTTAGACCGATATCTTGTGGTGAAGGGGTTGTTTGCCTCGCGCACGCGTGCACGTGATGCCATTGAGGCGGGGATGATACGGGTAGCGGGGCAAGTAGTGTACAAGCCAGCTTATGTAGTACCTGAAGGTGCTGGAGTAGAGGTGGTAGGGGAATTGTGTCGTTATGTGAGCCGAGGAGGACTAAAGCTCGAAAAGGCACTGTACGACTTTGGCTTAAGCCTTAAGGGGAAGCGCGTGCTCGACTTGGGTGCGAGCACGGGTGGTTTTACTGACTGTGCCCTTCAGCATGGGGCGACAAAAGTATATGCAGTAGATGTAGGCACGGATCAATTGCATCCCTCTCTGCGTACCCATCCACAGGTATGCAGTTATGAGGGGTTACATCTGCGCGCACTGACCTTAGATCATCTGGATGGGCAACCTGTCGATTGCATTGTGATTGATCTTTCATTTATCAGTCTCAAGCAGGTGTGGCCACTGTTGCTTCCATTGCTTTTGCCGCAAGGTGAAGTGATGGCACTGATCAAGCCGCAGTTTGAGTTGGATCGACGCATATCGCTGAAGCGAGGTATCGTGCGGCATGCTGTTTTGCGCAGGAAGGTTGTGGAGCGCGTATGCCGGAAAGCGGAGGCCGTGGGCTTGTATTTGCATGATCTGAGCTGTACGGATGTGGCCGATCCTTTGCGCAAGAATGTAGAATTTCCTGCGCTATTTCGAACTACGCCTGCTGCGCAGCCTTTTGCAGTACTCTGGCAGAAGCTGTCCTGATTGGCAATTTTTACGCAGGGTAGCATCAGTGGCTGAGCAAGTCGATACACAAAGCTGCTGACCAAGAGAAGTGCGTAGTGCCGTAGCCTTTTTGTGTGTCGCTATAGCGGCGTGGATCGAAGTACTCGCAAAAACCAAATTGGTGGAGTAGTTCGATAGTGTCTTCTTTTAGGCGGCGAGCATGACGGCCTAAGCCGTAGCGCATCAGCCCTTGATACAGCAGCCAATTGATATTGATCCATACGGGACCGCGCCAATAGCATTTGGGATCGAAAGCGGAATGCTTTATGCTGAAGGTGGGGTAGAGCCATGTAGGGCTTGCAGCGGTGCCGCTAAATGCGGCACTGTCGAGCTGTTCGAGTAGCAGGCGTGCTTGGTGCAAGTCGGGTGCTCCTGCAATGAGCGGCATAAAGGCCGAAGTACTGTGAGTAGGCAAGTGCTCGTCGGCAACCAAGTCATAGGCAGCATAACGCTTTTTGGCGGGATGCCACAGTTTTTTATTGAGCGAGAAGATGGTCAGCTCGTTCCATTCGAGTAGCTCGCGCATGTCTTGTCCAAGTTCGCCACCTAGAGCCACGAGGCATTCGTTGGACCAGGCCAGAATGGCATTGAACAAGGGGTCTTGCACTAAAAAAGGGCAATGAGCTTCAATAGCCGTATCGTCGTAGTTGTGATGCCGAAACAGATCGACCAACCACACGTAGCGATCGTAGTCGGTATCAGTGGGGCGGTGATGTACTGCATCGTGGGTTTGAAGATCTTGTCGTTGGTAAGCGGGCAAGTGGGCTTTGTCTATCTGGATGCGGCTAAGGGGCTTATCCCATACGGGCGAGTTGTCGGTACCGGACTCCCACGGATGGCGGATGTATGCTAAGCCTTCTTCGTGTGGGTCGCGATAAGTATACAAGTAATGGTGTAGTGCAACCACTTTGGGAAATAGCGGTTCAATCAGGGCGAGCGTGGCTTGGCGTTCTTCACTATGCTCGACCAGCCACCACAGAGCCAGGCCATGCACAGGGGGCATGGTGATGCCAGAAGTGAGTGGTTGGCGTGGAGCATGAGGGGAACGCCAGCTTTGCCAAAAATCAGGGCCGGGGAAGTAGCGTGCAGATGTTTCTTGGCCAAAGACTATTTGGGGCAGCATGCCTGTTGTCCATTGGCCGCTGAAAAGATGGCTTAGGTCGGTAATGGCGCGCGTGATGTCGTAGTGGGCATACCCTATGGCGATGAATCCTGTATCCCAGTTCCATTGATGTGGATACAGAGATGGTGCTGGTTTGGTGAAGTGGCCGTTCCAGTTGAGTGCGAGTATCTGCTTAGCTTTTGTGATGAGTAGGTCTGGATTGTGTAGCATGTGCATAGGATCTAAAGTCACCTTTGGGTATACTTGTTTTTCACGAGGTAGAGCACATAGGTGATTTATTCGTCTTTGATGGGTGGTTTTTGTGCGTGTTGTTCCATATATGCGCGGATAAATTCGTCGAGCTGTTCGGGGCCTACCCTGTTAGCGATGATCCTTTTGTCGGCATCAAGCAGGTAGAGCTTAGGTACAGTGGTGGCATAGTATTTTTGCATGGCTCTGGCCTTTAAGTAAGGGTCAGCAGAGACAATCCATGGCATATCTTTTTCCAAGGCATCTTGTACGGCTTTGTCGAGTTCTTGATAAGTAGCTGAAGTGATAGAGAAAACTTCTCCGCCCATAGCTTTCCATTGGGGGTAGTATTGTTTAAGGAGATCTTCCGTTTTGCGACAAGCAGGGCATCCTGGCTTCCATATGAATACCACGATAAAAGGGGCTTGCAAATCGTATAGCCGGATGAGCGAGTCAGTGAATGTGCCTTGGGTCTTGTCAAAGAGTTGTACCGCTACGTCAGGGGCGGGTTGACCTATCAGCACGCCTTGCATCATGTGAGCGTCGGTCAGAAGGCGGCGTAGTGTTTGTTCGTCGATCCAGGGGGCTTTGCCTTTGGCGTAGTACTCATTGACCAGATAGACAAATACCGCATCGAGGCCCATAAAAGGTGGTCGATAGTATTTGTTGAGTAGATAGGTGAGTACGAAGCGATGCATCTGTTCATTGGCTTGTGCTTTGTGCAGCAGCTGGTTGACTGCAGCAATGACGCTGTCAACTGTTGGGGGGATGAGCTCGTCGAGCCAAAAGTCGAGCTTGTCGGCAATTACAGAGGTGCGCACTAAGCCAGGTTCGCTGAAGTCGAAGTAGTCCCAATAGTGATTGCGCATGTAATAATATGCGAGCATGGTATCGGACGAGTTGGGTGGCTCTACTTCGATAAGGGCAGCGATGAGCTTGCCGGCAAAGAGCAGATTGTTGGCTTTAGCCAGGGCTTCTTGGTAGTGCCGCACTTTGCGTCCTAGTGCATCGAGGCTATCTTGTAAGCGATTGATTTCGAATTGTTCCTTGGCTTGTGCGATCTGTGCTTGGATATGGGCTGCACTGTCTAAATGTGCGCGCATAAAGGTGCGGTAGTAGTTGAACAGATCGTTTTCTGGTGAGCCGATGATGCGAAGGCTATCGCTAAAATAAGGTGCTACGGTTTGGATTTTGTACTGTTGACCATCGTAGCCTACCAAAAACTCGACCCACTGATTGTCAGGAGGGAAAAGCAAAAAGTAACTGCCGGCTGGCAGCAAGCTGTCCAGTTGCAATATACCGTGGCCAGAGGCTAACTCGATGGTATCCAGGCTGAAAACTTGATTGCCGTACTGAAATGCCAAAATGGCGTGGTCTTCGTCGTAGTTGCGCACTGTGATCTCAATGCGTGCACCTTGCCATGCCCACATGGGCCATGTCCATATGAGTAGGTATATAGTAAGTGAAAGTTTTCTCATGATTCTAAAGGGTTAAGGGAGTTTGATGGGTCAAATATGCTTAAATTTTCACCGTATCGGTAATGCCTTTTTTCTATAGAAAAAAATTGAATAGTGTATTTATCATCGAGGTTTATTGCGTTGGGTCGTTTTGATTTGCGCCTCATTCCATTGCTATGTGGCTTCATGTGGGCAAGTTTGCCCCTTCTCATCGCACAAGATGCCTATCACCAGTGGTTGCAATCTTATTTACAGACATCGTACGGTTTGCCTTCGGGGCAATGGATATTGCCCAATGAGGAAGGAGCTCTTTTCGACAGTAGTTGGCTCTATGGCGCTTCTGGGCAGATATTGAGTGCGGCTGATAGTTTGTCCTTTGAATCGGTACTGTCCATCACTGTGCCTGAAGCAGGGTTGCACCAGTGGTATGCGGGTTTTGGATTGCACACTACAGGCACAATAGCTGCGGGCGATGCTTGCTTGTTGGCTATCTGGTTGCGGGCTGATACTTCTGGCAAGGTAAGTGTGTATGCCGAGCATGCCACTACCTATGAAAAAGAGCTGTATTGGACGCTTTACCTCGATGCACATTGGCGTCTATACCTGTTGCCCTTTGTGGCGCAACAGGGCTATGGAATTGGGCAACTCAGTGTGGGAATGCATCTAGCATGGCAAGCCCAGCACATAGAAATGGCTGGTTTGGCTGTGCTCAATTACGGGCAAGGTTTGGGTTTGTCTGATCTGCCTTTAGTTAGTGAAGTAGCGCACTATGGCGGGTGGGATCCCGATGCACCTTGGCGGGCGGAGGCAGCACAGCGCATCGATTCTTTGCGCAAGGCCGAGCTACAAATTGTCGTGTACGACCTGAACGGTACTCCCGTGCCAGATGTAGCAGTGCAAGTGCGCATGCTTCGCCACCACTATGGTTTTGGTTCGGCTGTGGTGGCGAGTATGATAGCTAATAATCCCGAGTGGGATTCGACCTACGAGGCGCATCTGCTCAACTTGGATGGTCAGGGGCATGGCTTCAACGAGGTGGTCTTTGAGAATGCCCTCAAATGGCCTGCTTGGGAAGAAAACTGGATCACCACTCCGGATCAGACGGCCTCTGCCGCTCAGTGGCTGGTCGATCACGGTATGCGCTTGCGCGGGCACAATATCCTTTGGCCAGGCTTTTCCCACCTTCCCGATGATATAGAAGCTCATCAAGAAGATCCTTTATACATCAAAACCCGATTGTTTGCGCATCTTGAAGAGATCGTCAATTATCCGGGCATTGATTCCAGTGTTGCGGAATGGGATGTGCTCAACGAAATCACGACCAATCGCGACTTAGAGATGGCTTTTGCGGGTACGGCTGGTTACACGACAGGCCGAGAGCTGTATCCTGAAGTGCTGATGAAGGTAGTGGCAGAAGCGCCTCTGGTGTACACCTACGTCAATGACTATGTCACCATAAGCAGTGGAATTACGCAGGGCCCTCTCTACGAGCAGTACAAGCAATTCGTGCAAGAAATAGTTGATGCAGGGGCACCACTGCATGGTATTGGGTTTCAAGCTCACGTCGATGCGCAGCTGCCGTCCTTGTACGATGTACAAGCCATTCTCGACGACTTTTACACCATTTTTGGCCTTTCGGCAAAAATTACGGAGTTCGACTTCGACGATCAAGTGCCAGATGGTGTAGCGGGTAGCTATATGCGCGATTTTTTGACGATGGTGTTCAGCCATCCAGCTACTGAGAGCTTGCTCATGTGGGGCTTTTGGGATGGTGCCCATTATCGCAATAATGCGCCTATGTTTCGCGCTGATTGGTCACTTAAACCTGCGGGTACAGCTTTTATTGATATGGTCTTTGGCCAATGGTGGACCGACACTGTGTTGGTCACTGACGTTGCAGGTGTGGCACAGGTGCGTGCATTCAAGGGCCTGCATCAAATACAAGTGGATTGTGGTGGCGAGCTAGTCTTAATCGATACGATTGAGCTGGAAAAGGACGTGAGCATCACCATAATGGGATGCCCACTTCCCACCGCGCTGAAGTCTGTTTCGCCTCATCCTGATCTTGTGCTGTATCCAAATCCGGCTATGGCCGGGCAGCGGTTGTACATCGAGGGGCTTTCGCCAAATGCAAGCTTGTGGCTGCGAGCAGTGAATGGCCAGAAAATAGCTTTGACTCGTGATGGCGCTACTTGTCTGCTGCCCCGAGGGTTGTCGTCAGGACTTTGGTATGTAGTTGTATATGAGCGGGACAAACTCACTTATTGGCCTTTGATCGTGCAATAATGGGCATTACCAAACAGCAGCTCCCAGTCTTTGCCGAATGATGGTGCCATTATCTTGTATCAACTCAATGTAAATTGCATACAGGCCTCGAGGTGCACGCGTGCCGGCATCGGTACGGGCATCCCACTGGATAATGTTGTGCGTGCCGAGCCATTCCAGTTGTGAGTGTCGGTATACAGGTCGTCCTGTAGCATCGAAGATGAGGAGGCGTGCAGCAGCAGGTGTTTGTTCAAGGGTGCAGGCTATGAGCAATACGTCTTCGTACCCGTCGCCATCTGGTGAGACTATAGGACTTAGCAAGCGACAGGGGGACAGTTCAGTGGCAGTAGTAGTAGCTGGAGCAGGTCGGTATTGTGAGTTGACTGAGGTAGGAGTGGCATAGCCTACAGTAGCAGCTGCCGAGTGCCAATTGTCGGCGGTGGGGGGCCAGAGTGGGTTGATGCGTTCTAAGCTGATGCCACGCGTGTAGCGCAATAAGGGATCATGCCATTCGGCTGACCACTGGATGCTTTCTATAGGCTGCCATTGGCCATCTTGACGGGCAAGTAGGACGAGCGTAGCGCCATCATTGGGTAGAGGTGGTAGAGGCGCTTCGACGACGAAAGCCGTATCGGGCAAGTTGTAATAAGTACGCAGCTGTCGGGCCTGCGCACTGACGACTAGATAGCTTTGTGGCCACCACAGGCGATGACTGGGCAAGGGGATTACCGTGCTATCACCATCATCTTGGATGAAGGCTAGGGCCAGATCGGCAGGGTCGATAGGCTGGGTGCCAGTATGATATAGCTCTACAAATTCGGCGCTTTGTGCAGCAGCTTCGTACAGCAGTTCGTTGAGGCGGGCACCATCTACAGGTGCTTGGGGGCTACGCAATGGGATAGTGGTGGCTTGTAGCTGGCTATTGCCCATGCAATCGGTTAGGCCTGCTTCAATAGTAAGTGTGGCGGTTTGTTGTGGCGGCAATGCTTGCTGCAGCAGCAGTTGTATGGCCTCGGGGCGATTAGGCAGCGAGGCCAGCTCGTGCAAAGGCCATGGCTCGCCCTTTGCCGAAAGGCGCAATTGAAACAGGCTGGTGTCGGGCAGTGTCAGGGCCTCGTCGAAACGCAAGGTGACTTGTTCTGGCACTAACCGATCAATTTCCACCCATAATAGTTTAGGGGCAGTGGTGTCGGCCAGGGTATCTGCGAGGCTGTTGGGTTGGCCAGGAGTGCCGCCAATGAGGGCCAGGGAGCTGCCCCAGTTGTCGTCGAGGCGGCATAGGGCATTGAGGCGGCGCATCTCGAGCGACCAGCCTCCTGTTTCCTTGCCCTCGCTATGCCATTGGGGTAGGTAATGGACAAGAAAGAGCACTTGCCCCTGATCATCGCGCAATTGTAGTGTGGCGCCGCTATTGGCCAGCGTGGGAAAATTGGGCAAGGGCAAAGTCGAGCCATATGCAGCCCATTGGTGGGCATAGCTGTTGGGGGCTAAGATGAGGTATTGGGAGGGCAGCAGATAATAGGCGGGCAAGGTAGCTGATGTGTTGTTGGCTTGCAGCTGCCATCCATTTAGTTGATATACTTTGTCAGATCGGTTGTATAGTTCGACGTATTCAGAAGGGGGCAGACCATGAGCGGGCGTGGGATCAGCCATGATCTCGGTAATAACCACGTCGAGGGGTTGAGGCTGGGCGGTTTGATACCATAATACTTGCACGCTACCATCGGCCGGGTTGCCTGCCAAGTCAGTTACGCCGGGTGAAGCAAGTACGTATGTTTGGCCACTTTGTAGCGATGGGCTCAAGAGCAAGTGTACATTTTGCCAGTGTGTGGAATCGCGCCAGCTCTCTGCCACAAGTGGCTGGGGTGGGGTGAGGGTGAAATGCTCGGGTTGAGCAGCAGATTGCGCATGCACGGGTTCGGAATAGCGTAGGTAGAGGTGGTTGGATTGTATCACCTCTACTGACTGTAATTGTGGTGGTTGTGTGTCGAGTTGAAAAGGTCCGAAGCTCAAATCATCAAAAAAGAAGCGCTGTGCACGGGTAGCGGTATAGCGGCACCACAGGCCTGTATATCCAGCGGAGGGCCAGAAAGTATCTGTGTTTTGGGCTTCGGTCTGGAAGTTGTATTGACCGCTGTAGTCGGCTTGGAGGATCCATAGGCCGCTGGGCAATCGGTATACGCGCAGGCGTACTAAGACGGGGTTAGTACCTACTGCACCTGCACTACCTTGCAAGACTGTAGCAGGTGTACCATTTTCCATGCGCACTAGGGTGAGTGCGTCGGCATTGCCACTGATACCTCCTACTTGTACATACCAGCCGTTTTGCGCAAGCGACAAGTCGGCTTGATCGGCCAATAGCCACAGGCGCGCGTAATTGGATGGGGAAGGAGCAAAATCGAGCTGTAGCCAGTAGGTCCAAGTCAGTGTATCGTCGGGATGAGCTAAGCCAGGTAATGGACTGGAGAGGAAGGCCGTATTGTTCGATTCGGGGCTGAGATCGTTGAGTTGCAGTTGTAGTTGATCATTAACGGTAAAGCGATCGGTATGTCCCCACCACTGTGGGGCTTGTGTGAGGTCGCCGTCGCTAAAGTCGTCGTTGAGGAATATTTGAGCGTAACTGCTTTGACTGAAAGCTAGGGCTACGCATAGACAAACCAGTAGTAGGCGCATGGGGTGTATAGGTGTTGTTCACTGTGAAAGATAGAGCTTTTGGCGCGCCTGCACAAAGGGTAGTGCGGGGATGTGATATGTACTATTTGAGTTGTTGCTGAAAGAAATCTATTGTCGTTTCAATGGCTTCAGCGGCGAGGAAAGGTGGCGATTGTTGGGGCCAAGGATGCCGACCACCGAAGACGTGATCTCCGTTCTTGATCCAAATCAATTGGCTGTTTTTTGCGGCAGCATGGAGTTTTTCTGCAGCGGCAGGTGGCACGGAAGTGTCGTCGGTACCATGTACCAGGTGTAGTGGTTTGTTCATACGGCTCAACTGTTGGATGAGATCGAAGCGAGGGCGTTGGCGCTGCCAGTCTTCGTAAAACTGGAAGTAAAGGGGCATTTGTTGGCCTGTGCGCGCATTGGGGATGTAAATGACGCCTTGCTCGTGCCATTGTACGAGTAGTTCGGGATGGTCGCGCCACAGGAAGTCTAGCCCATCGACGGCGGACCAAGTAGCCAGCGCTTTTACGGCGACCTGTTCGGCAGCTGCTACAATGCCGATACCACCACCTCGGCTATGGCCGATGAGCCCGATTCGTTTGGGGTCATAATCTACCTGTTCGAGGGATTGTGGATGGGCTTGTAGCCAATGGAGCACGGCTTGAATGTCGATCAGCTCTTTGCTATAGTTGTTGTGCCCAAATGCTTCCAGGTCGGCAAACTCGGTGGGCTGTGCTACCGTGGTGCCATTGTGCGAAAAGTTGAACTTAACGAACAAGAACCCCGCCCGTGCAAAGGCATGCCCTACCAAGTGCCAATATCCCCAATCTTTGAACCCTTTAAAGCCATGGAGGAAAATCACTACAGGGCAGCTGGGGAAGCGTTCGTCCCAGAAGGCATCGAGCAGAAAGGGGCGTTGATCAGCGCCCACGAGTTGGAGATTTTGAAGCTGGTGCATGTGTGTGTGGTTATCTTGCGAGAGCGAGCTATGCCGATTGCTGTATCTTGCGGCCGCAACAGCCAGCGACTGCTTCGCAAAATTAATTTTTATGGTCCATACACTCGACCAGATACGACGTCCCATCCAATCGGAGCTACGTGCTTTTGAGCAGTACTTTCGCGATTCGATGCGCTCGCGCGTGCCACTGCTCGACCGCATTACCTATTACATCGTCAGGCGCAAGGGCAAGCAGGTGCGGCCCATGTTTGTTTTCTTGTGTGCGCGGCTGTTCGGCCCAGTGGGAGAATCCAGCTATCGGGCGGCAGCCTTGATCGAGCTATTGCATACTGCCTCGTTGGTCCACGACGACGTAGTAGATAATGCCCATCGGCGGCGTGGCTTTTTTTCTATCAATGCGTTGTGGAAGAATAAGATAGCTGTGTTAGTGGGTGATTTTCTCCTGGCGCGTGGCATGTTGTTGGCTTTAGAGAATGAGGAGTACGAGTTGTTGCAGATCATGTCGCGTGCTGTAAAGGATATGAGCGAGGGTGAGCTGCTGCAAATGGAAAAAGCCCGTCGGTTGGACATTAGTGAAGCGGTGTACTTCGACATTATCCGTCAAAAAACGGCCTCACTGATTGCTGCAGCCTGTGCAGCTGGTGCTTCTAGCGGAGGGGCCGATGCGCCGCAGGTGGCACTGTTACGCGATTTTGGCGAAAAGATTGGAATTGCTTTCCAAATACGCGATGATCTGTTTGATTTGGGCGACGACGACGTGGGCAAGCCGCGCGGTATTGACATCAAAGAAAAAAAGATGACGCTGCCATTAATCTATGCGCTGCAACAGGCCGATGGGCGCATGCGTCGGCGCATTATTCGACTGGTGAAGTATCATCACGAAGAGCAGCAGGCAATCGAAGAGGTTATTGACTTTGTGCGTCGCAGCGGGGGGATGGAATATGCTCGTACGCTCATGGGGCGCTATCGGGATGAGGCCTTCGCCATGCTGCATACGTTTCCAGCCAGCGAAGTGCGGCAAGCGCTTGAGGCATTGGTTATGTTTGTGACTGAGCGCAAGAAATGAGTAGGCTGGCAATGACAAAAGTCAATGGAGGTGCTGATACGGATGTGACGCTTTTCTGTATCAGGTGCTGCAATATTTGCCGTTGAGTAACAGTAGCGTATGTAAAAGCCCGAACAGATGAGCGTCAATTTGCTAGACAAGTACAATGTGCCGGCACCTCGCTATACGAGCTATCCCACAGTGCCTTATTGGCAGAAAGAGCCACCCGATGAGCGGACGTGGATTGCTGCTGTTCAGGAGGCTTTTGAGCACAGTAAGGAGCTGAGCTTGTACATCCATTTGCCTTTTTGCGAGCGCTTGTGCACCTATTGTGGCTGCAATAAGCGCATTACGCGCAACCATGCAGTAGAAGGGCCATATGTCGATGCACTGTTGCAGGAGTGGGAGTTGTATTTGCGCATCTTGCCAGCTAAGCCAGTAGTACGTGAGATTCATTTGGGGGGTGGTACGCCTACTTTTTTTGCACCTGCCCAATTGCAGCGCTTGCTGCGCGGCATATTGGACACTGTATCCGTTTCTGACAGATACGAATTTGGCTTTGAGGCGCATCCCAATAGCACGACAGCTGAGCACTTACACGTGCTCTATGATTTAGGTTTTCGGCGGCTGAGCATCGGTGTTCAGGATTTGGACCCAGATATCTTGGCCCTCATCAATCGGGTACAGACGACAGAACAGCTCGCTCAGCTCACTAACCTTGCTCGCCAGATAGGTTATACTTCAATTAATTACGATTTGATCTTCGGCTTGCCGCGCCAGCAACCTCACCATATCCGACGCAACGTGGAATGGGTGCGTACATGGCGGCCCGAACGCCTGGCATTTTATAGCTATGCGCATGTGCCGTGGATCAAACCTAGCCAACGGGCCTACTCCGAAGATGATTTGCCGAAAGGCAAAGCAAAAAGGGCTTTATACGAATTGGGCCGCCAACTGCTCGAGGAAGCCGGCTATGCGGAAATCGGGATGGATCACTTCGCCCTCCCTACCGATAGCTTGTATCGAGCAATGGAGCGAGGCACTTTGCATCGCAATTTCATGGGTTATACGCCGATATACACCAGTTTGACTATAGGATTGGGTACTTCAGCGATCAGCGACACCTGGACGGCGTTTATGCAAAATGAAAAGCGAGTAGAAGATTGGCAACGACGCGTGCGTGCTGGTCGTTTTGCCATTATGCGGGGGCATTTGCTCAGTTGGGACGATTTGGTATTACGCCGTCACATACTCAACCTCATGTGTCATATGGAAACCTCTTGGCACGATCGCACTGATCAGAATGTGGCGCTTTTTGCAGGGCTGGCGCGTGTAGAAGAGCTGATCTCGGATGGCTTGGTACGCATCGAAGAGACGAGTACTGGAGGTCGACTGGTGGTGACGCCCAAAGGACGCCCATTTTTGCGCAACGTCTGCTTGGCTTTAGATGCACATTATTGGCGCCATCAGCCTCAGGGACAGTTGTTCAGTCAAGTGATATGAGGCCGTTTTTTTGAAAAATACCTGTCAACGTTGCAACTGATCGCAGGGTGCTGTGTATTTTGCGATCGCAAAGCTATTGCGTGCACGATTCATCTGCTTTATGCAGCAAGCCTATCATGCCATATGCCCTTTGGGTGTAGTGCCATTACGTGCTGGCGCCCATCACCGCAGTGAGTTGCTCAGTCAGTTGCTGTTTGGCGAGCTGGTAGAGATTGTGGACAAGCGCGGCAAGCAGTGGACAAAGGTGCGGTGTACATGGGACGAGATGAGTGGCTGGGTGCTAAGTGAACAGCTCTTGCCATTGACACCTTCAGAGTTTACCCGTTATTCGCAGCACTATGCCTTGTGCCTGGATTTGTTGCAACCTGTGATGAGTGGTTTGCGCCAAATACCAGTACCTATCGGCTCGCGCTTGCCCAATTTTGATGGTTTGCGTTTTGAGTTAGCTGGCGAGTGGTGGACTTACAGCGGTCAGGCTGTTTTTCCGAAAGACTTGCCACCTCGTGCCGACTTGCTGATCAAGATTGCGCGCCGTTATCTGTCTGCACCTTTTTTACAAGGTGGGCGTTCGCCTTTGGGTATTGATAGTGGGGGCTTGGTGCAGCTGGCCTTTGGCGCTGTGGGCATTGCTTTGCCGCGTGCGCCTATAGCTCAAGTATTGGAAGGGCAGGAGGTCGATTTCTTTGAAGAGTATCAGCCTGGTGACATAGCTTTTTTTGAAAATGCCAAAGGCCAACTCGTTCATGCAGGTATTCTCTTGCCTGATGGGCAAGTGCTGCATTGTCACGAGTGTGTGCGCATCGACAAAGTGGATCACTTCGGCATATTCGATCGTCAAAGAAATAGATATCTATTCCAGTTGCGCGTCATTCGCCGTATGTTGCCACCGCAGTGCCCTTGCCCACGACCAGACACGGCCCAGCGGGCAGCAACGCCTTCATCGGCCAATGTATTGACACTTTTTTGAGTATTATTTTATAGGGCATGCACCTGAGGGCATCTCATCTGAAAATAGGTGGCGTATTGATTGGATAATTACTTTTGAGCTTTTTCGCGTACAACGGGCACGCTAAATGGATAAGTTGAGAAAATTTGGCACAGCTCCTGTGTTTTTTACAGCCATCAGTACCATACTGGGCGCTGTGTTGTTTTTGCGCTTTGGCTTTGCAGTGGGTATGGTTGGTTTTCTGGGGACGTTGGCCATTATCTTGATAGGTCATAGCGTCACGATCCCTACTGCAATGGCCATTGCGGAGATTGCTACCAACCAACGTGTAGAGGGAGGCGGTGAGTACTTTATCATATCGCGCTCTTTTGGGCTGGTAATTGGTGCTACTATTGGGCTGGCGCTCTATTTGTCGCAGGCCATTAGTGTGGCCTTCTATGTGATTGCCTTTACAGAAGCTTTTCAGCCCTTTTTTCAGTGGCTCAGTCAACGTTTTGAGCTACCGCACTGGCTTTCGTGGTTGTTGTTGCAGAAGCAAACAGTAGGTGTACCTGCACTATTAGTGCTGACCTACATCATGCTCACTAGAGGAGCTGATTTGGGGGTGAAGGCCTTATACGTGGTGGTGGCTACTTTAGCCCTTTCGTTGGCAGCTTTCTTTTTGGGTACTACGGAATATGAGCGCATTCATCCTTTTGATCCCATGGCTACTGTGGCCGATTTGTGGGTACCCCCACAAGAGGGGGAGGTGCAAAGTCCTGCTACTTCCTCGGCCAACAACCCCGTGCAAATAGTGCAGGCCGACACTTCGTCCCAGTCTCAGATACCGCCCATTGCTCCCTTAGATTTTTTCACTGTTTTTGCCATCATTTTCCCCGCATTTACGGGTATGACGGCGGGGGTGGGGCTTTCGGGCGACTTGCGCGACCCGGGCAAGTCCATCCCTATGGGGACGCTGGCAGCTACCCTTACGGGGATGGTTGTCTACGTGCTTATTGCTTGGAAGTTAGCTGCAGCAGCACCCCCCGAACAGCTGGCCGATACGTCCCAATTGGTGATGGCACAGATTGCCTGGCAAGGAAAATGGCTGATCCCCTTAGGGCTGGCTGCAGCTACGATCTCTTCTGCACTCGGTTCGATCATGGTGGCGCCACGCACTTTACAAGCTATTGCTCGAGATCGTGTCATCCCAATGCGGGCGCTTAATGTATGGCTTTCGCGTGGGAAAGGCCCCAATGATGAACCCTTCAATGCTTCGGTCGTGACATTACTGATTGCCGGTGCATTTGTGCTTATGGGAGGGTTGGATGCCGTGGCACAAATTATCTCTATGTTTTTCATGGTGACTTATGGGTCGCTTTGCCTTATTTCCTTCTTGCAGCACTTTGCTGCCGATCCTAGTTATCGCCCGCGATTTCGCTCGCGCTGGTATTTGTCGTTGTTTGGTGCCGTAGCCTGCTTTGGGCTGATGTTTTTCATGAATGCTGCCTATGCACTGGTGGCATTAGTGCTTATGATAGGATTGTATGCTTTGTTGGTAGCCTATAACCCGGACAAGCGCACGTTGGCCGTGATCTTTCAAGGGGTGATCTTTCAGCTGAGCCGGCAGTTGCAGGTGTATTTGCAGAAGGCCAAAAAGGAGCGCACGGGGTCGTGGCGCCCTTCGGTGATTGCCATTTCAGAGGATTCGTTCAAGCGCCTCAGTACTTTCGACTTGTTGCGATGGATCTCTCAAAAGTATGGCTTTGGCACTTATATTCACCTGATCAAGGGGTATTTGAGCAAGAGCAACCATCAGCAAGCTACAGTTGTTAAAGAGCGCCTTATACGCATCGCTGAGGCGAGTAAATCCAATGTGTACGTCGATACGATGATTAGTCCTTCTTATACTTCTTCCATCGCGCAAGCCATCCAATTGCCTGGAGTAGCAGGCACGGAGAACAACTTTATCTTGTTGGAATACTCGAAGTTGCATCCCGAAAAGCTCGATCACATATTGGACAATATCAAATTGGTAAAAGCTGTCGATTTTGATTTGGGTATTTTGTGTACCAGTGAGCGTGGTTTTGGCCTAAAACGGCAGATACACGTGTGGATCACTCCTATGGATTTCGAAAATGCTATTCTGATGATTTTGCTGTCCTATATCTTGTTAGGACATAGCGAATGGTCGGAAGCCGAAATCAAGATTTTTGCACTCTTTCCACGTGTTACGCTCAAAGAAGAAAAAGAGCAACTCATGGCCTTAATCGAGGAAGGGCAATTGCCCATTTCGCCACACAATGTGCGCGTATTGGTACGCGATGAGGACAGGGATATGCGTCAGATCGTATGTGCCTATTCTCAAGATGCCGATTTGGTGTGCTTGGGCTTTCGTGACGAGGCGGTAAAGCGTTTGGGCGCTGAGGTGTTTAAGGGATACGAAGAAGTAGGTAATATTTTGTTTGTCAATGCAGGGCGGCAAAAGAGCATCAAATAGCACCGTGCGATATTAGGGGCTACCTTGTGCCAAACGAATTATGCGTCGTATCAGTCGGAATAAGGCGATCAAGTGGATACAGTTGGTGGGGAGGCTGCCTGTATGGTTGCTCGGACGGGTTGTCTATACTCTTCACAACTTTTTAGACCGCCGAGTGCCGCAGACTACGCGCGAGCGCCTGCGCATTATTGTATTTCGTACCGATACACGTGAAGGGCTATTGTTTGACACGGTCCTATTTGTACTGATCGTGGCCAGTGTCATCGTCGTAATTTTGGAAACAGTGGCCCATTTCCACGATCGCTTCTGGTGGTTCTTCTTTGTTTTAGAATGGGTGTTTACCATTATTTTCACTTTGGAGTATCTACTGCGTCTGTATGTGGCGCGCTATCCGGTGCGCTATGCTACTTCTTTTTTTGGTCTGGTCGATTTGCTATCCATTATGCCGACCTATTTGAGCTTGTTCTATTCGGGGCCGCAGCATCTGCTGGTGATTCGCATTTTGCGCCTGTTGCGCGTGTTTCGCGTCTTCAAATTGGGGCACTTTGTCAATGAAGGTGGCGTTGTGGTCAATGCGTTGCGCGCTAGCCGTGCTAAAATATTTGTCTTTCTCAGCTTTGTCTTGTTGGTATCCGTAGTGATAGGAGCTATGTTGTACATGGTAGAAGGTGGCCACAATCCCGCGTTCAGCAGTATGCCCAAGGGCATTTATTGGGCCATCGTGACACTCACCACGGTGGGCTACGGCGACATCACGCCCGTCACGCCATTGGGCCAATTTTTGGCAGCAGCTGTGATGATCTTGGGCTATGGCATTATCGCTGTGCCTACGGGAATCGTCACCGCAGAGATCAGTAGCCGTGTGATGAACCTCAAGGAGTTCAAGTTTCAGCGTTGTCCTTCTTGTGGCACTTCGGAACACTATCGCACTGCTCGCTATTGCCACCATTGTGGCCATCTGCTTTCAACAAACGACAACTTGTCAGCTTGAGTGTTTAGGCATTATCCTTGATAGGCTTTGGCACCGTATACTGAAAATCCGGATAAATAGTATTTGCGCATGCCCATTTTCTTGTTTTTCTTTGCAAGCTCGAACAAATAGCGCATTCTGTAGTGTTGGTGTTTTCCCTTTTATTGTTTTGTCTTCATTTTTTTTACTGGATTTTTCTATCAAAAATATTAGCATATGGCGAAAGAAGTGCGCCGTTACTCTGACAAAGAATTAGAAGAGTTCAAAAAGTTGATTGAAGAGCGTATCCAGCGCGTGCAGCAGGAAATTGACTACCTGCAAGAGCAGATCAATGAGCTCAATGAACGCATGGAAGGAGAGTCCACAGGGGATTTTGTGGATAGTGGTTCGGTATTTACAGAGCTGCAATTTCTCTACATGCAAATGGGGCGCCAGCGTCAGTATTTGCGCGAGCTGGAGAATGCCATGTTGCGCATCCGCAACAAGACTTATGGTATTTGTGTAGTCACAGGTGAGCTGATTGACAAGCGGCGATTGATGGCAGTGCCTACGGCTACTAAAAGCCTTGAAGCCAAAGAGGCGGAAAAACAAGGCAAACTCGAAGAACTGCGTAGAAAGTCACATCAGGTAGATCGTGTGGCACAAGGAGAAGATGAAGAGGCCAATGAAGAGAAACCCAAAAAGGCCAAGCCCGAACGCAAGGTGATTACCAAAGTAATTCGCAAACCCAAAGATCCCAAACCAGCAGCTCCACCTATTGAGCCCATCTTGGAGGATGAAGACGAGGACGACCTGCCCATAGGTGATGATTTGGGTACCATCCTTCCCTTGGATGATGCACCTGATGTGGTAGATGATGTGCCCGATGTGGAGGAAGATTGAGATACGGCGAGTAGATATAGGCAGATCGAGGATCACCGTTTTTTAAAAAAAATGCATCGCGCACATGAGCTGGGCTGAAATGTTTGATTATGAATTGATACGTATCGGGGACTTCACCCTGACGGTGGGAGCCATTATCGCCGTGCTAATTGTGTTGGCTGTTGCCCGCTTAGTGGTGTGGTCCAGCTTGCGCGTCATGCGTCGGTTCTTCAACCGGCGTGGTATAGATATAGGGCGTCGTTACGCCATAGAGACCTTTTTCAAGTACTTCGTTTATTTCTTTGCCATTGTTGAGGCACTACACGTGGCGGGCGTCAATCTCACGCCTTTGCTGTACGGTAGTGCGGGGCTACTAGTAGGTGTGGGCATTGGCGTGCAGCAAACGTTCAATGATTTGGCCTCTGGCCTGATTTTGCTAGCTGAAGGTAGTACGGATGTCGGTGATGTGGTGCAAGTAGGTGATTTGGTGGGGCGTGTCAAGCGAATAGGTATTCGCACTTCTGAAATTCAGACACGCGACAATACTTCGATCATTATTCCCAACTCTAAGCTGGTCACCGATCAGGTGGTCAATTGGAGCACGAACAATCAGCCCACGCGATTCAGTGTTCAAGTGGGAGTGGCTTATCATTCAGATGTGCAGCTGGTGACGCGCTTGTTGTTGGAAGCGGCCGCGGCACATCCAGACGTGCTTAAAGATCCACCGCCACGCGTACAGTTTGCCGATTTTGGCAATTCCTCGCTCGATTTTGTTTTGTTTTTTTATTCAAATGAGATGATGCCCATAGAGTTTGTGCGTTCCGATTTGCGCTATCGCATTTTGGAGCTGTTTCGGTCTCATGACATCGAGATTCCCTTTCCTCAACGCGATTTGTGGGTGCGCAATGCTGTTGCGGTACAGCACAGCGAAGAGCATTCATCTTGAATGACTTTTAGCTGTCGCAAAATGCGGGGTTGGGTGAATAGCTTTCACCCAACCCCATGCCTTTTCCATGTCAGTTGGATTCTATAGAGATTTGTGCCACTCAAAAGAATATCCCTAAAGAGGCTTGGACAGAGTAGTTGCGCGTATTGCTCGATATAGTCACAGGGCCAATAACGGCGTCTTTCTCTATGTTCTGAAAGCCCTGCACTAGGCGCACGTCGATAGATAGTTGATTGAGTGTGATGCCTGCCCCTACAGATATCCCGTAGTCCAGTTGGTTGTAGTCTTCCTTATTGGTGTGTATGGTGCCACTAGTGCCGAAGGGCCCATTGACATAAGTGGTTTCCACACCTGTCAGCCACGATACTTGTGGCCCCACTTGTAGGTTGAGCAGTGCACCAAAGGGCTCGAGTATGAGCAGCAAAGGCAGTTCGACGTATTGGAGCTTTTGGGTGACCAAGGCGCCGAGGTACTCGTATTCTGAGCCTTTTTGCACAAAGTAGAGCTCGGGCTGAATGCTCAACGTTTTGTTGATTTCAGCGCGTGCCATCAGGCCTGCTTGCCAACCCAAGGCCATCTGCTGTTGGTCCACTTCTTGAGCACTCGATGCTACAGAGGACAAGTTGAGCCCGCCTTTAATACCTACTTGTGCGCTTAGTAGACTAGTACTCAGCAAACTGATGCATAACAACCACGTTTTAGTTTTCATTTGGCGTATAGTTTTGATGAACAATGAGTTGATGGTGCATCTATTTGGATACCGAAGGCATCTTCGGCACAATGTCTGACCACATCAGACAAGGGAGCGCGTATACACTCATGGCGAAGTGGGTTGGAAGGCGTCAGCCTCCCAAACTCCCTATCTTTTGCCCGTTTGCGAGTCGTAAATGTCCCAAACCATTTCGGTTTGGGTATATGTCATGTGGGTTGGAGCTTAAGTGCGTGGGATGAAGGATGCGAGGCAACTTGTACCATGCGCAAGACGGGTGTGCATGTCTCGCATGCATTCATGGGATGGGGCAAATATACTATGAAGTTCAGATGTGGTGAAAATACTTGACTTATGCGTCGGTAGTTGTTCAAAGCTGAGTGCCGTAGTTGGTACAGATGAATTATTCTCGTGTGTTATGAGAAGGAAGCACGTAAGAAGCTGGTTTGCCGAAAAGTGCTTTGAAGCAACTTGGTTGATCTAAGCTGCAGCAGTCTAAAGGAAAAACCAAATAGTAGTAGCTCTGTGCCTCAAAGCATTACCTTCGTATGAGTCGCGGCTGTCTCAATACAATGAACACACTAATATGAAGCGATTTGCCATGTCTTTTATTTTGGGGGTGTTGTTTGCACATGGGCTTGCTGCACAAGCGAATAGGCAGGCAGATTTACTTGAATTTGCTGATGGGGCTTATTTGCGTGGCCGTTTTGTACGTGTGTCGAACGACACGATCTACTTTGAGCTTCCTTTTGGCCAGGTATTGGCTTGGCCAACAACTCAGGTAAATCGCCTCGTAATACAAGGTCATACAATGGCCTTAGCTGATGGTCGGCCAAACGCTGTCCAGCCACAGGTCGTGTTCGAACAGCGCCATTTATCTCCCCTTTTGCCGGTGCAGGGAGTAGGTGGGCTGTTTGGCTCGATGGCACTGTTGCCAGGCCTGGCTGATTCGGGCACTTTCTCTATGGGGGCTTCGATGGCTTTGGGATGGATGGCTTATGGACAAAAGGGATATGGCGCATCAGTGGCCTTTGCTATGAGCCGATTCGACTACATCATGCCGACTTTTGCAGGAATCTCGTGCGGCCTGATCGTGCCTTTATCCAGCGTTAGATGGCAGGCTGGCATGGATATAGGCTATGCTTTTCCACTCAATGCAATGAGCACTACATCGATACTGGATGGGCGCATGAGGCCATTGGGCAGTGTGTGGATAGGGCACGTGTGGCACCGACCCAAAGACCACCTGCCCATACACTTACAGCTGGGCTGGTACGTGCAGCGTGCTGTTTTTTCCGAAAGGAGTATGGCTCATTTTTCCATAGTGCAGGCTACCTTCAGCCGCATATCGCTCAGGCTTGTGGCTATGTGGTCCTGGTCGATGCGTCGCAGCAAACTGTAGCTCGTGTGCAAAAAAGTGTGTTGGAACCCAACCCTTTGCCAGATGGGAGGTGTCTTGGCTGATTGGCACGTATAGAAGGCCTCTCTTATGAGCGAACGTGAGTTGATAGAAGGGTGTATAGCCAATGATAGGCGCTGTCAGGAAGCCTTGTATCGCAAGTTTTTTCCTGCCATGCTGCGCATGTGTATGCGCTACACCTGCGATCGTGAAGAAGCGCTCACCATTATCAATGACGGCTTTTTGCGTGCCTTTAAAAAGATGTACACTTTTGGCTTCAAGGGGTCGCTAGAGGGGTGGATCCGCCGGCTGGTATTTCACAGTCTGTCCGATCACTTTCGGCGCAAACACAAACAGCTCCATTTTCTACAATTGGAAGACTGGGACCGACCCCAGCGAGGTGATGCCTTGATGCGTTTGTATGTAGAAGATCTCATGCAACTGATACAACAGGTGCCGCCTACTTCTCGAAAAGTGTTCCAGATGTTTGCTGTTGAGGGAATGACCCATAAACAGATTGCTCACCAGCTGGGCATCAGCGAGGGGACGAGTAAGTGGCATTTGGCGGAAGCACGAAGACTCATACGTCAGTTTTTGCTCAAAGATCCGGAAATGACTAAAAATGTAGGATGATCCTATGTCATATAATGATTGCGATAAGGCTTTTGAAGATCGGGCATGGGCGGAGATGCAGAAGTTGCTCGATCGCGAACTGCCGGTGCGCAAGCGCCGTGCTTGGTGGCTTTGGCTGTATTTTGGCATGGGACTTTTTATAGGTGGTGGTATGGCATTTGTTTATTTTGGGCCGTTGGGCGCGCGCTTGTCTGAGCCACCGCCTCCACCTTTACCCTTCGAGCATCGAGTTTGCCCACCATTGCCTGAGCCAGAGATAGCAGCTGCCGTGGAGCAGCCAGCCGATGTACCATCCCCACATGTTGCACTTCCACAGCTAAGTGCTTCTTTGGGCCACTCGGCGCTAAAGGGAGCTTCTAAAATTACGACATCTGACACCCCTCGCACCCAAGTAGCGGTCACACCCCATTTGAGGCTCGATTTAACTCCAACAACCAATGCAGAGGCAGCCGTAGGGGAATCTATTGCAGCGCCTTTGCCATCTTTACCTACTCGATGGCCAAACTTTTTGGCAGATTCTGCACGAATAGCAGGCCACTATAGACCGCCACTCAGTAGGGCTTGGCAGCAGTCGTCATTAGAGATCCAGGGTGGAGGAGGTGTCGAGGTGCTCGCAGCGGCATACTATCGGCATGCGTATGTGCACGATCAGTGGCAATGGGGTTACACCGTCGGATGGCAATACAGAAACAGGTTAGCCAATGGAATGACTTTGTTGAGACTGACTACTCCCCTGGAAACACAACTTCCACCAAGCTCAACTACCTATTTGATTGAAGTCACTCATTTGCACTTCGCAGTTATTGGGGGCTTTGCGCAACGTCAGATAGGAAAAAGGTGGTGGTTGGGCGCTGAATTGCAACTCGCTGCGTTGATGGCTAGTGAGCCAGAGCCGCTGGGCTTGGTTCAGCGCAACTCAGCAGACCAACTGTTGCTTACTTCTGGAGTAGAAGTGGCTTCTTGGGCTGTTTCGCCCTGGAAGTGGAGTGCATCAGCTTACTTGCGCTACGACTGTACAGCCCGTACCTACGTAACTGTGGGTGGGCAGCAGCAGCTCAGCGACTATTTCCCAAAAAATGACATGTTAGAACGCCCCTTTGTGTGGACGCTATCTATCGGTTGGCGCTTGCCGTGATGCCACTGTAAAATGCTTGGTGGCGTATCTTGCTGCCAAAAAATGCTTACATGTCAGAAATCACTGTTCGATCTGGGAGAAGGAGTTGCTTACCTCAACTGTGCTACCCTGTCGCCCTTGAGCCGCCGAGTGGTTGCGGCTGGCCAAGAAGGCATTCAACGCAAAGTGCGGCCCTGGAGCATTAAGCCCACAGATTTTTTTGAACCTTGTGATCGGCTACGCGCCACGTTTGCCCGCCTGATTGCTGCTGAAGATCTCCTTGAGGTGGCCTTGCTGCCCAGTGTGAGCTATGGCTTAGCACAGGTGGCTGCCAATATGCCAGCTATGAAGGGCAAAAACAAGATCGTGCTCCTAGAAGGGCAGTTTCCAAGCAATGTGTATTGCTGGCATCGCCTGGCTAGAACACGACAATGGGAGTGCGTACAAGTAGCACCGCCACTAACAGGCTCACAACGTGCTGCAGCCTGGAATGAAGCTTTGCTCGATGCAATTGATGAGCGCACGGCATTGGTAGCTATGGGCCCTGTACATTGGACCGATGGCACGTGCTTCGATCTCGAAGCAGTGAAGCAACGCGTGCATCGCCATGGTGCGGTGTGGGTGCTCGATGCCACTCAATTTGTGGGTGCCCATCCGTTTTCGGTAACTGATCTAGGCCCAGATGCGGTAGTGGCTGCTGGCTATAAGTTTTTGATGGGCCCTTATGGCATTGCTTTTGGTTGGTATGGCCCTCGCATCCAGCAAGGCATGCCCATAGAAGAAAATTGGGCCAATCGCATGCATAGCGATGACTTTGCGCGGCTCATCAACTATCAAGCTCACTATCGGCCAGGGGCACAGCGCTTTAACGTGGGGGAGCAAGCCAACTTTATCACGGTGCCCATGATGCAAGCAGCGCTCGATCAGGTTCTGGAATGGGGGCCTGCGCGCATTCAAGCCTATTGCCGTCAGTTGGTGCATCCCTATCTCGATCGCTTGCGTGCTATGGGCGTTGAGATAGCTCCTCAGGCCTGGCATATTTTTGGCTTGCACTTGCCCTCGCATGTGCCACCCCAAGTACTCAAAGAAGGTTTAGAGGCGCTGCAGGTAGTCGTCTCTGTGCGTGGCGATGCCGTACGCGTTTCGCCCAATGTGTACAATACTCCCGAAGATATGGAACGCCTGGTAGAGGCGCTCGATCATGCACTACAGGACGTTCGCCAGACAACCCATTAGTCTCGTCGCACGCGGTTGAGAGCAGCATAGTAAATGAGCTGCCATCGGTCGCCGATCTTGGCCCATCGGCGTGCCATGCCTAGCTGGCCATTTTTGTGTACAATCTTTTCCAGAATCATGCGGTCGTTGTAGATGATAAATGTACGCGTAAAATCGCTTTCTTCACTGAAGGAGCGATGTAAGGTCCATTGCTCAGCTGTCCACCGAAATGTGCCCGTAGCCAGTGTAAGACTGTCCACTTCGGGGGGGAGACCCTCTATGGGAAAGGGGATATGGCTCATTTGAAATGCACTGTCTTTGTGGAACTGCTCGTAGAAGGTGACAAAATCAGCAGGCAGCTCGGCGGGCAATGTAGCTTTATCATCTTCATAGCATGCTGAGATGCCTAAGAAGCAAAGCAGAAATAAAGAGGAAGTGATAATGGTTCGGATTGCCATGTTGAAAATTATTGATGACATTGAGTGGAAAGCAGAACGCTTGTGCCAACAGACTATTGCTGCGGTAAAGGTATGTGGCCATATCTGAGTGGAGCAAGCAGTTGAGGCAAAAAAGCGCTTTGCTGAGCAAGTACTACTAGACGGCAAGGGTCAGTATGGTGTTCAGAGACTATGTACTGTGCGGTAGTTTGTACCGTGTATTTTTAAAAAAAACATCGTATTAGAAAAATTGGCAATGTTTTTGATTTTAATAAATCAGCTGCATAGCTGTTTGGCAGTGAGTATTCGGAATACTAACGTTTAGTCAAATGTGTGCTTGCTTGTAAGTGGTGGGCCCAGTGTGGCCTAACAAAAATCTGAAAGTTTCCCTACTGATACTTAGATAGATAGAACTAACCTGCGCTTGACAGGGCAGGATGTCTTGCGCATGCGCTTGCAGTGCTGTGTGCTGTCCTTAGCAAAGTGTGCGATCCGTTAGAAAACAGGCACTCATGAATATTTCAAAAGGAATATATCGAAAGCCGATAAATAGTGCTTCATGGTGCATCATATGGCTATTGAGTTTTATATGGGGAGTAGGAGAGGCCTTATCGGCCCATAGCATAGGCATTTATTATCCCATGAACGCCCCGATTCATATGTCCGCACCGGCTTTAGACTTGTCGGCATGGACTTTTGCGGCTGAGGGCCCTAAAGAGACTTCGATGCTCCGAAGAAGGCGGCAAGGAGTGGGGCCAGTGGTGACGCTGGCCTCCCCTTGCTCTTGCCGCGAATGGACTGCTGGAAGTCAAGGCAATGCGACTACACCCAACAACGGGCAGTTTGTCGATACCATTGTCGTTTGGAGTGGAGCAGGAGAGAGCTGGACATTAGTCGGGGAGCAAGGAATGTACGATATAAACAGCCCGCAGCCGCCTCAGTTGCCCTGGCCTTTGCTGCTAGGCACCGTATTGGACGAAGCCCAGTCTGGAAAGTACGTCCTGCCAGTAGTGCACGTCGACGCGATGGGCTATGAAGCCGTATTGACTAATGGTGCAGATACTTTGGCCATTGCCAATACCTGCTATTATCCCGAGCCAGATATTGTCGCTATAGACGAAGCTTATTGCTCTTCCAATGTGGGCACGCCACTGATAGCTGACGTGGGTGGAGCGATTGGCACAGGTAGTTTCGATATTTTGGCAGATGACGCCGCTACGCTACTCGTGCCAAATGCCGAATTTTTCTCACCCAATGATCTAGATGTAGGCACCTATTTCGTGCGCTATACCTTTGATCAGTCGGACAGTGGCCCTTGTATGTTCTGTGCGCCCGGATGCGTACAACAGGTGCTTGAACCCGTAGACGTAGTAGATCCCCCAAGTAATCTCATCTGCAATGATGGCGTGCAACTTACATTAGACACGGCATGTACAAGCATCATCCTCCCCGATATGTTGTTAGAAGGGGCCTATCCCAATTACTCGATTTATCAGGTACATGCTTACTGGAATGGCACCGATATAGGCAATGTAGTAGGGCAAAACCAAGTAGGCCATACGCTCGACGTGCAGGTCCTCGACAACTGCAATGACAGTTATTGTTGGACTACCCTTACTGTCGAAGATAAAGGGCCACCCGTTTTTGATTGTCCTTCTGATACGGTGCAGCTGGCATGTACGGCCGACCTGGCACAGCTGTCTCCTCCTGTGGCTTGGGACAACTGTGGTGTGGTCACTCCTGTACTGAGCAAAGAAGTGCTTACTTCTTTAGGATGTGGTGCAGCTGTGCGCCAACGCCTGGTGCGCACTTGGGTAGCCGTTGACAGTGCGGGCAATACCTCAGTGCCATGTACCCAAGTGTTCGAGTTGCGTGCCCCCCAATTGGACGAGGTGGTTTTCCCACCTCATCTCAATGGCATAGAGGCACCTGCATTGCCGTGTAGCACGGGCCCAGACACAAGTCCTGCACAGACAGGTATGCCTACTCTTAATGGCTTGCCGATTGTGGCGGAAAATCATTGTAGTTTGTTGGTGTCTTGGAGCGATGAGGTGGTGGCCGGTTGCGGCATGAGTTATGCCATTTTGCGCACTTGGACGGTGATGGATTGGTGTGCACCAGCCAATGGACAACAAATACTCACCTACACACAGCTGATCAGCGTACAGGACAATTTAGCGCCACAGCTGAACTGCCCCGACAGCTTGCTCGTCAATGCGGCCCAACCCAATTGCGCGGCTACAGCCATCTTGCCACCTATCGACGTGAGCGACGCCTGTGACTCAGAGCTATCCGTACAGGTGCAGACTCCGGCAGGTTTGCTTGCGCAAAACGGTGGTGTGGTGCCTAATGTCCCCTTAGGCGTACATACCATCACGTGGATGGCTGCCGATGCTTGTGGCAACCAAGCTACTTGTACGACTATTTTACAAGTAGCTGATCAGACGGCCCCTGTAGCATTGTGCGACGAGCTGACTACCGTTTCTTTGGATGCCAATGGTACTGCCTCGATTTTTGCAACTTCCTTTGACGATGCTAGCTATGACAACTGTTCTGAGATGACGTTTGCCGCAAGGCGCATGGATCAGCCCGATGCTCCCTTTGCCGAGCTGGTCACTTTCTCGTGCAGCGATATGCTCGAGCCTGTACCTGTAGTCGTGCAGGTGCGCGATGCTGCCGGCAATGCCAATCAGTGCATGGTAAGCGTAAGTGTGCAAGATAAGGTGGCGCCTACCATTGTGTGTCCACCCGACATTACGATAGATTGTGATGAGGATGCTTCTGATCTCCTCCTTACAGGCTTTGCCCATGTAGAAGATAACTGTACTGCTTTTGCCGCTATTTATTTCGAAAATTTGGAAGAGGTAAACAACAACTGTGGTGAAGGTGTGATCATGCGACAGTTCGTCGTAGTGGATGGGGCAGGGCTGCAAAGCACTTGCATGCAGCAGATCACCACGCACAATAAGCAGCCATTTACGGAAAGCGATATCAACTGGCCAGCACACTATGAAACATATGACTGTGTCAGTACAGCCAGTTTGCATCCTGACAGCCTGCCGGCCGGTTTCAACCGGCCGACATGGCAGGCACCGCCTTGTGCACTTATTGCTTTCAACTACGAAGATCAGGTGTTCGAAGTGGCACCGCCGGCCTGTTTTAAAATTGTGCGTACTTGGACTGTGCTCGATTGGTGTGCTTACGACCCCACTGCCAACCCGCCTGCTGGCCTGTGGCAATACACCCAGGAGATAAGGGTCTATGACGATCAGCCACCAATTGTTACTTGCCCTAAGGATACTACAGTTGCACTGGGTTCGGACTGCACGGCGACTTTCGCCTTGGCTACGGCTGAAGTGATTGACTGTAGCCCAATGATCGACCTTTCGGCAAATAGTGTGTTGGGCAGTGGGACTGGTCCCTTTTCCGACGTACCACAAGGCACCTATGTGGTCACCTGGACAGCTATGGATGGCTGTGGCAATAGCAGTAGCTGTGCACAGACGGTAAGTGTACGCGATTTGACAAAACCTACCCCGGTCTGCATCAATGGCCTGATTGTAGAGCTCAGCGATACTGCAATGCAAGTGTTGACGCCTGCTGCTGACTTCAATTTATATAGTTCGGACAATTGTACGCCTACTGAGTCGCTGGTGTTTTCCTTCTCGGAAAACCCAGCCGACTCACTACGTAAATGGGATTGCGATAGCTTGGGTGCACGTAGCGTGCAAATTTGGGTCACAGACCAGGCAGGCAATAGCGATTACTGCATCACCTACGTCGAGGTACAAGACAATATGAGCCTGTGCACTCAAGCCTCAGTGGCACAACTGTCGGGTCGCCTGATGACTCCAGATGGGCAAGCCCTTGCAGGTGCTACCGTACATCTCAATGGCTATATGAGCCGCACAGCAGTGACAGATGCCCAGGGCAGCTTTGCATTTACAGGCTTACCTTCAGGTTATGATTATAGTGTATGGCCTGAGTACCAAGGTGCTGCAGTGCAAGGCATAAGTACCTTTGATCTCGTGCTGCTCACTCGCCATATATTGAACTTACAACCGCTCGATGGGCCGTGGTCACTAATTGCTGCAGATGTGAATGGCAGTGGCAGCATCACTACTTTTGATGCATTGAAACTGCGGCGCCTCATCTTGGGTATAGATACCGATTTTGGCTCAGTCCCTACTTGGCGCTTTATACCTGCCGATTACGCATTTGCTGATGTGATGGCCCCATGGGAATTTCCAGAAGTGGCAAGTATTAATGACTTGGCTGGTACACAACTGATAGATTTCGTGGCAGTGAAAATGGGCGATCTCGATGGCTCATGGTTGGCCGGCAATCATCTGCTAGCTAACCGGTCGGACGGCTTACAGACAGCAGCGCTAAGGTGGGAAAAAGTGCCTTCCAGCAACAATGACTGGGTATTGCGTTTGCCCGATACCCTCGATGTGTGGGGTGTGTGCATGGCACTGCATTTTCCGGAAGGGCAAGCAAGTAGCTGGTCTAGTGAGCTGATCGAAAATGGCGCATGGACGTGGGATGCACAAGGGCGTTTGCGCATAGCCATGGCATTTGGCGAAAGCCAAAGAGGAAAAGCACTTTTGCACTTGCACGATGTACCTGCTTCCCGATTGCCTCGGCTGGTGCCGGATGCCGTGCACGAACTGGTAACGCTCGACGTCCACGACCAATGGCATACTTGGTCGGTGGCGTTGCAGCAAGCCGCTGTGTGGCATGGCACGCAGTGGGTACATGCAGTGCCAAACCCCTTCGAAGCGACTACTTCACTCGTGCTACAACTACACGAGGGGCAAGAGGTGCAACTCGAACTAACGGGATTGGATGGGCGTATGTGTTATCGCGCAATGCGCACACTCACAGCTGGCACACATGTGTGGCAGCTGCCATCGGATGTATTTGTCCAATCGGGCGTGTATATAGCACGGTTAAGGGTAGGCAATCAAGTACAGGTCCTGCGGTTGGTGCGGCAATAGATGGCATGTGTTTTGAAAACCTGGCGGAAGAAAACACAGAAGGGCAAGCGCCGGCGCTTGCCCTTCTTTTGTAGCGCGGGGGAGGCTTGAACTCCCGACCTCAGGATTATGAATCCTGCGCTCTAACCAGCTGAGCTACCGCGCCGCATCAAATCGGGTGCAAATTTAAGCCCGCTTTTGGTTTTGCCCAACATTTACAGCCCCATTTTTGCTTAAAAAGTTAGCTTATGCGGCTCAAAACTCGGCATTGCCTGGGGTACGAGGGAAGGGGATTACATCGCGGATGTTCCCCATGCCCGTAATGAACTGTACCATGCGCTCGAAGCCCAAGCCAAAGCCCGAGTGTGGGCAGCCACCAAAGCGGCGCAGCTCCAGATACCACCACAATTCTTTTTCAGGTATGCCCATTGCTTGGATGCGTTGTTGTAAGCGCTCGTGGCGTTCTTCGCGTTGGGATCCGCCAATGACTTCACCGATATAGGGGAACAACACGTCCATAGCGGCTACGGTCTGGTCATCGTCGTTTTGGCGCATGTAGAAGGCCTTGATCTGTTGAGGATAGTCGCGCACGATGACCGGTTTTTTGAACTCCTTTTCTACCAAATAGCGCTCGTGCTCAGCTTGTAGGTCAGCACCCCACTGCGGTTCGAACTGAAAGCGACCCTTCTTGAAGGGCTTGGAGCGCCGCAGGCGTTCAATGGCTTCTGTATAGGTGATGCGGACAAAATCGTGTGCCAGGACAAACTCCAGCATTTCGATCAGCCCCATAGGGCGCCGTTTGTCTTTGGGCAAGTGCTGTTCTTCGTTGCGTAGGCGCTGGTCGAGGAAGGTCAGCTCGTCGGGGTAGTGCTTCAGTGCAAAGCTGATGAGGTATTTGACGAAGTCTTCGGCCAAGTCTTGATTGTCGTGAATGTCGTAGAAGGCCATTTCGGGTTCGATCATCCAGAATTCGGCCAGGTGGCGTGTGGTATTGGAGTTTTCAGCGCGGAAGGTAGGGCCAAAGGTGTACACTTTGCCCAAGGCTAAAGCACCGATTTCAGCTTCCAGTTGGCCTGAGACTGTGAGGTTGGTCGGTCGTTCAAAGAAATCTTGCTTCCAATCGACCTGGCCGTCTTCAGTTTTGGGTACGCAAGCTAAGTCGAGCGTAGTAACGTGAAACATCTCGCCAGCCCCTTCGGCATCATTGGCAGTGATGATGGGCGTGTGCAAGTAGTAAAATCCGTTGTCGTGGAAGTATTTGTGTATGGCATAAGCCAACCCATGACGCATGCGAAACACGGCATTGAGCGTCAGGGTGCGCATGCGAAAATGCGCGTGCTCGCGCAAAAACTCCATCGTCATGCGCTTGGGCTGAAGTGGATACTCGTCGGCAGGGCAAGCCCCCAGCAGCTCGATGTTTTCGGCCAACAACTCTACTTCCTGGTCCTTTCCTTGTGACTCGACCAGCTGACCCTGGACGGCTACACAGGCGTGAAACTGGATCTTTCTGAGTAAGGCTTCATCAAAGCGCTCAAAGTCGACTATCACTTGTAGATTTTGAAAGCAGGATCCGTCGTTGAGTATCAAAAAGCGGCGGGCGCGAAAGGAGCGCACCCAACCCATTACTTTTACTTCTGTGCCTATAGGCTTTTCGCTGAGTAGCTTGGCGATTTCCGTTCTCCTGGGCATAGTTGAATATTGCTTGTAGATGTATGCGATCTAAACCGTTTGTACGATGCGCTGTAGGTCAAGGCGCACTCTGACTCCATCAGCCAGCTCGATTTCTTCGCCTTTCGGCAAATGCGACACGAGTTCGATCTTATCCGCTAGTGTTTCCTTGCAAATGTAGTGGCCAAAGTGTTCAATAGCTTGCTCGACTACCGGATGGCGCTCTATGTAGATCGCGATGCGGTCAGTGACGTTGTAGTCGCGCGCTTTGCGCAGGTTCTGTATGCGATTGACTATATCGCGTGCATAGCCTTCGGCGCGCAACTCATCGGTGATGGTTAGGTCGAGCGCAACAGTGATCAGGCCATCAGTGGCTACCAACCAACCGGGAATGTCTTCTGTGACGATTTCCAAATCTTCGAGGCTCAGCTCGTATACCTGGTCGTCGATGCGCAGTTTGAAGTGCCCTTGGCGCGTTATTTCGTTGATCTGGGCTTGGCTTAGGGCGTTGATGTATTGAGCGGCTTGTTTCATGTGCTTGCCCAAGCGCCGGCCCAGCCTTTTGAAATTGGGCTTGGCCTTTTTCCTGATCAGCCCACTGGTGTCAGGGACGTACTCGATCTGCTTGACGTTTACCTCACTGAGGATGAGTTCTTTAACGTCCTCGACTTGCTGGCGGAAGTTGTCGTCGAGTACGGGGAGCAAAATTTTCTGTAGTGGTTGGCGCACCCTGATTTTTTCGCGTTTGCGCAAAGAGCGCACTAGGGAAGAGATACGTTGGGCATAATCCATGCGTTGTTCGAGGGCTTTGTCGATTGCCGAGTCATCAGCTTGTGGAAAGTCGGCTAGGTGGACTGAATCGTGCGGTTCGCGCTGGGTGACGCCGTTAAGATTGCGGTAGAGCCAATCGGCAAAGAAAGGTGCGACAGGCGCCATGAGCTTCGACACGGTCAGTAGGCAAGTGTACAGCGTTTGGTAAGCTGCCAGTTTGTCTTGAGTCATTTGGCCTCGCCAAAAGCGACGGCGCGATAGGCGCACATACCAGTTGCTGAGATGTTCGTCAACGAAGGTCTGGATGCGTCGGGTCGCTGCCGTCATTTCGTAGTCAGCCATGTCGGTATCTACTTCTTTGACGAGTGTGTGCAGCATAGACAGAACCCAGCGATCGATCTCGCTGCGCTGGGCCAGGGGGATTTCTGCTTCTCGATAAGTAAAGCCATCGAGGTTGGCATATAGCGCAAAGAAGCTATAGGTGTTGAACAGACGCCCAAAAAAACGGCGGCTGTTTTCCTGAAGCGCTTCGAGATCGAATTTGAGGTTGTCCCATGGCTGGGAAGCCGAGATCATGTACCAGCGCGTCGCATCGGCGCCATAGCGACTGATCGTATCAAATGGATCTACGGCATTGCCCAGACGCTTGGACATCTTGTGGCCCTCCTTGTCGAGCACTAATCCGTTGGATACAACGCTCTTGTACGCCACACTGTCAAACACCATAGTGGCAATGGCATGTAGGGTGTAAAACCAGCCGCGTGTCTGATCGACGCCTTCGGCGATGAAGTCGGCGGGGAAGTTTTTTTCGAATATTTCTCGATTGTCAAAGGGATAGTGCCATTGTGCTACAGGCATGGCGCCCGAGTCGAACCATACGTCGATGAGGTCGGGTTCGCGTCGCATGGGCTGGCCTTGGCTTGAGACCAAAACGATCTCATCGATATAGGGGCGGTGCAGATCTTGCGGCAGTTGTTGCTCGAGGCCAAGCTGCTGATTGGCTCGCTCGATTTCTTGGCACAGTTCTTCTATGGAGCCGATGCACTTTTCTTCGCGGCCATCTTCAGTGCGCCAAATGGGCAAGGGGATGCCCCAGTAGCGCGAGCGCGACAAGTTCCAGTCCTGGACGTTTTCCAGCCATTTGCCAAAGCGCCCTTCACCAGTAGCTGCAGGCTTCCACTTGATCGCCTTGTTGAGTTCGACCATGCGCTCGCGCACCGCCGAAGTCTTGATAAACCAGCTGTCGAGTGGGTAGTAAAGTACGGGCTTGTCCGTACGCCAGCAATGCGGATAGTTGTGGGCGTGTTTGGCAATGTGAAAGGCTTTGCCTTCCTTTTTGAGCTTTACGGCAATATCTACATTTACATCTTGGTAGTTGGGGTCGTCGGTGTAGTTTTTGACGTAGCGCCCCGAAAATTCGCCTACTGAATCTTTGAACTTGCCCTGCGGATCGACCAGTGTGAGGGTGCCAATGCCGTGTTGTTTGGCCACCTTGCGGTCGTCGGCACCAAAAGAAGGTGCTGTGTGCACGATGCCGGTGCCATCTTCCGTAGTGACGAAGTCACCCGTGATAATCCGAAATGCATCAGTAGCACCATCGAGTGGTTCGATAGGGTTGCCAAAGTCGAATAATGGCTCATAGCGGATGCCTTCCAGCATTTTGCCTGAGAAAGGCGTACTGATGAACAGGATTTCCGGGCTGTGTTTTTGTCCGAACCAGCGATCCACTAGATCTTTGGCCAAAATGACGCTTACGGGCTGGCCCGTATAGGGGTTGGTCGTCTTGACCTTGACGTAATCAATATGTGGCCCTACGGTCAATGCTGTATTGGAGGGGAGCGTCCATGGGGTAGTAGTCCATGCCAAGATGCGTACATCTTCCTTGGGGTCGTCGAAGAGAAAGTCGCTGTGCTCGTCGCGTTTGACCTTGAACATGGCTACTACCGTGGTGTCTTTTACTTCCCGATAACACCCAGGCATGTTCAGCTCGTGTGAGCTGAGCCCTGTGCCCGCCGCAGGAGAATAGGGCTGTATCGTGTAGCCCTTGTACATCAGGCCTTTGTCGTAGATTTGGCGCAATAGCCACCACACCGACTCGATGTAGTCGTTTTCATAAGTCACATAGGGATGCTCTAGGTCGACCCAATAGCCCATGCGGCGCGTCAGCTCGTCCCATTCGGCTTTATAGCGCATTACTGTTTGGCGGCAGCGCTCGTTGTACTCAGCTACGGAAATTTTTTTGCCGATATCTTCTTTGGTGATACCCAACTCTTTTTCCACACTCAACTCTACGGGCAAGCCATGGGTATCCCATCCGCCTTTGCGCGCTACGTGCTTGCCTTTCATGGTTTGAAAACGGCATACCAGATCTTTAATAGTGCGCGCCATGACGTGGTGAATGCCCGGCTTGCCATTGGCAGAAGGTGGACCTTCGTAGAAGACAAAGCGCTCGGCATCGGGGCACTGTATCATACTCCGTTCAAAAACCTTGTGTGTTTCCCAAAAACGCAAAATTTCTCGCTCAATCTGGGGAAGGTCCAGGTTTTTGTATTCCTTGTACATACTTTATTTATTTGATTGGCTTGGGCCAAAAGTGGGGCCAAAGATACAGAAATTGAAAGAGGCTGAAACGAATGATGTTCAGGATGCATTTCATGGAGTAACTCTTAAAAAGGACGAGCAGCGCGCAGCGTTTATCGGTGAAAAAACTACATTGTTTGATTCGATTTGATTAAAATCACATCATTTGAAACAAAATTTGGCTCATTTGGTACATTTGCAGGATATTGATTGCGCATTGCTGACTCCGATGATGTTACCACACCACTTTTCCGTTCACCTAAGTGTTTGTGTCGTTTAAGTTTCGCTTTTAATTATTTTTTATGGATAGACAATGTAAAAGCCATGGACAGATGGAGAAGGCTCAACGGCGAGCAGCTCGAGCTGCCGTTGGTACAAGCTGTTGAGTGCGCCATTCGGCGCGAACTAAAAGCAGGTCATCGCCTCAAGGTCTGTATCGGTACCGACTCACAAGTGCGGGCACAGGGCATTGAGTTTGCCACAGTGGTCGTTTTCCTCAGGGAAAAGAAAGGTGGGTTTATGTTCATTCACAACGAGCGCTTGGAGCGCACGATGGGCCTTCGAGAGCGCATGATTACCGAAGTGGGCAAATCGGTCGAGGTGGCGTATGCGCTGTGCGATGTGTTGGATCGCTACGATGTAGCCTTAGAAGTACATGCCGACATCAACACAGATCCTGCCTTCCAGTCGAATCAGGCGTTGAAGGAGGCCATGGGCTACATCCTAAGTATGGGCTTTGTATTTAAAGCCAAGCCCGATGCATTTGCCAGCTCATCTTGTGCCGACAAAGTAGTGTAGTACTCTTTGCTTTATATTTTGTATTTCTTATGCAGCTGCAGGTCGAGGCACTTTACGTCGGCTCTTTTTGAGGCGTTTCTGCCGTATTTTGGTGTATAAAAGGCCACTTAATGCAATGGCCGAACCTAAAATAATTGCTAAAAGCACCAATGTGCCCAAGTGCCGCAGTTGGAAAATAACGAAGATGTATGCTGCATTGATAAGCACCAAAATGCCGGTTGCTTGCATGTGGGTAAAATCCAAATCGATCAGCATGTGATGAATGTGATTGCGGTCGGGCGACAAAGGGGATCGCCCGCGTAAAATGCGCATGACGAATACGCGCAGCGTGTCGAAGAGTGGGAATATTAATACAGATATAGCTAAAGCTGGCGCCGCATCGAGGCGTAGCCAATGAGTGGGATCCAGCTGTTTTTGCATCTCAATGAACTGAATGGTGAATACCGCACTCACCAGGCCCAAAAATAGCGAACCCGTGTCGCCCATAAAGATGCGGGCCGGCGTGATGTTGTAGCGCAAAAAGGCAGTGAGGCTGCCCACTGTGGCGAAGGCAAACAAGGCCAGCCCTAAGTGCCCTACCAGAAAAAACCAACTGCCCAGTACGAAGCTGATCAGAATACCTATCGATGCCGAAAGTGCATTGATGCCATCGATTAGGTTGAATGCGTTGATAATGACTATGAACACAAATATGGAAAATGCAATACTGACTCCTTGGGGAAGCTGTCCGATGCCAAATACTCCGTAAAAACTCGTCAGTTGATAACCTGATTTGAACACCAATATCGAAGCAGCCAAAACTTGTGCGATGAGCTTTTTGATCGGAGCGATGGGCTCGATATCGTCTTTGATACCGATCATAAACAGTATGAGTACCGCACAGACCAGATATTGCAATCTGGGGTAAGCACTGAAGGGCACCCAGAGGATTACGGAAAATAGGGTGCCTGTGATAATGCCTAGGCCTCCAAGAGCTGGCGTGGCCACTTTGTGTAGCTTGCGCTCATTGGGGATGTCGTACAGCTTTTTAAGTTTTGCAATGCGAATGATGTGTGGCAGTGCAAAAAAAGTGAGTGAAAAAGCTGTGAAAAAAGAGAGTATCGTGTCAGGCATGTTGTTGATTGTGAAGGGGTTAACCTTTCTTCGGCTTGTAAAAAAGTGACTTTGGAGTTATTTACTAAGTTGGTTGCGAAAGGTTGCACCGTAGGCCTACAAAATCTTTGCAGTACAGCTTGAGGTGCTCTTGTAGATGTTTACTGTTGCATCTCGTTTATTAGATCTCGCAGGTGGCGGCCTGCCTGCTTCAGCTGGCGTACACCTGCTTTGCCAAATCGCTTGTAGTAGTAGCGCGCTACACCTGCCCAAAAGTGGCGCTTCTCTTGAGGGGTGAGCTCAGATTCATATTTTTCGTAACACATGTCTACTAGGTTGGTAAACTGATCGTCGAAACGAGCCCATCGCTCGTCTTTCACAGGGTAGTCCAGTTGATCAACTTGCGCTACGAGTTGGTCTACCTGTGCCAGAAAGCCCGATTTGGTCCAACCACAGCCATCGGGGCTACATGCTTGTGGGCACAAAAAAAGCCATCCTACGACACTGACTGTAAAAAACTTCCACTTCACAGTTGATATGCTTCTGTTTTTTGCCTATTTGCAATGGAGCGTTCACTCAAGAGCCTGAATTGTAAAGCCAGGTAGCCGGACGCATCCATGCAAAGGCCATTAGCCCTACGAAAAACACCAGAAATAATTGCCGATCGTGCTGTAAACTTGCCAAGACTACTGTGGCTATGTTGGCCATTTCTAACAATAACCAAGCAATGAGTTGTGTGTTTTTCACTGTAGCAGCATCTGGCTTTTCCTGGCGCTGTGCCAATTGGCTGCGAAGGTAGACAGCAGTCAAAATGGCGAATATGAGTAGAAAGCCGACCACGAGGCGATGCCATGCTACGCCTAAAACAAGTGTGGATTCTTGAATGTAGTTGGATTGCGGTGTGGATAACCCATAGAGTAGGGCGCCTATGATTATTTGACTAACTAGCAAAGACAGATACACTATTGCATTGCTCGATGCACCCCCATTGGGAGGTGTCATTGGAGAGCCTGATTCGTTCGGGATCATAATCGGTTAGCGTTTTGGGAAAGATAAGCCCCGAACCGACCCGGGTTCGGGGCCTAAGATACGAGCATTTTCCACAATGGTGAAAGTTATCTTTTATTTTTTTATATCTATCTACACACTTTGCAGCTCGTTTTAGTGGATGCCCTTCATGGCCTTGTTCAGGATGGGCGACATGAGCAACAGCAGCCCAGCAGAAATGAGCATCACCATCGTGATGAAGGGATAGAGGGCAAAGTGGTATTTGTGTAAGATATTTTCCAGAATACCAGCCAGATAGTTGCCTGCGGCGAAGCTGGCCATCCACAGTCCCATGACCACGGATACGAGCTTGGGAGGGGCCAGTTTAGTAATCATCGATAGGCCTATGGGCGAGAGGCATAGCTCGCCCAGCGTGAGAATGAGGTATACCACCACCAACCACATGGGCGAGACGAGCGTGCCGTCAGCGGCTTTGTTGGCCGCTTGCGACATAACCCAAAAGGCCAGCGCACCTAACAACAAGCCCAAGGCAAACTTCACAGGGGTGCGCGGGTTGAGACCGCGTGCGTCGAGCTTGAGCCACATAACTGAAAACAAGGGCGCAAAAACTAAGATAGCAAAGGGGTTGATGTTTTGAAACCACGAAGCCGGCACTTCCCATCCGCCAATGACGCGATTGGTGTTCTCGGCTGCAAACAGATTCATCGTGCCGCCTGCTTGCTCAAAGCCTGCCCAAAATGCTACGTTGAAGATGGCCAGCGTGATGATCACGCCCATACGGCTCCAGTCGTCGTTGCTGCTGCGCATCAGGCTCACCAATAACACGATCAGTCCCGCTACGGCTGCATAGCCTACATAAGTGGTCGCTTGAGGAGGAATGGAATCCCAAAAGTGACTTAGCAACTCTACAATCACCACAATGCCCACTACCACGGCAAACTTGGGCAGCCATCGTTCGCCATCAATGCCGCGAATGACTACATAGCCCAAACCCAATACAATGGCCACAAAACCCACATTGACAATGCCACTTTGCACGCTTTCGGGAATGGCTCGCCAGAAAAGAATAATGGCTAATGTGCCTACCACCAAGCCCACCGAAATGAGTACGATGTCGCGCCAGTCTTTGCCATCGAGGCGTATCTTGTCATTTGCCGTTTGAGGTGGAAGACCGTGGCCGTCTAAGGTCTCTTCGCGGAAATACATCCACAGCACGCCAATGACCATGCCGATACCCGCAGAGAAAAAGCCCCAACCCCAGTGGATGTTTTCACCCAAACCACCAGCAATGAAGGGACCCAGAATGGCACCTAAGTTGATCCCCATGTAGAATATATTGAAGGCAGAGTCTTTGCGCGGGTCGTTGTCGTCGTAGAAGTCACCTACGATTGTCGAGATGTTGGGCTTGAAAAAGCCATTGCCAATGATCAGCGTACCCAGACCAAAGTTGAAAATGAACTGCCGCATGGCCGGATCAATGGAATGAGCGGTAAATGCACTGGTAGCAAGCAAAAACTGCCCAATGGCCATGACCAATCCGCCGATATAGACCGTTTTGCGCTTGCCCAAAAACTTGTCAGATGCCCAACCGCCGAGAATGGGCGTCAGATACACCAATCCCGTAAAAACGGCATAAATGGCCAAAGCCTCTGCACGCGCCAGCCCAAAGCCGTCGCTTACCAGCTCAGCCGTCAGATACAACACCAGTAAGGCGCGCATGCCGTAGTAGCTGAATCGCTCCCACATCTCGGTAGCAAATAGGGTATAGAGCCCTTTAGGATGGCCTTTCGTTTGTGCACTCATAGCTTATTGCTTTTTTAGATGGTTTGGTGAATACCTACTGTACATCTCAGTTTTCATCGCCCTCACTTGTGGCAGACTGCCCTGCCCCATAGGCACCTGCATTTGTGGTGGCAATGGCTGCAGTAGGCAGACAATAATTTGGAAACAGGGCTAAAAGTAAAGGAAAAAGCTGTTCCTCCAGCGAGCCATCTCCCTTTTGCCTTGGTCGTACAAGTGCAAAGCCACCAAACAACGCACTGATGCACTACCTAATCTGTCAGCCAGGTGGCGCCGACAAGCTGTCTGTAGCAATGGGCACATCGCTTTGATATTGAACCTTCCAGCCAGCTGATTCCGCCATGAACTCGATGAGCTCTAGCATTTCATTTCCTTGGCGTACTGCTAGCTCAAGCAAATTGCTCTGAAGTGCTTTTTGGCGAATGAACTCCTTGGCACGTGCATTGAGTTTGCTATAGTCCTCCGGTGTGAAGTAGTTAAATGTGCCCTCCTGAATGTCGTAGTAGTCTATTGTGTGATCGATGCTCAAGATTTCCGGTTCGGGCAGATTCGAGATGATGATGGTGCGCTTGTCCGGCTGCATCTCGATGTGCATCTTCTCCAAGTCGTATCCCACTTGGACGGTCGCTTGTATGCGCAACAGCGCCTTTTTTCGGAAAGGACTCCAGTCGTAACCCCAGATCTCCTTGTAGCTGTACAATTCCGAAAACTGCCCTTCTACCGTGATGAGCTTGGCTACAGCACGTACTTTTTCGAGTAGTACATCCGACTGTTCCTGTACCTTGAGCTGTTGCTGTTGCTGCCACCACCATCGCGCCACATATATGCCACTACCAAAGACGATGAGCAGCAATACGAGTACGAAAAAGATGCGAAATGATATATTTTTCATGTGTCCAGGCTTTGGCTTTCGCCAAAAATGCGGTTTTCTGTGCATTCTCCCCTGTAGCTTCCTGTGCCTTGAACCTCAAAAGAGAACTGATCGAGTGCTAAACAAGACGTGTACAGCGTGCTGGTAAACAAATCTGAAGCACCTGTGACTTGTTTTTTTATTGTAATAACAAAAAAAATCTTGGACAAGTCTTGCATTGTTGATCAATTTTTTTTGTATTACCTTAGAAAAAGGTCCCATATGTATTGGTGAGAAGTAGTAGTAAGTGATGGGGCACATTGTGTTGGATTTTATTAACTGTCATTTATTTCATCGCTCAAACTTGTTTAAAGATGAAACGCTCACCTCATTTGCGCACACTGATGCTGGCCGCTGCAGTGGGTACTTTGCTTATTTCTTGTGGGAAGGAAAATGAAATGCCCACCACCGAGGAAAAACTGGACTGTGCCCGTTATTTGAGCTTCGTGGTGGAAAAGGTGAGCAATGTGTCGCCAGACGAATCAGAAGGAATTACCCACTATAGCCAGCTCGACGTAGCCGAACAGCTCATGTTGCCCCCTACGGCTAGGAGATGCAGCGTGGAAACTTGCATATACCCCGATGGCACTTTTGAGAGCACGGTCCAGATGTTACCCGCTTCCGGCTTGTATACATATCCGGACTACATGGCAGGAGTTGGCGTACATGACAAACCATTATTTCACCGAGCAGTGTTTGATAGAACTGGGAAAGTAATTTACTACGATGCTTCGGGAAAAGAAATTAATACCAACTACGTCGAACCTGAGACCATTGTACTCCAGTTTCTGTTGGTCTCCTTGAGCAAGGTGACCAAGCCGCTCAGTCAGGACGAGCTGCAGCAAGTATGGGCAGCTTTTGCCAATGCTGGTTATCCAGTAGATAGCTTGCCTGGTCAGGATCTCGTCACTGTCGATCAGCCTTTAGACGATGGATTTTCTCGAGTGTATTTCGATACAAAACGCTACCTACTGGTAGGACAGGAAGACTACGATGCTTCGGGCGAGCTGCGTCAGGGCTATCGCTTGTATGTATCAGGTGAAATAGATGACTTCAAAGTGGTGGGGCATGAATTCAGGACTTCGTTTATATCGCCATTCAGCAATATCAAGATGAACATTTTCCGCCGTTCGCGTATCACTAACTTTGTGATGGAATAGGTTTTGGCCTTTTCCACTTCTACTTCCTGTAAAACTTCTTTCCTTATAAAAATCGATAAGAGATGTGGAGTTGCAGTATAGTTTTTAGTAAGCCATACGTACTTTTACTACTGTGGCTGGGATGCAGTAATTTGCATGGGCAACAGCGAGATGTGCTGTGGATAGGAGGATTGACGCCCTCGCACAGCATGTTCCGCTGGAGTAAAGATCTGTTCGCTCACGATTATGAGATCAACACTTTGCTCAGTGGGGTGAACTACTATCCGGAGCAAGGGGTGGAATCTGTGGTGTCAGCCCTGTATCCATTGGTGAGCAATGGCAGTGATGTGTTGGGGGTAGCCCATGACTATTCGGGGATTATTTTGCGCAAGCTCCAGCTGGAGCATCCGAATATCAGTGCGATGATACTCAATGGGGTGCCAAATAAGGGATCCCATGTGATTGAGAAAGCTACGGACAATGAGGGCGATTTGTCCAACTTTACGACGATGGAGGAATTAATTTCGGGAATAAACGACATGAAGTAAGGAGATGAATGCGAGGACTGCAACATAGTGGGCGCTTTTGCTACGATGATGCAAGAGTTGGAGAATTTGCGGGAACCGCTGCAGTATGTAACGCCAGGGGGGGCGGTAGATTCGATAGGAGTGCCGACTGTGCCTACTGCAGTGTTGTGGGGAGATACCGAGCAGGAGACTTCAGAGTTTTTCTTGGCAAGTTTGCTGTCGTCAAGAGCTGATCCCTTCCCATTGACTGATGCAAATTTATATGGGGATTGTCTTCGGATGAGGCGCATGATCGCTAAGCGCAAGGCGAAGACGAGCTTACAGGTGGCGCTGGTTCAATCGACGACAAACTTTTTTTCGAATCTTTTGGCTGCGGTAGGGGAGTTTATAGATTTAGAAAGTCCGGGTTTGGGTGCTATTCTTACGTTTGTAGGTGAGTTTATATCGGGGAATGGGACGTTGCTGGCGCAGCAGATAGAGGCTGTGCGTCAGTACGACGAGGAGTTAGCGCGGTTGTTGCGCTGTGAGTTGGCCAATCAGGTGTTGGCGGCGCGTTATGTGGTGCTGATTACGGAGGGCGAGCTGGTTTTGGGTGAGGTAGATGTTGCGGATCCGGATGAGTTGCTTCCGTGTATGATGGAGTGTGCGGATTTGAACTACGAGATGAATTTGGATATAGACTGCGATCAGTACTGCGATTTTGAGACGGGAACCTACACCTATCCTCAGATCAGCGTGCCGGCCTATGTGTTTGCGCCTCACGATGGGTTGTACTCCAAAGAGGAGCAGCTGTTGGATGGTGCGACGGTGACCATTCGCCTTGCGGGAGTGAACCACTTTGACGAGCCGAAATATTTTCATCCGACGGTGCGGCAAGTGTACGAGGATTTGTTCAACGGCAACTCAGGGCCAGCTTTTGTGATTCCTCCGAAGTGATGGGAAGGTGGGAATCGGTAAGGACAATAGGTTGGGTGATGTGGGTGCTGGCAGCTGTGTGGGGATGCCAGCAAGAGCACACTGCCAAGCCCCGCGCACTCAGTTTGACACAAGCCTGGAGGCTTGACCTGGCAGCTGCAACGCATCTTTATCCAATTCGCCAAGGCAATCAGATGCTGTTTAGCTGGTATGAGGATGTGCAGCAATGTTTTGCCACGGTCGATCTGCAGAGCGGAAAGATAAAGACTTATTGGTGCTGTGACTTGTTTTCAAGTCGGCCGTTGTATTACAACCTTTTGTCGGGTTTTCTAAGAGGCAAATGGGTATTGCCGCTTGCTCAAGGGGTAGTGATACCCGATGAGCAGACAAAGAGCTGTGTGGTGTGGGTTGCTCCTTTTGATTTTGGCGAAGCTGCTCTGAGCGTGCACAAAGAGAAGATTTATAGGGTTTACTATAAGAACCATCACCGGGAGGCAGCCATCACAGTATTGGATGTTGCCACCGATAGTCTCCATATATTACGTACACTTACAGCACCTGACGGTGCTACCATATTTCTGAAGAATCCCTTTGTATATGGTGGCGATGCTGAGGGGGATGTGTTGGTAGTGGGCTACACCCATTATTATGCAGCTAGCAGACGGACCCAC
>JALSGS010000041.1 GCA_026982695.1 Saprospiraceae bacterium
TATTTGGTAATGGCTTCATCCAGTGCTTCCTTGCAGAAACTGGCGTCCATCGTATTTGATAGCCGCCACGACAGCACTTTGCGCGTGGCCCAATCCATGATTGCCACCAGATAGGGGCGTGTCGCCTTGCCCGCTCATGGAGCTTCCGATCTTCTGTAACAAGAAAATCAACGACACCGAGTCTACGCCTGCACGCGCAAAGGGTGCCCATTGTAGTACCAATTTCGGTGATCTGACTGGTACTACCAATTTTTGAAGTTAAGGTGAGCCGCAAGATGTGTGTGGTAGTACCACACAATCATGAAAAGGGGATTGCTGCGCTCCCCCGTTTTATCCCCCAAAGCCAATGACGACGGGCAGGCATTGAGCCTTTTCCGTCATCATACAAACATATCGGTGTTTGATCCCTCGCAATGGAAACTTCTCTCTCCCTGCACCCATCGCCCATTTCATGGAGACAAAAGAAGGGAGCTTTCGCGCTACCCTTCCTTGGAACCTTCCCATCGACTTGGGTGGCGTTCCTGCCCCCAAGGCCCCAGACAATTCCATTGAGACCAACCGTTCGCCGTTTGGATGCCGTCAACTTGTCAAAGTGTGACCTGATCAGGGGCTATTGCGCTCCACGAACCCACTCGCTAGATTTGGAGATCCCTCGCAAGGAAGCCTTTGCGTCCCCCAAAAATCCCAGACTAACCCTCACGCGATTTGGATACCGCTACCTTGCTAAAACTGGACCCGATCAAGGGCAATTGCGCCTCGAAGACTTGTGGTTATTTCGTAAGAGTACGCGGATGTATGTTAGATAACACCTACCAGCATTCTGGCTCTTTCCTGCACTCCTCTGGAAATGGCAGCGTGCAGTTCTTCGGGGAATCCCTTAGGCATATCGAGTTCAACTGCATGCAATGCGCCATCTATCGCCCCAATGATTTGTTCTATGGCCAATTTTGTGAGACTATCTGGCATGCCTGATTTGCGTGCAGTTTCAACAAAATGCCGACCGTGGATTTTATCGAAACGATAGTGCCTCGAATTGCCAACGCACATCGACATGCGCATTTGTTTACGGTTTAATTCATTCGCAATTAGGTGTGGTTGGACGCTCAGAATATCGTAAAGTGGTGTAAGTTGAAATGCACCACCCGGACGAATGAATACGCTAAAATTCTTGGCATGTGCATCAGAACCTCCAATTAGCCAGTTTAGTATTTGCGCTTTGAAAAATGTCAGTTGATCTGCATACGGATCATCACTTCCAGCTAGAAGTTGGGTGATTTGCTTTATACCAAGTCCCTGTTCATTTTCATATTTTCGGGTTGGCGGTACTGACAACGCCTGACAGCAATCTTCTTGCGGCAAGCGGATCAGGCGGTTGTTCTTGGTCCACAGCCGATCAAATCGCTTAATCACTAATGCTTTGGTTTTGCCAAAAATCTGCATTTCTACTTGGTTGACGTCAAAGCCAAATCTCTCGAAAAGTTTTAAGCAGTAGTATTCGTTCTCGACACTATTCGAGAGATCGATGCCGCTTATATTTCCGATCTGGGTTTTGAAAATATGCGTTGTTGGTGGTAATCCCCCCATTTTTGATGGGGTCCGCTTGTAGAATTACGCGGCCATTTTCAGTTTCATAGCAGGGGTGATCCCGCCGATACCCATGTTGGGGCGGTCGTTG
>JALSGS010000042.1 GCA_026982695.1 Saprospiraceae bacterium
TTTTAGATAGAATCTATCACGGACTTTGAAAGCTAGCCCACTGCATGGTACGAGGGGATGAGGCAGTAGCCTGATGAGAACCGCAGATGTCGCCAATAACAGACCCGCGCTGCGCATTGTCTGGCGCTCCAGCACTCCATAGAAGCACATATCAAAGACCAGACGCAGTCGAGGTGTGCCAAGTGAAGCCAGCCTTGAAACCAAATTGCCGTTTTAGCTTTTGATAACATCTGGCACTCATTGTGTACTATGATCGTGTTGCCAGCAATATCGCCAATGTTCTCTGCCTCCCTTTGTACACAGGGAAAAGCGGACTTGCTGACTCACTGGTGAGTCACAAACTGCGCGTAGAGGCAAGGAGCGGAGGACGGGGCGAAGGTAAATGCTGCCAAGCTGCTTCGTGGCTCTCCGCCATGCAAAATATTTAGTGAAAAAATAAAAAGATAAGAATGACACAGATTAGATAAATGTATCATTGCTTGTATGGTAGATATTACCCCAAAAGACAGAAACGTTTTGGGTTTTTTTCTTTAGTATTCTGATTCCAAATAACGTTTAGGCACTCTCTCTAGCTAAATGGTCGCAGGAGTTACATAATTAATATCTCCTGTGGAGAAACTGCTATATACTATCAGCACAGTCAGTAATGAATGTGAAAAGGAAAAACCTTGAATACAAACTCCTTCAGAGAAAATTTTCAACAAACAGATTTTTTACATGAAATTAATTTAATAAATTATCAGCGTGTGTTTGTGTGTGTGTGTGTGTGTGTGTGTGTGTGTTTGTGTTTGTTTGTGTGTGTGTGTGTGTGTGTGTGTTTACGTGCGTGCGTGAGTACGTGCGTGCATGCGTACATACGTGCATGCGTGTGCATGTGTGTTTGTGTGGGTGTGTGCGTGTACGCTTCTCGTGCTGCCCTACCGCAGGATAGAACCCGGTTGGCGTCCTCAGCGCGTTCCCACACTCTGCAGGTCAGTAGGCTCCTCTCAGGCACTCGCCTCCAGATGGCGCCACTCGTTTCGCCTGAAAGCCCCTCGGGAGTTTGACGTGAAACCAAATTGCCGTTTTAGCTTTTGATAGCATCTGTCACTCATTGCTTGCTCTAGTCGTTTTGCCAGCAATATCGCCCACGTTCTGTGGATCTCTTTGTCCCCAGGGAAAGGGGGGCTTGCTGACTCACTGGTGAGTCACAAACTGTGCGTAGAGGCAAGGAGTGGAGGACGTGGCGTAGACAGATGCTGCCAAGCTGCTTCGTTGCTCTCCGCCATGCGAGCTGACTGCGAATCGATGTTCACGCACGCAAATGTCCACGTGGCCTGGTCTCATAGGGCGGTAACAGTGACTGACTGCAGTGGATATGCGATCTCAGAACCCTTGCTCAGACCATTGGGAATACAGTTTGCTCTGTGATGTTGCACTTCCATACCATTTTAGCGACAGTTTGGAAATTTGTGTCGATATCGCATCAGTAACTCTTTGAATATGCTTCTAATTCACAGTTGAAATTGCTCCAGAGAGGAAATATAACTGTGTGACACTACCACTCTTGCTACTTCTAATCAACTATCCTGAACTCGATGCTCGGAAGTGTTCGGACACCAACTACTTAGCATACTGTCATATAAAATCGTAGCGGCAGTAAACAGGTATACGGTGTTTACATT
>JALSGS010000043.1 GCA_026982695.1 Saprospiraceae bacterium
TAGCTGATGCCATTTCCATTGTTGCTGCCATTGCCGGGCAGCCGCCTGTGCATCTTCTTTGCAATGATATGATTGCCGTTTTAATTTTTTGAGGCTTTGTTGAGCCAGAGCAGCTTCTTTGTCCAGACGTCTTTGCAGGGTTTGGGTTTCTCGCTTTTCTGCACTTTGAGAATGGTACACCACCCAGTGTTGGTCAATACCTCCATAGTCTATGGTATAGCAGGCGCTGCTGTAACCTTCTAACTCCAACTCATTTAAGTCGGTCGGTTTTATCCCTTCGAGCAGCTCTTTTGCTGCATGCAAAGTGCCTGGTACCCGGCAAATCCAATTTAAATGGCTTTGCTGAAGAAGTTGTAATGTTTCCTTGCTATATAGCTTGCTGTCTGCCACAATCGTGCGCAGACCATCTTCGCTATACAACTGATTTCCAAAACTTTGAATCGTCCGGCGGAACGACTCGCTATCGCTGCTGTTGCCATTCAAAACTTCCAGGTGCATCGGAATACTGCTCAAATGTTCGCAGATCAATTCTATAGTAACCTGAGGCAGATCCGGACGTTTATCCTTACTGTAACCTTGTGTAATGTGCAGAGCGCTCGTATCTGTTTCTTTGCTGTTGTATCGGCCATAAACACTCAGGGTACTTGTGTCCAAATGTCCGCAATCGGGACCATACCCTAAAATTTCAAAAGTGCGACGGCTTAACTTGGTAAACAAGGTTGTTAGTCCTGTTTCATATAGTTGGTCCAAAGCACGGCCCAGGCGATCATCATTAAGATGCTCAGCCTTGATTCCGGGGCCTAACAATAATTCTATAGGCTTGTCACGAAAAAAGTGAGGAACCAGGTACAAACGCTTATTGATAAAACCCAAACCGTTGAGAATCATGGCTTCCATAGCCTTGCCAGTACTCACAATCTGATCTGGACTGTCAGACCAACAATAAGTATCAATTACCTCACTAATCCCTATTTCCCGGCACATCCCTGCTACCAAACCCAAATGGTCTAATGTCTTACTTGAGTATTCTCGTGTCTTCATCTCACAAGTTTACTCCTAATTTATGAAATTATCAGTTTTTCTAATTTGGGGGTGCGGAAGATGCGTTTTAGCATTTTTGTCTGCTGCAAGTTTTTTGCAAGAGGCAGAGGCCTGGTCAGGCCTCTGCCTCTGACCGCCATGAGATGCCATGTGGGCATCAAGGCCCGGATACGGCCAACTTACCGCGGGCCAGCAGGCGGTCCTGGCTGTCTTTCAAAGCCCAGAGGTACATGCCGCCGGCGAGATCTTGGGGCAGGGGCAAAGCGTACTGCCGGCTACCGGATGCCAAATAGCGCTGCGCCAGCTCCCGACCATTCACATCCTGCAAGTACCAGGTGCAGGAGGCCGCCAAAGGCAACTCAAACGACAGATACACCTGCGAAGCCGCCGGATTCGGATAGAGCTGATAACTACCTGAGGGCAAGAGCTGATCTCCGCCGGTGATGTTTATGGCCTCCTGAATGCGGATGTCGCGACACAACACATC
>JALSGS010000044.1 GCA_026982695.1 Saprospiraceae bacterium
TTCATGCGACATGCAACCTCCGTTTAACGTGTAAGTTAGGCGTTTATGTAAAATATCGATTTGTGGGCGTGGGAAGCATTTATACACCCCAGGGGGTGTTTATCAAATTGGGGGAACCCCCCCCCCCTTATGCTACGCCGTAGGCTCGGCGCACATAGCTACTTAACCGCGTGCGCCTTGCCTTGTTTGCAGCTGGTGCAGCCCTTGCCACACCAGCTTGTTGTTTTACTAGAACGTCATGTCTTCCAAGTCCACCTCTGCCGCGTTTTCGTCACGCTCTACAACGCCAGCATCTGCAGCGGGTTCAGCCGCCAACCACGCCTCTTTGTCTTGCAGCGCCTGAGTTAACAGCTCGATCACCTTGCGTAGTGCCGCGCTGTGCTCTGCAATTCGCGGCTGTGTTAATAGCAAGTTGGCTTTTTGATCAATAAGAGCTTGCTCTGCCTCATCTGCGGCAGTTACGTTGCCATCTTCGTCGCGCTCCCCGGTTGCTTCCGTATGCAAGGCTTTGAGCGACTGTTCGGTGGCTGCTTTGAGCTTGCTCATGATGCTGTAAAATGCATCCACGTTAGCATCCGGAAACAGATGTGGAAACTGCGAACCGTACTTGATAACAGTTGCGAGGGATAGCTTGTTTATTGTGCGAAGCCCCTTAGCGCGTGCAAGTGTTGATGCGTACGCGCCGATTATTGTAGCTGTAGTTGTAGTCACTACCACTGCAACTAGTGGCGGGCTTAGCAGATCAGCCACGGCATGAATTGGCTCGCCGTTGCCTTTAGCGTGTTGCAGTAGGCTTGTCTTGAGCTTTTGCTTAACGCGATTTACGACCGCCTCACTTGTCCATGCAACTGCCTGAGCGTGGTTGATGTTTGTTGAGTCGCTAGCAGCCAATGCCACAGCCGTAGGCGTTACAGTGTAATCAAGCAGTATGCCGGATGTCACCTTTTTGCCTTTTACGTTTGATTTGACTTGCACAAGAAAGAACGCGTTGTTGCTGTCCGTGGCCGTGTCCACATCCGCGGCAACAAGGCTTAACTCGTTACGTGCGGCGGCAGTAACAACAACGGGCAAGACCTCACCCGCGTCTTGATATGTGTGCGTTGTGTACGACAGCGCTGCGGCGCGGTCAATGTATGCGGCTGGTGATGTTGGCAGAGAGACGCGGGGGACTTCAACGGCCTTTTTAGGCTCTGCTTCAACTGCTTCAACTGCTTCAACTGCTTCAACTGCTTCAACTGGTGATGCTGGTGATGCTGGTGATGCTTTTTTAGCTGCGGCTTTAGATGTTGCTTTAGATGCTGGCATGTGTGTAACTCCTGTTTATTTGCATTGATATGGATTGAGCCTTAATAATAACACATTGCAGCCCGTTTGCAACTTTATTTATCCCGCTGTGCTTGAGTCAGACCGGTTAGCCCCATTTTGCCCCCCTCAAAACAGTATATATATATAGAAGCGGGCGCGCGCGCGAATAACACAGATCGAGAAAAACAGCAAGCAAAAACAAATAAAAATTGTATGCGTACGTTGTGGGGGGTCTCATTTTAATCACACTTTTTCACCTGCACCCAAAAACGGCAAATTGTAACTTATTGATTTACATGAGATTTCTCATTTTAATCACACTTTTTTAATCACACAAAACGTGTGATTAAAACGCGCTTGTAAGTCTTTGATCCGTAAGGGTTTTTATGATCACACAAAAAGGGCAAAAATAATTAAGGATTAGGATTCACACGCGCAACGTACACGCGTGAACACAACGTACAGTACGCGCCGCGTCTCTAGCTCTCCCAGCTAAAAGCCTACATGTAAGATACCTTTAATATTTTGTCTCGATAGCCTACAAATAGATACTAGCGTTGTCTTTGTTTTGTGTGTCTGTATCTTGTGTGTACGAAACCTAATCCTTAAATTATTTTAGTGATTTCGTGTGATCAGAAAACTTGTTTAAAATCATAGGGTTAGGAGGGCGTTTTAATCACACAAAACGTGTGATTAAAAAAGTGTGATTAAAATGAGAAAACGCTTTGAAATCAAGGGGTTATGATTTGTCTGTTTTGGGTGCAGGTGAAAAAGTGTGATTAAAATGAGAAAACGCTTTGAAATCAAGGGGTTATGGTAGGTTTTTGGTCGAGTGTGATTAAAACGTTGCATTTTAATCACACTGTGTTACTATTTTGGGGTGGTTTTGGCTTTGTGAGGCGGGGTCAAACAATTTAATCACAGCATCACACCATATATATAGTGTGATGCGTCCAGGAGGCAAAACAATGACCGATTTAAGCAAAAGCGCTAATCAGGCTGAACATGCTAATCAGGCTGAACATGCTAAGCACGCTGAACATGCTAAGCACGCTGAACATGCGGAACGAGCTAATCAGGCTGAATACGCTGCACAGGCTAAGCACGCGGAATACGCTAACTACGCGCATCGAGCAGAAAACGCAGAAAACGCGGAATACGCTAACTACGCGCATCGAGCAGAAAACGCGGAATACGCTGACCATGCTAAGCACGCGGGACAATCAGACACATGTGCACGGTGTGAAGACGCGGACAGCAAGGGAGTAGCAGCACTAACAGATATATTGGTTGCTTTGCGCGTAGCTGTGGCAGTGGGTGAGGAAAACGAGGGCGGTTTGTTGTCTGAGGTTAACGCGCTGGTAGACGCGATTGTAACGCGCTTGGCTGCAAAAGCGGGAGAACAAAAATGAAAGATTTAAGCAAGCGCATTGAACAAGCTGAACAGGCTAAGCACGCTAAGCATGCGGAACAGGCGGAACAGGCTGATCACGCAACATTCGCGGAACAAGCGGAACGAGCTAGATTTGCAGCAAAAGCGGATCAAGCACGAAAAGCGAAACACGCTGGCAATGCGAAGTATGCAAAAAAAAGCGGCAGAAGCTGACTTCGCGCAACACGCCGACGAAGCAAACTACACACAAAAGGCAGAATACGCAAAACGCGCTAAGTACGCTGAACACGCTGACACATGTGCGACTTGCACACAGGAGGCACACAGCAAGCGCGTACAGGCGAAAGAAGCACGGACACAGGCACGGGTAAACAACTGGGCGACAGACACGAACAACGAAGAGGGCAAATAAGATGAATAAGCAAGACAATGAGCAAGAGCACAACGAACAAACCAACACCACACACGCACAGATACACGCTTTATTCACAGCGCCCGTTTGTGTTGATTACGACCTGACACTAAACGACAACACGGTTCGGCACATACCGTTAATTCCACGCACGCTTCGGGATGTGTTAACGCCACCACCCAAGCGCAAAGCTTTGGATCACAGCATAGACATGCATATGTATGCACAACCCCACGTTTATGTTACAGACCTACCGTGGTCAACGTTACAAGTTAAACATTTGGGCTGCTTTGTGCTGCAAGATGTAAGCGACACTGTAAGCGACACTGTAAGCGACACACAGCGCATGTTAACGCAAGTAAGGGCAAGCGTGTTATTTTGGTTTGGTTTTGGGTGTTCTAATGTGAGCTCAAGCTTAAACGAGCGCGGTGTTTACAATTTTAGCCAAGCCGCGATTGAAGGTACCGCAAGGGCGAAAGCGGCTGTACTTGCGCTACAAAAAAACGCAAAAACAAACAAGCGCGATACAGAGGTGCTAAACGCACTTGACGCGCTAAGTGATGCGCTTATGCAAGATAAAACAGCACGGCTTAACAGCGGATATACGTTTTTTATTAATCGTGTAGATGCGGTAAAAACACCCATGAGGTGTGATGTGCTCAACAACATCAATACGGCTATATTGAGTATCAACGTATTGCAAGAGCAAGCGGAGCAAGCGCTCATGCTGGAACGCGCACTAGCACAAGATAAAAAGCGACAAGAAAAACGCGCAGCTCAAGCGGCAAAACAAGAAAGAGTTGTTTTACGCGGTCTAGGTGAGATAACTACGCACATCAAAACGACACAATCACGCAAGCAAGAGACAGCGCAGGCACTGGCCAAGGCGCAAAGGCGTTTAGACAAAAAAAAGGCGGAAACAGAGGAAACACAGAGACTTGTTGATTTGATGGGTGAGGCGTTGCGAGCTATGGATGAGTAGCAGGCAATAAGCAGCGCGTAACGAGCAACACGCAACACAAGCAAGAAGCAATAAAAGCCTTGATTGTTCAGGGCTTTTACTATTTCAGGCGGTGCAAACAGGAGAAAGGGCATGAACATAAACGAGCTGGTAGCGCAAGCAAAACAAACAGACACAAACAAGCAGGTAGCGCGTGCGCCGCAGGCAAGCGAGTTAAACGAGGTTGGCGCGAACGAAGCGCCGCAGGCAAGCGAACCCACAAGCCCTTACTTGCTCAACTTGCCACACACACCAGACCCCGACCAAGCCGCAGCGATTTTAAAAATCATGGCGTTGGTGGAAAAGGCGGAACGTAACGACGACCTAACACAACCTTATGCAGCTGCTACCGCTCAGGCCGCACGCACGGACGAATGCATCAAATACGCGCCGGTTAACAAGCCAACGCTACACGGCACGACACACGGTTACATACGCGCACACAATGAAGCGGTAACGTATGCAGTGCAGGGGGCTGCGGGTACAGGCAAAACAACGATACTTGCCGCTGCTTTGATTAACATAGGGCGTTATTTTCCCAACCTCTCTGTGGCTGTTATTGCTCCAACGGGCAAGGCGGCTATAAACGCCAAGCGCGTTTTGGTTGGGGCGCTGAAAGATATTGGAGCACCGCCCGAGGCGCTTAATGTGTCCTTTGAAACAGCACACGCCTATCTTCGCTATGTGCGTAAAGACAAGGACGGAAGGACGCTAAAAGTGTTCGTTCCCAAATATAACAGCATGAATAAACGCCCTACCCGCGTTGTCTTTATTGATGAAATGTCAATGCAAGGCATGGAGATAGCCCATAATTTAATAAAAGCGCACAACTCCAACACAATCTTTATCTCTTTCGGTGATCTTTGGCAAGTGCAGCCTGTAGCTGATCTTTCAGCCGCAGCGTATAACATGTACATACGCGGATCGGAGTGGCGTTCTGTGTTAACAAAGGTTCACAGGTACGATGGCTGGGTGCTGAAACAGGCTCATCGGGTTATCCAAGGCAAGATACCGCTAGCTGAGCCTGTTAATCCCAATGAGGCCAAGTTTGTTTTACGCAAGCTGAAAAAGAACACAGGTCAAGCCAGTAGTGCGTTTATCGCGTACATTAAAAAGTTGCATAAAGCGGGGATGTACGACCCAGCGCTGGATGTGATAATAACACCCATGAACAAAGGCTACTTGGGGCAAACGTACCTTAATCAAGAGCTTTCCGCGTGTCTTAATCCGCAAGCGCATGAGCTGCACGCTGTAGTTGATTGCAGCTATGGGCGAAAGTTAGCTTTTGCACTCGGTGATCAGGTGCAATTTGGGGTTAACGCGCCAAAGGATGGATATGTTAATGGCACAGAGGGTGTTATTAAGGGCATAGCTGTTAATTGGGGGTATGAAGTTGCTTCTAAGGCTTCGCGGCCTGTTTTGCTTGGTTCGCTCCCAAGGGAGCAAGAGGAAAAGGCACGGGAAGAGCGGGAGGCCAATGGCGCGGATGTAGATGCAACAGCTAGCGAGGATGCTGCATGGGAGTTTGAGGCCGAAACGCACCAAGCCCCAGCCAATCAAGCGCAAGCGTCGCATGTGCTCATGATTGAATACACATGCGAATACACAGGAAAAAACAAGGCAGTAAAACTAAAAACCGCAGCCGATATTGGTAAGCTAAACCTAAGCTATGCTAGAACAATATATAAAGCGCAGGGGTCTGGATTCCGCAACGTGTTTGTTTTGATCCACCACTCATTACGCAAAGGGTGTAATCGCGAATATGTGTATACCGCGCTTACACGCACACAACAACGCTGCATTGTTTGGCATTGCAGTGATGAAATGCTACAAGACGCAGTTAATAAACAAGCCCTTAAAGGGTCTACAATAGAGGCCAAGCTGATCACAGCTACAGGCACCGGCGCTGGTAACTTTGCACGCGCTTTAAAAGGGGATTCATAACATGTTAACTTATTTTCATCTGTGTTTAGCTTTGATCGTCTGGCCTTGTTTTGCTCTGTTCGCTGTATGGGGTGCGTTATGAGTAAGGAATGCGCCGCAGGCCGTGCGCCGCAGGCAAAGCCCGGTTATGTTGAAGTACGGACAGCGCAGCCAACCAGCCAAGCCAAACACGCATTCCGTGTGATGGCCGTGCAGGACGCTGAAACAAACGCACCTTTCACACCTGCTTCGTTGTTGCGCGTGTCTGCCCCGTTGTTCGTGCTTGGTTTGCTTACAGAGTACAAAAACGGCGAACGCACCTTTTCAATAGATGTAACGCACTTCACCGTTAGCGAGCGAAAGCGTTTCAGAAACACACTGCACAACGGGATGCACCGCCTACGCAAGCAAGCAGGGAGCAAAAACGGAATGGTTTACATGGCCATACATGAACCGGATAAAACTAAAGTGGTAACGCGCACCAAGCTCAAAGCAGGGGCGGCCATCAACCTTTTTGTCACGTTCGCAAAAGATGAAACCAATTTACGCATCTGGCGTAAGCAAGTTAAGGACTATGCGCGTTACGTTGTCTTCAACGAGGGGCAGACAGGGTTAAGCTGCGAACAGGATAGCATTCTTTTTCTGTAGACGGCTGCATAAGTGTAACGTGATAGCACAATAGCAAGCACAAACAAACAAAGCAAGGCGGAACACATTATGGATGGCAAAGAACTAAACGAGCTGTTAACAAGCAAACCAATCCTAACCCTAGGGGATGAAGACCGCGCTGTTCGCTACAAGTCACGCCTAGACGAACTCAATGAGGCAGTCTACGCGCATGAAGCCGCAATTCGTGAAGGGATCATGGACGCGCCCATAGCGAGCAACTTGCGAACAGCTATGCTATCCGTGCACGAGTTTTTACGCGGAGAAGAGGACGCGCCCGATATACTGCTTCCAGCCGATGTTAACTTGCTGGTGGCTGCTTCACGATCTTACTATGCTAACTTGCCAACCAAGGAAACTAAAGCGGCGGCAACGGCCAAGAAGAAGAAAGACGCGCCGCCCAAGGAAACCAAAGCAGGTAAAACACGCGCTTCCAAGGCCAAGGCGGAAAAGGCAGAAGCAGCTCGTTTAGCTAACCTACTGGGTATTTAACATGCGTAGCCAAAACAGTTACTTACTGCCCGAGCCGCCGCTTTCAAACTCAAACGTGAATAAGCTTAAAAAGTGCGGGCGTTCGCTTGAGCTTAGCAACTTGGCGCAAACCTTACCCATGCGTGCCGCGCCTATGTATAACGGGCGCTACAATATAACCGCTTCCGGCGTTGGTCACTTTTGGCACGCATTGGCTCAAACTTGCTTTCAAATGCAGGAAGCTGGCGCGGATTGGGAGGCGCTTTGCAGCCACATGGATCGATTCTTTTGGTTATATGCGCCCGTGGATTACAGCGCAACCCCAAGCCAGCCGCGTTCGTTTGAACAGGCTGTAGCTTGTTTGGCTTCGTTCCGTTGCTTTTTGCCTCAACTACTTGCTAAGTATGAGCTGTTTTCACCTGCGAAGTGGTGCGAAGGTGCGGCAGATGAAGCAAGCAGCCAAGCCGACACAACAAACACAAACCCACTGCATGGATGGGAAAGCATCGAACTAGGTGTTCGCTTGCTAAACCTGCACAAGCAAATACCATACGACACGCATGTCGATTTCGTCATGTGGGATAAGGAACAGCGCCAACCTGTTGTTTTAGACATGAAGACAACGGGGATGATAAGCGAAGTACGCACAAACCAACTGCACAGCAACCAGCTTTTAGGTTACCTTGCTGGTGTATGCGCTTTGCTGCACAAGGCTAACAAGGCTAAGTGGCGAGCTATCGGAGGTCATAACTGTTTCAGAACGTACCGCGTTTGGTATATGAGTATAAGCACGAAAAATGCGACCAGCTTTACCCTGAGCTATGGTGTAACAGATCAGCGTATCATTGAGTGGGATTATGTTTTACGCTCTGCCGGTGAGCGCATTGCAGAGGAAAGGAAGCATTTAGGGCGTTTGTCGCGAGATACAACGGAATGCCGTGTATGGCACCAAACTTGCCAGCATGTTAATGTATGCGACTGTACAAACGAAGAAGTAGTTAAGTTTATTAAGCCCTATAGGAGTGGGCTGGAGCAACCTCAAATTGAGGTTGATTGGAAGGAGGCGATTAATTTGTTGCTTTATGGGTGCGCCGCAGGCCGTGCGCCGCAGGCAAAGGAAGTAAACACAAAAGGGGAATAAACATGAACACAGAAGACAAAGCAGCCTCCTTAATGCAACATATAGAGCCTGCACGGTACACCAAAGTGCAAGACGAGCCTGCAAGCGCATTCACAAAGGGCGCGTTTGTGCCTGAGGAACACGCCGCTTGGCATTATCTTTTACAGGCTCGCAAGGCGTTTAAGCATGAGAACAGAAACCTGGTGCTTGAAGGAAGTGAGAATAATCTTGTAAACTACAAGCAGGTGTTTTTAACTACGGCTGTTAAGTATGGGGTAACCCCTGAACAGATGGTGCGGGCTATGCCTATAGCCCTGTTCACAGCACGCGCCTTGGGTTTGGATGAGCTTATAGCGTTGCAAACGGATGTGATATACCCGTACAGGAAAGAAGGTGGAGTTTGTGAGAAGCCTATAAGTTCTGGCAGTGTTATTGTTCAGCGTTAAGTTGGGCAAAGGGCGGGGGGGAAATGAACACAACGGACACAATGAAAGCAAAACAAGACCAGCTAGAAGACGCTATTAGCGAAGCAATAGGATGTGCTGTGGAGCTTAGAGACGCTATAGAGGCGTACCGCATAGCCATTCGTCATGTCGGTGTGGCGCGTATTGAATGCGACAAAGCAGAAGAGCAACGGGAAACAACACAGGAGAAAGCAAAATGAAGAACGAGAACAACAACAGCGACAAAAGAAGACCAACAGAAGGGGAGCGCAAGGCGCTTAAAAAGTCCGCACACGCTTGGCACAATAGCGCACAGGAACTTAGACGGGCTGCATTCAAACTTTATGATGCGGTATGCTATACATGCGAACCGCTTCCCGGCTTTATGTATGAGTTAAGGCAAAAGAATGAAAACACGGACGCTTTAAGCCTCGAGCGCGTTGAGGTTGTCGCGCGGTTTGAAGAGCACGGGTGGGAGCAAATGAGCTACATGAAGGCAGTTAAAAGGCACGAAAAGCGCACTAAAGCACATGCAAAGCTAATTCGCAAACTGATTGAACCTTGCCCTGTGGAAGCGGTGAAGGCTGTGGAAGCCATGAAGACGGAGGCGAGCAAATGAGCGACAACGCGAACGAAGCGCACAAACCAACAGAAGCAGAGCAAGCCAAACGAAAAAAGGCTGCGCGTGATTGGCTACAAAGCGCATACGCCTTAAAAAGCGCTTCTGCTAAAACAGCATTAGCAACCGCCGCAGCTTGGGAGGCGCGTATAACGTACATACGGGAACTTATGCGTAACCGTATCCACCCAAGTATGTTAATTAAAATGAGGGGCGCTATGAGCGAAACAGACACAGCGCATGAGGTGGCTGACGCAAATCAAGAGAAGTTAACAAGCGTGTACAACGCGTGTGTAGATGCTTATTTCGCAGCAATGACAAAGGCAACACAGGAAGAGATAGCAGAGGTTCTATCAGCCGATAAAGGCAAGCAGACGCTTGCAATGGTCAACGAAACAATCGAAGCGCTGCTAGATAACGCAACGACACAAAGAGGGCAAGCAGATGAAAAAAGTTAACGGAGCGAAGCATGAAATACAAGGTAGCGCACACAGACAAGACAGACAAGACTGCACAGCCTATAAGCTGGAAAGCATAGCAAGCGCCTGCATTGAGCCTTTAATGGCCGCTATGAAAGCACATGCAAAAGCAGACCGCAGCACAAAACGGGCTTGGGCTGCCTCTCTTGAGTATATGCAGGTTGCGGGACAAAAGGGCACAAGCCTGAAAAAGGTAAACAAAGCGCTTAAAAAAGCAGCCGCGAGAGTAGAAAAGCAAGCGATACATGTGGATGCGTACAACAACGCCATTGCCTATTGTAGAACGCATATAGAAATCCACTTCGATTTGAAAGATATTTTTGATGAGCAAGCAGAGACAAACATAAAGAGGGGGCAAGCAGATGAGCAAGGTTAAAAGCACTTGGAAAGAGGCAAAGCAAGACGAGTTAAAAGCTAATGCGCGTGCAAGTGTTGTATACGCTAACGCAGCGCAACTAGCGGAAGAGGAGGCAAGCCAAAAGGGAAAGGCTGCTTGGAAGGCACGAATCAGGTACATGCTTGCAGCTTCAAACGAAAGGCACACACGGGTAGAGCTGAAGGCTCTCTTTGATGAGGTTTCAAAGGCGATTGAAGCCTCTTCTGTGGCGTACCACAGGTTTAACGCTGCAATAAGCTTTTACAGCGATTGCGCGGAAGAGTACCACAAGTTGAAAGATGAAATTGAAGCCGAGGAGAGCGCGTCTTTGCCTGATTTAAATGATACGAAGTTGTTTAACGCGCCGCAGTAATGCAATACAGAAGCAGAACCAAGCAGGAGAGCAAAATGCTTAAACCAACGCTATTAACACCGGCACGGCAGTCATCCCAAGTCACCTTATTCCTTTACGGGGAATCAGGCGTTCAGAAGACAACATGGGCTTCCAAGATTTTAGGATCTGGCCTTAATGTCGTTGTCTTAGACGGAGATAACAGCAGCCACATCTACAACCAGATCGATCCAAAGCAAAAGGAGCGCCTTTACTTTTTCGACCTGATAGACAAAGGGGGGAAGGCAGAGCGCAACACAGACACAACGCCGTCAACAATGGCTAACTTCCTCATGCGCGTTAAGGATAAGAAGGAGTTCAAATACGACCTAACGCAACGGCGTGAGGTAGCGATTCCTTCTAAAGACTCTGAAACCATCATATGGAAGCCAAAGGACATATTGACGCATGATACTGTACTGATCATCGACAGCTGGACAGCGTTCGTATCCTCTCTTGTTCTGCGTTTTTACAACGCGCATGACTACGATGGATATGCATCAATGGTGAAAGACAAGCAAGACATGAAGCTGACGCAAGAACATTACCAATGGTGCGGGGCGCAAGCTCTTTGCTTTGCTGCCGCTGTTAAAACCTTGGGTTGCCATGTAATCTGCATAGGCCATGACGACAAGGTACACACGACAGACAAAGTAACACGCGAGATAACCAGCACCAAGACAGCCTTGCTAGGTGTGTCACGCCCCAACGCGCACAACACAACGAAAGAGTTTCACGACTTCTTTTACATGCATCGCGTGAGGGGTGTTCCGTACGTTCAAACGGCTCCAAAGGGCGACGTGCAAACGCAATCGCGAACAACAGTGATCCCTCCGGGGGATTATGATGCCCAGAAGGAGTTAACTGTGCTGAAACTGTTCGAAAAGCACAACGCACTACCAAAAGATGGGAGGGAGGTTAAGCCGCTTACGTTTGCATAGGGTGTAAACGAAGGCAAGTCAGGGTTCACAGCAACAACGGTACACAGCAACAACAGCCGCGTAGTAATACGCACAACAGCGCATAAGCGCATAACTAGAAAGGAAAAACATCATGTCAGAAGCAAACATTGAATTGGGCAAGGTATTGGTAAATGGTTCTCTGCAAGAGGTTTCAGCAGAAAGCTTGATGGATTTAACCTTTGATCAGAGCGAGATTGATACGCCTGTAACAATGGCGCAGCTTAAGCTTGCCGCAGGTCGCTACCGATTGGAGTTGGGAGGGTTAAGCTCGTCCGTGTCAAAGAAAGGCAACGCTATGTTCGTCTTGCCCTACACCGTTAAAGACGTTATGGCACGGCAAGACTCAGGAGACCTTGCTGAGTTAATAGGGGAGAGCGGGCGTGATATGGTATCTCTTACAACCAACGAAGTAGCAAAAGCCAAGCGAAAGCTTGTTTGGTTGTGTAACTTGGTTGGTGTTCAACTTACCGCAGGCATGGGAATGCATGACGTGGATGAAAAAGTAAAAGGTCGGGTTATTGAGATCGACGTGAAAGAAAACAACGGGTTCGTTAACCTTGACTGGGAAAGCTGCTCTTCTGTTATCTCTGATACTGTGTAGCGCCATCGGTTATGCTTACTGTGAGGTAAGCAGGCAGTAAGCAACACGCAACCAAGCCCCGAGCGTTTTCGTTCGGGGCTTTTTGGGTATAAGCTATAGGGCGCTGGTTTGCTTGCAGCGCGACCAACATTACAGGGGTTGCTATGAACATACAAGACTTGATTGAGCGGACAAGCAAAAGTAAGAACCCGCAGGCGGTGAAAGCCCCTTCCACACAAGCAGCCAACACAGCGACAGGGGCGTCGACAGCAACAACAGCAACAACAGCAACAACAGGCACACAGCAAACAAACCAAAAGCTAATCGTTGTCTTGCACAGCGAAGGCATCTCAGGCGGGCGAATCGGCATGATGCGCCAGCGTATCGCGTGTTCAAAGCTGCGAGGGCACAAGGTTGTATTCCTTTCCACCCCTCGACACGCATCACAGCTAAGCCGCCTGTTCGCCGCACTGGACGACATGAAACCAACGCTGATAATAAACCAGTCTTGGCTTGTCTTGCAGTTTCTCGCAAGCGGGCAGCGATTAACTGACTTCGTAGCGCGGGAAGACAGACACCCAAAGCCATACAGGTACAGCCCATACACATGTTGCGGAAGCACATACTGGGTATCGCTGGCAAGCCAAGCGGCTGTACCGTTTGAATACGTCCATGAAGATGCGCGGGAACTAACACCTGTTCTTTGTGTGTACGACGATATCTCAATCCTGCACAGGATGAACCACGGGTTTTGGTTTATACGCCGCGTGCTTGACAAGTGCCTTCCATACCTTGTATCCGACAGCGCACACGAGTGGTTCAAAACACAACCGCTTTTCGAGTTCACTGTCTGTTCAACGCAGCATCACTTGCTGGAATTCCAACGGGTTGCTAACTCATGCGCTGCTATCTCACTGGACATTGAAACCAGCCGCGTGTTCATAACATGCATAGGCTATTCCTGTTTGATCTTCGACCCGCGAGCTGCTTGCGGCTTCCGCATCCATACGTTTGTTGTCCCTTTCTTCGCGCTTAATGCGGATGAGACAGGCTACATATCGTACTGGAAAACGCAGAGGCAAGAAGAGCAGGCGTGGTATGCTATAAGGCAGGTGCATAACAACAAGGTTATGAAGGTAATGCAAAACGGGGTTAAGTTTGACGCTGCTTATTTCATACGTTATGCTTGTCCTGTTCGTAACCTGCTGATAGACACGCTTGTTTTAATCAACGCCATATACGTCGAGTTGCCCAAAAAGATCGACTTCCAAGCAGCCTTGTTTCTCCCAACTTATGCGTACTGGAAACAGGAATCAAAGGGTGAGCAGGACACGAAGACAAAGGTGACTTCAAGCAAGCTACCGCGCACACAAGAAGACATGTCTAAGTACCTTGCTTACAACGCGAAGGATTGCTATTACACACTGCTTGTCGCGCTGGAGTTGCTGGAAGAGGCGGCCAAGCCCAAGCACGCATATGCCATCCCTGCATATCTGCGCACGTTAAGCCTACAAGGAGGTTCCCTTTCAAAAGCGACAATGATGGGGATCAAGATTAACAAGCAGTTCTTTGATGCTCTTATTGCTTCATGGCATGTGCAGGAGCAAGCAGGGCGCAACGAGTTCGCAGCTTTAACAGCAAACCAAGCGCTGAACTTCAATGCGCCGCAGGCGGTCAAGGCGTTTGTATACGACCAGATGCTGTTCAAACCAATCCCAAGGCATGAAGGGGAGACAGACAAAAAGATCCTGCACATCATAGCTGAAAGGGATGTTTTGGCTCGCACGCTGCTCTCACCTTTGCTTAGCTCAAAGGAGGCTAAAGCCAACATATCAAAATACTCGAACATGTACGACCAGTGGCCGAAAGGGCGCTTCATGTTCGGGCTATCTGCTACAGGGACAGTAACAGAGCGATACTCAGGTTCAGCACATGAGTTTTTCATAGGCACCAACCCGCAAAACACACCCTATTCTTGGCGTGTTGCGCTTGAAGCAGACCCTGGCTGTTACCTAGTCAAGTTTGACTACGCGCAGAGCGATATGTATTTCACTGCATTTTGCTTGCAGGTGAAAGCCATGATTGAGAACGTAATGTCTGACAAGGATACGCATTGCCTTCATTGCGCTGCTTTCTTCCGCATCGGGTACGACAAGCTGGTTGAAGCGCACGGCAATGGAGAGGCTTGGGTGTCGGATAACCAGACAGGTGTGCGATCCATAACAAAGCGGGTCGGGTACGGGTGCAACTACGGGATGTACGAACACACGCTGTTCACAACAATGGGGTTTAATGCTCTTTCTGCTGCTGCAAAGCAGTTGGGTATGGCGTATAAGACCGTGGATGATGTGATCACCTGCGCGGCTTTTCTTATCAACGTGTACCGCAACGAGCTTTATGCCGAGCAGCAAACAAACCTAGCCCAAGAGTACGAGGCTGCTATTGCCAACGAAGGCTATGTGGTTGGCGCGTTCGGGGCGACGCGAAAGTTTTTCGGTGACTTAAACAGACCTGGCAGGCAGCGTAACATAGCCAGCTTCTTCGGGCAGAACGGCACGGCTGGGAATATAAACCGCGCATCGCTTTCCATTGCGAACGATGAAGCGTGTTCGCGTTACGGTGTGCGGCTTGCCCTGCAAGTACACGATGAGCTTGTGTTCTCCATACCCTACGGCGTGCTGCACAAGGCAAACAAGCGCATTGCTAACTTAATGATGCAGCCTATCACAATACACGGGCGCACGTTCACAGTGCCTACCGAGCCGGATGTGGGGTTTGGCTACGGTAAGCGATTGCTTGGCTGGGATAAACTGGAAAGCAAAACAGAGGTTGAGATACGCGAAATGCTGCACGCGCATGATGCCAAGTTGCTGGCCAAGCTCAAAGCAGGTGCGGCCTCTCAAGCTATCGATTTGTTAGCGGATACAGTTACATTGGGCAAGCAGGTTGAGCAGCCGCAAACGTGGGAAGCAGCGCGTGCGCCGCAGGCAAGGGAAGTAAACGAGCAAAGGCAGCGCAAAGCATGAGCGAAGAAGAAACAAGAGCGGCTGTAAAGGATAACAAGTTGTTGTCAGCTTACTTGGATGTAACAGTGCACAGCGAGTTCCCAGCGCTGTACTCTGTGTGGTCTGTGATCGGGTGTGCTTCTGCGGCTTTAGGTAGGCACGCTTGGTTCGATTTTGGTATCAGCAACATATACCCCAACATGTATGTTGTGCTGTCTGGAACACCGGGTTCACGCAAGTCGGAGGCGCAAAAACCGCCCGTGGCTTTACTGCGGGAGGCCGCGAAAGGTTTACGCTTTGCCCCGCATGATACAGGGGACAGGCCGCAAGGTTTGATTGAAGCCATATTGCAGCCGGTTGACTGCGCGGAAGAGCAAACAGGGGTTGAAATGAACGAGCTTCTGTTCGACACGCCTATCGATCTGCTTGGCTACCCGCCGTTGAAAGCTGATAAGCATTTCATGTTCCTCTACAACGATGACATAGGGACAAACTTTGGAACAGGCATCGTGGCTTTGGCTCGCTTTTTAAGCAAAATGTGGGACGGCTTGGAGTACACAGGCAGGTTGAAGCGGTCGCAGTTCAAAGTGAACGGGGGTTTGATGGCTATCTTAGGAGCGACAACACCTGACGATATGCACAGGTTCATGCCTGCTGAAAGCATAGGGCAGGGCTTCCCTTCCCGTATCATATTTGTAAACGCCAAGCGCAAAGGCAAGGTAGCATGGCCGAAGGATGTTAAGAAGGAAAGCGGGTTTTTGCGCGAAGCGTATGAGTGGATGTTCACTGACTGCTTGGGTGCGTTCAGCCTGTCCGATGAAGCGCGTGAGCTGGTTGGCAGCCTTTACCTTACAGGCGCGACCGCGATCAGTGACACGCGCTTTGTCTATTATAAGGAGCGTAGGCACACGCAGTTGCTAAAGCTTATGTGTATCTGTGCAGCCCTTGAGAAGACAATGGCTATAAACGCTACACATGTGCGGACAGCTCACAGCTTGCTGCTTATCACTGAGACAACCATGCCGGATGCGCTTGGTGAGTTCGGGTTGTCCCCGCTGTCAAAGGCAAAGCATGGGTTGCTTGTATTCATCGAGGCAACGGATGGGTGGATTCCGCGCAAGGCTTTACGCCAGCTTACATGCAGAGATATAGCTTCGGAGGCTATGTTCTCAGAGGTGCTGCTTGAGTTCATGGCCACAGGGAAGGTGATTAAAGATAACTTGCCTGATATAGGCGAGGTATATCGAGCATCGAACAAGAGTGAAAAGAGAAAGGATAGAGCGGCTATCCGTGCTATGTTAAAGAAGGGCAACAACGAGAATGTAAGCTCGTTGTTGGATTTGTGATTGAGCGGTGTAGCGTGCAATGGGCAAGCTGCAATGGGCAAGCTGCAATGGGCAAGCTGAAACAACAATGGAGATAAACAAATGAACAACAACAAAAAACAACGTAGCCTACGGTACTGGGAGCAAATGACAAGAAAAGAAAAACGCGATGTGCGAAGCAGGCGTATCGCAGAGGCAAGAAGGCAACACGAACTCAAGCCAAGCGCGTATGTATCAGAGGGGATGCGAAGAAATAGGAACGCGTTGTTCTTCCTTCTTTTCTGCTTGGCTGTAACATGGGGCGCTGTTGTCCTGTTTATTCTGTTTGTGCTCTAATTTAAGGAGAGAAGCAAATGAAATCTATAGATTATGAATACACTTACTGCGTAGAAGTACATGGGGCAAAGGAAGTTTTAAAACTCGCGGTTGCTCTGCCTTTATCGGATCAACACGCCGTGTATATAGCGTTGAAAATAAATATTACAGGTGAGTCGCCTACATTTACAGGAGAAGAGAGACAAACAACAATAAACACGCTTTGCAGCGACGCTGTGTTTTCGCTTAAGCTTCATCTCGCCAAGCTTAAAAGGCTTGTACATGGGTGCGATCCAGAGAAAAGCACACACAAGATTATAGTGGATAGTGCGTTAGTTGCTGCTTTAGTTGCTCACTGCGATGCAGAGCATCGGTTGTTGACGGGGCGTACTGCCTCGTGGCAATACAGTGCGTTTAAGGTGGTAATGAAAAAGCATATGCCTACAAGCTGGGAGACATTAAACGCTGACCACTATATACCACCTGACCCTGTAACAGAGGCGGATATAACCAACGGGGAGCCGATACCTGTTGAAGTGCTTCGCGCTGTGCGTTTGCGTTTCACGTCAGAATACAGCAGAGCAACATACTCTAAGGCTGCGCCAGCACCAGAGCCAGCAACAGACCCAGAGCCAGCAACAGACCCACTAAAGGAACAGCTTGAGTTTAATTTCCCAAGTAACCAACCAATCAGCAACAGAAACAGGAGAATAAACCGTGACTAACACACAAACAAAAGACACCGCAGAGGGAAACAAGGCCGGCAACAAGGCAACCTCCCCGCCACCAAACGTAATGCTGGCCTGCACAGTGAAGGACATTTCCACACTGGAATACCCCCTATTCGCCTCTATAAAGTACGATGGAGTACGCGCTCATGTACACGCTGGTGTGCTCTACTCGCGCTCAAACAAGCCAATCAAAAATAAAGAGCTACAAGCCCGTTATGCGCGTTGGCCGTTCGATGGCTTTGATGGCGAGCTTACACTCCCAGCCCCGCGCAACACAGCAAGCGAGGTGTTAAAAGTGACAGCCTCAGTGAATGCGGATGCAAGCGAGATTGAGTGGCGCGTGTTCGATGCTATCCCTGACACAGCTAAGCCAACGTACTACGAACGCTTGGAGTATCTTGCTGTTTCGCAGGTGTTGGATGGCAAGCTGGAAGATAGCAGCACCGAGTCGCAACCTACCTGGGTGCTTCAAGCCACGATACGCAACGAAACAGAGTTGCTAGACTTCATGCAGCACAAAGCAGCTAACGAAGAGGGCATAATGCTTCGCGGCGTTTACTCAACGTACACCAAAGGGCGAAGCACCTTAGCCCAAGCCTCGCTGCTTCGCATCTTCACAGAGGCAACACATACAGCAGAAGTCGTTAGCATCATCCAAGCGCAAAAGAATACAAACGAGCGTGAGTTGAACGAAAAGGGGACTGTAACGCGAAGCACAGCAAAGGCAGGTATGGAGCCAAAGGAAGAAACAGGCGCGTTCATCTGTGTAGCAGCAAAAGATATTCGCGTAAACGCCAACTTGGTCGTTAAGCAAGGCACTGAGTTCAAGGTAGCCGCAGGGTCAATGACAAGGTTGCAGCGCGAGAAAAGCTGGGAGATGAAGGACAAGCAGCAGCGGGTTATATTCGTGCATAAGCCGTATGGTGCGAAAGACACATTCAGACAAGCGCGGGTTCACGCGCACTGGTTTGCCCATGCAGGCGATCAGCATGGTGGTGATTTGAGCGTTGAAACAAATGTAGACGATAGAGGAGAGAAGTAATGGCGTATGTCAGATTGACAAAGCAAGCAAAGGAGGCGATGCAGATGCCCGTTGAAAACGAGCTTAAGGAGAAAGTAACAATGTACCGCAGCGTGAGCTTGGGGAGGAGCATACATTACCCGTTCTATATATGCAAAAGGCCGGAAGGGGAGCAGGCATATATTTTGGGCGGCGTTATGCGACGCGCACACGATGGAACGCGAATCGCAGACGCGCCTAGCGAATATAACGGTTGGGAAGGGTATGCGACAAAAGGAGGTCTTGTTTCCGTCGACGGCAGAGCGGTTAACCGTGTTGACTTCACGCCTGTGAGCCCCATAGGGCGCTTATTTCTTACAGAGGATGGCGATATATACGAAGCGCAGCACGGATTTGTTTCAGTTAAACACACCTTGATACGCAACTACAACGCGTACCTTGCATACTGCGCCAACCCTGCCAACAACGTCGACTCCTTGGTACATACAGCATACACGCCAAGCGAACACAAAAAGACGCACCATTGCAGGCGAAGATGGGTAAAGGGTGTTATAACCTCGTTGCACCTACCAGGAGACCCAATCGGTAATCTGCGCAGGCGCGCAGACAAGCACGAAGATGCAGTGAAGGCATACAACAAACTGCCTTCATTCATCCGCCTCATGCTTAACCCATTCGGCCTGAACCCTTCCTTGTTCTAGTCATCCTCGGGGTACATCTCAAGCACGCGCCTAGCTGCTAGATTTTCCCCATGCCCATTGAGGTAACTTTCAATAGCGCGGTGTTCCTTCGTATTCAACGCATACACCGCGCTTCTTGTTATCCAATCCTTGATAGTAGACACAGGTGTGCCGTTCGTGATGGCCTGATTAACCATGTCAACCAACTTATCCTCTGTAAGCCCGCCACCGCGTATAGCTGAACGCATAGCCCTGTTCAACCCTTCCATCCGGCCTCTTCGCGTTGCGGATGCAATTTTCAACCCGTAAAGCGCATCAGCTGTTTTGGTCTCCTTGATTGATTTCAACTCAAGCACACGCGCCATGAATGACATCGTATCCCGCGTATCATCATTGATCAACTCACGCGCACGGTTAACGCTGTACCCAAGCGCATATTCAGCCGTGTTCTTAACCGACCCAAACACGCCAAAGTTGCTCAACACCTCCAGCTGGTCAGTGACATTAAGCCCCTTGTTAACCACAAGCGACTTGGCTGATTCCAACATCCCCTCACCTACCGTAGCCAGAACGCTAACACTTGGGATAGAGTCCACCACATTCCCTCCACCGGTATACACACCAGGCAACCCGATACTACCGCGTGAGTGAATAGCAACACCTGTATCCGCGCCCATAAGCTTTGGTATGTTGCCAAGCGCACCGTACAGAATCCAATCCCCTGCACCGCCGAACGCGCCATCGATACGCGCTGTAAGCGTTTCCTCCCCGTCATAGCTGGCCATCAACGTGTTGCTAAGCGCATCCCACCCAGGCAAGCTTTCGCCCCCAAGTAAACCGCCTTGCAAACCCATTTGCCAAAACGCGGCGCTACCGCGCAACCCTTCAATATCGCCATACAGCCGTTGCAGGTAGTTCGTAATCCAGGTAGTAAACAAGCCAAGAGGCAAACCCGCCGCGCCTTGAAACAGCTTCGGTTTGTTAAACGGCTGGTAGTTGCCCACAACCTGATCCATCTGGCGAATGGCAAACGCCTTCGCATCCGCGTGCGACAACCCTGCAACCTCCCTGCCAAGCGTGTAGTTCGTTGCAGCTGCAAGCACCTTTGTGTGTCGCTCTGATTTCTGCGTCATAAACGACAGCTTGTCAAGCCCGCCCTCTATAAGCTGCTGCCGGTACCCTTTGATTGGGGCTGTCACCGTGTTCAACGACTCAACAAGCGAGGCATCAAGCAAGCCTACATCCCCAACCTCTTCCAAGAACTTGCGCGTGTCGGGTTTGGTAATGGATGAAAACACCTGCGTGGTAAACTTCATCGGGTTGATAAGCGCCAACCTGTTGCCTACTGAATCAGCCCCAAGGTTGTGCGAAACCAAACCTGTCCGCGCTTCCCATGAAGCAATACCAGCCTCCCCAAGACTCTTTTCATTCGTTGACATGCGTAACGCCGCTATGGTTGCAGGCTGTACAGCAAGCCATGACGTGTAGTTAAGCACAGCCATGCCTGCATCCAACACACCAATAGTCATTGCATACGTTGCACGGTTAAGAAAGGTAGCGTGCTTGGCGAATTCAGGCGGCAGTTTCACGTTAAGCGTGTTCTCTGCGAATTCATGTAGGGTAGCGTGCGGGTTGCCGTACATCCCCAACGAGACCTCTACAGCTTTAAACTGCTCCTTAACATCGTTACTTATCTTGCCTGTCTGTCCTGCATCCGTCCACTTTCCAATCGCATCCTTCATCTTGCCTGCGTACTCATCGTAAAAATCAGTAGCGGCCTTGCCTGCTGCAAACGGGTCTGTGTGCTTCTCCATAAGCGTATCACGCCAAAGGTCATAGGCGTTTTCCTCCTTCTCTGTTCGCCCTCCTTTCAGCTTTGCTGTCCCTGTACCAAACTCTTGCGAGGCTTCCAGCGCCTTGAGCTTATTCAACTCAGGACGAAACGCCTCTGCATGAGCGCTTTTCAAGGCAGAACGCAGGCCGTTAAGCACAGCCACATAATCATCAGCAACCGCCTGCACGCTTACATCAGCCTTACCGCCAATGCGCTTACCTCCAGCCCCTCCGCCTTGCGCTGGTGTTGTGAAATTCTGCAACACGCCCCACTCCTTCCCAGCCATTTGACGTGCTGTCTCATACTCCCCTTGCGTGTAAAACGTCAGGTTCGGGTTGGCCTTTTGCGCTTCAGCCTTTTGCAGCTCAAACTCCTTTGCTGTTCGCCCTGAGAACTGCACAAGCGCGTCCCCATGCATGTCCGCCATGTAGCCAACAAACTTATCCCGCACCTTGGCAGGGGGCAAATGCAGCGGCTTCTCCTGAATGAGCTTACGCCCGTTGGCTTCGTTAAATGCGTTGAACTCAGAACGCACCTTAGCCGACGTGCTTGCCATCAGGTCAATCACCAGCTGAGTATCAGCTGAAACAGTTACAGGCTTGTACACCCCTTCACCTGCTTTAGCCATGTAAAACAAACGCAGCTTATCAGCTTCCCACGCCTCGTTTACAACCTCTTGCACAGCAGGAGGGAGCGCGTTAAACAGCCGACGATTAACAGCATTCTTCGGTATGTTGCCAGCGTCATCTACATGCCAGCCGTATTTGTACTCGTTTTTATACAGCCCGTACTCAACAGGGATATGGGAATACTTGGGGTCGCCAAGCTTCTCAACCATACCACGCAGCGGGGCGACCATTTCATCTATCGCCTTATTCCCTGCGGCATACGTCATAGCGGTTACAGCCTGCGCGTGCTGCACAGCCGAAGTAGCGCGTCCACGAAACTGCTTAGTCGTTACCACGCCACCGCCAACTAACCCATCGCCCAAAATACCATCGACGTTTTTCATCGCCGTGACACGTTCAGGCATTCCGCGCATCGTCTGTGTTACAGCCTTATACAAGCGGCTGCGGGCGTACATGGTTTTATTCCGCTGCAAGTTACGTGCTGTAACCACGTTTTCAAGGTCTTCAAGGCTGCGAGGGACGGAACGCCCTGTAGGACGCACAGTAAGCACAGGGGTTAAAGGCTTTCCGCCAAGCCCTCCAATAGCCAACAAGTTACCTGTAAGGTCGTTGCTTGTGTAGGTCGCCCCTTGCTTATTCTTCATCTGCTGAAATACATACGCAACATTTCCACGCGCCAAGCCCTCATCAAACGACTTAACGCCTTGCGACATCAAGCGCCCAAACAGATCAACAACAGCGCTAGGGTAGCCTATGTCTGACGTTGGTAGGTTAAGCGCCTGCACAATACCGTTCAGCTCTTCATACTCAGGGCTTAGCGGGTCTGCTGATTTGCCAACACGGACAGACTTGAACACGTCATATTTCAGCGCAAGACTTTGAAGCTGCATTCTGTTAACATACGCTTCCGCCAACCCAAGCTCATCAGCGCGTGCCACAGCTATGTCCAACACAGAATGATGCTGCTCAAGCGCACCTCGGTCAATGGTATCATCGCGTTTCTTTGTTTGCGCAGCCAAGCGAGACACATACACATCTGCCGCAGCGTAATCACCTCCATTCAAATCAAACGTATAGCCTGACTCCAGCTTTTGCGGTGCTTTAACAGTCCCACCGGAAGAAACACTAACCTTATACACCTTATCATCTACGTTGTAATGCCCTTTGGTTGCCAACTTATCCTTGCTGAACAAAACACCTTTAACTGAAAACGCGCCTTTAGCGTCTTTCTCAAGCGCAGACAAAGGCTTGTACGCATCAGCAGCCTGCAATGTATTATCAGGCAGGATAACAAGGTCTTCCACTGTAACATCCTTGCGCGGCTCATACACGCTAACAGTCTTCGCATCCACAAATATATTTGGGAAAGCCTTGTTCACTTCCCGCGCACGCGCTTGCCCTTCAGGTGTAGACAAACCCAGCGCTGCAAGCGAATCACTTTCTTTCTTCCTCATCCCTGCAAGTTCACGCTCCAGCACCTTACGCTCTGCATCTGCAACCTCATCACCACCTGTCGCTGCTTTAGCAACCCGCTCGGCAGTCTCATCAACAGCAGCAGAAGCAACGCTGTACGTCACACCAGGCTCATTCAGAATATCAACCGCCTTGTCGTAAAGCTGCCGTCCTGTAACAGGCGCATCCTTTGCAGCGTTCTGCGCTTTCTTAGCAAGCAAAGCTGTTTCAGCTTGCGCTGCATTAACGATTGCATACTTGTTCGCTTTGTAAGCCACGCCGCTGAACACACCGGCAATGCCCGCATTAAGCATGGCCATGTTCGTTGTGTACTCCCCATCAGGGTAAAACAAATCAGACTCGTTAAGCGTGGCAAACATTAAAGCCTCCACAGCTACAGTCTCTTTACCCACATCAATCGCGCCCTCAAGCGAGCCTTTTGAAAGCAAGTCAGCAAGCGGTCTATTCCCTTCAATCGTCCGCACGCCTTGGGCGTAACCTGTCTTTGCGTGTGCTTGCGCTTGTGATGCTCGCTTGCGTATCGTATTCCCAGAGGTGAACAGGTACGGGCTTACCTTCTCGCCTACGGTTGTTTTATTCACCAGCTTAGCAAGGAAGCCTGTTCGCTGTGAAAGCTTGACACCAACACCAGCGACACCGACACCAGGCACAAACAAGGAAGCAACCTCACCTGTCATGCGGTACGCTTCTTCGTTGGTTTTATAGTACTCGCCCATGTCTTCGTTTATATCCCCAAGCAGCGTGCCCATGTTGTACCCTGTCTCATCGAACAGGCCAACAGACTGCATCACCGTGTCCACCCCACCAGCAACAGCGAATGGGACAAACAAGGCCGCATCAACAGCGGTCTGCACGGCTGTCTTCTGAAACGTAGGGTCTTCAAACGTGTTCACGTTAAGTCTCGTGTAATCCACCTCACGGTCTTTTGCATAGCTCATAGCCATTTTATTGCTCCCCTGCTCTCTCTTGTGTTGTTATACCGAACAAACGCTCAAGCTGCTCTGCTGTTGTACGCATCGCGTTTTGGTAGTCCTCTGCTGGCAACCCATCAAGCCTGTCGTAATCTTTAGCGTAAGCCCAGTTGCGCCCTGTACGCTCCCTACCAGGCACTAACTCGGCATCACTGAACTCGTCCATAACCCGCGTGACAACATCGCGCACGTTAAACTGCTCACGCACAGCGCCGCCAAGAAGCACGTCCAGCTTATTATCTGCTATCACGGACTCAATGAATCGCGCACTGAACATCCCTTGAGTCTGTGCTTGGTTAGCAGCCATAAACTCGGCCTGCATTTCATTGTTAAACAAGGCATCAAGCAGGGTTGGGAACGCGCTCTCTCTGCTGTTCTTAACGTCGGAAACAAACATACCACGCAACAGGTCTGCACCTGTGTTAAATTTACCCTCACCGTTTGGTGCCCACATCTCAGGGTAGCGCTCTTTTATCTTTGTCTTGTCCGCAGACCAGTCAACGAACCTGCTTAATAAATCCTCTTGCACATAGTCAAGCGGGCTGTTGTTTTCAAAGCCCTGTGAAACCGATGGCTTGGCTGTCACAGCTTGCATCAAAGACTCGTTGTACTTGCGGTAAACCTCAGCGGAAACGTCAACAAGCCCTCCAGCAAGCAACGCTTTAATATCCAAGCCTCCATCAGCGCCCAGCCCTTGCTGCTTTAGCAGTATCTCTAAATTGCTTTGCAGCACGTTAGCTGCCTTCGCATATGCAGGGCGCACAGCAATTATAGCGGGGTCGCTTGAAGCCGCTGGCAGTTGCTGCGGATTTTTAACCGCCTCCCTGCGCGGCACAACACCCGTGCGCAGAAAACTTGATTGCATAGGCTTCTCAACCTTTGGCGCATTGGCAACCTCGCGCTCGATGGTCTCATTTATAACATTCGTAGCCTTTTCATTCAAGCTTGCAATAGCGTTCACAAAGGGAACAGACGGCCTACCCCCTGCCTCTTCCACACGACGAAGCTCAAACATAAGTTGCTCGCCTTGGCTGAGCAAGCCGCTAACAGATGGATCATCAGGGAGGTTCATAGCCAACTGCCCCAAGGTGTCTACGTTAGGCTGAAACTCGGATACAGTCGCGGTTGCTTCAAACGTTTGCGCTACTTCCTTAGCGCGTTCCTCGCGCTTGCTTTCAAGTGCTTGTAAAAGCTCAGAGGCTTTGTATGTGTAAGCGCGTGTGCCTGGAAGCTGCAAGCTGGCCATCTGTGTGCTGCTGCCCTTGGCTTCCTTGTACTTTGCTTCAAGCTCAGGTAGAGACATGCCTTCTGTAAAGGTGGTTAGCGTGTAGTCCCGAAGCTGGATCATAGCTGCTACTGTCATGGGCTTGGACTTTACTCCAGCGTCCACGCTGCCTTCTTCGCGTAGATTCTTCACCTCAATCTCTAACTTTTCCATGCCAAGCTCAGCCGCATCAAGCGCATAACGCCGCTTTAACTCTTCCCGTAGAACAGTAGGAGGTAGTTCTGTATTCGCTGGGTCTTTCAAGCTCGCTTCAATACCTTCCTTGCTCATTGAAGACACCTGTTCCTGTATGTAATCCTGTTCAGCCTGCTTGCGTTCTGCTTCTGCGGCAACCAAAGCCTCTTTTTCTTTCACATCTGCTGAATCAACTTGGCGCTGCAACCCGCCAACAACGCCTGCTGCCTGCACCAAGCCTGTCTGTGCTTCTGCCTCTGCATTCCCCTTGTAATCGAGCTCATCCCGCCCCAGCTTAGCTCTGTTCAACTGCCTGTCATACCGCGACAACACAAGGTCACGCGCACGCAATGAGTTACGCATGGCGTTAAGCTCCCCAGTTTGCTTGTCCTCCAGCTCATCCACGCTAGGGATGTCATCGTTAAAGAAAGACTTCAACCCGTAAAACATGTCATCCTCTGCGTCTTCGATCTTGCGCTCCGTGGTCTGTGCGCTTCGGATAAGCTGACTAACCCCTTGCTCAAGCCCGTTTAACTGCTGGTCTCTTAGCTTTGTCTGCTCCACAACTGTCCCGCCTAGGACATCACGCGCATACGCCTGCTTGCTTTCAAGCGTGTTTGCTTGTGCTGTAAGCATACTCCCTTGGCTTTGTGTTATCCGAGCAACAAGCTCGTTAAGCTTTGATTGAGGCGAAGCAGCGCCTGCCTGTTTGTGCTTAGGCTTCGCTGGGTTTAAAGCTTTGTTTGGTGTAGCCATTGCTTTGTCCTTTCTTGCTTGTTTGTTTGTGCTAACTGCTAACAGGTAACAGCGCATTTACTGCAATGCACGCTATGAGGAGCCACCGGAGCCACCTGCCACGCTCATACCTACCGCAGTCCCCCTTGTATCCGTGCGTGAATTAACTAACACACGAGATATCTCCTCCACAGTCATGGTCTCACGCATGGAAGCAAGAAGCGTTTGCAGCTCAGTCTCAACCTCCTGCTCTGTCTCTGCTGTCTGCCTTGATTCTGTGGTCTCAGCCCCAATCAAACGCCCGAGAAGCTGATCCAACTCCTGCGCTTCCTGCGATTGCTGCTGTATGTTTAACTGCCCTTCTGTTGCAGCCAACTGAGCTTGGCCTCGACTCTCTGCATCAGCCGCAGCTTGCTGAACAGCTGTGTTATACGCACTGCCAGCCTGCCCAACCAGGCCTTGAAAAGTCTGCCCTTGCTGTATTTCATTTTCAATAGCGGCATTGGCCATGATAGCTTCAATGTCCCCACCTTCACCTATTGGGGGCATATTTGACACGTTTGCCTGAATACGGTCGCGCAGCATCTGCGCTGTCTCAGGGTCAAGGGAACTCATCACGGCTTCAAGCGATCCTTGCTGCTCCCGCTGCCTTTGCGCTATGCGTTCGCGCTCTTCCCTTTGCTGTCTTTCAGACTGTGTTTCCGACTGCCTGTTAGTGCGTGTGTCGCTTGCCACTTCTGTCCGTGACCTTTCGCGTGTTGCACCTGCGCCAAAGCTAAACATGTTTGTACCCCTTTTCTTGTTTGTTCATTCGTTGCTTGCTTACCTGTTTGCTGCTTGCTAATCATACCTCTTATACGCAGGCAATGCAGGTAAATTCGCGCGTGTCTTTGCTACCAACTCGCGTAACCGCTTGGCCTTAGCCTCCTCTTCAATCGCCTCGCGCTTCATCTTCTTCTCCATCATCGTGAGGTAGCTGTTCGCCTCATCTGTTGCTGGACTTCCAGTGGTAAGCGTGCGCAACTCAGCGAACAAGGTTTCAAGGCTTTTACGTTTGCTGCTTTTCATAGCCTGCACTCCCCTTCGATTAATCAATCGCTGTTATGCGTATCTGGTTGACTTGGATGTGCTTATCCACTCCAGCTACGGTAGATACACCATCAAAGGCATGTATGCTGAACTCAGTCAGCTGTGAAACATCAATGCCGCGCAAAGGAACACCGGATTGAAATCGCGTGCGCGGGTGCTCATTAAACCTGTTCGACGCGAACGCAAGGTCAAGCGCGTTGAGCACATTATCCCCTTGCTGCGGGTATGTACCACCAACGACAACAAACATGTTTTCTGCAACAAGCGTCCCACCTACAACGATAGGCACAATAAGAAAATCAACAAGAACATCAATCGTATTAACAGCGCTCACGTCAACAACAGTATCGCTTATCCAAGCAAACCCTGGACGCGACCCGTTGCTTGTTTCGACCTTATTAACCTGTATAACGCCAATAGGTGTGGGCGCGTTGAAAACGCCTCCTACCGCATTGCCAGGCACAACAATAGACGCAACAGGGGGTGACAGTCCAGGCGTACTTCTGTGCGCAAGCCAAGCATTACTTGATAAGTCAAGCGTTCCAAGCATAAGTTTACCTGCGTGGAACGAAAGCACCTGCTCTGAGTACACGACAGGCATCACCTGATCTTGCTGGCCGACAGCATACGATCTGACCAAAATCTGTCCTGCTGTATCACCTCCACCTGTAAGCTGCTGCGAAAACACGAACTCAATCGCGCCTCCTGTCGTCTTATACACAAGCGAACCATTAAGCGCATACGCCGCGTTAACAAAGACATGAAACCCTTCACTCGATCCGCGTGTAACAGCCCCACTGAAAGCGAACCCAGCTGCATCTGCAACCCCGTGAGGAGCTGTAAACTCCCCAGGCACGCTGAGCTGGGCAAGCGTTGCAAGCATAGCCTCGGTTAAACCGGCATAGTCAGCCTCAAGCGCGTGCAGCACCTTGCCATCAACATCAACACCAGCATAGCCTTCCGGCTGATCCTTCTCGCTTAGCAACTGCCGCTCACCTAACGCAACATCCTGCTCGGCATCAGCCGCCTCATTTGCAGTCAACCGCGCATCAAGGGCGACAATAGCATCCCCCTGACCAGCGCTTGCCCCTGTGAGCGTGTCAAGCAAACCCACATGTACAGGTGTCATAGCGCCACGCTGCTGTGCATCCGCCGTTGGCACATTAGCCAAGTCTTCACGCGCTAATGCAGTGCCACCGGGCGTTACCCCATCATGCACACGAACCGTTTCCTTGGTAGTGTCCACGCTTATCGAGCGCTCTTCACCGACATAAGCCTCACTGTCCGCTTGGTTATGCCCTATCTGCTTGTATACTTTATTAGCCATTTGAAGCTCCACTGCTGTACACTAATACGTCCTACCGCCAAAAAAGGCAGACAAGGACAACATGTTTATTTTCAACTTCGCCCCTGCCGCGAGGCATTTAAATGTAAGGGAGACATAAACGCCTCCACAGCGCGTGCTGTATATCGCAGCTGTATGCCTACGCTCCATAAGCTCAGGGTTTGCCTCATACGAACGAGCATCCAAGGCTGTAAGCGTAGCTGTTCCTTCTGCGGCCACAACAGGCAAAGGTTTTTCCTCCTCAACCTCCGGGTACAGATCAACAACAGAGCCAAACTGCTGCGCCATCAAGTCCACCACCTCTGACGCACCCAACGCGCTGCCGCCTTCACCCCGCCAAGCAAACGCATTGGCAACGCCGCCTGTCAAACCAAGCCGCGTGTACGAAACAGCATCACCGACAACACCTGAAATAGCTAAATCCTCCACCTCGTCAAAGACGGATGTAAACATAGCTTCCGCATGGGCAACAATAGAGCGCAACACCGTGGTTGCATCGTGCGCAACAGGCTCCGAGGTAAGAGATGCAAGACGCAACCCGCCAACAGTAACCCAGCTAACCAAAGACTTTTTATCCGCTGGCACACTGGACGCGCCAAGAACAACACCGCTTTCAGGAAGCGTATTTCGCTCCCACACAGAGCTGCTTGGAAGCGTGTAGTCGAAATCCCCACCTGTCATTTGATGCAGGTTCCCATCAGCAAACCAAAGCGTGTTCTTCCCAACTTGGCTGAAAGCCTTATGCTTCTTATCAAAGTGACCCCACTGGTCAACCGCAACAGACAGCACAAACGCTTTTGTGTAGTGCAGATCGCCGGTGTACCCATACGACATGTAAAGAAGCTGCGTCTCATGGCTCCAAAACAAACGAACAGCACCGGCGTCATGTGTGTTGGGCAGCACATACCTACGAAAGTACAAAGACATCACAGGCTGCCAAGCTTGCGTCCCGCCGTCCTTAAACGTATAAAACCCGTTCGCTGATAGCACAACCAAACCTAAGCTTTCTTCATTAACAAGGGCAAATGAGTTAAGCGGGTACGTCTGCGTTGTCAGCGCCATGTGGTTAAAGATAACACCGCCTTGCTGATACCTTGAGTAAAGCACGCCTTGCGTTGTAAACGTGTACACCCCTGTAGCTGTTGTCTCAACCCCGAGCACATCAAGCACACCAACAACCCCAAGCACCAAAAGGCTTTGCGCCCCTGCACCTGTAATAAGCGAGGGATCAAAATTAATCCCATCATCAACCGCAGACCACATGAAAGCTGTCTTGGTGATAGCAACAAGCCTATTCTGCGCTGCTGTAACACACACAAACTTAGACGACACAAATTCCCACACATCAAGCTCAGTTGAATACCGCACGCAACCAACGCTTTCATGTGCGAAATAGTGGTGCTTGCCTACATAGGCCATCGTCCATTTAAACGCACGCCAGCAAGGGGTTGGAAATGCGTACAGCATTGTATACGTGTTTGACGAAGGAATGTACTCGTACACACCTGCATCGCAAAACAAGAACCAACGCGAACCAACCTTAAACGCTTGGAAATTAAACGCAGAAGATGAAAGCAAGGTAGCGTAATCCCCGCAGGTAATCTGAGCCGAAGCAAACGCAGAACGCACACCCCTCTCAGTTATAAGGAAGTTCTCGCCGCGCAGCACATGCACAGAAGCAACTTGCTTAGCATCAACAAGCGGAGTCCAATCGCGTATAGCGTTTACTTCAATAGGAATCCCAGACACTAACCACCTTCCTCGTTGCCTTCATCTTTTATCTTGATAAGCTCATGTTGCAGCCAATCAGCCTGCGCTTGTGTAAACACCTTATGCGGGTGGTCAACTGCTGCGTTCTGCTGTGTAGCATCAGGCAAGTCCAGCTCATGCCCAAGCAAAGGCTGCTCAACCTCGGGCGCAATGTAAGTAGGCACAAGGCGAAACGCAGCAACGCCGCCTGTCAAACCTAAGCTGGTAAGCGGTGCGGCTGAAACAGTCCCAACGCCACCGCCGAAGACAGCATCGCGCATTTGGAAACCGCCATTGCCGTCTATGTTGCCACTGAAAATCGCAGACAACATACCAACGCCGTGACCGTGCGAATCCACGCTACCTTTGCCCTTGCCATGCACAGCACGCAACGAGCCACCACCAAAACCACCGTCACCAAACACGTCGCCGCTGCCAACACCGAAGATAGCCAGCCCTACTGTATGCCCTAAGTGATTAACTGCCTGCGGCGCAAAACCGCCCCCGATACCTCCAACGCGGTTAACAGCGCCGTCACCTCCGCCTGTAATAGCACCTAACATGTTGCCGCCGTTACCTGTGGTTGGCACAAAGCCTACACCCCCACCAAAGATAGGAGCTAACACACCCGGAGGCGTAACAGGTGGAGGCTCACCAACCGCCTGCAAGGCTCCTACAGACCAAGGTTGATTACGCAATGTGCCTGTTATGTCGTAATCAAACTCAAAGTCTGCGCCTGAACCTGCGCCCAAGTAAACACCCTGTCCGCGTAATTCTGTATCCGCCTGCGTTGGCTTGTAATAAGCATCAAAATCAGGAGCTACATTAGCGCGTGCGAAATTTCCAGGAGGAACCGAGGTACTGCCAGAGGCGTTATACCAGTCTCCAGGAAGTGTCCACAAACCTTGAAACTCGCTGTTTCCATAGCAGTTTATAAGCTGCCCTGTGGTACTGCCGTTTTGCGCTTCATAAGCGACCTGAGCATCGTACACACTGCAATTATACACTCGCGATGCAGCAAATTGGGCTTGTCTTATCCCAACAGCGCACGCTTCAAAGATGGCTCCATTGATCAGCCTGTAGCCTACATTGTCAAAACCAACAAGAGCGCCAAAGCCGACAGAACAGTTAACAGCGAAAGCGCCCCCAAGGTCAAACGCGGCAACAGGTAAATATGGAGGCTCATAGCTGATATGAATGCCATACAACTCGCGGTAAGAGTTTGAGCGAACATAGCCGCTTTGCCCTGCAGGAGGCTGCAAAACGTAAGTAGCATCTATAACATGCTGTAAGCCTATCATAGCCTGATCCGCTACCTCAACACGCGGAAACGAATCAGTGCCATTGGCAAAATACAGGTCTATTTGGTCTTCAACTATAGGGCGTTGCGCGTGCAAACGGCACACAACAACAGCCAAGTCCCCAGCATCGAGCAATGTAAAAAACGCCCCGCCTGCCCCATTTAAAGTCATTCCACTCGCTAACGTGCCGCTTATGTTCCTGAGCAGCGCATAACCGCCAAGCACCTTGCCGACAAACTGAGCTGAAACGCCTCCTGCCCCTGTAAGTACAGCGCCAGACACAACAGAGCCAAACACAGAGACAAGGAAAACACGGGAAGACCACAACACTGTAGGTGTCTGCGGGTTGAAGTCAGCGTTCCACGCGACTATCGTGGGGTAGTCTAAACCAGCCCCAACGTTAGCTATGATGCGCGTGGCCATGCTATGCTCCGTCTGGGTGCTGCAAGTAAAAGGTGTGGACGATAACTAAGCCCGGCGTGGTTATCGCTGTGGATGAGAGCGTTATGGTTGCGCCTGCAACGTCTACATCACAGTCAAACACAGCATTACCATTGCCGTCGTAAAACCTAGCCCACACAGCAGTTCCTGCGTTATCCGGGTTTGCATCCTGAAACGCGCTTGCAAAATCAGACCGCCCTGTTGTGTTGGCCTGCAACGCAGCCGGTAGGGGCAGCACAAGCGTGGCCAACACTGTATGTATAGCGGGCACGATAGCGCCATACCCTGTAGCAGGCTGCGTGCCTGACAGAATATGACAGTAACCTGGAAGTGGGTTTGCTGCATCTAACAACGCTGTAACAGCGTTCATAGCAGCTTGGTTCGCTGCTATGGATAATCGGACGTTGGCCATTGGTTTTCCCTGCGTGTTATATCAACAAAGCTGTGTCGGCACTGGATAGAGGTACAGCAGCGCCTGAATGTGTGACTGTGTTAGTCGCCGCGTCATAGGAATCGATACGCAGAACAGTTCGGTACAAAGGAGTTGCGCTTGTCACCAACAAAGCACGCCCGCGCAAAGCGTCTAGCGAGGGTAAATTGCCACCCTCTAAGGAGGCAATAACAGCCGTTGATGTCGTGCCTCCGTTTGCAAAAGTGACAAGCTCAATGCTGTCGACATGACGCATTAACTTGTCTATCTGCGCTTGCGTCCACACCGTAGCCCCTCCACCAGCGCCGTTGGTGACTGTAGTCACCTCGTCTAACACACCGTTTGTGGCATTAAGATGCGTTGTAGGCATTCGCGTGTTAATCAAGTTAGGCAGGTCAGTAGTAACCGCGGCCTCTGTTAGTGTTATGCTCGCATCGACTTCGGAACGCACAATAGCCGCATGACCGGCAACAGCAGCAACAGTCTCGCCAGATGTATGCGCATCACTAGACACAAGCACGCGGTCGTCTGCCCCGAGCTGTATCTTTTGTACGATAGCGATTTCCGCGTCCACCGCCTCCATGTCCGCCGCGCCTCGTAGCTGTATATGTACAGTGCGATTCCCTGCTACAAACGCAGAGTCAGGCACGTCCAGCCTGTACGTCCCAGCCATGTTTTGTTTTTTGCCAAAGCCACCGGATAACCAACTACCGTTAGCAGCAAGAGCCACCAAAGGCAACTGGACAGCCGCTTGTGTTGGAGTCGCCCACCAGCACACAAGATCCTGTGTGTTGAACAAAAGACTGTCCATAAGCACGCCGGTAACAGCGTTACGCGCCACAATCTCAATGCTTACACTTGTAGCGCCGATCTCTACGTCAAACTTGCTCATCCAGCCATTCCCCCTGTCATGTTTTGTGTTATTTTCGTGTGCACAGGCACGGGAGGAGCGCCGAGAGGCAACGCGCCTCTATGCTCTCCAGCCCTGCCGGACGCACGCAGCGCCTCATTTGTTGGGACGTATGAAGCAAGCAGCCAAGCCTTGACATCCTGCCATGTATAAGCGGGGGATGTCGCTGCGTTGCCAAGCACGTCATACCCGCTACGCTTAAACAGCTCACGATAAAGCTGCGGCGCTGTTAAAGCACCTGTATGTGCCGCACCAAAGTCGCGCAATCTACGCGGCAAACCAGTGACAAACGCAGGGTCAACAAGCAAGTCAGATGAGCCAAAGCCTGCATCGCCTTGAGCCAAGCCGGTCATAACTATCGTTGGGTACAGATCATAGATAGCGCCAGCAGCAGGCACATAGCTCACATTGTAGTCAAGATAGGTAAACTGGTCAGCAGTACCAGCGGGGATGCTTGGCTTTATCATAGCAAAATCGGCTGTAAACCCCGCCGTCCTGTAGTCAACGCGTATGTTGTTGTAGCCCTCTACGCTGTAGGGAGGCACAACAGGCGCGGTCTCTTGTATCATTGACGCATCCCCCTCGCTGTCAGCAAAGATGACGTGCGTGTTGTTGTGATACAGGCTACTACCTACGCTGTTAGCCTCTGTTGTGTACCACGGGTTTGCGTTGACAATAACACACCCACTGACAGTCACTCCCCCGTCCTTGTGGCTAACGCCGTTAGCGCCGCCAGGCGAGTCAAACTCAAGATAAGCGTCAGTCACAGTGCTCTGGCGTGCTGATGGCGCAGTAAATGCTTGCGCGTAAAAGTGGGCGTTATTCCACTGCGCCCCCGCATAAAGCAGTAAATCACTGTCATCAAATGCAGCGCCGTTTACGTTGTGTGATACGGCGCTGCGAGAGCCATTGTAGTCAAGCATTGCTATAGCGCCGGACACGGAAACATTGCCGCCGCCTGTATTCCGCGCTGTTGCGTTTATACCCGCGTTAAAGCTAAGCTCAAACGCGGGGTTGCTAAGCGCGTTTTGCTGCAAAACCCTAAGCTCTACAGGGATGCCGTTAGGGTACATATCTGCTGTGTATGCGTTGCGGATGCGCCTACTGCCTGCTACCCATGCAGCGGGAAACTGAGCAGCGTAATCAATCGCAGGCTGATTGCTCAAAGGCTGCAAAACAACAGGCGCATCTATTTGGCACACAGCGCTGGGCGCGTGCGTAGCACCAACGCCGAGCCGCATCTGCCCACACCGTATCCATAGGAAATTAGCAATGCGTATGTTGAGCGTGGCGGCGTTATTACCCCGCTGACTCATGCCATTTATCGTCGCTGTGCCGCAGTTTTCAAAGTGCGCGTTGTCTATGTCAATAACCACGCCATCGGTGGAGGCTGCATCACGCCATAGCCAGTGGAAGCCAACAGCGGCTGTGTAAATGGCCTTAGCGCCTCCAGTAGGGGCGGATCGCCACACGGAGCCATCACTCTGCGTTAGTGTGCGATTGCCTCCGGCGGCTATCATCTGCGTGCCAGCACCTGTATCGAGGTTAGTTAACGTGCCTCCGAGCGTTATATTCCCGCTGTACGTTAGTACGTTATTAGTAACCAACTCCCCTCCAGGCTGGATGTCAATCGATCCTGTACTCCAAGCCCCGTCCTGCGTTACCGCGAAACCAGAAGGGATAATGACAGGATCAGCAGCCCCAGGGACGACACCTGTATCCCATGTAGCCGTATTGCTGTGTAACCCTGTTGCGATTGCTGTAGCCATTAAACTGCACTCCTCATTAATATAGCGCCATTAGTATTACCCAACACAACAGAGTTAACCTGCATTTGCGCTGTATTATCGGCCTGCAACGGGTAAAACACACCTCCGAGCGGCAAGGTGTTGGGCTGTAAACCTATGTTTGCAGCCCCACTCACATTGCCAAGCCGAACCAGGACTAGCGCGTTATCGTAATCTCTCGCGTATACAGTGCCATCCACATCGGACGCAAATATATAAAACCGGTCTGTGTTAGCCGCACCCCAAAAGTCACTACCACCCCTAACAAGTGCAGCGCCCAGCGAAACCTCTAAATTAGCGTGCCAGTGAGTTTGTGTCATATCCCCGTAAGGATTGCCACCGTAGTTACCTGCACCACCGTGGTGGTACATAAACGATGCGTTGTCATGCTTTAGCAGATAAATCAACCCAAGCAAAAACAAGCTAAACGCCCGATCCACAGGCTGCACAGTTCGCGTTTCCATGCGCAGCAAAAACCTACGCCCTGCGTCCATGTCATTATAGACGCTCTGCATCCTGTCTATGTACCGCGCCCTTGTTAAAGAGCTGCCAGCGTACTCAATGCAAACGTCGTCAAGCACGGCTTTATTGCCTTCGTAGAGCGAGGAAAACTGGTCGTAGAAATAATCGTATTCAGCTCCGTTCGGTATGACGCGGAACGCGGGGTTGCCTGATAGCGCGGCCATTGCGTTTTTAAGCGCGCTTGATGCAGCTACAAGATCAGCCTCTAGAGCTGCGTAAACAGCGGCTTTATTTGGGTGTGCCGCGTATTCTACAGTGTTCTCTATGCGGCTCGTGTAGGCAAGATCATTTTGCTCTGCTAGCCCCTCGAACGTGTCAAGCAACAAGCCGTGAGCGTATTGCGCGGGGGTACTTTGCTCTGTGATTAAGTAAGCACATAGCGCCTCATAAGCCAAGCGCCATGTTTGACTGCCTGGGTTTATAGCAAGCCAGCCGCCATTCCATCGCACACGAGCGCGAGAGTCAGCCTGATTTGGTGCCCAACCACCAACACCTGGGACTGTTACTTCGTGCCTATTGGCTGCAGCAACGAAGTTGTTAGTGGCGTAGCTCCAAGTGCCGGCTAAAGCAGGCCATGCCGTGCTGTCAACTGGTGCTGGCGGCAGTGTGTCTGTGTATAGCGTGATGCGCCTATTGTCCGCGGGATCAGGGAGCGCCACAAACTGCGCGTTGTTAATCGGGTGGTCAGCGCCTGTTAGCCGTGTAAAGTTTATTTTAGCCCCTGCCGGTATCTGTGTATCCCTATTAAACAAGACAGCGGCAGTGGTGTTAAACTCAACGCCAGTAACAGCACTTTCATTATTTGAGTCTGTATCGCCGCTTATGCGGACAACAGTGTCCACAGCGTAATGCATATACAAATCAACAATGTTATGCCCGCTGGCAAGGCACCAAGCCTCAAGCCACTGTGCTGTAAAGTAAGACATGCTGTGATATGGGATGTACTTAATCACCTCAACAGAGGGGTTTTCAGCACGCAAGATTGTAGCCGTTTCTGTGTCGTTGTAGTCAACACCAGCACTAGGCCAAACAGCTTTAGTGCCAATCACAGTATCGTGCTTTGATGCCGCAAACGTCAAAGCCTGCGGAGTTACTTGCGGATCAGTAAGGCGCACGTAATCAAAGCCAAACGTATTTAAGTCGCTCGAGCTTGTGGGGGTAGTATCGCGCCACTGCGGATGCGTGTGGCTACGCCCTTGGGAGTCTGTCGCGCTATAAAGCATGAGATGATTCCTTAGTCAAACGTGACGCCTTCATCACGATCCTGCTGTTTGTTTGTTAACGCCTTCAACGCGCTTGCCACTGCGTCGGGATCATTTTTGTATGCAGCATCGACAAGGGCAACGATTTGATCGTCTATCTTTGTCGATGTCAGCTTGCTTGCGTGGCGCAGCGCCATCAACACGAATCGGGGACGTATCCACATCCCGAGCAGGTTGCGTGCTACGGTTCCTGCTAGTAGCTTTATAACCATGTCACTCTCCCCTTCGTATGTGTAAGTTGCGTGTTAGCCATCTAATCGCGTGCACATGGCTTCAAACACGTCTTTTGGCATCCAGGCAGTAAACCCGCTATTGCTGTGAATCACAAGATACCCATCCTCACTGCCGTCTTCATCGTCGGGTAAATCCCAACCACGAAACGCATTGTATTCAAGCCATCCCATGGGTTTTGCGTCTAAAGGCTTTGTTACACTGTAGCTGCACATACCTTCTGATGTGACGTACCCATCCATTTTCATAGCTTTGCCCCTGTTACTTTGTATGTTGCTTAACTCTGGTTCCGTGCTTGCTGCTTTTTGGTCACTAGCCCCACTGATTAGCCATAGCTTCCGCTATACCTTGATATGTTTGGCTTCTAAGTTTCCACCTGTCCGCTGACGGGGGTAGATAATGCAGGCGCTGTCTTTGGCTCTTTGGCAGCAGCATCATTTCATCCCTCACGTTTTTAGTCTCTTTAAGCTTTGGCAGCCCCTCTAACCACAAGCAAGTTGCTTTCTGCTCTGTGTGCCCAAACATCCAGGGCTGTATTACCTGGCTTTGTGCAACGTCGCCTATCAGCCTTTTTGCGTACTTGTGCATTACAGGGTTTTCTATGCATTTCTTTGGTATGTCTGCATGCAACAGCTTCCTAAAAAATTCTGCGCCATCAAACAAATCTAACCACCTTTTAGCGTCTTTGTGCAACCAGCCTACACCTGCATTTGTTAGGTATGTGCATGGCGGATGTGCTATCATCAAGTCAAATCCGTTATTTATGATGTCAAAAACATCCCCCTGGTAGTGCTTACCAGGTCTGTCTGTAGGCAACAAGTCGCAACTGATAACATCGTGTCCTAACAAGCTAAAAGCATGTCTAACCGTGCCGCTATGTTCGCACGCAACTAATACTTTCATCTCCCGTACCCCCTCATCTACCAGCAGCTTACTTTGACTTTCCAATCCACAGAACGCCTGGCAGCTCATCCCGCCAAGCGAAATGCACGTGGTTGTCATACACGCCAAGCGCATCTACAGCAAAGCCAACTGCAAGCTTGTTTAACTCCATGCGCTCGACACTGTTAGCGCACGCGATGTCAACACCCACGCACGCCTGGTGATCCGTGTCTGTCCTGCCCTGTTCGGCAGGGTGATAAGGGCATCGCCCACCAGATGTAACCCGCATAGACTTGCCACGCACGTTACGCACGCGCTGTAAACGGTCGAGTATCTCCTGCTTCAGCTTGCGGCGATCACACTTTGAGTGACCGCAGCTACAAGCAAGCAGCGGGTCTGTTTCTAAGCTAAAATTCTTTGTGCCATAACCTAATTGACTGCCCATCTTACACCCCCAATAACATTCCAAGCACACGCTCGACATCAGCACGCCTAACAAGATCAAGCCAAATGGCTAACTCGCCGACAGCAACATAAGTACCAATTCTAATGCCACGATAAGCCCAACAGCGGCGCATAAATCCACGCATCCTCTGCGTGACACGAGCCCAACCCGCTTTGTTTGTCGCCTTTCTAAACCATACCATTTGCTGCTCCCAAACCACATGACTATCCCCTCCCTTTAAGTGCTACAGGCATCGGCTGCATCACAATTTCATTGCTTTCCCGAATATCTTCCTCGCCCTGCTTGTACCGCGCATAGGCTGCCGCTCCGCGAGGATCATTGTCCTCTTTATACATAGTAGCCAATACACCATCAAGCACTACATCAAAATGACGCTGCAACACCCAATCAGTTACACGCGCTTGCGCGGCTAATTGCTCTTCTACTGTCAGGTTAGCAGAGCTGTAAGACCATACACCTGTGTCTGCGTTATACGTCGCAGGTGCCTGCGCCTCGTCAGGATAAAACACAAACGCCCGAGGGCGGGCAAGCCAAGCGTAAAACAAAACGTCCCCTTCACTGACACCTCCAAGTATAAGCGAGTTACCAGAAAGGTAATAAAAGTACCGAGGCGCATTGCCTGCCGTGATATCCGCAGGCGTTACACGCACAAACCGACCGTAATCGCGCCTTGCAATCTCAGGGGCTTGATGCGCCAAAACGTGTATACTGCCAAACAAAAACGCATCAAGCTGTATTCTGTACACGCCATCAACAGGCGCAGGCACAACGAGCAACTCTTCAACTAAATCACGGGCAAATTGGCCAAGCCGATGGCATTTAGTGAGTCGGTTTCGTGCGAGCTGAACAGCGCCTGCTGTTTCAATCCCCATGCCAGAAGAAGAGCGCACAGCCTTTATAAGCGCTGAAAACGTATACGAGTCAGCCATGTTATTCGACTGCTTCCAGTTGGCCGTTTTCAACGCACGAGTCAAGAAACACTATTTGCTTAGGATCAGTAGCGTGTACAGTGTTGCACACGAAGCTGATCAGCTTACGCTCGCCTGTTTTCTCATCAACAAGAAACAACTTGCCTGTGTTAGCAAAGCGGGCTTTAAGGCGGTACTGCTTGTGTTGCATTTTTGCAGGGGCGCGTTCTGCTGTCGCTTTACGCTCTGCGTGTGCATCTTTGCTAGCGGGCGCGACAGGTTTGTTATCAGCCATTTTAAATACTCCAAGCGCGTACAAAAGCACGCGCAATCAATAGGTTAATGTGTAAGTCACTGCGTGTGTTGCTGAGCAATGCAGGTTAACTCGCTTGGATAGCGATGTTCAACTCTTCAAGCTCAACAGCCCAAGCCTCCGCTGTACCTGCGGGCATTTCTTGCAAGTAAGGAAAGCGGTCGCGTGTCTCTTGGCGCAACAGGCTAATGTAATTGCCAAAAGCAACTTGCAGCTCAGCCTTTTGAGCTACAGTGTATACCTGCGCTATGGGAGCCTCGATAAATGGGGCAGATTCAACAGCCATAAGATGTACCTCGTATGTTTGCCAGCAGCAGGTTAAACAGCAGCCAGGTTTAGGTTAGAAAACGTACCGTGCGCTGACTCACAAGCAAGCGTGATACATGTTTTAGACGTGATGTTGCCATGCACGCTGTCTTTCCCGTTGTTGGTTCCGCGTTTAATGTACTCGTCCAACTCACCATCACGGTTGATGTGCAGCGTAAGCGCGGCAGGGTTGAATACAAGCAAGCTGTTTGCGTATCGTGGGGACGATACAAACATTTGATGCTCAATAAGTTTGATAGTCGGTCCGATAGCAGGACGCAGCTCAGTTATGCTCCAACCAAAGCCTGTTTCGTACTTGTTAAGCGTGTACTCCCCTTCTAGCTTTGCCATGCGCGATGCCCAGCGCTTCGGACCACGCCCACAGAAAGCTATGTACTCCTGCGGCGCGTCCTTAATTGGGCGTTCGCTTATCGCTTCTGCAAACAGACCGAAGTCGTCCCACGTTGTACCGCCAGCCGCGCCAATAAAACGGTTTGTCTTTATTGAAGCATCAAGCCCATCAGACAGCGCAAGTTTGTTACCGTCTTTACGGAGCATGTCGCTTCGGCTGAACAGGTATTGCCGCTCCAGATCACGCTCATGGTTGCCTGCGGCTTCGCGCTTGCTTGTGGCAACTAAGTCGCCTGTTTCGTTTCGCTCATCACTAAGCTGATCGCGAGAGGTTTCCCATGCGCTACGCACTGTTTGCATGTTTTGGTACAGCTGCTTACCTACCTTTTTCAAAGCGGTGGGTCGTTCAGATGCTTCTTCATACGCGCAAGTTACGCGTTGCAGTGTAAGCGGATTGACTGAACCATCGATAGCTACGATGGTGGTCTTGCTAACACCTCGATGGACAGTGACTTCGTTTGTAGTGAAATTTGTCTCCAACACGAACATAAACTCCCCTGTTACAGGGTTTTCAATTAACGAGTTTGGAAGCATCTCGGACGCATCATCAAAAAAGAGCTGCGTACCTGTGCCCGCGTTATTTGTTACAGCGGCCAGCCCAAGCAGGTATTCATCCTCATACCATTTAACTTGAGACACTTTGACACGATCTACCTTGACACCGGAAAGCATGGCAAGCAATGGGGCGCTGCCTGATACACCTTGAGCAAACGAGCGGTATGCAATGGTGTTCTTGTTTGTTTCCTGCGCGTTGAAGTTACTTGTAAATAGACCTGGGATGGCCATATGAGTCACCTTTATTTTGTTGTTTCGTACCCTAATTTTAAAACAAAAAAAGCTTTATTTTCGCGTGTGATTAAAATAGGGTACGCCGTATCTTGCGCGTTACTGTGGAGCCGCTGGAGATGGCTCTACTGCGTCTCCTTCTGGTGCGGTTTCGCCTGTGTCTGCTGCTGCAACAGGAGCAGGTGCCCAAAACTCATCAAGCGCCTGTTCCCTTTGCACAAAGCGCTCATGCGCTTCATCTTCTTCCTTCTGCTTCTGTACCTCGGGGTTAAGCGCGGAAGAGGCTGGGATAAACTGCTGTAAACCTGCTTGTACACTGTCCACAGCTGTTTTCAAATCAGCCGCGCCGCCTTCTAACTTGCTTTGCAGCATAGCACCTACAAACTCACGATTGGTAGGCGTGTCTTCGTAGCCAACCTCAGCAACAAGCGCAGACAGTAGTTCATCCGTTTGCGCCTGCAACTTGCTTTCATGGTCTGTCTGTTGCTGTTGCTTCTTGTACGTGTCTTTGTAAAGCGTGTCGGAGTCGACAACAGCGGCTTCGTGTGCGCGTGTTCCTACCAAGTTTAGCGCTTTGTGTAGCACGTCCTCATCACCGGCTTCAAGCGCTTTAAGTAGCGTGCCTACCTCGGATTTTGAGATGAATTCAGCCTGCTGCGGGGCTTGCGGCTGCTGTTGTGCAGGCACAGGTGGCTGTGTCTGCGCAGGCGGCGGATTCACGGGTTGCGCGGGTTGAGCAGCGAATCGACCTAATAAGTTGGCTAGATGTGTTGGCATTTGTATCTCCTAGTTGTTGTGTTTATGTGTTTGTGGGTTCGCTTGCCTGCGGCGCACGCGCTGCTTACGCGGGCGCTTGCTGTCCTTGTGTGGGTTGCCCTTCTGCTGGTTGCCCATCCGCTTGCGGCTGACCCTCCTGCTGCACGGGCGGCGCACGCCTGAACTTAGTCAAATCAGCTGTCTCACCAGCAACAGAGGTGTAATAGTCTGCAAGCGCAAGCAGATCAACCTCTTCATTCCCCTGCGATGACTGTATCACCATGCCAAGCACATCACGCAGCAACTCAACGGTAGCCAAGCGGTCAAGCCCTTTAAGCCCAGTACCTATGGCCAAGTCGCCTTTGAAGGAAAGCAAATCACTGCGCGTTATCTGCACAAACTCACCTCCAGCCTCTGCGCCTTCTTTGCGCCCAACGGTTGTATCTTCCGCAACAGCGACTTCCATATCCTGCTGATACATGAGAACGTTATACATCTGCATTTCAAGCAAAGGAGACAAGCCTTGCGTGTGTACGATGCGCAGGATGTTGAGCAGTGTTTGGCTGCTGGCAGCAACAACGGCGGCAGCTTGAAAACGGGTTGCACGATCAAGCCCAGCTACACGCGCCGCTGTAGCAGTTGGAAGCACCTGTTGCATTTGCTCGTTGATCATAGCAAGTTGCTGCATTGTTTGCGATGTATCAGGCGCGTCGTTGATGAACTTCAAATCCTGCCCGTTAAGGTTGGGTGATGTGTTTGCCTCGGGAGCGAAGGGAATGCGTGCAGCTAACGGGGACACACCACCAAGCTCAGGGAAAAGCTTTTTGTTGTAGAACAGCACCCCGTACAACGAGCGTATACCAGCATCAACGTCTAAGTTGACTTTGTGCGTAGCCGCATCTTGGAAAGGGAGCAGCTTTAAACCGTAGCTTTTCCCGTGTGATGGCGTGGATACAGCTACAGGCAACATACCGTGCGGGTTTGCCATCTTTGTAAAGCGCTTTGCGCCTCCGTTGATGAACACCAGCTCCCACAGCACAAGTTCTGTGTTTGTCTCATTCGGCCAGAAAACAAACAGAGTTAGCTTGTTGCATTGCTTGGTGTGTTGCTTGCCGTCTTGATTTGGTGCCCAGTACTCATCTAGCGCCTTATCTCGCTCGCTTTTCGCGTCTCCCGGCTCGACAGCCACACCGTCAAGAAATGTTTCCTCGTATCCCAGGTTAAACGCACTTGCCTTTTCAGCCTCATGCGGGGTTGTTTGCTTTGCCTGCCCCTTTGCTGTTGCAGCCATGTTTAACCGCTGCTCTGCAAACATAGACGTGCGCTCCACTACGCCGAAATACTGCCCCTGCTTTGGAAGGTCTGTAAGCTTGCAGCGCGTATCACAGATAAAGTTAGCCGGATTGATTGCAAGCAGGTTATTCCCCTCAGCAACCACAGCTGTCTTTTGCTTCACAGATGCACCTACAGGGTTGTCTTCATCCCGCTCAAGCACGGAGCCAGTAACCTTGTCCCAACGCGTGGACATGATAAACATGTTATACCGCAGCCCGCTGTAAAGCGCGTATTGAATGGCCGAGTAATGCCCAAACGTAACTGCACCTGTGTTCATTGCAGCAGCCATTTGTGACGCTGAAGCCTGTCTATCGGGCGCATCAACAGCTTGATAAAGCCTGTTCTGCTCCCCCAACACACCCATGCACGCGCTTACAGCCTCGGTGAACTGAGCTGTTATCAAGCATAACTTGCGTGGGATAGGCATTGGAGGCAAGCCAGCTTCTGTGTCAGCCTCCATATCTTGCTGCTCCTGCGTTAGTAGCAGATCACCGTCAAGCCGCAAATCAACGCTGTTCACAAAGTCAAGCAGCTCTTTCCTGTAATTCAGTCCAGGCTGGATAAGCTCGATCAAGTCTGTAAGGAACTCAGTGGAGTCTGTAGCAGGCTGGATGAACCCGCCTGCCTTCCCTTGCCTGCGGCGCACGGCCTGCGGCGCATCTGTGCTTGCCTTCTTACCTGCTTTACGCGCCATGCTTAACCCCTTCGTTTCATTAATTGATGCGTTGACTGGCATTGCTGCCATTGCGCCTGATGCGAGCCGTTTACCTTATTCGCGCAGTCTATAACCACACCAAGCTTCTCACGAACCACGTCTGCGCTGTAGCTGCACGCATCAAGCAAGTCGCGTTTCATGTCCTTGCTTTCCTTTGAGAACTTAAGCATCATCTGCGTGAGCTTGAACTCACCTGCAACCAGACAAAACAAACCGTCTTTAACAAGCGTCAACCATGTGTTTATCCTGTGGTTCTTCCGCCTGTTAGCTGGCTTGACAGGGAAGAACTCCGCCTCTGGCCATCCGCGCTGAACTGCAAGATAAGGGTAAAACTGCAAAGCAGCCTCTTGATAGGCCACCTGCTCAATGAAAACGCACTGCACACCCCACCGCTTTGCATACAACTCAATGCTATCGTACAGCTCAAAAATCGTCTGCCCCTGTTTGTTAAACGTATCACGCACGACCCACACACCTTCATCAGCGTGCAGGTCTTCATAAGCCCATTCAGCGCCTATTGCTGACATCTCTGCCAGCTTGTTCTCATCGTGAGGCTGCCAAAGCACTACAGCAATCGCAGCCTCATCCGCTGTATCGTTTGAGCTGATTGCCAAGTCAACAATAAGGAAGCCAAGCGCAGGCTGGGAAGCAGGCTCAAGGTAAAGCACGCGCTTTATATCCTCTTCCTGTAACACAGCTCCCGCAGGCAGAGGCACGTTCATCATCTCTTGAAACCAAACGTACAGCATACTAGCGCGTGCAGCGTCTTCGTACTCAAGCGCTATGCGGTCAATAGGCATGTACTCAGGCCAAAGCGCCTCCCCGTTTTCTTTGATGCACCCGTAATGGTATGAATCCCAGCTTGGGTGATCCAGCAGCTCTTGCAGAATAACATCAGGGGCAACCAAGTTAGCAAGGTACAGCAATGGGGAATCGCGCTTCATCGCTTTTTTGAACGTCGCCCAAAACCAAAGGCGTTTTGCCTTGCGCGTGTCAGGCGAGTCCTCCCGCTGATCCAAGTCATCAATAACAGCTATATCAGGTCGCAACTGGTCAACCAAGTTGCCGCGTGACAGCGAGCTTTTATAGCTTATCGCTTGGTATATTACAGTTTTACCTGAGTGCGGGAAGAAGATGCGGTAAACACCGTCACCTGCACGCGCTGTAAGAAACACAGGCGCACCAAAGGCCGCAACCCAGTTGTCCGACTTATACAACGCGACCACAGAAGCAACGGATAGCGCTGCACTTGTCATGGTATCACGCACATACACCCCGTAACTTGCTTCTGTAAACACCAGCCGCAATGCAAGCGCGATCTGCGCCATAGTTGTTTTAGTGTAATCGCGTGGGATGGCAAGCGCTGTTTGATCTTGGTTGTGCAGCAGGACAGGGAACACGTCACGCTGAAACGAACCTACGCCGCGATCCATCTTACGCCCAAGGAAAAAGCGCAGCGCAAACTCAGTGTCGTTCATTAACTTGTATGGGATGTCGCCTTTATGCACAACTGTGTTGCGCGTCATGTCCCCTGCCTGTGTCAAAGGAAGGGCGCGGTGGTCGACTGACTCGCCTATGCCTGCTTGTGTTTTGCTGGGCTGCCTTTGCTCACTTGCCTGCTTTGCCTGCGGCGCACTCACTTATACATACTCGCCTTAGTCGTTGCAGCAGGAAACATGTCTTCAACAGTCTCCTTACTAGCAACTGAAACAGTCTTGACACCAACACGCTCACGCACCTCCGGCTCCTTAACCTGCCCACCAAGCTGCAAGTTAACATAGCTGTTACTCTGCAAGTTAACCTGCACACCCTGCCCTGCGCCAGCACCAATCCCAACACCAGCCCCTTGGCCGTTTCGTTGTGCATCAAGCGCTAACTTACCCATGCTTACCAAGTCTTTAACAGGCGTGTCAGCATCAACAGAGTCAAGCATCCGCGTGAGCGCTACCTCCTCAAGCCCGCTCCACCCCTTTGAAAGCATCTTGGCACGCTCAACCCTGTGAAACTCAAGCGTGTTAAGCTGCTGTGCAACCAAATCGCACTCACACAGCTCTTGCGCCTCCTGTACATCAATCCCGAACTTGGATGCAATCGCACCAACTGAATGCCCATCTAATATAAAAGAGGCCACTTGACCGGCAATGGACGTGAGGCGCGATGCAGGAGTAACATCAGTATGCGCTTCGTGTTCAATGCTGGCGGTTTCCCTACAGGCAGGTGAGGGCGGCTCGCCTGTATAAGTGGCCTCGTTTATGTTAGCTGGTATGCTTGTTTGTGCTGCTGTGTCTGCTGTGTCTGCTGCTTCGCCGTTTGCCTTGGCTGGCTGGTTTGGCTGGGCTGCAACTGGATCAACTTCATGCGACATGCAACCTCCGTTTAACGTGTAAGTTAGGCGTTTATGTAAAATATCGATTTGTGGGCGTGGGAAGCATTTATACACCCCAGGGGGTGTTTATCAAATTGGGGGAACCCCCCCCCCTTATGCTACGCCG
>JALSGS010000045.1 GCA_026982695.1 Saprospiraceae bacterium
GTTACTCACCCGTGCGCCGGTCGTCAGCAGGGCCGAAACCCCCTGTTACCCCTCGACTTGCATGTATTAGGCCTCCCGCTAGCGTTCATCCTGAGCCAGGATCAAACTCTCCATAGTGTAAGATCTTACCCCCAAAGGGGCGACTTTACTATGGGCTCAGCTTGACTCCTAGTTCAAAAAGGAATCGACGAGAATCTTCACATATAGCTATTCTCTCCCAGCTGTCAATGAACTTTTCACCATCTAAGGCAACAAAACAACTTGACCAAAAGTTGTGTGCCTCAGAGGCTTTTTTCTATTTCTGACCGCTCACTCCCGAACGGGGTCGCAAAGGTAAACAACCCTTCTGTATACGGCCAAATTTCTTCACATTTTTTTTTCAATCAGCTACTTTTCACGGCAACTCCCGCTTTCGGAAGCGGATGCAAAGGTAAGGCAGTTTTGTCAATCCGCAAAGACTCTTGCTATTTTTTCATCAGCTTTTCACCATTGGCCATAGAGCCACTTTAAATAGCACGTAGCTTTTTTCAAAAACTTATCCCTGCTCTGCTTGTCTCAAGTAAAAAAGAAATTTGGCCTGAAGTAAATCTATGTGACAATTTTTTTTTCACAAACCACCTCGCTTTGAAGCAGAAGCTTTGACACTTGTAGCTTTCTTTCACAGTACGAGAAAGTAATGATCAGCTTTCCACTATTTTTGCACCTCACTCATTTGTCGACACTCGTTTACATTTTCCACATCAAGCAATCAGAAATGAAAAAGCACAACTTCAGTGCAGGTCCAGCTATCTTGCCGCAAGAAGTATTTGCGCAAGCTGCTTCAGCCATTCGCGATTTTGAAGGCATGGGGCTTTCCATTTTAGAAATTTCGCACCGCAGCAAGGAGTTCACAGCAGTGATGGAAGAAGCCCAAGCATTAGTGCTTGAGTTAGCTAACCTGGATGCCGACGATTACGCAGTACTTTTCCTTGGTGGCGGTGCCAGTAGTCAGTTTTTTATGGTTCCCATGAATCTGATGGATGAAGGGCAAAGTGCCGCCTACATCAATACAGGCGCATGGGCTACTAAAGCCATCAAAGAAGCCAAGCTGTTTGGGCACGTATCGGTAGTTGCCTCGTCAGAAGACGATGCATTTACCTATATTCCCAAGGGATGGTCTGTACCTACTGATGCTCGCTATGTGCATATCACTACCAATAACACCATTCGTGGTACGCAATACCACGCCTTACCTGACACAGGAGATGCGCCACTGGTAGCCGATATGTCGTCGGATATCTTCAGCCGGCCATTGGACTTTAGCCGTTTTGGGCTGTTTTATGCCGGTGCACAGAAGAACCTTGGCCCAGCAGGCGTGACGCTTGTAGTCGTTCGCAAAGATTTGGTGGGTCAGGTACGTCGGCAGCTTCCCACCATGCTCAACTACCAAACACATATCGACAAGGGCAGCATGTTCAATACCCCTCCTGTTTTTCCCATTTATACACTCATGCTCACATTGCGCTGGATCAAAAGCCAAGGTGGGCTAACTGCAATGGAAGTGCGCAACCGGGAAAAAGCCACATTGTTCTATTCGGAGCTCGATAGAAACCCACTCTTTCGGGGTACAGCTGTAGCTGAAGATCGCTCGTGGATGAATGCGACTTTCGTCTTGGAACGACCAGAGCTTGAGCAAGCATTTCTCCAGGCGTGTGAGGCAGCTGGCTGTGTAGGCCTCAAGGGGCATCGCTCTGTAGGAGGCTTTCGAGCATCGATGTATAACGCCATGGAGCTTGAAAGCGTACAAACACTTGTGGACGTCATGCGCGACTTTGCCGAAAAGCATGCATAAGAGTGCTCGAGCACATCATCGTGCAGGAAAGAACATGTACAGTTGCATTGAGTTCTGCGTTCACTGATTGATAGCGAGGTTTGCTATCACAGTGTGGAATGGTGCATTTTAAAAAGCATCGGGCTATGCGCCAAGCTATAGAAACACACAAGTTTTTCATTGGCGCACATGCCATAGCTGCTACGCTCTATTGGGAAAGGCGCAAAAGCGTTCGTTTTTCGCTCACGGCAAAAGGGCCTGTGATGCGAGCTCCGTACAGTTTGCCCTTGCAAAGCCGCACGGAGCTCATTGCACAGTTCGAGGTGTGGGTAACTCATAGCGTTTCCCAAAACGCACATTTACTTAGCCGATGGGGTTACCAGGCAAGATGGCGAGATGGGGACGTACTACACCTCATGGGCATCCCCTTCGAGCTACGCATCTGTCCTCTAAGGGATCAGCTGCGCGCTCATGGCAGATTGTCTTTTGACACTCAGCAAATCCAAATTCATCTACCTAAAGGCACCTCAGGCAAGCAGCGCATCGAGCTGCAACGACGCATACTACGGCAAGTGATCGCCAAGCATTTCTACCTACGCGTACACCAACGCGTCTTTCATCTCCATGAACGACACTTCAAAGCCAATTTGCAACGAGTGACTTTGCGCTATGCACATGCACGATGGGGCAGTTGTAGCCCACACAATGGTCACATCATGATCAATACACGCCTATTGCTGGCCCCCAAGCCCGTGCGCGAATACGTGATCATCCACGAGCTGGCACATTTGTGGTACCCTAATCACGCCAAAGCATTTTGGCATGCTGTCAGACAAGTCATGCCCGATTACGAATCGCACAAGCATTGGCTCCAACAACACGGCGCTACGCTGGATTTTTAAATAATATTACCTTTCAAATTGTTAAATTTTGAGCTCTATCTATACTTCATTTTAACACATCCACTCTTGGCATTTAGACAATGGCGATAATAATTCGCTTAAAATCAATACGACAGCGAATACATCTATCCTACACATCGTGAGAAAAGTTAACACACAACCCTCCAGCACAGCTCAGGCATGCCCTATAAACTCGACACAACCTCACCTACTGCTTCGTCAAATGCACAAAGCGAAACTCTCCATAGCAAAAAGTCTTCACCATGATGAGCTCCAAATTCTACTTCACAGCCATATGGCCCACTTTAGCACTGTGGATCACAAGTGCCAGCTTTCTTTTGGCACAAGCCCCCCCATCTCATCTTCCACCATATACTTTCGGAATTAGCGCAGGCACCTCTTACCAGAGTAGTGATGTACGCATCGACCAAGGCGGATTGGGTCTCAGTGCATGGCTTGGTCGGGTCTATAGTACATCTGAGGCAGGCGTAGGCTTTGGATTACGCGGTCGTTTGTCTTATTCCAAATCTTTAGGTTTGGATCCCTTTCCCACCACGGCCATCAGCCAAAATGAAGCGCTCAATGGCGTGCGTGCACTTGACTACACGAACTATCCAGACGAGTTAGGGGTGGATCCTGGCTTTGTGTACTTCAATCACCGCACCGACCTAATTGAGCTAGCGGGTGAGGCTGTATTTACACTTAACAGGTTGCGCACACGAAACGGTCTGCATGTAGCCGTGTACGGTGGCTACGGACTCGATTGGTACCAAGTGCGCTATGACCAAGCAAGTGATGGCACACAACCATATTACAATCAATACGCTGAATTGGACCCCAATGCACCAAAATCGCAAATCCTCCAGGCCTTAGATCGGCAAATACTTGATGGCGAATATGAAACACTAGCTGACGGATTTGAAGATGGACTGGGCAAGCTCAAGTTTATGCCTTCAGTGGGGATCGAGTTAGGCTTCAACCTCACCCCCAATCTCACCTTAATAGGCGGGCATCGCACGACCTTTTCAGGCACTGATCTGCTCGAGGGCCAGCAATGGGAAGTGCCTAATAACGATATTTTGCACTATACTACATTGGGGCTGGAATGGCGCATTCCTGCACGCCCGCGGGGCAAGCGCCCCCACATCCAGGTGATTGCACCCAACACTACGCCTTGGCAAAGCCCTTGGCCTGACGCCACCATCCGCGCGCGCATTCGGCACGTAACTGACCCAACGGATATTGGCTGCACACTCAATGGTCGCCCCTTACCTTTTGAGTTCTTTGGTGAACAATTTACTTGCCGAACTCCGCTACTCCCCGGCCGCAACGAAGTAGTGATTAGTGCAGCCAATGACTATGGCACCGATCGCGCTGTAGTGGTTATTCTCTACGAGCCATCAGTTGGGCCATCAGCTCCACCTGCAGCATACCGACCTGAAATACGCTTTATCCAGCCACCTCACGATGGCTTCGAGACCTATGAAGAGACTTTCACCCTACAAGCCGATGTGCTTCAAGTAGCTGATCGACGCGACATACAAGTATGGCACAACAATCACCCCACAGATGACTTTACCTTTTCTGCCGGCCGTCTTTCAGCAAAAGTGCGTCTACGCGAAGGTCGCAATACATTCCGCATTCGCGCCAGCAATCCAATTGGAGCTGCTGAAGTGACTCGTTCTGTTCAGTACATAGTGGTATGGCAAAAACCTGAAGTACACATTACCAAGCCATCAGCTGTCACACATTATACGACTCATAATAGTGCCATAATCAAGGCCACAGTCAAGCACGTGCGCGATCGCACAAACCTTAGACTGACAGTCAATGGACGCAATTGGCCACAATTCAGCTTCGACGGGCAGATGGTATACGCGGAAATCGACCTTGCACCAGGCAGCAATCTGGTACGCCTCATCGCTACTAACGAGAGGGGTGAAGCATATGACGAACGCACTATTATCAAGCAAGACACACCTACCATGCCCGCACAAGGGCCCCGCATCACCTTTATACAGCCTGCCCAACCCCACACTACGCACGACCAACCTCAATATTTACTCATTGCCGAGATTGCACATGTGCGCTCACCACAGAACATCAAATTGCGCATCAATGGGCAGCGCATAGACCAGTTTGTATGGGATGGCCATACGCTCCGCAAACGCATTGACTTAGTAAACGGAGAAAATCACATCTGGATACGAGCCACCAATGACGAAGGCGCTGAGGAAGCCGAAGTACGCATTACGTATACAAACCCTGTACAGCTATCGCTAAAACCGAAGGTACAGATCCTAGCACCAATCGATGGAGCTATTGTACATGAGCCTCGGATCGAGCTCAAAGCTCAACTACGCCACGTGGCTAGTGATCAAGACGTTGAGTTATGGCTCGATGGCAAGGCCATCCCTTTTGCATTTGACACCTCATCTGGCAAGCTAAGCGCTACGCTTTCTTTACGCCGGGGGACACAGACTATTCGCCTCATAGGGCGCAATCCTCAAGGTAGCGCCGATGCAAGCATACACATCACTTACCAACCCATACCAACACCCACAGTACAAATCATCGAGCCACAGGGAGAAGAATTTAGCACGACAAGCTCACAAATACAGGTGCGTGCCAGGATTAGCGGAGTGGCAAAAAAAGACCAAATTGAGGTGCTCGTCAATGGGCGGAGTCATCGCTCCTTCCAATGGCAAGCTACCACAGGTGATGTGCGATTCACATTGCCCCTCAAGCAAACATTTACGCGCATACACATAGAAGCACGCAACGAAGCCGGCATGGCTGCTGATGAAGTGGCGATACGCTACAAACCATCTACACCTCCTAGCGTCCAGATCGAAGCACCTTCCGACGGTACGATTACAAAAGCAACTTCCATACAAGTGCGGGCCCACATTAAAGGGGTAGCTCAGAAGCAACAAGTAAAGGTGATAGTCAATAACAAGCCCGTCTCCTTCCAGTTCTCGCCTATGGATGGCAGTTGTGTAGCTGTCGTGCCTTTACGAGAGGGTGACAACACAGTTCGCATCGAAGCACACAATGAGGCTGGTAAGGCCAGCGATGTAGTACAGGTGATGGGACAAGTGAGCCATGCCCCCCAAGTACAAATTACTTTCCCCCAGCAAGACCATTACCGTATAGGGAAAGATCGCCTTACGGCAAAAGCCCAGCTCAAGTATGTAAAAGAATCGCGACAAATAGAGGTATACCTCAACAACAAGCCCATCTCTCAATTTCAATACGATGCAAAGAAGGGATTGCTGCGCATACCAATCCAACTACGCGAAGGTGATAATCTATTGCGTATCCGAGCACGCACACAAGGTGGCGAAGCTTCGGATGAGGTAGTCGTCACCTACAAAGCACCACGCCCACCGCAGATCGAGATCAAGGAGCCTGCCGAAGGGACCCGTGTGGCACAGTCCACCATCAAGCTGATTGCGCAAATACAACACGTAAGCTCGAAGAAAGCACTTACACTCACGCTCAACGACAAACCCATACCCAACTTTACGTGGGACAGCCGCAGCGGCACATTGCGTGCTACTTTACAGCTACGAGAAGGCACCAACACAATCGTACTACAAGCACGAAATGCCGATGGGCAGGCAAGCAAGCAAGTACAAGTATATTACAAGCAATCACAGCCCAAGCCAGTAGTTACTTTTGTACTGCCCGCCCGCAATGGCCTGAGAACCGATAAACCCCAAATCGACATACGCGCTACCATCAAACATGTATCGGGGCCCAAGCAAGTACAACTTTCACTCAATGGCAACAAGCTCACCCAATTCCAATGGGATAGCCGCACACAAGCACTCATGGCTACGCTTGTACTAAAAGAAGGCGAAAATCTCGTGAAAGTGACGGCCATCAACGAAGCGGGCAGCCATAGCCAAAGTCGAACAATTATTTATACCCCTCGCGCGAAGACGCCCTCTGTAGCCAAGCCAACTATCACGATCGAGTCGGTCTCACAACCTGTAACCAACCCTATGACGCCCAATAGTGCGCGCAGTACACTCATTGCTACGATCAAGGGCGTCAGCGACAAAAAGCAAATCCAGTTATTGGTCAACAATAAACCCACAAGCTTCAGTTTTCACCCTAAAGGCGGCAAGCTACAGGCTACTTTTAACCTAAAGCGTGGCCAGAACACCATTGTATTGCGCGCTACCAATAATGGTGGAACGGTAGAGAAAGTGCACCGACTTCAGTTTTGAACTCTTTTTTATGCAAAAAGACCATTGAATATGAACTAGTAGTCTTTTTTGCAAAAGCTTTGACCAAATTCACATGGGTAAAGTGACTTTTAGCACTTATAGAAAAGTGGAAAAATGCGTTTATGCATGAGCTAAAGAAAGCGTGTATATTGCATAGATTGCTCTTCAATTGGGGCGTTGCCATATATCTTAAGCTGGCTGCTTCAATGCACGCTGCGCCAACGTGATCGATCCAGCAGTATACGCTCATTTCACCTTGAACAACCAGACCAAAAGATGAAACAGTTACTTCTGTGCTCTATTTTATGTACCTTCTCGCTACTAACTCTTTTCGCCCAACATGAAAGCAGCACATACTACACGCTTAATGCAAGCTTGGAAGTGCGCACTGTATGGCAAGGTGAAGTAGTGATCTTCCGCAGTCATGAAGTTTCCATCGCTTTAGACTATGAAACTGCTGAGATGCGACTACACTTACCCGTACATTCTTTAGAAAGCGGTATAGAAGTACTCGACACGCGCTTGCGCAAAGAGGCTCCTGAGGAAATTGATTTTACAGGGAAACTGGGGCTCGCATATATCAACACGAATAAACACCCGCCGATCGACCTAGAGTTTGAGGGTGTACTCGATTGGGATAGTCAGAAAGTGCCCATACGAGGCGAGGGGCAGCTACTCCACATTAATGATCAAGGACAGCTCGTAGCTTGTATGCTGGGCCTGGAGACTCGGATCAAAACTTCGCAGTTGGGCATAAAGGAGCCAGCACTGGCCGATGAGTTAGAGATTATACTCATTCAAGCACTCCTAGAACAAGACAAGAATTAATGCACTTTGCATAGCCCTTGGAATAGCAGGCCCAATATGCTGCCTGGCAAAATATCTGTTTTTTCATGGGTCGCATCCACTCATAGCAAAGGGCTACTGGCCCCATGCCAGTAACCCTTTTTGGCGAAAGCCCGCCATATAATATATAATACTCATACAACATACCTATCTACGACAAGCTTCCACCCTACAGTGCACTTAATAATGAGCGAAGCACCCATCAACTACATGTTATGAATAATTTCAGTACCGAACTCCGAGCACTTCAGCAAAGTAGCGCCTTCCATTAGACGGTGAAAATCGTAGGTCACCCGCTTATTTCGGATAGCGCCCTCGATGCCCTTGATAATGAGGTCAGCTGCTTCATTCCAACCCAAGTAGCGGAACATCATCTCACCCGAAAGGATCACCGAGCTGGGATTGACTTTGTCAAGGCCGGCATATTTGGGCGCTGTACCATGTGTAGCCTCAAAGATGGCCTTGCCCGTCTCGTAATTGATGTTGGCACCTGGTGCAATGCCAATGCCACCTACTTGTGCAGCCAATGCATCGGAAATATAGTCACCGTTTAGGTTGAGTGTGGCAATGACTGAATAGTCTGCCGGACGCAGCAAAATTTGCTGGAGGAAAGCATCGGCAATTACATCCTTCACGATGAGCTTGCCAGCAGCTTCGGCGTCGGCTTGCGCTTTATTGGCAGCCTCTTTGCCCTGTTCAGCGGCAATGCGGTCGTACTGAGCCCAAGTGAAGACTTTGTCGCTAAATTCGCGTTCGGCAAGCGCATAGCCCCATTCCTTGAATTTGCCTTCGGTAAATTTCATGATGTTGCCCTTGTGCACCAAGGTAACAGAGGGCAAATTGTTTTCCAGGGCATAGTTGATTGCCGCGCGCACTAGGCGTTCGGTACCTTCTATAGAAACGGGCTTAACTCCAATAGAAGAGGTTTTGGGAAATCTAATCTTCGTCACGCCCATTTCCTCTTGCAAAAATTTGATCACTTTTTCACATTCTGGTGTACCCGTCAAATACTCGATACCAGCATAAATATCCTCGGTATTTTCGCGGAAAATGACCATGTTGACCAGCTCGGGATGCTTCACTGGAGTGGGCACTCCTTCAAACCAACGCACGGGTCGTACACAAGCAAACAGGTCGAGGCGCTGACGCAAGGCTACGTTTAGCGATCGGATCCCCCCCCCTACAGGGGTAGTAAGTGGCCCTTTGATGGCTATTAGATATTCATCGATGGCATCAAGCGTAGCCTGGGGCAACCACTCACCTGTTTGATTATAAGCTTTCTCTCCTGCAAGGACCTCTTTCCAAACCACCTTGCGCTTTCCATTATAGGCCTTGTCCACAGCTGCATCGAAGACACGCACAGCAGCAGCCCAGATGTCCGGGCCAATGCCATCGCCCTCGATAAAGGGAATGATCGGATCATCGGGCACAACCAGTTTTCCTTGCTCAATGCGTACTTTTGTTCCACTCATGGCAAATCAAATTGAGTAATTGTTAATTGGAGGTTGTAAAACGGCGCAAAGGTAAAGAATCGTCAAGCACTTATATGCCACGGCGCTGCAAGACGCTGCACAAATTATCTTCAAGACTCTTATGATACCATTTCAACCATTTCTATGAGACCTCTTTTTATCCTGTTGGTAGCATCCACGTGTATGTATGGTAGCAGCGGCTGTAGCACATTCCGCCCCAACGGGCAGCCTGCTACAGCCTCGTCATGTACCACACAAGCGCGTATTGTCGATTACAGCGACCTGGATGGGTGCAGATTGTTGCTACAATTGGATGACGGCCGGCTGCTCTTACCACAAAAGTGGCCTAAGGAATTTGTACCGCAAGCAGCGATGCGCGTCCGAATAGGCTTTGAAATAGTGCCTGAAGCTGTAAGTATCTGCATGGTGGAAGATGCAGTAGTACGCCTCAGCTGTATTGAGCCGCTCGAAGGTATCTCTGAACGCCCTCAACCACTGCCCTGTGCGTATACAAATAGCCCTTTTGAGGTGCCATGGATGAATCAAGCCTTAGACCGCTACAATCCCGAACGCATTGTGCGCTACACATGGCGCGATGGTTAGGTCTATCTATTTGAAGGGCAGCGGCAATGGGCATTATTCGATTGCCAGGGTACCCTGCTATGTACTACTGAGGGCACCCCGGCCGATAGGTGTCATCAGCGATACCTCAACCTATTAGGTAATGGACAGGTTATCTGGGTGGGCGAAGGAATGTGGGATTGAGCCCTGTGGAATTGTACAAACCGACGATCTGTAGCAATGCAAAATCCGTATTTGGATCCCAACGAAGAACGACTCAGCTCTGAAGAGCGGCAAATAGAAAAGGCACTGCGCCCCAAGGCGCTAGCGGATTTTCGAGGGCAGCGAAAAATCGTAGAGAACCTCTCGGTATTTATCGCCGCGGCCAAACAACGCGGTGAACCGCTTGACCACGTCTTGCTACACGGGCCACCTGGCCTGGGAAAAACTACTTTGGCACACATCATTGCTACAGAGATGGGCGCCCAGCTCAAAATGTCGTCAGGCCCCGTATTGGAAAAACCTGGTGACTTGGCAGGGTTGCTCACCAATCTCGATACTGGCGACGTATTGTTCATTGACGAGATACACCGCCTCAACAACGTAGTGGAAGAGTATCTCTACTCTGCCATGGAGGATTACCGCATCGACATTATGATCGATAGCGGGCCCAATGCGCGCAGCATTCAACTTTCACTTAACCCTTTTACATTAGTAGGGGCTACCACGCGCATGGGCCTGCTCACAGCCCCCATGCGCGCCCGCTTTGGCATCAACTGCCACCTAGACTATTATGACGTAGTCACGCTAGAGACCATTGTCAAAAGATCTGCAGCAATATTGGGCGTGCCCATTACTGATGAAGGGGCCCGAGAAATCGCCAAGCGCAGTCGAGGCACACCTCGCATCGCCAATGCACTGTTGCGTCGGGTAAGGGATTTTGCCCAGATCAAAGGCGATGGCACAATCGACCTGTCCATTGCGCGCTTTGGGCTCAATGCCCTTAACGTCGATGAAAGCGGACTGGATGAGATGGACAACCGCATTCTGAGCACCATAGTGGAAAAGTTCAAAGGTGGCCCAGTGGGTATCAGTACTATTGCCACTGCCGTGGGAGAAGAAGCTGGCACGATTGAGGAAGTACACGAACCGTTTCTCATCATGGAGGGCTATCTCAAGCGCACTCCAAGGGGGCGCCAAGCTACTGAAAAAGCATATACACATTTGGGCATCGTGCCCCCTACACGACCTGGGCATACAGGAACGCTCTTCGATTGAGGTGATGGATGCACCGCCACTACCCACTGGGCGTCAATTAGAAAAGCCCGACAACTGGTCGAGTTATCGGGCATTTTTCTTTTAGTTTCTTGATCAAGGTAAAAAGAAGGCTTACTTTTTCGCTTTTTCCACAATAGCCTTAAAGGTCTCAGGGTGGTTCATGGCCAAATCGGCCAACACTTTTCGGTTAAGCGCAATTCCCTGGTTACTCAATCCGTGCACCAGTCGTGAATAGGTCGTACCCAACTGGCGGGCTGCTGCGTTGATACGTGCAATCCACAAACGGCGGAAAGCGCGCTTTTTCTGGCGGCGATCGCGATAAGCGTACAGCCAAGCTTTTTCTACAGCATTCTTGGCTACCGTGTACACGTTTTTACGCGCGCCAAAGTACCCCTTGGCAGCCTTCAGGATTTTCTTTCTGCGGCGGCGCGAAGCTACCGAATTGGTCGAACGAGGCATAGTATTGTTTTTTAGTACCGTACAGGGGCGCGCACCATGCGCTCTTTGTTTCCTGTACGCTCGTTAAAAAATCTGTTACTTGTTTACTTCAGGCCGAGCAACACCTTAGCACGACGTGCATCTCCACCTTCAAGCACATCGGCATGGCGCAAATGGCGCTTGGTCTTCTTACTGCGCTTGCGCATCAAGTGCGAGGTACGAGCACGTGCATGTTTGATCTTGCCCGATCCAGTGACTTTAAAGCGCTTTTTAGCACTGGAATGTGTCTTCATCTTAGGCATGTGCAATCATTTTTGGTTAGCGGGCTGCAAAGGTAACTAAAAACTATTGAAAGCAATGGTTTATGTACCATGCCTTTCTCAAAAAGCTGGGAGAATAGCCACCTCCAAACTACCCCTACGGCCGCGTATCATTTCTTTTTAGCGGAAGTTTTTTTCTTGGGAGCGATCATGACGATCATGCGTCGCCCCTCCATTTTAGGCAAGGCTTCGGCAGCACCATAGTCTTCCAGCTCTTTGATAAAACGCAATAACAACAACTCGCCCCGCTCCTTAAACACGATGGTGCGCCCTCGAAAGTGTACGTAAGCTTTCACCTTGGCACCATTTTCCAAGAAACTCTTGGCATGACGCACTTTAAACCCAAAGTCGTGGTCGTCTGTATTAGGCGTGAAGCGAATTTCCTTAACCACCGTCTTGGCTGCCTTAGCCTTGATCTCTTTTTCCTTTTTCTTCTTTTCGTACAAAAATTTGTTGTAATCGACAATGCGGACTACGGGCGGGTTTGCTTTGGGCGAGATTTCTACTACATCCAGGTCAGCCTGTCTAGCCCAGTCTTTTACCTTGCGCGTGGGGTACACCTCTGAAGGCTTGATGTCTTCTCCCACAATTTGGGCGATTTCGGCTACATTATCACCTACTAGACGCACCTCTGGTACGCGGATCTGGTGGTTAACTCGATAAGAAAAGGAAGGTGCTTCCTTTTTCCGCTGAGAAGATCTTCTTTTTGCCAAGCGTTTTTGATTTTGTGAACAATTAACTGATAACGAACTGACACAGCACAGGCTGCTATGACGGTTTCCCAAAAGAGAAAACAAAAGTAGGACAATGGTACAAAACCACTGCCCTACATTTATAGATTCTTTGCATTACTTGGAGCTTTCCACGCCTTCTTCTTTTTTAAGTGTGATGGACAGGCCATCACCACTGTCGTTCATATCGGCGTGGAAGACAGATCCTTCTGGCGGGTTTTCGTTGAGAATAAACTCCGCGAGTGGATCTTCGATATACTTTTGGATGGCGCGATGTAGTGGCCGTGCCCCAAACTGAGGATCGTAGCCACGATCGGCCACAAAGTCTTTTGCCTTTTCGCTCAGCTCCAACTTATACCCCATGGTACTTAGGCGTTGGTGCAAATCTTTGAGTGTAATGTCGATGATCTTGAAGATCTCTTGTCGTCCCAAGCTGTTGAATATAATGACATCGTCGACGCGGTTGAGAAACTCGGGCGAGAAGGTTCGTTTCAGTGCATTTTGAATGATGGAGCGCGCATGTTCATCGGCTGCTTCCTGGCGCGCCTTAGTAGCAAAACCCACACCCTGTCCGAAGTCCTTCAGTTGCCGCACACCGATATTGGATGTCATGATGATAAGGGTATTCTTAAAGTCCACCTTACGGCCTAGCCCATCCGTGAGTTGACCATCGTCAAGCACTTGCAGCAAGATGTTATACACATCTGGGTGAGCTTTTTCGATTTCGTCGAGTAGTACCACTGAGTAAGGCTTGCGCCGCACGCGTTCGGTGAGCTGGCCACCTTCTTCATATCCGACGTAACCTGGGGGGGCACCGATGAGGCGACTGACAGAGAATTTCTCCATGTACTCGCTCATATCAATGCGGATCAGCGCTTCTTCTGTGTCGAACAAGTAGCGTGCTAGGGCTTTGGCCAGTTCAGTTTTACCTACGCCAGTAGGGCCTAAGAAGATAAAGGTGCCGATGGGCTTTTTGGGATCTTTTAAGCCCACGCGGTTGCGCTGGATTGCCTTGACGACTTTGTCTACTGCTTCGTCTTGGCCAATAACCATTTGGCGCAAGTCATCGGCCATGTGCACCAATCGTTTGCTCTCGCTTTGGGCTACCCGCTGTACGGGGATACCCGTCATCATGGCGACTACTTCGGCAATATCTTCTTCTGTAACGGGGTAGCGCTGGGTGCGGCTCTGGCGCTCCCACTCTTGTTTGGCCAGTTCTAGTTCGCGCTGCATGCGCGTCTCTTGATCGCGCAAATCGGCAGCCTTTTCGTACTGCTGATTTTTGACTGCCTGGTTTTTCAGCTCCTTAAGTTCTTCAATCTTTTTTTCCATTTCTTCGATGTGCTTGGGCACGTGGATGTTTTTGAGGTGTACACGTGCACCTACTTCGTCGAGCACATCTATGGCTTTGTCCGGCAAGAAGCGATCTGTGATGTAGCGATCGCTAAGGCGCACACATGCTTCGATGGCTTCGTCGGTATAAACTACCTGATGAAACTCTTCGTACTTCTCCTTGATCTTTTGCAGGATATTGATAGCCTCTTCAGCTGTAGGTGGATCCACCATTACCTTTTGGAAACGCCGATCCAACGCACCGTCTTTTTCGATGTACTGGCGATATTCATCTAGGGTGCTGGCACCGATGCACTGCAATTCGCCGCGCGCCAAAGCTGGTTTGAATATATTGCTGGCATCGAGTGAGCCAGTAGCTCCCCCCGCACCTACTATGGTATGGATTTCATCGATAAACAAGATGACGTCGCGCGATTTTTCCAGCTCATTCATAATCGCCTTCATGCGCTCCTCAAACTGGCCGCGATACTTGGTGCCGGCCACCAGTGCTGCCAGGTCGAGCATGACGATGCGCTTGTCGAACAAGGTTCGACTCACTTTGCGCTGTACGATACGCAAGGCCAGCCCCTCTACAATAGCCGTTTTCCCCACGCCGGGTTCTCCGATCAAAATGGGATTATTTTTCTTACGACGGCTCAAAATTTGCGAAACGCGTTCAATTTCATTCTCTCGCCCGATGATGGGGTCGAGTTTGTCTTCTTCCGCTAGCTTCGTGATGTCGCGTCCAAAGTTGTCGAGCACAGGAGTACGCGATTTAGCACTGCCTTTTCGCGCGTAACTGCGGGGCGATTCTTCCTCAAACTCCGGATCGTCAGAATCAGCCGAAGCTTCAGCATAAAAGTCCGACTGGCTATTCATGTCCTGCTCTTGCAGCACATACTCCAATTCCGCCTTGAAGATGTCATAGTCAATATCAAACTCCTTGAGTATGCGCGAAGCGATATTATCCTTGTGTTCTGTTTTGAGAATAGAAAGCATCAAATGGACGGGAGCCACCTCGTCGCTCTTCAAAGCCTTAGCTTCCAAGATGGTGACTTTGAGCACTTTCTCAGCTACGCGATCCAATGGCAAGTTGCCAATACTAGGCCCTGCATCTGAAGGCTTAGTAGGTGCGATAGATTCTTCGACTACTCGTCGCACTTCGGCCGAATCTACATCCAAGGAACGCAGCACGCGCATAGCCAGGGTGTCCTTTTCCTCCAAAAGGCCCAACAGCAAATGTGCTGTGCCGATAGAGGGTTGGCCTAAGCGAATCGCTTCATCGCGACTACGATGGATAATGCGTTTAATTTTTTGTGAAAACTTTCTGTATTCCATCATTCAGCTTGTAATTAAATCCTAAATACCATACCGTGGAAAACAAAGGTAAGCCCTTTCCCACATTCTGCAAGTGACTAAAGTTGGATTAAAATCCTGACGGACAAACCCCTCATGAGGCTAAAACCGCTTCGAACCTTTTCCACTGTAAAAGCTAATTTGCAGCAAATCCACATTCGGATCAAATGTGAAATATGCGGTGTGTTGTGTAACACGCCATTTTGCGAGAATGTTTCGCACATACTGAACCGAAAAATCCCTTTTTTTCTTCTACTATCTTTCACTTTTTCAAGTGCCAAGTGACGAGATCCAACACTATTCCTTTTTTAAGAGAACAAACATCTTACAAGCAAGTTTGTACCCTTCAGTGCACAAAATGCGACACACATAGCTCCTTGTACCAAATTTAGTTCCTTTGCAGGCAAAGCTCGATGTGATATGGATCTAAGCCAACTGAGAGAAGAATACAAGCGCGCCGAGTTGAGCCGCAACACGCTTGATGACGACCCCATCAAGCAGTTTGAAAAGTGGTTTAAAGAAGCGATGGCCACCGTCGAGAAAGATCCCAACGCCATGAGTCTAGCCACTGTCAATGCTATAGGGCAGCCTTCGCTACGCACGGTCTTGCTCAAATATTTCGACGAACGAGGTTTTGTCTTTTTCACCAATTACGAGAGTCGTAAGGCGCGCGATATCGGCCAGAACCCACGGGTGGCATTGCTCTTCCCATGGCTGGTATTGGAGCGGCAAGTAAAAATCGAGGGCATAGCGGAAAAGGTGTCTTTTGCCGAAACGGCCCGCTACTTTACTACGCGGCCCCGTGGCAGCCAAATCGGGGCATGGGTCTCGCCACAGAGCAGTGTGATCGAGTCGCGCAATTTTCTGCTTCAAAAGTTCGAGGAGATGAAAGTGCGCTTTGAGAAAGGCCAAGTACCTGTGCCCAAGCACTGGGGCGGCTATCGGGTAGTACCGCATGTGATTGAGTTTTGGCAAGGGCGCCCCAACCGCTTGCACGATCGCTTTCAATATAGCCGCCAAGCAGATGGCAGTTGGCTCATCGAACGGCTGGCTCCGTAGTCAAGCGGGCTCGCTCGAGCTGAAAGTGGCGCAATAGTGTGGGCTGCCACGCGCCGGAAGGCCGCCATACATAGGTTTTTACCCATTCATTCCCTTGCAGTTGGCCTGTCCAGCTAATGGCGAGCCACAGATGCTGCCACTGGCCTACCCGCATGAAGTAGGGCGACAGGCGCCGCGCGCGCCAAAGGAGTAGCTGGTCGCCACGGCGCAATTCCACGACCAATAGCCATTCGTGTTGCGGCTTGGGTCGAGGGATGCGCACCTCCACGCTACTTTTCCACCACCAGCTAGCAAATGGATGGGCAGGCAACAGCGTATCGCGCAAGCTTGGGCCAAAACGGCCCGACAGCTCGAGCGGTCCAGCATGTGCATCTACACATTGACGTGCTTGGAGTTTTCTGTTGGTCCAGAGGCAGGCAGGGCCATCATTGGGCATAACCGGTGTAAAGCCCTGGCGCTGGGCCCAGCCATCGAGCGCTTCTTCTATACCGGGCTCAAAGCCAGTAAGCACCGCTTCTACATGGTGTTGGGTTGTGAAAGTGTAGAGCTCGTCAGGGCCAACAATGTGGTTGAGGTGGCGCTTATCTGGTGGCCAAAAAGAAGCTGTGCGCCACGCGAAAGGGCTAGCTGCCCACTCTGGGAAAACGGCACCACCACCCTCGAGCACGTATAGCGGAGAGAGCGTCAAGACGGTATCGGAAGGGACGAACGCGCGAAGGCTTCGGCCCCACTGATGAACCTTTCGAGGCGTCCACTGCTCGGGCGTACGCCATTTAGCGAAAGCCGAAAAAACTTCCCGCTGATTCCAAAGTGCTACTACACACCATAGAGCCCAGGTTCCTGCCACGAACTTTCGGTGCCTTTCGGCAAACGAGGCTATGGCTGCCCAACAGGCTACCAACAAAAACGGCAGGGGTGTATAGAAATATTGGGTAAAGACAATGACTTTCTGTACAGCAGCCCAGCACAGCATGGCTGCCGCCCCCATTGCTACAGCCCATACACGTAGTTGGCTCGATGTGCCTTTTTGCCGAAAAGCAAAAGCCAATAGGCCTAGCAGTATGGCACCTAAGCTAAAGGGCAAGTAGTAGTTAGCCGAGAGCACATCCCACAGATAGGCTCCGCGCTGGGCCCAGCTCATTGCGCCACCAAAAGACTCAAAATAGGCCGCATCTACCTGGGTGTGAAACTGCACTGCCTGCTCATACCAACGCTGAGGCGCGACGCTTATCCACAGAGCGCTAGGCAACAACCCCACCACACCACCAGCAACCCAATACTTTATAGTACGCTCTGGCTGCGGCTGTGTCAGCCAAGCTAGCAGTAGTGGCAACCCTAAAACGGCATAGGTCAGGCGCAGGCCAGCGGCCAAAGCCAACGCCACACCACTCCAAAAAGGCCATTGCCAGCGCATCGGCTGCCATTGCGTCTGCATCCAGGCCGCCAACGCCAAGCAAGCAAACCAAAGTCCTGAGCTGTGGTTCCAGCTCTTCACAGCTGTGTAAACCAAGATGGGATGCGCTGCCAATAGCCATAAGCTACTCCACCAACAGCATCGCATCACTACAGAGCTACTCAGCAGCCGCCGCCCCCACTGCCACAACAGCCATGCCATCGCCCAAGCACTTAGTGCCGACATCAGTCGCCCCCCCAGCAATAGCCAGTTGGTCAATGCTGCCAGACCAGCATAGCACATCGGCCAAAGCGGCATCTGGAACAGCGGAAAGTCGCGCCAGGGCCAGTAGCCCTGCCGTATGAGCCAACCCGAGGTGAGAAACTGATGTTCATCGTGGTTGAGCGGTGAAATCAGTGCAAGGATGACCAACCACGCTGCCCAAAAAATCATATATCCCACCGTAGCGATGCCCAGCTTAGTTCTGTTTTTCATAGCGGCAAAAATGAGCATATCGCCACATGAATTGGCCCAGGACACCCACAAAAATCTTTCTAACTTCAGCGTCGAAATGATTTTGACAAACCAAATAAAACACACCTATCCAATGAAAAACCTGTGGTTCTTACTACTGTTGTTGTGGGCATGGAGTGGTTGTCAGCAAGCTGCTGTGGAGCAGCAGCAAGAAGACAAGGACGATTTTGTCTGGAAAACAGAGCAATTTGCTGACAAGAAGATCATCCGCTACCAGATTCCAGGCTTCGACAGTCTCAGCCTTCAGCAAAAGAAACTGGTGTATTACCTCGTACAGGCAGGCTTGAGTGGTCGCGACATCATCTATGACCAAAACTATCGCCACAATCTAAAAATACGCCGTGCACTCGACCACATTGTGCGCGACTACTCAGGCGACCGCACCACCGACGAGTGGCAGAAGTTTTTGGTCTATGCCAAAAACGTGTGGTTCAGCAATGGCATTCACCATCACTATTCAGGCGACAAGTTCCAGCCCGAGTTTTCGCAAGACTACTTTCGATCGCTGCTCGAGGCAGTAGGGCACCAGCTCGATGCCGAAGTGATTGATGCCATGTTTGACCCTACGATTGACCCCAAACGCACCAATCTCGATCCCTCCAAAGACTTGGTAGCTGCTTCGGCAGTCAATTTTTATGATCCCGACCTCACCGAAGCAGAGGTGCGCGCTTTTTACGAAAGTATCATCGACAAAAACGACCCCACCCCGCCCGAATGGGGGCTCAACAGCAAAGTGGTGCGTGGCCCTGATGGCCAACTCATGGAAAAGCGTTGGTACGCCGAAGGCATGTACGGCCCAGCGATCAAGGAGATCATCAAGTGGCTCGAAAAAGCTGTCACCGTAGCGGAAAACGACGCCCAAGCAAAAGCCCTCCGCATATTGATCGACTACTACAAAAGTGGCGATCTGGAAAAATGGGTGGAATACAACATCGCCTGGGTGCAAGCCACCGAAGGTGATGTGGACTACATCAACGGCTTTGTGGAAGTGTACAACGATCCGCTGGGCATGAAAGCCACCTATGAGACCATCGTCGAGATCAAGGATTTTGAAGCCTCGGCACGCATGAAAAAAGTAGCAGAAAACGCTCAATGGTTCGAAGACCATTCGCCCATCATGGACGCTCATAAAAAAGAAAAAGTGGTGGGCATCAGCTACAACGTAGTCAATGTGGCCGGTGAGGCTGGCGATGCTTCGCCTTCCACGCCTATTGGCGTCAATTTGCCCAACAACAATTGGATTCGAGTGGAGTATGGCTCCAAATCGGTGAGCTTGGGCAACATCATTGATGCCTACAGCAAGGCCGATGGGCCCGTACTACTACACGAATTTGCCTGCGACGAAGAAGAGATCGAACGGGCAGAACAATACGGCTCGCTGGCTAGCAATATCCACACGGCACTCCACGAAGTCATTGGCCATGCCTCGGGCAAACTCGAACCGGGAGTAGGCGCCCCTGCCGAGACGCTGAAGAACTACGCCTCTGCCCTTGAAGAAGGGCGTGCCGACTTGGTCGCTCTGTATTTTATGCTGGATCCCAAAATGGTTGAACTAGGGCTGATGCCCAGCCTTGAAGTTGGCAAAGCCGCTTACGACAGCTATATCCGCAATGGGCTGATGCTGCAGCTGCGCCGCATTGAACCTGGTGCTACTATCGAACAGGCACACATGCGCAACCGACAAATGATCGCCAGGTGGGTATATGAAAAAGGGCAACCCGATCGCGTCATCGAAAAAGTGGTGCACGACGGCAAGACTTGCTTCAAGATCAACGATTACGAGAAGCTGCGCGAGCTGTTTGGTCAGCTGCTGCGCGAGGTACAGCGCATCAAATCGCAGGGCGACTACGAAGCTGGCCGTGCTCTCATCGAGCAGTACGGCGTGCAAGTCGACCCAGAAATACATGCCGAAGTGCTACGCCGCAGCGAACATCTGGACATTGCCCCTTACGGTGGCTTCATCAATCCACGCCTAATACCCGTAACTGACAAGGCCGGCCAGATCATCGACATCAAAGTCGAATACCCCGACGACTTCACCCAGCAGATGCTGGAGTATGCAGCGAAGTACAGCTTCCTACCCGACGAGAATTAAGACTGCCTTTCGGCAAAAGCGGCCCGACCACGGCCGTGGTCGAGCCGCGCTTCTTTTTACAGCACTACCAGATGCGGCGCTCTGCCAGATAATGGCGCACGTAATCGGCAATGCCATCCTCCAAGCTGTGGAAGGGACGATCGTAACCTGCAGTACGCAGCTTGTCCATCTTAGCCTGAGTAAAGTACTGATAGGTATCTCGAATGTCTTCGGGCGTATCGATAAAGGAAATACTTGGTTGGCGATTCATTGCCAGGAAGGTATGAGTGGCCAGATCGAGGAAGGTGCGCGCCTGGCCGGTGCCCAGATTGTACAAGCCATTGGCCGGGGGTGTTGCTGTTGGTTGGAGTGCCTTTTCGGCAAAAAACCAAAGCACTTCAACCACATCTTTGACGTAGACAAAGTCGCGCTTTTGCTCTCCGTCCTTGAAATCAGGGCGATGGGATCGAAACAGCTTCATACCCCCTGTCTGCTCAATCTGGTGCACAGTGTGAAAGATCACAGAGGCCATGCGGCCCTTGTGGTATTCGTTGGGGCCATAGACATTGAAGAATTTGAAGCCATACCACTGCGGAGGTATTTCAGTTTGCTGTAGCGCCCACTTGTCGAACTCATTTTTGGATCGGCCATAAGAGTTGAGCGGGCGCAAGCGTGGCACCAGCTCATGGCTATCATCATAGCCCAACTCTCCTAAACCATAGGTAGCTGCACTGCTGGCGTAGAGTAGGGGGATTTCGTGTTTGGCGCAAGCCGACCACACCGCCTTGCTGTACCCCAAATTGAGGCGTTCGAAAAGCGCTTCATCGCATTCGGTAGTGTCGGTGCGGGCTCCCATGTGTATGACCAACTCGACAGTAGCGCCGTGCTGGTCGAGCCACTTTGGGAAGGCCATTCGATCCATCGTTTGTCGAAAGGCTTTACCTTCGAAATTGCGGTTTTTGTCGGGGCGCGTGAAGTCATCGACGAGCAAGATGTCGGTTAGCCCTTCGTCGTTTAGTTTGCGCAGCATACAGCTGCCAATAAAGCCGGCAGCACCTGTGATAACGATCATAGCGTTGTGGTTGAAGTCTTTTGAATCAGATTTTAGCAGTGCCAAACAGCAATTCGTATAGAGGTTCCCGTTCCCATTCGCACACCTGGCCTACCTGCATGTCGCCCAATTGGAGGCCTTCAATAGCACTGCGCACCAAGCGCAATACGGGCAGGCCTACCCGCGCACACATGCGGCGCACTTGTCGGTTTTTGCCTTCTACCAGCGTGAGCTGCAGCCAATGTAGGGGTCGTCCTGGTCGGGGGCAGATGGGCTTTTCTCGTGGCGGCAGAGCCGGTGCTTGTTGTAGCCAATGCACTTCGGCAGGCAAGGTGCGATGCCACTTTTTGCCAATGCGGATGTCCACTCCCGATCGCAAGGCATGGAGTGCTTCGTCACTAGGCGCTCCTTCCACCTGTGCCCAGTAGGTGCGGCGATGGCGGTGGTGTGGATGCAGCAAGCGGTGATTGAGGGCTTTGTCGTTGGTGAGTAGCAGCAAGCCTTCGCTATCGCGGTCGAGGCGGCCAACAGGGTAGACGTCTTTTGGGAAGTCGTACAAATCGGCCAATGTGCGGTGGTGAGGTTCTTCACGCGTAAACTGGCTCAGGTAGCCCCACGGTTTAAACAGTACGAAATAGCGATATGGTTGGCGCATAACCCTATACGTTGAAGCGAAAATGCATCACATCGCCATCTTGTACGACGTATTCTTTACCTTCGACGGCCATCTTGCCCACTTCTTTGACGGCCGCTTCGCTGCCATATTTGACGAAGTCGTCGTACTTAATGACTTCGGCACGAATAAACCCCTTTTCGAAATCAGTATGGATCACGCCAGCCGCTTGTGGCGCTTTCCAGCCGTGCATGATTGTCCAGGCACGTACCTCTTTTTCGCCTGCTGTGAAGTAAGTGATGAGGTTGAGCAGTTTGTAGGCAGCCCTGACGAGGCGGTTGACGCCGGGTTCTTCCAGCCCCATTTCGGCCAAAAACTCCTTGCGCTCTTCGTGGTCGTCGAGCTGAGCAATTTCGGCTTCTATGGCTGCGGAAATGAGGATCACTTCAGCATCTTCATCTTTGACGGCCTCCATAAAGCGACGCGTGTGCTCATTGCCACTGACGACCGAATACTCATCTACGTTGCACACGTAGAGTACTGGCTTGGCGGTGAGCAGTTGCATCTCTTTGAGTAGCACCTGCCCCTCTTCGTCTAGTGTCAGGGTGCGCGCCGGCTTGCCCGTTTCGAGGTGGTGCAAGATGGCTTCGGCGGTCTCAACGGCCTTCTTGTCCTCCTTTTTGCCGCTTTTAGCTTGCTTGCGCAATTTGTCCAGGCGCTTTTCCACCGTTTCCATGTCTTTGAGGATGAGCTCCGTGTCGATAATTTCTTTGTCGCGCACGGGATCCACCGAACCATCGACGTGTACCACGTTGCCGTCTTCGAAGCAGCGCACCACGTGGATGATGGCATCCACTTCTCGAATATTGGCCAAAAATTGATTGCCTAGACCTTCGCCTTTGCTGGCACCTTTGATTAAGCCGGCGATATCCACAATTTCCACAGTGGTAGGCACCACGCGTTGGGGTTTAACTAGTGCTGCCAGCTTGTCCAGGCGCGGGTCGGGCACGGTGATTATGCCGACATTGGGCTCTTTAGTGGCAAAAGGATAGTTGGCTGCCAAAGCCTTGGCCGATGTCAGCGCGTTGAAAAGAGTGGATTTGCCCACATTGGGAAGGCCTACGATGCCGCATTTGAGCGCCATAAGTCGTTGTCTTTTGGTATTTTTTGTGAAAGCGGCTGCAAAGGTAGCAGTTTTATTTACCATCGTGCCTATGTGAGTGCGCCGTATTGGCCTTCCCAATAAAGTGTATTGGCTCATTGCGGCACAATTGCTAACCTTGCCTACATTTAATAGTCTACTGAACCAATATAGCCATGGACAACTCCTATGCGATAAAATGGCTGTTGGCGGCTTGTCTGCTTTGGCTGCTGCCCCTACAGTCATTTGGCTTTCAGCCCATGCAGCGCGTACGCGGTTGGGTGCGCGACGCCCATACGCTCCAGCCCTTGGGCAGTGCTGCTATTCAATTGCGCAATGATCAACATTCGGCTTTTTCTGAGAGCGACTCGTCGGGCCTATTTTTGTTTGAACAAGTGCCTTCCGGTCGCTATCAGTTAGAAGTACAGCTACTGGGTTACGAACGGCTATGCCTACCTGAAGTGATGGTGGGTGGTGGCAAGGAGGTCGTGCTCGAGCTGGATTTGCAAACCCATGCAGATACCTTGCAAGAGGTCGTATTGCATGGTATGCGGCCAGGTCGCACTCTGCCCGTGTTGCCGCTCTACATGATCACCATCGAGGAGACCTTTCGTTTTCCCGCTACTTTCTACGATCCGGCACGCATGGCCGTATTTGCGCCAGCCTTTGCCCAGTGGAATGATCAGGGCAATTTGCTCATTGCACGTGGCAACTCGCCTAATCAGAACAGCTGGCTATTGGAGGGGGTACCCATTGTCAACCCGAATCATACGCCCAATGCAGGTACTTTTTCCGACCAAACGACGCTCAGCGGGGGCGGAGTCAACATATTAAGTGCCCAAATGCTGGGTACTTCCTTATTTTTTACCGGCAATCCACCTGTAGCCCAGGGCGACGCCACAGGTGCACTATTAGACATGACACTGCGCAAGGGCAATGACCAGCATGCGGAAGGCACCTTTCAGCTTAGCCTTATCGGCATCGACCTGTCGGGCGAGGGGCCTTTCGGCAAAAAGGACACTACAGCAGCCACAGGCCCATCGTGGTTAGCTAACTATCGTTATTCTACGGTTGGCTTGTTGACCGCCTTGGGAATGGATTTTGGTGGCGAAGCCATCAGCTTTCAAGATCTCGCCCTTACTGCAGCGTTTCCAGGCAAACGCCATCAGTGGAAGGTCTGGATGTTGGGTGGGCTGAGTAGCAATATCTTTCGCGCTCCCGAAGCCGACAGTTTGCGCACTGAGCAAAAAGACCGACTCGACATCGATTTTCGGAATCGCATGTATGCCATTGGTTTTAGCCACCAGGTACACCTAGGTGCAGGTTGGTTATGGCAATCGGCTGTAAGCCATTCGGCACTAGCTAGCCAATGGCAAGGCAGTTGGGCTGACGATGGCACGCCTTATGGTGAAGAACAACTCACACAGTCATGGCTGAGCTTTCGAAGCTCGCTACACGCACCCAGCCTGAATGGACGACGCTGGTCGTTTGGGATAGATGGCAAATTCTTGTCAGAAGCTGACGATTTCTTTTTTGCCGAAAGGCAACAATCGGGCAATGGGCGCATGCAAGGGTGGTGGGTCAATCCGTGGGTTGAACTAGAAGCTCGTCCTGCTCCAGAGTGGATAGCTACCTTCGGCTTACGTGGTCACTACTTTAGCTGGAACGGTAGCAAAGCGCTCGATCCGCGCATCCAAATTCGTTGGCAATTTACGCCGCATGAGGTGCTATATGCCAGTTGGGGGTTCTACAGCCAGTTGCATCACTTGCGCGTATATGCCACTGCTACCGATGGCGAAGGGCGCCTTTACAACAAATCGCTCCCTTTGCTGCGCAGCCAACAAGCTACGTTGGGGTGGGCTCATACTTTTCAGCAGCAGGGGCGGCTACGCACTGAAGCTTATTGGCAATACTTCTTTGACCTACCTGTAGGTAATGAAGCTCCTTGGTTTTCAGTGCTCAACATGATCAACGAGCCTGCCACAAAAGCGCTACAAGCAGTAGGGACTGCTACCCGGTACGGCATAGAAGTATCTTGGAAGCAACCTTTGATTCGACACCTCTTTTACAGTGGTGGGCTTACGCGCTTTCGCAGCCTGTGGACTGATGCGGCAGGACGCCAACACCCCAGCCGATTTGATCGGAAATGGGGTGGTAGCACGGCTATTGGATACGAACGCATGCGCCACAAACGGGACAAAGCCATCTTTCAAATGGCATCTCTGTCGTGGATAGGGGGCGGCGGCATGCGCGAAACGCCAATCGATGCAGCAGCTTCTTCGCTGGCCGCTATGACCGTGTGGGATTCCAGCCGCCCTTTTGCCGACAGGCTTCCGCCCTATTGGCGCATCGACTTGCGCTGGTCGCGCCGATGGGAAAAGGCAGGGCGCTCTAGCCTGTTGGCACTCGACATTCAAAATCTGACCAATCGCCGCAATGTTGCCTGGCGCTACTACGATGCCGTACAGGGAAAGGTGATCGAGAAATACCAGTTGGGGCTGATTCCCGTGCTGACGTGGCGCTTAGAATATTGACTAAGCTCTACGCATTTTTATTGCCCCAACGACTTGATCTGCTCAATGAGCGCATCAGTCTGAAGCCATAAGTGTAGCTCGACGCGCCGGTTGTGTGCGCGGCCCGATTTTGTTTCATTGCTCTCTACCGGGACAAACTCGCCACGGCCTATGGGTAAGAGCTTTCCAGGCGGGATACCTGCTTCGTCGGCCAGCAAACGCGCAATGGTCAGTGCGCGCCAGTGCGTCAGCTCCCAGCTGTCGGCCCAGCGAGGGCTACGTACAGGCTGGTTGTCGTGGTGCACCTCGATGCCGATTACGAAACGCGGATAATGGGCGAGCACCTCACCTACCAGCTGGATGCGCGCCAAACCTTCTTCGTGTACCTTAGTGCCATTTTTTACAAAAAGCGCATCGGCGGGGATGCGCACCACGGCCTCATGGCCCTGAATGTAGACCTCACTCATGAGTCCTGAGCGCTCTAGGGTGTCGCGCAATTCGGCCGCAATGGACTGGAGTTGCGCATTGCGCGCGGCAATTTCTTGGCGTAACTGATCAATAGCTGCCTCTTTTTCTGCCAATGCTTCCAATTGACGCTGCAGGGTCAGATCCATCATTTTGCGTTGAGCGGCCATGTCGTCTTTGAGGCGTTCGATTTGCTGCAACAGGGCCTCGATGCGTTGATTGCGATCGCGCACTACGCCTTCTAAGGCGCGCACGGCGCCCTGCTGCTCCCCCAAGGCCACTTGAAGGTGTTGCAATTGTTCTAGCGCGTCGTAGTAGGCCGAGTCGAGGGTAGCTTTTTCGCGTACACAATTTTCACGCGCGCGCACTTCAGTTTGCCACTTTTTCTTCGACACACAGCCCGTAGTGAGCCCTGCCAGGGCGACACATAGCCACAGCGTTGTTCTCATAAGTATTGTTTGCGCACAAAAACCACCAAGTATCCTGCTTCACACCATTCATTTAGATGCTCCTCCTTACTCATTGCACTTCAAAGCCGGCTGCACCCAGCAAGCCAATATCGGTGTACACTGCAGCGCGATATAATCCTGGCTTCATCGTCTTACGATCGAAATCCCACACCATAGAGAGGCGCTGGTTGGAGCCAAAATCAACTTCTTGCGCCTTGACTGCTTCGAGCTCTAATACTTGTCCATTGACCTTTACGGAAAAGAGAACGGGTTGCGACACTTTGATGGGGGTGCCCTTGTCGTCCATGATGACCAAATAGATAGGCCGCACGCCTTGAAATTCCTCAGGTACGTTGAGCACTTCAAAGTTGACGCGTAGGCGGCGTGCGCGCTTGGCCTTTGTAGTAAGCTTATTGTTTTTGCGTTCGAGCGCTACGGTGAAGCCACTGGCCTTGAAGTTGGCCCGGGTAAGTTGATTGATTTCCTGCTGCATGCTTTCGTTGAGGTTGCGCAGCTGTTCGTTTTCCTGCGTCTTCTGTTGCACTTCTTTGGTGAGACGGGCTTTATCTTGTCGTAGCTGTTCGTTTTCCTCCTGCAGCTTTTGGATCGACTGTTCCAGTTCTTCCTTGATCTGCAACAGCTCGGCAATTTGTTCGCGCAGGCCCGACACTTCGTCGGCTGTAGCGGCCTGTACGCGACGGATGGCCTGTTGCTTTCGGCGAATTTCGGCCTGCGCCTCTTTAAGGCTACCTCTCAAAGCTTCGTTCTCTGAAGCTGCTTCTTCATACGCTTGTACGAGGCTATCTACTTCAATTTCCAGCTCCTGTTTCAACTGATTGAGTTCATTGAGCTCGCGCGTCATTATTTCATTGGCTTGCGTCAAATCTTGCTTTGCGCGATAGTTGCTATAGCCCCACCAGCCCAAAAGCAAGAGTAACACTACGAATAGTGCAGCAAGAACACGCATCGAGTTGTTTTCCATTGTTGGATGAAGTTTTCTTCTTCAAAAAAAAGGCGATCGGCTGCAAAGGTAGGATGAAGCAATTGCAATCGCACAGTGAGAAAAAAGAAAAGACCTGACATACAAAGATGCCAGATCTCATTTTTACTTTTCCCGATTAGCTAAATCAAGCTGGCAGGCGCAAACGACCTTCGTCGCGTGCTTCCAGTATCGTATCTCCCATAAGCCACTGATCTACTGCGCGAGCTACCTCTCGTCCTTCGGCTATAGCATGTACCACTAAAGACTGCCCACGCCGCATGTCGCCGGCGGCAAATACTTTTTCCACGCTAGTGTGATAATTTTCAGCCAATACATTGCCGCGCGCATCGAGTGCCACGCCCAGTTGTTCGAGCATGCCCTTGTGCTCAGGGTGCACGAAACCCGCAGCAATGAGTGCTAACTGACAAGGCAGCTCGCGCCGTGTGCCTTTTTTTGGCTGAAAGCTAAAGCGACCCGAGTGTTCGTCGCGCACCCATTCCACCTCTTCGAGTACGAGATGCTGCACATGTCCCTGGGCATCCCCCACGAACGCCACAGTATTGACCGACCACTCTCGCTGGCAGCCCTCCTCGTGCGAGGTAGAGGTGCGCAGGATGCGCGGCCATTCGGGCCAGCTATCAGGTGGTCGTTGTTTGGGTGGCATGGGCAAAATCTCAAGCTGAGTGACCGAACGCGCACCCTGACGGTTGGCCGTACCCACGCAGTCAGCTCCCGTATCCCCGCCACCAATGACGATGACGTCCTTGTCTTTAGCACTAATCGATTGATTTTCAGGGATGGGATCGCCAGCCATACGCCGATTTTGTTGGGTGAGATAGTCCATGGCGAAGTAGATGCCTTTGAGTTGCCGGCCAGGCACCTGCAAGTCGCGCGCCACGGTACAGCCTCCAGCCAACACGATGGCATCAAACTGCTCGAGCAACTCTTGTACATCCACGTTTTTACCCACCCATGCCCGCGTGCGAAAGCGCACACCTTCGGCTTCCATGAGGGCGATGCGGCGCTCTACTACCCATTTTTCGAGCTTGAAATCAGGAATGCCATAGCGCAACAACCCACCCACACGATCGGCTCGCTCAAATACGGTGATCAGATGACCAGCTTTGTTGAGTTGTGCGGCGGCTGCCAAACCTGCAGGGCCACTGCCCACCACAGCTACTTTTTTCCCCGTACGCCATACCGGAGGGCGGGGCCGGATGTAGCCGCGTGTAAACGCTTCCTCTGCAATGGTTTTTTCAATATGCTCGATAGTTACTGGCGGCTGATTGATACCCAACACACAAGCTGCTTCACAAGGGGCAGGACAAATCCGGCCTGTAAACTCTGGAAAGTTGTTGGTACTGAGCAAGAGTTCCACAGCTGCACGCCAATTGGAACGATAAACCGCATCGTTGAACTCTGGAATAATATTGCCCAGCGGGCAACCACTGTGGCAAAAAGGTATGCCGCAATCCATACAGCGGGCAGCTTGCCGATGTGTTTTTTCTTTTGGGAAATCGATATACAGTTCTCTCCAGTCTTTGACGCGCTCTGCTACAGGCCGCTTTTTGGGTAGTTCGCGCGTGTATTTGAGAAATCCCTTGGGGTCAGCCATTAGATGTGATTTTAAAAATGGGAAGTATCAATCATGCCGTTTGCTATTGTCTGGCGCGCACTTGTACACTTGTAGCTGCTGATTTTTGAGATTGGGCAGCCCGTTGTTGGGCTAGCACGCGCTTGTAATCTCGAGGCATCACTTGGACAAACCACTCTTTGTGCACCTCCCAATCGTTGAGCAATTCCAAGGCACGAGCACTACCTGTGTAGTGGAAATGCGCGCGCAACAAGTCTCTCACCTCTTCTAAATAGGTAGCAGTAGGTTGTTCTAAGTCTACCAATTCGCGGTTAAGGCATTTTTCAAAAGTGCCATTGGGGTCATAGACCCAGGCAATGCCGCCACTCATACCTGCAGCAAAATTGCGACCGGTAGCACCAATGACCACAACCCTCCCCCCCGTCATGTACTCGCAGCCATGATCTCCTACACCTTCTACTACTGCATGAACTCCACTATTGCGCACGGCAAAACGCTCGCCTGCCATACCCCGAATAAAGACGCTACCCGAAGTGGCCCCATATAGCGCTACATTGCCAATAATGATCTGCTCGTGGGCTTTAAAACGCGCTTTGCGATCGGGCACTACGGCCAAAGTCGCGCCGGATAAGCCCTTGCCGAAATAATCATTGGCTTCGCCTTCGAGCAAGAAGTAAATGCCTTTGGCAGCAAAGGCGCCAAAGCTCTGCCCCGCCGATCCTCTGAAGCGCACTTTGATCGTTTCGGGGGGTAACCCACGGCTGCCATAGCGCTTCGAAATTTCGTACGACAACATGGCCCCTGTAGCACGGTCCGTGTTGCGGATGGGTAAGACGGTTTCCATCCTTTGTCCCTGCTCGAGTGCTGGGCGCGCCCATTCGATCAATTTGCGATCGAGCACTTTGTCCAAACCATGATCTTGGGCTTCTTGTTTGTACTGAGGTACGTCGTCTTCTACGGGCTCTTTGTAGAGGATAGGGCTCAGGTCGAGTCCTCGATATTTCCAATGCGCCAGCTCGGGACGCAACTTGAGCATTTCCACCTGGCCTACCATTTCCGCTACCGTGCGAAAGCCTAGTGAAGCCATGATCAATCGCAGGTCTTCAGCTAAGAACGTAAAGAAATTGATGACGTGTTCAGGTTTTCCAGCAAAGCGCTGGCGCAGCTTGGGGTCTTGAGTGGCTATGCCGACGGGACAAGTATTGAGATGACACTTGCGCATCATAATACAACCTTCGGCTACCAGTGCTCCTGTAGCCACCCCCCACTCTTCTGCTCCTAACAGGGTAGCTACAGCCAAATCGCGCCCTGTGAGAATTTTGCCATCGGTCTGCAACACCACTCGGCCGCGCAGTTTGTTGCGCACTAGCGTCTGGTGTGTTTCTGCCAAGCCCAACTCCCACGGCAAGCCAGCGTGTCGGATGGAGGTGAGCGGCGAGGCCCCCGTACCGCCATCATGCCCCGAGATGAGAATGGCATCGGCCTTGGCTTTGGCCACTCCCGAAGCGATGATGCCCACCCCTGCCTTCGACACCAACTTGACGTTGATGCGAGCTTGTGGATTGGCATTTTTGAGGTCGAAGATGAGCTGGGCAAGATCTTCTATGCTGTAGATATCGTGGTGTGGCGGTGGGGAAATGAGCCCGACTCCTGGCGTAGCATGCCGCACCCGAGCGATCCAGGCATCCACTTTGTGACCAGGTAGCTGGCCACCCTCACCCGGCTTGGCGCCTTGAGCCATTTTGATCTGCAATTCATCTGCATTGGCCAGATAATGGCTCGTCACACCAAAGCGCCCAGAAGCTACCTGTTTGATAGCCGAACGCTCCCATTCGCCGTCCGAACGGCGCGCGTAGCGCATTTCGTCTTCACCACCTTCTCCGCTATTGCTCTTTGCACCTAAGCGATTCATGGCGATGGCCAAAGTAGTGTGTGCTTCGTGCGAGATAGAGCCAAATGACATCGCACCTGTAGCAAATCGCCGCACAATCTCACTAGCTGGCTCGACTTCTTCAAGTGGGATGGCCTTCCCTTTGCGAAAGGTGAGCAGCCCGCGCAACGTCATAGCTTGCCGCTGCTGGTCATTGACCAATTCAGCATACTGCCGGAAATATTCGAATCGGCCTTGTCGCACTGCTTTCTGAAGTAGATGCACACTACGAGGCTGTAGCAGATGCGCCTCTCCTCTTCGCTTCCACTGCCACACGCCTGCATCTTCGAGCAGTTCAGTAGGTGGGGGAGTACGCTCGGGCCAAGCCTGCCGGTGATGCTGTAGCACTTCGCGGGCAATATCGTCGAACGACAGTCCTTGTATGCGCGAAACAGTACCGCGAAAACACCGATCAACTACCGCTCGGCTCAAGCCTACAATTTCAAAAATTTGTGCTCCGTGATAAGATTGCAAGGTAGAAATGCCAATCTTCGACATAATCTTGAGCAAGCCCGTACGCACTGCTTCATGGTATTGCTCACGCACCACTTCCCACTCAGGGCGCTGGGCAGCCTGTTTACTCCCCAAACTTCCATCTGGTCTTTTAGTCATGTATACATACCTCTTTTAATTTTTCTCAATGGGAGAAAATGCCCACTCAGGGCAGTATTATGCTTTACACAAATCGCCTTGATGAATGGAATTTGGCCGGGATTGGTAGGGCTACTACCTCAACTTCAAAAAGAGAAGTAAGGCAAAATACACATAAAATATGTCACAGCAGAAATCGACTAATTGGACAAAATACAATATCCAACGTCGGTAAATGTGATAGCGGTAAGTGTTAGCACTACAAAGACGTTTGCCATTTTACCATCCCGGAAGGGGAAGCTGTAGCAAGTAATGTAAAAAGGGATGACCCAATATGGATACATCCCTTCCTACGATTGATTATTTTTGTTTGTCGTGTGAGACTCCTCAATACAACTCAAGACTGCAAAATCATCATGGCACCCCTAATTTATCGGCATATCAATTTTGATGGTTGGAGTTGAGCAGGCTACTGACCAACAAAGACACTTCGTTGTTTAACACCTCGATAAAGCCACCCGCTATTTGAAATGAATAGCTCTGGCCGGGTTCTTCTACTTCGACAATTTCGCCCGAAGCTTCATCAAAAACCTGATGCGTTCCCCCTGCTGCCACGATGGTCACAGTGCCTTCTTCAAGAGAAGAGACGATGGGCGCATGGTTTTTCAACACTTGAAATTGGCCTAACACCCCAGGCACCTTGACCGAGACAATCTGGCCTTCGAAGATGACCTTGTCAGGCGTAAGCATGGTTATTTTCATCTCTTTGTCTTTGTCGTAAGGGTCAATGATCACTACATCAAAGCATTAAAAAATAAATCCCAACACAAGGATAAGTAGTTACACGACATGCGCGTACCGGCTCAAAACATTAAACCTTGGCCTTGGCTTCTGCCAACATCTTCTCACCAGCCTCAATCACCTCATCGATGGTCCCCTTGAGGTGGAATGCACTTTCAGGGTACTGGTCCATCTCGCCATCGAGAATCATGTTGAAGCCACGGATGGTCTCTTCTATGGACACAAGTACACCGGGAAGGCCCGTAAAGGCTTCTGCCACGTGAAAGGGCTGCGACAAGAAGCGCTGCACACGGCGGGCGCGGTGTACGACAAGCTTATCTTCTTCGCTGAGTTCTTCCATACCCAGAATGGCGATAATATCCTGGAGTTCGTTGTAGCGCTGCAAGATGTTTTTTACGCGCTGTGCACAGTTGTAATGCTCCTCGCCAATGATCATGGGGTCAAGGATACGGCTTGTCGAATCGAGCGGATCCACGGCAGGATAGATACCTTGAGCAGCTAGCTTACGGCTCAACACCGTGGTGGCATCTAGGTGGGCAAAGGTAGTAGCAGGCGCTGGGTCGGTTAAGTCGTCAGCAGGCACGTACACGGCCTGTACCGACGTAATAGAACCGCGCTTGGTCGAGGTGATGCGTTCCTGCATCAAGCCCATCTCGGTAGCCAGCGTAGGCTGGTAACCTACTGCAGAGGGCATACGACCCAACAAGGCCGACACTTCAGAACCAGCTTGCGTGAAGCGGAAGATATTGTCGATAAAGAAAAGGATATCGCGGCCACCTGTAGGATCGTTCAAGTCACCATCGCGATAATATTCTGCGATAGTCAATCCCGACAAAGCCACACGAGCACGTGCACCAGGAGGTTCATTCATCTGACCAAACACAAGCGTAGCTTGCGACTGAGCCAGCTCATTCATATCCACCTTCGACAAGTCCCAGCCGCCAGCCTCCATCGATTCTTTGAAGTGCTCGCCGTACTTAATCACATTGGCCTCGATCATCTCGCGCAACAAATCGTTGCCTTCACGCGTGCGCTCACCTACACCGGCAAACACCGAAATACCCTCATAGCGCTTGGCGATATTGTTGATGAGCTCCATGATGATCACAGTCTTGCCCACACCAGCACCACCAAACAGCCCGATTTTGCCACCTTTCATATAGGGCTCAATCAAGTCGATTACTTTGATCCCCGTATAGAGCACTTCTTTTTGGGTGGAAAGGTCTTCATAACGAGGAGGCTTAGCGTGGATGGGGCGAGCGTCTTCGCCTTTCTCGATTGGGCCAATGCCGTCGATGGTCTCACCTACAACGTTGAAGAGCCTACCGCGAATTTTTTCTCCTATGGGCATAGAAATGGGGCGCCCCGTATCTATAACTTGCTCACCGCGAATCAGACCTTCTGTGGAGTCCATGGCGATAGTGCGTACACTGTCTTCTCCCAAGTGCTGTTGCACTTCAAGCACCAGCGTTTCGCCATTTTCGCGCTTGATTTCCAAAGCATTGAGAATTTCAGGCAGTTTGCCGTCGGTGAAGCTCACGTCCACCACAGGACCGATGACTTGCTTGACATGACCGATGTTTGCCATTATTATATGTTTAAGTTTTGAATTTTGTCGTGCCATAAAATAAGGCACCCAAAAAATGCGGTGCAAAGGTACACGAATCGGTAGGATTTCCAACTGTCTAAAGTGGATTTTCACAACAGCCAATGAATGGAGGTGGGATCGGCGCTGCACGAAGATCTGAGGCTGATATAAAAGCTATGTAACTTGAATCACAAAACCTGACTGTAAGTAATCTTGCCTCCGTTATGCACCACCTCGCCCTTTCTAAAACACATGGCGTTCGGCATGATAAGACGACCGCACCAAAGGGGCACTTTCCACGTATTTAAACCCTTTTGTCAGGCCCACTTCTTTATATTCTTCAAACAGGTCAGGGTGTACGTATTCTACCACCTCGAGATGCATGCGCGTCGGCTGCAAGTACTGACCAATAGTGAGCACATCGCAGCCATGCTCGAGCAAGTCGTCCATAAGCTTAAAGACTTCTTCTCTCGTCTCACCTAAGCCCACCATAATACCCGACTTGGTGCGCTTGCCAAATTCCTTAATGCGTTTGATTTGCTCAAGGCTGCGTGCATATTTGGCTTGGGGCCGCACCTTGCGATAGAGGCGTGGTACTGTTTCGAGATTGTGAGAGACGACTTCCTGTCCCGCACTGATCATGCGTTCGAGAGCCCACCATGTGCCTCTCACATCAGGGATGAGTGTCTCTATGGTGGTCTGCGGCGACAGCTCTTTGGTTAGTTTGACTGTTTGATACCAGATCTCTGCGCCGCGGTCTTTGAGTTCATCGCGGTTCACAGAAGTGATTACGGCATGCTTCACGCCCATCAACTTGATTGCTTCAGCTACCCGTCGTGGTTCGTCTTCGTCATATTCGGGCGGGCGCCCCGTCTTGACCGCGCAAAAAGAGCACGAGCGCGTACACGTATTGCCCAAAATCATAAAGGTGGCTGTACCCGCTCCCCAGCACTCTCCCATGTTGGGACAATTACCACTTTGGCAGATGGTATGCAACTGGTATTTGTCCACTAGCAATCGGACCTTCTTGTATTCGGGGCCAACGGGCAACTTCACACGCAGCCAGTCGGGCTTGCGCCGTCGTGGGGTTTTGCGTTCGACGATGGGCAGTTCGATCATTTGTTCAGGCAAATTCAATTGATAGATGAAAAGTACGCTTTCTGAGATAGGCATTCTGCTTTGCGCACCGCTATGGATCTATACGCCCGCCATGCCTACCACCTTTTGCCGAACTGCAAAGTTAGAAAAAGGTTGATGAACAGGTTGGAGTTCTCTACTTCTGGCAATGGGACCATGAGTGGCACCTCTTGAAAAAAGAAGTCAACCATTAGCCCTGCTTCTACGGCTTTGAGCAGCTCGTCGAAAGCGCCCCAGTCGACGTGCAAAGCAGCACGGGCATGAATAGCAGGCACCAATGAAAGCTCATCAAGGCCCTTCGCCCAACCCGACGAGCCGTAAATGCGGGTGTGATCCAAAAATAGATTAGCCGTTTCTGGCGTGTACTTGATCGTGATTGGCGTGGGCAAATTGCCCCCCTCATAGCTAAATACTTCCAGATAATAGGGCTTGAGTAGGCCCAAAGTAGGCCCTGCCTCCCACGTAAAGCCCAAAACGGCTCCTTTCTTCTTTGCCTTTTCGCTGTAGTAACGCTTCATGCCATAACTGGCACGCAAAACGAACAGATTGTGCTGTTTGCCGTAAATAAAAGCTCGAGAGACTTTACCATTGAGCCGGCTGGGATAGTCCAGACTTGAGCGCGTTTCCTTCTCGTGCTTCAACTCGCCCAGTTCAAAGTGCCAGTAAGAGGTGAGATAATACGTCTTCAAGCGCCCCATCGTAAGCCCTATAGCCCAACCATCTTCGTGCAGACGCAAGCTGGCAGCTGCTTCACGCAGGTAGATGATTCCCTTGCGCGAGGCATCAGGCGTACGCGGCTGCAAGACTGTCTGCCCGTACAGCAGCTGAGTGACACACAAAAGCACCCCGATCAGTCCATGTTTCATAAAAACCAAGTTTGCATATCCCCAAGGCAGACACTTTGGGCAAAAAGAGCCATATTTCAAATAAATGGGCTATTACTAGCTGCTTGCAGCACCAGCTACAACGCCCTTTTTCAAACTCATTTGCCACCAATAGAGTTCATTCTATCCGGGCATGTAAGTGCTACTGTTCATTTTGCCACACAATTTAAATACTTGAATGACACTTTCGCAAAAAAAAAAGAGTGACTCGAAAGCACTATTCTTTTTACGCAAAGCAGACATTTTTCAAGCGTCACTCAGTGCGTGCGCACTAGCTTGCGCAAGCTAACGAGCTGATCTGTTTCGAGGCGCAACAAATACACACCTGCTGAGGGCAAAGTGGCCGCATCGATGGGCCATTCATAGCGTCCTGCCTCCCATACACCTTGGCGTTCCCACAACAGCCGGCCATTGAGGTCCAGGATGCTCAATCGGGTGTGTGTTTTTTGTGGCAGTACGAGGAAAATACGGCTAAAGCGGTCAAAGGGATTGGGTACGCTACCCCAATGCAGCACAGCACGTAGTTGGTCATTTGGCCATGACAAGGCGATGTCCTGGGCCTGCCCTTGCACATTCCATGCCTGGCGAGGGGTCAACCGATTGGTGAGGCTCAATGCCTGAGGCAATACTACATCTTCTTTTGCTTCGAAAGTCAGATAGGCAAGTGTAGCAGGGCGTGCCGACTGTAGGGGCTGCGATGCGTTCCAGCTCGAGGTGAGCCATCCTCTATCGAGCCACTCGAGGCCGAAGTGCGCATAGGAAGCAATATCGCCCGGCTGGAAATCGACGAGCTTCATGCTCGCCACATCCCATTCGAGCGTAAACTGCAAAGCCACACACTGACTCACATTGGGCAAAGTCAGCGCCAAGGTCCGAGTACTACCTTTCGGCAAAAAAGTGCCCTTCGATCCATCCATACCATTTACCGACAAGGTAAGTGTGCCATAAGTGCGCTGAGCCACTGGTGGGGCATAGCTATTGTAAGTCCAAGCGCTTCCGTCGAGATCGCCCACTTTAATGGCGACGAAGTGAGCTGCAAGCTGGTCGGTATCGAGATCGTTCCAGCTAATGACTTCTGGAAAAGGCTCTGCCCAGGGGTTGTCGGGTTGAGGAAAGGCGTAATCGGCTGGAACGAAGCGCCACGAGCTGTTTTGAGTAAATGCAGGTAGCGTGTGCAAGATGAGTTTGCGCAGCTCGAGCATGTCACTTACAGATATATGTCCCGACCGATCCACATCGGCCGCAATGCGCTTGTATGGCGAAGACAAAGGTTGTACGTCCTGAATGTGACGCATCAGCAATACGATATCGAAAGTAGTAACGCCATTGAGAGGGTCGGCATTAAGCCAAGGTGTGAGCGTATAGTCGTGCCCCGCCATCATCTCGGCAAACAGATATTGGCCCGCAGTGTCTGTAGTCTGTGAAAGGAAGGCGTTACCACTTAAGTCTACCTGAACACCTTCGAGTACATGACCTGCTTCATCGGCAATAGTCCCTCCGATAGCGATAAGTGGCGCACCACAGACCGCTGCATTGTCTTGCACTATAACGGTGGTGGTGCAATAGTCCTGATTGCCCGCTTCATCAGTCACCCACACCGTAACGGGTTGTGCGCCCAACTGGTCACAAGTAAATGTACGGAGCGTATCAAGCGTATTGTTCGACCAAGAAAAGTACAGCTGCTCCGGTGCAGAGCAGTTGTCAGATGCATCAACTATGAGTACAGAAGCCGGCAATCCCACCTGTCCATCTGCCATAAGTGTGACGGCCAATCCACTATGGCAACTCAGGCTTGGCTTTTTACAATCTTCAATGGTAAAGATAAAAGTACACGATGTAGCATGACCACAGCCATCAGTAGCCGTATAGGTGATGCGATGGGTACCTATAGGATAAGGTGTAGTGAAGTTCTGACCAGTACCCGAATAGTCAGGGCCTATTTCTTCTTGCCCATCGGCATGTAGATCTACAATCCAAGTCAGCTCGATCAATGAATCGGGTGTACATGCGTCGGAAACATCTACCGTCAGATCGACGCCTATATCAGTACAATCATTTTTGAAGTTGCAGAAGGTGCGGTCGGTACAACCACTGAGCACAGGAGGTGTATCGTCTACGATCTTAATCACTTGTGTGTGTGTCCATATGCCCGCACTATTGGTATCATTGGGATCGTATTGACACCAATCGACAACGATCCAAGTGCGCAATATTTTGAGACACGCATCGGCAGAAGTACCGACGACGACGTCATTGCTACCTACCATGATTTGTTGGCAGGCAGTGGAAGGCGGTACCGTAGGCACGCCGGTAATGGCAGGGTCGGCGCTGGCATCACACCCACTAATCGCAATATCTTCAGGCCATATAATGGCACTGCCATCGTAGGGCTGGCTGTTTTGCAGCGTGATGTACTGTAGGCAAGATGCCGTATTGCCCTGCGCATCGCTGGCCGTCCAGGTGCGTACAATGAGGCCTTCACCACAATCTATTTGGGTGCTATCGCTAAAAGTGAGTTGTAAATTGCCGCAATTGTCGATAGCCAAGCCATCCTGGGCACTGAGTGAAACGCCCAGTGTAGTTACTTGGCCAGTAAGTGATAGGTCGAGGAAATCTTCGTCGCATGCCAAAGTAATATCGGGTGGACAAGAGATCTGCGGCGGCAACTTGTCCTGCACCTCCACTGTGACCATGCATTCGTTATAATTGCCAAAGCAATCGGATACGCGCATGACAACCGTTTGGGGAGTGCCTACATCGTGGCAACAAAAAGTGATGCTAGGAGCAAAGAAAGCATTTGCCGGAAGGCCACAAGCATCGCCCATGCGCCGAATTTTGAAGTGGTCGATACAGCAATTATCCGTTGAGCCATCATCTATAGAGGTGGCAAACAACTGACCTATCCCCTCATCATTGAGGCTTACCACTGTAAATGATTCACATATAGCTACCGGCGCATCGTCATCTTGAACCCACACGCGCAAAGTATCCACCGTGGCATTGTCGCATGCATCAGTAGCATGGTAATACACTTCGTGTATGCCAATTGGCAATCCTGGAGCAGGTAATGCACCGCCATTGCCCTCGACAATTCCCACAGGTGTCCATATGCTAACAGACACTTCCGAGCAATCCGAAATATCGGCAGGAGGCAAGAGAGGTGAAGCTGTACAACTCCATGACTGAGTCCCCACTGTCAAAGTATCGGGCAATGACAGCAGTGGGGGGTTAGTGTCCATATATTGGATGAGTTGCGTACACGTCCAAGGGTTGTCAGAGGTACCTATAGGTGCACACCAGTCGTAAACTTTCCACGTGCGTAGGATCTTCACGCCTGGCCCACACAGTGGGAAGACCACATCTTCGTAGCTCGCCATAAGTGCACACAAAGCTTCGCCCGGACGGACGGGATACGCCTGGCCATCGACGATGACTTGAGGGTATCCCGTCACGGATGGATCATAATTAGGTGTAGTAGCATTCAGGTCGCACGTGACAAACACGTCATCCGGGCAGGTAATTTGCACATTGCTCAGCGCAATAGGTTTGATGAGTAGCACCTGGGTACAGGTGTCGACATATCCATTGTTGTCTTTGACCCACCACTGCCGATGAATGATTTTGGCGAAAGCCGTATCGCAATTGAAATGTGTAGTGTAGTCGAAAAACTGTACTGAAGCCACACCCGAGCAATCGGTAAAGTCGGGTTGGGGCGCTTCGCCGCCAGCACTTATGGGCGATGCATTTTGCACGCAGTACAGCCACACCGTATCGCAACCACTGATGGAGGGGGGATGCTTGTCTTCGACGAGCACCTGCCCCCAACAGCTATTGCCAGAGTCTGGATCCGTGACGGTGACGATAAAGGACTGGCCAATGTGCTCGGCACTGAGCACGTTGGTGTTCAAAGCCTCGACCTCCACCAAATAGTCCTCATAGCAACCGTAATCGTCGCCTTCCAAGATCATGTCGGCGCTGAGCTCTTGGTTACAGCTACTACCTAAGCTCAGGTGGATCAAATCGTTGCACACCATCACTTCAGAAGCGGACTGATGCTCCACTACAGTGACGACAAAGCTGCAACTTACAGACTGAAAGCCGTCATTGGCTTCAAACTGCAACACATGTTGCCCTACGGGGAAAAAGCTATCACTAGCAAGACCCGTTTGATCTGTTTGGATCACAGATGGCACGCCACAATTGTCGGTGGCCGTCAGCTCGAACACATAATTCAAACCGCATTGCCCCGGTAGCAATTCAAAAGTGGTATCAGGTGGACAAATGATCTGTGGTGGTATCGTATCAATGATGGTGACAATCGTGGTACATGAAGCCGAGTTGCCCAAGCTATCCGTAAGGGTGAGTTGTACGGGCTGAGGACCTGTATCGGCGCAGGTAAAGGTGGTTTGCGACAGCACGCGCGAAGCAATGCCACAGTAGTCGGCCGAGCTTCCAGCATCCACATCGTCGGGCATGAGAACAGCCATGTGATCAGGGCCCAATGGCAAAGTAAAATCGGGTACGCAAAGTGCCGTAGGCACGGGCCCCCAAGCTAAATTGGGCGAGGTAAAGCCCAGTTGTTGGGTAAGCTCTACGATGCTATTGGGTGGAATGACAAACAAAATGCCCTCATTGACAAAGGTGCCTGCTCCAGCCAGCAACGCACTGCTACCTGGCTCTGCGATAAAGGTGGCGCAAGGCGCATTGCGCCATTGGCCTTGATTACTCATGACTTTTTGGTTGGTCCACTGCCCCCAGTTGGTCGTTTGGCTGTTGGGACCAAAGGCGAGCGGCTCTCCCGAATGGATGACGAGACCGTAATTGTCGAGCTGACCCAACTGCTCGACAATTGCGTAATTGGTCAATGATCCGCCCGCCCCAATATGCCATGTACCTGTATTAGTCAGTATTGCACTGCCCAAATTATGCCAATCCGTATACAACCACAAAGCCCCTTCGTTGTGCCAAACACTGCCATTTTGCAAGATCCCTTCGGTAGCCCACATCTGGCCAGTATTGACCCATTGTCCCGAATTTTGCAAATCAGCTTTTTGGTACCACTGCCCCGCATTGAGCAGGTAAGTTGAAATATTGAGCACCCATGGAGCCACTACATGCACTGCTCCTTCATTGACGAAGCTATCCTGTACGCTAATCAGGCCCACGCCAGTGACATCGGCCTGCAAAAAACCATTTATATGCCAGGGAGCTTGAAGCGTCAGCTGTGCATCGGATGCCTTAATCCACAAAGAATCAGCTACTTGCAAGGCAAAATCAGCTATGGTATGTGCCGACACTTCCCAAATAGCATAAGGGGTTGCAGCAGGAATAAGTGCTACATCCCCTGAGGTGGGCACACCTGCAGTCCAATTGGCAGGATTGGTAAATTGATGATCGACAGCTCCTGTCCACACAGTAGTCTGCGCAATCAAAGGAAGTTCACAGCACCACAGTATTATTGCGCACAGTGTGCCCACAACTCTGCTCATAAATTCGGTTTTTGACAATTAATCTTGCAGCACCCAACAGGCGCCTAAAGCACTCGTGTTATATGTGCAGAGGAAAAAGGAGGCAAGACAGACTGCCCATCATCTAGTGCAATGATGGTAGGTACTCACTGACAGGAATATATAAGATGTAAAGGAAACAGGAGGCAATCTGCTGATGTCAAAGGTAAGGGCACACTATCCCTTGGTGCCTCCCCAAATCAGGGTAATTTTTTGTTGCAAAAAATGATCAATATACAAAAACCTATTTTTAAGCAAAAAACACATTAATAATTGTAAACCGATTACGCCAATCTACTATTTTTTGATCTAAAGTAAAGCCTTGGCACAATTTGTATCGGTACTCGTTTCGATGCCTGCTGTCTACGACAATACTATTTTTTCCATATGAGCATAGCCCTTCAGAAACCTCAGTGGCTCTATCCCATCTTCCCTATTAAGTTGTGGCAATGGCTAAGCGCCGCAGTCATGCTGGGCTGTACTTTGGGTCTGGGCTACGGTACCCGTCAGTCGGCATTCGGCACCATCTTGGGTTGGTACACTCCCTTTTTTCTCATCTACGTGGGCATAGCGTCGATGGCGCGCCGCGAGCATATCGGCTTTTGGATGGTACTGGCGGTAGTATTGCGTTTGGCATTACTACCTGCCGAACCGCTGCTGAGCGATGATGTATATCGCTTCATTTGGGATGGAAGACTGTGGATACAAGGTATCAGTCCTTTTGCTCACTTACCTGCCTGGTACATGGAGCCGGGGCACGAAGTGAAGGGACTAAGCGAGGCGCTCTTTCAGCAGCTCAACTCACCTGAATACTTCACCATTTACCCGCCGGTAGCTCAACTGGTGTTTGCGTGTGCTGCCTGGCTTTCGCCAAATGAGCTATGGGGCTGTATTCTGGTTATGCGACTCTTTCTACTGGCTTGCGAGTTGGGATCACTATGGTTACTATTGCAGCTAAATGATCACTTCGGATCACCGCCTCGTCGCGTGTTGTGGTATGCCCTCAACCCACTGGTGATTGTCGAGCTGATGGGCAATTTGCACTTCGAAGCAGCCATGATTTTTTTCTTGTTACTGGCACTGTGGTGGGGGGGGCACACGAAACTTTGGCCTGCTGCAGCAGCTATGGCATTAAGTATCGGTACAAAGCTAATCCCCTTGATGTTTGGGCCATTGTGGATACGGCGCTGGGGATGGCCACATGCATGGCGTTGGCTGGCAGGCAGCGGGCTAATCGTGGCATTGCTCTTTGTACCTGTAGTACATGGTCCCCTATGGGATCATTTTGGCGAAAGCCTAGATTTATACTTTCGCAAGTTTGAGTTCAACGCCAGCATATATTACCTACTTCGGTGGTTGCGCTGGCAACAGCTGGGCTACAACGACATTGCTCGCCTTGGGCCTGCATTGGCTCTCCTCACAGCAGCAATCATTCTAATATGGGCATGGCGCGAACGCCGTGCCGATTGGGCTTCGCTACCGCAAAGTATGATGTGGGCACTCACTTGTTACCTACTATTGGCTACTACGGTACACCCTTGGTATGTGACTACGCTGGTGGCACTAGCGTCTCTAACACCTTGGCGCTTTCCGATTGTGTGGTCGGGGGTGGCTATTCTGTCATACCATGCCTACGCCCACACGCCGACAAAAGAAAACTTCTGGTTCGTAGGGTTAGAATACGCGGTGGTATTGGGCTGGCTATGGGTCGAATGGCGTCAGCAACCCGCACGCTCTGAGCGCACTATCTAAGCACGCTGCTGATCAGCTATGTGGCGCAGCCGATCCATGAGGGCAGCAAAGTGGTGAGGCGTCGTCAGTGGGTTGATCAGCGTAGAACGCAACCACAATTTGCCTTGAGCACGCGTCTGCACGATAAAAAAGTCGCCCTCTTCGACCAGTTGTTGGCGCACTGCCATGTTGAGCTGATCGAGCTGAGTATCTGCTACACCTTGAGGTTTGATACGATAGCACAGGATATTGGACTGGGGTTCGTCCAAAGCAGTTTCGAAATCAGGTGCTGCTCGCAATAACTCGTGGCATTGGCGCGCCACATCGTACAGATGGGTGACGTGCGTTTCGAACAATTGAGGGCCAAAAATTTTCCACAAGGCCATCACGCGTACCGACATACTCTGCTTGGTCAACTCCCAGGTACGTTTTGCCAAGTTATACCATTCTTTGGCTTCGTCTTGAGCCCACAAATAGGATGCTTTTTGCACGAAAGTGCGAAAGGAAGTCTCACCTCTACGAAAGATCACTGCCGTGACCAGTGTCGGGGTCATGAGCATTTTGTGGAAATCGAGCACGACGCTGTCGGCTCGTTCAATACCGCGAATAAGGCTACGGTATTTATCGGAGAAGGCTACGGCAGCACCATGTGCGCCATCTACGTGCAGCCACAGGCTGTGCTTTTCGCAAAAGTCAGCGATGGGCTCCAGCGGATCATAAGTACCCAAGCCGGTTGTACACGCATTGGCCACCACGCCAATTACTTCAATTCCCTGTTTTTGCGCCTGTGCATGCACACGCTTGAGCATCTCGGATCGCATACGGCCTGTCTCATCAGTAGGTATCCGCACTATACCAGCAGCCCCCATACCCATCGCTTGGATAGCTTTGGCCACCGAATAGTGAGCTTCTTCCGACACCAAAAAACCAAATTGCCGCCCCTGATAGCCATGTGTCCAAGCATCACCTGGCAGCTGATGTTGGCGCGCACAAAGTAAGGCCGTCAAGTTGCCCAATGTGCCGCCTGATGTGAGCACACCATCAGCTTGCTGGGCATTCATGCCCATGCGTTGTGCTACGGCGCGTACCAACAGTCGCTCCCACACTACCCCTACATTACCTTGCTCATACACGCCCATGCCCGGATCGAGCAAAGCTCCCGCCAACTCTGCCAGGGCAGCCATGGGCGATACGACACCCGTCTGATGACCGATGTAATGCGGATGATGCAAACAAATAGTTTGATCCAAATAGTGTGCAAAAAACTCGTTGGGCGATACACCCCCTACTGTATGACTAAAGTGCGATTGTTCGTACGCATAAACTTCTTCTGGAGATATATAGCGCAACACCTTGCCTTCGCCTGCCTGGACTGCTGCCAACCAGTCGGCCAACTGATCGACGAGCTGATGACCACTTTGCCGAAAAAACTCGGGATCGTATGCCTTTTTCAACACTTCATCCGTCATATATCTACGCGTTTAAAGCCGTCAAAATAATGGAATAATGGAAAAGAGACGCATCATCACAGCAATCTCACACATGTAAAATGCCTATACCCTCTCCAACCCACGGATAAAGCAATTATTTTGACATTTTTTGTTTTAAAAATTTGTTTTAAAAAACAAAAAGTATCATATTGCACTACCAAACTACTCCAAGACATGAGTTTGCATGTGCTTATTTCGAAGAAGGGCACCCGCGTAGTCACTGCCTCTAACTTATTTACAGCTTTGGAATTGCCAGCGACCCAATATGGCAGGCTCGTACGCAAGTGGATTCGCGATCTCTATGAACTGGATGGCGTGCTACGTAGGCCCATACATGGACAAGACTTTGCACAACGCAAGGCAGCTCATCCTGCTGGCGACTATTACCTGAGTTTACCCTTAGCCTTGCAAATTGTGTTGCGCTCTTGCAGTAAGAGAAAGTTGAAATATGCCCAACAGCTCCAAAAGCTATGTCGCTCATCCAAAGCTGCTACAAAGCTGGATGCCGCTACGGCTTTTTCAATTACGGCCTTAGCGCGTACCCTATCGTTCACTTCTTGCCAAATTGCGTGCGAAAGGCACCATTTGGCCCTATATCGCAATCGGAACAAAGGATCTGCAGCCAACTGGTGGGCCTATCGAGCCCAGCTATTGGGATATTCGTTCGAGGCACTGCACAAACAGGCAATGCAAAGGGGAGTGGCAATTTCGCGAAAATCGGCTCGCAACTTACTATTGGCTTTCAATGAGGACGAATTAGTACGCACTGCCGCGGTCGATCTTTTTATGGCGTTGGGGTACGAAGCCATACAAGCTTTGCGTCAAGCAAAATGGGTTTACGCAGCATTTAAAGCTGGTGGCTTCAGTGTGTGCGATGACCGGAAAGGAGTCAATATTTTCACTTCATCTATCCCGCGATCATGGATGGAAGAGATCTATACCCTTGAAGTGGGCACCTTGCTCCAACCGTGGGTGCCACAAACGCACGAAGTGCAACCACCTGCTACCCCACAAGCAATGCGTGTTTCCGCTTAGTTACTACCATCAGCTAACAAGAATAAAGCGCCGCGGATAGCAAAACTGCTGACATGCCAGGCAAGCCAGCTTGGTCCATTACTCCGTTGCATGTATTGGTTGTGGCCATTTGAGTATCATATTGTCGATAAGGCGCACATCTTCGGCCCATACGGCCGTACATGCCACTACCGATTCGGCTTCATTGAGGTGGCGTACAGGTTGGAGTGTCGTGCCATTCACTATGCTAAAATACTCCGGTTTCAGTGGGGGCGCATTTAATTGATCCATTGCTTTTTGCGACAGCTGAGCCAAATCAGCATCGGGATGACGGCTGACGTAGGCCAATACCTCTTTTAGCACTTGATAGATGCGCGGTGCAGCTGCCCGGGCTTTGGGCGAAAGCCGCAAATTGCGCGAGCTTAAGGCCAATCCATCCGCTTGACGCACAATGGGCACCATTGCGACTTGCACCGGCAAGGCCAGCTGTTCGACCATGTGCTGCACAATGCGGTATTGCTGATAGTCTTTTTGCCCCATATATAACCTATGGGGCTGTACGATTTGGAGTAATCGGTGTACCACCTGTACTACGCCCTTAAAATGGCCAGGCCTATGAATGCCCTCCATCGTTTGATCAAGCCCCATGAGTGCTACTTGAGGTGGTGGCGCATCAAGGCCCTCAGGGTAGATTTCCGATTCAAAGGGCATAAAGAGCACCTCACAACCTAAGCGCGCTAATGCTGCAATGTCCTTTTCGGGCATACGCGGATAATGCGCCAGGTCACGCATATCATTGAATTGAGTTGGGTTGACAAAGATGCTGCACACTGTGAGGGTGTTATCTTTCATAGAGTGGCGCAGTAATTCGAAATGACCTTCGTGCAGTGCACCCATAGTGGGCACAAAACCAATCGTAGCACCTTGCTCACTTTGATAGCGCAAATAAGCTTGCAGGGCGGCAGCTCGCTTAAACAATCGCATAAACAAATTGTTGTAAAATACCAATCAGCTGATGAGGCGGCCAAAGGGCACAATCCAGCGATGCGAAGATAGTAGAGTAAAGAAGTGAACAAAGCGTTAAGGAGCAATGAATTTCAGGGCAAGTCCTTTGAGTTTCGTACCTTTGCGCATCCGTTCATTGAGTGAAATACCGAAACACAAATGATGTACGAAAACAAGAAAAAGGTTCTGATCGTCACTCAGGAGATGCAGCCCTACACGGCGCTATCTGAGATTTCGGAAATCGCCCGCCAACTTCCCCAGTATGTTCAGGAACAAGGAATGGAAATTAGGGTATTGATGCCCCGCTTTGGCACCATTAACGAACGACGCCATCGCCTGCACGAAGTGGTGCGTCTTTCAGGGATGAATATCATCGTAGATGATGAAGATTATCCGCTCATCATCAAGGTAGCTTCATTGCCCAAAGCGCGCATGCAAGTATATTTTCTCGATAATGAAGATTTTTTCAAACGCAAGTCTGTATTCGAAGATGCTGAAGGCCAACCCTTTGCCGACAACCCCGACCGCATGGTATTTTTCTGTAAAGGGGTAGTAGAGACGGTCAAGAAATTTGGGTGGCCTCCCGACATCGTTCACTTGCACGGCTGGATGACCAGTCTTTTGCCCTTGTACATCCGCAAGGCATACCGCAATGAGCCCCTATTCCAAGATGCCAAGATCATTTACTCCCTATACGACAACAGTCTGGAGCACACTTTTGGTGAAGCTTTCTTCCGCAAAGCGGCTATCAATGACCTAGAAGAAGAAGACTTAGCAGATTACCGCAATGCCGATGGCAGTGTAGCTCTACATAAAGGCGCACTCACTCATGCCGATGCAGCTATTGTGGGTAGTAGCACCCTGCAAGAAAAAGCGCAGGCCCTACTAGATACTTTTGACAAGCCCTTGCTGCCCTATCAAGAGCCGGAAAAAATGCTCCAAGCATATGTGGACTTTTACAAGACACTCATGGAACAAGAAGAGCAAGTAAAGGGTTAGTACATACAACCCCAAGGCCTTCTCCAAGGCCCTTTGCTTAGGCAGGCATTTGCACAAAATCACTGCAGATGCCTGTTCTTTTTCACCTTATTGCTTGAGGAGCATCTCTGCTATTCGGGCTGCTGTATATTTGCGCCGCCTTCGCAAGCGCTTGCGCAAATAGTACTGACTGGAAATCACAAAAAGAAAAGATGACACATCAAATTGTTGCTCTGTGGATCAGCTTAATTGCTCTATACTTTTTGGCAGCTTGCAATGACCCTACGCCGGTAGGTGCCTCCTTGCTTGAAAACGATGGTATCCGCGTCTACTATACCGACACAGTCACGATGCTCACAGGGCTCCATCGCGGAGACAGCGTGCTGGTATATCATCCTAACCCGGAAAATCAGCTCAGCAACTATCTGTTCGGCAGCATGCAAGATCCTATCTTTGGTAAAGTCACTGCTACGATCTATGCGCAAATACAACGCACCTATTTCGAAGCACCTGACTTTACAGAGGCCGTACTTGATTCCATGGTGCTTGTGCTGCCTTACAAAGCAGATGGCTTCTACGGGCGTACCACTGAAACTTTCGGCATGGAAATACGCCGCGTCGTTGATGACATGTATGCTGACAGCACCTACTACTCTAATGTTCAGTTCAACACCAGTATAGTGCCCATTGGCTATACCGAATTTGTACCCAACCCCAACGACAGCTTGCCACTCAAGGCATATACAGGTGATGACCAACAAGGCCAAGAAGTACAAGTAGTACCTCATTTGCGCGTACATATGGAAGAAGATTTTGCCAATAGCTTTTTCCAGGCTGACACCAATTACTTCCTTTCAGACAGCGCATTTTTGGCCTTCTTTAAAGGATTACAACTGGTGCCCACCACTGAAAACAGTGGGTTGCTCGCTTTCGATCTGCGAGAAAATCAGGCTGCTCTGGTAGTCTACTACCATCGCGATACTTTTTACCACCAATACGGTTTTCCCATCGATCTGCGCAGCGTACGCATGAGCACTTTTACCCACGACTACTCGGGAAGCACTGTAGAAACCCATTGGAACACGCCTATAGGACAAGACTCCTTAGCCTTTCTTCAAGGCATGTCTGGCGTAAATATGCTCATTGAGTTTCCCCATATACGGCAATGGGGCGAAGGAGTAGTAATTAACAAAGCCGAATTGGAGATCCCCGTGGTTGCACTGTCAGGAGATGACCCCATCTATAGCCCGCCCGAGCGCATCCTCGTGGCCGAACTAACTGAGAACAACACTTTAGTAGCTATTGAAGATGTCACACTCAACTTCGGTGATTTAAACAAGCTCAACATCACCTTTGGAGGGCTTTTGGAAACCAATGAATCTGGGCAACAAGTGTATCGAGCCAATATCACAGGGCACTTCCAAAAAATGGCCCATGGTGCTGCACTCAATCGCATTGTGGTCACGGTATTTTCCAAACCAGACTTTGCACAACGCGCGATATTGGCAGGAAACCAACGGCCAGAGATGAGGCCTGTACTCAAGCTCACATGGACTGAACTATAGATCCATTATCATTTGGATTTGGGCAAAAAATGGGCTTTCTTTGTGTGGTTGTGCGCTCAATCAGTAAGAGAAGCAAGTGCTGAGATAAGGCATTTGCCCATATCTTGCAAAAGCTCCTCGCCAACCAAAGCAAACAATTCACACCCTGTACAATCCAACTATACACTTTCTTGTAACAATTTGTGCAAGAGACAGCACCCGTAGAAATAGTTGTTGAGATTATACTTATCGAAAAAAATCATACATACTTGGAGTAGGCCGAAATTGCCTCTTTGCGCAAAGCAGGTCGAACCCTAAAAAGTAACCATCATGTGTGGAATTGTAGCTTACCTAGGGCATCGAGAAGCGTATCCTATTCTTATCAAGGGGTTACAGCGACTCGAGTATCGCGGCTACGACAGTGCTGGCATAGCTGTACACAATGAGCAACTTTCCATTTGCAAAGTCAAGGGCAAGGTAAGCGACCTGCAAGCCCAGGCTGAACAGTTTGACCTAAATGGCCACATCGGTATTGGACATACCCGATGGGCCACTCATGGCGAGCCCAACGACATCAATGCCCACCCACACATTTCGGGCAATGGTCGGCTCACTTTAGTGCACAACGGCATTATCGAGAACTACGCTACGCTCAAAAGGCGCCTGCAAGAAAAAGGGCACCACTTCCAAAGTGAAACCGATACAGAAGTGTTGGTACACCTCATTGAGGAAGTACAGGAAATGGGTGATCTTCCATTAGAACAAGCCGTGCGTGTAGCCCTCAACTTGGTAGTAGGAGCTTATGCCATTGTCGTCATGGATGCCCAAGACCCCAACAAGTTGGTAGCGGCACGAAAAGCCAGCCCATTAGTAGTGGGGATGGGCGAGCAGGAGTTTTTCGTTGCCTCTGATGCCACACCCATTGTGGAATACACCAAAAAAGTAGTCTATCTGAATGACAACGAAGTAGCGACTATCACCTTAGATAAAGGCCTGCAGATTCACTCGCTCGACAGTGGGGAGCAGCCCTACGAAGCGCAAGAAGTCGACATCGACATTCAAATGTTGGAAAAAGGTGGCTACGACTACTTCATGCTCAAGGAGATTTTCGACCAGCCACGCACCATTGCTGACTGCATGCGAGGCCGCATGAATGCCCGTGAAGGATGGATCAAGCTGGGCGGCGTAGATGAGTTCAGTAGCCGCATTGAAAATGCCGATCGTTTTATCATCATAGGTTGTGGCACCTCATGGCATGCGGGCCTTATTGGCGAATACCTCTTTGAAGAATTGGCACGCATTCCTGTAGAAGTAGAATATGCCTCAGAGTTCAGATACCGAAATCCAGTCATTCGCGAAAACGATGTGGTGATTGCCTTGTCGCAATCAGGTGAAACTGCCGACACACTGGCTGCTATAGAACTAGCAAAGAAACACAACGCCCTGGTATACGGCATTGTCAACGTAGTGGGCTCAAGCATTGCACGCGCTACCGATTGCGGCTCTTACATTCATGCAGGCCCTGAGATCGGAGTGGCCTCTACCAAGGCATTTACCGGCCAAGTTACGCTGCTGACGATGATGGCGCTAAGCTTAGCACATAAACGAGGAACGATATCGAAAAGTACTTACCAAGCTTTACTGTACGAACTGGAACAAATCCCAGAATTGGTACACAAAGTACTGGAACAAAATCAACAGCTCGAATACTTGGCTGGTGAGTACAAAGACGCCACCAATGCACTTTACTTGGGGCGCGGCTATAACTTTCCAGTAGCTCTGGAAGGTGCACTGAAGCTCAAAGAGATCTCGTACATTCACGCTGAAGGCTATCCTGCAGCTGAAATGAAGCATGGCCCCATTGCATTGATCGATGAGAACATGCCAGTATTCGTATTGGCTACCAACCACAACCACCACGACAAGATCGTCAGCAATGTGCAGGAAGTGAAGGCACGCAAAGGGCAAGTAGTGGCAGTAGTACGTGAAGGCGACGAAATTATTAGTCGCATTGCCGATCACACCATCCAGATTCCACAAGTATCTGACCCACTCACGCCACTGCTATCGGTAATTCCACTGCAGCTACTGGCCTACCACGTTGCCGTAATGCGGGGCTGTGATGTAGATCAACCCCGCAACTTGGCAAAATCTGTAACTGTAGAATAAAACCCATGCCGAATAGATTGGTATAAAGCGAGTTTTCTCAATATTTGCTCACAAACAATCAACAATCGTGGAAGAAAGAACAGAAAGCATTCACCCGTTACAAGAGGATCACCACATAGAATACAATACTGAACGCGAAGATTTGCGCATGCCTGAATATGGGCGCCATGTGCAAAACCTGATCAAGTTCGCCAAGACCATTGAAGACAAAGGCAAGCGGCAAGCTTTCGTAGAAAAGGTAGCAGAGCTGATGATGATGCTCAATCCTACCAACCGAAATGAAGAAGACCATCTAATCAAGGTTTGGCACCACATTTTTGAGATAGCCGACTTCGACTTAGAGGTCATGCCACCTGATGGAGAGATTCCCACACGTGAGACGCTACATAAAAAACCAAAACCACTCAATTACCCCCACAAAGACATCCGCTTGCGGCACTACGGATATAATGTAGAACGCCTCGTACAGAAGGCCCTTCAGATGGAAGATGAAGAAAAGCGGAAAGAATTTGCTAAAATCATTGCAGCATATATGAAACAGGCCTACCGCGCTTGGAGCCGAGAGCAGTTCGTCAACGACGATATCATCAAAAATGATCTAAAGCTGCTCAGCGGAGGGCTACTCACATTGGAAGAAGGCGAAGCCATTAACAACCTGGTGGCTCCCAACGCCCAACAGTCTGGACAAAACCAACAGAACAATAGGCAAAAACAGCGTAAACGCCAAAAAAAACAAGGCAACAACGGCAATGGCCGCAATCAATACCGGCGGCGGCGCAAAAAACATTGAGCAAATTGGGCCAAGCATAGCTCATCTGATAGCTTTGCAGCCGAACGTCTTCTTTGGAAGACGTTTGGCTGTTTTTCGTCAAAACACAACGAGCGATGGGATCAAGTGCCTTTGAAGTAGAAGGTGGGCATAGGCTTTCAGGCAGCATCGAACCACAGGGAGCTAAAAACGAAGCCTTACAGGTTATATGTGCGACACTACTGACCGATCAAGCAGTAACCATTTCCAACATCCCCGACATCTTGGATGTACGCCGGCTCATCCAACTACTGCAAGGCATGGGTGTAGAAGTGCATCGCCACGACACCCATACCTATACCTTTCAAGCTCGACAAATTGATCTGAGCTTTTTCCAAGAGGAAACATTTCACAGGCATGCGCGAGCCATCCGGGGCTCTGTAATGCTATTAGGGCCAATGCTCGCTCGTTTTGGCAAAGCCTTTTTGCCCAAGCCTGGCGGCGACAAAATCGGTAGGCGCCGCTTAGACACTCACCTCATCGGACTAAAAGCTTTAGGTGCTACTTTCCACTTCGATGCAGCAAAAAATGAATTCTTCTTAGAAGCCCCTTCTTTACGAGGTACCTACATGCTAATGGAAGAAGCTTCTGTGACGGGTACGGCTAATGTCGTGATGGCAGCCTGTATGGCCCAAGGCACTACTACCATATACAACGCTGCTTGTGAGCCTTACGTTCAACAGCTATGCCGCATGTTGGTGCGCATGGGCGCTAAGATTTCAGGTATTGGATCCAACTTGCTGACCATTGAAGGAGTAAATCAACTTCGAGGTACAACTCATCGCGTCTTGCCCGACATGATCGAAATTGGCAGTTTTATTGGTCTGGCTGCCATGACACAATCGGAGCTCACCATCAAGCATGCACACATACATGAGCTAGGCAATATCTTGCGCGTATTTGAACGCTTGGGTGTACCCACCCAAATACAAGGCGACGATATTGTGATACCCTCGCTGGAAGAGATTGAAATTCAGACTTTTATAGATGGGTCTATACTCACCATCTACGACGCGCCTTGGCCTGGCTTCTCTCCCGATTTGATGAGCATTGCATTGGTTGTCGCTACTCAAGCCAAAGGCAGCGTGTTAATTCATCAAAAAATGTTTGAAAGCCGCCTATTCTTTGTCGATAAACTCATCGACATGGGGGCACGTATCATTCTGTGCGATCCACACCGCGCCACTGTCATTGGGCTCAACAGACAATACCCACTGCGTGCCATACAAATGACTTCGCCCGACATTCGGGCAGGTGTAGCCCTTCTGATCGCAGCACTTTCGGCAAAAGGCACCAGTACAATCTATAACATTCACCAGATTGATAGAGGATATGAACGCATCGACAAACGTCTCAATGCACTAGGTGCTCGTATCCGCCGCATATAAACTCAGAGGCATCAAAAAAGGCCTTCCTTAGGAAGGCCTCCAAAATATATAGCCATGAAACGTAATTACCTTTTGCTTATCATCTTGTGGTGTATATGGGCGCTCGTCGCTAGTTGCAAAGCGCCTTGCGGCTGCCCTTGAACTGTTCACTCTCAAGTGAGTCGAATTTCGTCTTGGTTGTCATCAAAAAACTTGTATTCGAGCATAGCCAAACTCGAATCCGCTTCAATGCGTATCCACTTTTTGAACATACCCAGCCATTTCCGCTGCATTTTACGCCAGTTCTTTTTCAAATAGGCTTCGATAAAGGGATGTACGCGTAAAGTAATGGTAGATTTTGGCCGTGCTTGTACGATGAAACGCAAATCGCGCTCAATGTCATCGATCAACAAAATGGTAGGGTTCACTCTGCCTGTGCCACGGCATGCCGGGCAAACTTCTTCGGTATTGATCTTGATCTCGGGGCGCACGCGTTGACGCGTAATCTGCATCAATCCAAATTTACTCAAAGGCAAGATAGTATGCTGTGCGCGGTCTTTTTTCATAAACTCGCGCATTGCACGCACTAACTCCTTTTTGTGTTCGGTATTGCGCATGTCGATGAAGTCGACAATGATGAGGCCGCCAATGTCGCGCAGTCGGAGTTGCCTGGCAATCTCTTCTGCTGCTTCCAAGTTGACTTGGAGCACAGCCTGCTCACTGTCTTTGCTGCTCATCTTATGCCCCGAATTCACATCGATGACGTGCATGGCCTCTGTGGATTCGATGACCAGATACGCGCCACTTGCTAAGGTAGGAGTTTTAGAAAAAGAAGATTTGATCTGACGGCTTACACCAAAATAGTCGAAAACGGGCTTGCGTCCCTTGTATAATTGGACAATATCGACCTTTTCCGGGATATTGGCCTTTAAATAACCTTTGATGTTTTCATACAACTGCTCGTCATCCACTACAATACGCTCAAAAGTGTCGTTAAGTAGATCGCGCAAGATACTGGAGGTTTTATCCAACTCGCTGAGCAGTTTAAGGGGCGGAGTAGCCTGATGCAGCTGGCGAAAGACTTGCTCCCACTGCCCCAGCAGGTATAGCATTTCCTCGTGCAGCTCAGCCACCTTTTTGCCTTCTGCAGCCGTGCGTACGATCACGCCGAAGTGCTTGGGCTTAATGGCTTCTACCAATTTGCGCAAGCGCTTGCGTTCTTCTGCACTTTTGATCTTTTTGGAAACAGCAATGAGGTCGTTAAAGGGAGTAAGTACCAAAAAGCGGCCGGGAATAGTTATTTCACAAGACAAACGAGGGCCTTTGGTAGAAATAGGCTCTTTGAGCACTTGCACCAATAAAGGCTGGCGTTTTTCGAGTACCTGATCGATCTTCCCTCGTTTGTTGATATCGGGCTCTATTTTGAAGTTGTCGAGCAGGTGGGTAGTAAGTCCTCCGGATATGGCACCATTGGTAAACTTAATCAAGCTACGCAGTTTAGGCCCCAAGTCGGTGTAGTGCAAAAAGGCATCCTTTTTATGCCCGATATCTACAAATGCAGCATTCAGACCCGGCATGAGTTTGCGCACACGCCCTAAAAAGATGTCACCTACCGTAAAGGTAGAATTGGTTTTTTGATTGTGTAACTCGACGAGCTTGCCGTCCTCTAGGAGGGCTATTTCTACTTCTGTAGGCGTCGAATTAATGATAAGTTCTTTTCCCACGACGCAAGTGTTTTTCAAGCGCCCCATCGAACTCCAAGCGAATGCTCGCCCAAAAGGCGAAATGACACCAAAGGCTATGAGTGCTTGGAAGAGACATCTATGGGTGTAAACCCCATGTGTACAGGAAAGTACTGCCGCCGCAAAAAAACTGTAGGCACAAGCAACTGACCTATTAAGAATAGATGGATGGGCAGCTATCTATTTTAGGCAAACTGGTTGAGCGCAGCAATAACAAAACAAAAGGACAAAGGACAGAGAAGAGTATGGGGGCCACGCATGTTATATTGCCTATTGCACAACTTGGACAAACGCAAAAGCATAAGCACACAACATACAAAAACGAGCGCATTATAGCCCATTATCGATGAAAAGCTCGTACAAAACTCATATACCGATTTGAAGTGATGACATAAGTGTTGGCTAAGCCATTTCCACATCGGTATAGTTGGCAAATCACATCAGGATGCTGACTCTTTGGCCACAATAGTGCATCGCGATGCACGCACCCTAATGTTCTGTATGCCTACAATGTTTTTCTTAGTTTTAGGTTTTGCCAAGCTGAGCATACCTTAACTACTGCCGCCTAATATACGGTCAGATTTCTCTTCACACGTTTGCTTTTGCCTTCATCCACTCTTTTTGCGGTCAGGCTTATCGGTTTTTAGATAGCACAGTACTGGGCGCTATGATGACAAATTAATAACTGCACAGAGGGCAAACCGAAAGCCGATTCGTCTTTCAGCTTGCCCAAAGTCCAATTATTTGTTCTTTTTCTTATGGCGATTTTTTCGCAGCCTTTTTTTTCGTTTGTGTGTGGCGATCTTGTGCCGCTTGCGTTTTCTTCCACAAGGCATAGAAAATATTTTTTAATTAATTAACAATTAATTTTCAATGCGTGTTGCAACGCGCTGCGTAGGGGGCAGCCTCTGCAGCGCGATCTGTTTGTTCTAGCAGCTGGGCCATGAGGCAATTGGCCTTTGGATGGTCGGGCGCCAAAGCCAAGACGCGTTGAAGGCGTTGCGCTGCCCGCTCGTATTGCCCAGTACGGATAGCCAGCCGAGCCAACTGCAGCAATACCGCAGGTTCATCGGGATACTGCTCGTTGAGTGCCAGCAGCATCTGAATACCCTTCATGGGGTTATCTTCTGGCGGCATTTCCACGTAGACCAAAGCCAAGTTAACGCGGCTATTGAGGTCTTGTGGGTCAAGAGAAATGGCCTTTTCAAAAGCAGCCAGTGCGTGGTCTCGGCAAAAGCTACGTATCTTCTCGTCGGTCTGTGGGGGCTGTTGTAGGCAGATAGAAAAAGTAGTACCTGCCAATGCCCAAGAAGGAGCATCCTGCCGCAGTTCAGCTATGCGCTCGGCATAGATACCTGAAATGTCGGCTCGCCCCAATTGGTACCACCACCCCGCCACCGTTTCCATGTGCAAAGCACGCAGGCTATCGTTGGGTGCCTGCACCACTTGTGCTTCGAGTTGTTCTAGTTGGGCCTGTGATTGCGGGTCGAGTTGTGCTTTTGCCGCTTGTAATAGCACGCCGCTGTCGGCCACTTCAGCCAGCAAAGCCCTCGACTTTTCGAGAGTTTGATGATTGGGGGGGCGCGTCTCGCACATAAAGGCAATCAGCACGATCAACAAGGCCGCCCCACCGATCGCACTCCATTGTAAAGGAGTCAATTTCATTGTTGCCCGTCTTCAGGAAGTACTTTGACGTTGTCTTTCACCTGCTCGACAAACACTTTTGCGGGCTTGAAGGCAGGGATATAATGTTCGGGAATCTCAATGGCAATGTTTTTCTTGATGTGACGCCCGATTTTACGCGCACGCTTTTTCACCACAAAGCTGCCAAAACCACGAATGTACACGTTCTCACCTTGCGCCAAAGCCCCTTTCACCTCTTCGAAGAAAGCCTCTAGCGTCTGAATTACATCTACCTTCTCCACTCCGGTTTTTTTGGAGATTGAAGCAACCAAATCAGCTTTTCTCATCGTTATTTTGTTGGTTTATAGTGAATTACAAAATATCGTCCTTGATCCACCCAAACGGCTGGCAAATTTCAAAAGATTTTTCATGAATACGAAACAATTACACTGATCTTTTCAATTTTTTCTTTAACAATCAACAATTTAGCCATTCGTGCACATGAGCCATGCCGCACTTTGACCTTTTCCACTATTCATTAGCTATCTTTGCTCACCTTTATTGCAACCTAAAAGTATCCAACTCCTATAGCCTATGCTGCTATCGATGACCGGCTTTGGCCGGGCCGAAACAAACTATCAAGACAAGACAATCATTGTAGAGATACGCTCGCTCAATAGCAAGTACACAGACGTGCGCCTTAAATGTAGCGCCAATCTACGTGAAAAAGAGATGGCACTACGGCGCTTGATCAGCGAGCGCGCGCAGCGCGGCAAGCTCGACGTCAATATTGAGGTAACTTCGCTGCAGGGTGATGATGCCTATGGGCTCAACACGATGCTTTTTCGCAAATACTACCATACATTGCGCCAGCTGGCACAAGAGCTAGGCATCGAGCAAGGCGATTATCTACAAGCTATTTTGCGCATTCCCAATGTAGTAGCTGCGGAGACTGGCACATTAGACGAGGCCGAGTGGCAAGCAATCTTAGCCACTGTAGAAGAAGCACTTGACAAACTACAGACATTTCGCCAAGCGGAAGGTAAAGCCATGGAAAAGGATCTACGCCAGCGCATTACTATAATTCTCACCAAACTCAAGGAAGTAGATCCCTTAGACCAAGGGCGTATGCAAAAGCTGCGCAACCGCCTGCGGCAACATCTGGAAGAGTATCTGGGCAAAGATCAAATAGACGAAAATCGCTTCGAACAAGAGCTGATCTTTTACCTGGAGAAGTTTGACATCAACGAAGAAAAAGTACGTCTGGCCCAACATTGTCAATACTTTCTCGAGCAACTCGAAAGACCCGACAAAATCAAGGGGCGCAAGCTCACCTTTATTGCACAAGAAATGGGCCGAGAAATTAACACGTTGGGTGCAAAAGCTTATGCATCAGACATCCAACGATTGGTAGTGCAAATGAAAGAAGAACTGGAAAAGATCAAAGAACAAGTAGCTAACACACTGTAAAATCACAGCCGCGCGAAAATCCCGAAGGCATGTCCAAGCTCGTCATATTTACGGCCCCATCGGGGGCAGGCAAAACCACTATTGTACGTCATTTGCTCCAGCGATTCGACAACTTGGCCTTTTCCGTATCAGCCACTACGCGCAAACAGCGTGCTCACGAAATTGACGGACGCGACTATTACTTTCTCACCCCTGAAGAATTTATGCAACGGGTAGCGCATGGCGATTTTTTAGAATGGGAAGAAGTATATCCCGGACAATACTACGGCACTTTGCGCAGCGAAATCGAGCGGCTATGGCAGGAAGGTAAAGACGTCATCTTCGACATCGATGTCAAAGGGGCATGGCGTATCAAACAAGCCTATCCCGACAAGAGCTTGGCTGTATTCGTCATGCCGCCTTCACCAAAGACGCTCTTTGAGCGGCTGCGCAACCGCCATACAGAAAACGAAGAGAGCTTGCACATGCGTATCGCACGTGCTTCAGAAGAACTCAAGTGGGCACCGCGCTTCGATGTCATCTTGGTCAATGATCACTTAGAAGACGCGCTCAAACAAGCCGAAAAAATAGTAGGCGAGTTCTTAAACACCCCACACTAAATAACACCAGCAAAATGCAGTGCATTTTTTATAGAGAAAGCTTCTTTTTTCCTCTATATGTGTAAATTTGCGTCCACTTTTGCTTCGGAGAGGTGCCGGAGTGGTCGAACGGGCCTGACTCGAAATCAGGTGTACCCATTACGGGTACCGGGGGTTCGAATCCCTCCCTCTCCGCAGCTCTTGTGTAGGGCATTTTCACCTTCAGGGGTGGAAATGCTTTATTTATTTCAGCACCTCACGTATGCCTCTTAGGGCGAGCTCAAAAAAGCACGCGATAACGTGCATACCACGGGTCGTGGTGTTGCAACGAGAGAGCCCAACTAATACGAGCCCACAACGCCTGGCGCCCATCTTGGTCGTATAATGCTTCGAGTCTCGGCGCATTGATCAACGGCAAATACACCTTCAATGTAGCATCGAATAAGGACACCCCCCCCTGCCACCAAAGATTATCACGCCAAGCATCGGAGGCAAATAGCCCCACCCTTTGATAATATCCTACATCAAACCACGGTTTAAGTACAATGCCTGCCGGCAAATCTTTGGGCAGTGCCGCAACAAGATTAAGGCTCCACAGCAAGCCATTTGACCGACCCTGCAAATAGGCGGGGCCCAAAGCCGTCTTCATCGCACCCTCAGTCAAGGCAATCTGTCGGCTCCATATTCCCTGCACTTGCCAACGCCCTACAAACAATTGCTCATAACCATAATCATTGAACCCCTGCACGCTCAGGTTCCATGCACCAGGCAAAAGGAAGCCTCCACCTGCCGCTGTATTTTTGAAAAACCCTCCAATAAAGAAGCGCAAGTCGATGCTGCGCCACGGTGCATATGTATAACTATACTGCATCGCAGCCCACATGCGCCCATACCGATGCTCCGCTCCCAAATAGCGCAAACGGCTGCCCTCTAGCCCCACTTCTACTGACCAGGAATTGAGCGTCGCCCTTTGCGTATACCACTCAACACGCCACAAAGGGCGACGCTGCCATTGCTTACCCATATACGCTCCTGTTGAATCTAAAGTAGGTGCCTGCTCACTTAACCGCCAAAAAGTAGCTGTAGCGCGATGTACAAAGAGTGACTGTGGATGAGTGCGAAAACGAGCCCGCAACTGAAGGCCATACCTGGCATATCGCAAAACATATTGAAGCTGGTCATCCGCGCGAAAATGATAAGTGCGGACGCTGCCACTCAAAGAAAGCTGTTGCCACATCCCTGTAGGCCACGACCAATGACGCACCAATTGGGCCACACCTATAGGTGTATTGCGCTTCATACTCCATTGCGATAACAGCTGCCACTCCCACTTCCGCCAAGGCACCAGTGCGTTATACCACAACACACCCGGTGTAATGCCATCCACTACATTGGCAGACAGCACAGGCAACTAAAACAATTGGATGTGGCGATTCGACTCAAACCCTGCTAAGAGTTTGGGGCGAAGGGACTCGAGTTTTTTCAACACCCCTCGTGTACGCATCGTATTGTTGTGCACGTACAGATCAAGGGTTTGATAATGAGGATCGATCACGACATGGGTGGCACTGGGCACAAAGGGCAAAGTGTAGGTAGGCCGCCCCGTAAACCCGTCAAACCACTTCACATACAATACAGCCGTATCGCGCATGACAGCTACGGGAAAAGGTGCAGCCACCTGACCCCGATTGGCGATAGTGAGGTCTATACCACCTTGAGGGGTATAGTGCAGTTGTTGGAGGGTGTAGTCGGTTTTGGCATTCGAGTAGAGATAACCGTCAAAAAGCTAACCCAGTGACTGCCCCAACGCTTGCTCAAGTACCTGGCGAAAGTCCTCCGGGCGAGGATGCTTTCCCTGCCATTGTCGAAAATAGGCCTGTATTGCTGCATCGAGCCGAGATTGGCCCACATAGGCTTCAAGTTGCTCTAGTGCCAATGGCGGCTTCACATAAGCCCCTATCCAATAAGCTGCCACGTGCTGATTTTCTACAGGTTGATCTGACACTTCATCTCTATCGATGCGTGCAAAAGCTAAGTAAGTGGCTAATGCCATACCCATGCGGCTATACTTTCGAAAAAAAGGAGGCAGTTCGCGGTCAAAAACGTCGGGATAGAACAAGCGGGAATAGCGCCGCTCATGATACAAATTGATGCCCTCATCCATCCAGGCGTGATCGCGCTCATTAGTAGCCAACATGCCATAAAACCAATTGTGGCCTACTTCATATGGACGACAATGTTTTCAAGTACAGCCACGTCTTCTATATCTGAAGCAATCAGCGTAATCATGGGATACTCCATACCATCACCTGCCTCTAAGGGGCCACTCACTGCTGTGGCTTGAGGCCACGGATACGGGCCCACGTGTTGATCATAGTACTGCAAGGCACACCCCACCCACCGAGCCACTTGCTGCCAATGTGGCAAAGCCGTAGGCTGGAAAAAGGCCCATGTATCCACTTTTTTACCCGACGAAAGCACTGCACTGTCTTTGACGACTAAAAAACGCTTATCGGCGAACCAGGCAAAGTCGTGCACTTGCTCAGCCGTAAAGTGGAGCGTCTTACGCACACTATCGGAAGGAGGTATCTCATCAGATAAGGCAGCATCTGCATACTGTATGAGGTGCTGAGTCTCGGCAAGGCGCTGTTGCAAAAAGTGCAGCTCCTCTGCAGTGTGCAACTGCCCCGTAGCTGCCACTACATAGTTGCGCGGCAAGTTGAGGCGTAAGTCGAAATTGCCCATTTCCGAATAAAACTCACCTACATCGAGATAAGGCATGGGGTGCCACCCTTCGCGATCGTACACGGCGGGTTTGGGATACCATTGCGTCATGTAGTAGCTCTGCCCTTCACGCCCCAGACGCGAAAACACTTTGGGAATGCGCAACAGCCACTTGCTTTCAAGCTCCAGCGTATCGCCTGGCCACAACGGCTTGGGCAAGTGAAGCAATGCCACATCGATATGCGGCACCACATAATGCCACCACACACGCTGGCCGCCAATGAGAAATTCAATACTGTCAAACCCACCCCTATCTTCCGGCCTTGCAAAGAAAAAATCTTGGTATCCCAACTGCAATTGCTGCTTTGCAAAAGCACTTTGCACACTACTATAGGCGTTGGCCCATAAATGCACGTACATTTCCCGCAAAGTGTCAGGGCTGTGATTAATGTAGGTGATAGACTGCGCTGCAGCCAACGTATGCGACTGGTCGTCCAAGTACACATCGAACGCGTAATGCACCTCCTGCTGGAAATACTTAGGCACTTCAGGCTGTGCTGTACTCTTCTGAGTAGAAATGCATAAAAGCCCTAGCCATAAGGATCGCACTAGTTTCATTAAAAGAATCGTTTTCTTTTGACTGAATCAATGAGCTATACTCCATGCCTATTACACCACCCCCTGATTCCAAGAGCAATTAAAAAACTCCACTTTGCGCATCACATGTACACAACTGAGTTTTATGAGTGGGTCTATCACCCTTCGGCAAACGCTAATAGTACTTAGTAGTGTGATCTATTCACTATGTGCATGGCACAAGGTTTTGGCCTGGCAAGGTGTACACTTAAACGTACATTGTGCTCTGCCGGATACTATCAGTTGCCCTGACAGCATCCTCTATTTGCCCGACAGTCTAAGTGCATGGCAATGGTTGGCAAAGTGGCAGCACGACCAGATTGCCTCAGGATTCCTTGAAGCTAGCGTAGATCACACTCAATGGCATGGCGACACACTCAATGCTTACCTGCACCGAGGCCCTCGCTGGCAATGGGCCATGCTGGACCTCGATGAGCTACCGCCTACACTCTTGCGCACGGAGTGGGTGCCCAAAACAGGACAGATTGTACACCCCCATGAGGTGGCACGACTCATAGACCACATCCTACACTGGTACGAAACTCATGGCCATCCCTTTGCCCACATCTGGCTCGACTCAATTGCACTGCGCGATCAGCAGGTACGCGCTAAGATACGCATCGATCCAGGTCGCTACATCACCATGGGACCAGTAGTTATAGAAGGTACCATCAAATTGCATCCCGAATTTATCGCCCGACTGCTGGGCATACCGGCGGGCAGTGCTTTTGACGCAAAAAAAATACGAGCTGTACCCAAGCTGATGGCACAACTACCTTATGTACGTCTCAAACAGCCTCCATGGGTGACCTTCTACGGGCGAGAAGCGCGCCTCCATCTGGCACTAGAAGCCCGGCCTGCCAGCCGGTTCGATCTATTGATCGGCATTTTACCCACACGTCAGGCTCAAGGACGACGCGTGCGCCTGAGTGGCACTGCTGACATCGCCTTAGCCAATGCCTTGGGCTATGGAGAACAGTTGTCCATACAGTACGACCAGCTACAACCCGCCTCGCCACGACTGCAAATACGCAGCGACTGGCCGTGGCTACCATGGATGCCCTTCGGCACATTTGGCACATTTGACCTGTACAAACGCGATTCCCAGTACTTGGATCTAAGATGGGAAGCAGGCATCTATCAGCTACAACCCTCAGGGCACAGCTGGCGTCTGTTTGCTACACAACAAATCTCTTCTATCATTTCAGCTACTCAGTTATCGGCTCAACAACTCGACCTACAACGTACTGGACTGGGAATTAGCTATCGCTTGGAAGGTACCGACTACCCACTACCCCCCCGCAAGGGGTGGCAATTGGCCTTGGATGGCAGTGGTGGATTTAGACGCATTGTAAAAAACGAACAACTGGCAGCCCAATATCCCGAGCTATACGACAGCCTCGCTCCACGCACTGCTCAATTGCACTTGCAGCTGGAGTTGACCCACTTCCAGCCACTGGGCCGTCAAATAGTGCTCAAGACAGGCTTTTCTGGTGCCACCATCTTCAGCGATGGGCAGCCAATAGTGCGCAACGAAGCGTGGCGCATCGGTGGCAGCCGTTTGATGCGGGGCTTCGACGAAGATGCCTTCTTTGCCACCAGCTATGCCATCCTGACCACAGAAGGCCGCCTCATTTTGGGTGCCCATTCTTGGGCCTATGTCTTTGTTGACGTGGGATGGTGGCAACCTCCGCTCACGACAAGCGCCGACCGCGGCATAGGCATTGGTGCCGGCATCACTTTCGAAACACAGGCTGGCATCTTACGCCTAAGCATCGCTACAGGCCAAACTCGCACAGGTATTGCTTTTGACCTGGCCAACCCAAAAGTACATGTGGGCTATGTAAGTCTGTTTTGATTAGGTCCGCCTTTCGGCAAAAAACAGGCCACCAGGAGGCGTTATCGCATAGCGGCATGAGCTGCATCGAGCAGTTGGCGCACCTCCTCACGTGTTGGGGCTTGTGCATACACGCGCAAGACTGGTTCAGTGCCCGAGGGGCGCACCAATACCCAGCGGTCGTCACCTATCCAGAATTTGAACCCATCGATGGCCTCCATACGCGTAATCTTGTAAGGGCCAAAAGCCTCAAAAGGATCGCTCTCGCATCGCTGGATGATAGCCTGTTTTTGTTCCTCAGGCAAGTGCAGGTCATCGCGATCAAAGGCAAAGGGCCCTACTAAATCGTACACTTCCGAAATGAGTTGGGAAAGCGTCTTGCCCGTCTTGGCCATGAACTCCAAGATCATCAGTGCAATCCACACGCCATCACGCTCGGGAATATGTCCCTTTACGGCCAAGCCCCCCGACTCTTCACCGCCCACAATGACATCTTCCCGACTCATGATCTCAGCAATGTATTTAAAGCCAATAGGCGTGACTTCGTAGTCCAAACCAAATTTCTTGGCCAAATCCACCATTTTATTCGTTACACTAAAAGTGATGACTACTTTGCCCTGCTGCTTTTTGTAGTGATGCATATACAGCAAAAGCAGCAACAAGATGTGGTGTGAGTCCACAAACTCACCTGTAGCGTCAAACATACCGATACGGTCAGCATCGCCATCATTGGCAAAACCCAGCTGTATGCTATCGTCGTTGCGGATAAGGGCAGCAAGCTCTTGGAGATTGCGCAAGATGGGCTCAGGCGCTTGCCCCTTGAAAGAAGGGTTGTAGTCGCAATGTAGAAAGACACAATTGGGCAGCAAGCGCTGGACGATGCGCTGCCCCGCCCCATACATGGCATCATAAGCGATCTTGAAGCCTGCAACACGAATGGCATCTATGTCGAAGTGCTTTAGTACGTGTTGGTAGTACAGCTCTTCCAAGTCCACTTCTTCTACCAGACCTTGGGTCTTGAGTTGCTCAATAGTGGGCAAGTCATTGAATGTACACTGCTCAGGAATGAGTGCCTCCACTTCGGCAATCTGGGAGGGAACCATGGGGCCACCTAAACTTGACTTGAGCTTGAAACCGTTGTAGGAAGGTGGGTTGTGGCTAGCGGTGATGACTACGCCTAGATCAGCACCGGTCTTCACCACACCTAACGACACCATAGGTGTACTGACAAAGTCGGGTGCTACCAACGACTTGATGCCCATGGCACCCAGTACTCGAGCTGTAGTATTGACAAATAGCTTTCCGCCAAAGCGACAGTCGTGTCCAATCACGATTTGCGTTCCTCCACGTGCCTGTAGCCACTTGCCCGTGGCTTCTGCCACACGCTTGACGTTGTCCACTGTATAATCATCTGCAATAATTGCACGCCAGCCATCCGTGCCAAATTTTATCTTTGTCATCCCAGTTAGGTTTTCAGTTGCCAAAAGTCACATCAAAATTGCCATTTTGCGAAAGCGCAACAAAAATACACATTTGAGGTAGCTACCATAAGTGCATCTATCCAATAGCAAACACACACGTTTTGCATACCAGTATGAAAGATACATACCGCCATCGGGGCATGCGCCGCAAGCTAGTGGCACACCTACGGCATCGGGGAATTTCCGACGAGCGCATCTTAGCTGCCATCGAAGTGATCCCTCGCCACTGCTTCCTCGATTCGGCATTCGAAGAAAAAGCCTACGAAGACATTGCCCTACCCATTGCTTGCCACCAGACTATATCCCAACCCTATACAGTGGCATTTCAAACCCAATTGATTGAGGTACAACCAGGTGACAAGGTCTTAGAAGTGGGCACGGGTTCGGGGTATCAGGCAGCAGTACTAGCAGCTATGGGCGCACAAGTGTATACCATCGAGCGGCACAAACAGCTATACGCACAGGCCAAAAAGCGGCTCGAGCAATTAGGTATCAAAGGCGTTTATTTCTTTTACGGGGACGGCTACAAAGGGCTTCCCCAGTTTGCGCCTTTCGACAAAATTCTCGTCACGGCAGGAGCCGAGCAAATACCCCGCCAACTGCTCAAACAGCTCAAAGTAGGTGGCATGATGGTAATCCCCGTAGGCAAAAACGTACAAGAGATGCAGCGCATCAAGCGCCTCGATAAAGAGACCTTCAAGAAGGAAACTTTTGGCCACTTTCGCTTTGTGCCTATGCTACCAGGTAGCGAGGAAGACGAATAATAGGCGTAGCGCGCAAAGTATCCACACTCCGTACCTTTGCACAAAGCATCCCTATTATGGCTAAATTTTCACATCTGGACAAAGAGGGCAATCCCGCTATGGTCGACGTAGGCGCCAAACGGATCACACGGCGCAGTGCCCGCGCACGGGCCATTGTGCAATTGCCCCCCGAGGTGTGGCAACAGCTCGAAAGCGATGAACTACACACCCAAAAAGGCCCCGTGTTCCAAACAGCGATCTTGGCAGGTATCATGGGTGCCAAAAAAACCGGCGAGCTTATCCCGCTATGCCATCCCTTAGGTCTCGATAACTGCACAGTAGACATCCGCACAGAAGAAGGCGCTGTAATTGTAGAATGTACTGCCAGCCTTTCGGCAAAAACCGGTGTAGAAATGGAGGCACTCACTGGTGCGACCATCGCAGCACTGACCATTTACGACATGTGTAAAGCTTTCTCGCACGACATCGTCATTCGAGAAGTCAAGCTCATGGAAAAAACAGGAGGCAAGCGCAACTTTAAAAGAACTGAAGATCATTAACCTGCTCTTCACAGCGCTACCCAAGTCTTGAACTGAAAATCATCATCACATGGCACAGCAGTCGTCTGGCAAACAACTACATCAAAAACACGCAAGCCTCACGCGGCCACACATGGGTCAGTGGGGGCGCAACGAGTTTGCCCTCATCGGTGCCCCTTGCGGACAACTACAACGACTGGCTCTCACACTTGTAAAAGGCCTTGCAGATATAGGGCATATTGCCTGGCTCGACGCCGACCATCGCCACGGCAATGCGCCCACTCATACCATCTTAGCTCCATTGACCTATACTGACCGCATCACGCATCACGAGCTAGCATGGCATGGCCGTACCGACAGCTATCAGCTCAGGCCACTACTGCAAACAGCACGACTGGTGCTGATCAATGGCAACCACTTTACCGCCCAGCAGCAAGTAGTCATACTCGACCCGCGCAAGTTTGATTCGCTATCGCGCAAACGCGATCGCCTCACCGACATACAGCTACTGATCAGTACGCCTCAAGCCCGTGAAGCCCCCGACTGGCTCAGGCCCCATTTGCCGAAAGGCACGCCAGTCTTACCCATCGAAGATGAGGCTGCCATTATCGAATACTTCCGCAAAGTCGTGCATCGACGCACGCCACCGCTCATGGGACTGGTACTCTCTGGCGGCAAGAGCACGCGCATGGGGCAAGACAAAGGGCTATTGCGCTATCACGGAAAACCCCAACGCAGCTATTTATTCGACCTAATCGCACCTCACTGTCAGTCAGTATATTATTCAGTACGTGCCGAGCAGACAAGTGATTTTCCGAAAGGGGCACCACTCGTGCTCGACACTTTTATCGGGCTGGGGCCCTTTGGAGCGATTCTTTCTGCCTTTCGGCAAAACCCCAATGCCGCTTGGCTGGTGGTCGCTTGCGACTTGCCCCTACTCGACCAGGCAACTGTAGGCGCGCTGGTGGCCCAGCGCCACCCAGGCAAAGTGGCTACGGCCTTTCAAAGTCCAAGCAATGAATTTCCCGAGCCACTCATTGCCATTTACGAGCCTCCCGCCTACAGCCGTTTATTGCAGTTCTTGGCTATGGGCTACGCCTGTCCACGCAAGATGCTCATCAACAGTGACATAAAACTACTACAAGTGCCCCGGCCCGAAGCACTACACAACGTAAATACCCCTGAAGAGATGCAGCGCGTCATGGAACAATTGTCAAGGCACTAGGGCTGCACAACCCACAACGACTTGCCATAGACGCGGCCTTCGTCCTGCCTCCAAAAGCGTATGGCCATGTCCTGCCCATCGAATACCGCATAGGAATAGTGATACAGCCAATCGCCCAAATTGATGTACCGACTGTGGCCATTAGCCAACAGATAGTCGATAGGCAAATGGCGATGACCAAAGACGAAATAGTCGATATGCACTTGCTGCAGCTTGCGCTGGCAATACTGAATGAGCCATTCGCGCTCGGGCCCCAAAAAGCCAGTCATGGTGGGTTGTGCATTGCGACTAGATCCCGAAAAAAAGCGCATAAGGCGCAAACCCGTATTAGGATGAATGCGCGCAAAGAGCCACTGGCAAGTGGGGTTGGCAAAGATGCGCTTGATGAGCTTGTACCCTCGATCGCCGGGTCCTAAGCCGTCGCCATGACCCAAGAAAAAGCGCTTGCCTCCGAGCTCACGTATCAATGGCTGGCGATAGGTAGGTATACCCAGTTCTTCTTCAAAGTAGCGAAACATCCACATATCGTGATTGCCCGTAAAAAAGTAGATGGGCAAACCCTCATCGCTCAACTGTGCCAAACGGCCCAGTAAGCGCACAAAGCCCTTAGGTACCACTTCACCGTATTCAAACCAGTAGTCAAACACATCGCCAAGTAGATACAACGCTTCAGCTTTTGGAGCGATATGGTCGAGCCAACGCACGATGAGCCGTTCACGCGTGCGACTGTCGTGACGCCCATCGGTGCCTAGATGAAAGTCAGAAGCGAAATAGATGTTTTTCATGTATGCAAAGCTCAGCCTTTCGGCAAATGAGGCTCAAAGTTCGAAAAAAACGACAGCATCCTGCTCAATCACTCAACAGCCAGTTCAACATTTCGTCGAGCAGGACAGCACGTTGTTCATCCCACGTATGCTGCGGTGCAACAGCTGGCTCGAAGCTGGCGTGCAATTGGGTCCACATCTGTTGCCGCTCGGCAGGCGTAAAATGTGAAAAAGCACGACGTAGCGAGGGCAATAGTTCTCGAAAGGCCTCAGAAGTAAGCTGGCTTACCCACTCGTCAAGTAGATGCCATAGGGCTCGATAATGCACCAATACCAAGCCCGACCCATGGAGAAACCCCTCGAGCCACTGCGCCGTAGAAGCCAATGGCCATGAACCGGAAAGTGCCCACGCCATCCGGCGCGCCACTTCTTGAAACGCCAAACGGCTTTTGTCGAACAGCAGGCGCAGTGCTGCGCCCCGCAACATAGGTGCTGCCCGCTCATGCACGCTGAGCTGATCTAAAGCCTCAAACCAAGCATTGCGATGTCGTGACTGAGGTAGTAACTGAATGGCTTGATGCGCGCGCAACAAGTTTGCAAAAAATCCACGCGACGCTTCTTCATCGAGTTGGACACAAGCTGCAGACAATCCGATGCACAGACGCGGCACCAGCTCATCGATCACAGCCAATACAGCTTGACGATCCGTTTGTCGAGTATGCCCATAGCGCACTACAGAGACCAGTGCAGGTAAGCCCTCCAAGAAGTGGGTTATGTCCGTAGTAAGTGCTGCACTTTGCTGCAAGCGAGGCACTAGTGCATGCCACACATCGCGCAAGTCGGCCAACAAAGCCTGCTGTACTAAAGGTACAAGCGCAGGCAATGTATCAGCCTGCTTGGCCTGATGGAGCAAAGCCTGATGGGCTGCTTCCCACACGGTGGACCCCCACACGGAAGCCTCAATGATCTGTAAGCTCAACTCGGGTCGCCAATGCATGTGCCATGCTTCGCCAAAGCTGCCCTTGCGCGTGCCTTTTTGTGCCGTGCGCAGCTCAGCCCAATCAATGCCCAAGATGGTGAGCCGATGCAATAGCACGCTTGCTGCCAGATTGATGGGTTTGCGCAGATCGAGAGTGAGCGTATGCGGCTCGGGCTCGCCCCAATACTTGCTCAGACGTGCCGACTTAATGGCCTTTTGCAAATCAGCTTGCAAAGGTGTATGAGGCAACTCAGACGGCACGCGCCCTGTCTTGTCGCCTATTACGAGCTGCTGTTCGATGAGCTGCAAGCGTATCGCCTGCCCCTGGCCCAATACGGCCAACGCTGCTTCTGTGAGCTCGTCAATACCCGGCAATGCCAGTTGGCGCAATGCCGCCAATGATTGGGCCAAACGCACAGCCTCAAGGGCATGGGCGGTAGAGGCATCCCAACCTTGCTGCCGCATCAAACGCGCCACGCGCACCATCCAGCGCACAGTAGCCTGATCGCGCTGCTGAAAGAGTAACTCATACCAGGCCGGCGAGCGCACGCCTGCGCCATAGCCACTGCTTGTAGCCAGCCGCAGGTAGGTCCAAGGCACCCAAGTAGCTGCAGTTTTCACTTTCTTGAGGCCTCTGAGCAGTGCATTATCAGGTGCGGCGGGGCGGCTATCTACATCGGCCAAGGCAGGGGCATGCCAAGCACCACACACTACGGCAATGCGCTCGAATCCCTCTTTTAGCACGCGCCGCAGGGTGCGCCGCATCCAGGCTTCGCGCAACAAGGTTTCTGGCAGCTCTTCGGCAGCAGTTTCCTGGCGCAGCTCTTGCATCAGCTCGAGAATAAGGTCGAACGTCTGTCCATCGTATTCTCGGCTTTCGAACGTGGCCTCCCACCAGCGCTCACCATCGGTATAGCCCGCCAGACGCGCCAAATAGCCCAAAGGGTCCTGCCGTATAGCTGCACGCTCTGGATCCGATTTGCCGAAAGGCAAAACTGCCTGGTACTCCTTTTGCCGCAAGGCAAAAGCGATGCCCATAGGCAAGTCCATGAAACGCACTGGCAAATTGTGCCGCTGGGCAAACAACAACGCCTGCCACTCAGGCGAAAAAGCAGCAAAGGGGAAAAAGCTGGCTTGCGCAAAATCTTTTGGATTGTACACCAACATGGCTACCGGTGGGTGCAAGGCCTCGTGGCCCACCCATGTCGCCATGGATACGGCATCAGCAGGCGCCTCGATCACGAGTACTTCAGGTGCGAAAGCGCGCAAAGCACGCAAGAGCGCCTTTGCTGATCCCGGCCCGTGATGGCGTATGCCGAAAACGCGTATCATACACGACGAATGCTACTTGCTCAGTTGCAAAGCTCGCAAAGGCAAGGTGAATTGTGTGTGAAATGTCTTCAAGTGCTCCTTTTAGCAGTGGACAAGTGCCTGCAAGGACAAAGATGGCAAACAGCTTTTGGCATGAGTTAGATGCGAAATGCGAAGAAGCTTAAGTCATCCGCTTTTTCTATACCCCAGTTTTTGGCTACAGGCAGGCCGTTTTTTGATTGCTCAATAGGAAACCACTAAATAGCTTAAAAAAGGTCAAGGAAAAAACCATTGCTTTCCACCCATGAGCAGCCTATAGCGCCTATTACGGCGCTTGCCTTATCCTATAAGGCCGAACAATTTGGCAACAGCCAGCAACACCATAATGACCAAGAGGCGATGCGCCCAAACATTGGCTCGTGGCCACTGACTGGCATAAGTCGCTGTAAGCCACCCCCCAGCAGTTTGACCGATTGCCATCACCACACCTACCCTCCAGTCGATCAAGCCACGTGTGTGAAAAATGGCAATGACAATAATGGTGTATAAAGCAATGACAAAAGCCTTAATGGCATTGGCATCCATGAGGCTATAGCGCGCGCCCAGCACCATAACGGCTAAGAAGAACACCCCCATGCCCATTTGTATAAAACCGCCATAGAAGCCCAAAGCCAAGAAAAGGGGCACGGCCATCCACATAGGCGGGCGGCGATGCATTTCTGTGGGGCGTAACCAGCGCTTGGGGTTCGCCAAAATGACGATGAGCATGAGCACCATCAGCCAGCTGAACACACTGCGAAATTGCGCATTGCTCACCTGCGTAGCCGTCCACACGCCAAAGATAGCCCCCATCGTGATGAGCGCAATATAGCGGCCATCTCGATGCAAGTCGAGCATACCGTACTTCCAAAAAGCCCGACTCGCAGCAGCACTTTGGGTAAATACGCCAATGCGATTGGTGCCATTGGCCACATTGGGCGACAGCCCCAACACTTCAGTGAGGATGGTAAGCGTAATGGCCGAACCATTGCCTGCCAGCGTGTTGATACCTCCTGCCACAAAACCACCACCTACAGCCACAGCAAACTGCGTCCACGTCATGTCATGCACTTTCGGGTTCGATGCTCTGGCACAACTCGATCAACACGCCACCTGCACTCTTAGGGTGCACAAAGCACACCAGTTTGTTGTCGGCACCTTGGCGAGGTACTTCACTCAACAGCTGAAAGCCCTCGGCGCGTAGGCGTGCCATCTCGGCGCGAATATCCGTCACTTCAAAAGCAATGTGATGAATGCCTTCGCCACGTCGGTCGATAAAACGCGCTATGGGGCTTTGTGAATGGGTCGCTTCGAGCAATTCGACCTTAGTAGGTCCTACCCGAAAAAAGGACGTGCGCACACCTTCGTGCGCTACCACTTCCTCCTTATAAGGTGCCACGCCCAGCAAGCGCTCATACAGCGCATTGGCGGCATCCAAATCTGATACGGCAATACCGATGTGTTCTACTTTTTGCATAAGCAAACAGTCAATTAAAGTGGATGGTGCCAGAACGCTTCGCGGCGCAATAGTACAAACAGCGCGCTTTATCTCCACTGACTGCCCACCAAGTTGTGCGCCTCATTCCACTTCGATGCCGAAAATTTGCTTGGCTGCCGAACCGATGCCAAAGGAGATAACCGCTACGGCAAGCGAGATAAAGGCCATCTCTAAAAAGCGCCGACGAAACGACAAGTTTTTGGCTACCGAAATGTAATAATTGTACGATGCGATGATAAGGATTGTGGCTGTCAGCATAAATATCATGGCAATCTTGGGCTCTGCAATGAGAAAGTACGGCAATACCAGCACCACCACTGTCAGGATATAAGCCACGCCTGTATAGATGGCCGAGGTCACGGGATTGACATCTTCTTGATCGGCTTCGCGCGAAGCTAAATAACCCGATGCCGCCATACTCAGCGCCGCTGCCACACCCATCACTAAGCCCGTAGTGGCAATGATCAGGCTATTGTTGAAGGCAAAAGTCAGGCCGGCCAATGTACCCGTCAGCTCGACTAGGGCATCGTTGAGGCCCAACACAATGGCGCCAGCATAATTGAGGCTGGGATCTTCCAGTAAATCGATGAGCTTTTCTTCGTGCTCTTCTTCTTCCTTTCGGAAAACACGTGCTTCGGGATACTGATCAGCCACCCGATCGTAAAAGTCGAGCGCTTCGTGCTCACCGCGCTCCATCAGTCGCAGGGCAAAAGCCAAACCCAATATGCGCGCTAGGCCTACAAATAACACGATGGCCCACTTGTTAGGTGTCACCTCTTGTCCTGACACCTTTTTCCAAAAATTGTAGTGTCTTAGCTCTTGCTCGGCAATCTCCGAGAGTACTTTGCTGTTGTCGGGATTCTTCGCCAATTTTGCCAGGCGTGTATATATGTGGTATTCGGTAATCTCGTTGCGTTGTTGGTTGAGTATCGCCTTGTCCATATGCTGACCTTTGGTTGGAAATGCAAACAATATCGAAAAAAAACAACTTCCTCCCATAAAGGTTGTACGGACGCCACACTCAACGCGTAAGGTACATGTATCGCTGGCGATCCAGCTCGCGGAAGAACGGATCGGTCAGATCTTTGATAAAGCGAATCTCTTCTCCTGTAGAGCGCATTTCGGGCCCCAAGTTTTTGTCTACATTGGGAAATTTTTCAAAAGAGAATACCGGCACTTTGATGGCATAGCCTTTGGGTCTGGGCTGTATGTTGAAATCGCTCAGCTTGTGCGTGCCGAGCATCACTTTGGTGGCAATCTGCAAATAGGGCACGTCGTAGGCCTTAGCAATAAACGGCGTAGTGCGCGAAGCACGCGGATTGGCTTCAATGACGTACACCTTGTCGTCTTTTACGGCAAACTGCACGTTGAGCAAGCCCCGAATACTGAGGGCATGGGCCAGCTTTTCAGTGTATTCCACCATAGTGTTCACGGCCTCCACACTCAAGCTATAGGTGGGCAACACGGCTGAGCTATCGCCCGAATGAATCCCTGCTGGCTCGATGTGCTCCATAATGCCCATGATGTGCACCTGCTCGCCATCGCAGATGGCATCGATTTCCGCCTCTTTGGCCCTTTCCAGAAACTGATCGATGAGTATGCGGTTTTGCGGCATGTGTTTAAAAATGCTCAACACGTGCCGCTCCAGCTCTTCATCATTGATGACAATGCGCATGCGCTGCCCGCCCAACACATAACTGGGGCGCACCAGCACCGGATAGGTCACTTCGTTGGCGATGTGCAGCGCTTCATCCACATCGTCGGCTACGCCGTATTTGGGATAGGGAATGTCGAGTCGTTTGAGCAAGTCGGAAAAAGCGCCGCGATCTTCGGCCAAGTCCATGTGTTCGAAGCTGGTACCTACGATGGGAATGCCGCGTTCATGAAAGGTCTTGGCCATTTTCAAAGCTGTCTGCCCTCCCAACTGAACGATGACGCCATCGGGTTGCTCCAAGTGGATGATTTCTTCTATGTGTTCCCAGAATATAGGCTCGAAATAGAGCTTGTCAGCCACATCGAAGTCGGTAGAGACGGTCTCGGGGTTGCAATTGACCATGATGGCTTCGTAGCCCACATCCTTGATGGCCAGCAAGCCATGTACACAGCAGTAGTCAAACTCAATGCCTTGACCGATGCGATTGGGCCCCGAGCCCAATACGATGATTTTCTTTCGGTCGCTGGGCTGACTTTCGTTTTCACCATCGAAAGTGGAATAGAAATAAGGCGTGTTCGACTCGAACTCAGCCGCACAGGTGTCCACAGTTTTGTACACTCGACGCAAGCCCAGCTCGATACGGCGTTGCGTCACTGCCTCCTCTCCTACGCGCAACAGCCACGCAATCTGCGCATCGGAGTAACCGGCGCGTTTGAGGCGCAAGAAAAACTCGCGCGGAATGTCTTCGGGCACGTTGTAGCGCATCAGCTCTTCTTCGAGTTTGACCAGCTCCTTGATCTGTCGGATAAACCACGGATCGATGCGCGTCAGCTTCTGGATGGTGCGCTCGGGCACGCCCAGGCGCAAGGCATCTTTGAGTCGGAAGATGCGATCTTCACTGGCGTGTTCGAGCCGATGCAAGATGTCTTCGGTACGGATCCACTCTTTGCGGTCAGCACCTAAGCCCATGCGTCCATTTTCGAGACTTTGGCAAGCTTTCTGCAGCGCCTCTTGAAAGCTACGGCCGATGCCCATCACCTCACCTACCGACTTCATCTGCAGGCCCAGACGCGTGTCAGCGCCGTGGAATTTCTCGAAATTCCAGCGCGGCATTTTGACAATCACGTAGTCGAGCGCGGGCTCAAACAGCGCCGAAGTGGTTTTAGTCACGGGGTTTTTCAACTCATCGAGCGTATAGCCCAATGCCAGCTTGGCAGCAATCTTGGCGATGGGATAGCCCGTAGCCTTGCTGGCCAAGGCCGAAGAACGACTCACACGCGGGTTGATTTCGATGACGATGAGCTCTTCGGTCTCAGGGTTGATGGCAAATTGGATATTGCATCCACCGGCAAAGTTGCCCAGTGAGCGCATAGCTAAAATAGCTTCATCGCGCATGCGCTGAAAAGCCGTATCCGACAACGTCATGGCTGGTGCCACGGTGATGGAGTCACCCGTATGGATACCCATAGGGTCGAGGTTCTCCACCGCACAAATGATGACGACATTGTCATGGGCATCGCGCAGTAGCTCCAACTCAAATTCTTTCCAGCCCAAGACTGCCTTTTCCACCAGCACTTCGTGAGTAGGCGACATGCTCAGGCCGCGCTTGAGCGCGTCGGGAAAATCCTCTTCGCGCATCACAAACGAACCGCCGCTGCCCCCCAAAGTGTAAGATGGCCGAATGACCAACGGAAAGCCAATCTTCTGCGCGGCTTCCATCCCTTCGAGATAAGAGTTGGCGATGTACGAAGGTGCTACACTTAAGCCCTTGCTCACCATCAGTTGGCGAAAGGCCTCTCTGTTTTCCGTCAGTTCGATGGCATCCAGATCTACGCCAATGAGACGCACACCGTATTTTTCCCAGATACCCAATTCGCCCGCTTCAATGGCAAGGTTAAGTGCTGTCTGGCCACCCATAGTGGGCAATACGGCATCGACCTTGTGTGCTTGCAAAATGTGTTCGATGCTCGCTACATTGAGTGGCATCAGATAGACGTGATCGGCCAAAATAGGGTCAGTCATAATGGTAGCCGGGTTGGAGTTGAGCAGGATGACCTCTACACCCTCTTCTTTCAAAGAGCGAATAGCCTGGCTGCCCGAATAATCGAACTCGCAAGCCTGACCAATGACGATGGGACCACTACCAATGATGAGGACAGAACGGATAGACGTGTCTTTGGGCATGAAGCGATGCAATTTAGACGCCTGAGAAAGGCAGGTTGAGTTCGTTCCAAATTGCGCGCAAAGATAGGCGATGCCGTGTTAATTTCTCACTGCACCTCACCCACTCTATTTGTATTTTACACAGATCGTACAAAAGGCACACTGAGGTCTCTCTCAACTATTTGTAAAGCCCCAGCCAATTGCGGCCAACATGCGACCTGTACGACCTCCTTCCTTGCGATGTGAGAAAAAGTCATAATTGTGTGCTGCGGTGCACCAGTAAGACACCTCAATTTGGTTGGAAGGCACACCACACGCCTCTAGCTGTGCCCTATTAGCAGCTTTAAGATCTACCAGCCACTTGCCCGGGTGTTTGCTTTGCTTTTTATGAGCTTGCGCAAAATGACGGGCCACTTCCGGTCCTACCTCAAACTGCTCAAACCCAATAGATGCGCCAATCCAGACATACAAATCAGCTGGCTGGCAGCCAAAACGGTGGTGCATGGCCTGCACCGTGCGAGCTGCTACCTGCTGTACGGTACCGCGCCAACCTGCATGTGCAGCAGCTACTACCTGGCGCTTCGGATCGAATAGCAGTACAGGCACACAATCGGCCACCGTCACCGTAAGCAGCAAGCCAGGCTGATTGCTGACAAAAGCATCGCAGCCATCGTACTGACCCACTTGCGCCACAACCGCCACTTCAGCGCCGTGTACCTGATGGCCACCTGCTACTGCACAGACATCTACGCCCAACGCATCAAAAAAGCGACGACGATTTGCTCGCACGCGCTCAGGATCGTCTGCCGTGTGTAGCCCCAGGTTGAGGCTGGCCCACGGCGCTGGACTCACGCCCCCATGACGCGTGCTCTGCACAGCGATGAGCCCCATTTGCCGAAAGGCCGTACTCCATGAAGGAGCTATCCACATGCGATGCTTCATCAATGCGCAAAGTCTTTTTCAAAATTGCCACGTATGCGCTCCCTCGGCGGATTGTAATAGCCAAATTTGAGCGAGGGAAACTCTTCGTGCAACAGCTGCATGAGCTGTTTAACACCAATGGGCTCAGGGGTGTCATCGACACCTACGCGCGCTAAGTACCAGTCGGGATCAATGTTGAAGTTGCGCCACTGAATCATGTTGAGGTCTGTTTCTCGAATAAGGGTGCGCAGTGCCTCGTATTCTGCCTCCGTGTCGGTCATGCCGGGGAAAACAAAATAGTTGATGCTGGCCCATCGCCCATAGCGGCGCACGACACGCAAGCTTTCCACTACATCGTCGAAGGTGTAGTTGTTGGGTCGGTAATAGGCCGTATAGAGGCCTTCCTGTGCCGAATTAAGGCTTACTCGAATGCTATCGAGGCCCGCCTCACACAGTGCCGCTACTGCATCGGGGCGCGAGCCATTGGTATTAATGTTGATGCTGCCCCGATCGGTGAACTTGCGAATCTGGATAATGGCCTCGCGGATAGTTTCCCACATCAATAAAGGCTCACCTTCACAGCCCTGACCAAAGCTGATGATAGGGTACGGCGCTTGCATCAAGTGCGGCACGGTATACTCCACGATCTCAGCTACTTCGGGCTTGAAGCTGAGGCGGTCGTGACTACTGACGATCACTTCGTCTTCGGGCTGCAGTGAGATGCAGCCAATGCAATTGGAATTGCAAGCTGGCGAGGAAGGCACAGGACACTCCCAACGCCCCATGAAGTAGTTGCGCGCAGCAGGACAGTGGTAAGTCAAGGCACAGTTTTCAGCCAAGTGAGCCACCAAGCGATTTTGCGGAAATTGCTGGCGCAGCTGTTCGATACCCTCACGCACCTTGTGCTCGTCAAAGCCGCCACACTCCTGCCGGATATCGCGCTCGATGCGCACAGCCGGCACGTAGAACTCATCGCCATACCACCCTACTGCCGTATAACAGAACAGCGGCAACACAGGGGCGCCGCGCTCAGTAGTGTATGCAGCCAGATACAAGCCCGTATGTGCTGGCGGGATAAAGGCTGCCACAGCCCAGCCCAGTGTGCTTTCCCGTATTTCGCCTGTCTCTACGTCTATGCCTAAGGGGCGCCGACCTGGCAGCTCGTATAAGCTGCCCCCTTCAGGTAGCGGCATCCAGTCTGCTACAGGCACCGGATAAGCATACCAACCTGCTCGACCAGGTGCATATAGGGTGGTGTCTTCAAAAACGTTTCCTTTGCCATCGCTATACAACACGTATGGGCTGTGCGGTAGTGGCGAACGACTGTAATGTCCCATGTAGCGATACAAGCTAATTGGATGAAAATGAGTTGCAGCGCAAAGGTACAGCATCAGATGCCATCGGACGATGGTAAAATTGTAAATCAAGCACTTGAGCACACAACCCAATGCCCAACCCATTGAGATAAACACACAACTTTGATTTCAGATCTTAATTTTGTCGCTCATTTCCGGCAAAAGCCACAAATACACACATATATGAAACACAATTGGATCTACGCCGCATTGAGCGCCATGGTGGCCTTGTCGGCATGTCAATCTGATGCACTGAAGCTGGAAGAAGGCATGGTGATTCGCCAATCGTGCACTATCGACACAGATACCTTCCGCCTCAATGCACCCCAAGCACCCGACTCGCTGTGGTCGGCAGCTATCACCATTGAGGGCGACCATATCGTCGTGGACTTCAATGGCGCTGTACTGATTGGCACCGATGATCCCACCCGACCCGACCTGTTTCAAGGTACGGCCATTCGCGTAAAAGGCAGCAATGTGACCATCAAAAATGTACGGGTGCACGGCTACAAAGTAGGACTTATCGCACAACACGTTGACAGCCTCCAAATACTGGACAGTGACTTCAGCTACAACTATCGCCAGCGCTTGCACAGCACACGGGAAAAAGAAGACTTGCGCGATTGGCTATACATGCACCACAACGACCAACACGAATGGCTGCGCTACGGTGCCGCCATCTACTTGCACAATTGCGACAAGGCACTGATACGCGGCATTCACGTCACTGGCGGGCAAAATGGGCTGCTAATGCGTGGCTGCGACGGCACCTTGGCATACAACAACACGATACAGTTCAACTCAGGGGTAGGCATAGGTCTCTATCGTTCTACCAATAACCGCATCATGCACAACAAGCTCGATTGGAATGTGCGCGGCTACAGCTACGGCTTCTACGCCCGCGGTCAGGACGCGGCCGGCATCTTGCTATTCGACCGCTGTATGGGCAACATCATTGCCTACAACTCGGCTACCCACTCAGGCGATGGATTTTTCCTATGGGCTGGCCAGTACACTATGGATACAGGTTTAGAGGGCTCGGACAAAAACCTCATCTATGCCAACGATTTCAGCTACGCCCCTACCAATGGTGTAGAAGTCACTTTTAGCGAAACGACAGTGGCTTTCAACAAGATGTACGAGTGCACCTACGGCTTATGGGGTGGTTATAGCCATGATGCAGAATTCGTCGGCAATGACATTCGCAACTGCACTTGGGGCATCGCCGTAGAACACGGCCAACGCAATCTCATCTCACACAACTACTTCGAAAATGACTCCATCGGCATTAAGCTGTGGGAGCGCCCTAGCCAACCTGAAGATTGGGGCTACAGCAAACATCGAGATGTCAGTAGCCACACTTACACCATTGAAGAGAATCTATTTCGCAACGTGGCTATCCCGCTACAGATCAGCAATACCGATCACATCACGCTGATGCAAAACATCTTTTGGGAATACCAGCTCCTATGGGATGGGCACGACTTAGGCACCATACAGGGGCTACCCAACAATGAGTTGTACTCACCTGGCCCATTGGGCTTTGCCGAACACCTGCCTCATACCTTTATCCGCAAAAAAGGGGAACCACCTACTGTCGAAGCGTTTTTCGACCCTGCCAGCAACCAGATGTATCACCTGGCACTGCGCTTTAGTTATGCCCCTTTGCTTGACGGCATGAAAACCGATCTTCCGGAAAACCACCCCAAGGGTAGAAAATACATCATCATTGATGAATGGGGGCCTTACGACTTCCGGCGCCCTATTGCATGGCTACGAAAGGTGCGCAACGATCAATACGTGTTCATCTTATTGGGTCCACATGGCAACTGGAAAGTCGTAGATGGCCAAGGATGGACTTCGCTCAGCGCCAAAACTGGCACTTTCCCCGCTACCTTTGTCGCTACACGCGACTCACAGGCCCAGCAACTCCGCCTCCAATTTGAGTTTATAGGTGAAGCAGTAACCGATGCCTTTGGCCGTCACTATCCCAAGGGCACAGTGTACTCTTTCTCTTTTGAAGGAAAGGTAACTACTATTGAAAAGTAATGTTATAGCCCAACTGCGAAATAAATGGACAGATGCTCCCAAAATGGGGCGCACGAAATAGCACCGCACGTGCCAAGACAATCGCACAAAAAGCTCTTTTTCAATGAAGAATAAAAAAGATGACATATATCATTCAGCTTGGCACAATGCATGTCCCCCAAAGTGCATGGGAATTATGCACACAGGCTGTTACCTTTGTGTTACAGTGTGGGCATACAATACATGTGGTCTTGAAACTGAAGCAAAAAGCATAAGCGTATAAAACCAAATTACTAAAGGTTGCTGATCCAATTAGGCGCCAGCGCGCACGGGCCCAGCAACCTTTTGCATTTTCTATTTAACAAAAGCCCTGACCATGAAAATTAAAGGATTCAAGAACCCCACTGCGGATCTGGCACGTCAGCACACTTTGCCTACTAGCGGCACACAATACTGGAATTTGTTGCCCGAGGAACTAGTCGAGCATAGCTTATGCCACGACCAGGGGCAAATGGCTGACAATGGAGCACTGGTAGTCGCTACGGGCAAATTTACGGGGCGCTCGCCACTCGATAGATTCATCGTCAAGGACAGCCGCACTGCTAATGTAGTGGACTGGGGGCCCATCAATCAGCCTTTTGATCCGACCCATTATGCGCAATTGCGCAAGAAAATAGCAAATTGGCTTTCCGATAAAGCGCTCTACATCCGCGATGTCTATGCCTGTGCAGATGAGCGCTACCGTCTGCGCGTGCGTGCGATCACCCAGTTACCCTGGAGCAATCAGTTTGTACACAACATGTTTATTCGCCCCACACGCGAAGAGCTATCTACCTTCGAACCCAACTGGACGATCATCTGTGTGCCTGATTTTAAAGCCGATCCTGCTACTGATGGCACGCGTCAGGGCAATTTTGCCATCATCAATTTTTCCGAAAGGGAAATCCTCATCGGTGGTACAGCCTATACGGGCGAGATCAAGAAAGGCATTTTTTCTGTGCTCAATTTCATCTTACCCCATGATCACCAGGTATTGTCGATGCACTGCTCAGCCAATGTAGGGCAAGAGGGCGATGTAGCGATATTTTTTGGCTTGTCGGGTACGGGCAAGACTACGCTTTCGGCTGATCCCAACCGATACCTTATTGGCGATGACGAACACGGGTGGAGCGATGACGGTGTGTTCAACTTCGAAGGAGGGTGCTACGCCAAAGTCATCAACCTTAGCGAGGAAAAAGAACCCGACATTTGGCACGCCATCCGCCATGGCGCTATTTTGGAGAACGTGCGTTTCTACCCAAACACGCGCACTGTCAACTACGACGACGCCTCCATCACCGAAAACACACGGGTAAGCTATCCACTCCATCACATCCGAAATGCGCGCATCCCGAGCGTGGCGGGCCATCCGCGTCATATCTTTTTTCTCACTTATGATGCATTCGGAGTGCTTCCCCCCATCTCGCGCCTCAGCAAAGGCCAAGCCATGTATCACTTTATCTCGGGTTATACGGCCAAAGTAGCAGGTACGGAAGAAGGCGTCACAGAGCCCAAAGCCACTTTTTCAGCTTGTTTCGGTGCGCCTTTCATGCCGCTACCACCCACTCGCTATGCCGAGATGCTAGGTCAAAAAATGGAACAGCACGACGTGAAAATTTGGCTGATCAATACGGGCCTCAGTGGTGGCCCCTACGGCATAGGCAAGCGCATGAAGCTCGCATACACACGGGCCATGATCACAGCTGCCATGAGCGGTGCTTTAGACGAGGTGGCCTTCGACACTCATCCCATCTTTGGTGTTGAAATGCCTACAGCCTGCCCCGGTGTACCCAGTGAGCTACTCAACCCCCGCAACACATGGACTGACCCAGAGGCATATGACCAAAAGGCTGTAGAATTGGCCTTGGCTTTCGTCAAAAACTTCGATCAGTTTCGTCACTTGGCCAATGACGAAATCCGCTCGGGCGAGCCCCGTACTACACAAAGAGAATCTGTATAATCGATCAAGGACCAAACGTAAAACACTCGAAGCGATGCCGTGAGTCTGTTGTGGTGTCGCTTCTTGCTTTGACGCATGCCCCACCACACATTGCGCACAGACCAAGCACCAGGAGTAAAAGCCATGTGATAACTTTGCCCCATCCTTGAACAAAAGCCTGTGTAAAGCATTGCCTTTGGCGGAACCAACTTCATGCGACCATTGAAAGAGCCACAAACAGAAGTGCCCACACCACCCCCATTTGTCGAAGACGAGCCCTCACACATCGAGGTAGTGGGCGCACGCATGCACAACCTCAAAGACATCCATGTGCGCATTCCGCGCCATCAGCTGACCGTTATTACAGGCCTGAGTGGCAGTGGCAAATCCTCGCTGGCCTTCGACACTCTCTATGCCGAAGGGCAGCGCCGTTATGTAGAGACCTTTTCAGCCTACGCTCGCCGGTTTATTGGCGAGATGGAGCGACCCGATGTAGATCAAATTACAGGGTTGAGCCCGGTAATTGCCATTGAGCAAAAAACAACAGCCCGCAACCCACGCTCTACAGTAGGCACAGTCACGGAGATTTACGACTTTCTGCGCCTGCTCTTCGCACGCATTGGCCAGGCCTACTCCTGGAAAACGGGCCAACGCATGGTGCAGTACACCGAAGCACAGATGCAGGCTGCCATTGCTAAGCAATTTGCAGAAAGGCGCATTGTATTGCTGGCACCGCTGGTGCGCGGGCGTAAAGGGCACTATCGAGAACTATTTGAGCAGGTACGCAGGCAGGGGTTCACCAAAGTACGCGTCGACGGCCAAATACGCGATCTACAACCTGGCATGCAACTGGATCGCTACAAAGTGCACGACATCGAATTGGTCGTAGATCGCTTGCGCGCCAACAAAACAGATCGCTTAGCCCAGTCGTTGCGCACTGCCCTCAAAATCGGTGAGGGAATTGTCGTGGTCATGGATTACGACTCGGGCCAGCTGTACCGCTTCAGCAAACACCTCATGGACCCCGACACAGGGCTCAGTTATGAGGCGCCTTCACCCAACACCTTCAGCTTCAACTCGCCCTATGGCGCATGCCCGACCTGTAGTGGCTTAGGTAACATTAACGAGGTAAATGTCCATGCGCTGATCCCCGACGACTCCCTCAGCATCAACAAGGGAGGACTTGCCCCATTAGGCGAACTGCGCGAAAACGACGCGTTCAAGCAACTTCGCGCCATTGCCAAAAGATATGGTTTTTCGCTAGCCACTCCGATCAAAGACATTCCCAAAGAGGCACTCGAACTCATTCTTTTCGGCGACCAAGATGCGCCTTCCACCGACAGTTTTGCCGATGAAGGGCTCTCCTATACACCGCAGCTGGCTCAGGTAGGCCTTACCGGCATGCTCAAATACTGGTATACACACAGTTCTTCGGAGAAGATCAGGCAATGGGCCGAAGCTTTCATGCACACACAGACCTGCTCTGACTGCCACGGCTATCGCTTGCGCAAAGAAAGCCTGCACTTTCTCATTGCTGGTAAGCACATTGGCCAGTTAGCCTGTATGGACTTGCGCACTCTAGCTCAATGGCTCCAGGAGATAGTGCCTACACTCGACGCACGTCAGCGCACCATTGGGCGCGACATCTTCAAAGAGTTACACCTGCGCATCGGCTTCTTGCTCGACGTGGGGCTCGACTATCTCTCGCTTGACCGCCCTGCCCGTACCTTGTCGGGTGGTGAGTCGCAGCGCATTCGGCTGGCCACTCAGATCGGATCCAAGCTCAGTGGTATTACGTACATCCTCGATGAGCCCAGTATCGGCTTACACCCCCGCGACAATCACCGCCTCATCCAGGCGCTGCGCGAACTGACACATATCGGCAATACCGTCATCGTAGTCGAACACGACAAAGACATCATGTTAGCTGCCAACTACATCATTGACTTAGGCCCTGGTGCAGGCAAACACGGTGGGCAAGTGGTAGCAGAAGGGCCACCCAAAGCTTTTGTCCAAACTGATACATGTACTGCCCAATATCTGCGCGGTGAGCGGCGCATCCCTACTCCGATGCAACGGCGCCAGGGCTCAGGCCAATGGCTCGAGCTGCTCGGTGCCACAGGACACAACCTTAAAAATGTAGATGTAGCTATCCCTCTGGGCACATTCACCTGCATTACAGGGGTATCAGGCAGCGGCAAATCGTCGCTTATCAACGAAACGCTTTATCCCATTTTGCGGCAGCATCTCTACAAAAGCCTTAGACCGCCACTTCCCTTTCGGCAAATAAAAGGGTTAAAGCACATCAATAAGGTGATCGACATCGATCAAGCGCCTATTGGCCGTACGCCACGCTCTAACCCAGCTACCTATACGGGCGTATTCAACGATATTCGAAAGTTGTTTGCCGATCTGCCCGAATCGAAGATTCGCGGTTACAAACCCGGCCGGTTCTCATTTAATGTCAAAGGGGGGCGCTGTGAAGCCTGCAAAGGCTCGGGCATGCGCGTGATCGAGATGAATTTCTTGCCCGATGTATATGTCGAATGCGAGCACTGCCTAGGGCGCAGATACAACCGCGAAACACTAGAGGTACTCTACAAAGGCAAATCCATCAGCGACGTGCTGGACATGACGGTGGAAGAAGCCATGGGCTTCTTTTCATCCATACCGCGCATTTATCGCAAACTCAAGACGCTATATGAAGTAGGTCTAGGCTATGTCACCCTCGGGCAACAGGCCACCACTCTTTCAGGTGGGGAAGCACAACGCGTCAAGCTGGCTGAAGAATTGTCCAAACGTACTACGGGAAATACACTCTACATCCTCGACGAGCCTACTACTGGGCTCCATTTCGAAGACATTCACCACCTACTGGCCGTACTCCAACGCCTCGTGGACAAAGGCAACACCGTGATCGTGATCGAACACAACCTCGACGTCATCAAAGTGGCCGACTACATCATCGACATGGGCCCCGAAGGTGGTGCACGTGGTGGGCAGATCGTCGCTACAGGTACCCCTGAAGAGGTAGCGCAAAACCCCAACAGCCATACAGGCCGTTTTCTCAGAGACGAATTGTAACATCTGCTATGCTCAGTAGCGTACCCTATACTATGGCCAGAAAAAAACCTAGCTCGCCCGAATAAAGTCCGGACGTAGCCTACGCAATAGTTTATTACCCTACTTTCTTACTTTTAGCATGCAAAATGAGTAATCTCGTGCTAGTGCCACTATGGAATGAGTTCGTTTAGGAGCATTTTGCAAAAAACCTGCTCACACTCGGCCCCCCATCGGCAAGCACCAAGGCAGCTTGAAACAAACGCGCATGCGCAAATGTGCTCATGGCGAAGTGACTTGGGAGGCTGACGCTTCCCAAACTCTCTATCTTCTGCTCGTTTGCGAATCGCAAATATCCCAAACCATTTCGGTTTGGGTATATCAAGATAAACAAGTGTACAAGTGGGGATACACAGCTGTAAAACAGCCGTCAATCCTGCCCTTAGCATTACCTCTCAACAAAATGCGAGTCAATAGGGCCTCGATTGAAGCCATAAACCGCACCTTCAGCACCAGTACATATAACAGTAAAGTAGCTATTTTCATCGGCAACATAGTCGAATCGATGCCGGATCCAACGAAGAGATTTTCCCCCCTTACAACCAAACAACAAGCCCAAGAGCATCGCCACATGCCGATGCCCACTACATCCAGGACGAACTGCAAGCATTAGAAGGAACAGAAATGATCGTTTGGGCATCCATACATAGCACTTTATCGCAGAGCCACTACCTCGGCTGCGTTATTACTGGGAGGCTCTTTTAGCCGCTTTCGGTACCAACCACGTTAGCTAGAAAAAATTAATGCACGATCAACACACCGATATACCCCAGCATGCATAGGCAGCAAAGTTCGCTTTATTGCCCCCTTTTGCGATAAGCCACCGCCTCTACGCCTTGTGCCGTGAGCTGGGCAGCTACTGCTTTTGCCTCTTTAGGTGTAGCATAACAGCAAATGATGGCGCCTGCAAAGCGGCCTTTGTTGAATATGCCCACGCGTGCCTGGTCGTAGCCCATCCGGTGAAGTCGAGCTACCATGCGGTCGGCATTTTCGCGAATGGAAAAAGTACCCGCTAACACAAAATATTGGCCCCCGTACTCAACAGCTGCTGCCTCCGTACTTTCTTCTTCATAAGAAAATTCGGGTGCATCATCAGCCTCTTCATAAGCAGCTTCAGGCTCACTATAGTCAATTTCACTGCCCTCACCTACTTCTTCCATCTCATAAGCCGATGAATCCAGCGGCTCGTCGTAGTAATCGTCGTACCCCGAATCCAGCTGTGTGACCTCCTCTACAGGTGGAGGTGTTTGCAATGCATCTGTCTGGAACAGATCCGTCATTTTATACACCAAAAAGATAACAGTCAACACAATTACGGCGATGATGCCTATGGTTAGATAATCGAGTCGCGACATAGAAGCTGTGTTTTATGCGCTGGTAAGTTACGGAGATTCCAACGCATCAAGGTGAGATAGAGTACCTCACAATGGCAGACTGTACTTCATGCCACCCAACGCTTTTGCGTTAAGGTTTGTCCCAAAAACCACATACCCACTTAAGCATACTCCCCCATACGTACTTATAAAAAATACATTATATGTTGAATAAAATCTATATCCAAAATCATCCCATTGATTTATTACGTCACTTTTTCAGGGAATGAGCACAACAAGTGGGGTATACATATAGTTGCTTTGCAATGCAAGTAATCCTATTGTTAAGCACACAATCATGCATGCAACATTGGCATGCAAATTGCAATCTTTCACATAGAAAAGTAACAATCATATAAAGGAGACATAAGAGAAGTGTTTGTTCATAGTGTTTGTTTTTTGTTTTGCCCCTGTCACTCGTTGACAGGGTTTTTTTATAGTAAAAATGAAGCATTGCTTTGTAGCTTGCCTCGACCAGGGCTTAATCAGTGAGTCTATGTACTTAAGTAGGTCAAAAAGCACATAAATATCCTTGTACTTTGTATTTAAAAAATTTTCAAACAGATACATATATACATCAACCCTAACATGGGTGACCAAGCTGAATACTCAATACACACTCTTAGCCGTTAACCTCCAAGAATGCACTCTTGACAAAAGAGGCTCCGAGTGATTAACAAACCAAAGTATGTGTAGCTGATAAAACCTACACACACTGTTTCCTCGCGCTCGCTCAGGTCTTCTTCAATAGATCTCTGATTTCAGTGAGCAACTGAACATCAGCGGGAGGCTCAGGCGGTGTAGTCGGCGTAGCTGCCTCTTCCTTGCGCTTGAGCCGGTTGATGCCTTTGACCACAAAAAACAAAGCCCATGCTACCAACAGGAAATTGATCACTACAGTGACAAAATTGCCCCAGCTAAGTACCACACCACCAGCTGCACGGACGGCATCCATTGAGCCGAGGTCCACTTGCCCTTCTGGTGCTTTGAGTACGACGAACAAATCAGTAAAATCAGGAGTGCCTAAGATTGCGGCAAGCACTGGCATGAGCAAATCGTCTACTAAGGACTTCACTACGGCGCCAAAAGCCGCGCCAATAACGATACCAATGGCCATATCGACCATATTGCCCTTGATGGCAAATTCCTTGAATTCCTTAAACATGTTATCTTCGTTTTGCCAGTTAAAAAACTACGTGTTTTCCTGGTGTAAGATAAGGAACAATGTCAAATACCTTCTCCCCTTCACTACACATCTATCCGTTTGAACTAAAGCTGGCCCAGCCATTTCGCATCGCTCATGAAACCCGACATACGCAACCCTCTCTTATCGTAGGGCTATATCAAGAGGGACAAGAGGGGCTGGGCGAAGCCACTGCTACGCGTTACTATGGCCTTGATCTGTCACAAATGGAACAGATCGTAAACCAGCAGAGGACATTGATTGAAGAGCCATGGTCGCAGCCCGAACAACTATGGGAACGCTTGGCATCTGTCATGCAAGGACACAGTTTCGAGCTATGCGCCATTGATGTAGCCGCTCATGACCTGTTTGCCCGGCATCAGGGTGTACCTCTGTGGAAAATGTGGGAGCTGGACAAGCAGCAGCTCCCCCTATCGAGCTATACCATCAGTATGGGCTCACTTGAAGAGATGACTCAACAAATTAAAAATCACCCTTGGCCAGTGTATAAACTCAAATTGGGCGGGCAAGATGATTTAGCTCTTGTACGTGCCTTGCGGCAAATTACAGATGCCACCTTTCGGCTCGATGCCAACGAGTCTTGGTCATTTGTGCAAGCACAGCGATGGCTGCCTGCTATGGTGGACCTGGGCGTCGAGCTGGTCGAACAACCGCTGCCACGCGACCACATCGATGAATACCGCGTACTCAAAACGCTCAGTCCCATACCCATCGTGGCCGATGAAAGTTGTCAAACAGAAGACGACGTAGTACACTGTGCAGCATTATTTCACGGCATCAACATCAAGTTGATGAAGTGTGGTGGACTCACGCCGGCACGCCGCATGATTGCCCATGCCCGTCGGCTGGGCTTGCACGTAATGGTGGGCTGCATGACCGAATCGTCGATTGGCATTTCCGCTGCAGCTCAATTGGCACCCTTGCTCGACTATGCCGATTTAGATGGTGCCTTGCTGTTAGCAGAGGATCTGGCGGAAGGTGTACACATAGAGGCTGGACACATCTACCTGAATACGCGCCCTGGTACGGGAACGCGCTGGGTAGTACCACGCCCTCGCCAAGCCAATACAAGCCCTATGCAGTGATAGCTGTTTAATAAGCCAGCAGCGATTTAATGGCTTTGGCTACCTTTTCCGCATTGGGCAACATGGTCTTTTCCAATACTTCGTTGAGTGGAATAGCAGGCAAGTTGGCAGCGCCATAGGTGCGCACAGGGGCATCCAGCCATTCAAAGCAGTGTTCCTGAATGCGTGCAGCCACGCTTTGCGCAAAAGTGTTGTTGGTGGGTTCTTCGGTCAGTACCAATACCCGGCCATGCTGCTTGGCCAACTCGTAGAGCATATCTTCATCAAGGGGAAAAAGGCTACGCAAATCCATGATGGCTATTTGCCCATCAAAGTGCTTAGCCGCGTTGAGTGCCCAATGCACGCCCATGCCATAGCTCACCACCAAGAGACTTTCGCCCCTTTGCACCTTTGCCGCATCTGCTGCCAATGCCAGTCGACCTTTGCCGAAAGGCACTACATAGTCCTTATCTGGCATAATGGTACGTGCAGCTTCTGTGCCAGGCACTTTAGACCAATACAGCCCCTTGTGTTCGAAGATGACGCAGGGATTGGGATCGAGCCAAGCTGCTTTCATCAGTCCTTTGAGGTCAGCACCATTGCTGGGATAAGCGATCTTTAAACCACGAATATTGGTCACCACCGATTCGACGCTCGACGAATGATAGGGCCCACCACTGCCATAAGCCCCTATGGGCACTCGCAACACCATACTGACGGGCCACTTGCCATTTGACAGATAGCACGATCGGCTCACTTCTGTAAATAGCTGGTTAAGGCCCGGCCAGATGTAATCAGCGAACTGTACCTCTACGATGGGCTTGAGCCCTACAGCACTCATTCCCACGGTGCTACCGATAATAAATGCTTCCTGAATAGGTGTATTGAACACGCGATCGTCACCAAATTTCTGTGCTAGGGTTGCCGCTTCTCGAAATACCCCACCTAACCTGCGGCCTACATCTTGACCGTACAAGAGTGCTTCTTCGTGTTCGGCCATGATCTCTTCGATTGCAAAAAGCGCGCAATCTACCATTACCTTTTCTTGGCCATCTTTGGGGGTGCGTTGGCCGCGTTCTTCCGTCACAGGTGTAGGCGCAAAGTCGTGGGTAAACAAGTCTTGTGGTTGGGGGTCTTGCGCTTTGCGTGCGCGTTCGAAATCTGCTTCTACCCGCTGGCGTATTTGTGCCTCAATAGCTTTAATTTTCTTTTCCGCGAATCCGGCCTCTTTTAGCCGTCTGCGCAGTATGGGGTAGGGATCGCGTTTCTGGTGTGTTTCCAGATCATCGCGATACCACTCTTTGCGCACCCCCGAGGTATGATGGTTGAGCAAAGGCAGGTCGGCATGTACTAAGAAGGGCCTTCGTTCTTTGCGAATAGTTTGCACCACGCGGCTCATCGTCTCGTAGCAGGTAGCAAAATCGCTACCATCGATGCTAATGGCCTCCAGGCCCTTGAAGCCTCGCGCATACTCGGCGGCGTTCATGGCACGCACTTCTTCTACGTGAGCGCTGATGTCCCAGCCATTATCCTGCACCAAGTAGAGAATGGGCAGTTTTTTGAGTACAGCCATCTGGAAGGCTTCGGCTACTTCACCTTCTGTGACTGAGGCATCGCCCAGAGAACAGATGACTACGGGTGGTGCGTCTTCTGGCCAATCTCCCATTGCCCGGCGCTCCTTATACTGAATGCCCATAGCTACACCCGTAGTGGGAATAGCTTGCATACCGGTAGCAGAAGATTGATGAGGGATCTTGGGCTTGTCTGGGTCGCGCAAGCTCGGGTGGCTGTAGTAAGTGCGCCCACCACTGAATGGATCATCGCGTTTAGCTAGTAGCTGCAGCATCAGATCATAGGGCGTCATTCCAATAGCCAACAACATGGCATCGTCGCGATAGTAGGGGGCCACCCAATCTTGGGGCTGCAATTGTAGGCCCGTCGCTATCTGTATTGCTTCATGCCCCCGCGAGGTGGCATGGACGTACTTCGATACTAATTTGAAATGTGATTCATAGAGTTCAGCCATAGTTTTGGCTGTACACATCAGTTCGAAGGCACGCAGCAATACTTCTTTAGAGATAGCAACGGGCGTGGCAATCATTTAGGCATGGTTTTATTTGGATGGTCTGAGGCCAATACAATTTCGGGGCAAATTTACGATTTTCAAACACACTTTGCGAACGATTGTTCGGCACATTTCTCTCTGAAAAATCTTCTCTATGGTATTGCCTCACGGAATGGAGGTTTTGTCGAGCTTGTATCCAAGCCAACAAGCAGTTTCACAAGATTTTACCCAGCCCAGTTTTCTCGGTCTAAGCTTCGGAAATGAATTGCCTCGGCCAAGTGTTCAATTTTGATATCGGGGCTTTGCGCCAAGTCGGCAATAGTTCGCGCCACTTTAAGGATGCGATCGTAGGCACGTGCAGAGAGCTGCAGTTTTTCCATGGCGTTTTTCAACAAAGTATGGCCAGCTGTATTGAGGCAGCACAGCTGGCGCACCATGCGTCCGGGCATTTGCGCATTGCTGTAGATGCCAGGAATGTCTTTAAAGCGCTCGGCCTGAAGTTGGCGGGCTTTCATCACGCGCTTCAAGATATCGGCACTGGTCTGTGCAGATCGCGTAGTATTGGCTAGCTCGTCGTAAGATACAGGCGTCACTTCCACATGCAAGTCGATGCGATCGAGCAAGGGGCCCGAAATGCGGCTGAGGTATCGCTGTACTTGGGCTGGGCCACAGACACATTCCTTTTCAGGATGATTGTAAAAGCCACAGGGGCAAGGGTTCATCGATGCGATTAGCATAAAGTTAGCCGGATAATCTACTGAAATTTTGGCCCGCGAGATTGTCACTTTACGCGCTTCCATAGGTTGACGCAATACCTCTAACACAGAACGCTTGAATTCGGGCAACTCGTCGAGAAACAGTACGCCATTGTGCGCTAGCGATATTTCACCTGGCATGGGGTTCGACCCACCGCCGACCAATGCCACATCACTGATGGTATGGTGAGGTGCACGAAAAGGGCGTGTAGCAATGAGCGATGCATTATCGGGCAGCAGGCCAGCCACCGAATGGATTTTTGTCGTCTCAAGCGCTTCGTGCAGTGTCAGCGGTGGCAAGATGGTGGGCATGCGTCGTGCCAGCATAGTCTTTCCTGCACCAGGTGGGCCAATAAGTATGACGTTGTGACTACCCGCAGCCGCTATCTCGAGTGCGCGCTTGATGTTGTCTTGCCCTTTGACGTCGGCAAAGTCCACTTGGTAATGGTTGTGCTGAGCAAAAAACTCTTCGCGCGTCTGTACTACCACGGGCGCAATGCCAGACTGCCCCTCCAACACTTGTATGGCTTGCTTCAAGTCTTCTACGCCATACACTTTCAGGCGATCGACGATGGCTGCTTCACGTGCATTGTGGCGGGGTACGATAAGGCCCTTGAAGCCCTCTTTGCGTGCTTGAATAGCAATGGGCAAGGCACCTTTAATAGGGCGCAGCGAACCATCTAATGACAGCTCCCCCATGAGCAAAAAATCTGTCAGTGCTGGAGCATCAATTTGAGCAGTAGCTGCTAGGATTCCCACCGCAATGGGAAGATCGTACCAAGAGCCCTCTTTGCGGATGTCGGCTGGTGCCATATTGACTACCAACTTTCTGCGCGGCATCCGAAACCCCATGTTCTGCAGTGCTGACTCAATGCGCTGAAACCCTTCTCGCACGGCACTATCGGGCAGGCCGACCAAAAAGTAAAAGTGTCCGCCTTGTGGCACCGTGCCGCCAGCATTCACTTCAATGGTGATCGTCAAGGCATCTACGCCATGTAGTGCGCTGGCAAAAGTTTTGACGAGCATGGGGTGGAGGTGTTTGCACAAACAAAATATATGCAAAGAAAGAGAAGCTGGAGGCAAAAACAAAAAACCGACTATCTACTTGCACGGTAGATAGCCGGTCGAGCTGCGCAAAGGAAGCGCAGCAGCTCACAGGCAATTCACTGATTAGTTTTTGCCCTCTACAGCTTGATATAGCGTACCTGTTTTGGCAGCAGGTACAAACTCCGTGCGGCGGTTTTGTGCACGTGCTTCTTCAGTCTTTCCTTCTGCTACGGGATCGTATTCTCCTTTCGATACCGCAGCTACTTGTGCAGGATTGACGCCTTCCTTGATCAGCATGCGAACTACGCGCATGGCACGAGCTGTGGAGAGTTCCCAGTTGTCGCGCCAAGGTGCGCCTTCTTTCATGGGCACATCATCCGTATGGCCTTCTACAAGAATTTTCACATCGGGGTTGTTCTTCAACACCTCAGCGAGATTCTTGATAGCTTCGCGGCCTTCCTTGCTCACGCGCGTCGAGCCACTGCGATAGGTCAACGGGGTAGCCGTCACGACCATCAGCTGGTCGCCACGTACTGCTACATCGAACACTCCTGTAGCACCGATGGCATCCTTAACTGTTTGACGCAACTGGGCCAATTCAGCTTCTTTGGCTTGGACCATTTGCTGGGCTTCAGCAGCAGCTTTCTTCGAGGCATCGAGCTCCGATTTGAGGTTGCTGATCTCACCATTGAGGCGAGTTTTTTCAGCTTCCAGCTGCTCGTTGAGCGAAGCCAGTTCGCTTTCGAGCATTTTTACTTTTTCCTGGGTCTCAGCCAGCGATTGAGCCAATTGGCTCTTTTCATCCATCAACGCGTCGAATTTCTTTTTCGATACACAAGATGGCAGCATCACTGTTAGTGCAAGGCCCAAAACAAGCGTGTTGAATATTCTTTGCATGTTTTGTGAAGTTTAAAGTTAACAATCGTGGTTGTTCGTTTTCATCAAAGAAAAGAATCGAATGGGCAAAAAACGCCTCCTCCCTTTGTTCAAGCGCCAAAATTAATCATTAGCACGTGAAAAGTGGACATGGTTTACTTATAGATATTTCGCTAAACCATCAAGCGTACACTCTTCCCTAAGGTCAACTCCATAGACAATTGTTCGAGCAAATTGCTTCTTACATCATTTGATAGCACAAAAAGAAAAGCCCGATCTTGCGACAAGATCGGGCTGTGCGCCCCCACCAGGACTCGAACCTGGGACCTACGGATTAACAGTCCGCCGCTCTAACCAACTGAGCTATGGAGGCGTGTGTTTTTGCTTTTTGTCATCCCCCTCTCAAAGAGCGCTGCAAATTTAGTACGCCTTTTCTTTTTTCGCAACATCAAAAACAAAAAACAGCTACATTACAATGCAGTTTACTGTACATCACGCTAAGAAGTAATTCAATATCAATATAGTGGTGTACAAATATTTATTTGTATGCAAAGTATCAATACGTGATGAAAGCTGTTCTATAGGGTCATCTTTCTTTGAAGCACAAAGAATTTCGCTGTAAATCCCCAACTTTGCGCACCATTTGCCATCGTTTGTACACATATGTGTGATCAAAAAAAACAAATACATTCATGAGTTTACTGACAGTTGGCACCGTTGCTTTTGACGATATTCAAACGCCCTTTGGCCATGCCGAACGCGTAGTAGGTGGTGCAGCTACTTATATTGCCTTGGCTGCTTCTTATTTCACTCAGCCCATACAATTGGTCTCAGTGGTTGGCGACGATTTTCCCTCTCAGACACTTGAGCAGCTGCGCATGCGTGGGGTAGACCTATCAGGCTTGCAAGTTAAGGAAGGGCAAAAATCTTTCTTTTGGGCCGGTCGTTATTCAGAAAACCTCAACCACCGAGACACCCTCGAGACCCAGCTCAACGTATTGGCTGACTTTGACCCCGTACTTCCGCCAGCTTTTCGCCAGCCGCAATACGTCATGTTGGGCAACCTTACTCCGGCAGTACAGATGCGTGTACTGGCACAGCTCGATACACGCCCTCGCCTTATTGCTATGGACACCATGAATTTTTGGATGGACACAGCTATGGACGAGCTGCGCGAAGTGATTGCCCGCGTCGATGTGCTCACCATCAATGACGAAGAAGCCCGCCAGCTCTCAGGCGAACACTCTTTGGTCAAAGCTGCTAAGAAGATCCACCAGATGGGCCCGGCCCATCTGATCATCAAAAAAGGCGAACATGGCGCGCTGCTCTTCCAACGCCACGACGAAGCCATTCATGGCAGCCGTATATTTTTTGCACCTGCTCTACCCTTGGCCGAAGTATTTGACCCCACTGGTGCAGGTGACACCTTTGCTGGTGGTTTTATGGGCTACATTGCAGCTACGGGCGATTTGTCGTTTGAGAATTTCAAGCGTGCAGTGATCTTCGGATCAGCCATGGCCTCATTTTGCGTAGAGAAATTCAGCATTGACCGCTTACTGGAGCTCGACGAGCAAACCATCCAGCAGCGCGTCGAGCAGTTTGTCCATTTGGTCAATTTCGACGCACAACTAGCCTGAGAGAAAGTCCAGTATCAAACCCATTGTATATTTATGGACTACTTTAAAGAATCACTTCTTTTGCACAAGCGCCTCAGGGGCAAAATCCGCATCGTGCCCAAAATGGACGTGCGTTCTACCGACGATCTTTCGCTTGTGTACTCGCCTGGCGTAGCAGCACCTTGTCAGGAAATTGTGCAAGATCCAGATGCCGTGTGGGACTACACCATCAAGAGCAATACAGTAGCCATTATAAGTGATGGCTCTGCTGTATTGGGTTTGGGAAATATTGGTGCACACGCTGCGATCCCCGTCATGGAAGGCAAAGCCATGCTCTTCAAGCGGTTTGCCAACATAGATGCCTTCCCCATATGCCTCAACACCCAAGATACCGACAAGATCATCGAAACGGTAAAAACGATCGCTCCTGTTTTTGGTGGGATCAACTTGGAAGACATCGCTTCACCCCGATGCTTCGAGATCGAACAGCGCTTGCAAGACATTGGCATCCCCGTATTTCACGACGATCAACACGGCACCGCCATCGTCACTTTGGCGGCATTGATCAACGCCGCCAAAGCAGTAGGCAAATCTTTGGCACAGATGCGTGTAGTAATCAATGGTGCAGGAGCCGCTGGCATTGCCATTGCGCGTTTGCTGCGTTGCCAAGATATGGACACCGACCTATGTATTGCGGTCAAGGAAGTCATCGTGTGCGACACCAAAGGCATCATCCACCGCGAGCGCAACGACCTCAACGAAGTTAAAAAGAGTTTGCTGACTTTTACCAATTTGCAAAATCGCAAGGGGTCGCTGCGCGATGCACTCAAGGGGGCCGATGCCTTTATAGGTGTAAGTGTGGGCAACTTGCTCAGTGCCGAAGATGTGCGGCTTATGGCATCCAAACCGATCATCTTTGCCATGGCTAACCCCATTCCCGAGATCATGCCCGATGAAGCCCAAAAAGGTGGTGCAGTAGTGGTTGGCACCGGTCGCAGTGATCTGCCTAATCAGGTGAACAATGTACTGGGCTTTCCGGGCATCTTTCGCGGCGCACTCGATGCCAAGGCCCGACGTATTACACCTTCAATGAAATTGGCTGCTGCTTTTGCCATTGCCGATTGTGTAGCCCACCCACAGCCCGATTACGTCATCCCGGCTACACTGGAAGAACAAGTAGAATGGCGCGTAGCCCGAGCAGTAAAAGAAGCTGCACTGAAAGACCCTAAAGCACACAGCTTATAATGCTCGTGTGCACAACCATTTTTTACTCGACATGGTTGTGCAATACGCAGCTCCTCTCTTTTTGACATGCGAGCCCGACACCCATGCCGTACCAACTACCTTATCTTGATACCGTTTTTTGTCGAACTATATCATTATCGTAGGCTGTGAAGAACCTCGAACTGCTACTTGAACGATACGATACACACCCCAAAATAGCTACAATTGGCCAACACCTGCTTGAACAAGAACCTGCACGTATCTTACTCAAAGGGTTGTGTGGTGCCCAGGATGCCTTTGTATTGGCCAGCTTGGCACGCCAGCAAAAGGGTATGTTGTTAGTAGTTGCTGCCCAAAAGGAAGAGGCAGCCTACTTGTACAACGACTTGAGCGCCTTGCTCCCTAAGCGGTCCGTGCATTTCCTACCCGATAGCTTCAAGCGGCCTCAGTTTTTTGCCCAAATAGCTCCCCACCAAGCCTTGCAACGTACCGAAGTAATCAATCAGCTGATCAATCGCCCTACCCAATCTCATGTGGTCGTCACCTATCCAGAAGCTTTGTTCGAGCGGGTAATCCACCCCGACGCCATAAGGCAAAGCCGCATTGAATTGCGCGTAGGCGCACAGCTCGATGCGGACTTTTTACTCGAAGTGCTCACTTCTTACGGATTTGTACGGGAAGATTTCGTGTACGAGCCGGGGCAGTTCAGTGTGCGCGGTGGCATTGTCGATCTGTTTTCGTATGGCAATGAGTACCCCTATCGCATCGAGTTTTTCGACGATGAAATTGAAAGCATTCGTGCCTTTGACCCCATGGAGCAACGTTCAATACAACAACTCGGCTCAGTCTATATCATACCCAATGTGCAGACTCAGTTCGATGCTGCGCAGATGGTGCCCTTCACTGAGGTATTGCCTAAAGGTAGCATCGCATATATCAAGGACGCGCCCATACTACAAGACCGTTTGGCACAATGTGCCGCAGCATGGCAAACCTTTGCAGCCGAGATGGACAAACTACCCAAAGAAGAACAAATAGCATGGATACAACGGGGCGCCTGTACCCACGAAGAAGTCTTGCTGCGCGACATGGATCACTACCACCTGTTGCTAAGTGGACAACCACCACAATCGGGTTCATGGCAAGAAGTGACATTTTCCGCAAGGCCTCAACCCAGCTTTAATAAAAATTTTTCGTTACTCATCGATCACTTGCGTCAACAGCAGCAAGCGGGCATCGATACTTGGCTGTTTGCCGAAAACCCTCGACAGCTCGAGCGGATCGAGGCCATTTTTCAAGATCTGGATGCCCACGTGCAATGGCATTCCATTGCAGTGGGGATTCACGCAGGTTTTGTAGATGAAGATCTGTGCATTGCCTGTTATACTGACCACCAGATCTTTCAGCGCTTCCATCGCTACAAGCTCAAGCGCGGCTTCACCAAAGACCAAGCACTTAACCTCAAACTACTGCGCGAACTCAAACCTGGCGACTACGTCGTGCATATCGATCACGGTATTGGTCGCTTCTCGGGTTTGCAAAAACTCGAAGTGAATGGGCACGTACAAGAATGCGTGCGCATCTTTTACCAAAATGACGACGTCCTCTACGTGGGTATCAACGCCTTGCACAAGCTGTCGAAATACACGGGCGCTGAAGGCCACCACCCACGACTCAACAAATTGGGCTCAGATGCCTGGCAAAACCTGAAGCGCCGCACCAAGAAAAAAGTCAAAGACATCGCCGGTGCACTCATCAAACTCTATGCTCAGAGAAAAGCAGCCAAAGGCCATGCCTTTCCCCCCGACGACTACCTGCAGCACGAGCTGGAGGCCTCCTTTATGTACGAAGATACGCCCGACCAGCTCAAAGCGACGCTCGAAGTCAAACAAGACATGATGAAGCCCTGGCCCATGGATCGACTGGTGTGCGGCGACGTAGGCTTTGGGAAAACAGAAATAGCCATACGCGCCGCTTTCAAGGCTGTATCTGATGGCAAACAAGTAGCTGTACTGGTGCCTACCACTATCTTGGCACTACAGCACTACAAAACCTTCTCAGAACGCCTCAAGGCATTTGACCTACATATCGAATACCTCAACCGATTCAAGAGCGCTGCGCAAAAGCGCACCATTTACCAACAGCTCCAAAGCGGCCATATCGACATCGTCATTGGCACACACGCTCTACTCAATAAGCAAGTACAATTTAAAGATTTGGGCTTACTCATCATCGACGAAGAACAAAAGTTTGGCGTGGCAGCAAAGGAAAAACTGCGCCAACTCAAAGTTAATGTCGACACCTTGACACTTACCGCCACGCCCATCCCTCGCACGCTCCAGTTCTCGCTTATGGCGGCCCGCGATCTGAGCATTATACGCACACCTCCACCTAACCGCCAACCCATCCACACGGAAATACGCATCTTCAACGAACAGCTCATCAAAGAAGCGATCGACTACGAAGTGCAACGCGGTGGGCAAGTGTTCTTTGTGCACAATCGCGTCAAGACTTTGCCTCAAATGGCAGAAATGATTCAACGCCTCTGCCCCGACGTAGAAGTGGCCATGGCCCATGGCCAAATGGACTGCAAGCAATTGGAGCAGACATTAGTTGACTTTATCGAGCGACGCTACGACGTGTTGGTCTGTACCAACATCATCGAGACGGGCTTAGACATCCCCAACGCCAACACCATGCTCATTCACAATGCCCATCAGTTTGGCCTGAGCGACTTGCATCAATTGCGTGGCCGCATTGGCCGCAGCAACCAAAAGGCATTCTGCTATCTATTGTGTCCACCCCTATCGACACTGACCCCAAAAGCGCGCAAGCGCTTGCGCACCATAGAGGAATTCAGTGAATTGGGAAATGGCTTTGAAATTGCCATGCGCGACCTGGACATTCGAGGTGCTGGCAACCTGTTGGGTGCCGAGCAAAGTGGCTTTATCAACGAAGTGGGCTACGAAACCTTTCAGCGCATCTTGGAAGAAGCCGTCCAAGAGCTCAAGGAAAACGAATTTCGCCAGTTGTTTGCCGAAGAACAAACCCAACAGCGGGCATACGTGCGCGAGGTGCAAATAGAAACCGACACCGAAATGCACATTCCCGATGAATACGTACCACAGGTACAAGAACGCCTATTGATGTATCAAGAGCTGGATCGCCTGGAAAATGAAGCACAGCTCAGTGCTTTTGCCGAAAACATGCGCGATCGCTTCGGCCGCACCATCCCCTGGCAGGTGGAAGAGTTGTTCAATGGGCTACGCCTGCGCTGGACATGCCGCCGCATGGGCATTGAGCGCATCGTACTCAAAAACGGCAAACTAGTGGCTTTCTTTATCTCCAACCCTCAATCGCCCTTTTACGATAGCCCACTCTTTGCCGCACTATTCCAACACATAGCGCAAGAAGGCCATCGCCTGGGCTTCCAAATGAAAAAAACCGCACGCCACCTCATGCTCATACGCCAGCAAGTCGAACACCTCACACATGCGCGCCAATTGCTCGATACCCTCTACGAAGGTGCTACCAGTCAGATGGATAATCACACACATGTGCCTATACACAAAGACACACTATCCATAAAATGAAATAACTTGAGCAGTACCATCAAGCTGCCACTATGACGCTATTAGACCGACTCTTAGCGTGCCTAAAAACTATTCCAGAGCTGTGCACGCCCAACGACCAACTCGACAAGTGGCGCGCGATCCGTTGGGCACAAACTGCTAATACTCGGCTACTCGAGCTACTGTGGGATGACGCACACCTAAAAAGTGCCTTCTTCCAACACGTGGGCCCTGCCTGGATATTTCGGGCTGAAGCACTGATTGCACTACTCGAACAGCACGCCTATCTGCCTCACAGCCTCACGCGCTTTCGCAACCGCGTAGGCCTGGCACTACGTGATGACTCGCCCTTACTACACCACGACGAGGTAGTGCTCGTATGGCCCTATAAGGATTGCGTATTAGAAGGAGGGCAAAGCCGAGCAGAACAGCAACGCCCTGAACGTTTTTTCAACGAGCTGCTCGCGCCTGACGAAATCACCCAGCTACTCGAACCCAAAGTACTCACCAAAGGTAGGCGCTACACGCCCCATGGCATACATCCGCTACACAGCTTCACTCGCGACGCCACATACAACCAACAGCGGGGGCTAAGTCTGGATACTATCACCGACAACCTCATTATTCGCGGCAACAACCTCATGGCTTTAGCTTCACTTTTGCCTCAGTTTGCAGAAAAGATCAAGCTCATATACATCGATCCGCCCTACAACACAGGCAACGACACTTTTCGCTACAATGACCGCTTCAAGCGAAGCACCTGGCTTACCTTTATGAAAAACCGTCTGGAGTTGGCCCGCCGCCTGCTCAAAAAAGATGGCGCTATCTTCGTACAATGCGACGACAAAGAGCAAGCCTATCTCAAAGTACTCATGGATGAGCTCTTCGGCGAGGAGAACTATCGAGCAACTATCGTAGTGAAAAGTAGTACGCCTAGTGGCGTCAATGCCATCAACGTCAAACGTGGCGAACGCCTCTTCAAAGTCAAAGAGTACTTGCTGTTCTACGCTAAGTCCACAGCCTTCCGCTTTTATCCCTGCTATGTAAAAGCTCCTTACAACTTCAACTACCGCTATGAACTGCACCAAGAAAACGGCCGCTACATACTCAGCGATTTGCGCCAGCGATTTGCGAAAAAAGAAGACCTAGCGCAATACGCCCTTACCCACTACGAGCACATCTATTCTTTGGAAAAAAACAACAAAAAAGCTGGTGCACGCATGCAAGCTGCCCTGACACAATCTAAACACAGCGATCAGATAGTGGAATTCATCAATAGCAAAGGGCAAAAAGTATTGCTCTATCGCGGCGGTGTACTCACCCCCCTAAAGTCACGCATCGTCAAAGAAGGCGACAAAACTTACTTTGGCACTCTCATCTCCGACCTATGGGACGATGAAGTGTTCCAGTCTAACCGATACGAAGGTGGCGTGAGCCTGCCTGGCGGCAAAAAGCCCGAAAAACTACTACATCGTATTTTACTACTAGCCACCCGACCTGGCGACATCGTACTTGACTACTATCTCGGATCGGGCACCACAGCAGCTGTAGCTCATAAACTGAGTAGGCAATACATCGGTATAGAACAGCTCGACTACGGCAAGGACGACTGCACCGTGCGCCTACAAAACGTCATTAAGGGCGATCCCACCGGCATTTCCAAAACCGTAGGATGGAAAGGCGGAGGCAGCTTCACCTACATAGCCCTCAAAAAATACAACCAATACTTCGCCGAACAAATCGAAGCAGCACCTGACACAACGACACTACGCCGCATCTGGCAACAGATGAAGCAACGCAGCGCACTGCACTTCGCACTCGAACTCGACCATATAGATGCGAAGATCGATACAGCGTGGGCTCAGCTAAATCTTGCCCAACAAAAGCAATTGCTCATCGAAATGCTGGACAAAAACCAGCTCTACGTCAACCTATCCGCTTTAGAGGACGCCGATTTTGCCGTGAGCGAAGAAGAAAAACAGCTGACGCGTAACTTCTATCAACTAAACGGCCATTCTCTACCCTGAAAGCATTTCCCCAACACACACCTAAAACCATTTTCAATGTCTCACTACCCTTAGAATCGTACTTTTACCAATTATATGCACGAGCATTTGGCTCACCCATTGATCCATGAACTCCTGCAATGAACAGAAGTCCAATTCACCACCCATACGGCCGTGCAACTCGACCAACACGCAGGCATAGACCGCGTATTGTGGGCCGCAGCCAACACCTGCTCACCGTCCAAGAGCGCTTTCGTGCCCACAGCTACGCCAAGTACAACAACTTCACCATTCGCTACTACTGCCCTCATAGCAAGCAAAAGCTGCCCGCTCATACACAACACAGATAGCTCTTCTACAAAATTTGCCTGACGTTCAGCTCAAAAGGCGAGCCGTACTGCTGACACAAATACCGCCACATATCGTGCGATTTGAATTCCTGCACGGCATGCCCTCCGATTTGATCAGCTAAAAAGCACTTTTCCAGCTTGCACGCCACCAGCTAGTTTGTCAATGACTACCAGTACTTGGGCAACCGAATACTCGTCTTTGTCGGGCCAACACAACGCGTGCGCCCCCTTCGCGCTGCCGACTACCTGGCAGGCCTGCGCATTTTTTTCCAAGCCATATCGGAAATATTAGATTGAGTGCTGCACCACACTCACGTGGGCTCTTCTGTACCCTTAAGGCGTTGAGCATTTTCGGCCACTTGTAGCGCCTCGATGATTTCATCGAGTTGCCCTTCGAGTACTTTGTCAAGGTGGTAAAGCGTCAGATTGATGCGATGATCTGTAACGCGATTTTGGGGAAAGTTGTAAGTGCGAATCTTGTCAGAGCGATCACCTGAGCCTACCAACGACTTGCGCTGTTGGGCTAGCTCAGATTGATACTGCTGGCGCTGCATTTCGTGCAGCTTCTGGTACAAGCGCTGCATGGCAATCTCTCTGTTTCTAATCTGTGAGCGGCCATCTTGACTTTCTACAACCACACCCGTAGGCAAATGGGTAATGCGCACCGCCGACTCTGTTTTGTTGACGTGTTGGCCACCAGCTCCACTAGCGCGAAAAGTATCGATGCGCAAGTCGGTGGGTTGTATATTTACATCTGACATCTCGCGCTTGGGCATGACAGCTACTGTAGCCGCCGACGTGTGAATACGGCCTTGCGATTCGGTCTTTGGCACGCGTTGAACGCGATGGGCCCCCGACTCAAACTTGAGCTTGCCATATACGTCTTGACCGCGCACTTCGAGTACGACCTTGCTGTAGCCTCCTACTGTGCCTTCGTGCGCACTGAGCTCCTCCCATTGCCAGCCTTGTCGGTCGAAGTAACGCGTGTACATGCGATACAAGTCGCCCGCAAACAGTGCAGCTTCATCGCCACCTGTTCCAGCCCGTATTTCAAAGATGACGTCCTTGTCATCGTCAGGATCTTTTGGAATCAGCATGAGTCGCAGCGCCTGGGCCATTTGCTCTACCTGAGGCCCAAGGGTCGCTATTTCAGCTTGCGCCATTTGGCGCAGCTCGGGGTCTTCGTCATTGGCTAAAGTCTGGGCTTCGTGTAGTTGCTGAGTCAGCGACAGGTAGCGGTCCCATGCTTCGATTAATGCCTTGAGTTTATTGTACTCCTTACCCAAGCGCACGTACCGATCCTGATCGGAAATAATGGCTGGATCAGCCAGCTGTTCCTCTAGTACGAGCAATTTTTGCCGTAAGGCCTCAAACCTGTCCGCAAGATCCTTCATCAGTTGTCTCTCTTTTTTGTCTGAGCAGTGCAAAGATAGGGCAAAGGCCATGGCAAAATGCCCCAGCACGCACCAGCCATTTTTGCATGCATCAACACCAGTGTCCAAATAGTTGTTGGCAAAGCATTCACCAAGGAGACATCATATCTTTTCGCCCATAGCACAATTGTTGCGTACCTTGCCACGCGGCAAGGTGTAGTCCACAATACCAATATCCTATGAAAGCCATTATTCCCGTAGCGGGGGCCGGCACCAAGTTGCGGCCACTGACTTATACGCAACCCAAGCCGCTGATTCCGGTAGCGGGTAAGCCTATTATTTCCTTCATCATCGACCAGCTTTTGGCGGTGGGCGTATTTGATTTTGTATTCGTCATTGGCTACTTAGGAGAAAAGATCAAGGACTACGTCGAGACGGCTTATCCCAACTTACACGCTATGTTTGTGCATCAAGAGGAGCGGCTGGGATCGGCACATGCCATATGGGTAGCCCGCGATGCTTTTCGCGACAGCGATGAGGTCATCATATTTTTCGGCGATACCATTTTGGACGTCTCTTTACAAGAAGTACTCAACATGCCTTATAGTGCCATTGGCGTCCAACGCGTGCACGATCCTTCTGCCTATGGCGTAGTAGAAATAGATGAGCAGCACATGGTCACGCGTTTAGTAGAAAATCCACGTATTCCGCGCAGCAATCTTGCCATGGTAGGGCTCTATAAAATCAAAGAAGTAAGCCTATTAATTGAAGCGCTTGAGTACAACATCACTCATAACATCCGCACTAGTGGCGAATTTCCACTCACTGATGCACTGATGCGCATGGTAGAGCGCGGTGTGCGCTTCACAGCTTTTCGCGTCAACAATTGGTTCGATTGCGGCAAAAAGGAAATTTTACTCGAAACCAATGCCATTTTGTTAGATCGCGAAGGCTATGCCTCAAACGACTTGCCACCTTACGAAAATTCGATCATCATTCACCCCGTAAGTATAGGAGAAGGCTGTCAGATCATCAATGCTATCGTAGGGCCACATGTAACTATCGGGGCCCATGCCCACATCGAATCGGCCATCATCACCAACAGCATTATTGGCAACTACGCATCCATACAAGAGACCGTGTTGCACAGCTCAGTTATTGGCAATGATACAGCTATTAAGGGCTTGCGCCAAAGTCTCAACATCGGTGACAACACTGAGATCGACTTTTCGTAAGTCGCAGATAGCCTACTGCACAAAACCGATCAAGTGCAAGCGAGAACTGCCCAGCATATCTTGCGTGCCAGGCCAATTAGTAGTGAGGCCTAACAGATAGCCACCACCACCTGCTCCACATAATTTCAACCAAAAGAGCGCTTGATCGATACCCTGTTGCCAAAGGGCCACGCAGCTTTCAGGGATCATGTCGGGCAGCCACTTGAGTTGAGCCTTCGAAAGTGTCTTCCAGGCATCTAACAGCTCATCGGGCTGCCCATGCAAAAATGCATATATGGCTGTATCATTGGCTACCTTGAGTTGTTCAACAGCTTGGGCAAAAGCTACATCAGTTGTTTGTTTTTGCCGAAAGCGCGCTACGAGTGGAGCCGTCTGTCGGCTCGTGCTCGTGTCGTACAAAAACAGCGCTATAGGGCCTTGTGCATACAAGGGGCGCATGGGCACTTGCCTCAACTGCTCTCCATCGATGAGCAGTGGTTTGCCCAACAGACTGACCAAAGGGTCGATACCTGAACTAGTGCCGTGAAAAAATGCCTCTACGGCCGCCAACAACTTGCGCAATTGCCCCAAGGAAAGGGGCACACCGTTGCGCCCTTCCATGCAATAGCTCTCGCATAGGGCAGCGACCAAAGCCCCTGAGCTGCCCAACCCATAGCCCGCCGGAATACTCGAGTGGAAATAACAGCCATCGAGCAAGTCGGCTTTCAGGCGATGGAGCAACCAACGGCCTGGCAATTGCCCCAAAGCATCTTGCTCCATCAGATAGGTACAGAGTTGTTGGAGGCTATCGTCAAGTGAAGAGTCAGTACGCTGATCCCATGTACCTGTGAAGTCCCAAAGTGGAATGGCCAACGCTTGACCGCCTACTAAGATGGTATACTCACCAAAAAGCAAGAGCTTGGCAGGATACACGCGCCTGGCTGTAGCAGTACGCATCATTGTTGTCCTATTTGTCTTCTAAGGTACTACAAATTCGGCATTCCACCTCCTTTTGTCTTTACTTGAGTGAAAACTCGGTCTCGCCTGCCAAATACCCCTTGTTGTACACCTCGACGGTATAGATGCCAGGAGTAAGCGCTGGCGGCTCGTAGAGCAAACACAACTCTGCTTCGTCGTTTTCGTATTGATAGTCCACTGCCTGTGTAAAGCGCACTTCTTCGTTGGTATCGGCTCGCCGAATCACACCTGAACCTTCATCATCACTGCCCAATGTCTCGCCAATAGGGCTGACAATACGCACGTAAAAGCGTTCGGGGCCTGGGCGTACCAAAGAAGGGTCTAAACTAGCAGTGGTAAAGCACACTTTAAGCAAATCTACATCTTTGGCACGCTTGCGCATGACCGTTCTACCCGACTTGCGCATCTTGAGCGGGCTAACGCTTAGGCGCTTGAGCATAATGACAGAAGCTCGAGTCACTTGTCGCATCAGGCGCTGCTTTTCAGCCTCAAAGCGACGCTTTTCCTCTTCGAGCTTTTTTTTGATAGACTGCACTTCAGACACAGTTGCCTGCTGCTGCGCTACAGTTTCCCTCAGCTGGTTGGCTGTTTGCTCTAGTTGTTTGTTCTTTTGTACCAATTGCTCATTTTGGCGTTGCAACTTTTCTATTTCGGCTTTATACTTTTTGAGCTGTGCGCGCATGTGGTCCATCTCCTTTCGCGCACCTATCAAGTCGCGTTTGGCACCAAGCAATTCTTCGATCTTTCGCTTGTGTCGGAACAGCTCGTGTTTCTGCTGCTCGATGAGCGCGTTGAGCTCCTCATTAGTACCGCGCAACTCCTCCAATTCGGCCAAAGACTCGAAGTATTGCCTTTCGAGTTCTGCTTTCAGCCGTGTGGCCTCATCTAAGTCTACTTTTTGCATGTGGATGGTTTGGTCTTGCCGATACTTGTTGACCAACAAAAACACATTAAGCACTAACAAAACCAATATAGCCACCACCGCAGCTATAAGCAATTGGTGATTGAGGCGCTGCTGGTTACGAGTTGCCATCTAATAAAGCTATTTATTTTTTATCAAGGACAGAGCTACGAGGTACAAAAATCCCTACAATTTTACGTGCTTCGCATCATGCCGTTGCAAAACGACAAGTATGACACCTCCTCATAGACGGTTAGGCCATATGAATGTCACAATCTCCCTTTGGATTATTGCAAAGGAACAAAACCCATACGTATGCTACTGGCTTTTGTTGTACTCTACCTGTTAGGTACGCTTGTAATTGGCTACTGGGCTTCAAGACAAGTACGGACGACTCAAGACTTTGCTCTGGCAGGGCGCCGCATGCCGTTGATAGTAGCTGCTTCGGCCCTGTTCGCCACCTGGTTTGGCTCTGAAACGATTATGGGTGCCTCTTCAGAATTTCTGGAAAGGGGGCTGCTAGGTGTTATTGAAGACCCTTTCGGCGCTGCTTTGTGTCTGATATTGGTGGGTGCTTTTTACGCTCGCCCGCTATACCGACTAAACATCCTTACTTTCAACGATTTCTTTCGCCTGCGCTACGACCGCCGCACGGAAGTGCTCTCGGCCATATTTATGGTTCCTTCCTTTTTCAGCTGGATTGCGGCTCAACTAGTAGCTCTAGCCATTGTAATGCACGTACTCATAGGTTTGCCAGTGCCTTGGGGCATCTGGTTATGTACGTTCATTGTGGTGGTATACACGTATATAGGTGGCATGTGGGCCGTATCGATCACTGACTTTGTGCAAACAATTATGATTGTGATCGGTCTTGTGGCTGTAGCCATCCAGTTGCTCGCTGACGCTGGTGGGATCTATCAAGTGTTGGGCCGAACGCCTGAGGGGTTTTTCCACTTTTTTCCGCATCCTACTCTGGAGGATGTTGCACATTACATAGCTGCTTGGATCACCATTGGGCTGGGCAGCATACCTGGGCAAGATGTATTTCAACGCGTGATGTCAGCTCGCGATGAGCACACAGCTGTACGCGCTTCTTATTTGGGAGGAGCTATGTACCTGAGTATCGGCATGCTCCCATTACTCATCAGCTTGGCCGGTCACCAACTCTATCCGGAATTGGAACAACAAAGCGACATGCAAATGGTGCTTCCACAAATTGTCATTTTGCACGCCGGACTACTCGTACAAGTACTTTTCTTCGGTGCCCTCTTGTCGGCTGTGCTGAGCACGACTTCGGGCGCTATCCTCGCTCCGGCCACGGTATTGGCAGAAAATATCGTGCGCCCCCTACTCAAAGAAGTAAGTGATGCACATTTGCTAGCCATCATGCGCATCAATGTAGTAGGGGTAGCAGTAGCTTCAGCCCTCATGGCCATGTGGCAAAGTGACATCTACGAGCTGGTAGCGCAGTCTTCCACACTGACGTTGGTATCTCTATTTGTGCCATTGACCGCTGGCCTTTACTGGCAGAAAGCTTCTACAACGGGGGCCTTGGTATCCATTATTGCGGGCATGACGGTCTGGCTGGCATGTGAGGTGATGGGTACAACCATTCCCCCCATGCTGTACGGGCTGCTGGCTAGTTTCGCAGGAATACTCCTAGGCAGTTGGTGGCATCCAACACCAAGCAACCAGACAAAGATCACCCATTCGGGCTGAGCAAGTGCATTCTTTCCCTTATGGCAAAGCCGTACCTTTGCACGGGCTTAGATCCAAACAACTTTTAACTGCAGTTTATCTACTGCTTTAGCCCTTGTTCGCGCAATCAAAAAATCACCTGTTATGTCCAATGCCTATTTTGAAGTTCCACCTGCCACAAACGAACCGGTACTTAGTTATGCACCCGGATCACCCGAACGTGCTGCCGTCAAGGCAGCTATTGCCGAATTCAAGTCCAAGCAAACGGAAATTCCCATGGTGATCGGTGGTCAACGCCCTACCACCGACAACAAGATCGCCATCCATCCGCCTCACGAGTTGAGCCATACGCTGGGTTACTACTACAAAGGCAACTCTAGCCACGTACATCTCGCCATCGAGGCAGCGCTCAAAGCCAAAAGGGAATGGGAACAAATGAACTGGCAAGACCGCGCAGCCATCTTTCTCAAAGCCGCCGACCTGCTGGCTGGTCCCTATCGCGCCAAGATGAATGCAGCCACTATGCTATGCCAGAGCAAAAATATATTCCAAGCGGAAATCGACTGTGTGGCTGAGCTGTGCGACTTCTTCCGATTCAACGTACAGTTCATGACTCAGCTGTACAGCGAACAACCCGAAAGCGCACCCTTTACCTGGAACCGCATGGAATATCGCCCCTTAGAAGGCTTCGTTTTTGCCATCACGCCCTTCAACTTCACCTCCATTGCGGGCAACCTGTCTGGTGCACCTGCCCTGATGGGCAATACCGTAGTATGGAAGCCTGCCGAAACACAAGTATTCAGTGCCTATGTCATCATGGAAGTGCTCGAAGAAGCGGGACTCCCCCCTGGCGTGATCAACCTGCTTATCGTCGATGGTCCTATCGCTGGCGACATCATCTTTGAGCACCCCGACTTCGCCGGCTTGCACTTCACTGGCAGTACGCGCGTATTTCAACATCTGTGGGCCACCATTGGCTCGCATATCACCAAGTACAAAAGTTATCCACGCATCGTGGGCGAAACGGGAGGTAAGGACTTTGTAGTAGCCCATCCTTCAGCCGATGTGCAAGCGTTGGTCACTGCCTTGAGCCGCGGTGCATTCGAATATCAGGGGCAGAAATGTTCGGCTGCTTCGCGCGCCTATATCCCCAAAAGCTTATGGCCAGAGGTGAAAGAACGCCTACTCGAAGACATTCGCTCGTTCAAAATGGGCTCGCCCGAAGATTTCACCAACTTCATCAATGCCGTAATTGACGAGCGAGCTTTCGACAAGATCAGCAACTACATCGCCCAAGCCAAAAAAGACAAAGAAGTAGAAATCCTCATCGGGGGCAATTGCGATAAGCGAGAAGGGTACTTTATTGAGCCTACAGTAATTCTCACGCAAGATCCCAAGTATCGCACGATGTGCGAAGAAATCTTTGGTCCCGTGCTCACCATCTACGTGTACGACGATGACAAATGGGCCGACACGCTCGAGCTAGTAAATACCACTTCGCCTTATGGCCTGACGGGAGCCGTCTTTGCCCAAGACCGCCAGGCGATTGTCGAAGCTACCGAAGTGCTGCGCCATGCTGCTGGCAACTTCTACATCAACGACAAGCCTACAGGGGCCATCGTGGGGCAGCAACCCTTTGGCGGTGCACGTGCCTCAGGTACCAACGACAAAGCTGGTTCCATCTTCAACCTCATCCGATGGGTGTCGCCACGCACTATCAAAGAAAACTTCAACCCACCAAAAGACTATCGCTACCCCTTTATGCAAGCTGAATAAACGCAACTGTACCTTACTTACATAAAAGAGGGCCCCCATCTATAAGATTTGGGCCCCTCTTTTCTTCCCCAATGAGGTTCGCTCTGGTCAACAAGCTTAGTTATTGTTCAAGATGAGCGGCAAGCCGTCGCCACCACCTACTATCACAATTTTGCTATTAGGCGAATTGGCCAGTTCGAGCGTAGCTTCTATGCCTTTATCCTTCAAAATGTTTTCCGTCAAGCTTGCATTGAGAATGCGATTGGCCTTGGCCTTAGCCTCTGCTTCAATAATGCGGCGCTCTGCCTCTTTGCGCTCGCGCTCAAGCCGATACTCATACTCTAAAGCAGCTTGTTCTTCGCGCAGCTTGCGCTCGATAGCCTCTTGTAGCGACTCGGGCAGCGTCACCTCGCGGATGAGCACGGCATCCAGAATGATGTATTTCTTGGCTACCGCCCTCTGTGTGCGCTCGAAGATCTCGTCTTGAATGGCTTCCCGTTTGGTCGAGTACAGCTCTTCGGGCAAATACTTGCCAATCACCTCACGCGTAGCCGATCGAATCTCAGGTATGATAATACGGCGGTGGTATTCAGGCCCTACTTCATCGTGCAAGTAGCCAATTTTTCCTGGCATAGGTTGATAGCGGTAAGATAGGTCAACCTTGATGTTGAGACCATTGCGCGACAAAACTTCCATCTGCTCAAAAGCCTCCTGTATGCGCACATCATATACATACATGGTATTCCAAGGTGCAATGATGTGAAAGCCCTGATCGTAAATGTTTTCCTTGTCCAGACCACCAGCAAAAGGTCGAAATAACACACCTTTATGGCCAGGAGGAATGGTGAGGAATGTCGCATTGGAAAAAATGAGTACCACAATGAGCACAATAAAAGCAATAATAACCGTGGTAATCAACTTTGTTTGTTTCATCGCAGTAGTAGTTTTGGTGATTGCATTGTGATCTATTGCATCTTTCGGCAAATGACGTGCACTTAAGGCTTCGGAAAGATACACACTCCCCTTTCAGCAATCTACCCTTTTCTGCCATTTCATAGCAAAAGTTCGCCCTATATACATGACAACATCAGTCTTTTTTCAAAAAAAGCAGTTCAAGCAGCGACTTTTATATTACCTGAGCTGTTAATTTTTAGCTAATTAAGGCACATCACTTGCAATGCAGAACACCCCATAACCACATGCCAATTGGGAAATCACATATGCGCTTCTACACTTGATGCCCTTATAAGCATATATTTACCCATGATACCACGACATCCAACTTAACTCACGCACACATGACCACACGCATCTGTGTCATTGGCGCTGGTCCTTCCGGCATTGCCGCGATCAAAAACTTACTCGACGAAGGTCTCGACGTGGTCGCTTACGATCGACAAGAAGAAGTAGGTGGCAATTGGATTTTTTCCGACGAAGAAGGGCACTCTAGTGTATTCGAAACGACGCACATCATCAGTTCGCGCACGCTGTCGCAATACGAAGACTTTCCCTTTGACGACTTTGATCCCGACACGCCCGACTACCCCGACCACCGCCACCTACTGCGCTACTTTCAGGCTTATGCACGCCATTTCGGGCTGTACGACCACATCGAGTTTCGCACTGAGGTGGTGCGCTGCGAGCGGCTCAACAACCGACATTGGGAGGTGCACCTACGCCGCGATGGTCGCACATGGACCGAGCGCTTTACCCATCTGGTTGTATGCAATGGCCACCACTGGGATCCACGCTGGCCTCAATATCCAGGCGAATTTGCAGGTGAATATCTGCATGCACATCAGTACAAGCGCGCAGCACCTTTTGCTGGCAAACGCGTGCTGGTCATCGGCGGCGGCAACTCAGCTTGCGATGTGGCAGTAGAGACCAGCCGCGTCAGTGCCTTTACTGCTATTAGCTGGCGGCGTGGCTATCGCATCTTGCCCAAATTTATCATGGGCAAACCCTCAGACGTGGTGGGCCAACGCCTAGCTTGGCTGCCGCTGTCCATACGCACCCGTCTTAGCGATTTCATCATCTGGTTAATACAAGGACCCAACGAACTGTACGGATTGCCACCCGTAGATGTGAAGTTTGGGCAAAGCCACCCGACCATCAATGACGAATTGCTCTATCGCATCCGCCATGGAAAAGTGCATCCGCGCCGCGACATTGCGCGATTCGACGGCCACCAAGTGCATTTCAAAGACGGAAAAGTGGAATCCTACGACGCGGTGATCGCCTGCACGGGATATTGCATTTCGCATCCCTTTTTCGACAAATCGTTTATCGATTACAGCGAAGGCCCCGTGCCTCTATACCTGCGCATGATGCATCCCGAATACGACGACCTGTATTTCATCGGACTCTTTCAACCTTTAGGATGCATTTGGCCAGGTGCCGAATTGCAGTCCAAAATTATGGCCCGCGAAATTGCTGGAAAGTGGCAACGCCCAGCCGACATCAAGCGCCGTATAGCCCGCGATCTACAGCGCCCCCACTACCGACAAATCAATACGCCGCGACACACCATCACAGTAGACTATCACCTGTTTCGAAGGCAATTGCTGCGCCACCTGCCCAAAGATTATATCCGCAAAACACCGAGATCCTCTATTGCTCCAGCACTGGCAAAGACATGAGCTGAAAACGCCATATCAGAAACCTACGTGTAGCAAAAAATAGGCAGCTTGCCCGACTGCTATACCTAAAAAGTTGCCAATGGCATAGCCTACTAAGCCCGTAGCAATGCCTGCAAACACAAGTGTTCGGTTGTCAATCACCTGGGCTACCTGCCCAATAAAAGGCGGACCATAAATAGCTGCAGTAGAAGTAATGATAAAAGTATCGCGATCAATACGCACCAAAGCCGCTAATAGCCAGTGCAGCAATATTGTACCCATCATCACTGCCACTGTATAACCAGCTATTACGGCACCATTGGCCCATACATCACCCAAATGAGCTAACATGCCCACCGACACGCAAAAGATGAGCAACAAATAATCTCCAGCTTCGTAAGTGCCTTGCCATTGTTTTACCACCGGCAAAAAAGAAGCACCAACACTGAAAAGCGACAAGAAAAAGATAATCCACGCAGGCTGATCCAATGTGCCCCAAAATGCATAGGTCAGTCCTACGGCCACACCTACTATAATCAATGCCAGCATTAATCCTTTAGCCACCCCCTGCCACTGATGCCACAGGAAGAGCGGCGGCACAGGTGCCGCAGGTTGACGCACTGCCCTGGGGAAGGGCGGCAGTAGCAAACCAAAAATGCGCGGCCCCACCGAGGTGAGAAAGAGCAAATATGCCCCTCCTGTCACTACATCCGCTGCGTTCAAATAGACAAATACCTCCTCAGGAGCTTGCAGAGCAATGCCTATGGCATTCATATTAGGCGTTCCCCCTGTATACACCCCCACCAACATACCCGACATCTGCCAAGCATAGGGCCAGCGCGGCCCCACCACGATTGCTGCTATGATAGAGATCAACACGCCACTAACCACACACAGCGCAAAAGAAAGCATCGTAGGACGAGCTAAACGCAACCAAGCGGACAAGTCCGTGCTGTACAACAGCATGGGTATAGCCAACAACACACTGATTTCACTCACTGTACGCGCCACATCCGTACGGATGACCAAACCGCTCCAGTTGGCTACTACAATTCCTACGGCATAGCACAACACCACAGGACTCAGCCATTTGCCCAAACGGCTACGCCGGGCAAATACTATAGCAAAGGCGGGAAATACAAGCTGTAGAAAGAGTTGAATAGCAACAGACAACTGCATGAATAGGCCACATTGTGCGAAAGCACAAAAGTAGCTTAAAAGGCAGAATACCTACTCACACATCCACAGAGGATGTACGGCGCCACAACTTGCGCAATCCTATCCACCAGTTGTCGAGCTGCAACAGCTTCGAGTCGTTTACTGCCTTCCACGTCAGCAACAAACCTATAGGTAACAACACCATACACGACAACCATGCAGCCACCACTGGATGGATCACATTGCGCTCAGCTACATTTTTGCCAAAAATGGTAATGATGATAAACAACATGAAAAAGAGAATGGAAATGAGAATCGGATAACCAAAACCGCCCTTGCGCACAATGGCCCCCATCGGCGCACCAATGAAGAGAAAAAGTATACAAGCTACAGCCATGCTAAACTTCGTATGTAGCTCGAACACGTGCTTGACCCAAGCCTCGCGCAATTGTTCATCAATTCGGATAGCAGACACGACCTGACTATGCAAGCTGCGTGCTAACGACTTAGCCCGATCGGCTAGCTCTACCCGCCGGTATGGAGGAAATGTCTGGATAAAGGACGACAAAGTATCGAGCACCACATCCGCTTCTTGTACAAAGCCACTGGGACGCACTAGTCCCCTATTAGAATTACGCGCGCGTTGCATCTGTATTGCCAATGCGCGCTGCTGACTATCGACCTTCACCGAAGGTACGACTTGTTTAGTTTGGCCATTGGTAAGTGTATCAGAGATGTCAATTGCCGTATCCGTTTGCGCAAGCAACGTGTCTACATCAGATGGCACCTGTACACTGCTATCACGTGCCATTTTGTAGAGGTGAAAATACTTTGCAGCATTTTTGCTAAACCCCTCAAGCCGCTTGGCACGTCGCCGTTGGATCGAGTCGATGGCATGATGCAACTGCTTTACGTTGAGCATGGTCTGGTGCGACTTAAACAAGCTCTCATCGGTGCGCTGCAACTGAAACTCACTCAAATCGAATACCTTTTGCCATTCCTTAAAATGTACCCGCACAAAGGGGTAATTGCGCCGCCGGCCTTCATACTTGGGCTTTGGCTCCATATACTCACTGCCATTTCGTAAATGCATGACAAAGAAACGCTCGTCAGCCGTGATGTACATCTCGCCCTCTTTGGCTACTACTACCGCCAATTGTCCCGAGCTACTCGAACTCTGGTCGTATACCATCACATCACGTATGGTACGCCCGTCAGGCATCTTCTTGCCAATGCGAATGGCATAACCCTGAAAGTCGTCGTTAAACACTCCTTCTTCAAGACTCAGTGCCGGCTTGGCTTTCCGAATGTCGTAGAGTCGCGACTTAAACTTGAGATTCGATATGGGAATAAGGTAATTGGCACATACAAAAGAAAACAGTGCAATCCCCACACTCACCCAGATCAGTGGCCGCATCACGCGCCACAATGACACACCCGCTGACTTGAGACTCGACAACTCATAGCGCTCTGCCATATTGCCCATCACCATCACCGAGCTGAGCAACACGCCAATGGGCAACGCCAAAGGCACCATCGACATGCTCATGTAACCGACCAACTCTACCAACAGAAAAAAACCCAATCCCTTGCCCGCCAAGTCATCTACATACACCCAAAGTGTCTGCATTACCAACACAAACTGGGCAATGAAAAAGGTCACCATAAAAGGAGGCAAGAAAGAGCGAATCAGTAGCTTGTCTATCTTCTTCAATCGCAGCATAAGCAGCTAAATTGCCGACTTTCGTGGTGCAAAGGTGCACCTTGAGTAGCGGCACTCCAAATGCAATGCCTGCAATCAAAAAATGTTTTCATATGCAAATGGTCTGTATACCAGCCTATGCCCACACCACTCAGCTCAGTATCTTGCTTTAAAAAAATACCCCTTTTCCTGTAACAACATATCCCTAATTGACGTCACCTCAGTGCTATGACAGAACGAAGATTCCAAGAGTTGGTGCTTGAGCAAAAAGACAGACTCTTCCGCTATGCCCTGCGCATTGTTGGCAATGAGGCAGAAGCCGAAGATGTCGTCCAGGAAGTATTCATCAAACTGTGGAATCAACGACAGTACGCCGATCAGATCGACAATTTGGAAGCATGGCTAACGACCCTCACGCGCAACCAATCGATTGACAAGGTCCGCTCCAAGCACCGACGTACTGAACCGATCGACAAGCGATTTGACATGAAAGACGCCCAGATTTCGCCGCATCGACAGACCGAACTAAATGAAACACTCGAGTTGGTAAAGACCTGGATCGATGAATTGCCACCCAAACAAAAAGAAATTATGCATCTACGCGATATCGAAGGCCTAGCATATAAAGAAATCGCCCAAATGCTCGGCCTTACACTCGACCAAGTAAAAGTCAACCTATTTCGCGCACGTCAAGCTATTCGCCAAAAAATGCAACAAACTGAAAAGTGGGGGCTGACTTAAACACTTGGCACTACAAAAACCACCCACACAAACACAGATCAATAACCTAAAACAACTCCAAGAATGGATGTCAAAAAGATAGAACTGCTGCTAGAAAAATACTTCAACGCTGAAAGTACCCTGGAAGAGGAACAATTGCTGCGACAGTGGCTGAGTGACCCAAAGAAGTTGCCGGCACATCTCCGCACCTATTGCTTTTGGTTTGAAGCACTCGAAGAAGAAGCACGACGTACCACTTCAGCAGCATTTGCCCAGAAGCTTCAGCAAAAGATCCGCCAATCACCCGACACTAAAACAACCATTGCGCGCATACGCCTCTTGTGGCAGCCGATAGTCCAAATCGCTGCAGTAGGGCTTATCCTGCTACTAGCCCTTTTCACCCTAAAAAGGCCACACACGCCTCCTAACTCGTCAAGCCATCAACTGGTTGTCGCTACAGGAGAAATAGAAGACCCCGAGCTGGCCTATCAGCAAACCATGGCTGCATTGGCATTCCTCACCAGCCAAATGGATCAAGGCCGACGAAAAGCAGCAAAAGAACTACAGCGAGTGGAAATAATAGAACAAGTGATTAAGACGAACTAAAAGCTCTTGCACGTGCACACATATAGCTATTCTGTAGGGCCCGAATACTTCATCTTGTTGTTTCTTTTAAACGCTAAAAACAACGTATCAAATGAGACTGATCACATTGGCCATCTGTCTAATGAGCGCACTGGGGCTACAAGCTCAAAGTGATGCCATCGTCCAATATTTCAACAAATACATGGAAGACGACCGCTTCACAGTAGTATTCATCAGCCCCAAAATGTTCGACATGGTATCTAAGATGGATCTACAAACAAATGACCCACAAGCACAAGCCGCTCTTGATATTATCAAAGACTTAGGAGGATTGCGCATATTGACCACCAAAGTGACCCCCCAGAAGTTTTTTCAGGAAGCCAAAGCCACTTTACCTACTAAGGGCTATGAAGTACTCATGACCGTACGTGACAGCGAAAATGGCGACAATGTAGAGTTCCTCATCAAAGAAGCAGGTGATCGCATTCGAGAGCTACTCCTACTCGTGGGTGGCACTGATGAATTTGTCATGCTCAGCTTCGTTGGCGACATTGACCTCAAGAAGATTGGCGAGTTGTCAAAAGTGCTCAATGTAGAAGGTGCCGAGCACTTAGAAAAACTAGAAGATCAATAACGCTTCTGTTATGGCGAGGAGTGCCCTTCGCAAAGGTGCAAAGGGTACTCCTCGTTTTGATCTACTTCCCACACATCCTCTTCGATCGAAACTCATCCACTAAACGCAGTAATCAATGAAACGCATTGCTCTACTCATAGCTGTAGCTTTCATCCCTCTATTACTATACGCACAAGTGCGCCCCATCAACAAGTTCTATCGCCACTGGAAGCAAGGGCCTGAAGTCAAAAACTTCATCGTACCTGGCTGGTTGATCGATTTCACCGGTACCATCGCTTTGCCCTTCGCCAAAGCGCCTGAAGAAAAACAGGCTATCCGACTCATGCGCAAAGTAGGCAAGACGCGCATCCTGTACAACGAAGATGACCCCAACCGCATCCCTGCCGCCGCCATCGACCACATGATACGCGGTGCCCGCAAGAAAGGTTATACCGATTTGCTCCTAATACACGAAGGTCCTACACGCATACACTTACTCGTTCGAGAAAGCAAAGACGGGAAAGCGATCAAGAGATTGCTCGTATTGGTCAGCGAAACAGATACCTTCATGATGGTGAGCAGCAAGATGCAGCTCTCATATGCCTACCTCAATCGCATGGTGCAGCAGCTGCTCCAGGAAAAACTACCTGCTATAGGTGGCAAGCCACTGACATAATGGCAATTTCCTTTCGGCAAACGCGAAAGCGACCGAAGTCTGCCGCACTTCGGTCGCTTTTTAGTCCCTACACATGCACCACTTCTACTACTGCCGTTGCAATACTGCGAGTTCCCGTGCCAACTCTTCATAGCGCACATAGGCATCCTGTCCGGGCCGCTGGTCGGCGCGCGAGATGATGCCGTACAAATAGCCTATCTGGTCGATCAGGCGCGGTTTGGGATAACGCCCCTCAGGTGTAACCAACTGATCGAGCATATGACGCACCTCTGCCAGACGCGCTTGCTCAGCCGCTGTGCGCACTTCTTTAGTTTCCAATGCCTTTCGCTCTTGTTTCAACTGAGCTGCCAACTGACGAGCATCTGAAAGCAGCGCCACTACTTTGAGGCAAAGCGCTTCCTGCGCTTCGAGATCTTCCTGTGTAATACCTGCAGCCAACACGCGCGGATCGGCCTTTAGGGTAAAAGCCCGTGCCAGCACCTGGCCATCCACAAACAAGCGAACCGTGTAGGTGCCCGGAGCCACTAATGGCCCTCCACGCCACCTCTGACGCTTTTGCTGATGCCATACACCTGTATGGCGCATGTCCCAACGAAAACGATGAAGACCTTGCTCATCTTTTAAGTGGCGTACCACACTAAAAGGTCGTTCCGACCCAGTTTGCATATCACGGGGCTGGGGTTCCAAACGGGTAGCAGTATCAGCACTACTAAATGCGCGTACAAGACGGCCTTGTACATCCCAGATCTCGAGGTGCAATGGCTGAGTTGCTTTTTCCGAAAGGTAATAGTCGATAATAACTGAAGGCGACGGATAATCTGGCGCACACACTGCATCTGTGCCCTTATATTGCCCATAGCGATAGCGCCAGCTCGTCTGAGGTTCGAACAAGAAAGGCCCGCTCGTATCAAAGCTTTGGCGCAAGGGATTAATGTCATCTACAATCCAAAAGCCACGGCCCATTGTGGCGAGCACGAGATCGCCACGATGGATCTTGATGTCGGTGACGGGTGTAATGGGCAAGTTTTGCTGGAAAGCTTGCCATGTCTGGCCATCGTCAAAAGAGACGAATACGCCGTATTCGGTGCCGGCGAAGAGGAGCCCTTCGCGCTGGGGGTCTTCGCGCACTACGCGTACTGGATAATCGGCGGGGATGCCATTGGTGCCGTCGGTGAGCAAGGTCCAGTGCTGGCCATAGTCTTCCGTTTTATACACATATGGCCGCCAGTCGCCCAGCTGATAGCGCAATACAGCAATATAGGCCTTGGCAGAATCATGCGGCGAAGGCTCGACACAATCCACTCGACCACCGGGCGGCAATTGCTGTGGAGTGACATCTTGCCACGCCTGTCCACCATCATGCGTCACGAACACCACTCCATCATTGGCACCCGTCCAGATGAGGCCCTGCTGTAGCTTGCTCTCGCGCAGCGAATAGATGGCACTGTAAAACTCTTCGCCTGTAATGTCGCGCGTAATAGGACTACCCGATATGACTTGCTTGTCAGGCTCGAAGGCAGTCAGATCGGGGCTGATAGTCTGCCAAGTACGCCCTCCATCTGTAGTACGATGTACGTATTGAGAAGCATGATATACTACGTCGGGGTCGTGTGGAGAAATGTGAATAGGCGCCACGCGCTGAAATCTGTACTTCAACTCGCGCGGGTTATGGCCATACATGAAGCGCGCACCCACATCGTAATGCTGTTCCTGCCCTGTGCGTTTGTCATAGACGCCAAAACGTCCCTTGCAGTTGACATACACGATGTTGGGATCTTTGGGATGTGGTACTGCTGGCCCCGTTTCACAACCACCTACACTCATGATCAATGCACCACTGCCCAGCTGATGGCGCCAAGGCGGCAAGCTAGGCACAGCGATAGCCGTGTAGTTGTCCTGCTGCCCGGCATATAGCCAGTAAGGATATTGCTCATCGACTTCTACTTGGTACAATTCAGCGGTGGGCTGGCTGAACTGGCTCGACCAGGTTTTTCCACCATCCAGCGTGACATTCCCGCCACCGTCATTGGCTTCGATCATAATGCGCGGATCATTCGGATTGATCCAAAGGTCGTGATCGTCGCCATGGGGTGTAGGTATGGTAGTCCAGCTCTTGCCCCCATTACGCGACTCGTACAAGCGCAAAGCCATGACAAAGACGTGCTCGGGATCGGTGGGGTCCACTTCGACATTACAGAAATAAAAGGGCCTGTGCAATAATGGCTTATAGCGGCTGACCTGCCGCCAATGCAGGCCCTGATCATCGGATCGGTAAAGCCCTCCCTCATCACCAGGCGCTTCAATCAAGGCATATACCACGCGCGAATCGGCACGACATACGGCCAAATCGATTTTTCCCATGATGCCTTTGGGCAAACCTTCGGTCAGGCGTGTCCAATGGGTACCGCCATCTATCGATTTGTAGATGCCGCATTCTTTACCACCACTGATGATGGTCCAAGGCTTGCGTTCAGCGCGCCAGGCAGCAGCAAAAATGATGTCTGGATTGGAGGGTAGCAGCTCTAAGTCCACAAATCCTGTGGTATCACTCAAGTAGAGCACTTGCTCCCAGCTGTGGCCTCCATCGCGCGTGCGATACACACCGCGTTCGCGATTGGGTGCAAAAGCCTGACCAATAGCTGCTACAAAAACAATGTTGTGATTGCTGGGGTGGATCTCCAGCGCCCCGATATGCCCTGTACGCTCTAAGCCAATGTGCTGCCACGTCTTGCCCCCATCGACCGATTTGTATACGCCCTTGCCGCTGATGACATTGCTGCGCAGGCCGTCAGAACCTGTGCCCACGTACACAATGTTGGGATCTGAAGGGGCCACGCGCACCGCTCCGATCGAGGGCGAGGCAAAGAAACCATCAGATACGTTGTGCCAACTAACACCATAGTTGTCCGATTTCCACAATCCACCACCCGTGGTACCCAAATAAAAGACATTGGGCTGTTGGACCACGCCCGTGACAGCTGTAGCACGCCCCCCGCGGTAGGGTCCCACAAACCGGTACTCTAGAGCAGACCAATCTACTTGTTGGGCTATAGTATTTGCCGAAAGGCAAATCAGTAGCAGAAACGACGACAGTCGAACCATACACATAAGGAAATTTTTGAACGATGAGGGAGGCGAAAGTAAAGAGAAAGGAGCAAGATACCGCACCCAATTAATGGCCAGACAACGAGCTACGACTCTCCAGCACACACGCTATATATGCCCTTTAACACTTTTTCTCTATCACAAAGCCCCACCAATCACTCTGCCAGGTCAAGCAAATCGTTACTGGAAAGCACCAGCTGCTCGAGTTGTGCGGCAGGCACTTCTTTGCTATCAAGACGGAACAAGTCGCGTCGTATGCGAATGGCCAAACGGCTCATCTCATCGAGCAAGCTATCAATATCATCTTCCTGAATAGATTCTTTATCAGCTAATTGTGCAAAATGTTGTACAAAGTAATTGAAAGCTTTCAGCACATCGGGGCTAGCGATAAATGCGATCTTCTGATTGAGCATACGCAGCTCGATGACGTCTTCAGGTGTGATGCGCCGTTTAGACACCACATCGTGCAACTGCTCGATAAGCTCTAAATAAATTTTCATCTTGAGATTGAGGAACTGAATATTTTCCTCTTTAGACAATTCAGCTTCCGTTTGCCGATGCAACAACAAACTGGTAGTGAGCACCGTCAGTGCAAAGCCAATCAGTGCAGCAAATAGCTCAAAGGTGATGGGATGATCTTCAGCGTTTTTCAGTACAAAGCGAAACAACAGGTAGCCAAAAATAAGGACGATTGCCAATAACAGTAACCACATGTATTTATGCCACAACTTCACCATAACAGTTTTTTTCACAAAAAGTGCAAATAGTCGAGCAGTCAGAAATGAGCTTCCCTTTATCCTAATGCAAGTGTACCACTGACGTCCAGCTTTCAACGCATATCACAATACCAGTTGTTCCCCGCGTTTTTTAGTAAAACTCTAAGCTTTGGTGCAAAACTCTATGTGCACGGTACAGACATACTAATCTAAAGAATTACAGCACGCCTTAGTGCACAATTAAGCGGCGCGTCAGGTAGTGGCGTGCATCCATACTACCCCAGGACAACACAACCAAATACAAGCCCTTAGTAGGAGGCAGCCATTCTACGCGCTTTTGCCCATGTATGCGGTAATGCCACACAGCTCGACCCAGTTGGTCGTATACGGCCAACAGTGCAGGTTCCGATGTAGGATACTGCCAAGCCAACTCCACCGAAGTGGTAGCTGGGTTGGGCCACAGATCCAGGTGTGCTGGAAGAGATGGGGCCTCACCTGTTGGCGTACTCAACGGCTCACAGTTGCTAAGTAGGTCATTACAATAGAGGCGCTCGGCCAGCGAGCAGTCCAGTACAAAAGGGTTGGGCTTACCATCTTGCCGCTGTGCAATGGCCCAAGTACGCGCATATTCAACCGAATCGACGGGGTCGAGCACATGCCAATAACACAGGTCTTCGACTTGCTGGGCAAAGAATGTCGGATCGGCTGCTTCAGCTTGGTCGCGATACATGGTGTAGAAGTAAAACATGGCACGGGCGACGTTGCCTTTGTGGTCTTCACGTGGCTCGAAGCGTTGGCCATCCCATTCGCTGCACTCATCTATATATTGGGCTGGTGGCTGACTCAACGACTGGTCTTGCCATAGCCAAGCTGTAGTCTGGTGGTCGGGAATTTCGCCAAAAGGCAAACTACCTCGCAACTGATTGGCATCGACACGAGTGGGAAACAAGTGATGCATATCGCTTTTGGCAAATCCCGTAGCCCCCTTCGACTGAGGCCAAGTATGCTCTGTATTGATGCCTGCACCGCCCATGTAGGCTGCCTGAGTGGGATCTTGGGCAGGATCGAGCCAGATAGTCCAACCCGTATACACACAAGTGAGGCTGTCGTTATAGCTGTCTATTTTGGCAAAAAGGGTATCACGTGCCAGCCCATACTCATACACTGTCGTTGGCTTGTAATGCTGCACCAAAGCAGCACGCAAAGCCTCGCCACTCAGCGTAGGGAACAGCACCGTATCAGCTTGGCCAAATGCAGCATTTGTCGATAGGCAAACACCAAGCATCCATAGCGATAGAAGACGAATTTTCATACAGTTGTTCAGCTTAGTTGGAAAGTATTTAAGGGCATCTGCCTCTGCAAATTCAATTTGGCTTGCCAAATGTGGTCATGAAGTAAATCCAAGTGACGCATCAGGAGTGCCTCGGAGCAGTTGGTCACTACTTGTGTAATGCTTACCGTACGTACCACATCCTTTCGGTTCATCACAAAGCCATTCCAAGCATCGACCTCGCCGCCATACAAGTGGAAGTCCCAAGCCTCTGATGGCGTAGGCTGTGGATGTCTTGTCAACCAACGCGCAAACCACTGTTGGCGCTGCGCACGCCAGTATGCATCGTAAAGCGTGGCGGAAGACCAAATGTACTGGCCTTGAGGATCAAGCTGCCGGCAATGGAGCTGTTGTTCGTCCCAGCGCACCTCCCATAGTTCCACTTGTTCGGCCATGATCATCGTAAAGGGCTCCATGCCATCAAAGGCATATTGCGCAAAAAAGTCGGTAGCTCGAGCAAAGTAGAAGCTATCGAGCACCATCAGGCCGCGGCTGCGCCGATATGGCGGGCGGCGCACATGCTTGTCGAATGCACCATTGAGCAGACATGCCACGCGCCCACTATCGTCGGCGGCAATCCAGGTGCCACCAGCAACAGGATCGCGCGGAAAGCAACACCTACAAGGACCAATGACTTGTATCGTAAGCTCAACCGCTGCACGCCGTGGCGCTTCATCGCGATTGGATGTGAGCACAAAACCACCGTCAGGTTGAGGGATCCAGGTCACCGTACACATGGCATGTCTTTTAGTGCCTTTCGGCAAATGTGGCCCAAAGGTAACAAGTAGGTGCCGCCCACCAGTTGTCCAGTAGGCGGCACAAAGTGCAAAAAGTATCTAGTGGATCGCCATTCATGGCTCAGTTTTGGTGAGCACGCATGTAGTCGAGCGTGAGATTGGCCAAAGCCCGCACGCCCAACTTGAAGCCACTTTCGTCGAGATAGAAGTCGGGCGTGTGATGCGGCGGTGCCGTAGCGGGATCTTGCCCTTTGGGCATCCCACCCAAGAAGAAGAACAGTCCGGGCACCTCGCGCGCATAGAAGCTAAAGTCTTCTGCACCTGTAATCGCTTCAGACAAAATGACGTTGCCTTCGCCAGCTACCTTCTTGAGCGTAGGCACCATAGCCTCGGTCAGCTCGGGATCGTTGTAAGTGACGGGATAGCCAATTTGTATATCTACATCAGCCGTGGCGCCATGTGCCTGTGCAATATGCGATACCATGCGGCCAATGGCGCGATGCACCTGTTGCTGCATAGTGGTGTCGAGTGTGCGAATTGTGCCGATCATTTCCACTTCTTCAGGGATGATGTTGCTGCGCACACCGCCCTGAATCTTGCCCACACTGATTACTACTGCTTCTTTGGTCAATTCCATCTGTCGACTTACAATGGTTTGTAACCCCGTAAGTACCTGTCCCGCTACCGTGATGGGATCTACGCCACTCCACGGGCGCGAGCCATGCGTCTGCTTGCCGTGAATGCGAATGACAAAGCGATCGGAAGCAGCCATCGCTCCTCCCGGCTTGTAGCGAATTTTGCCGACCTCGAGGCCCGAGCTGATGTGCAAACCGAAAATGACATCGACTTTGGGGTTGTCCAACACGCCTTCTTTGACCATTAGCTCGGCACCACCCTCTTCGCCGGGCGGAGCACCTTCCTCAGCTGGCTGAAAGATAAACACCACCGTGCCGGAAAGCTCGTCGCGCATTTTGGCCAATACTTCGGCCACACCCATGAGAATGGCCGTATGGCTGTCGTGACCACAAGCATGCATGACGCCAACTTCTTGTCCCAAATAAGTAGCGCGCACCTTGGAAGCAAAGGGCACATCCACGCGTTCGGTGACGGGCAATGCATCCATATCAGCTCGCAAGGCCACCACTGGCCCAGGTTTGCCGCCACGCAACACGCCCTTGACACCCGTATGGGCTACGGGATAAGTCACCTCGATGCCCAACGAACGCAAATGCTCGGCCACCATCTTGCCCGTTTCGTATTCGCGATTGCTCAGCTCCGGATGCTGGTGAATCCAACGGCGCCATTCAATTACTTTGGGCTCGACCTCATCGGCTAACTTATCGACCAGAGGGTCTTGCGCCCATGTCCATAAAGGCACCAATAACAGTAGGGTGATACACATGCGATTCATGGTGGAAATTTTTTTTTGTAAAAAAAATTGAATACAGCACTATAGAAGGGCAATCAGGTGCGAAAATGACAAAAGCATTCGAATTGTGTTGTAGCTCACTACTTTTGCGGCCATGAAGATCGCATTGGCACAACTCAATTATCACATTGGCAACTTTAGCGGCAATCTACAAAAGATGTTGACTGCCGTAGAAGAAGCAAAAGCACAAGGCGCCGAACTCGTCTGCTTTGCCGAGCTAGCCACTACGGGCTATCCACCACGAGACTTTCTGGAATTTGACGACTTCGTGCGCATGGCAGAAGAAGCGGTAGAAGCCCTGGCCCATGCCGCTCAGGGCATCGCCATCGTAGTGGGCTCGCCCAGCCGCAATCCTGCTCCCGAAGGCAAAGACCTTTACAACTCAGCTTTCTTCCTTGAGGAAGGGCGCGTCAAGGCAGTACAACACAAAGCCCTGTTGCCCACCTACGATATCTTCGATGAATATCGCTACTTCGAGCCGGCCTCACGCTGGCAGGTTGTCGAATACAAAGGCTATCGCATCGCCCTGACGATCTGTGAAGACATCTGGAACATCGGCAACGAAAACCCACTATATACGCGTTGCCCCCTCGACGAGCTCATGCCCCAACAGCCCGATCTGGTACTCAATATCTCCGCTTCACCCTTTGACTACACGCACGCGGCCGAACGCATTCGCATTCTCAAGGCCAATGTGGCACGCTACGGCCTACCTATCTTCTACGTCAATCACGTAGGCGCACAAACGGAAATCATCTTCGATGGCGGCAGTATGGTCGCTTCGCCCAATGGCCACATCTACGATGAAATGCCCTATTTCCAGGAAGGAGTACGCGTCTATGAGCTCGAAAAAGTAAAGCAGGGCAGCCAACAGCACGAACAGCCTAAGGATAAAATTCCGCTTATCCACGACGCGCTGATCACGGGCATCCGCAACTATTTCCACAAACTGGGCTTTCAAGATGCTATTGTAGGGCTGTCAGGAGGCCTCGATAGTGCCGTAACCGCTGTGCTGGCCGCTGAAGCTCTAGGACACAAACACGTGCGTACCGTACTGATGCCCTCACAGTTCTCGTCGGAAGGCTCAGTGACTGACGCACGCCAACTGGCACGCAATCTGGGAGTACAATACGACCTGCTACCCATAGAACCAATTTATCAGCAGTTTCTCAAAACGCTCGAAGCACAGTTCTGGGCAACGCCCTTTAACGTCGCTGAAGAGAATTTGCAGGCACGCATTCGCGGTACCCTGCTCATGGCACTGAGCAATAAATACGGCCCAATCTTGCTCAACACGACCAACAAAAGCGAAATGGCCGTGGGCTATGGCACACTCTATGGCGACCTGTGTGGCGGCCTCTCCATCATCGGCGATGTGTACAAAACTGAAGTATACGAACTGGCTCACTACATCAACGAGCGCCTCGGACCCCTCATCCCCAAGGCCATTATTGAAAAGCCACCCTCTGCCGAGCTGCGACCTCACCAGCGCGATACCGACAGGTTGCCACCTTACGAACAGCTCGACCCCATCCTCTACCAATACATCGAACGCCAGCAAGGTCCTGCTGAGATCATTGCTATGGGTTACGACGAACAGCTGGTCCACCGCATATTGCGCTTGGTCAATATCAACGAATTCAAACGCCATCAAACGGCACCCGTGCTGCGCGTCTCACCCAAAGCCTTTGGCATGGGCCGACGCATGCCCATCGTCGCAAAGTACTTGTCCTGAATCGCACTTACATCTTTATTGCCAACCTACTATCAACAGCTCATGGACTCCCTCACGCAAATCACCTTAGGTGCTGCCATGGGCGAAGCAACCCTCGGCAAAAAGATAGGCAACCGCGCCATGTTGTGGGGCGCGATCGGAGGCACTATCCCCGACTTAGACGTGGTCGCCAATGTGTTCATGGATGAAATCGACGCACTGGCCTTCCATCGCTCTATCACCCACTCGCTGCTCTTTGCCGTAACCACACCGCTGGCATTCGGATGGCTGACCCACCGCTTCTACCAAAGTGGTATTTACCGGAAACCTACCTACAAAGCTACTGCCATGGCTGTGTGGCTGCTGCTTTTAGGTGCTTTTGCCTTTGCAATCAATGTCATTTCCTGGCAACTATCTGGCCATCTCAACTGGACGATGGTGCTCTTTAGCTCGACTGCTCTTGGCGGCATAGGTTGGCTGTTGTGGCACCGCTACTATTGCACCGAGCTGGAAGAAGTCCATGCCAGCGTGCGCGACTGGACATGGCTGTTCTTTTGGTCTATTTTCACCCATCCCCTACTCGATAGTTGTACGCCCTACGGCACGCAACTCTTCCAGCCTTTCTCCCATTATCGCGTAGCATTTAACAATATCTCGGTGGTCGACCCCATGTACACCTTGCCCTTCATATTGTGCGTAGGCATCGCTGCGTGTCTGCCGCGCACGAGCCGCAAGCGCAGTATGTGGAACTGGGCCGGCATTGCCATCAGCACAGCTTACTTGTTCTTCACCTTTTGGCACAAACAGCAGGTAAACCAAATCTTCGAACAGGCCCTGATGCGCGAGCAGATAGCTGTACAGCGCTACATGACTACTCCCACCATCCTCAACAATACCTGTGGCAGGGATTAGCCGAATCCGACACGGCTTTTTACTGGGGCGACTATTCTTTTTTCGATCGCGAAGCTGCCATTTCCAAGCTCACAATTATTCCTAAAGGACACCATCTATTGGCCGGCCATGAAAATGACCATGACATCCGCCTCTTGCGGTGGTTCTCCAGAGGCTATTTCAATGTCATCTGCCGAACAGATGGACGCCTGCAACTCAACGATCTGCGCTTTGGATCGCTTAACCGCCACTTCGAGCGCGAAACGGACTACGTCTTCCGCTTCGTGCTCGAAGAGGTACGCGGCGAGCTCAAAGCTCGCCAAACGCGCGAAGGCCATACACTCGACCGCAAAGCCTTTATTCGTTTTCTGCAACGCATCAAGGGCCATTGCCATTGAACACCCTCGGAAAGCTGCCCGTATAGTGCACAAAAGTGCTGATCATTGTACCTTTGCACTTCTTTTTAAAAAAAATCGGCGCACCATTAGGCTTTTTTTGCCTTTCGGCAAAAACTGCCAGCCATAAAGCCACAACCACCACATGGAAACTGCACAGACGCTGATGGCACAAGCCAGCCCACAAGCCAAAAAGGAAATTGCGCGCCGCCGCACCTTCGCCATCATCAGCCACCCCGATGCCGGCAAGACCACACTGACGGAAAAACTGCTGCTATTCGGCGGAGCCATCCAAGTGGCCGGCGCTGTCAAGTCGAACAAAATCAAAAAGACAGCCACCTCCGACTTCATGGAGATCGAAAAACAACGCGGCATCTCGGTGGCTACCTCCGTGATGGGATTCGAATACCAAGGGCTGAAGGTCAACATCCTCGATACGCCTGGCCACAAAGACTTCGCCGAAGACACCTATCGCACCCTCACGGCTGTAGACAGCGTCATCGTCGTGATCGATGTGGCCAAAGGGGTCGAGGCGCAGACACGACGCTTAGTCGAGGTGTGCCGCATGCGCAACACGCCTGTCATCGTCTTTATCAACAAACTCGATCGAGAGGGCAAAGATGCCTTCGACCTACTCGACGAAATAGAACAAGAATTGCACCTGAACGTGCGACCGCTTTCGTGGCCCATCGGTATGGGGCAGCGCTTTAAGGGCGTGTACAACCTCTACGAGAAAAACCTCGTACTCTTCCGACCACACAGCAAACAAGACGAGTCCGATTCGGTGCGAATCGAACAGCTGGACGATGGCCAGCTCGATCACCACGTAGGCCACACCCTGGCCGACACACTGCGCGAAGAAGTTGCACTGATCGAAGAAGTATACCCCGCTTTTTCTCGCGAAGCCTACTTGAAGGGCGAGCTGTCGCCCGTGTTTTTTGGCTCAGCTATTAACAACTTCGGCGTGCGCGAACTGCTCGACTGCTTTGTCGACATCGCACCTGCCCCCCTGCCCCGCCAAGCTGAAGAGCGCCTCGTGTATCCCCATGAGCCCAAATTTTCGGGCTTCGTCTTCAAGATACACGCCAATATCGACCCGCGCCACCGCGACCGCATCGCTTTTGTGCGCATTGTTTCGGGAAAATTTGCACGCAATACCAATTACTATCACGTACGGCAAGGCCGCCAGCTCAAATTCGCCAATCCCACCTCCTTTATGGCCGCGCGTAAAGAAGTCGTAGAAGAAGCCTGGCCAGGCGATGTGGTCGGTCTATACGATAGCGGGCACTTCAAAATCGGGGATACACTTACCGAAGGAGAAGTGCTCCACTTCAAAGGCATGCCCAGCTTCTCGCCCGAAATCTTCCGCTACGTCGACAATGCCGACCCCATGAAGTACAAGCAGTTCGAAAAAGGCTTGGACCAACTCATGGACGAAGGCGTAGCACAATTGTTTATCAAAGAAAACAATGGTCGAAAAATCATTGGCGTAGTAGGTGCACTTCAGTTCGACGTCATCCAATACCGCCTCGAACACGAATACGGCGCCAAGGTGCGCTACGAACCGCTGGCCCTACACAAAGCTTGCTGGGTGAGTGCTGAAGACGCAGCGGCCCTAGAAGCCTTCAAACAACGACGCCATAAAGACCTAGCCCGCGACAAGCACGGCCGCCTCGTTTATCTAGCCGAATCGCCCTGGATGCTAAAGATGGCTCAAGAAAACCATCCCGAAATCCGATTCCACTTCACCAGCGAGCTGTAAGCCGAATGCGTATTGCTATTAACACCCGCTTTTTGCTCAAAGGCCGTATGGAAGGCATCGGGCACTTCACATGGGAAGTAGCTCGACGCCTGGCACGCCAACATCCCGAACACGAGTTTTTCTTTCTTTTCGACCGGCCCTGGCATCCTTCCTTTGTACCAGCCGACAACGTGTACCCCGTGCACCTATGGCCGCCAGCGCGCCACCCGCTGCTGTTTATGGCCTGGTTCGAGTGGGCCGTGCCACGTGCCCTGCACAAGCTACGCGCCGACGTGTTCCTCTCACCCGACAACTTTTGCTCGCTGCGCACCGACGTACCTACCGTGCTGGTCATCCACGACCTAGCCTATCGCTACTTCCCCAAACAAGTACCATGGGCACATCGTGCCTACTACCAATACTTCATGCCGCGCTTTGCACGTCGCGCCGATCGTATCGTGACTGTCTCTGAATACACGCGCCAAGACGTGCAACGAGCCTACCACATCGATCCCCAGTGCATCGCCGTAGCCTGCAATGGCTGCCGCCCCATTTTCAAGCCCCTTTCGGAAAAAGAGATCCAGGCCGTACGTGATCAATACGCCCAGGGCCAACCCTACTTTCTATTCGTCGGTGCCGTCCACCCGCGCAAAAACGTACATCGCCTCATTGCTGCCTATGACCGCTTTCGCAAAATGAGCCAAGCCCCCGTAAAGCTACTCATCGGCGGGCGCTTCGCCTGGCAGACAGGCCCTGTCCGCAGCGCTTGGGAACAAGCCACTTATCGAGAAGACATCCACTTCCTAGGCTACTTGGACGAAGTATGTCTGCCCGCCATCACAGGTGCTGCGCTGGCCCTGACCTACACTTCCCTATTCGAAGGCTTCGGCGTGCCCCTACTCGAAGCCATGCATTGCGAAATACCCATTATCGCCTCCAACGTCTCGTCCATGCCAGAAGTAGCCGGCCCAGCAGCACTGCTGGTGGCTCCCCATGACGTGCACGCCATCGCTGAGGCAATGCTGCACGTGTGGCAAGACAAAGCCCTGCGCCGCCGACTCGTCGAAGCAGGCCGCCGCCAACGCCAGCATTTCAGCTGGGCACGCGCGGCCGAAATAGTGTGGCAACAGATCGAACAATCGGTCCGCTAAACGTCGTGTCCTGGATAAAATCCATGAGAATGATATGAAATGATATGCCCCTCACCCACTATCTTTCTGCCGAAAACTCGTTCTCCCCAATCATTTGCAAATGAGCAATCCTTATCTCTTTACCGGCTTAGTCGCATGCATCTTGCTATTGGCAGTAGTCTACCTCTGGCCTACGCCCCACAAGCACTTTGACGAACTCTTTGCCCCGATCCCACCCGACATGCGCGAAGACCTGGAGCGCTTTCGCAAAACACATCCAATACAATACGTCGAAGTCGACGGCTTGCAATGGCCTTATGTCGTCATTGGGCAAGGCGACACCTCGATGGTATTGCTGCACGGGATGGCTGGCTCATGGGACATCTGGTGGTTACTCGCAGAAGCGCTTTCTGACCGCTATAGACTGATCTGCTTGAGTTATCCACCCGCCAAAGGGCTTGAAAGCTATGGCCAAGGCATTCTGCGCGTCATGGATGCCACGCACACGCCGCAAGCCCACATCATAGGTACTTCCATGGGGGGATATTTGGCACAATACCTATTGGCACACCAGCCCGAACGGGTGCAGAAAGTAGTTTTAGGCAACACCTTTCCGCCTAATGAGCTTTTTGCCCAACAGCATGCTACGCGAGTCAAGTTGTTGCCCCTTTTGCCCGAATGGCTGATCATGTACACAATGGCTCAACACACCGAAAAAGTCATTGTGCCCACTTCGCCTCAACCCGATCTTGTACGCGCCTTCCTGCTCGAACAATACTACGGACGCATGAGCAAAGCACAGCTTATCAGCAGAGCCAAAGCCATCATGACGCCCTTTGAGTTGCCCAGCCATAGTGCCCATCCCATCTTAATCATCGAATCGGACAACGACCCACTCGTTCCCCCCGCCTTGCGCCAACAGTTGCGCCAAGCATGGCCTCAAGCCCAAGTCCATACTTTCTCCCAAGCTGGCCACTTCCCCTATCTGAGTCAACCCGCCCAATACGTACAAATCGTCCAACAATTCCTAGCCTCAAAATAACCCGCGCCATCTAAAGCAGTGCCCATGCAGCTCTATCCACAAGCCACTCATCGCAATATTTTTCGAAAAACGAAACTTGCCTTTTGGCAAAGGGCATTATTGCCAGTCTGGCCTGCACTCAGACATCTTCTGAATCGGACACTTGGCCTCTATTATGCACACCTAATGGAAATTGCGCAGGGCGAGCCGCCTCCACCAACAGTTCGTAGAGGTGTTCGTGATATGCCGAAAACTCGGGCAAGTTATTGTGCCCAGCGCCTTCGATAGGAATAAGTCGAATAAGGTCGGCACGCAGCTGTTGCAACATTTCACTTTGATAAAAATCGATTAACCGGTCGCGCGTACCGTGTAGGATAGCCACAGGGCAATCCATTTGCTGCACATAACGATAGGTAGGCATCTGATAGCGCAACAAAAAACGCAAGGGCAGCCACCACCCAAAGCGCCCTACCTGATAGCGAAAACTGTAATAAGGACAGTCCAATATCAACATGCGTGGACGGTTATGGGCCGCTATCCAGGCCGCAATCCCACTGCCCAGCGAGCGCCCATACACTACGATGTGCGCCTCTCCATAACGCACCTTAAGCCACTGATACACTGCCTGTGCATCGGCATAAAGGCGTTGTTCGCTGCGTTTGCCTCGGCTCTTGCCAAAGCCTCTGTAATCCATGATGAAGAATTCATAACCCTTGCCTATGAAGTCCTGAGCAAATTTGCCCCATCCCTTCACACTGCGCGAATTGCCCTTGAGGTAAAACACGATTCCCAAAGCGCGCGGCACCTTAAAATGCAGTGCATTGATATAACCACCATCCGGCATATCGAAATGCACTTCCTCAAACGGATAATCGTAGCGATAGGCAAAAGTCAAAGGCAGCAGCTCAGGCCGAAAAAAGAAGTAATCTTGGAAGAACCAAAAGATCACACATACCCCTATATAAATACCGCCAATCCAGTATATCCATGTAGGCACCATGTGCACAAAATAAGACTTCGTGTCCACATGGAAAAGTCATGGCGCCGTAGGTCGCTTACTGTAGCACCAGCTACCACTTACTTGACTTCCACAAGAAAACTGACCTCTACATCGGTCCCACCCGTAGCACAAGGATCTGACGCGCCCTTGTCGGGCAAGTGCTTTAGCCGTACGGTGAGGAAACCCAGTGTGGCTTCACCAGTGGCCAGGGTAGCCTCCAGACCAAGGGGCTGAGCATTTACATCGTAGTCGATGGGCTGGGGCGTAGGAAGGTCACTTGTCGTTATAAAGCAAATCAAATGGTCTGTGTCTTCATCGCGTATTTCATCAGTGAGATCCACCGGCTGCATGGGGTCTGACTCATCGAGAAACTTGACAAATAGCGTGTAAGTAGTGTTTGCCGAAAGGCTGATATCATCGGCCATAGGCGGCTCACCACCCGTACCATCCAGATCGCGCACGCCAAAATCCTGAATAGTGCCATCAGGTGCCTTGAAAGTTAGCGTAACTGTGGTGATGAGCTCTTGTTCATTATCGATAACCTGGTCAGTCGAATCTCTCTCGCAGCTACTCCAAAACAGCACAACCAGTATGAGAGAGGCTACATGGTGCTTCATGGCAGGATGTTTTTTTCATTTTGAAAATGAATGAAAGAAAAAGCAAAAAGTTTCACAATTCGCTCTGGCCAAACGACCACTTTAACCGCAACATCACATTGTGGCCCGGCTCATCGGCGAAATAACGAAAGCGGTTGAAATACTCGCGATAGCGCGTATTGAGCAAATTCTCGCCCGAAAGGCCTACCTCAAGAGGCACACCCTGAACGGTCAAGAGCCAAAAAGCCGATGCCGACAGCAGGGCAAAGCCACCAGGCGGCAGAGCAAAATCAGGAATATCGGGCACTTGTCGTTGTAGCCACATCCAGCTCCAACCCACAGAGAAGGAAGGTACGCGCATACCCTCTTTTTTGCCCTTCGGCAAAAACTGGATCTGCGGGGTCAGACGCGCTGGCGACATATACGGCAGCCAGTCTTCGCGCAACAAGTCACGTCCCCTCATCCAACTACCTTTCAAGTCGATCCCCCAACGACACATCAAGTACCTATACAAAGCAACACACTTATGTAATCAAGCAGGGTGGAATAGACATATAATCCCGTCTTCCCAATAAAGACATACAATAAATGAGCTGATTAGGACCTTAAATTGAACGAAGGCCAACAAATATCTTTACCAGCAAGAAATGGAGCGCCTACATAAGCAGTTAGCTGCAGCATAAGTCGCATTGTGTAGATGCATGCTATTGGCAGCCTCACATCAGGCTGCTACGATGTAGTGCGCCTCAGTACTCACGTGCATCGCCCACTACAAGGCAGTATGCAAGAGCAAACCAGCGAGGCTCATACAACTACTCGGCGAAATATGTGGGTAATTGCTCGCATCTTTACATACTAAAGGTAGCACATCCCCAGTGATTCTGCTTAAATGCATTTTAATTTCTCATTAAAAAACGTGTATGCTTATGAAACGCCTGTATTTCTTCCTATTAGTGATAATATGTGGGAATGCTTGCCCACAGCAGCAGTCACCCCCACCTCTGAAACGCCTCGAAACTCTAGCCCAACCTCATCCACTCGACACGCTCTTGGAAGACCTCGTCCAACTGCGCAATAGCATTCAAATCCAAAGCCGTGCCCTAATGCCCGACGAGATCGCCTTTTCAGAAAATGTGAACGAACTGGAAAACGCCTGGCGCCAATGGCGCAACCGCGTGCAAACCCTACAGCAAAAAGCTGAAAAAGGCCAGGTGGAAGTCGACAAATTGCCACTTGATGCCTTGGAGCAAATACGTGATTCACTATGGGCGCAGGCAAAAAATCTCACGCACGCCCTTTAAAACCCCGTTTTGATCACCGAAAAAACCGTCCTTTGAAACAAAAAAAACACCCCGACACTGGGCACTGGGAGCACTTGCGCTCCGAACCCGGTATGGATATGACCATTTTTCGCACCCGCTTCAACTGGATGCGCAACCCGCGCAATGGCAAAGAAGTGCGCGTCACCCTCGCCGAATCGGCCGACTCGGTCAATGGCATGGTGCTCACTACCGATCGCCAAGTTGTGCTGACGCGCCAGTTCCGTTTTGGCATCAGTCAACACATCCTCGAAGTGCCAGGCGGCCTAATAGAGGCTGGCGAAAGCCCCCAAACCGCCATGGCACGCGAGCTTAGAGAAGAAACGGGCTTTACAGCAGCTACTTTTCACTACTTGGGCAAAGTCGCTGCCAATCCCGTGTTTATGAACAGCTATGTCCATCACTTCCTAGCACTCGATGCGCACGCCACCCACGCACTCGCCCTCGACGATGCGGAAGATATCACCGTAGTTTGCTATCCCCTCGATGAAGTTTGGACCATGGTGCGCAATGGCATCTTCGTACATCCACATTCATTCAGCGCATTGGTGCGTGCCTTCTGGAAGTTAGAAGAGCTCGGCATTGAATGGCGAAATATGCCGAGACAAACAACAAAAAACCCCGCCAAGCATTGACGGGGTGCCGGTCGTAGACCCACCAGGATTCGAACCTGGACTAACGGAACCAAAATCCGCTGTGCTGCCGTTACACCATGGGTCTATGCCCTGCTCCGAAGAGCGACGCAAAGATAAAATCAAATCTGATTAACAAAAAACTCTTATCACAAAAAAGTTGCCCATCCCTTTATACTTTTTCTTCTAGCCATGGCAATTATCAGTTGTCTGCCCTAAAAAGCCCCCGACATTTGTAAAAGACCTATTGCTCTGAACAAAAGCTTCCACTTTGAAACTCCGCACAATGCATGCTCAAAGCCAATCTACATCTGGGAATGTTATGTACGCTCTGCTCTGCCCGAAAGAAAAAGTGCTGTAAGAAATACAAAAAAGGTAAACGCTGTAAAAAATGCTCCGCTCGCTAAGCCTTTTTCCTTCGTCTTGGCACTCAGCTCATTTATCGAGTTACACATCACTTTCATACAACTACTATTCATAAGCAAGTACTTGGCATTGCATAGTACCTTGCAAAGGTTGTACCTTTGTCGTATGAAGACTGAAAACACCATAGCACAGATGCGCAAAGGGGTGTTGGAACTTTGTATTCTAGGCATCATATCTCGAGGTGAAGCCTATCCTTCCGACATTATCCAGTCGCTCAAAGAAGCACGGCTCATTGTAGTAGAGGGTACGCTATATCCCTTGCTGACGCGCCTCAAAAACGCGGGCTTACTCGACTACACTTGGCGCGAATCACCTACTGGCCCCCCTAGAAAATATTATCACATCACTTTAGAAGGGCGCAAATTTCTCGACCAGCTACTCTCCAACTGGAAGAGCCTGGTACACGCTGTGGAACAAAGCACCCATCACATTCAAAAAACATCAGCCGAAAATGAATAAAGTCATCCACATCAACCTGGGCGGCATGCCCTTCATCATTGACGAAGATGCTTACAAAGCCCTACACGACTACCTTTCCAGCATTCACGATCACTTTCGCCACTCGGAAGGCTATGAAGAGATCACCACTGACATCGAGTCGCGGCTGGCTGAACTGTTTCGCGAATCAATGGGTGCACGTCAGATCGTGACGATGAAGGATGTCGAAGCAGCCATCCGCATTATGGGCACACCTGAAACGTTTGAAGCAGAAGCAACGCCTATTGACGACGAAGGTACTACAGCCCATCAAGCCACAAAACACTGGCGCACGGGACGCCGGCTATTTCGCGATCCAGAGGACAAAGTGCTGTGTGGCGTGTGTTCGGGTTTAGCAGCCTACCTGGGCATTGAAGATCCACTGTGGGTGCGCTTGGCCTTTGTGCTGTTCACACTTTCAGGGGGCTTTGGTTTTCCGCTCTACATCATTTTATGCCTCATTGTACCAGAGGCAAAGACTGCTAGTGACCGCCTGGCAATGCGAGGTGAGCCCATTAACGTATCAAACATTAGCAAGATCATAGAAGAGGAGATGACCCACATCAGCAAGCGGTTTTCTGAGTTTGCCGAAGAGTTGGGCAAAGAAAACTGGCCAGGAAAAAAAAAGCCCGGACAGCAGCAAGCATAGTCGCAAAACGCGCTAACGAGGCCTTATGTACACTTGGGAAGGCCTTGCGACGCGCTAGGCGTTTTCTCTTTGTCACAATAGGTTTCACCATAGTCATTGTCTTAGCTTTGGCGTGGACAAGTACCGTTATTAGTGCTTTTGTGCTGACGCCTTTCATCTCTTTCTTGGCACCCTTAGTTTCATGGATACCTGCACTAACTTTTGTCAGCCTCTTGATTTTTATCGGTGTTCCTCTGTTTTTTCTACTCATATGGCTGATGCGCACGCTATTCGGCACATACATCCATGGGAATTTGGCAACTAACCTAACAATCGCCTGGATCTTCAGCTTCGTAGGGCTCGCTTTATCTGGATGGCTGACCCTCAAGGAGTTTCAGGCCAAAACACACCAGCCCCTATACCACCACAGTGTATGGCTTACCACCGATACCATTGACATCGAACTGGATGCCTGGCCTGAAGCGACTAAAGAGCTGTTAGGCCTGAAGTTTGACAATATACTTAGCTATCGCGAGGGCAATCTCTACTTAGGTCAGGTAAGCATTTCGATCATGCCATCGACAGATGATAGCTTGCGCGTGCTCGTTGAGGCAGAGGCTCATGGAGCTGACAGCCGTTCCGCACGTCGATATATCAGCAATCTACATTATCCTTTTGAAGTACACAGCCACAAAGTGAGGCTTTCACCTTGGTTCGGCCTAAAAGAAGGGCAAAAGTGGCGAGCCCAGCGAGTAAACGTAGTAGTATACGTGCCAGCCGGCAAATACGTGCGGATGCGCGCACTGGAAGGGGCTCCGCATCAGATGATTGACTTCTATCCACCTGTAGCACGCGTAAAAAGAATCCAGTTGCGTACTAGGCCTATAGTACAGTACATGGGGCCCACGCTACCCAAAGATGACAAGCCAACGCTCGGCGAACACTAATCACCAATAGAGCCAATGCCAGCGCAGCTGGCCCAAAGTGTTAAATTCAACGGCTGGTGCGGGAATTTTGAGAAAATTCGTCACGCCAAACAATAAGCGCAACAAGCGGCTACGCGTAGGAATGCGTGTCAAGTCAATATCTGGTGAGAGATAAAACTGGCTATAACGCGGAAACTCATCTTGAGATAACACATAGCGCGGTGCCTCAGCAGGCCATGCATTCTCATATCCTCCAAACATATTTTCCGCCCCATAACCTACCGCTATATTGAGCCAGGGCGGTAGCGCAGATTTTTCGGAAGAAAAGGAAGCCAGATTCACGGATGCCCACACCGTCATACCGTTGTAGTCTTTGATAAAACGCCCCCCAAAACCGCTGCCATAAATTTCTTCGGCTCGCATGCGCAATGAGTAAGGCGGCCCGCCATCTGTAGCCTGTACATATATATCGGGATAATTCGGATAACTATTTGACACCTTCCACACTATGCGTTGTTCTTCCCAGGTGAGCTGTTGGGCCAAGAACGTAGCTGCGCCTAGTGTGTTGAATGCCAGATCAGCTAGCGAAAAGCCCCAAATCTGCGAAAAGCCATCCATGATTTCAATGGTGGCTTGTAGGCCAAAGCCCACAGCAGCACCGGTCCAGGTCGCTTGTCGGTTGTTCATACCTGTCCAGCGGGCGCCACCATAGATCCAGCGTGCTTCGTTCCATGCAGTAAACCAATGCCCCACTTTATCCATATGCCGCCACTCACCCCAGTCGTTGTAGAAGTGGAAACGCGTCAAGGGATAGTCTCGATACCAGGCCACCCATAATCCTGCAGAAGCTGTGGCATAAATAGCCGTACCTATGCCCGTGGAAATCCAAAAACGCTTTTTGTGCAAACTATCAGCGGGTTGAAGCCAGCGTTCCACCTTGCGCAAAGATTGAGCAGCAGCTTGCACACAAGAGAAGCTAAGCCCACACCATACTCCAAGTATTATCAGCCATTTGTTCATAAAGCAAAGATGACATACAACACTGGCCTAAAAAAATAAAGATTTGCGTAGCGCACTTATACTATTCCTCAGAGTTCACACATAAAAAAGCATACACCGTGCATAAACGCTTTTGCCACTTTGTCGTTTAAGCATATGTACTGCTGCAAAAGCCTACACTGCCTCGATGGTCTAACCCAAAATTGAAGTGCCATGAAACTGTTCAACTTGAACATCCGAGGATTGGTGCTGCGCCTGTATACGTTCATGTGGTTTGTGATCGTAGCAGGTTTGGCAGGGCTGCCTTGGGCTGTGACGTTGACAGTGAGCATGCTCATCTTCCTGACGGGCATGTGGGGCATTCCCTTTCACGCGGGTGAAGCCATCGAACTGCCTGCTCGTCGCAAGACGATGGCACCACGCCATCCACAGTACAATTTGCCTCGGGTAGCCTAAGTAGGCGCAGCAGTAGGCCACTCATGATGTCATGAGCGGCCTTGTTGTTGTTTTTGTAGGGCAACATAAAGTGTAAGGTCACCCCCCCAGTACAGGCCTGTACAACATAATCGAGCAGCCACTTCACACCCCCACACATTGAAGTATAATTGATACACAAAATCAATACATATCACTTTATGCCATTATTCCAAGCAAAACTGGCCCCAATCTAAGAAGTAAGATAGCTAAAATGAAAAATGGCCCCCGAAGAGGCCATTTCACAGATGAAATCCTGCAAGAGAAATGTGCAACAAAACCCTTGGCGTTAAATAGGCCGATTTTTGTCAAAAGATTCCAAATAGTCAGCTACGCGCCGCAAGAAAGAACCTCCCAAGTAGCCATCCACCACTCGATGGTCGTACGATAAGGACAAAAACATCATGTGACGCACTGCAATCAGGTCTCCATATTCAGTCTCTACCACAGCCGGCTTTTTGCGAATAGCTCCCGTGGCTAATATGGCCACCTGAGGCTGGTTGATAATGGGTGTACCCATCACGTTGCCAAAGGTACCGACATTAGTGAGCGTAAACGTACCACCTTGAATCTCTTCAGGTTTGAGCTGATTGGCACGTGCACGCCGTGCTAAGTCATTAACTGCTCGCGTCAGCCCTACCAGGTTCAGTTCGTCGGCATGCTTGATTACGGGCACAATGAGGTTGCCATTAGGCAAAGCCGTAGCCATGCCAATATGTACGTAATTCTTTTTGATTATCTTATCGCCATCAACCGATACATTGATCATCGGGAAGTCGTGAATGGCGCGCACCACAGCTTCAATAAATATCGGGGTGAAGGTGATCTTCTCGCCATACTTTTGCTGAAATGTTTCCTTGACGCGATTGCGCCATAATACAATATTGGTCATGTCGGCTTCGACAAAAGAAGTGACGTGGGGCGAAGTCGCCTTGGAGCGCACCATGTGCTCGGCAATGAGCTTGCGCATGCGATCCATCTCGATGATCTCTTCGCTTGCGCTAGCATCAGGTCGTGTAGCAGGTTGAGGCGTAGCATCGGGAGCAGATCTCGATGGCTGAGGTTGGGAGGTGGGTATTGGCTGTTGGCGCCGCTGCTCCAGATAGTTGAGGATATCTTTCTTGGTCACACGTCCATGCATTCCTGTACCTTTGATCTGCTCCAATTCTTCAAGGCTGATTCCCTCTTGTTTAGCGATATTGCGTACCAAAGGCGAATAAAATCGCCCACTACCCGGTGCACTGCGCGGCACTTCTGTAGGCGTGGTCGTCGTAGCTGCAACAGGTTGTGCTGTAGTAGCAGCAGGCTGAGGTACAGCAGGGCGCTCTTCAGGTGTTTTTTCCTTTCCATTGGCAGTAGTAGCATCAGAAGTAGTCTCACCTAATGCAGGAGAAGCCCGTACTTCAGCTGTAGCAGCCGCCTCTGTTTCAATAATCGCAATAGGCTGACCAATTGCCACCGTCTCATTTTCGGGGTACAGAATTTTGACGATCTTTCCCGATACGGGCGAAGGCACTTCTGAGTCCACTTTATCGGTAGCAATTTCTAGGACTGTTTCATCGGCTTCTACCGTGTCGCCTTCCTTCTTGAGCCACTTGAGGATAGTGGCCTCCATAATACTTTCGCCCATCTTGGGCATAATCAACTCAACTTTGGCCATGACGTGTCTTTAGTTGGTAAAATGAATGGTCAGGGCAGTGCCGCATATTCGCGACAGCGCAAAGTTAAGCCCTACAAGGCACAACGCCATACAGACAAAAAACAATCAATACAGCCGATTACACCTCATTGAGCACCCGCCACAACAAATCTTTAAGTGCCTCGATGTTTTTACCCGTCACGGCCGAAATGAATATAGCTGGCACATCAGCAGGCAACTCGGCACGCAGCAACTCTTCCAACTCCTCATCGATCAGATCGGCTTTAGTCACTGCCAACACACGGGGTTTGTCGAGCAACTCGGGGCTATAACGTGCCAATTCGTCCAGCAAAATTTCATACTCCTTTCGGATGTTGGTTGCATCACAAGGGATCGTGAACAATAGCGTGGCATTGCGCTCTATGTGGCGCAAAAAGCGCAGTCCCAACCCCTTGCCTGCATGGGCCCCTTCTATGATACCTGGAATATCTGCCATGACAAATGAACGCGCATCGCGATAGCACACCATGCCCAAATTGGGCGTAAGCGTGGTAAAGGGATAGTCAGCAATAGCTGGTTTGGCAGCAGAGACTGCAGACAGTAGCGTGGACTTGCCGGCATTGGGAAAGCCCACCAAGCCCACGTCAGCCAGTAATTTCAATTCTAAAATCTTCCACTCTTCACGGCCAGGCTCACCCGGCTGTGCATACATCGGCGCCTGATTAGTAGGCGACTTAAAATGCGTATTGCCCAAGCCACCGCGCCCCCCTGCAACTAAAATCCGCTCTTCACCGTGTTCCGTAATTTCAAAATGCACCTCACCAGTCTCAGCATCGCGTGCTACAGTACCTAAGGGCACTTCTAAGACGACGTCCTGCCCGTCGGCACCATGCTTGTTGTTGCTACTGCCAGGCTGGCCATGCCCTGCAATGACATGCTTGCGATATTTCAAGTGGAGCAACGTCCACATATTGCGATTACCTCGCAAGATGATATGCCCACCACGCCCCCCATCGCCACCGTCAGGCCCCCCTTTGGGATTGCGACGCGACCGATGGAAATGCACCGAGCCTGCACCCCCTTTTCCGGAGCGGCAACAGATCTTGACGTAATCGACAAAGTTTTGTTGGGCCATAACTGCAATTGGGCTTTTTGGCAACAAACAATTAAGCGGAGCGATCGTTGAACGGCACAGCCGCCCGTCCCTCAACAAAAATGCCATTACACCTGTAGTGCAATGGCATCTGTGCACTTGCCTTTCGGCAAACGTCAGGCGGGCTGTAGCGAATCGATCACATTACAGAGACGCGCAAAGATCTCCTCAATCGTGCCTATACCATCTATCTTATAGGCCTTGCCCTTCGCTGCATAATACGCATATACCGGCTCTGTTTCTCGACGATACACCGCAATGCGCTTGCGAATAATCGACTCGTCATTGTCGTCGGGTCGGCCACTGGTATGACCTCTTTTGAGAATGCGCTGTACGATCTCTTCTTCATCTACATCCAAAGCAATTAGCGCACTGACCTGCGTACCTTTCTCTGCCAAAAGCTGGTCGAGGGCTTGAGCCTGTGCCACCGTCCTGGGAAAGCCATCGAAGATAAAACCCTGTGCATCGGCATGTGCTTCAACTTTGTTGCGCAACATACCGATGGTCACCTCGTCAGGTACCAACTCTCCAGCCTCGATGTAGCGCTTGGCTTGTTGCCCCAAAGGCGTACTGTGTCCTATCTCATGGCGGAAAAGATCACCTGTCGATATGTGCACCAATCCATAGCGCTTTACCAAACGGGCTGCCTGAGTACCTTTGCCTGAGCCTGGCGGACCAAACAAAATCAGATTAATCATCGCTTGTTAAAGTTTCCTATGCCAAAAAAATGAGCTGCTCGCAGCAAGTTGCGAAAATACGCAATTGCTGTACAATTACTGTGATCCTCTTAAATGCCCTCCTAGCACATTTCGAAATCCCACATACTGGTCGCGCCAGAAAGGTGCGGTGCCCAACGCGTCTTCTACCACGCCTCGAGAAGTAGTGGCATGCACCATCTGTACCTCGCCGCTACGCACACCTACTACTATAGCCACGTGAAAGACACGCCCCTGTGGGCTTCGCCGAAAATAGGCAATATCGCCTGCTCGCACCTCATTGCGCGCTACTTCTTTGCCCGATCGCGCCTGCTCAGCCGAAGTACGCGGCAGCTGTAGCCCGTAGTGCGCAAACACATAGTGCACAAAGCCCGAGCAATCAAACCCACGCTTGGGGTTATCGCCTCCCGCCCGATAAGGCTGCCCCACAAAAGAACGCGCATAGGCCACAAGCGAGCTGCGCATATCCTGACTTACGGAAGGCTTAGAAGTAACACATCCGCTCCACATCCATCCTGCCGTGCATACCAGTGCTGCATACCACAGTACACGCATGATCAATGAGTTTGGTTTAATGGGGTGATGATCAGACGCATATATGAACCAGCTGTAGCGGTTAGCCATTGGGGCACAAGTACGAGTAGGAGCTACAAGAGACAATATAGTGCCCCTTTATGCCCCTTTGCCACTACACTACACTCAGGGATCGATGACAAAGTGGTCACGATCAGCTAAAAAATTGAAGTGACTCCTATAGTGCAACATGCCCTCTTTATCGAGGGGAAGGGTAAATACATCTTCCACATACTCGACGCGATATTCCAGCTCGCCTCGATAATTCACAATGGAAGTATCGCCTGCATACTTATGGCCATGTGCATCTATTCCTACGCGATTTACGCCTACTACATAACACTGATTTTCTATGGCACGCGCCAGGAGCAATTGTTGCCAATGCTTGCGGCGTGGCTCGGGCCAGTTAGCTACATAAAGCAACAAGTCAAAATTTTCTGTGTTGCGACTCCATGCTGGAAAGCGAAGATCATAGCAAATGAGCGGGCAGATGCGCCAATCACGCCATGAGACTATCAGGCGTTTTCGACCAGGCGTATAGACTTTATCTTCCCCAGCAAGTGTAAAGAGGTGGCGCTTGTCATACCATTGCATCTCGCCATCGGGCGGCATCCACACAAGTCTATTGAACCACTTGCCATGCTCGACTATGACTAAACTGCCCGTTACAACCGCATTGAGACGTTCAGCCTGCTCGCGCATCCATCGAATACTAGGTCCATCCATGGGCTCGGCCACTGCAGCAGCATTCATTGTAAAGCCCGTAGCCCACATCTCGGGCAAGACGACCAAATCAGTTGTTCCTGCACTTAACGAACCCAACCACTGGCTCAGTGCATCTCGGTTGCGGTTAGGTTGCTCCCATTCAAGCGGCACCTGTATGGTAGTTATGCGCAACGTATTCATGTAGCAAAGGTAATATAGCAGCTCATGCAAAAAGGGCTGCCCCCTCTACTTAGGAGGTAACCCTTTCTGCAAGTCCTTATTATTGCCTGAAATACTTCTATTTACCCTGCAGCTTCGGCTTTAGCCGTAGCGCTGCGCAACGAGCGTGGGATCTCAATGGTAGCCAAAGGAATACCCGGTGCATTGAGTATTTCAATTCCCTCTATTTCTCCAATGTCACGCACGCGCACCGACTGCCCCAGATTGAGATGCGAAATATCTACTTCAACTACATCTACTAAGTGCTCAGGTGTGGTGCGAATCTTCACACGACGCACCTTCTGAATGAGCTTACCACCTGCACGTACACCAGGTGCAGTTCCCATAAATTTCACAGGTACTTCTACCTTGATCTTGCGCCCTGGGACCAACAGTTGAAAATCGATGTGCTGGATCGTCTCCTTTACAGGATGAAACTGTACTTCCTTCAGGAAACACTTATAGCTTTTGCCATCCACTTCAATTTCGGCCAATTTGAACTGCGGAGTATATACCAAAGCGCGTACCTCATTATGTGTAGTGGTAAAGTGCACAGGCGCGCCTTCTGCCCCATATATGACCGCAGGGATCTCTCCCTTTCTACGACTTTCCTTTGCTGCTTTACTTCCCGTTTTTTTTCGTGGCGTACCCTTGATGGCAACTACTTGCATGTCTCTATCTTTTTTCAAGAATTGGTCTGATTTCCAAAAAGGCTCGCAAAAATAGCACTTGTACCCCAACCTGCCAAGGCACTAGGCCATTTTTTCGCTTTCAATCACAAGGAGGACAGCATTTTGGAATGCTGTGTCCATTTTTTGACGCCGAAAAGCAACAAAGGGATGTACCTGCTGATAGATACATCCCTTTGCCACAAGGGCCGAAGTCCTCATCGAGAGAGGCTCAGAAAAACCTAGCTCGATAATCATCTATATCTGACAATTCCTTGAGCACGTCGATGAGACGTGCCTGTATTTGAGAGCGCGCACTGAGCGCAGCCGTACTCCGGAACAATGCCAGGTTAGTCGGTGGCGTAGGTGCTGACTTAAACGTAACTTTCAACACATATACACCTGTATTGCCCTGAATGGGTTCAGAGCGCTGCCCCTGCTCAAGTACAAAGGCCCAACCCAACACCCGTGGCTCAGTACCTATACCTGGAATGATAGAAGCACCAAAGTTGACGTTCTTGGCAGTATCGACTTCAAGCTCGTATTGGGCAGCAATGGCCTCCAATGCCTTGCCTTGTATCTGTTGGTTAATGATGGCTCCTTTTTTCTCGTTGAGCACCAAAGGTTCGATCTCATCGCGCACGTAATCGACTGAAGGCAGCCCAGGCTCTTGGATCGCTTTGAGCCCTACCACCACGAACTTATCGGCATAATAAGCTTCTTCGGGCTGGAAAGTATAAATGTTGGGCGACACCTCACCCACCTCGGGCTCACCTGTATTGGGATCGAATCCGAAAGCCCAACGCACAATCTCGCGCGAGGCAGGTCCTGCGCCCAGCGAGCCTACAGCATAATCGTTAGCTGTAAGTGGGGGCGACACTTCCATGCTCAGATCCGGGCGCTCAGCCACAGCCGCACGCAGCTCCTCTAATGTTCGGTATTGCTCGACAAAGTCGAGCGCTTCGTTGCGCACACGAGCCTGCGTCGCTTCGCTGGGCACGATGGGGTTGGTGATATAGGCCAGTTTTACCGCCTCTGTGTTGTTGATAAACTTGCGATCGGTAACTTCTACCAGATGTACCCCAAGTTGAGTATGCACAACCATTAGCTCGCCAGGCTCGCCTTCGAAAAAGCATGCATCATTGAATGGCTTGACCATCATACCTTCGGCAAACCAGCCCAAGTCTCCGCCTTTCCCAGCATTGGAAGGGTCATCACTAAAGGCTACAGCCAAGGAGTCAAATATCGCTTGTCCTGTCTCGATGAGATTTTTCAAACTATCAATAGTACGCTGCGCCTGCGCCAGCTCCTGAGGTGTATTGACGCGCTTGAGAATATGACGGGCACGCACCGAATCAGGTACGATCTTACGATCCAATATTTTTACGGCCCGATATTCTCCCTGATCGATATAGGGTCCTATTACACTACCAATGGGTGCCACAAATACGGTATCAGCGATTACCGGCGGCAGTTGCTCTTTCTTGACATTGGTCTCGATGTAGCCGTAGTTGTTCTCCACAAAGAGCGAATCGTCTTGCGTTTCGTCAAATGCAGGGATCAGTGCTTCGATCGCACTGCGCAAAGTAGCCGAGTCTTCAGAGGTAGGTTGCACGTGGAAGACGACGTACTCCACGCGTCGTGTTTCTTCATCTTGCCAATACTTGGCACGATAGGCTTCGAGATATTGTTCGAAATCCTTGTCGGTGAGCGTTACCTCGCTATTGTCTACCACATCGTAGGGCACCTGCACATAGGCAAAATCTATCTTCTGTGCCTGTTCTTGGCTCAACATCTCTAACATCCAGTTGGGCGTATACACTGCTTTGGTAATCATCGTGGTCAGCTTGCGCTTGAGCGCATCAGTGATGATTTCCTTTTCCTGAATGGCCCAAAACTGACGCCGCTGAGGGTCAAGTGTGCCATTTTGAATGGCTGTGCGGAACTGATTGAGGGTGTTGCGATCGACTTGTCCGGTGCGTGGATCGGTAAAGCGTTGCTGAATGATGGGGCTGAGTTCGACACCAAATTGTAGGTCGATCAATTCTTCTTTGGGTACCCCAATACCGATCTGTTCGGCCTCATCGGCCAAAATCGTCTCTTCTATGTAGAAGTTGAACAAATAGTCGCGGCGCGCAAATACATCCGCACTCGAATTGCCGTACATAATGTTGTCCACGCGGTTGAACTCGTTGACATCTACCACGCGACTCTCTATCTTGGCCAAACGCGTACGGCGCGAGCCGAACACACTCTGTTGCCCAGAAACCATATCCATCAACACAAAACCACCAAGACCAAGGGCCAACAGAACGACCAAAAGCCAGCTATTGTTTCTGATTTTACTAATAAGTGCCATATCTAATCGATCGTTTTTTAGTCGCTATATACGCATTGACCTAAACACCAATGCCTTCAAGCGTTCGAATAAGCCAAAAGTACCTATCGCATCATCAATTAAAGCGAAAGTAGCCTTTTCACGGCATGCCCAAACAGCACAAAGAGCAGTGATTGCTATACACAGTAAACGACGAAGCAGCATTTTCAGCATGCATACACCTGCTCTTTGGCACAGCTCAAAAAAGCCACGCAAAGGTAATGGCCAACCCCTGTTTGTCAAAATTTATGCGCAAAGGGATAAGCACCCGACTCTGTAAAATGCAAAACAACACCAAAAAAGAAGGGCATTCCATCTACTCATACTTTAAATGCGCTGCTGCAGCTTCCAGTTCGTCGTACCACTCCTCCCCGTATTTGCGCACCAAAGCATCTTTGACAAATTGAAATACCCGTATTCCTTGCTGCTGCCCTGCCGAGCAAGCAGCCGAACAGATGTCCCATCGGTCGTAGTTGAGTGCTTCAAAGCCTACTGCTTCATTTTTATTTACCCTAACGGGGTACAAGTGGCAAGAAATAGGCTTGCGAAAGTCGGTAAAGCCTGCTTTCCACGCCTGCTCAATGCCGCATAACGCCACTCCTCGAGCATCATACGTCATAAACACACAGGCCCCATCGTCCATCAAGCTCGTACCATACTCTTTGGGCTCCTCATACCAGCTAAACAGACCTTTGCGCTCGATCACTTCAATGGCCTGAGGACACAAAAAGGGCTTCACCACAGCATAAATGGCCTCCAACGTGTATAGCTCTTCGGTTTCAAGAGGCGCCCCCCAATCGCCCTCATAACAACATGCGCCCTTGCAGGCTTCTAATGGGCAGCGAAAAAACGACGACAGCACGTCGTCGTGCACCAATACATCTCCAACTATTACCATGCTATAGATGTGTTCACGTCTACTTCGCACACACAGCCAAAAGATAGCCACATCTACCAATTTGGCCAATGCCTTACGTTTGTACGGCAAAAGTACAGTACAGCACTGGAGAGCAAATCACAGAGTAGGGATAATATCTTAACTTGGCCTCCGTGTGCAGCTCTTGCTGCTATGTACGAAAAAATTTTAGACCATGAAGTACCTTTTTCTCACCTTACTGTGGGTTACTACTGCGTTGGCCTTCGGGCAAAACGACATCGAAGCACAAGCGCGTCAAGCTACCGACGCATTAACTGCTCACTACAAGTTAGACGAGGCGCAACAACAGCAGATGTATCAAATTCAACTGCGCAAATACCGAAATTTGCAACAGATAGCAGCTTACAAGCAGACCAACCCAACGCTATATCTCCAAAAGCTCAAAGCCATCCGCCTGGGCACCGATGGCTCGATCAAGCGCTTGTTGCGCAACGAACAACTCCCCATCTACTACGAAGATCTACGTCAAAGACGCAAGCGTGAAGCCCAACTCATCAAAGAATTGCGCAGTCAAGGTGCCACCCAACAACAAATCGATGCCGCACTCATGGAAGAGTTAGCACGCCAATAGCGCTTTAGCTAAGCAACTGGTATACCGCAAAACTGCTCAGCCATGCCACACTCGTCATAAGCACAAACTGGACTAGTGGCCATCGCCACGAGCCCGTCTCCCGCCGCACCACGGCCAAGGTACTCATGCACTGCATGGCAAACACATAGAACAACAACAACGACAAAGCCGTAGCAAGCGAAAATACCGGCGTGCCATCAGGACGTCGATCCCGAGTCATGTACTCTCGAATAGTCAATTCATCCTCCGTACTGCCAATACTGTAAATGGTCGCCATCGTGCCGACAAATACCTCGCGTGCTGCAAAAGACGTGATCAGCGCAATGCCAATTTTCCAATCAAAGCCTAAAGGTTGAATGAGCGGCTCTATAGCCTTACCCATCACTCCCGCCCAAGAGGCCTTTATCTTTTGTGCAGCCACCAGGTCGCCTGCTTGTTCAGCAGAAAGATGCTGCATCTGAGCCTGACGCAAAGCCGCTTGCTCGGCCTGTTCCAAAGCACCCGATGGCCCATAACTAGCCAAAAACCACAAGACCACCGAAATAACCATTATGATGCGCCCTGCCTCCCATACGAAGGTACGTACCTTCTCGTATACCGTGATCAACACGTTGCGCCATTGCGGCGGTCGGTATACTGGCAGTTCGAATAATAACAAGGAGTTTCCCTGACCCTTCAGCACATACTTAAATACCAGCGCTGCCAACAAAGCCGCCAAAATACCCAATACGTACAGGCCCATAAACACCAAACCCTGTACATTAAATGGTCCCCATGACACCTGGGCAGGTACCACAAAACCCACCAACACAGCATATACTGGAATGCGCGCCGAACAACTAATAAAGGGCGTGACCAAAATGGTAATTAGCCGCTCTTTCCAAGAGCTGATCGTACGCGTACTCATAATGGCAGGTATGGCACAAGCCCCACCAGAAATAAGCGCTACAATACTGCGCCCGTTCATGCCAAATACCTGCAACACCCTGTCGAACAAGTACACCACCCGTGCCATGTACCCCACCTCTTCTAAAATGGAAATGAGAAAAAACAGAATGGCAATCTGTGGAATAAACACCAAGATCCCCCCCAGCCCTGACACCACCCCATCAGTAAGCAAATCCGTGGCCCAGCCTTTTGGCAAATGCTGCTTGAGCGTAGTGGACAATGCTGCAAACACGTGTTCAATCCAACTCATCGGCACCTCAGCCCACGCATAAATAGCTTGAAACACCAACAACATAATCACAAAAAAGACAATCGGACCAGCCACTTTATGCGTCAACACGGCATCTAACCGATCGGTTAGACTCGCCCGAGCACCATCAATGCGCTTCACCACCTCCCGAATGAGTGGCAAAAACGCGTCGTAACGAGCCATTGTCTCGTCGATCTGATGGCGCAATGACTGAAAACCAGCCTGCTGCACAATAGTAGCTATCCGCTGGCGCTGAGCATCGCTCAGAAATAATAACTCTTCATAATGATGTGCCCACAACAACATGCAATACAGATGATCACCACCGCATAACTGCGATACCTGTGCCACCTGCTTGGCCACTGCCTCCTCCTTGGCCGACAGGCGATAAAACGGCCGTGCTACACGGAAAGTTTCTGGTTGTTGCACCATCTGCTCAATCAATTGGCGCAACTCTTCTATGTGAAATGCCTCACGAGCACTAATACATACCACCGGCACACCCAACCTACGCGCTAATTGCTGCTCATCGATCTCTAACCCTTCACGCCATGCAATGTCGGCCATATTTAGTGCCAAGATCACTGGCAAGCCCAGATCGCGCAGCTGCGTGAGCAACAACAAGTGCTTTTCCAAATTGGTCAAATCGGCTACATATACCACCCCATCGGGGTAGTTCGGATCAGAAGGGTTGGCCAGCACGTTGAGCACCACACGTTCATCATCAGCATTGGGATAAAGGCTATACGCCCCCGGCAAGTCGACCACGCGTACTTGCTGTGTACCCACTCTCATGCGCCCCACTTTCACATCCACCGTCACCCCTGGGAAGTTGGCCACCTTTTGGCGCAAGCCCGTCAGAAGATTGAAAAGAGAAGACTTACCCGAGTTGGGATTGCCCACTAAGGCTAAGGTAAAAGGCCGATGCATCATCTATCAAAAATCGATTTCCAAGGCGGCTGCTTCACGCGCACGTAGCGCCAAATTCTTGCCGTCAATCTTCATGTAATACCCCCCTCTCCATGCCTTCACCTGCATGACGTATACCTTACTACCTGGCAAAATGCCCATTACAGCCAGCCGAGAGGCAATGCGAGGATCCTTCACGCGCACCAAGCGGCCACATTGCCCCTTTTTCCATGTAGGCGGAGTCCTATGCAAATCTACCATAAGTCAAGTTTTATTTGGACTTAGTTTTAATTAATGCCCCAAAGTTAGCCACATCGCTTATTTGCGCAAGTGATTTTACTCATTTTTCTATTGTCAAAAACACAATTGCCATGATCGCTGTACAACTTATCGCTTCAGCACCAATAACGGCAATTGCGCATATAGCCCCATCTCTACAGAATGAGTACCCAAAAACAAACGCTGCAATAAGCTGCGGTGATGCGACCACATGACCAATAACTGAATGCCAGCTTGCTTTAAAAAACTGCTTAACACCTCCTTGATCGCGCTCCCCGTCAACTCGTGACAGACTACTTTTTGCTTGCTGTCTTTTTTATTGAAAAACGCCTCCAACTCGGCACATGGCACTGAAGTATCCATTCCATCTCGATGCACGTGTACCACATGAAGTGTATGGGGCCACGCCTCTAACAACTGCTGTGCTTCATAAATATGCCAGGGATCGGCATCGCTCAATTGAGCTATATAGGCCACGTGCTGTGGCGACTCGAAGGCCACCCCGTAAGGCACTATCCATACATGATTTAGGGCGCGCCGTAGCACTTGTTGGGTTACGCTGCCCAATATGCGCTCCAGGAAGGTATGTTCCCTGCGCATGCCCATCACAATAATTGAAGCACCCTCGCGCTGCGCTACATCCAAGATTACTGTACTTGGTGCACCTACTTCTACCATCCAGTTTACCTTGGGAGGACTTGCACCCTTTGGGGATTCATCCAACCATGTGCGCGTACCTTGTAGTACCACCGACTCGAGTAATGAACGCGCTGCAGCTATTTTGCTTCGAGTAGCCTCAGCAGCTACAATAGGCAGGTCTAAAGCTTCCACCTCTGGTACCACTACATGCAAAAGCTGCACCTTGGCCCCCACAGTGGAAGCTACGTGTAGCGCGTAGTGAAAAGCATTAATAGATGCTTGTGAAAAATCGACAGGGCACAAGATGAGCTGAATGTCTTTTTTCATAAATTACTTACATTACAAAAACAAGATTCAGTCAGTGGATTTCTTGCACAATGACCTTTTTCAATTGCCATTTATTAGAAAATCATTCTTTGAACGCAATCACCTCAAAATAGGCTTGAAAAGATACAGTGATCCCTATTGGTCTCAAACACCTTTCCTATCTATAGTTTCCACCAGCTAATTCAATACATTGTGCTTTCGCCGACTCTTATATGCACACAGCACATCAAAGTGAATACAATGCACGATCATCTCGAGAATAAGTGGTTTTGCATAGCCAACCCAGTTGCTGGCAGGGGCAAGGCCTTGCGAGCTCGCAAACGCATTGAAAAGGCCCTTCGTGCAGCAGGCTTACCATTTGAATGGCACACGACACAGGCACCAGGCCATGCCATCTCATTGGTCTCACAGGCTATAAGTGTAGGCTATCGCCGATTCATTGCCATTGGCGGCGACGGCACAGGCCACGAGGTGATCAATGGCATGATGTCGCAAAGCGACTTGCCGGCCTCCGAATTGTATTTTTCCCTGCTGCCCATAGGCACTGGCAACGATTGGCAGCGCTGCTACAGCCTACCTCGTCGTCTTAATATTTGGGTGAAGCGCCTACGCCATGGCCAGGCACGTTGGCAAGATATCGGGCGCATTCACTATTGGCACAATGGCCAACTCCAGATGCGCTATTTCTTCAATGTGGTGGGTTTAGCATATGGCGGCTATGTAGGCAAAGTAGCTGCTTCGAGACGATGGACATCCTTCAACAAGGCGATGTACTTGTGGCTGGTATTGCGCTGTTTATTCGAATACACACTGCCGGAGGCACAGATCACTTTTGGCAAAAACCAGGTACAAGGAAAGGTGTACACCATCCACGTGGGCATTTGCCCCTGGTCGGGAGGCGGCATTCGCATGGTACCACAAGCACAACCCAACAACGGCCTACTGGCACTTACCTGGGTTGGTGCAGTGAGTCGATGGGAAGTCCTGCGTGCCATTCCTCTGTTGTACAACGGCAAGATAGGCACACACCCTGCTGTACAGACCACCCAAGTACAAAGCGTGCATATTGAGCCAATGAACCAAAGTCTCATAGATGTGGAAGCTGACGGAGAATACTTGGGCAAAGCACCTGCCTACATCGATATTATACCGCGAGCATTACAGCTGTGGATATGACTCAAGGCGTGTACGCCACCACTGCCCCAGTGCAGGTCCTAAAAAGTCGTCGTGCCCCACCGGCAACCACACTACCTCCAGTGCAGGTAGTCGGTGAGCAAAGCGCCCCACCGCCCGCGGCGATACTAATGGGTCGTATTGCCCTACCACTAACGTAGTACGCCTGACTATGGGTTGCAAAGCAGCTGCTATCCATCGCCAACCTACAGGGAAATGGGCCAAAGCACACCAGGTAGCGTGGAGCCGACGGCGGCGGGGCTCCGTATGAAACTGATAGCGCAAGAAAGTCCACGTCCATCGGTCAAGTAAGCCTACCTGATGCAATAGACGCGCTAAAGCCAACAAAGCAACTGGCCGATCCATACACCACTTCAACCACTGACGCAGCCACAATGGCACGTGATCCAACAACGCGACCCAACGGGTACCCAATCCATCAGGCGCCAATAGCCACAAACGTATGGGCTTCACTTCGATCAAAGGCAAGGCACTCATCAGCATGCGCCCACCCATGCTAAATCCGCCCAACTCGTAATGCCTTACTTGCTCACGAGCAAGTAGATCACTTATCAACTCAGCTAATTGTCGGGCGCTCCATGTCGCTCTTGCTTGCCAATGGGTTTGGCCGTGCCACGGCAAGTCTGGCGCCAAGACGGTATAATGATGCCCCAACATAGGTACCAAGCGCTCGAAAATCAACCCGCTATCAGCAAAGCCGTGCAACAAGATGAGCAAACGCGGCCCATCACCCATACGCCAATAGTGGATACGCCCGCCCGGCATGTGGAGCCAACAGCTACGTGCATCTTGCAATATGTGTAAGCGCCCTGACAACTATACCATCAGTTTACACTATCGTAAATCAACTAAGTAAACTACAAATATCGTCCGCATGTATCGAACGACACATGTATTACATCAATCAATTCACACCTAAACGACACTGCACAAGGCATACTCGCTCGGTAGAAACAAAATTGCTCTTTTTTTTCTCAATCTTTTTTAAGCATATGTAAAATTTGTCCCGTATTTTCCTGCCTAAACGGATGAAACACAGAACACATCCTTAGCCCACAACAACCGAGGCTACTATTTGCCTTTTGGCTCCCACTCCAACCCTTTGCGCGCTATTTGCGTTACACTTAGACATACAACCATAATACCGGCATTTTGTCAAAAAAATAGCACGACAATACTTGCACATCGCTTTTTGCCGAAAGGCGAACAACCATGACTAAAGAAGATTACGACAAAATAGCTCCGTACATTCCCCAAACTCCTGGTGTATATCAATTTCTCGACGCCCAAGGGCAGGTCATTTACGTGGGCAAAGCCAAAAACTTGAAACAACGATTGGCCAGCTACTTCGGGACACACAAACACCTCTCTCGCAAAACGCGTACAATGGTGAAAAACGCCGCACGCGTCGAGTATACCATTGTAGAAACAGAGCAAGATGCTTTGTTGCTGGAAAACACCCTGATCAAAAAACTCCAGCCGCGCTACAACGTCATGCTCAAAGATGGCAAGTCATACGCATATATCTGTATCAAAAAAGAACGCTTCCCCCGTGTATACTATACACGCCAACTCATACGCGACGGCTCCGAGTATTTCGGCCCCTATACCTCGATCACACGCGTGCGAAGATTGCTCGAGTTGTTTCACATGCTCTTTCCTCTGCGCAGCTGCAACTACCAGCTTAGCGAAGCCAACATCCAAAAAGGCAAATTTAAAGTCTGTCTCGAATACCACATCAAAAACTGCAAAGGCCCATGTGTAGGGCTCGACAGCGAAGAGGAATACAATGCCCGCATCGACCAAATCCGCAACATTCTGAAAGGACGTTATGGCGCCGTAAAGCGCTATCTGCAACGAGAAATGAAGCGCCTGGCCGATGCACTGGAGTTTGAAAAAGCTCAAGAGCTCAAGGAAAAGTTGAGCGCTTTTGAAGACTATCAAGGCAAGTCAACTGTAGTAAGCACCACCATCCGCGATGTAGACGTGTTCAGCATTGCTACGGACACTCAACATGCCTACGTGAACTATCTCAAAGTCGTCAATGGCGCCATTATCAATGCCTGGACCCAAGAGCTGGTCAAAAACCTCGATGAGCAAGAAGACGAGCTGTTAGCCTTTGCCATTATGGAATTGCGCGAACGCTTCCACAGCATTGCCCCCGAAGTAATTGTTCCTTTCCGCCTCTCACTGCCCGACATCCACATACGCATTACCATTCCGCAACGAGGCGACAAGCGCAAGCTATTGGAGCTGTCGCAAAAAAATGTACAACACTTCCTAATGCAAAAAAAGAACGAACAACTCGCAGCCATCCGACGCCAAACTTCGGCCGAACGCATCTTGCGCACCTTGCAACGTGACTTGCACATGGACGTCTTGCCCCTCCACATCGAATGCTTTGATAACTCTAACTTGCAAGGTGCACAGCCCGTATCGGCTTGCATAGTATTCAAAAATGCCAAACCCAGCAAAAAGGACTATCGCCATTACCACATCAAAACAGTGCAAGGGCCCAATGATTTTGCCAGCATGCAGGAAGTAGTGTATCGCCGCTATAGCCGCCTGCTGCGCCAAGGCAGGCCCCTGCCTCAACTACTCATTATTGATGGGGGAAAAGGGCAACTCAGCGCCGTTATGAATAGCATCAAAGCACTTGGCCTCGAAGGGCAAATGACGGTCATTGGCATTGCCAAACGCCTAGAAGAAATATACTTCCCTGACGATCCCATCCCTCTGCACATCGACAAAAGATCCGAAGGGCTCAAGCTCATCCAGCAGGCTCGAAATGAAGCCCACCGATTTGCACTTAGCTTTCATCGCCAACAACGCCGCCGACACCTCACGCGTACCGCACTCACCGACATCCCAGGTATTGGGCCCCGTACTGCTGAAAAGCTGCTCACACATTTCGGCTCGATCAAAGGCGTACAAGCCGCCACTGAAGCCGAACTACGTGCAGTAGTAGGGCCTAAAATGGCCCGCATACTCAAACAATGGTGGAATACACAACAAGAAGAAGCATAGCCCTCATTGAGCAGTGATAATCCCCCATACTAGTGGCTGGCTATGGCCCGTAGCCCGATCACTCAAGTCTGGAAAAAGAGGTACGCATAACGAGTCAAGTCGCTCTATACTGCCATTGAAGACGTTGAAATCTACCGGATGGTCAATTCCCGCTACACGACCTCGATTGTCATACTGCCAAAAATCCCAGCTGCGCCCCCCCGGTAGCAAAGGCGCTTTTTCGCGATAGCGGGCAATCCATAACGGATGCTCGGGGAATACACCGCGTAAATGATGATTGTAAAAACGCATATAAGTGTAAATAATAGGACGCACCTTGTAAGCCGCCTCCACCATATCCAACCACGTATGCATGGCCTGATGCAATTCCCGACGCGTCAATGCATCAATCAGTTCTACATCGAGCACGGGTGGCAAATCGCCTGGCTGCAAATCGACCCAATGAATGAAGTTGCGCGCTTGCTCCTCAGCAGAAACTCCTGGCCTGAAAAAGTGATAAGCACCGCGACGCAAACCTATACGCCCCAGCTCATCCCAGTTGCGGCAGAAAAGCGAATCGCTCAACGCGCGCCCTTCAGTAGCTTTTACAAAAACAAATGCAATGCCCGATTGCGCCACACTATCCCAAGAAATGTGCTTCTGATAGTGAGATACATCAATCCCCTTGATGGGAAAATCGGCAGGCGTCTGATATGCACATCCCGCATACACCATTGCCACAATCCATACAAGCAGCCTATATGTTTTTGATAAGTTCATGGATCGATTATGTGCACTAAATAAATCACAAAAATGTACAGTCCTCAAATAGCATTTTGAGGAAAGATTCGAAATTCAAAAATCCTCTATCTCACAACAATCAAAAAACACTACTGCCCAACAGTGATTGGGCATTATCAATATACATAACAAATAAAGTTAAAAAACAAGCCCTACTAACAAAAGAGAAAGGACTTTTGTCAATTAGCTATCCTTAAGTCAAAGCAAAGGCAAAATAGGAGGAGATGCCATCCAATTGTCGGTTGGCCAATGAGCCTGCCCATCAATCAGGTGTAATACAAAAGCCAACCTTGGACGATGAGAAGTATTGGGTGCACTGGCATGTACCACTTGACCATGTAAAAGCACTAAGTCGCCTGGCCGAGCAGGAATAGGCTCACAATCCTTCGGATCCCAATGGGGTGGACTTGGCGTTAGGGACACAAATGTCAGCGAGTTGTCCGACCGGCGGACATACCTTTTAGGCACAGCTTGGCGATGTGAACCAGGTATCACCATCAGGCATCCATTCTCTACAGTAGCCTCATCAAGTGCCAGCCACAGGCCCATACAGCTCGGAGGGTCAGTATAGAGAAAGGTACTGTCCATGTGGAGATCTACCTGCCCGCCCACATGAGGTGGCTTGAAAATAAACTGACTTTGCACTATCTGAGGTTGTACTAGCCCTACTAATCGAACCAATTGAATCACCTTTGATTGAATGGACCAACTGCGGCACACAGGATCTAATAAATGCAATGCGTGCCCGATTTTATTGATTGCTCTAGGCTGAGGCACTTTCAGTTTACCCTGTGCATCAAAAGCTGCCGGTTCAAAAAAACCGCGCACACATGTAGCACTATCGAGAAAATAACGATCACGGATAGCAGCATCCGCTCCTGTTGCAAAGTGCGCATGTGCAGGGATATCGAGTCGTTGGGCCCATAATTGCGCACATGTCTTAAGCTTAACCACCTCCTCATCGCTAGCAAAAGCAGGCCACAAAGCAAACCCTTGCTGCCTATACTGTGCTAGTATTGATTGCACCTCAGCCATTATTAGACCTTTTTCAAAAGTGCTTTTAAGCATTTCGCGTGTCTATACCCCAAGCCAACTTGCGACGTATAGTCTCGAGAAATTCACCTTCGTCCATGCGCACCAACTTGATAGAAAAGGGCGCACGCCGTATCGCGATGCGATGGCGTGCTGTAATTGTCTCGTAACGCGAATCAAGCGTGCACAAAAAGTGATCTGTGCGTCCTTCCACTTCAAAAGACACCACCGCATCGTCGGACAACACAATAGGGCGCACATTTAAATTGTGCGGCGCCACCGGTGCCAGTACAAAGTTACGCGAGTTGGGAAACACGATCGGCCCCCCGCAACTAAGCGAATAGCCCGTAGAGCCCGTAGGCGTAGCCATAATGACGCCATCAGCCCAATAAGTATTGAGAAAAGCACCATTAACCCATGTGTGCACTACAATCATGGAAGAAGTGTCACGCTTCAACAGCGTGAAATCGTTGAGCGCATAGGGAAAATCATGGAACAAGGGATAATTGGCATCCAATTGCAACAAAGCACGCTCATCGATATAGTAACTGTCGTTGAGCAAACGCTGCAGCGCCTCCTCCATACGGCTGGCTTCGATGCTGGCCAAAAATCCCAACCGCCCCAAATTGATTCCAAGAATGGGGATCCCCGCATGGCGCACCAATGTCACTGCTCCTAATATGGTACCATCACCACCTAAGGTAATGACAAAGTCGAACGGCCTTAAGCGAAAATCCACATGGCTCTCAAACCGACCTACGGGTTGACACAGCCGAATTTTGCCCTGTATTTGCTCGAGCATGGGCACATATACATATGTAGTAATCTGATATTGATGTAACAGATCGAATAGTCGCTGCACAAAGGGCAGATGCTGATCCTTGATATTGCGGCTGTACAAAACAACTTGCATGAGCTAAAGGCTATACACAGGTACACATTAAGAGCACCCACAGCACAAAAATGCAAATTTACTGCCCACTACAGCGACAACCCTTAAAATCGGAATTTCCAATGCAAGTAGACGTTGTGCTCCCCCAACATGTTGTGACTCCACTCCAACTTGACCAACTTGTTGTAGTAAGCCAGAAAGTTAAGCCCTACACCATAGCCCCACAATAACCTGTCGCGCAGCAAGTTGCCTTCAGAAAACCATGGGTCGTGTACATAGCCTACGTCCGAATAGACACTCACATACACCCGCAAAGGCATCAGGCGAAAGGGATCGAACAACATTAGCTGCCCCCAATTGATCGTCCGATCAAATACGACCCAACGCAAAGTAGATTGCAAATAAGCATAGTCCTTCCCATCGATCACGTAGTACTCGTATCCCCTCAGGTAATCTTCTCCATAACCCAATGCCCGATAGCCATAAAAGGGTTTAACTCCCCCCACAAGATCAGTTTGCAACTTCCAACGCCACACCACACTCCATCTCGGTGCCCATACACTGTAATGCTCCCCCATAAGCGATAACAACAGCCGATTTCGCCTTTCGGCAAAAAGGCCAATGCCTTCTTTGTACACCCTCACCGACAAGTAATATCCGTGCAATGGGAAAGGACGCACGTCGCGCTTGTCAATCACAGCTTCAAAAGCCACGCGCAGATAACGCTCCAACGGACCCCGCGACAAAAAAGCAGGGTTGAGCGAATCGATGACAAAAGGATGCACCCGACGCCGAAAATACCCCACCGATAGTTCAGTATACAAGTCATTACCATATCGGCGGCGCAAACCCACAATACTTCTCAGTCGCCACAGTAAGAACTGATCCTCGTCGCGGTAAAACTGCTGTCGATCGCCCACACTGGCCCAGGCTATTTCCTTATTGCGTGCAGCAAGCACGTTGAAACGCAGCCCCCAATCAATGCCTTTGCCCAAAGAAGGCAAAGTGTATCGCCACTCGAGTTTTTGCGTATAGCCATATTGCAAGGTCAGCTTGGCTTCATCGTTTCGGCCCAAAAGGTTAAAATGATAGAGCTTCAAGCCGTAATTGATACGATCTAGACTGCGATTGTAATCATCCCACCACACGTTAAAATTGCGATCGGCCAACTCGAAAATAGGTACGGGATAGGTATACCACGCTTCGCGCAAACGAACCGTCAATCCCACACGCCCCGTAACACCCTCCCACGCATGTACACGTATGCTCACCTGTACAAACAGGTTGGTATTCATCAAGCGATCCTCGTTGCGCGCCAACACTGCATCCAGCTCGGCCACAGCAACACGCTGCCCCACCTCAATGTCCAGCTCGCGCAACACGACATCGCGCTGCGTATGCTTATTGCCCAAAACGACTATCGCATCAATAAGTACACTGTCAAGCGACACTTGGGCTCGCCCCACATTTGCCGAAAGGCAAACACAGCACAAACACCTGACCCATAATGCAAAACAAACATCGCCAAAAAACATTCGACTCAGCATGGAGCCAAAGTTGCGCAATGATACACGGGCTTGCAAGTATGCCAATAGAAAAGAAATACCCCACGGGCGCTTTCCACATGTCTCATGCACTACACCCGTCCTATTAGCACATGGTACCTGGCCCACCCCTATATCCAAAAGCGATTCAAACTTTGAGATAACTCATTAGGGCTTCATAGCGTTCTTGGAGCGCATCGTAATATTCTGACTCGCCAAAACGCGCTTTGATGTAGTAATCAAAACGCTGTAGCGTAGCTACGACATGACGTATGTCCAGTGTATTGACTTTTATAGTCACCTCCAGTTTAGTCGTGGCGGGTACCGATGAGAGATAAACACTCAAAATAGTGGCACCTTCCAACTCGATGAGCCGAGCCAACTCGGCCAGAGAATAATCGCGGCGATCCATTTCCAATACCAAGATGCTACCCGGCTCAGTAAAAGTAGCCGTACGAGCAAAATGATGTAGCAAAGCCTCCAGCGTAATCGCACCCAAATAGTTGCCCTGTTCGTCCACTACTGGAATCACCGTCAGCTCATGCTCAGCCATTAAGCGCATCACTTCATAGATGTGATCCGAGCGGCGCACGTAGGGCCTGCTCACACTAAGTGAATAAGCACCCACGGGCTCGTGCACGTCCTCGTTTAGAATATCTTCTTCGGAAAGCAAGCCTAATAGCTGCTCATTGTTGACTATAGGCAAATGCCGAACAAAGTAGTCACTCATGATGCTAAGCGCTTCCTCTCCTGTATCTGAAGTTTTCAACGGAATGATTTCCGTAGATATGAGTTGTTCGGCTGTCATGATTGTGTGCTGTTTTGTGTAGCGTCTGTCAATGTATGTACATACGAAGTGTACTTCTTACCTTTAAGAACATTAGAAAATGCAATCGGTTATGCGAATGATCTCGAAGCGCTGGGAAATTGCAAAATTTTAACTGATTGGAAAAAACACATTTGGTAAACGGTTAGAAATTCCCCCTAAAATGTGCAAATACCTTCATTTCACGTTGTTCACCTAAGGCAATCCAATCCTTTGACTTGCTAAAAAAGAGAAACGATGCACACGCTCCAACTCAAAGATCCTGCGCTATTACGACATCAAGCATACATCGACGGGCAATGGTGTGATGCGTCCAACGGTCAGCACTTGACAGTGTATAACCCCGCTACCCAAGCCCCCCTTGTACAAGTCGCCGACATCCAAGAAGATCAGACTATTCAGGCTATCGAAGCGGCACATCGCGCGTTCAGCCAGTGGTCGGCCTTGCTACCAGCCCGGCGGGCGCGGCTGTTGCGCAAATGGTTTGAACTGATTCGGGTGCACACCGAGGACCTGGCCTACATCCTCACTGCCGAACAGGGCAAACCCTTGCGCGAAGCAGTGGGCGAAATCAGATACGGTGCCTCTTTCGTCGAATGGTATGCTGAGGAAGCACGCCGCATCTATGGCGACATCATCCCACCTCATACCCAAGGTGTTCGTCTGGCTGTAATCAAACAACCTATAGGTGTAGTAGCTGCCATCACCCCATGGAATTTCCCTAATGCCATGATTACGCGCAAAGTAGCGCCTGCGCTGGCAGCCGGCTGTACGGTAGTAGTCAAACCGGCAGAAGATACACCGCTCTCCGCATTAGCCCTGGCCGTATTAGCTGAGCGCGCCGGCTTTCCAGCCGGCGTGTTCAACGTCATTCCCACCAGCCAACCTCAACGCGTGGGGCAAGTGCTCACCCATCACGAGCTGGTACGCAAGCTTTCCTTTACCGGCTCTACTGAAGTAGGCAAGCAGCTGATGCGCCAATGCGCAGATACTGTGAAAAAAGTGTCACTCGAATTGGGTGGCAATGCACCATTTATCGTATTCGACGATGCCGATCTCGAAGCTGCTGTGCAAGGCACCTTGGCATCCAAATATCGCAATACCGGACAGACCTGCATTTGCGCTAATCGCATCTTTGTACAAGACTCCGTGTACGAGGCTTTTGCCAAAAAATTTGCCCAAGCCGTACAACAACTCAAAGTAGGAGTTGGCACCGACCCCGATACCGATTTGGGGCCCCTCATCAACCGAGCTGCCCTCGAAAAAGTTGAGCGCCTCATCGCTGATGCTACCGCGCGTGGTGCTTGCATGCTCACTGGTGGGCCCCATCCCGAGCTAGGTGGCACCTTCTATACGCCTACCGTACTCACCGACGTCACTCCCGACATGGCTATTGCTCAAGAAGAGATCTTTGGTCCCATCGCACCACTATATCGCTTCCGGACTGAAGAAGAAGTAGTGCAAATGGCCAATGACACGCATTACGGCCTGGCTGCCTATTTCTACGGCCGCGATATAGGACGCGTGTGGCGCGTAGCCGAAGCCCTCGAATACGGCATGGTAGGCATTAACACGGGCATGATTTCCACTGCCGTCGCGCCCTTTGGCGGAGTCAAGCAAAGCGGCATTGGCCGAGAAGGGTCCAAATACGGCATCGACGAGTTTGTAGTACTCAAGTACCTGTGCTTTGGTGGTATCAATACCTGAGAAAGTCAAAAGGGGGCTAATGCCCCTTTTGCACTTTTCACGAGGCATCTGCTGCCTCGGCAAGTGTCCGAAGGCGCTCTTGCACAAAGGTAGTCAGCGATTCCCCTTTGAGCATGCCATTTTGCAACAGCGCCAAATGGTAGAGATAACGCGCTAATCCCCGACGCTGCGCTGCATCCTGGCTCAATAACGTCTTGGCAATAAGCGGATGGTTGGTGTTCACTACCACATTGAAAAAGTCAGGCATATCGGACTGCTGCACACCACTTACCATTTGCATTTCGCGCATGCGGCGCAAAAACTCAGGCCGAGTAATTTGTACGGGAAGCGCCTCCACCGACAAGGCCTTGAGTACCACCGTGGCCCCATCACTTTCCTTAGCCACTTCCTTGAATATGGCCTCGACTTGTTTTTTTTCCTCTTCGCTCAATACGGAATCCTGCCCCTCACCCTTATCGATGAGATGATCCAACGTATCGGCATCGATACGGGCAAAAGTCAGATCGTCCATTTTGTACTCCAAATGCTGCATAAAATGGTTGTCGATCACCATATCCATGACCAATACATCGTAGCCTCGTGCCTTGGCTGCTTTTACATATCCATCATGCGATACAGGGTCGTTAGTGTAGAGCAAGACAATTTTCTTGTCTTTATTGGTTTGCTGAGCTTTTACTTTTTCCTTGTACGCCTCAATCGTGAAATAATCTCCATCAACGTTTTTCAGCAAAGCAAACTTCAGGGCCTTTTCGTAGAACTTGTCGTCGGAAATCATGCCGTACTTGATAAAGATTCCCAAGTCGTCCCACTTTTGTTCGAAGCCCTTGCGATCTTTTTTAAAGAGATCGTTGAGGCGCTCAGCGACTTTTCGCGTAATATAAGAGGCAATTTTTCGCACATTGCTGTCACTTTGCAAGTAACTGCGCGAGACGTTGAGCGGTATATCCGGTGAATCAATCACTCCGTGAAGCAAAGTCAAAAATTCGGGTACAATTTCCTTCACATTGTCGGTCACAAACATGTAATTGCTGTACAGCTGAATCTTGTTGCGCTGAATTTCCAGTGCATTGCCCAGCTTTGGGAAATACAAAACCCCTGTGAGGTGAAAGGGATAGTCGATGTTGAGATGTACCCAAAACATGGGTTGTTCGCTATACGGATATAGCGCTTCATACAAGGCAAGATAGTCTTCATCCTTTAGCGAGGAAGGGGACTTTCGCCAAATAGCTGGCTTGTTGATGATGTTGTCTACTTCTACTACTTTGGTCTTTTTCTTGCCGTCTTTCCCTTCTTCTGTAACGGTCTCTTTGCGCTTGCCAAACCTAATAGGCACAGGCAAAAAGCGGCAATACTTATCAAGCAGTGCCTGAATGCGACTTTCCTCTAAAAACTCCTTACTGTCTTCACTAATGTACAACACCACATCCGTACCTCGCTCACTGCGCCGATCCGTATAGTCAATCGTATATTCAGGATTGCCCTCACAAGTCCATATCACAGCTTGCGCATCAGCCTGCCACGACTTAGTGATCACTTCTACCTTGTCGGCCACCATAAATGCCGAGTAAAAGCCCAATCCAAAATGGCCAATGATCTGCGCATCCTCCTTGTACTTCTGCAAAAACTCCTGCGCACTGGAAAAAGCTACCTGGTTGAGGTATTTCTCTACCTCCTCGCGTGTCATGCCGATACCGCTGTCGCGAATGGTCAGCGTCCCTTGCTTTTTGTCGATCAAAATGTCAATAGTCACATCGCCCAACGTTCCTTTAAATTCTCCTTTGCGCGCTAGGGTCTGGAGCTTAGTAGTCGCATCTACAGCATTAGCTACCAACTCGCGCAAGAACACCTCGCGATCCGAATACAAAAATTGCTTGATAATAGGGAAGATGTTCTCCGCCTGTACGCTAATAAATCCCTTTTCCATATGCTTGAGTTTTTATACTTGGTACCTGACCGCCTTTCGGCAAAAGCCACCACGTGCTGCCATTATGACAACTCCTCTTGTGGCAAATGACCTTACCTAAGCTCGGCAAAGCATATGCCACTGCCTCACACTTGTCAAATTGACACATCGACAAAACGACTCACCCCGATCAACTACTCTATTACCACATACCGAAAATGCGTTGCACGATGACGCACAGCACTACATATTTGCTACTGGAAACAAACTATTTACACTCCATCACATAAGTACAATGCAATATGAAAGGTATCATTATCGCGTCACATGCACAATGCAAAACTCAACCACTATAGGTGCAACTTCTTTATCATTGCCTGTAGATGAATGCAGGTAGGTATGCAACAAGCGCAAACGATAGTTGAAGGGAAAAAAATTGAGGATGTCATTACCCGTTTCTATCACAAGGACGGTGAGTTGCACTATCAATTGCTCATTAAAATAAAAGGGGGAACGACAATCACGTTTAAGGAGTTTAAAGACTATAGCCTATACAAAAAAGCACTATCAATTTTGGTCAAAGCAAAAAAAGAACGCAGCACGATTAAAATTGATAGTGTGCGCAAAAGTATTTCATCACAAGCAAGCTGAGATTGGCACGATTTTAGCCCTTTGCTGCGCGCTACCCAACAGAGAAACACGCCTTTTCAAACCTCCCCCCAGAGGTGGCGCATAAGCTCAAAAGCACGATGCGCCATCTAGGCGCCATGGGCCTTCACAACATATATATAGCACATAGGGATGTAAAAGAGATGCATTCGCAGTTTTTACACCAGCACTTTAGCTGTGCGATGCAAAGATGTCTCCGGGGCAGAAGTGCTTCGGGACAGTGAGTGAGACCAGTTCATTGGGGGGTAGAGCTGGTCTTATACTCACTTTTTAAAAACAGAAGGGCAAGGCCTTCCTTTGGGGATGTGCTTTGCCCTTTCTTTTCTTTTTCCTTTTTTGCAAGCACCTCTGCAGCTATAACTCAGTGTGTAGCTTTTCTTTTTCACCAATTAACTTCTGGTCTCTACCGCACTACGGTAATATCTCCGCGATAAGTGAGCACAGTACCATCGAGAAATTCTACTTCTATTACGTATACGTATACGCCTTGTTGCACAGGGCGCCCACGCCACGTACCATCCCACTTAGGCTCAAGCGAAGCACTGTCAAGGTTCATATCGAATACCAGATCGCCCCAACGGTCAAAAACTTGCATAGATCGAATGCGCAGCACCCCACGGCCTGCATAGGGCCCAAAAGTGTCATTAATACCATCGTTGTTGGGCGAAAAGATATTGGGTATGTACACATTTCGATTGAGATCGACACGCACATAGGTAGTAACCGAAGCAGTACAACCGTTGGCGTCAATTACTGTCAACACGTATTGCTGATCCTGAGTACCTACAAAATAAGGAATGGCACAATCATAACACGACAACCCCACGGGTGGCGTCCAGATGATGGAATCGTAGGGCAAGTTCACTACCGGGACCAGCTGGGTCAGTGTATCGCCCAATTCTACCACGTACTCCTCATCAATCTGAATGACCAACTGAGGCGGTTCACTAAGTAAGATGGTCGTGTCAGCAACACAGTCACGACTGTCATACACACTGATGACGTGCTGCCCGCCAAACACGGGGATGACTGCTCCTATAGGTTCTTTGATACCATTATCCACGTTAAAGCGATATTCCCCTGCATTGCCCCCACTTGCCGAAATGACAGACACATAGGTCTGCTCACCAAAACAAGGGATAGGCGGAATGCTATCGAGCTCAAAGCTAATAGGCTCGGGCTCACTGATCGCAATCGTAAGTGTATCTGTACAGCCCTTGACGTCAGTAGCTGTCACCGAATAAGTACCCGCAGGCAAATTGCTGAGCGTAGCTTGTGCAGGCAAACCATTACTCCATGTATAGGTGACCAACCCAATATCCGTATTGCCTCCCGTAGCAAATACACTCACCTGACCATCCATACCGCCAGGGCAAGTCACATCTTGCGTAGCAGCAACGTCAAATGTCACTTGCAGGGGCGTAGGCTCATCCACTGGTATGCTCACTGTAGTAAGGCACCCCTTGCTATCCGTAATAGTGGCTACATAGGTACCTGCAGTAAGCCCTGTGAGTAGTGAACCCGTCATGTTATTATCCCAAGAAATCGTATAAGGCGGAGTGCCCCCCTTAGGAGTGAGTGTGATCATGCCATCACTACCGCCAAAACAGCTGACTCGCTCGCTAAAAGTAGGTTGCCCTGTAGTAAGCGTATCTGGTGATGGGATAAAAATACTATCCACTACATAACACACGCCGTCAGATACCGTCACGAACTGCATGCCCTGGCACAACTGTGTGGCCGTGCTAGATGGCACACCTGATATAGTGCCATCAGGCGAACTCCACGTAAAGGTGAAGTTGCCAGTAGACCCATCGCTATACATTGCCGAGGCGGTGGCCTGCCCATCGCAAGGCACTCCCATCGCATTGAAGCAACTTACCGAGTCTACATCCGCAAAACTCACCTCAATAGCAGGAGGGTCAGGCAAGAAAATGTCTGTAGTGATTGGAGGACATCCCGACGCATCCGTGATCGTCACAGAGTAAGTACCTGCAGTAATATTGCCACCGCTGAGCACAGCTAAGCCTTGCCCCTGCAACCCAGTAGACCATTCAAACAAATAAGGCTGCGTACCACCACTGGCAAAAATGGCAATCAACCCCCCACCTTCTCCCGGACACAAAGGAAGCTCCAGCCCAATACTATCAATCATAAGTGAGTCAGGAGCAAGCACATATCCGGTATCCACGGTGATACAACCATCAGCAGCCACCACACTCACACTATATGCCCCCACACTTAGACCACCAATCGTAGGTCCCATACCGCCATTCGACCAACTATAAGAGACAATAGGTGAAGCCCCCTCGGAAGCATATACTGTAAGCATACCATCCGCACTGGTAGGACAGCTTACCGTATCGGTAGGAATGGAATCAATCGTGGGGGGCACTGGCGTGACAATCACTGTGTCAATGACTACCTGGCAGCCATTGTCATCCGTAATGCTGACACTATAGTTACCCCCAGTGAGATTCACCGCCACTGAATCAGTTAGTGCAGGATCAAAATCCCACGCGTAAGTATATGGATACACGCCACCGCCGACACCTACCACCAAGGAGCCATCACCACCTGGCTGGCACGATTCTGGCGTCACCTCGACAAAGTTAGCTTGCAAGACAGGTGGCTCAGCAAGTGTGATGGTCGTATCCACTTGGCAACCCCTCGTATCGCTCATAGTCACGATGTAGTCACCTGCCGGCAAATTCGAGGCAGTAGTGGTAGTAGGCGTATTAGTTGGAGTGATCGAGATGGGGAACCACGTAAACGTATAAGGTGTGGCACCAGGCGGTGGCGTAGTAGTTCCCGCTATAAAGATGCTCCCATCACTGCCTCCATTGCAGCTTACCGGTGTCACTACTGCGTTCATACTCAGCACCGTATCCGCAGGAACAACCACTACAGTAGAATCCACACAGCCATTGTCATCCGTGACATACAGCCTATACGAACCACTTTGTATATCATTGATATTTGACATAGGGGCGGTAACCACGAGCGGAACATCTGGCCAGTTAAATGTATACGAACCTGTGGCAGTGGTCCCTCCACTCACAGACACCATCACTACCCCATCAGCTTTTCCCGTACAAGTAGCATTCTGCACCGTTACAGAGATGCTGATCGGTGCTGGCTGAGGCAAAAAAGTAGAACCTGTAATCATGCAACCTGTAGCACGCTCTGTGACTGTCAGCTCATATACACCCGAAAGCACATCGGAAATAGTAGTAGTAGTATCACCTGTACTCCACTCAAAGTGAAACTGACTGATGGGATTGGTAATCACCACACTGTCGCGAATGAGTACCGCCTCTACACTGCCCAGCTGGCCATTGCAAGCCGGCTGAAATTCGTTGAAAATGACATTGACCTGAGGAGGGTTTTCAATGGTTATGGTATCGACTACAACCACCGCAGGGATAGCTGCATCTGTGGCCGTGAGTACGTATTGCCCACCACTCAAGTTCATGGCAGTAAAGGAACCTCCATTCGTGTTGATCACGGCAGGTCCTTGCACATTACCACTATTGAGCAGCTCCCAAGTAAGGTTATAGGGTGGCGTACCACCTACTACAGTAGCCGTAAAGGCGCCATCGCTGCTCCCAAAACAACTCGGCGAAGTAGTAGTCACACCTATGGCCATGCCCACTGACGAAATAAAGATTACGCCATCCTGAGCATCTACACCCAATAAATTGCCGTTCAGGTCGCTCACCTCTATAGTAGTAGGCATATTGGAAAACTCCACAGGCGACACATCGCCATCTTGACCAATAGCCACAAAGCACAGTTCAAACATGGCTGTCCCATCGGGCAATGTCACCCCACTAAAGGAAGGATCATTCCAAGTAAATGCAATAGCCGTATCCAAATCATTGAAATTACTTGCAGCCAAGCCAGGTATATTGGGGTTGAAGTTTTGTGGATACAAAAACGACACTACGCTCGAATCGTACTGTAGGGAAAACTGCACAGAGACGATATCGACAAAATTGGCTACCGAAAGTGGCACGCAAATCGTGTCGCCAGGCAAGCCTCCCACAATAGGCAAACTCAATGCAATACTACTACAGGTGGTCATATCGGCTGTAAGTACAGCCTCACAACTTTTGCCATCGCTAATCGTGATTTGATACGTACCTGGTATGGGTACACTGAAGAAGACGTTGTCGCCATGGTTAGGCGTGCCGTTAGTCACCATGCCGGTCACTGTCGTATCAGCCACATTGACAATGCTGATGTCATAGGCGCTGCCATCCCACTCCGATAACCCGCCCACAACTTGAAAGTTTCCCGTACAACCACTAACCACTACAGGCGTTGCCTCAATGGCATTGAGATACACTACAGAAAAAGCAGCTTGCGTATTAACGTGTACACAGGGGCCTGCAGGCCCTCCATTGCTATCCTGTTCGTAACCCAACGTGGCAAAATCGTCAATGGTAATTGGCGCAAACCAGAATTGAATGGGTGCAGGCGTCCCACCATTAAACGCTGCTTGCAATGTACCATCGTTGACTATTGTCAAATCACCATTGATCTGGCCGGCAGCCACCCAAATGCCCTGAGTTTGGGGTACAGGCACCCCATTGAGGATGATGGGGCTGGTCTGATTGATGCACGGATCCCCCTGAATGGAAGCTAGATCGGGGCCACTCAGCGTAGGTGCACAATCGTAGAAGGCATATCCAATGCCTGGTGTTGTACTGGGTTGAGGGTCGCCTGTGAGGTCGGCATCCCCATTGTGTACGATGTCAAATTGATCACCAAAACATAAAAAAATTGTATTTGGAGGGTTAAAATCAGCGCTTTGCCCCTGAAAGTTGGTCAAAGTGATGGTACCTGCAAATTGATCGGTACACGCCATCTCGAACCCCGCCCCCAGGGGGGCAGATGTCATCAACCGGATGTTGCGTGGCTGCTGTGCATATACCACGACACTAGCCCATAGGGCCAACACACCAAATAGGATTTGTTTCGTCATTGCTTGCATTGTGGTTAGGTGTGGGGGTTAGACAAAGTCACCTCTTCCACTATATGTGGCCGAGGTAAGACTCAATCCAGCCATGGACGAAAAACACTTTTTGAGGGCCAAAATCACCACGGCACACGACTTACCCAACGAGTAAGTCTACGCCATATTGCCACTCGGGTGGACAAAGGTAGTGATTGCCTATTCATTTTAATTTACCGAAACATATATTTGTCAATAATACTACCTGTCCCCCTTCCATAAGGTGTCTACTGAAGAAAGAGTTCGTTTACTATACCTGCACCTACCTCTTGTCTGCTTCAAGAGCAAGCATGCTGATTGGGCTCAGACAATGCGAATCCCACCAGGCGATGGAAGTGAAAGCTCGTTCACTAGCCCGAAGAGAGCAATTGTAGGATTCGTTCGAGCATATGTTCGTCGAGCGAATCTAACCGTAGGTTCCTGTACTGGACGACCTCTAGCTGGATATCGTTGTTTTCTGCCAAGACTGCTAACCAATAGGTATGCCCACCTAGCATACCTTTAACGAAAGTCCTCCACCTGCAATTCTGAAAGTAACTACACTAATGAGCATATCGGTGCGATTGAGTGGATGTGCCAGCCCGTACCGAAACTCATTAGTGGAAAATTTTGTAAAGTGTAGGGCAAGAGCATACTTAGACGCATCTGTAATTGATATGCAAGGCGCACATTCAAAAAAAGAAAAAAGGGCCTAAAGTCGGTTGAACCGGCTATAATCGATCTGCTGATTTGACTCACTATTAAAAACACTAAACTGGCTACCTTTGAAAGGTAAAAGGACAAAAGTCAACAAAAGTCAATGCAGACCATCTCCGCGTCGTCTTCTACAAACATCAGGATGGGTTTTAACATCTCATCGCACGCATGAAACCTGCACCGCCTGCAACTGCACTACACGATTACCTCCCAACTCATATAACAACGCATTTACTTTTCCAGTTAGTTCCCAATACGCAGCATCTCGATGTGAAATAGAGTTGATTGGCCAAATTGCACTTTCTTTGCAGCATGCAAAGAACAGGAACCATCTCACGCAAAGCCTGGCATCTCAAAGCTGGCAGTATTAAAAACTTGCACTTAGTTGCAGAGTCTCTGGCAGCACCAGGACCAGGTGCCGTGCAAATTGCCGTGAAAGCCATCGGGCTCAACTTCGCCGACACTTTTGCCATTTGGGGGCTATATTCAGCTACACCCAAAGGCGATTTTGTGCCTGGTCTTGAATATGCTGGCGAAGTAGTCGCTACGGGGCCCGGCGTGACGCAACTACGAGTGGGCGATCGCGTCATGGGTGTGACGCGTTTTGGCGCCTATGCCACCCACCTCAATACCGACGCGCGCTATGTGGTGCCTATGCCCGAGGATTGGTCGTATGCCGAAGGTGCTGCCTACTTGGTACAAGGACTCACAGCCTGGTATGGATTGGTCACGCTGGGTACACTGGAGGCTGGTCAAACGGTGCTCATCCACAGTGCGGCCGGTGGCGTAGGTATCTTGGCCAATCGCATCGCCAAGCAGCTGGGAGCCTACACAATTGGCACAGTGAGCCGTGCCGAAAAAGTACCCATATGTCAAGAGGAAGGCTACGACCAGGTGATTGTACGGGGGAAAGCTCGCCATTTTGGTCAACAATTACGCCAAGCCCTGCAGGGGCGTGAGCTGCACTTGGTGATGGAGACTATAGGTGGGCGTTTCTTGATAGAGGGTTTCAAGGCCCTGGCACCCATGGGCCGTATGGTCGTGTATAGCTCAGCACGCTATGCCCAGCGACGCGACCGGCCCAACTATTTGCGCATCCTATGGATGTATCTGACGCGACCTAAAATCGATCCGCAAGTGCTCACTCAGGCCAATAAAGCCCTTATGGGGTTCAACCTCATTTGGCTATATGAAAAAGTAGAACTCATGCATCGCATTCTGGCACAAATGCAACAAGTGGATATAGGCAAACCACGCATCGGGCATACCTTTCCCTTTGAACAAGCACCTCAGGCCATCCGCCTCTTCCAATCGGGCCGCACCACAGGCAAAGTAGTACTGCAGGTGGTATAATTTCGACCAGCCTTGACTAAGGCCTTTCCATTTAAGACTACCTGAGCTGACGCGTTATTCAGGTTCAAAGCCAAGAATGATATTGAACCTACCCAAGTTCTGGAAAGAGCGATCGCCCGGCTTGTCGAATCCAATGCCATAGTCGAAACCCAACAAGCCAAACATGGGCAAGAACACCCGCAGACCGATACCTGCAGATCGCTTCAACTCAAAGGGATTGTAGTCGCGAAACGAACGCCAAGCATTGCCACCTTGGGCAAACGCCAATACATAGATCGTCGAATTGGGATTGAGCGATAAGGGATAACGCAACTCAACAGTATACTTGTTGTAAATGGGCGTAGCCACTGTAGCAGAGCCAATTTTATTGTTGGGCAAGTCAACTACGTCGTAGCCCCGCAAGGAAATGATGTCCGTACCCGTGTAATAGGCAAATTGCTGATTGTTGAGGCCATCGCCACCCAACTGGAAGCGCTCAAAAGGAGAGACGCCCAGCGTTTTGTCATACGCACCGATCATACCAATCTTAGCAGCAGCCTTGAACACTAATTTGCCCGTAAGCGTAGTATACCACTCCGCGTCAATCTTCCACTTGTGATATTCCAGCCACTTATAGCGCTCTTCTACAGGCAGATCAGCATAAGATTTGTCGGAGAAGAGCGAATAAGGCGGTGTCAGTTGAATGGTCAACGAGACTTTTGCACCATCTTGAGGGAACAACGGATTGTTGATGGTATTGCGTGCAAAAGTCTGCGTGATGCTAAAGTTGTTGTATTTACCCTCAGAAACGATCTGGTTGTCGTCAGTGCGGAATAGCCCGCGTGTCCAGTTATCCAAGCTGATGTTTTGCAAATTGATGGCTGTAGTAGAAATGAAATTGTCGTCGGGCCAGTTAAGGCGCGTGCCCAAGCTAATGGTCACCCCGCCCAAACCGAACTGGCCAAAGTACACGCTTTCTCTATCGAATCCGGTAGTCAGACGCGTATAAAAACCTGCCACCGTAAATGCTGTGGGCTTCTTTCCACCCAGCCATGGTTCAGTAAACGAGGCATTATAAGACTGAAAAAAGCGCCCATTGGTCTGTGCACGCAGTGACAAGCGTTGACCATCGCCTTGTGGCAAAGGGCTCCACGTCTCGCGATTGAAGATATTGCGCAAGCTAAAGTTGTTGAACGACACACCCAAGGTGCCAATCACTCCTCGATAGCGCCCTGCCCAACCGGCCGACAGTTCCAACTGGTCGGAAGGTCGCTCCTCCACTGTGTACTCTATATCTACCGTACCGCGATTGGGATTGACGGGCGTATTGATGCCCAGATTTTCGGGGTTGAAGTACCCCAAATTGATGATCTCCCGCTGCGAACGGATGATATCCGTACGGCTAAACTTGTGCCCTGGGCGCGTACGCAACTCGCGACGAATGACATGCTCGTGAGTGCGATCGTTACCTTTTATCATCACGCGATCAATAGTGGCCTGCGGCCCCTCAAAAATGCGCATCTCTAGGTGGATCGTATCACTTACAATAGCTGTCTCTACTGGATCTACATTGAAAAACAGATAGCCATTGTCCATGTACAGCGTACTGACATCGCGGCCATCTTGGCTAAAGCGCAAACGCGTCTCTAACAGATCGCTATCGAACACCTGCCCTTTTTCGATGCCTAACACGCGATTGAGCGTTTCATCATCGTACACCGAATTGCCTTTCCATACAATATTGCCAAAGTAATACCGACGCCCCTCATAGATGACCAGTTGAATCATCAAGTCACCGTCGGCTTCTCGCCAAATACTGTCTTTGAGGATACGGGCATCGCGAAAACCCAAAGTGTTGTAGTACTTGATAATGGCTTTTTTATCCTCTTCGTAATCTTTTTCAATCAGCTTGGAAGAAGAAAGCAAATTGGCCTTGCGGCGCGTATGCTTCATCAACTTGCGCAGTTTGCGATCACTCAAGTGTTGATTACCCGTAAAAACGACATCTTGAATTTTGACTTTTTGCCCCCGATCTACATCAAATACCAGGCGTACGGCATTGATACGCACCGTGTCGGGTATTTCCTCTACAGTCACCTGTACATCTAGATAGCCTTTTTCCCGAAAATACTTCTTAATGGCGTTGGCAGCGTTGGCTTTCATGGCTTCTGTGACAATTCCGCCTTTGACCAAAAACTTGTTTACCTCTTCGTTGAGGTCTTCATGTAAGGCTCTTTTCACACCTCGAAACGAATGGCGCGACAAGCGCGGGCGCTCTACTACCTGAATTTGGAGAAAGACGACATCGCCAATCGTTTTTTCCACCAAGATGCGCACATCCGTAAACAGGCGCAATTTGTACAAGGCCTTCACGGCCCTAGGTATATTACCTCCTGGAATGCGAATTTTATCGCCCACCTTGAATCCCGCGATGCTGATCAGTGCATTTTTATCACTAAATTCGGCTCCTTGCACTGAAATACCACCTATCTCAAAGTCGCGTGGTTGGGTATAGTCAAATATGGGCAAACTGTCTACTGGGGTTTGTGCCCCAATATGCCATGCATAGCCTACAAGGCTCAACACGAGGACTAATCGCATTACGAATGAGTTTGCTATTTGGCACTTCATGTGTATCATTATTTCTACGCTACACTCTTGGGGGCTGATAGGCTTATGCCAAAGAGCTACCTAAAGCCCAAGAAGGTTGGTTGAGTAGCGACTCAACCAGATATTTGTTCACTTATCTTTCCAAAACGACGTTCGCGCCCCTGAAAATCCAGAATAGCTCGGTACAAATGGGTCTTGCGAAACTCAGGCCAGAATACTTGTGTGAAATACAGCTCTGTATAGGCCAACTGCCACAACAGAAAGTTACTAATGCGCAACTCGCCACTGGTGCGGATGAGCAGCTCAGGATCAGGCATCTGAGCTGTAGTGAGCGCAGCGGCAAAACTCTGCTCATCGATGGCATCAGGAGTCAACTGCCCATCGACACAGCGCTGAGCCAAAAGACGTGCTGCACGCACCATCTCCCATCGAGCACTATAGTTAAGGGCCAATACCAACGTCATGCGATCATTGGCGGCCGTGTTGTCAATGGCAAATTGGAGCGCTTCCAAAGTGCTGGATGGCAATTGTGCCAAATCGCCGATAGCTTGCAGGCGGATGTTGTTTTTGTTGAGCGTGTCGATTTCCTGCTTGATCGTCTCGACTAATAAGCTCATCAGTGCATCCACTTCCGTACGAGGGCGTGCCCAGTTTTCCGTGCTGAACGCATAAAGTGTCAGCCATGGCACACCTAGCTCGGCACAGGCTTCCGTCACCTGTCGCACTGACTCCACGCCATGCCGATGGCCATACACACGGGGCTGGCCCTGCTGCTTCGCCCAGCGCCCGTTACCATCCATAATGACAGCGATGTGGCTGGGTAGCCGTTTCATATCAATTTGCGCCTTCAGTTCCTGCTCGCTCACTTCCTATGCATTTACTCACTCGCAGCCACTATGGCCAGGGCTGCCACTTCAAAAAGTCGCACAAAATTAAGCGGCTTATGGGAACAGGCGCAGCCATCGCCCTATAAAAGGCCAAATTGACCGATTTTTTCCGCACGCTCAATCGACGCATACGCCTTACCCTTGGCTTCCAATGAGCCATAGGGTACAGGGGGCCTGTACTTTCTGTTTCTAATACTTCTACTGATTATTCTTGCTCATCTTCTGAGTGAGAAGACTGCTCAGTAGCCTTAGCGGCTTGAAGCTTGTTAAGCAGCAATGCGGCCTTCATCAAAAAATCATCGTGATGCTCCCGATACTCATTGTGCACCATCAGTAAACGCGCTGCATCGTATGGTGCCGACATAGGGCGTAACTGCTTGGCAGCAATGGGATGCAGCCAATATTCCAAATTGTTGGAGCGCAGGTATGACCCATCGATTCGGAAGTTAATGATTTTAGCCAGTTTGTTGAGAGAGAACAAGTAGTCCGTTTCTCGATTTAACTCCTTTTGCAAATCGATGATCTTCATTCGGCTGAAGTTCACGCCTGTACGCTCGCAAAGGAAGACATCGCGCCGCCCATCAAAGGTGATAAGCGTACGCACACCATACTTGCGGAAAGTATTGAGCAAAAACTTCTTTACTCGCCCCTGTGTAGGACGCAGTTTCTTAAAGTTATAGCGCAGGGCTCGTTCGTCGAGCTTGAAATCTTCAAGAAATGGCCGACGACGACCTGTGCGCATGTTCACTACTTCCCGCACGCGTTCTATGGTGTGCCCTAACTCATCAGTTTTTGACCACACACTGACGTAGTCAATATCTGTCTTGTTGATAAAGCTCTCGATAAAAATTTTTTTGGAATGGGGCTCAAAAACAAGTAAGGCTACTTCCGCAATGGCAAAAAAGTTTGGATACCCCCCATAAATGTTCCCGTACTTCAGTTCGAGAATAGCAAAGTTTCTGTCCACGTCCTTTTTAGTTTGGGTGATGCGTTGATTTTTCGCTAATTCTTTGTGTTATGACTTTTGAACCGCCAAAATACACATTTTACACTTTTTCAACTGCTCCTACCTCCGCCTGACCCTACTACTTTATGCAGTCGGCTCACAGTTTTCGTGTCAAGTCCATACGCATGAGTGCTGTTTTGAGCTCATGCAAAATGTGCTTTTTCGCTCGAAGTGAATTTGTGCCCTACTTTTGCGGCTCGACATGCACAACGGCAAAGGACCTTCACCTAATAATTCGCGTGTAAAAACTGACGATCTTGAAATTCACCTTGCAAGCCACAGACCATGCCACACGTGCACGTGCTGGCTTGATCCAAACAGATCATGGCAGCATCCAGACGCCTATTTTCATGCCTGTAGGCACAGCAGGCACTGTCAAGGCTGTACATCAGCACGAGCTGGCACAAGTCATAGGTGCACAGATTATTTTGGGCAATACCTACCATTTGTATCTACGCCCCGGTACTGAAGTGCTGCAAAAAGCTGGGGGACTACACCGCTTCATGAGCTGGTCGCGCCCAATTCTCACCGACAGCGGTGGTTACCAAGTCTATTCACTCAGCCATCGACGAAAAATCACCGAAGAGGGCGTCACTTTCCAATCACATCTCGACGGCTCGCACCACTTCTTCCGACCAGAAGATGCTATCGAAATTCAACGACGCATTGGTGCCGACATTGTCATGGCCTTTGACGAATGTACGCCCTATCCCTGTGAGAAGGCTTATGCAAAAAAAAGCATGGAGCTGACACACCGATGGTTGGATCGTTGTTGTACCTACTTTGATCAAACGACAAGCCATTACGATTATCGCCAAACGCTCTTCCCCATCGTACAGGGGTCGGTCTATCCCGAGTTACGCCGTCAATCAGCTGAGTACGTCACACAATTAGACCGAGATGGCTACGCAATCGGTGGCCTTTCCGTAGGTGAGCCTGCCGAATTGATGTATGAAATGACCGAACAAGTGTGCGCCGTTTTACCTGAGGATCGCCCACGCTACCTCATGGGCGTAGGCACTCCTGCCAATATTTTGGAAAGCATTGCTTTAGGTGTAGACATGTTCGACTGTGTGTTGCCCACGCGCAATGCTCGCCATGGATTGCTCTACACCGCCCAAGGCATTATTAACATCAAAAATCGCAAGTGGAAAAACGACTTTAGCCCTATCGACCCCTCAAGTCCCAGCCCGCTAAGCCAACAACACAGCAAGGCCTATCTGCGCCACTTAGTTCATAGCGGCGAGTGGTTAGGAGCCATGATTGCTTCGGTGCACAATCTCAGTTTTTTCCTCTGGCTGGTCAAAGAAGCACGTGCCCACATCCTGGCTGGCGACTTTTCCGTTTGGAAAAAGGAGATGCTCGAGCGCATACAGCGCCGGCTCTGATACTTTTGCTTATTTAGCGCTACACTGCCATGCTAAAGATTCTGGACCGGTACATCATGCGCAAGTACGTGAGCACCTTTCTGTTCACTTGCCTGATTTTTTCACTCATTGCCGTAGTAATTGATTTTAGTGAAAAAGTAGAAGAGTTTATCGATGAACATCTGTCAGCTAAAGAAGTGATATTAGAATACTACATCAATTTTATCACTTACATCAATGGCGTGTTGTGGCCTCTTTTTGCACTTATTGCCGTAATATTTTTCACCTCTCGCTTGGCGTACAATTCAGAGATCATTGCCACACTGGCAGCTGGCATCAGCTTTCGGAGGCTAATGGTTCCCTATGCACTTAGTGCAGCACTCATTGGGGGGCTCCACCTAATTGCCAACCATTATTTCATTCCTTTGGGCAACAAACACCGCGTGCCATTCGAGCATCAATACATATGGAAAGAAAGCGATAGAGGCAAAACTCGTGACGTACACCTCTTCATCGCTCCTCAGACCAAGGTATACGTGCGCTACTATTCCAAACCCGACAGCGCAGCGCGCAACTTGCGCATCGAGCGTTTCGAAGAAGGTCAGTTAGTCGAACTGTTGCGTGCCGATCGGGCCGAATGGCAAGGCCCGCCTAACCGATGGAAGCTGCGCAACTACGAGATTCGTCGCTTTCGAGGACTACACGAACAGATTATCATTGGTCGCGGCCAAGAGATCGACACGGCATTCAATCTCACACCCCGAGATTTCGTGTGGTTTGCTAATGAAAAGGAGATGCTCACCACACCTGAGCTCAAAGCACACATTGCACGGGAACAACAACGTGGTATAGTAAACACGCGTATTTACGAGGTAGAATTGTACCGACGCACAGCTGATCCTTTCACCATTCTCATACTCACCTTCATAGGCATGCCACTTGCTGCGCGAAAAGTCAGAGGTGGTATGGGTTTGCACTTAGCTTTGGGTGTAGGCATAGGTGCCATATTCATCTTTTTGTCGCGCTTTAGTATCACCTTTGCCATGAATGAATATTTACCTCCGCTTTTGGGCGTTTGGTTGCCCAATATCATCTTTGGTGCCATTGCTTTATATCTCATTAGCAAGGCACAAAAGTGAGCATATGAGCAATATGCGAATTTAGCGCTGTCGCAAACGTGCATATACCTCACCCGATGGATCTGTCTCGGTATGCTCATCCAATATGTCGTAAATCTCATCGTAGCTCAACCAGCTCGTGCTGTTCAACTGTAGTGATTTTCCAAAACTCCAATTGTATTCATAATCTCCTAAATAGCGCAAAATTCGCAAGCACCGATCCCATACATAAGGTATGGCAGTGTGATACTTAAAAGATAGCGCTTTTACAGCATGCGTCAGACCATGTAATACCTCGTGCTCCATGCCTTCTACATCAATTTTCACAAAAGTGGGCTTGCCATACACCTTAATCAACTCGTCGAGTGTCACTGTCTTCACCTCAATCACTTGGTCCCATTCTACATCAATAGAGGCATGTTTGCGTATAAGAGCACGCCACGCTTCTGGAGCCATCGTGCTAAAGATAGGCTCCATACTGCTGATGTGAAGGTGAATACTTTTGTTGGATTCTGCGGCAGCAGCATATTGCATAGGTATTACGCGTCCGTCTAAGCCTATGTCATCCATTATTTCTTCGAAGAGTAGGGGGTTTGGCTCAAGTACTACAACCCTTTTAGCTCCTATCTCCAGCCACACTTTGGCGTGATGGCCCAAGTACGCACCAATGTCAAAACAAATATCGCCTGGTTGAATAAACTGGCTATAAAACCACTTGAGCTTGCGCTTCCTTCCTGGGCGATACAAGTAGAATCGAGAGCGCCATAGGCTCCATTTTTGTCTAAGCTTACGTTTCATCTTGTTGTCTTGTGCTACATTTTGCATGGGTCGGTTAAAACAGCTACCAAGGAAGTGGACGCTGCAGCAAAGCTGCAAGTGCCTCATTCCACGGCTTAAAAAATGCCCGCAGCATTTTGCCAATATCCCGAGGCACTTGTGCTTTTGGCGCTCGGTTATAGTGCCGCATTACGTATTTGGCATAGTTATAAGGGGCTAGGCCCAGATAGTCCAATACTTCAGAGAGCACGCGTTGAGCACGTAGTGGTTCAGCCAAATCTTCGGTAAACCACACGCGCAACCGCTCATGGCCAAAAGCTTCCAACCACGGTTTTAGATTGCGTGCGTAAAGTGAAGGTCCTAGTAATGGGCCTGGAGGTCCACCCGCACGTAGTTGCTGCAGCTCGCGCTCCACAGCCTCTTCGAAATCACCCAATTCAAACCCCAAAGGCCTACCCTCCCGCTGAAAGCGACGATACATCCGATAGTGCGAAAATGCACGTGCCACCGGCTCACGCAACAATACGATGAGCTTCACCTCGGGAAGAAAGGCCTGTACTACCTGAGGCGTTCCCATTTCCAACGTATTCGCACTGGCCTCACCCGTGATGTAGTGCTTACCGGGCTGTCGCACATAACACACCTCTTCCTCATAAAGCTGCCCGCGTTCATCCAACTCGGGCCACTTCAACACTACAGGATCCGCCCCCTCTGCCGGTGGAAAAAGTGACACATATTCTTGCCAATGCTGCTCAATATACTCAAAAGAGTGACTGAAGAAATCAGGCTCTTTGAGCTTGCCGGGCAATACTTGCGGATGGGCCACCAAATAGCGAAATAGCGATGAAGTGCCGCACTTTCGCTCGCCTATGATGAAAAAAGAAGGGAGGAGATACGCCATTGATGTTTGTGAGCAATCAATCACTTTGGGTTCACTGTCTTCGTGCGATTTTAAGCACCAAGATTGTCAAAGATGAAAAAATTATACTTACAACCAAATAACATCATACATCCGCCATCTATGAATCGATCACGGTTATGATATGAGGCACAATGTGGCCAATCTCTTCTGACATCAATAAGCAAAAGCCCAAGCCCATCCCCTTAGCTGGTTGTTGCGCAAGCGATGAAAAAAGCCGGGTGCTTGTGCAAAAGGCACAATTTGTGGCATGAGTTGATCCCACCAAGATTGTTGCAACAACTTCCACACAACTTCCATGCGTCGTGACAAGCTCCAGGCAGGAGGCAAAAAGGGGGGCAAGCGGCTCACTTGAGAAGCAATTATGCGCTGACGCCCTACATGAAATCGCCCTCCCAGGTGCAGGGAAAGCCTGTCGGTACCGTACCAGCTCAACTCCACGACTGTGCCTTCATCCACAAGGCTGTCTAAAGCTTGTTGCAATCCTCTATCTGTAGCACTGGTGTGAAAAGCTACATCCATACGTGAGCGCCACTGAGCTGGCAAGACGGATGCTACTTGGCAAAATGGCTGAGGCACGCGAGCTGTACGCTGCACATCAGGCTCCACTACATAGACTTCTACAGCAGGTATTTGAGTAAGCAGGCGCGTCAGCAACGCCCCAATCAGTCCATGCCCGACTACCAAGACACGCGCTCCAGGCCAGATACGCGCATCCCAAATGCCATTGAGCGCAGTCTCTACATTAGCAGCCAACGTAGCGCGAAGCGGTGGTACGTCTTCAGGCACCAATCGCACAGCCACTTCAGGGACGATGACAGCCTCCTGGTGCGGATGCATGATTTGTACTATCCGACCGTGCCATCGATGACCGGGTTGCTCCACTCGGCCTACCCAAGAGTAGCCATAAGTACATGGAAAAGAAAAATCGCCCCGCATAAAAGGCACACGCATCTGATCGTGCAACTCGACAGGCACGCGCCCCTGAGCTACCAAGCGCTCAGTACCCGTACTGATCAGCGAAAACAACCCTTTTACATACACACCACCAGCACATGGCTCAATGGCTACAGGTGCCAAACGAGAGGTATCCGATGTACAATGCCACAGTGCCTGTACTTGCATGGTAAATAGTAAGTCAACAAGCTCAGAACAGATGCCCCATCACTGTTTTCTTGGTGTGTAAGTAGAGTGCATTTTCCTTTTTGGCTGGCACAACGATGGGAATGCGCTTAACCACCTCGACGGGCGAGTGATCTAGCGCATCGATTTTATCGGGGTTATTAGTCAACAATTCTATCTGGCGAATCCCCAAATCTTCCAGTATTTGTACGGCAATTGCATATTGACGCGCATCGACCTGAAAGCCAAGATGCGTATTCGCTTCAACAGTATCGAAGCCCTGGTCCTGGAGCTGATAGGCTTTGAGCTTATTAGTCAAACCAATACCACGCCCCTCTTGTCTCAGATAAATGAGTATCCCTCCCCGCTCGGCAGCCTGCTGCATCGCTATATCTAACTGTTCGCCACAATCGCAGCGCTTGGAACCAAACAAGTCGCCCGTCATACATTCTGAATGGATGCGCACCAAGGTGGGTTGCTTATTCACGTCAAATTTTTCTGCTACAAGTGCCAAGTGGGGCATGGGGTTATCCGCATTGTCGGCATAAGAGATCATTTCGAACATCCCCCAGCGCGTGGGTATTTTTGCGGAAGCTTGTCGTCGCATAGCTCATTAAGTCAAAGTAGTAGCAATCAGCGGTAAATATACGGCATAACTCGCCAGCCGCTTTGTGATGTTTGTGAAAACAATCGCAAGTGGGTTAGGTTCACTGCTTTGCCACCCAACAACTGGTCATGCGAATTTACTATCTCATAATCTCATACCAATAAGCATTGCATGTGTACTTTTCGCCTATAATGATAGCTACAAGCGTGGCTGATCCGTAAAGTCAGCATAGTCGTTCGAAATAGCTAAAGTAAAACACTCATACACACACAATTGTGCTTCCTCTAAGCCTACATGCAATGCAGCAATGCACGGCACATCGCCCTAAAGGCAGCGATGTGCTGTGCAAGTGAGGCCAGTTGTACCCGACTATACTTCTGTGCAAAGGAGCTCTTCGAACAAATCAGTTTCCCACCCTATTTTCTGCTTTGAATCCCTTGTTTCGATTCAGACTAAACTTCCATGTGAAACGCGCCATGAGATAACGTGATAAGATACGCTGACTCACCGCCGTTTGCACATAGCTCGATTCGCTAAAGGTGACAAAGGCAGGAGTATTTCTCAGATTAGTGCCCAGGAGGCTGAAAGACCACCTTCCCGATGGGCGCTAAGATAGCGATGCATCCAGCTGTAGCCACTCACTGCGCACACCCAAGCGCGCTTGTGTGACAAACCACGACGGCGTGCACACCACCCAAATTTCCCGGCTAGGGCGAAAGTACAGATCGGCAAAACTCATCACCGCCACAGAAGACCAAGTATCGGTGGAGGCATGACCTTCGGGTTGTAGATAGATTTGAGCTCTATCTACGCGCGTGCCGATCATCACGTTGACTGGAAAATCGAAGGAAGTCCGTACGGAGGCTTTCACTCCCATCTGGAGCTGCCTCACATGGCGCACTACCTCATGGAAGCGTTCATCCGATTGATAAAAAATGCAAATGGCGTGATTTTCACAGTCATAAAAACCGACTCGAACAGATGTTCATAAGCAGTTTGAAGCTGAGCAGACAAAAGAGGCGTAGGCTGCTCAACCCAAGTATAGCCAATCATTTCCGAGCCGAGTCGAATTTGGGGCATCCATGCATTCCTTCCCCATTGCACCTGCACATTAGCCGATAGGGCACGCCAAGGTATCAGCCGGCTGCGTTGCCATTGTGTCCCCACTTCAAACTGATGGCGCACCAAGGGAGCAGCCAAGCCATAGGTGAGCTGACAGCGGCTAGTAAACCGCCAGCTGTCGAGCTGCATGAGTGGCGAAGGCACGCTTTTGCGAAAGCGCAACCACATCTCGACATTTGCTCCCACGCCGCCCTTTTTCAGACGAATGCCGCCATTGACATAGGGCAACTGCTGATCGATCAAAAACGCATTGTCTGCTCCTCTACCCAATCGGTAGTGGAGCCATCCCAGCTGGGCATCGCCCAACAATTGCCAATGGTGCCACATGCGCTGATGCTGGATATACACACCAGTTTCACGACTCGAAGTAGTGCGCAACACGTCCACTGACAGGGAAGTGTTGGGCGAAGAGAGCCACTGCAATAGTTGCCACTGGCCGTAGCGCTCCGTCCAGCTTAGTCCTGCAGCCAAGCTGCCTTTTTCCATTTTGCGCATATAGTGCTTCGACAGCCGCCAGCTAGTGTGATGCACCTGATCGTGCTGGCGCAAGCTCGCCCAGTATTGAGCGAGTAGCATTTCAAAGACTGGTGTTTCTAAATCCAATTTAAAAGACATGGTCTGCCGCGCCTCCAGGTATTCGGCCGAGAAGACAGAAGCACTGCGGCGCTCCCATTGGTGCGTCAGTGAAAAAAGGCCCATCACATGGGTCCAATCGGGGTTAGTATAGCGCATTTCTCGAGCCTGCAACATTTGTTCGCCCATTTCAGCTCTGCGCGCATATTCCACACCCGTCTTGACCCATGTGCGATCGGCGGCCAGGCCAGTAAGCCACCCCCAGGCACGCCCGCCTTGCAAGGACCGATTCTGTTTGATGGTATCTGTACGATTGAGCGAGTGCTCCGGCCCATACCACCAATCTTTAGTAGTGTATTGGTCGAACTGCTCGTGCGGCAAGACCCCACCGGCACGAAGGCGCCAGCTACTTCCTAAACGCCACGTACCCACAGTAGACACTTCAGCCATCTTGTTGTATCGGGTGAGATCTATTTGCTGGGTTTCACTGACAAATTGGGCAAAGTGTATAACCTGGAGGCACCAATGAGACAAGCGTAGGCGCTGCCAGGTCGGGCTGCTCCCCACCGGGCTTATAGCACAAGGTGGCAGGTCGCCCTATATTGGAGGCACTGACTGTAGCGATCTGTTTGACGCGCCCAAACAATGCGACCAAATGTAGCCGGCCGTCGTAGAAGCTCCTCGTGCCACCTCCTACATCCAGTTCGCCACTGAGGCTGCTTTAGCGATCATTTTTCAAGTTGAGATTGACAGCTACCTCTTCCTTTTCGAATAGGCTCGTCAGTACGGGATTGTCGCCATAGTTGAACAATACCTGCACCGGTTCGAGCGCGTCAGCCGTATAAGGGTACGCATAATGAGCTGGTAGTTGCGGCCTGCGACATCTTCGCCATCGATGAGTAGCCGCTGTACGGGCATCCCATCACTTTGATATCGCCCTAGTTCGATACCTCAGACCCCGGCAGCTTGGCCAATACATCGCCTACAGTTACTTCCGTAGAGTCGATAAAGGGTGCCAGTTGATAATTCAAGGTGTCGCCTCGCCGCCGAATGGGCTGTCGCGCCCGAATAGTCACCTCTTCGAGCTGGGTTTGCAATGGCTGCAACTCAATGCGGTATAGTGTGTCAGGACTCAGCGCGACAAGTGGGGAAAACAGGTAGGCATAGCCAAATGCCTGAATTACCAGTACATATCGCTCAGGATCCTGAGGAAAAGGGAGCTCAAAGTGTCCTTGCTCATCAGTGAAGGCATAATAGCGCACTGTACTATCAGGTAAACGCAATAGCGAAGCAGAAGTATAGGGCAATGGCTCACCCGTCACCTGATCGAAAACCTCTGCCTGAAGGCGAGTATCCGACTGCGCCAAGGCCTCCCCACCATACATTGTCCAGCACAACACATAGTAAGGTTACTGCCCACATAGTACTCAACGCTGTGGGCTCTTTTCTTTTAAAAATCATCCACGTGACTGTTGCCATTATTCAGGATTGAGAGAGTAGGGACTCAAAAGTTTTGCTGGGCAGCTGCATCAACATCCCGTCTATGTGCCGGCATAGATCGGTGGCCCGATCCACCGATTGCTGTTGTACGGCCTGTTCCAGTTGTTCCATAAGCGTCAGCAGCTCGAGAGCTTTGCTCGTGCCATCCTCCTTGAGGATGGCGCGCACAGCCGCCAGTTGATCTTCAGAGGCCAATTGTACCACGGCCCCATCGTCTGGGAAATTTGCACAGTGGCAAATACATGCCAGAAAGTGTGCAACATATTTGAATGGTTTTTTGGCGTTTAGCAAATTATGGTGCTCGTGAAACAAGCGCACTCGGAAAGCTCACTCATTCATGTCGCTCGACATCATCAAAGCGCTCCATGAGGTTCCAATTAGCCCGCCACTTAGGCTGTTCCCCACCTGATGTTGATGTGGTGCGATCACTCATCTCGAATTGGCTAAACGCTGCAGGCGCCGTATCACTTCAAGCTCATAGCTACGTGCCTGCTCAAAGGTCAACCACTCGCCGCTATGGGCAGGTGGCGGCACCACTTGCACACCTACATCAGGGCCATAGCGCACTTTTTTGCGAAAAATGCCACTTCGCCACTGGCATCGCTGGCTTCCAGAATCAGGCCCGGCAGGCCCACCAGCTTCCACGGGCCTAACGGCACAGGAATCGATGGGGCAAACCAAGCTGTCCAATCGCAGCCTCGGAAATGCGCCCTAGCCATCTGGCAGCATAAGGGCCAATGGTGCGCGTGCTGCCGCCCAGTGTCCAGTTGATACGCAATAGGGGTTCACGATACAACACTTTGTCAGTGAAAATCAGACGACGCACCACGAACCAACCCGAATCGAGCCGCGTATAAACGACTTCACCTAAGGAGTCGTGCATATAGCATTCGATAGGCGCCCCTTTATACTCGTGCCTCTCACCATCCGCATTCACGCTCACCGTCGTCACGCTCAGCGTCTGATCACCTACATTGCCCAAAAAGTCCTTGCAGACCAACCCTTCTGGGCCCCGGCTATGGAAAAAATACAGCTTCGGGCAGGCGAAATGCCAAAGTGGCTTCTCGCTCAATGGGAATTCCGCGCAGATTGAGGTAGAAATCGTATATCACTTCACCAACTGGAGGTTGAGCCACAGCGATCCAGGCCCATATGCCCCACAGCCACGTTAGCATCCATCGCATATGTATTTTTTCTTAAAAAAACGAAGGGAGAGGAATAGACTGTTTGAACAGCCTTTCCTCTCCAAAGGAAATCAACAATTAACTTCTTTACTCCTCACCATCCACTTCTTTTCTTATTTTCTTAATCTACATTATTATTTCTCATCAAACGCAATTGTTCTAAAATAGCAGAATCTAACCGCAAAGCAAGTTCATCTAAAGCCAATAGCTTTGCCTTAACAACCTCTGGTTGTACAGATGGGCTTAAGCTCCTTAACTCACGGAGCTTTTGCACTATTTCGGTAAATAGCATGCGCCGTCCTGCCTAAACGGCAGGACGGCGCATACGAAATGTTGGCAGTAGTTGTCTTCTTTAATCCTTATACGTAATGGTCATTTCACAGTTTCCTTCACAAGTACATTCTACATCACCCGTTGAAATAATATAACGTTCTCGACAGGTTTCAGTATCATTTCCACATTCGCCAGAGCAATCTACTTCAATTGTTGGACCCACCCTGTTTCCATCATTATCATAGTTTAGAACATACATTACACTACCAATTTCATCCGTATCTACAATCTTAAAATCCAGTAATATTGTCTTCGCTTGTTCAAACCGATTTACTTCAATTGATGTTAAAACGAAATCAGTTGACCCATAGGTCAATGTAAGGTATTCTTCAAAATAATCAGCGATAGAATTTAAGTCACCAATTATACGCCCTTCGTCATTGGTAGCAATACTATTCGATAATTCCATTGCACATCCAGCACAAGAGCACTCAATAGTTCCTCCTTTTAAGTCCCCAATTATTACGCATTCACTACCATCATCACACCTATTGATACATCTAATAGTTATTGCGGTATTACTTCTAGACTCTACTACCATTTCAGCTTCAATGGATTTTTCCAGTTCCTCTGTACTGCTAAGTTCGTCAATAACAGGCTTATCATCACAAGAAATGGTAAACTGCATCATTAAAACTGCTATTGCCAGGAATGCCAACTTTTTCATCTTTTAAAAATTTAAATATCACCCCGCATTTGTTTTAGGTTGCTTTGGGAATTCCAACCGTTGGTCTGAATTAAATCTTAGTGAATTGATTTCTTTCCTACTGAGACTTTCACTAATCGTGTTAATTTGCCTTTACCAAGATTACAATTTCATCTCTCAAATTCTATCGTTTCACCTTATTTAATTACTGCCAACTACAGCAATATCTGTTCTCAATTTTCCCAATAACTCTTCTACTTCTAGTAAAATTTCTTCAGGTACTACTTCCACGATGGTAACCTGTTCATCATCACCATCATTGCATCCGATACAAGTACATGAGCATCCAAATAAGTACGACGAGCAACTACATCCACAACCAGGCGGACAAATAATTGAACACGCCCCCCCTAAAGCGCCATTCCCCTGGCAAGGAGAAGCTACCTCCTTTCCTTCGTTGTCGTTGTGATTGTTGCGAAGACGATAGACGATTCCCTTATTACTTCCCTCTTGACTTTTTCGCTGGGCGAGGATCTAATGTTGTAATTCTGATGTAGGATAATAGGAAGAAGGGAAGGAACACCACGTTAGCACTAAAAATGCGCTACCCCTTACAAATAGCTTCATGAGTTCTAAGATTTTAGGTTGAAAGATAAACGCTTTACTGCACCGGTGCTATCGCAAAAAAAAACAACCAAATAACGAGCATTTTTTTTCCGCTTTTTATCAACATTCTTTCTTCCTACACGCTAGGCAAAAGACACTTTCACCGAATGTCCCATTTACTGTGCATTATCCGTGTGAATCAAGCGGATACCGAGTTTACCACCAACATCCAGCACTACCACTTCATTCACAGGAGGCAACACGTGCTCAAGGCGTTGCCGCCACCCATACTTCGCCATCCTCAAAGATTTCTTTCTTCCAAATGGGGACCGTTTGTTTAAGCGTATCGATGGCAAACTGACAAGCCTCAAAAGCCTCTTTGCGATGGGGTGAAGACACAGCAATCACTACGGGTAGTTGCCCAATGTCGAGCACACCCACGCGATGGTGGATAGCTATAGCCAAAAGTGGCCAGCGGCGGGCAGCTTCTTCTGCTATCTTGCGCATCTCCGAAAGCGCCATAGGCTCATAGGCCTCAAACTCTAGGCGCAAGACGCGACGTCCCTTTGTCTGGTTGCGCACAGCGCCTACAAACTGTACCATGCCTCCTGCTCCAGCTCCTTGTACAAAGGCTAAGGCCTCTGATGGATCAAGTGGCGTTTCTAACAGCTGCACATCGATACGGCAAGACATAGGCATAAGCATTAAAAGGCAAACAAATACATACGACCAGCACCTATGGGTTACTCCTGATCGCGTTTTTTCACCATGGTAAGTATAGTGGCCAGTGCCACTGTCTCTCCTTTTTGATCATACACATCTACTACCCACTTGACGATGCCCTTGGCAATATCCTCTTCGCTGCGCTTTTCCTGATCAATTTTTTCCTTCACGGTCAGCTTGACGCCAATGGTCGTACCGGGATATACGGGCTTGGTAAAGCGACACTCGTCAATGCCGTAATTGAGCAACACAGGGCCTTTTCGCGGGTCCACAAACAAGCCTGCTGCCTTGGACAAAATATAGTAGCCATGAGCGACACGCCGCTCGAATATGGTACCATCGAGTGAAGTCTCATCTACATGGGCGTAGAAATGATCGCCACTGACATTGGCAAAATTGACAATATCGGCCTCCGTGACGGTGTGACGCGCCGTGACGAAAGTCTCACCTATCTGGAGGTCTTCGAAGTACTTCTGAAAAGGATGCACGACATCCTCTATAGTACGCGCACCAGGCTGATATTGGCGCGTGATTGCCGTAATCATCGTGGGATGCCCCTGAATGGCCGTGCGCTGCATATAGTGAAACACACCCCGCATGCCACCCAGCTCCTCGCCGCCACCTGCACGCCCAGGACCACCATGCACCAGATAGGGCAAAGGAGACCCGTGCCCTGTGCTCTCTTTAGCACAAGCCTCATTGAGCACGAGCACCCGGCCATTATAGGGCGCCACACCCAGCGTGAAGGTAGCTGCTACTTGCTCGTCTTGGGTGGCCACCGTAGAGACCAGCGAGCCCTTGCCCATATTGGCCAACGCAATGGCTTCGTCGAGCGTATCGTAGGGAATAAGGGTACTGATGGGACCAAAGGCCTCCACACTGTGAGTAGCTACATGCTCAAATGGATTGTCGTTGCGCAATAATAAGGGGGGCAAAAAAGCACCTTTCTCCTTGTCAGCACCTACTACTTCGTATTGTTCCAGATCGCCATAAACTAGCTCAGATGCTTGCAGCAACTCTTTCACGCGTTGCCGCACTTCGGCCAACTGGCTGCGCGACACCAAAGCTCCCATGCGCACGCCCTCAACTTGCGGATCGCCTATGGTCACCTTGCTGAGCGCCTCAGACAATGCCAGCTGCACTTGGTCTTCCAAGGCTCGCGGCACGATAATGCGACGAATCGCCGTACACTTCTGCCCGGCCTTGACGGTCATCTCGCGCCGCACCTCTTTGACAAACAGAGCAAACTCGGGCATATCGGGCGTCACGTCGGGGCCCAACACAGCCGCGTTGAGGCTATCGGCTTCCATGTTGAAGGGTACAGAGTTTTCAATAATACTCGGATGTGTCTTGAGCTTTTTGCCCGTCTCGGCCGAGCCCGTAAAGGTCACTACATCTTGCTCGATCAGTGGATCCAAAATACCATGTCCCGGGCCACATACCAACTGAATAGCCCCTTTGGGCACAATCCCTGAAGCGACGATATCTTTGACCATGGCTTGCGTCAAAAAGCTCGTCAGCTCACTGGGCTTTACAATAGCGGGCATGCCTGCCAACCAAGTGGGTGCCAATTTTTCGAGCATACCCCAAATGGGGAAGTTGAAGGCGTTGATGTGAATGGCTACGCCATGGCGTGGCACCAAAATGTGGTGCCCAATAAAAGTACCGCCTTTGCTGATCTTCTCCGGATCACCTTCTACATGGAAATATTCGTTGGAAAAGCGCCGCCGCAAACTGGCATAGGAAAACAACGTGCCGATACCTCCTTCTATATCGATCCAGCTATCCGTGCGCGTAGCACCCGTCATAAAGCTGAGTGGGTAGTATTTGTCTTTTCGCTCAAATAAGTACAAGGCCAAGCGCTTCAACATGCGCCCCCGCTCTTGAAACGTCATCTTGCGCAAGGCTGGCCCACCTACGCGACGCGCATAATCGGCCATTGCAGCATAATCCAGCCCTTCGCTGCCCGCCGTAGCAATGAGCTCGCCCGTCACAGCATTGTACTGAGGCACTCCTTCTCCTTCATGGGGTATCCATTGCCCCATCACGTAGTTCTCCAGTCGCTTCATTCGATTTGGTTTTGATTTGGTATTGCTCGCCTTTCGGCAAAAATGACATTGCCATTCGATACATCCAAAATAAAAAGGCGTGCTGAGTTGAGAGAACTACTGGCCGATCGCTCATTATTTTTCGAGATATACTTCCACCTAATAGTCTCTGCACTCAACAGGTTTACACAAAAAATCGAATAAAATACACTATGAATAACAATCACAAAAACACAAAAGTATTGAAACAAAAATCACTTATTTACAGTGTAAAACAATCAAAATTACAACACAAATATCACATAAGTTAATGTCACATATCTGCAAATATCACACAAACACATACAACAAAATGTACTTGTTTTGAAGTACAAAATCGATGCAAGAGCGCAAGTAGAACAGAAGCGGCGAAAAGCACACATGAATAAGCATCGACAGAAATGAGTCAAGACAATAGGGTGAGTGTTTGTTCATAGTTATCGCCCCGGCCTCGTGTCGGGGCTTTTTTATACCTATTCACTTGCGCACGCCTCTAACGCTCTTGAAGCACGTACTCATGCCAATCCATTTTTACATTGACAAAAATCACTTCTCCAAATGACCTTTCTCATGATACGAACAGATGTTCGCTCCGATCTTTGACGTATCAATCGAAGACAAAGAGACAGCAATTTTCCATAGAGTGTGAGAGGTGTTCATTTGTGCCCCTTTCCGTATCCGCGGAAGGGGCTTTTTTGCTCCACTTGGTCTACAACGTGCGTGTATTGCGTAAAACGCGCGAAAAAATCGACACTGGTCGGGCTGCGATAAATACATCGTATGTGTACATTTGCCACTCAAAATAGAAACGTCATGGCCACGCAAAACAAAACACTTTACTGGTTGCTATTTTTCGTGTCGTTTGCTGCTTTCTGGGCAATGCTTTTGTGGGCACCTCAATGGTTTTGGCTAGCGCTCCCCTTCTGGACGACCTTCTTGGTAAAAGCTGCCGACTTGATTTAAAGCAAATACGTGTAGGGTACCATATCCTTTCGTGGATAAACAAGGCACCGGGCAAGCCCATAACAAAAAGTCTCATTGCTCACTACCAGCAGTGAGGTTTAGCGCTTTGTACGTATAGGAACACAATCCGAGCAGCTTCTCACTGCGAAAAGCCCTTGCTGCTATGAAGTAGTGAGGGCTTTTGCATTGTTCCAATGACGAGAAGCATAACAACATCTATCACTTTTGTCAATGCATGCCCACCTTCATCGAGCGAACTTACCGATACGCCATCCACTGCACACAAATAATTGAACACTCTGCGAAGGGACAGGGAAATGATATTATATTTCCCTGCTCTTTAGACAAAAGCTTTTTCGCGCAAAGCGACAACTACAAAAAGAATCCGGTCATGACAATGCAAATCAAATCTTGGGAAGCGTATCAATCAGCTTACCGGTGCAGTGTAGCAGATCCCGAAGGGTTTTGGGCTGAGCAAGCAAAGAGCTTCGTCTGGCGCAAGCCTTGGAGCAAAGTCCTCGAATGGGAGTTCGACACGCCGCGTGTTCAGTGGTTTATCGACGGCAAGCTCAACATCACTGAAAACTGCCTAGACCGCCATCTCCCCCAACGCGCACAACAGCCCGCCATCATTTGGGAACCCAATGACCCCAATGCGCCCAATCGGGTGCTGACCTACGGTGAACTGTACGAAGCCGTCAACAAAACTGCCAATGCACTCAAGGCCAATGGCATTGGCAAAGGCGACCGCGTGTGTTTCTACATGCCTATGGTGCCCGAGCTGGCCATTGGCGTATTGGCTTGTGCGCGCATCGGTGCAGTGCACTCCGTAGTCTTTGCAGGTTTTTCAGCCGCCGCTTTGGCCGACCGCATCAAGGATGCTGCTTGCAAAATGGTCATCTGCTCCGACTTCAACAACCGAGGAGCTAAGCACATCCCCGTCAAAGCTGTAGTGGATGAAGCCCTTCAAATGGGCTGCGACAGCGTACAGACCGTGCTGGTGCATCGCAACACAGGCGACGACATCGCCTGGATGCCAGCGCGCGACAAGTGGTGGCACGAACAGGTCGACTCCCAGCCAAGCGAATGCCCCGCTGAAGTAATGGACAGCGAAGACATGCTCTTCATTCTATATACCTCAGGATCGACGGGTAAGCCCAAAGGTGTAGTGCACACCATTGGTGGCTACATGGTATACACCTGTTTTACCTTCCGCAACGTCTTTCAATATCAGGAAGGCGATATCTACTGGTGCACCGCTGATATAGGCTGGATCACAGGCCACAGCTACATCGTGTATGGCCCGCTACTGGCAGGTGCCACGACGATGATGTTTGAAGGAGTACCTACCTGGCCAGATCCCGGCCGTTTTTGGCAAATTGTAGAGAAATACAAAGTCAATCAGTTTTACACAGCACCTACAGCCATCCGCGCACTGATGGCTCATGGCGATGAGTGGGTCGAAAAATACGATCTCAGTTCGCTCAAAGTGATCGGCTCGGTAGGCGAACCTATCAATGAAGAAGCCTGGCGTTGGTACCACGACAAAGTGGGGCGAGGCAAAGCCCCCATAGTCGATACGTGGTGGCAAACCGAGACGGGAGGCATCATGATTTCGCCCATCCCGGGCGCCACCGACACCAAGCCCTGCTATGCCTCCTATCCCATGCCCGGCATACAACCCGTACTCGTCGACGCAGCAGGCAACGAGATCGAAGGCAACGATGTGGAAGGCCTATTGTGTATCAAATTCCCTTGGCCCTCGATCTTGCGCACCACCTATGGCGATCACGCGCGCTGCAAACAGACCTATTTTGCACCTTTTCCGGGCAAGTACTTCACTGGCGATGGCGCTCGCCGCGATGCCGAAGGGCGATATCGCATCATTGGCCGCGTGGATGACGTGATCAACGTCTCGGGCCACCGAATCGGCACGGCTGAAGTGGAAAACGCCATCAACGAACACCCCCTTGTGGTGGAAAGTGCCGTAGTGGGCTTCCCGCACCCCATCAAAGGGCAAGGCATCTACGCCTTTGTCATTGTACAAGGACAGATAGCAGACACGGCTCAATTCGAGCAAGAAGTACGTCAAGTCGTCAGCCGCGTCATTGGGCCCATCGCCAAGCCTGATTACATCCACATTGCGCCGGGGCTGCCCAAAACGCGCTCAGGCAAAATCATGCGCCGCATTCTGCGCAAAATCGCCTCTGGCGACACCGAGAACCTCGGCGATACCTCCACCCTACTCAACCCCGAAGTGGTGGAAGCACTCATTGCTTCGGCAAAAGCAGCACACTGACCGAGTTGTGAAGAACTCAGCTTAAGGGCAGCCCTTTAGGCTGCCCTTCGTTTTACTTTTTTGGTGTGCTTGCCCAAAAAAGGCTCATAAATACCAACACAACCAGGAGCCCCCCCAAGAGCGCCCAATACATATGCCATTGAGCTGAGGGCAAAGCCACTACCTGCTCGGGTCCCAAGTAGATAAAAGCAGCCCAGTAATAGGGGGTTCGTTGATAATCGGGCCTACCTGGGGTGGTGAGAAAGTCGCGTTGTGCACGCCACAGGGCACGAGCAGGCGGAATGCCTTGCTCGAGGTAGCGGTAAAAAGCCTGCCACAAGTGAGCTGTAGTGGCATCGTTTACTTGCCAGAGCGAGGCTACCAGGCCACGTGCCCCTGCATAGGCAAAAGCTCTAGCCAAACCCATCACGCCCTCTCCCGAGATCTCTGCGCCCGTGAAAGTCTCACATGCGCTGAGCACTACCAGGGCCGCTCGTAGCTCCATGCGGTACAGGTCGGTCATAAACAGGGAGGAGTCGGCCAGTTCGATACGTGGCAAACCGCTACTATCTTCACCAGTCGCATGGGTAGCCAAGTGGATGAGCTCCGATCGGGATGCCATTTGCCGAAAGGCTGCAAGTGTAGCTGCTGAGCCGATAAAGGGCGTGTATCCTTTGGGCAAAGTCCCAATCTCCTGTTGGGTATAAGGCAGTGCAGCCAGGCCATCACGGCCTTTCGAGACAAAAGGCGCCCAGCCAGTAGCCAGCTTTCCTTCGTTTAGGCGGGGCTGAGCGCTAAGCGAGAGGACAGCCAGCGAAAAGGCATACTGGGTAGGTATAGCCGGTAGCCCCAGGCTATCTGTCACCAACAGGCTAAAAGGCAAATAATGTAGTGCGCCATCGGGCAAGACGAGCAAGCGCTCTTTGCCAGCTACTTCAAGGGGTAATAATTGAAGGCGCAAACTGTCTAATAGTGGATGACGGGCGCCGCCATCAGGGCGCCGCAGCCAGTCCAGTAGATTTCCCATAGCAGGCAATGGCAACACTTCAAGCACCAATGTACTCGGCCCCGTCCATCTACAACGATACAGCGCCTGTGGGGCCTGAAAGTAGTAGCACATCGCGCCATGCATTCCCACTTGCGCCTGCAGCAAGCTATCGGATAAGGGTTGAAGGTGAAAAGCTCCTATCGAGAGATAGTCCGATTGGGCGGCCAAGGAGTCAAGTTCTTGAGTCAACTCGCGTTGCCGCTGTAGCCAAAATTCAGTCTGCTCGGGGTGCTGAATGAGCTGCTGCTCGTAATAAGCCAAGTGGCGACGCAAGCGCGCCCACTCGCGTGTAGTCGAATCGCGCATATTGTTTAGGCTGCTCACCGTCTCGGCCAGTACTACAGCTCTACTACGCTCCATCCACTCGAGTGCTTGCCATGCTGCGGCCGTATCGGCTTGCGTCTGGTTGAGCCAGGTCAACAGCTCGAGTGCTTGGGCTGTGCGTTGCCGGTACAGTTGCTGGCGCAAAATTTGAGACGATTCAAACACCAGCATTTGCCGTAAGGCATATTCGATGCGTTGCGCCTGTGCCAAAGCGTGCAGTGCCTGACGTGCAGCCTGTTGCGTGGGTTGTTGTCGGAAGCGTGCTTGCCACACGCGTGCCAAGCCATCCCATGCTTCGGCCACCGTATTGTCTACCAAAAGTACCAACGCATGGGCCGCAAGGGCTCCCATCCCCTCGAGTACTTGGCGGAATAGGAGTTCTGCCTGCCCGAGCTGGCCTTGATCTAAGGCCAGCTCGCCTTGTACGATTTTAATCTTGCCCAAGGTGCGGTGAAAGGTGTGCGGATAAGCCTTTTGGCAAAAGGAAGCACTACGAGCCAACCACTGGGCAATGCGGCGAGGCGTGTCCTGCCCCGTGCGATAAGCCAGCCGGGCCTTTAGGAGAAACAAACGGCTACGCAAATCGTCGTAGCGCGAGTCTGTGCCTTGAGAGGGCAATATCTTTTCTGCGTGCGCCAAATACTGCTGTGCCTGAGCATACTGTCCCTGGTCGAACAGCGTCTGTGCCAAACCAAAAGACAACATACTGCGCTGGAGAGCTGGCAAGTCGGGCAGTGAGAGACCTTTGCGAAACCAAAAGGCTGCTTCCTCATAGCGGCTTTCGTTCCAGTACGACAAAGCGATGTTGTTCATTAGCCCACCTATCACTTCGGCACTTTCGTCAGGACATGCATCCAAAGCCTTCATGAGGACAAGGCGAGCCCGTTGGTTGTCGCCCAATCGAATGTAATGGCTGCCCAACGGCTTGTAGAGATATTCACAGACGGGGAAGTCTGTCAGTTGAAAGGTCATGTAGAGCTGCTGTGCAGCTTCGTAAGCATCTATGCTTGCCGGCACATCGCCCTGTTGGAAGCGCTGCCATCCCCGGCTCAGATGTACCCACATAAGCCCTTCGGCTTCAGCCTCATTGCGCACCTCACGCCACATGTTGGCCACTGCCCGATCCAGAATGGCCAAGCTCAGCGCCGTGGAGTCAAACCAAGCATCAGCTTGTTCCCAATAGCAGTCAAGCCATTGCCGCAAGCTGTCGCTTTGGCGAAACACTTGGCAATGGGCCACTATACTATCCACGTCTATTTGTAGCAGCTTCTGCGCTGCCTTCATTCGGCTCGCCAACCCCAAAAAAATGAGGGCGATGATCGTTGTCCTCATCGCCCTAAAGCTATCAACATTTTCCCAAAAGGCTCAAAAGCGCCACTGCCCATAAAGCATCCATCGCCACTCGCGGCCACTAGTTTCCTTGAGTTGATAGCTGGCACGCAGCCCTACAGCAGGCCCCCAACGCACACTGAGTACTTGCAAGTCGACAAAAGGGTTGATCTGCATTTGTGTGAGGCGTTCGTCGAGCACTCGCGTCTGAGGTGGCAGGGTGATGGCATTTTGATACTCGAGTTGCCACATGCCTGCACTATTGTAGAAATATCCACTTATCCGATTCATAAAAACTTCCTTAACAGTACCTTGCGTTCGATCGGTCTGCACAGTCAGCTCTGCACCTGCCCCTACTGAAAGCCAAGAGGTGAGGTTGTAGCGCAGGTGGAGTGGCACGATCCGCCACAGGCTATGCCGCATATTGCCAATGGTGGTGCGCATGAGGATGCTGTCGTGCACTTCTACAAAGTTGGCACCAGGTTGGGGATAGATTGAGTCTTGTTGAAGCAAAAATTCTTCACCTATTTCTACGGGTTTTTCACGCCCTTGTCCTCTCCACAGCTCGAATTGCCAATGAGCGCGTCGAGGCTTAAATGGCGCAAACGCCAAGCCCATAACCGCCAGTGGTGCTTGTACATCGGAGTTACCCCCATTAATAGCCGAAGGCACTGCAGCATCTATACCACCAGTCTGGGCCTGCCATCCAAACATGAGCGCTGGCGACAAACCCGGCTTGAAGCGCACACGTGCCCGGTTGGTGCGCATAGGGGGCTCTTTGTCAAAGACAATCTCGGCACGCGCCTTGATAGGGCGCTTGGGCCAATGTGGTTGTGGAAACAACCGCAACTTGACATGTCCCCTGGTCGAATCATAGTGGTGTACACCTTCCTGGCGGCTTCCCGGCAAATAGATGCGATGCAACACGATCTGCAAATGATCTTCAGAGAGCCATGAGTACGTATAACAACCCACTCGAAAACTGTCCGTACAAGGTGACATCTGGGGTACTACTTCTTTTATGCGCACATCCGAAGTATCCATACCTTGTACGTACATATCGAGCTGTACACGCTCGACAGGCCCTTTGCCGTCGTTCTGGAACTGGATGCGCCAATCAAAGTGTTGTTTGCGAAAGCGCCGATAGCTGCGCCGTGGGTTGCGCACCGACAGGCGATTAGGATCATTGCCCGTGGCAATACTCATCTCCAGATCGTAGGCTTGGGGCATACCTTGCTCTGGTACCATCACTGCCCGCATATGGATAGTGGCATTTGTATCGGCCAACATCTGTGAGGTACCTTCAAGCACGAGCACCATATTGCGTTTCTCGCCAGGCAACAAATCGGCAAAATACCAGGCCTTGGCTTCGCGGTAGTCATTTTGCGCCTGTGCCAGCATTCGCAAAGCATCAGCGCTATGTACGCCATGCAGAGTAATGGGCTGTAGAGACGCCCAGAGCAACTCTGCTTCGCCTGGGGTAGCTGCCTGACCAAAGGCCAACGCTGGAGGTATCTCTTGCTCGCCCCACCAACTGTGTGCTTCGCGAAAGTCAAAATGGCGTGCAGTGTATACCTGCTCATTGAAAAAAAGGTACAGCTGCCCGCTGAATGGCACATTACCTGTGTTGGCATACGACACAATGACGGGCAAGGCCTGTTGGGGCACAGGCTCGCGTACCGCCTGCATGGCTAAACCAGGTGCTTCGGCAGTAAGCACGTCTTGCAATGGAAAGGCCGAAGCGTACTGACTGGGGCGCCCTGTGCGCACGCGCTTGTGCTTAGGACGATCTCGGGGAGGGCGACCATTATCATAGGCACCGGTGGCCCAAAGTCGCACTTCATACGTACCCGTATCAGCCCAACTATAAGTGGGTGTGTGCTCAAAACTGAAGTTGCCATCACCCAATTCCCAGAACAGTCGCCAAAAAGGTGGTTGTGCTCCAGGAGTGGGTATGAGCGCTGGCAGTTGCGGCTCCAAGCGATACACGCCTGGTGACTGCTCAACAAACTGAAAGTCTATAGTCCGCTCGGGTGACTGAAAGGACCAAACATGCGGTACGACCCCCCACAACCCCACTACGATGAAAAATAAATGACGGCACATGATTGTATTGTTTTTTTAATTGCTTGCAAACAGATATGAATTGAGCCACAAAAAAAAGCTACCGCATACACAAATAGTATGCGGTGCTTTCGGGTTTTGGGGTTTTCGAGCCGAATTTATTTACCAACGTATCTCAATACAGACATACCAACTATCGCCTTCTACACATACCTTGATCACTACGGCATACACGTTTCCGTCTGAGTCCTTGGCTATGACTACTGTATCGGGGTTGATTGGCCGAGTACGCGAAGCGTCTGGCACAACAGCTTTAGCTCGGCCAAATAGGGCAGCTAAATCCTCCTTAGTCTGAGGATTGACATCGTTGAATACGGAAGCACTCAACTCGCGCAATGATACCTGTGGGCGTGTGGGGAAATTCATTGCCATTGCTACACTGTCCAGCTGAGGATCAGCAGGTGAAGAAAAAATCCATTGAGGGGAAGACCCTTGGTGTGCTGCTCGCAATACCAGCCGGAGGTCTTCGGCACGTGCAGGACCTTCTCCAAGAGGGAGCAAGTCAAATTTTCCATCGCCTAAAGCCAGCAGTGCGGCACCATTGTACTGTTGCATGTCAATCTGCAAGTCTTGAGTGGTTAGTTCATCGACTTGAATGGGGTCTTTTCCGCAGCTCGTCCACAAAAAAGTACCAAAAGCAAGAATCACTAAAACACGGATTGCATTCATGGGATAACAACTTTTTTGTTGATGATAAAAGAATGAAACTTGATTGCTTGAAAGCATAATCTACTCGATTTGCTTGTACATGTTTGTCTCGCGATTGATCTTATCTCTTTTTCGAAAAAAAATTCCACTTCCTCACACCACCACGCACAGCTCATTGAAAAAAAGTGAGTTGTGACATGAGTTTTTTTTACACAAAAAGCCCTCACCTTTCGGCAAGGGCTCCTCTCACGTGTCTGTCTCGATATATCAATATTCAATTCAGAAGCATAAACTCATTGACCCAAATCTCAGTGGTATACCGCTTCACGCCCTCTTTGTCTTCCCAACTGCGATGGTGTAGTTTGCCCGTCACAGCTACGCGCTTGCCCTTCTTCATCAAGGTCTCCATGTGTTCGGCTACTTTGCCCCAACCAATTAGTGTATGCCATTGCGTGGTGATCACTTGTTCCCCCTTGTCGTTGCGATATACATCGCGCGTAGCCAATGATACACGCGCCATTTTCCGGCCATTGGGTAATGCCTTACAATTGACCTCCTGGCCCAGGTTACCGATTAGTTGCACCTTGTTTACCATATTTTTCATGACTTCGAGATTTTATGCCTAAAAAAGGCGCTTAGAAAATCAGGATCCAAGTGCCGTTACATAAGCGAGTTCCGGAACCACTGCTATCGGCTTGCAAGGCAAATATGTAGTACCTGCCTTCAAGTAATCGAAAATTACACATGTACTTCCGTTTTTAGACGTGTATATACGTTTAAAAACGATTTAATTGCTATAAATCAACATAATACACATATACAGAGAGAAGGATGGCATTTCCAATACGAAACGACTGCTGTCAATCTTCCCGTCCCAAAGTTGCTGGTAAATACGAGCGACGAGCGCGAAAAACAAATGGTCTTTTTCAAATTTCCACCTGGCTTTTCCAGTATTTACCACATCCACATTTACTCTTACCAATCATTAAAGGCCCTGGAATTAGTTGTGGACCCAATTTTTCATTAGCTGCTTTTGTTGCCAACTACTACTCTACTTGCCATTGGCTCAAAAAAAGCTGTACTTTTGCTCGCTCATTTTTCTCACATAAATTTTGAACCATGGGTAAAGGAGATAGAAGGACGCGCCGTGGCAAGTTGTGGCGGGGTTCTTATGGCAATACACGCTCGAAAAAGAACAACCGTCCAGTGCGCAAAGAAACACCTCAAACGACATCCTGATCTTTGGTCGGGATAGTCCTTGCTATCGGTGCATGTAAAAAATGACGCCTCATGAATGAGGCGTCATTTTGATTTTTAATGCATTGCCGCAAATTCCATGATTGGGGCACGATAGGATGCTGACTAAAACCCCCAACCTATACTCAGACCGTAGTTTAACTCTGTTTGGCCTTCGATAAAATCGGCATTCAGTGTGGGAGACACGCTCAGATGATCGAAGTGGATATCGTAGGCAGCCCCGGCACGAAAAGCAGGGATGCGGCTCCATGCCTCAGCCTCGTGAGCCCATTTGAGTTCAGGTGCCAACAATAAGTGAAAATGGCTGAACGGATGGATGAACAAAGGCAAGCCCGTAAGCAAATAGGTTTGGGGTTGAGCAAAGAGCATTTCGGCATATACACCTACCCCCCAGACCTCACCCAGGTGTTCTTCGTAGTCTAAGCCAATACCCGCTATAGCTCCCGTTGCCTCCTCAGCACTTAGGGAAGAGGTAAGGCTTGGCGTAACAGCTACATGATGGCGAATATGTGCATGTGCTGGTTGCTCAGCATGCAATGGGGCCTCGGATGTTTCGTGTTCGTGTTGCGCCCATGCGTTATGGCCTATTGGCACCCAGGCCACAATAAGAAGAAGCAGTGTACTTTTCATACGGCTTAGAGGGTTAGAGTGAACAAATAAATTTGCCCCCAAAGCTATTCAGTGCTTAGAGGGAGCAATGTAATTTTCATCACGTACATACTACCTACAGAAAAGGGGCACCACATTGTAGTGCGGTCCCCCTTTTCATCAGCACGAATCAACACTTGAGCTCAGCAATAGGTATCGTAAGCCATTTTGAGGTTGGCAGCAATTACTTCAGCGGGGCGCCCTTCGATATGGTGGCGTTCGAGGAAGTGTACCAGCTTGCCGTCTTTGAACAGGGCAATAGAGGGCGAAGAAGGTGGATAAGGCACTAAGTACTCGCGCGCACGTGCCGTAGCTTCACGATCCACACCTGCAAAGACAGTAGCCAAAGTGTCGGGTTTTTTCTCATGTTCAAGCGACATGAGTGCTCCTGGCCTTGCATTGGCTGCCGCACAACCACAAACCGAATTGATTACGAGTAATACCGTTCCCTTATCCTTGCCCAGCACTTCATCTACCTCTTGGGGCGAAGTCAGGGCGCGGAAACCGCGATCAGTGAGCTCTTTTGCCATAGGTGCAGTGAGTTCAGCAGGATACATATCGTTGATTTTTAGGTAAATAAATGGGAAATATAGGACAAAATTACGCACGTAATTTAGTTGGTACAGTACTTTTATATGGCAAATTATATCTCGTCAGCCAATGCCCATAGGTAGCATAACTAACTACATAGTGTGGATTTTAGTTTTTGCTTTTAGACAAAAACTCGCAGCATTCATACGGGTTAAATACTGTTAAGGTAGCCTTCAAGCCCTATCAGCAAGTACTACCTTTACTCGCATGTTCACACTTGATTACCACACATGAGCAAGAAAACTTTTTGGTTCATCATTTCGCTGATGAGTATAGCTGTGATTGGCCTTAGTGCCCTACAATGGTACTGGGTAAGCTCCGCCGTCAAGCTCAACGAAGAAGAGTTTGACAACCGAGTTATTGCAGCCCTCAACGAAGTGGCCCGTCGATTGGAATATGACGAGCAGGTAGAGGCGTTCAACTATTTGGAGAATGGCTACTCGCGCAGTTTTCTCGAAAACGAAGTACGTCAGAAGATCGAATCAGGACAGCTGGGCAAGCTCTCATTCACGCTCAAGGTAGAGCATTTTTCCACCCCATCTATCATCATTAACAGAGATCAGTTGCTCGATTTACTACTCGACGAAGATGCATGCAATTGCCCCAAATGCCAAGCACAACGGCAGCAGCATTTTGCCAGCCTTATTACCTACTTTAAAGGACTCGACTTCACACCTATCGTAGAACGCATTAAGTTGCCCAATCTGGACAAGTATCTACACCAAGAGCTCCAGGACAGAGGCATCGACATTGGCTTCAAGTACGGGGTATACTCCAATCGGAAGCGCAGTTTCGTCATCGCTGATGGGCACTATGTAGTAGAAGATCCCACTACTCAGCCTACTCGCCAGGGCTATAAAAACCTCTATACGTCTCCTTATCGGGTATCTCTTTTTCCAAAGGAAGGTACTCCACCGGGCCTGCTCATGGTCTACTTTCCCAATCGTAGTAGTTTTGTATGGAGTAATGTGTGGAAGCTGTTATTGGCAAGTATCGTCTTCACCCTGATCATTTTGGGCACATTTAGCTGGACGATGCACATTGTGTTTCGCCAAAAGAAGCTTTCCGAAATGAAGAACGACTTCATCAACAACATGACACACGAGTTCAAAACTCCTATTGCTACCATTTCATTGGCTGCCGATAGCATTCTCAACCCCAAGGTGTTACAAGCCCCTGACAAAATCACGCGCTTTGCCGATATCATCAAGCAAGAAAATCAGCGCATGAACGAACAGGTGGAACGCGTGCTGCAAATGGCCAAAATTGACAGGCGCGACCTCAACCTCAAGATCGAAGAAGTGGACATGCATCGAGTCATCGAACAAGCGGTAGAAAACATCAGCCTACAGGTACAGCAACGCGACGGCCAGATACGTACTTTGCTGCAAGCAACGCAATCCGTAATTCGCGGCGACCATACCCACCTGACCAACATCATCCACAATTTGCTGGACAACGCCAACAAATATTCCCCCGAACGACCTGAGATTACCGTAAGCACACGCAATGTAAAGGGCTATTTAGAAGTTAAAGTAGCGGATCGAGGCATTGGCATGAGCAAAGAGGTGCGTAAGCACATCTTTGACAAGTTTTATCGTGTGCCTACAGGCAATGTACACAACGTTAAAGGATTTGGTTTAGGCCTTAGCTATGTCAAAGCCATTGTCGATGCGCACCATGGCCAAATCCATGTAAAGAGCGAGCCCGGAAAAGGCAGTACCTTTACCCTGCGTTTTCCGCAAAGCTGAAAAGGACCATACCCTTGTACTCATCGTACGATGCACAAGTAACATTTGAAAAAGATCAGAGTCATGAGCCACAATCCCATAGCCCATATCTTGTTAGTCGAAGATGACAAAAACTTCGGCGAAGTGCTAAGCTCCTACTTGGAAATGAGCGGCTATGCCGTAAGTCTGGCCACTGATGGCCTGGAAGGGCGATCGCTCTACGAGTCGGGGCAATACGACCTGTGCATCCTGGATGTGATGATGCCCAAGCTCGATGGCTTCTCATTAGCTCGCGAGATTAGGAGTAAAGACGAGCATATTCCCATTATTTTTCTCACAGCCAAAACGCTAAAGGAAGACGTACTGGAGGGGTTTCGGCTTGGAGCTGACGACTACATCACCAAGCCGTTCAGCTCGGAGGAGTTGCTGTATCGCATTCAAGCTATTCTCAAGCGCAGCAAGCCTGCTACCGACGCACGTAAGGAGCAAAAAGAATTCACATTTGGCCAATTTCACTTTCACTACCCCACCCGTATCCTCACCTTTGACCCCGGCGGGCCTAACGAGCACAAGCGCAAGCTCTCTCCCAAAGAGGCCCAGCTATTGCGTCTTTTTGCCATTCACCTCAACGAAGTATTGCCGCGCAGCGAAGCTTTGACCAAGATCTGGGGTGAAGACAACTACTTCACTGCTCGCAGCATGGATGTATTTGTTACTAAGCTACGCAAATACCTACGCCTCGACCCCCAGCTCGAAATTGTCAACATCCATGGCAACGGCTTTCAACTCATCGTTAAGGATAAAGTGCAGAGCTAAAGCATGCCCACAGGCTGGCCAATGCTACTAAATAACACAATTTTTATCACACAATGCCAAACTCCACCTCAATGATAAGCAACAAACTCCATCTCGTTTTTCTATGTATCTGGCTCTTAGGAAGCCACCTTTTGGCACAAGAGGCGGGTATTCACTTCATCCATGAACAATGGCAGACTGCCTTAGCACAGGCCAAAGCACAAGACAAGCTCATCTTTGTAGATGCCTACACCACCTGGTGTGGGCCATGCAAATGGATGGCCAAGCATACTTTTACTGATGAGGAAGTAGGCAAATTCTATAATGAGCACTTCATCAACGTCAAACTCGATATGGAAAAGGGCGAAGGGCTTGAATTTGCTGAAAAGTACGACGTGCAAGCCTACCCTACGCTGCTCTTTCTCGACAAAGATGGGCAAGTGGTACACATAGGATTGGGTAGCCGACCGCCTAAAGAGTTTATCCAATTAGGACAAATCGCACTTGACCCCGAACGACGCGTGGGCGAACTGATACGCGCTTACGAACAAGGCACACGTGATCCAGATTTCTTGCGCAAGTACGCTTTAGCAGCGCTGGACGCTGGCCTTCCCCAAGCTGCGCACGTAGCTATTGAATATCTGAACACACAAGAAGACTGGCTCACCGAAGAAAACGCTTCGCTAATCCTTCAAGCCATCCAGGCTACACGCTACGACCAACTGGCACAATCACCACTTTTTGCCTTTGTAAAGGACCATTTAGATGAGTTGAGCCAATATCAGGATCGTACAGAATTGGAAAACGTGCTATTTTACGGAGTGCTCTTCAGTTTTCCGCGCAACAAACGCCCTGATGATGCCACCCTGGAAAAGGCTGTGGAAGCAGTACTCCCTGGCAAAGGTGCGTTCTTTGTAGCGCGTAACAGGCTCTACGATCTGATGCGCGTACAAGGGGGCAAGCACGATGAGCGCTTTATGCAAGCAGCCATAGATTTCATGCAACAATATGCCGACCAAGCCGATTGGCAGCTACTCAACACGGTAGCATGGCGCTTTTACGAACTCACCGACGATACACAACGCCTTCAGCTGGCACATCAATGGGCCAGCCGATCAGTCTCGCTCGACAAAAACTATTTCAACATGGACACTTTGGCGGCTTTGTATTATAAGCTTGGCCAAAAGGATGAAGCGGTAAAGTGTGCCCGAGAGGCCATAACCTTAGCCCAAGCTCACGGCATCGACTACGAAGGCACACAAGAGCTACTTGAAAAAATTGAATCCGAACAGTAAATTAATTTGCTTAGAGATATGAGCACGGCCATGTGTGGCACATGGCCGTGCCTGCTCTTTGTACTCAGTGCAAGAGCATGACCACGCCCTTTCGCTCATCTCGCTGGCCAGTGGGTTGCGTGAAGTGCACCACATAGGTATACACGCCAGCAGGCCAAAGCCGACCGCCATCGGTAATGCCCGTCCACCCCACTTCAGGATCTTGACTGCGAAAGATAAGCTGTCCATAGCGGTCAAAGATGAGCAACTCATAGTCTTGCACATTGCCAAATACTATAACGGGTTTAAACTCTTTGTTATACCCTCTGGGGGTCAAAGCATTGGGCAAGTACAGTGTTGCAGGTTGAGTAAGACACACCATATTAGACCGCTGCGCTATGGCATATTGTGAGCCATCGGGCAAGTCGATAGACGCATGTGCCATTACGTAGTAGCATGCAGATGCTTGTTGGGGCAAGCTGGGATCGAGCAAGTCAAAATGATTGGTGAAAAGAGGGCCATAGCTGGCCAGTAAGCTCTCCTGCCCACCTACAATGCGATACAAATCGTAACCTATCAGATGGGCACCTTCGATGTAGAAGTCCGTCCACTCGAGCAAGTTTTGGTGGGCAGGTAATACCTGACCACTCAAATAGAGATTGCGCCCAATATTAGAACGATAAGATTGGCCACACGCATCAGTGGTTTGGATTTGATAGTAATACAGCCCTGCTGTCACTGCGCTGTCTTGCCAGGAAAGCACAGGAGGTAAAAATGCAGGTACACTTGCCGAATACACATTTTGCGCGTCAACCAGGGAAGAGTCAGTAGCTCGCCATATACTATAGCTCTGTATTTCACCTTCGATATCCCACTGCCAGATGAGGTCCAGTGTACTATCAGGCCGCGTATCTATCTGTGTGAGCAACAAGTAGTCTTGAGGCTGCACTACATTGGGAGCGATACATCGCTCATTAGATCGCGAGGAAAAAGGTCGATTTTTGGCGAAGGCCTCTACAAAAAAGCAATAAGTAACGCCTTGTTGTGCATTTTCAAATGCAAACTGTGTAGCATCTGGCGGCAAGGTAGCTACCAACTGGGCAGGCGCACCATTAGCACTCATCCAGACTTCCTGACGCTCGATGCCTTCGGGCCACCCTTCGTAAGGGTCCCAACTCAATTGAATGGTGCGCGTACACGAATCGGCTGTAACTTGCAGCCAGACGGTCTGATGTGGTTGGTCGAAGATACTGGTATTGCCACAGGCATCCAGTGCATTGACATAGTACACCTCTGGTGTTACAGCGGGCTGTGCGGTGGTGTCCAGCAAGCTTAATGCGCCATACACCGTATCTATGGGTACTACGCCAATGTTAGTCTGGCGATATACGATATAGCCGATGACTTCAGGAGAAGCACTGGCCTGCCAGCTCACCCATACGTCGTCGTTCTGTACCGATACAAAGCTGATAGGCGACACGTCGGGTGGGTCGTTGCTCACCGTATCGGACGGCGCAGGCGGCGTGCCCCCACAGTCATAGATGCTTTGCACGTAGTAGTACCAAGTGTCATTGCCAGCAGTGGCATGAAAAAAGAATCCCTGAGTTTCGTCGTTCACTGAGCCCAACAAGAGAAACGGCCCCGAAGCCGACATGCTGCCGTATACTTCAAAGGCCACAAAAGGGCCGCAGTTGTTGGCGGGAGCCAGCCAATAGAGCGTATCCTGGCTTACGCATAGTTGCGTCACAGGTTGAATTTGAGCCATACTTATGGTGCTCCAGGCAATACTCATGGCAGCAAACATCCACAAGCGTTGGGCTTGCTGCATAAGCATGATGTGTATCGAGTAAGCTGTATGCTTCATTGAGGCAAAATTTGCGTGCGTCCGAGTTGTTTCCAAAGCCACGTTTCGGGCAAAATATCTTCAAGTCGGTATTCAATTGTGAGTGATTCATCTACCTCTTTGCGGAAATAGACCATGCCCAAGTGACGGGCATATATTTCTTCGCCCGGATATTCATACTCCAAATGGCCTTCGCGCTCGTTGTCGATCAACTCTCGAACGGCAAAACGCACCGCATCGTATGTTTTTCCCTGAAAGACCCAAGTCGTATCGCCGGCAAATTGGCGGTTGCGCACCAAGGTTATTGTACTCACTGTATCAAAAGGCAAACGCCATGACATGCGCGTGAGCAATACGCCAGGTTGAGGCCCTACCTCAAAGGGAAATACATTGCCATAGAGTACTTCTACGGGCACCTCGATCAGGCAGCCGCTACTATCGCGCTCGAACAGGCGGCTTTCCACCAGCTTGATGCCATTGCGCACCACGCGCTCTTTGTTGATCTGAAACAGCTGAAAAGCATAGTCGAAATAAGCGCGCACGAACCAACAGTTATTCTGGCTATCTCTTTCAGCTTTGTAATAATAGAGAAAAGGCGGTTGTAGCGTGTCATGTACTGGCAGCCAGACGTATACTTTACCCACATGGCTCAGATCCTCAATGGGGAAAAAATAGGGGCGCAAATTGCGTTTGTCTTGCTGGCATGCTACTAGCCCCACCAGTGCCCAAAACACGAGAAAAAGGTTGCGATTCATAAGGTGTGTTTGTACAACTCTACTTAGGGCAAGTTGTTACTGTTTGGAGTCGTTTGTTGGCAGTTCATACCATTCAGTACAACAGCAGGTGGTGAAAAAACACTATAAAATGCAAACGCCAAAATTCCGATGCATAGCACAAGGCAAAAGTGAATGATTTTTGCCGAGCAAACAAAGACTTCCTCAATAGGCCGAGCAAATATATTCTATCTTTGCCTGCCCAATTATCTCACTGAAAAGCCACCTTTAAGAGGTAACCTCAACACACTGCCTTTCAACAAATAGCGATAAAAAGAACTTCCCATGTTTGGAATACTAAAAAAACTTTTCCCTTCTAAGCACGAGCGTGACATCAAACGGATGTTACCTGTAGTAGATCAGATCAATGAGCATTTCGAAGCCTACCAGATGCTTTCCCACGACGAGCTGCGCCAAAAAACTGCAGAGTTTCGCCAACGCATTGCCGATTATCTGTCGGACATAGACGCCGAAATTGCACAGCTGGAGACACAAGCCAGCCAAGAAGAGGACGTCTATGAAAAAGAAGAGCTGTTTAAAGAAGTGGACAAGCTACGCGAAACCCGCGATGAACAGCTCGAAGAAGTGCTCAACGACATCTTACCCGAAGCCTTCGCCTTGGTCAAAGAAACTGCCCGGCGCTTTAAGGAAAATGAAACCCTTACCGTCACTGCTACTGAGCACGATCGCCAGTTAGCTGCTAAAGGCAAAGGCTACGTGCGCATCGAAGGCGATAAAGCCATTTGGAAAAACACTTGGCAGGCAGGTGGATCGCCCATCAAGTGGGATATGGTACACTACGACGTACAGCTCATTGGTGGCATTGTGCTACACGAAGGCAAAATTGCCGAAATGGCCACAGGAGAAGGTAAAACGCTGGTAGCTACGCTGCCGGCCTATCTCAACGGTCTGGCTGGCGAAGGAGTGCACATCGTGACTGTCAACGACTATCTAGCCAAACGCGACCAGGAATGGGTAGGCCCCATCTACGAATTTCTGTTGCTCACAGTAGACTGCATCGACAAGTACCGACCACACAGCGAAGAGCGCAAAGCAGCCTATCGCTGCGACATCACTTATGGCACCAACAACGAGTTTGGCTTCGACTACTTGCGCGACAACATGGTGCGCTCACTCGACGAAATCGTACAGCGCAAACACCATTATGCCATCGTCGATGAGGTGGACAGCGTACTGATCGACGACGCGCGCACGCCGCTGATCATTTCGGGCCCCGTGGAAGCAGGGGCCGAAGAAGAAGAATACAAGCTGCTCAAGCCCCATGTAGAACGCCTAGTCAATGCACAGCGCAAATTGGTCACCCAATACTTGGCCGAAGCGCGCCAACTCTTTAAGGAAGGTAAAACAGGCTATCAGGAAGGTGAAGCAGGGCTTGCCCTGCTACGTGCCTATCGAGCTTTGCCCAAATACCGTCCACTCATCAAGTTTTTGAGTGAGGAGGGCGTTAAGGTCATGCTGCAAAAAGCCGAAAACTTCTATATGCAGGAGCAGTCTAAGCACATGCACATCGTAGATGAACCTCTGTTCTTCACTATTGATGAGAAAAACCGCAGTGTAGAGCTCACAGATCGCGGTGCAGAGTTTTTGGCCAAATACGCTGAAGACCCCAACTTCTTCGTCGTGCCCGATTTGGCCAGTCGCATGGTCGAAATCGATAACGATCCAGCACTTTCGGAAGCTGAAAAAGCCGAAGCTCGCGCCCGCCTTTCACAAGACTATTCGCTCAAGGCACGGCGCTTACACGCTGTACACCAATTGCTGAAAGCCTATACTCTCTTTGAGCGAGATGAAGATTATGTGGTGATCGATGGCCAGGTAAAGATCGTCGATGAGCAGACAGGCCGTCTGATGGAAGGGCGCCGCTACTCCGATGGCTTGCACCAAGCACTTGAAGCCAAAGAAAACGTCAAGGTGGGCGAAATCACACAGACCTACGCGACCGTCACCTTACAGAACTACTTCCGCATGTATCACAAGCTGGCCGGCATGACAGGTACAGCCGAAACGGAAGCAGGCGAGTTTTGGGAGATTTACAAACTCGACGTAGTAGTCATTCCCACTAATAAGCCGGTGATTCGAAAAGATCACGAAGACCTGGTCTTTAAGACCGCCCGTGAAAAATTCAATGCTGTTATTGACGAGATCGAGAAGTTGCGCAATGCCGGACGCCCCGTACTAGTAGGTACAACCTCTGTAGATATATCGGAAAAGCTTAGCCGCATGCTCAAGCTACGAGGCATACCACACAACGTACTCAACGCCAAGCACCACCAACGCGAAGCGGAAATCGTAGCTGAAGCCGGCAAGCCTGGCAAGGTCACCATTGCCACTAACATGGCCGGACGGGGTACCGACATTAAAATCACAGAAGAGGTGCGACAGGCTGGGGGCTTGGCCATCATTGGCACAGAGCGCCACGAGTCACGCCGCGTAGACCGGCAGCTACGTGGTCGGGCAGGCCGTCAGGGCGATCCTGGATCCTCGCAGTTTTACGTATCGCTTGAAGACAACCTCATGCGTTTATTTCAGTCAGAGCGCATCGCCAAACTGATGGATCGCATGGGACACAAAGAAGGAGAGGTCATTCAGCATCCGATGGTCACCAAGTCGATCGAGCGGGCACAAAAAAAGGTAGAAGAAAACAACTTCGGCATCCGCAAGCGGCTACTCGAATACGATGATGTGATGAACATCCAGCGAGAGGCCATCTACAAGAAGCGGCGCAACGCGCTGTCGGGTGAGCGCCTCGCCGTCGATCTCAACAACATGTTTCTGGGACTTATCGACGCATTAGTAGCCCCATGGAAAGAAGCCGAAGACTACCAAGGCTTCGTACAACACACGTTAGCTACCATTGGTATAGAACCCCAGATCGACGAGCAGACTTTCCGCGAACGCAGCACTGACGAGCTGGTCGAGATGTTGTACGGACAAGTCAAGGCAGCCTATCAGCAAAAGGCCGCACAGGTTACCGAAGTGCTGATGCCTTTTATCCGCGACGTACACGAAAAGCAAGGCCACCGCTACAAACGCATCGCCATTCCCTTTACTAATGGCTCACGTCACCTACCCATCTCTGCGGATATCGAAGAGGCCGTGCGCACCAACGGCAAATCGCTCATGCGCGACATCGAAAAAGCAGTGACGCTGGCCGTCATCGATGAAAAGTGGAAAGAGCATTTGCGCGCCATGGACGAGCTCAAAGAAGCTGTCCAGGCTGCCTCCTTTGAACAAAAGGACCCATTGGTCGTGTACAAAATGGAGGCGTACAATCTCTTCGAGCAGCTAATGCACCAGATCAATGAAGAGGTCACTTCTTACCTTTTGCGCGGCACATTGGTGTTCCAAGACGGCCGCACCCTAGAGCAAGTTGTAGAAGAGCGCACGCAATGGCAGAAGATGCAAACCAGCCGCAATGATAGGCAGCGCCGCCAACCTCAAACAGCTCATGCAACTGCAGCTACAGCCCAACGCGCCGCTGCAGAAAGCGTTAGCCGACGCGCCAAACCCGAGACAATACGCCGTACCCAGCCTAAGGTAGGGCGCAACGATCCGTGCCCTTGCGGTAGCGGCAAAAAGTACAAGCACTGCCACGGTGGGCAGTAAGGCATATGGCAAACTCACACATTTGCTCCGCAAAAGAATATGGCCCTAAGAAGGGCTATATTCTTTTATATATTTGATATGAGCTTACTTTCAGCAGCATAGCGGTATGCCACGCCATTGATAGAGCATTTTCTACACTTTCCTGAGCATGGCTGGCACTCAATACCGGTAAAACATCCCAGCAGCAAGTGCATTACCATTCAAATCTTAGCAGCTATGCTTGTCAAAACTCGCGGCATCGTCTTGCGACACATGAAATACGGCGAAACGAGTCTCATAGTCGACATTTTCAGCGAGGCACTTGGCATGCGCTCCTATCTGGTCAATGGCGTACGCACAGCACGTGCACGCAATAAAGCGGCACTATACCAACTCATGTCATTGCTCGATCTGGTCGTATACGAACGCGAAGGCAAATCGCTACAACGCATACGTGAAGCCAAACCAGCACATTTGTACACACGCCTGCCCTTCGAGTTGCCCCGTACAGCCATAGGAATGTTCATGGCAGAATTGGCGGGCAAAGTACTACGCGAGGCTAGCCCACAAGATGACCTGTTTGTCTTTCTATTTGAAGCATTTCGACAACTCGACCTCACAGCGCATTCCATAAGCAACTATCACTTGTCTTTTTTGGCACATTTCTGCGGTTGGCTTGGGTTTCAACCCGATGCGGCACCATGGGCTTCTACAACACAAACAGCCGTCTTTTTCGACATGCAAGAGGGGGTTTTTCAGGATCAGGCCCCAGACCACCCTCACCATATTTCGCCTCCTCTGGCGCGCACATTTGCGGCTCTCATACAGCTCCCCCTCCAGGAAAGCTATCGGATACCCCTATCGCGTGCTCAACGCAAAGAATTATTGGACCGAATGCTGGAATTCTACTACTTACACGTGGCGCATCTCAGCACCATTCGCTCACACGACATTTGGGCAGAAGTTTTACATGGCTAACCATTGCTGCTGCTCGAAATCTTTCCTATGCCCTACATTCAGGAGATGTTTTGCAGCTAGGCTGCCCAGCTACAACAACACCTTATTTGTCACTTTTTCAAACAAAAACCACATTCCATCACATGAAAACAATAGGTGTATTTACCTCTGGCGGCGATGCACCAGGTATGAATGCTTGCTTGCGTGCCGTGGTACGCACTGCACGTCAATTCGGGATGCAAGTGTGGGGTATCTGCCGCGGATATCAAGGTATGATCGAAGGCGAGTTTCGCACCTTAAACATGCGAGATGTAAGCAACATCATCCAACTTGGTGGCACTATCTTACACTCGGCCCGCAGCGAAGCGTTTCGCACACCACAAGGACGCCAGCGAGCATGGGAAAATCTCAAAGCACGCGGCATCGAAGGACTAGTGGCCATAGGTGGCGACGGCACTTTTACGGGTGCCAAAGCATTTTTGGAAGAATACCCTGAGCTACGCATAGTGGGTGCCCCAGGTACCATCGACAACGACTTATACGGCACGGACTATACCATCGGCTATGACACTGCGATCAACACAGCCATGCACGCCATTGATCACATCAAGGATACAGCCAACTCACACGATCGCGTCTTTTTCGTAGAGGTCATGGGGCGCGATGCGGGCTTTATTGCATTAGCGAGTGGAATTGCTACGGGTGCCGAAGCAGTACTGATTCCAGAAAGCCGTACCAATATCGATGCGTTGGTAGAGCTGTTACGCCGCAACATTGCGCACAAAAAATGGGCGAACATTATCGTAGTGGCAGAAGGTGACGACGAAGGGGGGGCTTTTGAAGTGGCACGGAAAGTCAGTACACGCTTACCGCAAATAGAAGCACGCGTCACGGTGTTAGGGCACGTACAACGCGGTGGGCGCCCTACCTGCATGGAAAGAATTCGAGCCAGTCGCATAGGTATGGAATGTGTGCGGGCCCTCAAAGAGGGCAAGAGCGGTATCATGGTAGGCATCGTCCATCGAGATATTGCTTATACCCCGTTTGAACAAGCTATCAAGCATCATCAGCAAATCAACCCCACTCTATTGGAGATTGTGCGAATACTGTCGTAAAAACACATAGCCATGATGCATTCACCACACACATCTACTCACAACCCAACTACCATCCAATGGCAACGCGTGTTGCGTGGGCCTACCGTACTTTTGGCTATCATTTGGCTCATCCACCTGTTCCAAGTGATTACTGGTATTGAACTGAGTGCTTTTGGCATTTATCCACGCGACATTTCAGGCTTGCGCGGCATTGCGCTGGCGCCGCTCATTCATGCCGATTTCCAGCACTTGTTTTCTAACTCTGTGCCTCTATTTTTACTCACCACCACACTGATTGCCTTTTACCCCAAAGCTGGTTGGGGTGCCTTTTGGCTCATTTACTTACTCACAGGCATGGGTGTGTGGCTCTTTGCCCGCTCGGTATACCACATTGGTGCCAGTGGCGTAGTCTATGGATTGGTAGCTTTCATTTTTTGGAGTGGTGTGTTTCGGCGCAATTTCAAAACCATAGTACTGGCGCTTGCAGTTACGTTGCTATATAGCGGATACATCGTAGGTATTTTGCCCAATCAAGAGGGTATCTCTTGGGAAAGCCATTTATTGGGAGGAATATCAGGCATTTTCACAGCATGGTGGTACAGGGCTGTCGTTGAAGAAGATGAACAACCTAAAAGCAAGCTGGATGAGGATGCCCCTGCGCAAAAGCGGTATTTCTTACCCCGAGATGTATTCGACAAGCCCGATGAGTCAACTGATTCGTGGTACTCAAACCATTCCTAAATTTTTGGCAAGAAAAGGCTACTCGAATTGGGCGCAATTGTTGGGTACAAGTACTGGCGAAGTGTATTGTTGAGGTGGGAGCTTCAAGACGCGAAAGCGCGCAGCAGGTATCCGCGCCAACGATACCAATGTCTGCTCTCCCCACCACCTAGCCCAAGGATTACCTTGAACGCAAATAGGATTAATTGCATATAGCTGCAGCCCACCACCATCATCGGCACAGATCATCCCATAGCGTTGTAAAGCTCGAGCTAACACGCGCTCGTAATCGGTAAGCCCCAAACTATCCAAGTCTAAATCGGGATCGAGCTGTAGACGTGCCCCTTCCGGGATAGCCCAAATGGCATCAGTTGTACCGTCGCTTTCGGTGGCTGGGGGTACTGGCCCTCCTGCCCGTGTATGGTCAAAGCTAAAGATAAGCGCATGCTCGATCGCACCTTGTGTCAGCTCCCACGGCCATACGACACCCTGCATCAGCTCAAAGCCCGAACCCCGTGCCGACAACCCCTTGGGAAATATGCCCTCACTGTCGAGTGGCAAAGCATTGCCCCAAGCTGCCTTCCAACCACGGCTCGTTGCACGCATCTTCCAAAAATCATACACACATCCCGCTGAGGTATCCACAACAACCATGTGGCCATCTGCTTCAGGATCGGGTTCAGCCCATTCGGGTATGGGCACATCGCGTAGCCACTTTTTAGGCGCCCATCCAGCTGTGAGCTTCACATCGACCCGAGGCATCTGTGCATCGGCAAAATACACGGGCACCGTCCATTCCTTTACTGCCAGCACAAAGCCCTGTTGAGCCTGTGCCACTAATGCCTGAATCATCTGGTTTGAATGAGGATCTACAACAGCATTAGCAGCTATGGTATCGTAAAAAGGAGACTGAGGGTAAAAAGGCCGATAGTTCGGCAACGACAATGGTTTGTTGGGCGACAGATCATCTACCTCGCGGCACCCCAGTAGAAGCCCAACGAACAACACTACAAGATGTTTAGCCGTGAGCATAAAAGGCGTTTTTTGTCAAGACGAGTCCACCTTTAGGTGTTCTACTTTGCCACTCCTTTGGAATAGTGTAAAAAGGTAAAGGATTTCGCTTTTTTGCGAAAGCCATGAAACGCACTTATGCTCATTATGGCCATTTAGGTCGCACAACAGCTCAACTTGCGCACATCTTTTCCAAAAGTCAGCGCAGCCAGCTTTATTCCTTCGCTTAGCGTCAGATAAGGACATAGGCCTGAGGCTAGCTCACTTACCGTAGCACCCATACGCATGGCGAGACTGAGTTGTTGTACTAACTCGCCGCCCTCTGTAGCTACAATGCGCGCGCCCAGCAAGCGATCAGTTTCTACATGGCGAATAAGTTTGATAAAGCCACGCATATCGCGTGCAGCAATACTTCTAGGTACTTCACTGAGCGGCAAGCTGCGCACTTCAAAAGGTATACCTTGTACCTCAGCATCACGCTCATCAATACCTACTCCTGCCACTTGCGGATCGGTAAATACTACCCAAGGCAATATTTCGTAATTGATGGGTTGCGGCTCGGCAGAAAAAGCGTTGTGCACAGCGGTCTTTCCTTCTAAAGCAGCGGTGTACACATAGGCTGGTGTAGTAGCTACATCACCTGCAGCGTATACATGGGGCAAGTTGGTACGGAGGTAGGAGTCGACTTGTATATGACCACGCGAATCTAGCTGGACACCTATGCGTGCCAACTTCAGCTGATCCGTATTGGGGCGTATGCCTGTAGCAACCAGAATAGTACCTGGCTCTTCAAGCACTACATTGGTCCCGTCGGGTCGGCGGCAATGAATGCGCGTTAATCCATCTTTCGATTCAAATTTGTAAGGCTGGAAATTGGGCAACAGCTCTATGCCTTCTGCCTGCAAATGGCGCGTTAATTCTTCACTGATATCGGGTGAAAGTCGACGCAACACGCGCTCAGTATATGCCAGAATCCGTACGTGGGCGCCCAGTCGCTGGAAGCTCTGCCCCATTTCCAGGCCTACATACCCTGCCCCCAAAATAGTAAGGGTCTTGGGCAGCTGTGTAAGGGAAAAAATTGTGCGGCTCGTATGGTAATTCACGTGAGCTAAGCCTTCAAAATCGGGTACGTTGGGTCTTGCTCCCGTAGCAATGAGCAATTTGTGGCCGCGATAGTGCTGATGACCTACTGCTATAGTATGTGCATCTACAAATTGAGCGTGCCCCTGTACTAGCGTTAAGCCTGAAAAGTCACGCACTACATCGAGATACTTGCGCTGGCGCATCTCGGCTACCAGCTCGCGCCCCTGCTGCATCAGTGCACCGAAATCCACCTCAACACCCCGGGGGTGAATACCAGCAAACGGCGAATGCGTAGCTCGCCACACTGATTCAGCAGCCCGCACCAAAAACTTTGAAGGTACACAGCCCACGTTCACACAGGTACCACCAATAGGCAAGCCATCATTGACCATGAGCGTGCGCAGCCCCAGCTCTTCTGCATGGATAGCAGCGGCAAAAGCTGCCGATCCCCCACCAATAATGATCAAATCAAATATCTCCTCACTCTTTCCCTGAGGAACGACTTCCTCCTCGCAATTCACAACTCGGTAGTGTCCTCCTTGTGCTACTACAGCCACTATCTGATCTGCACGGATTTGTGTAGGGTCATAGAGCACTACTCCACTACCCTGCTCATAAGAAATATCGACTTGCAAGATGCCTTTCTCTCCAACTAAACGCTGAGCAATGCCACGTGCACAACTATCGCAGGTCATACCGGCTATTTTCATTTCTAATCGTCTCATTTGATCGGTTTTTTACATGTAAAACGCACGTGCGATAGCAGATGTAATTATCGCCCTACTGCTTTCCAGTGCATTGCTTTGTATCCCGTACTGTCAATTACCTGCACAATCTGCTCGATCGAAAGCAGATGCTCGTCATAGACCACTTCAGCTTGCCCTTTTTCATAGCTTGCATCCACTGATACCACACCAGCCAATCCACTCACTGCATGTTCAATATGTGCCTCGCAACCACTACACGTCATACCTGTTACGTCAAACACCACTTTGCGCAAATCCGACTCCTTTACGACAAGTACCTCCTTTTGGGAGTTATCCGGGTAGAATATCTGGCTGTAATAAGGGAAGGCCAGCATCAGTACAGCAAATACTGTAACGATACCTAAAAAGGTCTTGCTTTGCCAAAAAGAGGCTTGTGTCGTTTCCTCACATGCGCAATCGACATCTGCCGGTTGAGGCTTCAGCTTCTGATACCACACCACGCCCAGTACTACAATGCTCAGCCCCGCTAACCAAGGGCGGAATGGCTCTAACCACGAAAAGGACGCTGCCACCCCACTGGCACCTGCTAACATAGCCAATACCGGTGTAATGCAACACAGCGAGGCCACTATTGAGGCAAATACTCCCGTACTCACCCATGCCAATGGATTTTTTTGTGCATTCATCGCTTTATATATTTAAGTACTTTATTAAATTATTGGTCAAAAAAAATTTTTTAATTAAAAAAGGTCTATTGGCTCTTTTTTGGATATCTGACCAAATAAAGTATAGAGCAAAGGCTTAGCACTGGGGCGCAAATGGTAGAATACTGTTACGCCTTCCTGGATTTTATCAACCAGTTCTCCTTGGTACAGTTTTTTGAGATGTTGTGAAACTGCAGGTACGGTCATGCCTAAAATTTCTGAAAGATCGCACACACACAACCGTGTTTCGCGATGTAATAACAGGAGTATTTTCAATCGAACCGGGTTAGCAATCAACTTCAAAGAGCGGACAAAAGTATCTACTAAGCCATCTACTTGGCGTACAAATCCTTGGGCGCGATGTATTTGGGACTCATCGCGATTGACGCGAATACATACATTTGTTTGCTTCATGGTACAAATATAGTATTTACCCAATTATTTAATAATATACTTAAATATTCACTCATTTGTGCAAATGTGCAATTTTATTGCCTTTTCTCACTCCATTAGGTCTCATCACGTGCTATCGATTTTGGGGGTTCTTTCCCGCCGATGAGATAATCTTGATAAGCCTTCAGCTTAGACCACTGACCTTGTACGGCCATTTGCGCTTGTTCGGGCCAAGTAGTGGGGTCATGCTGTCTGAAGATGCCACCGGCTTCATCCAGGATAGTTCGCAGCTGTGCCACGCTAGCTTGTGCCAAATCGTGCCAAGTGCGGATCTGGCGTTGTCGGAGTAATTCGGCAATTTTGGGGCCAATGCCCTCGATGATGGTGAGATCTTCAGGATTGTTGGGGAAAGCCACGTTTTGTTTAAGTGCCTGTGGTTTTTCTGCTTTGATGGTACTGAGGCGCTGCGCCTGCCCGACCCAATCGTCGCGTTTGATACGCCCTGGGAAGAACTCTATGGCAGTGGTCAGCTGATCGATAAGTGCCTCATCGAGTGCAGCAATTTGTTCAAAAGTAAAGATACCCAACTCATTGAGTTTTCGTTCGATAAATGGGCCGATGCCCCGAATCAGTGTGAGGTCGTCTGGTTCATCGTTTTTGGGTTGTGGCAGCTGTTGGCGTACGGCCTCCATAATTTTTTGGCGTGCGGCAGCCACTTCATCACTCATATCGGATTGCGATGCAGGCTCTTTGGCAAGCAACTCAGGCTGTAGTTCATTGTCTTTAGTTGGGAGAAGCTGTTCTTGCAGCTGCTGGTAGGCCTGTGTCAAGCTCGCTATTTGTTGTTCCAGCTCAGACAGGCGTCTAAGAGAAGCCTGATGCGAGCTTTGCATCTCGGCCAAGAGGTTGGCAGCCACTTCTTCGCGTTCCACCTGCTCTATGAGCTGCCGGTTTTTGGTTTTTAATCCAACGATTTGATCGTTAAGGTCTTCTATAGTTTGTTGTAGTGAACAGATAGTAGTCTCTTTTTTTTCCAGCCTCTGTTTGAGGATGGTATGCTCGCTAGCTAATTCGCTTTTTTCCATACTCAGTTCTTCGAGTTGTAAGCGTGTACCATCAACCTCTCTAAGTGCCTTGGCCAAATCGGCTTCTTTGAGTTCGAGCAGTTCACCAAGTTCTTCAAGGCGATGCTCCAATTGTTGGTATGCAGCTTTGAGTTGCGTCAATGCAGCTTCAGCACGACGTGCACGCCCTCCCCACATGATCCAAGCTAATAAAAAGCCAAAGAGAAAAGAAAGCAACATGAAGACCAACAGTACAATGCTGTCTTCGTGCTGAAAGGCAGTAAAAAAAGTCGAAAAATCCATTACGCGTTCAATTTAAGAAATTGGACATTTATTCTGATATGGACATGGGCAAGAGTTGTATTTCTACGCGTCGGTTTTTCAAGGAAGAAAGCGGATCGGACAGCGGAACGAGATGCTGCTGTACACCGCGGTTTGCTATTTCCATTTGCAGGCCAACGCCGTAAGCTTTTAAAAAATCGGCGATGTATTGAGCACGGCGCTGAGCACTTTCTGTAGAAGCTTCACTATCGGCATAAGCAGTGATGCGTAATTGCGCGTTGGGCAATGTCTTCGACCAAGCGCGCAGTGAATCTGCGTAGTAAAAAAAAGAAGGTGCCGGTTCAAATAAGTCGGAATTGGCCAAGAAATGGCGGTTGGTAAACGTCATATGCGAAAAGGTATAGGGTTGGTGGATGTGTGAACGATCGTCGAGCAAGGCTTGGCATGCAATGGGCTGGCTCAAGCCGATACTATCGGGGAGGAAGTCAAAGTCCAAATCGATCTGACTTGCCGAAGCACCCATTTGCACGAGGCTATCGCGCAAAGCTGCTGCACGGGCCAAAGCCAGCCAATCGTACCATCCAGCTCGTTCATTCGACTCACTCAACAACTGATAACCTTTGATCTGTAGATGCCATTTGGGGAATGCCTGCATCCAAGCCAAAACGGTAGCCAAAAACACGCGGTTGTTTTCTGTAAAAATGGGCTCGGGACTGTTTTTTGCAAAAGCAAACTGCTGAAACTCATCAATTACAGCTGAATCGCCTTGCATCAAGGCCAACGTAAGAGGACGGCCTAAGAGCTGGGTAGCATTGGAAGTGTCCTGGGTAGCACAATGCCCCCGAAGATGGCATACATAGACCCATCGCGCCGTCAGGGCAAACCCACAAAACAACAAGAGCCCCAGCAAAAGTAGCCTCATAGAATGCAGTTTTCTCAAAGTACACCAAGGCTTCGTCTTTCCCAAGAGCACTCTCAAAAGCAAGTTGTATCTATAGGGGACAAAGCCCTTGAGGCCCTAAATGTACAGAATAAAGGCTGTGAGTGCAACCAACCTTGCCAGCCTAGCAAAGAAAGGAACGATTACATAGCGCACCTCTTTTGCAAGGCCTTTTGGCAAACGCTACCTTTGCCATGTCCTTACTCATACACCAACACCTCTGCGATAATGGATCCTCAAATAGTCTTGGGCATAGATATAGGTGCATCAGGAATTAAAAGTGCACTAGTTGACGTGCATAAGGGTACATTGATCTCCAAACGAATGCGTTTGCCTACGCCCCAACCTGCTACGCCCAAGGCAGTCACGAAAGTAATTGTAGAATTGATGTCGCAATTGAAATACGAAGGCGAAGTTGTGGGTTGCGGTTTTCCGGCTATTATCAAGAATGGGGTGGCATGGTCTGCTGCCAATATTTCCAAAAAATGGATTGGTCAAGACGTCGAGGCGCTCTTTAGTGAAGCGACGGGCAAACGCTTTAGCGTCATCAACGATGCCGATGCTGCGGGTATTGCCGAGATGCGTTTTGGAAAAGGCATGGGGCACAAGGGCACTGTCATCCTCATCACGATTGGTTCGGGCTTAGGCTCGGCCCTGTTTACCGATGGGCATTTAGTGCGCAACACAGAACTGGGGCATTTCTATCTCAAGGGCGTATTGGCAGAACAATACGCTTCCAACAATGCGCGCAAACGCGACAAGCTCAGCTGGGCAGCATGGGCAGTGCGTTTTAGCGAATATCTCAGTCACTTAGACCGCCTGTTTTCACCTGATTTGGTCATATTGGGTGGAGGGGGCAGCAAGAAATGGGATCAATTTCACGACCACCTTAAGACCAAGCTAAATGTTGTACCAGCCACGCTGGGCAATGAGGCGGGTATCATTGGTGCTGCTTGGCGTGCGCGCCCCGAAATCTGGCGTGCATCCGTTGCTCCACCTTCAGGCCAATAGCACAGGACTGCCAGCACGTACTGTAGGCAAGGCAAAATGGCGACACAAAGTTCTTGTCTTGCCTACGGGCACGGCCAAAGTATACTTATTCCAAAGCTACAGCTTCATATCCCCCTTTGCGCCGCCGGAAGTAGTACAACAACCCCAAAAAGCAAATCAACATAAGTACAGGAATAATAGCTACTGTTCGCAGCGCTGCTTTTTTAGCATCGTTTTGCACTTGCTGGATAGCTGCTCTTTCTTTCGGGGTGGCCTGCTCGAGGCATTGAGGGTTGAGCGCGCGATAGTTGCCCAATATACTGCGCCTTACATCTGTAAGGCACTTTTCATGCAGTGTTGTGTGGTATTGCTGGTCGTATTGAATCAGCTCTTGCTCGATGGCCTTGTCTTGGACAAAGCCCAGGATAACCGCTCCAACAATGCCTACACCTATCATGCCCGTACCCCCCATTACGTTGAGTGTAAGAGCACCTCCTTTGGGAAATTGCTCTGCGGCCAAACCCAACATGGTCGGCCAGAAGAAAGCCTTACCCATACCATACACTGTAGCTGCTACCAATATGGCTATGCCCGCACTTTTCGACAACATAAATAGCCCCACCGCTGCCACAGCCGATGCCAACGACAACAACCCCAGGGGGTTGAGCCGATGCACAATGCTACCTGCATAAAAGCGCAATACCATCATGATAAAAGAAGTATAGACCAGCACCCAGCCGGCTTGCATGCCTAGCTGCTCCATTTCGGGCGTCATCAGATCAGTAATCCAGCTATCGGTACCCAGTTCTGTGGTAGCCACCAGAATCATGATCAGCAACAAGAATACATACAGTGGCCTGCCAAAAGAGCGCGTGTACCACCCCACGACAACTACCAACAACAGCGTCAGTGCGATATTCCACCAAATAGGCCAGCCAAACACCGTACCTAGCTGAAAAGCGATGAGCCCTCCAATAATCAGCGTTCCTCCCATGCCTACCTCCTGTATCATCTCCCGATAAGTGACACCAGCCGCCACGCGTTCGTGTACGGGAAAAGTCTTTCGCCACAACATCGCACCGTACACAAATACAGGGATGAGAATCAATCCAATTTTGAGCTGCCAGCTAGTTTGTGGCCCCATAAGCAAGGCCAACACGCCGCCAATGACCAAACCACCTGGCCAGCCTGCATGCAAGATGTTGAGCCACTTGGTTTTCTCCTTAGAAAACATCGTGGCAATTACCGGATTGATAAATGCCTCTACTGCCCCATTGCCCAAAGCCAAAACAAACGTACCAAGCCACAACATCCAATAGCCATCGGCAAAGATGGTAATAAACGCAGAGGCCACCTGGCACACCCACGCAAATATCATCGCGTTGCGATAGCCCCATTTGTCGATAAACAGGCTGAACACCACAATACTGATGGCAAAAGGCCACAAGCCAACCCCGGCAATCTCTCCCATTTGGGTGTTAGACAACTGAAAGGCCTGCCCCCAGACTGGCAATAACAGCGCGCGTAGTATAAATCCAAAAGCAGTAGCCACCAAGGCGACAAAACACCCCCAAAATAACCCCATGTCCTTGGGTGGAGTCACACCATGCATCTTAATTAGTTTTTCGTTTTGAAATTGGGTGAAAGTCCAAATTTATGCGCGAAAAATAACAATTACACCCAATACATATCACCTAAAAAACACTACCCGATATAACGATTTGAAAAACAGACCAACAGCTATAATGAGGATAACAAACAATCCTATTATTTTTTATCTATAAAAAAGAATTCAATGAGGGTAACAATACAACAATACATGGCATCTTTATATTAAAAAGACAAACTCCATACTCATTAAACCAAAATGACGTTTTTTTTATTTAAAAATTTAGCTTAGCTAACAAAAAACCACGTAAAATCATTAGAAAGTAAAAATATAGAAAGCCCATACCTAATTCAAATTATTTGTAGCTTTGGGGCACAACTAAGTTAAGTGTGTGGCTATTATTTAATAATAAACTGTTTAATCATGGCAGATGTGTACCGCATAAAAGTGAAGACCGACAAGTTGGAAATGGAAGTAGAAGGCCCCAGCAAGGAGTTCGTAGAGACTTACGTCGATAAACTCATGGAGCAAGTACAACAACAAAAGGGGGTTGCTCAAACTGCCACTTCTACTAAAGCACAGGCTACAAAAGCAAAAAGCAAGAGTAAAGCCGGCACAACGATGGATATAGTAGAAGAGAGAGGAGAAAAAGTAGTCATCGTTACGCCCCGTACTACTAGAAAACGCAAGACAAGCAAGAGCCAGGTAGTATCCAAAACTTCGGACGAAGCTAGCCAAATTGATCCGGTTCAGGTAGCAGCTGCTATACGCAACTCCGAGTACTACCCCATTGTTAAAGAAAAAGTACTCCAAGCACGCAATCAGCTCAACAAGATCCTCTTGGTGAGCTATTACATCCTCAAGACCTACAGCCGCCGTCCTGCTACTGTAGGCACCATTGAATCCATTACTGAAGAGCTGGGGGCAAGGCTAAAGAGTTCCAACATTGCTACCCAAATCAAGAAGCGACTCGATTTGTTCGAAGTTGTAGAAATCAAGCGCCGCAGAATAGTAAAAGGATATATCATTAACAAAGCTGGTGTGAAGTACGTAGAAAACAACATTCTAAAAGGATAAGTCAGAGCTCGAACGGAATACACGCCTAAAAAGCCTACTGATTTGGCGATCAGTAGGCTTTTCTATTGCTGGTCCTTTCACACGTATTAATAATACTTACTTGTCTTGTGCTTCTTTAGTGCCAATCACTGCCAACAATAGCGGCAATAGCTGATCGATTCGATGCACTATCGATTGTGCAGCGTACTGCTTACAATTGAAACTCAACCAATAATCAAGACACTCACACCTAACTTCTCCATCGAGGCACTCACTCAACCCATTCCCACGAGCTATTTGGCAAATAGCACTACCAAAGCACTAATATTTTTACATCACATCCAAAGCAAATATGCATTAAACTCGGTATATCGAGTTTACTTTTTACCTTGTGTGGTGAGGACCTATGACCCACTTCTGTTATGGCCAAACACGGCATTCACAAAAATCAGCACGTGACAAGGCGGGTCCTCTACTCACGTCCATCTCAGTTTTTTTGACACTAAAAAAGAGCACACCATGCCTACACTCACCCGACGTGATTGGCTACACACGGCTGCTTTGGGCAGCTTAGCTGCGCTATGGCACACGCCACAATCGCTTGTGGCTCAGCCTACGCCTTTTACCAATCCGCAATCGCTTATTCGGCTCAACGCCAATGAAAATCCTTATTCACCTTCAGCACACGTGCAGCAAGCACTGATAGATGCTTTTGCCAAAGTATCGCGCTATCCGTATTTAGAACGCCCTGTTTTGCGCCAGCACTTGGCTGAAAAATTTGGGCTCTCACCTCAACACGTTCTCGACACTGTAGGCTCTACTGAGGGGCTAAAGATCGCAGGTTTAGTATTAGGCGGTAGTACTGGGAGTATACTCGCAGCCCAACCTACTTTCCTAGCTATGCTTTCTTTCGCACAGAAATTTGGCAGCTACATCGACTTTGTACCACTGGGCAGCGAATTAGTACACGACCTAGATGCCATGGAAAAGCGCCTTACACACCAAACACAGCTGGTATTCGTGTGCAATCCGAACAATCCAACAGGCACATTATTACCTGCCGACGAGCTTGAAGCCTTCTGTCGGCGCGTAGCGCAGCGCTGCTATGTGTTTGTAGATGAAGCTTATATCGACTACGTGACACAAGCCAACTACCCCAGTATGGTCAAGTTAGTCAAAGAAGGGCTCAATGTCATCGTAGCGCGCACCTTCTCCAAGGTATACGGCTTGGCAGGTTTACGAGTGGGCTATCTGTTGGCCCGTCCCGACATTATAGAGCGCTTAGCAACACACCAAGTGGAACGCCCCAATCAATTAGGTATTGCCGCAGCACTAGCAGCACTCCAAGACGAAGCATTTTATCACTACAGCCTGGAGCAAAACGAAAAAGTCAAGCGTTATATCTACGAGCTACTCGACGAGTTGGGGCGCCGATACGTGCGCTCACATGCCAATTTTGTCTTTTTCCACACCGGACGCGACATCGATGAGGTAGTGTCGTTTATGCAAGCGGAAGGCTTATGGGTAGGGCGCCCATTTCCTCCATTGCGCGATTGGTGCCGAGTAAGCTTGGGTACTTTTGAGCAGATGGAGCGCTTTGCCGCAGCCTTGCGCAAAATGTATGCTTGAGATACATTTTAGTCTTCTACCGTTACGATTAGTCGTCTTGTATACAAGGCGACTTTTCTTTTTGAGCCTTTAGCAAGGCTGCCAAAACGCACCTGTAGATACTGATTTTTCCCATTGAGTTTGCTTGGGAAGTACTCCAATTTTATGGACAGATGAACAGATCAAAACCAATGTGTCATGATTCCCGAACCATTGCTCCGAGTGCACGAATGGATCAGCCAGCCGTGGCCTTGGTATGTAGCAGGGCCTATGATCGCACTGATTATGTTCATCTTGTTGTTTTTCGGCAAAGAGTTTGGCATATCGGCCAATTTCAGGGTGATGTGTGCTGCTGATGGCGCCGACCAGTTTGCCGATTTTTTCAAATTCGACTGGCAATCACAAGGGTGGAATTTGCTGGTGGCCGTAGGTGCCATGTTTGGTGGTTACATTGCTGCTCATTACTTCACACCTGCCGATGGGCATATCGCTCATGTATCGGCTGCGACGGTTAACAGTTTGCGACAACTGGGCATGACCTATGAGCCTGGACAAGTACCATTGATGCCCGAGTGGTATTGTTGGCTCAGCCTATTCACCTGGCGTGGTTGGCTTATCCTGGCTGGTGGTGGGTTTCTGGTGGGCTTTGGTGCTCGTTATGCGGGGGGATGCACTTCGGGCCACGCCATCAGTGGGATGTCGGCTCTACAGCTGGGTTCGCTCTACGCCGTGATTGGCTTCTTCCTCGGCGGGCTGTTCATGACTTACCTCATTTTTCCCTTGATTTTTTAACCCAAACCCGAAGCTCATGATGCGCATGTCGCGATATATTTTGGTAGGTATGCTTTTCGGCCTCACCATGTACAAATCAGAGGCAGTATCGTGGTTTCGCATTTTCGAAATGTTCCACTTTCAATCATTTCACATGTATGGCATCATCGGCTCTGCCGTGGGACTGGGTATCCTGATCGTACAATGGATCAAGCGAGCGCGTCTGCGCTCATTGGAAGGCAAAGAGATCATCATTCCACTTAAGGACAAAAGTTGGAAGCGCTATATCTTCGGGGGCTTTATTTTCGGGCTGGGTTGGGCATTGACGGGTGCATGCCCAGGCCCTATGTTCGTGCTGTTGGGTAGCGGCTACACGGTATTGGTCATCTATTTGTTGGCAGCCATTACGGGCACCTTTGTTTATGGGTTGCTACGCAACAAGCTTCCACATTGAACGTGCTCACAAGAAGCGCTTTTCAAAAGCATAGCGCTTCATATAGAAGTTGTAGAAAAACAAGATTGTCGTAACGAGCAGCTTGGTCAAATACTGATACTGATTAAAAAAAAGATGTTGCGTCAAAGCCCAGATAAGGGCAGTGCCCAATGCCAGACCTCCAAGCGACACGCCCATAGCCAGTACAAAGGCATGGCTTAGTTTTCGCTGGAGCGAGAAGATAAAACGGCGTTGTAAGACAAAATTAACCCCCACAGCAATGGAATAACTGAGCACATGGCTGACCACCGGCGAAAAAAGCGTGTAGACCAAACACACGTACAGGCCATAGTCGATGGCAGTGGCGAGTGCACTGGTTAGGGCAAATCGCAGTTTGAGATGCAGCAGTGCCACCAGTCGATGATACCAGCCACAAGAAGAGGTTTTTTGATTCATGAGATAGCCTGTTGGCGTTGAAGCTCCTTTTCAAAAAAAGCGCGCACTTCCAGCCAGTTATTTACACGCGTAAAACGCCTTTCATGTAGATTGTGCGAAGCCGTATAGAGCAAGGGCTTGCCACCAAAACGCGCTACATTGCTGACGTGATCGTCGATCATGTAGTCGCCGGTCAATATCTCTTTGCTTCCGCAAAAAATGAGGTTGCGCCAGTGGATAAAGGGAAATTCACGGCGCAGCCATTCATACTTATCAGGCAAAGAGTTGGGAAATTCCATAGCAGAAGTAGCAATATAGATATCGTAGTGGCCACTAAGCCAACGCACCACTTCACGTGCATGTGGCATCACGGGCAAATCCAGAAAAAAACCTTTGTCGTGCAAATGGTTTCGGATGTGTGCGGCCCCCGGCAAGTCGTAAATTTTCATACCTGCATAGTCGGCAGGCTGTAACTCTTTGCCAAAATATTTTTTATACAAAGTAGTAAACTTCGGAATCACATCTGCCAACACTTCGTCCATGTCGATGATGATGCGTTTTCGGGGCATAGCATTTTGCGTTTTGGGTTCGCAATGGCAAGGGCGAAGGTAAGGCCAACACCAGCAGCAAACAATTCCTACATTTGAACAATTCGTGCACCTAAGTATTATTAGGCAGAAAACCCCCTTGTATCACTCACAGGGTACTTTGCGCCATTTTTCCTCACTCAAAAAAAGCCACCATGTCCTTGGAAAAACAAATCAACGACGACATAAAAAAAGCCATGAAAGCTGGCGATAAAGCCGCCATGCGGGCACTGCGCGCAGTAAAGTCAGCCATTCAACTGGCCAAAGCAGAAAAAGGAACGCAAACGCTATCTGCCGAGCGCGAAATGGCCATCTTGCAAAAGCAAGTCAAGCAGCGAAAGGATTCACTGGCCATTTATGAAAGAGAAAACCGAACAGACCTGGCCCAGAAAGAAGCAGAAGAGATCGCTGTACTAGAACGCTATTTGCCCCAACCACTAAGCGAAGAAGAGCTTGAAGCTGCACTTAAGCGCATCATCAGTGAGGTGGGTGCCAGCTCTATGAAAGACATGGGCAAAGTGATGGGCCGTGCCACCAAAGAGCTGGCTGGCAGAGCCGATGGCAAAGTGATATCGGCCAAAGTACGTACATTATTAAACTCATAAGCTACCTTTACTGTAGCAGTAAAAGGCACAACTTTTGCATTTGAAGCCTTGACTGGCATCGAAAAAAGGCCGAAATTGCGGTTTGTGCCTGTAGTGCAACTACAGTTCTCCCCTTGAACATACCATGAACATGCTTCCTAAAAGCCCAAATACAGAGCTGTACACACAGCTCGGACGAAACTCATTCACGAACACAATCATCTATTCATGGTTCGTCATCAAGCGCTTACCCTCGCCTCTGATTTGTGCAGCGTGCGAGAAGTAGAACGGCTGCTACAGCAAATCATTGAACAATACGACATTAGCCCCGACAAATATGGCGACATGCTCATCAGCCTTACAGAAGCTGTAACCAATGCCATTTGCCATGGCAACCGCCACGATAAGCGCAAGTGCGTGCGGCTTACCTATTCATATCATCAGGGTGAGATCCACTTTCAAGTAATGGACGAAGGACAAGGCTTCGACTACGAAAGCTTACCCGACCCTACTACTGTAGACCACCTCATGGAAGTGGGCGGCCGAGGCGTTTTTCTAATGAAACAGCTGAGCGATCGCTTTTCGTTTAAAAACAATGGGAGCACCGTGGAAATGTGCTTTAAAACCGAATGATATTTCCTCTTTCATCGGTGATTTCCTCAAAAGTCCGCGCAATCTTTCACGCGTGGGCTTTTTTGCTATAGAGTACTTGGGCGCCCACTACTTTGGCAACAAGCGCGCCTATTTAACTCTATCTTGGCCTCGACAAATTGCATCAGTCATGTCATTCGACCCATTTTCATCGCTGCATCAAGGGCCTTATTTGCCGAAAGGCCAAATCGATTTTACCTCTGTAGAGCTAGACTTTGCACCTGCTCAGGCCCAGTTATTGCGTCAATGGATCAAAACAGTCATCCAACGCGAGGGGGCCGAGCTGTACCAGTTGCAGTACGTTTTCTGTAGTGATGCTTATTTGTATCAGCTCAATGTGGAATATCTCAACCACCATACCCTCACCGATATCATTACTTTTCCATATGCCGATCCGCCAGCTGTCTATGGCGACTTGTTTATCAGCATAGAACGAATACGCGACAACGCCCAAAGCCTAAAGGTATCTTTCAGCGAAGAGTTGCGCCGTGTGATGATTCACGGCGTATTGCACTTATGTGGTTATGGCGATAAAAGCGAGGCACAAGCCCAGCAGATGCGCACCAAAGAAGATGAGGCATTGGCACTGTTGCATCAACTAATGGTATCTGAATAGTACAAACGTCTGTCAATATGAGCCGGCTTGCCTTTCGGCAAACCTGGCTCCACATACACCTGGCCACATTTTTTTCGCCAAAAAAGGAGACTTTTGCCACAGCCAAATCAAAGTCTCATGTCCCTAACCTACGCAGATCAAGATTTCATACTAGGCGATCAGCCCTTAAGCCTCGATCAGTTAGCCGATTTGGCCGAACACCCTAGGCCCATCGCATTGTCCGATGCAGCCCGCGCACGCATCCAACGCAGCCATGCGTTCCTACAATCACAACTCGAACGCACGGACAAGGCCTTCTACGGCATCAACACGGGCTTTGGTGCTCTATGCCAGGTGCGGATCTCGCCTGCCGAGCTGCAGCAGCTACAGCACAACTTGGTCGTATCGCACGCTTGTGGTGCAGGCGCTGAAGTACCACCACACATCGTGAGGCTCATGCTCATACTCAAAGCCTGGAATCTGGCTCAAGGTTATTCTGGCGTACGCGAAGTACTAGTGATGCGCTTGCTCGACATGTACCGCTACGACCTGCTACCTGTAGTGTACGAGCAAGGATCGCTAGGTGCTTCGGGCGATCTGGCCCCACTGGCTCATTTGGCACTGCCATTGATTGGACAAGGGCAAGTGCTTTTTCGGGGGCAACGCCTAGAAGCCAGCCAAGCGCTTCAGGCGTTAGGTTGGCATCCTTTGTCGTTGGCGCCCAAAGAGGGGCTAGCCCTGCTCAATGGCACGCAGTTCTCGCAGGCCTATGGCCTTTGGTGCCTTGTAGAAGGCAAAAGGTTGTGGGAAGTAGCACTACTGACTGCCGCACTTGCTACCGATGCCTTTTACTGCCTGGCTACCCCCTTCGACGAGCGTCTACACCGCATACGTCCCCATCGAGGGCAGATCGAAGCAGCTGCACGCCTACGGAAATGGCTACAAAACAGCCCACTGCAAGCACAACCCAAAGAGCAAGTCCAAGATCCCTATGCGTTTCGCTGTATGCCACAAGTGGCGGGCGCTAGCTACGATGCGCTGAGCTATGTAGATGGGGTACTCCATACCGAAGTGAATGGCGTGACGGACAACCCCAGCCTTTTTGCCGACAGTGGCGCCATCTTGTCGGGTGGCAACTTTCACGCACAGCCACTAGCGCTGGCCTCGGACTTCTTGTCGATTGCATTGGCCGAGTTAGGTAGCATATCGGAGCGCCGTACCTTTCAGTTGCTCAGTGGGCAGCGGGGCTTACCGCCTTTTCTGAGCCCTCGCCCCGGCATCAACTCAGGGCTGATGATCCCACAATACACGGCCGCATCCATCGTCAGTCAGAACAAGCAGTTGTGTACGCCCGCCTCAGTCGATACGATCGTATCGAGCAATGGGCAAGAAGATCACGTCAGTATGGCCGCCAATGCTGCGACCAAAGTACTGCGCGTGCTCGACAACTGCTGGCAACTCATAGGCATCGAATGGCTTACAGCCTGCCAAGCTCTTTATCTACGCCGACCGTTGCGAAGCAGCCCACAACTGGAAGCATGGGTAGCGCGCTTTCGCGAAAAAGTGCCGCCAATAAAAGATGATCGACTGCTTCAGCCCGACTTGCAAGCTGCTCGTGATTTTTGCCGCAAGGCAGGAAAAGAACTGGCCACAGACGCCATCGTCACATAACCCCTTTTAATGCCGTTGTGCTATGATGGACCGCTATGCACACCTGTTGGTGCACTACTGCCTCGAGCTCAAAAAGGGACAGACGCTCTATCTATCATCCACGACATTGGCCGAACCATTGGTGCGCGAAGTATTCCGCGAGGCGGTTAAAGTAGGTGCACATCCTATTGTTGAGTTGAGCTTCCGCGAGCAAAACCGCATCTTTTTGCTACATGCCGATGATGCACAACTCGAACAAGTGCCACCGCTCTTTCAATACGCCATGAACCAAGCCGATGCATTTCTCAACATTCGGGCCCCCTTCAACCTGCGCGAAGACCAGGACGTACCGGCAGAAAAGATACAACGGCGGAAACAAGCTCTGGAACAGCCCTACAAAGCGTACTTTACACGCACGGCCAGTGGCGCCATGAAACGCTGCCTGTGTCAATATCCCACACAAGCTAATGCCCAAGAGGCCGGAATGGCCCTGGAAGCCTACGAGCAGTTCGTCTTTGAGGCTTGCCGCCTCTATGAGGAAGACCCCATTGGTGCCTGGCGCGAACTGCGCCAGCGCCAGCAATACATCGTCGACTATCTCAATGCGCGTGAGCGCATACGCTTTGAAGGGCCTCAGACCGACATCACTTTCTCGACCAAAGGCCGATGCTGGATCAATTCCGATGGGCGCGCCAACATGCCCTCTGGCGAGGTATTCACTGCGCCAGTAGAGGACGCCGTCGATGGGCACATCCATTTTCAATATCCCGCCATCTATATGGGCCACGAAGTGGAAGGTGTCACGCTGTGGGTAAAAGAGGGTTATATCGAACGTTGGGAAGCAAAGCGAGGAAAAGAATTTTTAGACCGCATCTTTGAAACGCCCGGCACGCGCCGTTTTGGCGAAGCTGCCATAGGTACCAACTATCGTATTGACCGCTTCACAAAAAATATCCTATTCGACGAGAAGATCGGAGGCACTGTGCATATGGCTATTGGGCAATCTTATCCGCAAGCTGGGGGCAAAAACACCTCAACGGTACACTGGGACATGATAGCCGATATGCGAACAGGTGGCTGTATTTATGCCGATGGGGTGCTCATTTGCGAAAATGGCTACTTTACAGGGCCTTTCGCAGGCATCGAATTGTAAGTAACATTACGTCATGCGGCTTCAATCTTTTTTATCTGCACAACTGCTCGTGTTCATCCTCACGTTGGGGGTAGTGATCGCCCTGTTATGGGGACTGCACAAAGCAGCAAGTCGCATTGGCATGGCGCACACAGCGCGTCGCCAGCTATTGAGCTATACGGGCTTGGGCATCTTATTATGGCTTTCTATACTCACCGAGTTGAGCCGCATGGGACTGCTACTCAATGCTACGAGCATCCCTGTTTTGGCATGGGTGTTCATACCGGTACTCGTGATGGGATTGTGGCTGGCGCGCAGCCCTACTTTTGGTTTGTTGTTGCGCTTTGTGGGGCCAGCTTGGCTGGTGTGGATTCATACTTTTCGAGCGTTCCTAGCCCTAACTTTCTACTTGAGTTGGCGGGCTGGTCTATTGCCAGTCCATCTCAGTGTACAAGGTCTCAATCAAGATTTTATTGTAGGGATCACGGCCCCTATGGCAGGTCTGCTCTTTTTCAACCGGCGTTTTTACCTACTCCAAGCCCTGCTGTGGCACTTGTTCGGCTTATTACTGGCTGCCGCCGTATTATTGCTGATCGTGTGGTCTACACCTTCGGCGCATGCCGCATTTGCCCAGACCACCACGCTATTCACGGAATTCCCTTTCGTATGGATTCCGGGGTTTCTCTTGCCTTTAGCCATGGTATTGCATGGTTGGGCACTATGGCAACTCAAACTTTTTTGGAAAAAGTAAAGCAAACATGAGAGCTGCTTGTACAGAGACACTGCTTGGAGTCAGGGGGAAAATAAAGTGAGCCTTAACACTTCACACCGTCGTTTTTTCATCTAACCAATGTTGTAAGCACCTTCTCCAGACAAGTAGCCTACTATTTTATTTAGCTGGATGTACGCCCATCAACATATGGAAGGCATCAAATGATATCAAACGGCTCATGTACTGCTGCCGAACTACTGGAAAAGGAGTGCTCAAAGTGCTAAAAAGCGCTGCAAAAGTCGGGTACCTGCTTCTCCTGATTTTTCCGGATGGAATTGAGTAGCAAAGAAGTTTTCGTGTTGAATCGCTGCGCTAAAAGGGTGAATGTAGTGGGTGGTTGCAATAGTCCAAGGTCCTGTTTCTACGTAATAGCTATGTACGAAATACATCCACTGACCTTCATCAGAAGGCGCAAAGAGTGGTGCACGCACTTGCTCGAGGGTATTCCATCCCATATGAGGTACTTTTTCTCCTGCTGCTCGTGGCACAAATTGCTTCACTTTGGCAGGCACGATGCCCAAGCAAGGCGTGTCGCCCTCTTCCGAATAGTGGCACAGCAGCTGCATACCCAGGCAAATGCCCAATACGGGCTGGCGCAACGATCGGATCACCTCGTCGAGCTGATGGTCGCACAGCCACTGCATGGTAGCAGCAGCCTGTCCTACACCGGGAAAGATCACCTTGTCGGCTTGGCGAATCTGTTGCGCATCGGCGGTGAGCTTAGCCTCAACCTGTAAGCGTTCTAGCGCATGCATCACCGAACGGATGTTGCCAGCATTGTAGTCGATCACTGCAATCATAGTCTGTAGAGTGTGTAAAAAGATGGCTACAAAGTTCCTTTAGTAGAAGGCAAGGTGGGATCGTCGGCGTCGTAGCTTTTGGCCATGCGAATTGCTCGAGCCAGCGCCTTGAAGATTGCTTCAATCTTGTGATGTTCGTTTTGGCCTGCAGCGCGAATGTGGATATTGGCCGCTGCTGTATCGGAAAGCGATTTAAAAAAGTGAAAGAACATCTCTGTTGGCATTTTGCCAATGCACTCTCTTTTGAACTCAGCCTCCCACACCAACCAGGGGCGCCCTCCGAAATCTATGGCTACTTGTGCCAAGCAGTCGTCCATGGGCAAGCAGAAGCCATAGCGGCTGATACCGCGCTTGTCGCCCAAAGCTTGTCGCAATGCCTGCCCCAGCGCCAGTGCCGTATCTTCGATGGTGTGGTGTGCATCCACGTGTAGGTCACCTTTGGTGCGGATGCGCAAGTCGAGGCCTCCGTGCCGTGCGATCTGTTCGAGCATGTGGTCGAAAAAGCCTATGCCTGTGCGAATGTCAGCTTGTCCTGTGCCGTCCAGATCAAGCTGGACGAGCACGTCGGTCTCTTTGGTAGTGCGATGCACTGTAGCGGTGCGCACACCTCGGCGCAGCAAGGTCCAGATATCGGCCCAAGAAGTGGTCTGCACCACTTCTCGGGCTAACCATTGGCGCAAGTCGTCAGAAGCCTCGTCGGCGCCCAGCTCGGGATCATTAGCAAGGAATATGCCCTTACAACCTAAGTTGCGCGCCAGCTCCATATCAGTGAGGCGGTCGCCGATCACCCAAGAATGAGCCAAATCCCACTCATCGGAATTGAGGTAATGCGTCAGCAAGCCAGTACGGGGCTTGCGCGTAGGCGCTTGTTCGTGTGGGAAACTACGATCGATCAGTATTTCGCGAAAGCGAATGCCCTCGCCTTCCAGCGTACGCACGATCAACTCGTGTATAGGCCAAAAGCTCGACTCGGGAAAAGACTCAGTACCCAACCCATCCTGATTGGTCACCATGACCAGCTCGTAGTCAAGCATGCGCGCTACCTTGCCCAAGTATTGAAAAACCCCTGGGTAAAAGCGCAGCTTTTCAAAGCTGTCGAGCTGGTAATCGGGGGGTTCGAGCACTAAAGTACCATCTCGATCGATAAACAACAACTTGCGTGGCATAGTCTATCTGTTTTCCACAACCTCAATTTGTCGCAATGCTTTCAGGAGTACATCGTTTTGCTCAGGTGTGCCTACGCTGATGCGCAAGCACTCGGCACAAAGCGGCTGACGCGAGCGATCGCGTACCACGATACCGCGCGCTGCTAATGCCTCGTATATTTTGCGCGCCGCCCGCATGCGCACCAACAGGAAGTTGGCCTGTGAGGGAAATACTTTTTCTACAAAGGGAAGCTCAGTGAGCGCTTGTGCCAGCCGCTGGCGCTCGCCTACCAATACCTCGACCACTTGCTCCACTTGCTCGGGCTGTTGCAATGCCTCAAGAGCCACTTTTTGCGTGAGCTGATTGACGTTGTACGGCGGCTTGACGGCATCGAGCCAACGGATAAGTGGTGCTTGCGCAAAAGCCATCCCCAAGCGAATACCGGCTAGCCCCCAAGCTTTGGACAGCGTCTGCAGTACTACCAGATTGGGGTAGGCATCGATCCAAGGTAATAGGGAGGCCGAAGGACAAAAGTCGATGTAGGCTTCATCGATCACGACGATCCCCTCGAATTGTTCCAACAGTGTGCGCACTTGCCTTTCGGCAAAAAGGTTGCCCGTGGGGTTGTTGGGGCGGCAAAGAAACAACAGGCATGCACGATGCTGCTGCGTGGCTGCCAATATGGCGGGTAGATCGAGCTCGAAATTGGTCTGTAACGGCACGTGCACCACCTCTACATCAGCGATGCCGGCACTCACTTCGTACATGCCATAAGTAGGTGGCAACGTAATAATGGCATCTTTTCGCGGCTCACAGAACAAGCGCAACAACAAATCGATAGCTTCGTCGCTACCATTAGCTGTAAAGACATGGTCGGGCCTCACCCCTTTCAGCTCGGCTAGGCGCTGACGCAAGGGCGTAGCCAGAGGGTCGGGATACCGGTTTAAGCCCGAATCGAACGGGTTTTCGTTGGCATCCAGAAAGATACGGGCATCACCCGTAAACTCATGTCGCGCCGAAGCATAAGGCTTCAGCTTCTTGATATTGTTGCGCAATAGCGTCTCAAGCTCCATTCGTTCCTTTTTTTGCGTGAGCCAAACGTACGGAAACAGCACGGCGATGCGCTTCTAACGCTTCAGCTTGTGCCATACGCTCCACTATGGGTCCGAGTTGCTGCAGCCCCAGCTCACTGATATGTTGAAAGGTGACCTTGCGCACGAAGCTGTCGAGCGACACACCGCTCCAGGCCCGAGCCCAGCCATTGGTTGGCAAAGTGTGGTTAGTACCCGAAGCATAGTCGCCTGCCGCCTCGGGCGTATAATGCCCCAAAAAGACGGAGCCTGCATGCCGCACCTCCTCGGCCCATGTTTCGGCTTGGTCTACAGCCAGGATGAGATGTTCAGGGGCATAGGCATTGGCGAAGTCCATTGCTTCACGTACTGAGCTCACCAAGATGGCGCGGCTGTGTTGAAGTGCCTGGTGCGCTACTGCAGCACGCGGCAAGCTGGCCAACTGGTGGGTCAATGCCTCAAGTGTAGCCTTCAGCACAGCAGCAGAAGTAGTTACCAATACGACCTGACTGTCGGGACCATGTTCGGCCTGCGACAGTAGATCGGCAGCCACAAACTCAGGCACAGCAGAGCCGTCGGCTACTACCAACACCTCTGAAGGGCCTGCCGGCAAATCGATGGCTATGCCTTCGCGCTGTACCCATTGCTTGGCAGCAGTGACATATTGATTGCCTGGGCCAAAGATCTTGTCTACACGTGGAATACTTTGCGTGCCATAGGCCAAGGCGGCAATGGCTTGAGCTCCACCCACTCGGTATACCTCTGTCGTGCCCGCCAGCCTAGCGGCAAAAAGGATAGCAGGATGTACTCGGCCATCGGCCTGAGGCGGCGTACACAGCACGATGCGCTGACAGCCGGCCAGACGTGCAGGCACAGCCAACATCAGTACCGTACTGAACAGCGGTGCCGATCCACCCGGAATGTACAGGCCTACTCGCGATATAGGTATCGATTTGCGCCAACAGCGTACCCCTTCCATGGGCATTACAACCTGCATGGCTTCAGCCTGAACAGCGTGAAACTGTTCGATATGATGGGCGGCATGGCCAATGGCCTCCTTCAGCTCGGCATCGAGGGCCACTTCTGCTTCAGCAAAGGCCTGCTCGGGCACAGCCAACGCTCGGCCATCCCAACCATCGAATTGCCTATTGAAGCGCCATAAAGCCTCGTCGCCTTCTCGACGCACGGCTTCTATAATAGGATGCACTTGCACTTCGAGCTCTTCCCAGTCGATTACTGGGCGACGCACCAGTGCCGGCCACTGGTCGCGCGAAGGGTAATGCATCACCTGAACGTGAATGGGTGTAGCGGTATTCATTATCGAATCATTTTTTCAATGGGCACGACCAAAATACCCTGAGCACCTACTGCCTTGAGCTCATCGATGACCTCCCAAAACTCGTCTTCATTGATGACCGAGTGCAGTGCACTCCAGCCAGCTTCTGCCAGAGGCACTACAGTGGGGCTTTTCATGCCTGGCAAAATGCGACTGATAGCTTCAATGCGGTCGTTAGGCGCATTGAGCACTACGTATTTGCTACGCGCAGCGCGCTGCACCGCATCAATGCGAAAGAGCAGTTTGTCGAGCAAGGCTTGTTTGCCTTTTGACAAATAAGGATTGGCCACCAAGGTGGCTTCCGAGTACATGATCACTTCCACCTCTTTAAGGCCATTGCTAAACAGTGTGGTGCCCGAGCTGACCAAGTCCGCGATGGCATCAGCCAAGCCAATATTAGGCGCAATCTCCACCGACCCACTGATGGTATGCACTTCAGCATCAATATCATGAGCCTGGAGGAAACGCTTCAGGAGGCGCGGATAGGAGGTAGCTATCTTGCGCCCCTCAAACCATGTCAAACCATCGTAGGCCACTGCCTTAGGCACAGCTAGGCTTAGGCGGCAACTGCCAAAGCCCAAAGGGCGCAATTCCTCTACCTTACAGGCTGCTTCAGCTACCACGTTCTGGCCCACAATACCCACATCAGCAGTGCCATCAGCTACGTATTGCGGGATGTCGTCGTCGCGCAGATACAACACTTCGAGAGGGAAGTTGTGAGCACGCGCTATGAGGGCATGCTTGCCATTCTGCACCGAGATGCCACACTCGCGCAGCAGCTGCCGGCTGTCATCGCTCAGCCGTCCCGATTTCTGAATGGCGATCTTGAGTGGTTGGTCATGCGTCATGTAGTCAGTTTGAAATTGAATGTGAGCAAACAAAAAAAGAGGTTTACCGGGCAAGTGGTAAACCTCTTTTTCCAATAAAGGTACAACGCGCAAACGCCTCACCACCTGCCCTTCGGGCTAGCATGAACATGGTGATGATGGCGATGCGTACGATTCATGTCTGCGTATGTATGGGCAAAAAATGTGGTACGGGGCGGAATCGAACCGCCGACACCAGGATTTTCAGTCCTGTGCTCTACCAACTGAGCTACCGTACCTCAAAGCGCGTTTCAAAATCGGTGGCAAATTTATAGCTATTTTCCGATTTAACAATCTACCCTACCATTTTTTTCGTCCTAGCATACTTTAGGAGCACACATGCCAATCTGCGTTTTTGTTCTATATTCAGAGAATTGGCAAGTTAGGTAAAACGATTGTGCTGCATACAAACAAGCAACTCACCTCGACTCAGAATCGCTACATTCGCCTATCAAACCAATCTACACATAATAGATGGCTGCACGACTACTCGCTTTACCCTTTATTTTAGCCTCAGCAATCTTACTGTGGTTGGCCTTTGAGCGCAGTGAAGATTACGCCTGGGGGCTAGCCATTACCTTGCCTGTATTGGCAGTCATTTACATTCTTTCCAACGAAATCAACTGGTGGTGGTATCAGAAGCATCCCCCTGATCTACCAAGCAAAGTACGCGCTATGCTGGCCATGCAACATGCATGGTACCAAAACCTTCCGCTCGACCTTAAAGCGCGTTTCCGACACAGAGTAGCCCTCATGATGCAGGCCACCGACTTTATTCCGCGCATACCGCTTGAAGAAGTGCCTCCCGACCTGAAAGCACTTTCGGTAGCAGGTGCCGTGCAACTCACTTTGGGGCTGGAAGAATGGCTCATGCCACCATACGAACACGTGGTGATATACACCCATCCATTTCCTTCGCCCCAATACCCAGATAGGTTACACATTTCCGAGATAGAAGACGAAGATGGTACCTTGCTATTCAGTGCGCCTCACCTGGTTAAAGGGTTTATGGAGCCCCATCGATATTTTCACATTGGCCTTTACGAGTGGAGCCGAGCATGGCGGCGCACGCATCCCAAAGTGCAGTTTCCCGACCTTGTACCTCATTTTTCCGAAAAGCTGGAAAAAATCAGTGGTGTACCCAGTAGCCGATTGCTGGAATACATGGGCTTGCCCGAAGTAGATTGGCTATCGGTAGCCATAGTGTGGTACTTTACCTTCCCCGATTCATTTGCTGCCGAACTGCCGCAAATGGCACAAGCATTTGCCAATATTTTCCAGTGCCGCAATTTTGTTGGCTTGTCTCTTAATCAGTCGATAGGCCATCCATAACGATCCCAGTCTTGCTCGTAGTCGACATCGGCCAATGGCTCGATGAGCGCATGAGTCAATCCCAATTGTTCGATGCGCTCTACAGTGCGTTGCAGTACTAAAGGTGTACTCCACTCGATATCGGTAAAAAGTGTAGTATGCAGCTGCCTCATGCCGATGAGATAGTAGCCACCGTCCAGTGCAGGACCTAGCACTACATCGCGTTGGTCGAGCCAGTGGAAAGCCCGATCCAAATGATGAGGCTGCAAGCCAGGAATGTCGCTGCCTATAAGTAGCGCTTTTTCGTGCAAGGCGAGCACTTCGCCCAATGCATGGGCCATGCGACTTCCCAGATCATTGCCCTGCTGGAGGCGTTTGGCAAAGTCTGGGCTAAACCACAAATCCGGTTGTCGTGGAATGGCCGAATCGCAATATACATACCTATGGGCTGACACACGCAAACATACTGCATGGGTATGGCGCAATAGTTCTTGGTAAATGCGCAGTGCTTTTTCCGATCCCGCTGTCTGAGCCACTCGCGTTTTGACTTTCCCTGCCACAGGTGTTTTCACAAAAATGATCAAGGCTCGGGAATCCATATTTACAAATCATGGTGTACAAAAAATAATAATGTGGTGCTCTGTTCCTAAAGCACCACACCGACAAAGTTAGGGGTAAAAAGGCGCAATACGCTTCCCCGTACGTAGACTACTTCAGCTTGCTGTAGTACTGCCCAGCTAAAGGAACTGAATGGTACAGGCAGTGAGACTTTGTATCTTTGCGCGAAAAAATCATGAAAACCAAAGAGGAGATCGTCAATAATTGGCTGCCCCGCTATACGGGCATGTCTTTGGAAGCTTTCGGAAAATACATTCTGCTGACCAACTTCACCAACTACGTAGAGCTATTTGCCAATCGATTTGATGTACCCATCTATGGCGAAGGCAAGCCCTTTCAGTGCACGACTGCTGAAGGGATTACAATGATCAACTTTGGCATGGGCAGCCCCAACGCTGCTACAATCATGGACTTGCTATCAGCTATCAGTCCAAAAGCCGCGCTCTTCTTAGGTAAATGTGGCGGATTGAAGAAAAAGACACGCATCGGCGACTTAATCCTGCCCATTGCTGCCATCAGGGGGGAGGGTACTTCCAACGATTACATGCCGCCTGAAGTGCCCGCCCTACCAGCCTTCGCCTTGCAAAAAGCCGTTTCGACCACTATCCGTGATTATGCTCGCGACTACTGGACGGGTACGGTGTACACCACTAACCGCCGCGTATGGGAACACGACAAGGCCTTTAAAAAATACCTGCGCACGTTGCGCTGTATGGCCATCGATATGGAAACAGCTACACTCTTTACCGTAGCCTTCAAGAACAAAATTCCGGCTGGTGCTTTATTGCTCGTATCGGACACGCCAATGATTCCCGAAGGAGTAAAAACCGACGAGAGTGATCGAAAAGTGACCGAACAATTTGTGGACTTGCACGTCAGTATCGGCATCGATAGCCTCAAGCAACTGATCAATAATGGATTGACAGTAAAACACCTGAAGTTTTGACAGCTATGCTTCCATCAAAACACACACTGCTATGAGCCAACCAGATATGGCTATCCGTGTGCTTGCCTTTGGCATTGCCAAGGATATTCTTGGCGCTACTCAGATAACAGTCAAATTGCCCCCAAATGCGACCGTAAAGATGTTGCGCCAAACCCTACTCAAACGCTATCCACGCCTGCTCGATCTGCGCGCTATAGCCATAGCTGTAAACAATGAATATGCGCGCGATGAGCAGGTGCTCTCCCCACAAGACGAAGTAGCTCTCATTCCTCCTGTGAGCGGCGGATAAAATGAGCCTACTCACAATTGTTATGTCCCATTTTGGGCACTTTACCCAAGTATGGCCTTTTATCCATCCGACGATTTTGCCAACTTTATGGCCTCACCCCAGTTAATATGCGCTTCATCATCACAACTGCACTGCTGTGTCTGTACTCATGGCTCTGCGCCCAGCAAGCACCCGTGGCAACTCCTGAAGCCCTACCTGAGGGAGGCTTTTATTCGGGCCGCATAAGCGTACAACTACTGGCAGCTGAGGGTAGCATATTCTTTACGCTAGACGGCAAGGATCCCAGGGGTAAGCACAAACAACGATATACTCAACCTATCGATCTTGCGCGCACCACTGTGGTGCGTGCTTGCGTGCGCCATGAGGGGCGCTGGGGACCCGTCGTATCGCACACTTATTTTATCGACGAACCATCTACTACGCTGCCTATTGTATCCATTTCTCTCGATCCCAATGTGCTTTTCCATCCCATTTACGGTTTGTTCGTGTCGGGGCCTAACACTGTGGACTCCCTTTGGCAAAAGCCCGGCGCCAACTTCTGGTCAAAAAAAGAAGTAGCTGCCAGTGTAGAGATCTTCGAGACCACCGGTCAATGTGTATATCGCAGCCTATCGGGCTTGAGACTGTTTGGCGGCATGAGCCGCCTGTTTCCACAAAAATCCTTGGCCATTGTGGCACGCCGACGTTATGGTGCCCGGCGTATCGCACATCGCATCTTTGGCAAAGACGGGCCACGCAAATTCAAGTATTTGGTATTGCGCAATGCCGGTAGTGATTGGGGTAAAGCCCACTTCCGCGATGCACTAATGCATAGCCTACTCGAAGGATGGGACGTAGACCGGCAAGCCGAACGGCTAGCCATTGCCTACATCAACGGTAAGTATTGGGGCATTTACCACTTGCGCGAAAAGATCAACCGCTATTTTATTGCTGCGCACCACGAAGTGGACAAAGACAGTATCGACTTGTTGGAGCACCGAGGCTACCGCAAGCGAGGCAGCACTTATCACTACCTTCGCCTACTCAACTACTTGCGGCAACGCGATTCGCTCGACGATGCTGCTATGGCATGGGTCGCCTCACAAATGGAAGTGGACAACTTCATCGACTATCAGATTGCACAAATATTCTTCGACAACCGCGATGCTGGTGGCAACATCAAATACTGGCGGCCTCAGCAATCCAACGGCCGCTGGCGTTGGATTCTCTACGACACCGATTGGGGCTTTGGGCTACACGATAGTACTGCTTACCAGTTCAACACCTTGGCCTTTCACACTGAGCCCAATGGCTCTGCCTGGCCCAATCCGCCTTGGAGCACCTTTCTCTTGCGCAAGTTGTTGACCAACGATGGCTTTCGCCAAAAGTTCGTACAACGGTTTGCCGACAGGCTCAATACCTCTTTTCGCACTGAGCATATGCTGGCCAAGATCGACTCCTTTTATCGCGTACTACTGCCCGAAATGCCCCGCCATTTGGCGCGATGGCACTTGAACCGCCAGCGATGGGAGGAAGAAGTCGCGCGCTTGCGCACCTTTGCCCGCCTTCGCCCTCAATACATGTGGCAGCATTTGCGCACATACTTTCAGCTATCCGACCCCATCGAACTGCAGCTGAGCACCACGCCTGGAGGTTACATCAAAGTCAATGGGTTAGTCAGCATACCACCCGGGCAGACATTTGACGCCCAATACTTTCCCAATATCCCACTCACACTGCAAGCCGAACCCAAGTTGGGATTTCGATTTGTTGGGTGGGAAGGGCTTGATAGCCAAGATCCCATCTTGCACCTCCTACCCCAACAACTGCCTACACACGCAATCAAGGCGACCTTTGAGCCCTATCAGCATCCGCTGACAGGCAAACTGTTTTTCAATGAAGTGTGCCCCTACAATCCACACACAAACGACTGGATAGAATTGTACAATGCCGCTGCACACCCCATCTGGCTCGATGGCTGGATTCTGACCGACAAGAAAAACCGCGCGGAGCTGCCCCACCTTGTTGTGCCAGCCAATGGTTATTTGGTCTTGGCACGCGATTCTGTCGCAATGGCAAAAAAACACCCCTACATCTACAACTTGAGTGGATCGCTACAGTTTGGGCTCAATAAGTACAGTGACCACTTAGCTCTGTTTGATCCACAAGGTGCAATGGTAAGCACCACGAGCTGGCAAATCACTCCTATGGACACGGCCTTTACCCTTAGCCTCATGCTGCCTTGGCTAGATGCTGCGCAACCCGACAACTGGGAGCTACGGCCGGGACATGGCACGCCTTGTGGTGCCAACAGCTACTATCTGGAGAATCAAATTGCCTCGCGTCAAAAGCTGTGGAGCGAAGTAGGCGGAGCGGCAGGTGTTTTAGCTTTAGCATTGCTATTACTCGTGTTGCGCTTGCGAGGTCATATCTGAAGCAGATGCTTTATCTTTGCCGGCCTTTTGCGCAAGCATCGCTCTTATGGCACAGTTAAAACCACATACTTCCGTTTCCACATCGCTTCAAGCATGGTTGCTTTTGGTAGCTGTCAGTATACTATGGGGTAGTTCCTACATCCTCATCAAGCGGGCCCTTGTTGGCTTCGATCCTCTCCAGATGGCTGCCTGGCGCATTGTGATTACTGGCATGTTTGTTTTACCACTTTTTTTGAGACACATGCATCATTTTGCGTGGCAGCATTGGAAGGGGTTACTCGTAGTAGGTCTGTTCGGCACAGCCATACCTTCGTGGTTGTTTGCATTGGCACAAACGCAGATCAGCAGTTCACTGTCGGGGCTACTCAGCTCCCTCACGCCCTTGTTCACCTTGTTATTGGGCATATGCTGCTTTCACCTACCCATGGCTTGGAGCAAAGTAGTAGGGGTGATCGTCGGTTTAATAGGAGCCGCATGGTTGCTTTTGGGGCAAGACGGAAGTCTCAGCGGTTCGACTCGCTATGGTTTGTTTGCCGTATTGGGCGCGCTGTGCTATGGCATCAATGCCAATGCCATCAAGGCATGGCTACAAGACATGTCCCCTCGCGATATCAGCATCGCGTCTTTTGTGCTCATTATCCCCTTTGGCTTGCTGATGGGTATCTACACCCAGGCATGGCAACCCCTCAGTAGCCACCCTCAAGGCTGGATTTCACTGCTGTGGGTGGCATTACTAGCGCTTGGTGGCACGCTCATTGCCTCGTTTTTGTTTTTCAGCCTGGTACAACTAACTACCGCTGTTTTTGGTTCCATGACCAGCTACCTGGTACCTGTAGTAGCCGTGTTGTGGGGTTGGTTAGATGGCGAACCCATCACCTTCCACTTTTTTGCTGGCATGGCACTCATTCTCATTGGGTTGTGGCTGTCGCAAAAAAACAACTGATGCAACGATTGCCTTTCGTGTATTTTGCACCGAGCCAATTGCACGGGCGTGGGGTATTTACGGCCGAAAATATTGCTGAGGGCTCGCTCATAGAGATATGCCCAGTCATTGTCATGCCACGTGCACACGCTCCAATACTCGATCAAACGGGCTTGCGCGACTACTACTTCGACTGGGGCGAAGACGACGAGCAAATCGCCTTGGCACTGGGCTTTGGTTCACTATACAACCACTCAGCTCACTCAAATGCGCGATATTTGCTCGACTTCGAAATGGAAACCATCAGTATCGTGGCGATTCGCAACATCCGCGCTGGAGAGGAAATCACTGTCAATTACAACGGCGACCCCAACGATCTTTCTCCTGTCTGGTTTGAAACCGAACAACGACAATGAGCAGCCCGCTATCAGATAGGCCATTGCCCCAACGCAGGCACTCATATCGAGGCTTGGCCATCGTGCTGTGGAGTATGGCATTGCTTGCAAGCGCGCTCATGAGCAGCTGCGAAAAAGATATTGCTGCAGTACAACGCAACATTTCAGAAGAAGATCTGGGTAAAGAGACAGCTACCGAGGTGGTGCTCTATTACTCGGACTCAGCCATAGTTCGCATTCAAGTGGAAAGCCCGCTTATGGTGCGCTACACCGACAAAAATCAGCCTCGCCAAGTATTTCCACAAGGTCTCACTGTTCGATTTTTTGGTCCTAACCTACAGACTTCCAGCATCCTTACGGCTGGCTATGGCATACGGCTCGAGCGCGAAGCACGCGTCATTTTGCGCGATAGCGTCGTTTGGAGTAGTGTGGAGGGTGAACAGCTCGAAACCGAAGAGCTCATCTGGGATGAGCAAGAAGCACTCATTTATACTGATAAATTTGTGGTCATTCGCCGACCTGGTGAAATCATCTACGGCTATGGCTTTGAAGCCACTCAAGACTTCGATCAAGCACGCATCAAAGCTATAGAAGGACGCGTGCAAGTAGTACCACCTGCACCAGCCGATGCCCCCAAAAGACAACCTACTCGTAAGCAATCTGGCAAGGCGATGCAGTAGTATTTGCATTTGGAAAATCACGCTTCATGGGCTTATTGATCGCAATTGTCATATCGTTACTACTTTCTGCACTGTTTAGCGGCACTGAAATCGCTTTCCTTTCGGCCAACCGCCTGGTTATCGAGCTAAAAAAGAACAATGGCTCGCGTCGTGCCGCCATCTTGGCCAGCTTCTACCAAAAGCCCTCCGAGTTTTTAGGCATCCTGCTGGTAGGCAATAACATCGCCTTAGTCGTCTTCACTACACTCATGACTGTACCCATCACGCACATACTACAAGCCATGGGCATACAGGGCGGCGTATGGCTGGGCTTACTCAATACCGTCATCATCACATTGATTGTCCTGGTGTTTGGCGAGTTTTTGCCCAAGACAATTTTTCGCCTCTTTGCCGACCCATTGCTATTTAGCTTGGCGTGGCCCTTGAAAGTGATCAGTATCCTCCTGTCTTTGCCAGCACGCTTGATGACAGGCACCGCCGAACGGCTGCTGCGCCTGTTGTTCAAAGCACCCCAAAACACCGATTCAGACCTTTTCACGCGCCTCGACCTGGAACACTTCATCAAATCGACACGCCCCGATAACGAAGAAGAGATCGACACTGAAATTTTTGAAAAAGCCTTGTACTTGCGCGAGGTACGCGTCGATAAAGGTATGGTACCTCGACCCGAGGTAATAGGTATCGACGTCAATGAGTCTATCGACGAACTCATTAAACTGTTTCGCCAAAGCAAACACTCGCGCATTATCGTATATGATGGCGACATCGACCATGTATTGGGCTATGTGCACCATCAACAATTGTGGAAAAAACCCAAATCGATACGGCAAGTAATCATGGAAATGCCATTCGTACCCGAAAGTATGCGCGTACTCGACCTGCTCAATATCTTCATCAAAAACCATCAGAGTATCGCCTGTGTAGTCGATGAATTTGGCAGCACAGCTGGCATTATTACTTTAGAGGATGTACTTGAAGAAATCTTCGGCGAAATTGAAGACGAACACGATGTGGAAGATCACATAGAAGAGACACTCGCTCCAGGTATCTATCGCTTTTCTGGCCGCCTCGAACTCGACTACCTCATGGAAAAATATCCTGAGCTGCACTTCCCCGAAGGCGAATACCACACACTAAGTGGATACCTGGTGATGACCACAGGACAAATACCCGAAGAAGGAGACGTGATCGAACTGGGTGCATATCGCTTTACCATCGAGAAAGTAAGTGACACCAAAATCGAGCTGGTGCGCATCGAAAAGCTCGAACCACAACCCGAACACTGATTCCCTTTTTGCTTTCGCAAAACAAAACCGATCCTTTCCATGTCTGAAAGCTTGTTGATCCATCACATTGGCTGCCTCGTCAGTGCACCTGCCGCTGCCACTCCTTTGTCAGGGAATCAGCAGGGGCAGATAGAGACCCACGAAGATGTCTGGATACTCATCGAAGACGGACACATTCAACGCATTGGTTCCATGCACGAGCCATTGCCCCGCACCCAACACACCTACCACGCACAAGGCGGCATGGTACTACCGGCTTTCGTCGACTCACACACACACTTAGTGTTTGCGGCAAGCCGCGAGGGTGAATTCGTCGATCGCATCCGAGGCTTGAGTTATCAGGAAATTGCGCAGCGCGGTGGCGGCATCATCAACTCAGCAAAAAAACTCCGACAAACCGACGAGCAGCAGCTATTCGAACAAGCCCTCGAACGCATCTATCAGCTCATCCACTTGGGCACGGGCGCGCTCGAAATCAAGAGTGGCTACGGCCTCAATGCCGAAGCTGAATTGAAGATGCTGCGCGTCATCCGCCGCCTCAAAGAAGCCGTACCCATCCCCATTAAGGCTACTTTCTTGGGCGCACACGCCCTGCCTCCCGAATACGTCAACCAGCGCAAAGCCTACTTGCGCCTTATCGAAAAGGAGATGCTACCGCGCATTGCCGAACAAGGATTAGCCGACTACATGGACGTCTTTTGCGAGCAGGTGGCTTTTACTGCCTCTGAAACCGACCGCCTTTTGGATGCTGCCGCCCGTTACGGCCTCAAGGCCAAGATCCACACCAACCAGTTTCACAGCATGGGAGGTATAGAAGTAGCCGTAAAACACCAAGCCCGATCGGTCGACCATCTTGAAGTAGTAGCGCCCCATGAAATCGAACTGCTGGCACAACATCGCACTACTATTGCCACCTTACTTCCCTCAGCCCCCTTTTTCCTCAACGATCCCTATCCACCTGCCCGCCGCCTCATCGATGCAGGAGTACCCCTGGCACTGGCCAGCGACTACAACCCCGGCTCTTCGCCGTCGGGCAACATGTGGTTGGTGTGGGCGCTGGCGTGTATCAAAATGCGCATGCTACCCCAGGAAGCACTCGTAGCCGCCACGCTCAATGGCGCCCATGCCATCGACTTGGATACTTCTCTAGGCAGCCTCCAGCCGGGTAAACGCGCCCACCTGATTATCACTCGGCCTGCACCCCATCTAGCTTACTTCCCCTACGCCTTCGGGCAGAACCACGTACAGGCAGTATATGTAGGCAACAAGTGGTTTAAAACACATTAGCCCATGAGCCTAGGTGAAAAAGAAGAGGCGACCCGAAAGTCACCTCTTCACCCCCCATGATGAGCCTTGCCTCATACATATCCGGTAAACAAACTAATGCGATCCTATTCTATGCGCACAAACCTGCCTACACTGGTCTGGCCTCTCGATTCGATAGCGCGCAGTACATACATACCTTGGGTCAGATCGCGTACATCGACCGCCAACGGCTGCTCAGCTCTTGAAACAGTAGCCGACCACTGCCGTATCACTTCACCCGTGGTTGCCACTACCTGCAACTTATAGGCCCCTTCGGGTAATGCTACGTAGAGTACCTCACTGACAGGGTTAGGACGCAACAGCATCGCCCAGTTATCAGCCGACTTTATGGTATCCAAAGGACCTCCTACCGGATCAGGATTTTGCGGGCAAGGGCCTGGCGTCCACTCAACTACATAGTGAGACCAAGCAAAGCAGGCATTGTAATAGGTCACCCCATCACAGCCACAAACTGGATCATATACCAATACACACGCATCTGGTGGCGTGATTGTCGGATCCACGCATCCTGGTACTGGACAAGGACCAGGCGTGTAATAAGTGACCCCACTCCACAATATGGCAGCACAAGCGTTGAAATACGTCACCCCATTACAACCACAGACTGGGTCATAGACATTCGGGCAAATACCAGTAGGCACGATTAAGCTGGAATCTACGCAATCTTGAGGGCAAGGGCCAGGTGTGTAGCTCGTCACGCCATGCCAATTAGTGGCAATACAGGCATTGTCGTAGGTTACCCCATCGCAACCACATACAGGATCATATTCGAGCGGGCAATATATAGCTGTATTAATCAAGTCCGGATCGATGCAGGGCTCGGCACACTCCAGCACCACTTCGATCCATACGTGACAGCACCAGCCCGACTGTTCGTCCAAAAGCAATACCTTGATGGGGATCACATCGTCGGGTTGTCCGCCCATCAGTTGTAAGGAAAAACAAGTCGGACTACCTGCCCAAGCGATCATGTCGGGCACAATGGTAATGCCTGGTGTCTGCACTTCGAGCAAAACGACTGTAGGTGTTTGCGTGCCACTACTGTACACACAGAGATTAGGTATCGACCACGAGCCGTCGGATAGGCAAACCACCTCATCTGCACCTGTCACTACGGCACAATCGCCACATTCGAGCTCCATTTCGTCTGGGCACACTTCGACCAGCTCATCGCCAATAGCTATGAGCCAAGCCCATGTAACTACTACGGGCGAAGTGGCGCCATTCACTTTTAGGCACAGGAAGAAAGGTGGCAATGGACCTTGCGGCATAGGACCATCTTGCCACTCTATGCGTACTTCTTGTGGAGAAAGAAAATGTGCTACCCACTGCCCCCCACCATCAAAGCTGCCGAAGACTGCATTTGGATCGCTAAGGCGAAACACCAACCCGTAAAAATCCGTGAAACACGAATTGTTTACTGGTGTAAACTCATAGCAACAGTCATCGGGCACTGCGCCTGTGTTGGTAGGTAACGGAACCGTAGCAGTCACTAACACATCGAGGCTGTCGCACACATCTATGGTGGGCGGAGGCACGCAATGCTCAAAGCGACAACACTCTTCGCCATCGCTGATGAAGATAAACGTAAAACACCATTCATCATCGTTAGGCGGCAGCGCGCTGGCCAAGGTCGTAGTGAAGGGTCCTGCAGTAGTACCTGGAGCAATGGGAAACAACCCTGGATAGTTATTCGGTGAGAAGTATTGCGGCGAAGCCGAAACTCCCGCAGGTAAGTCTGTAAGCAAAAAGGACGTAACCGACTGGCTACTGGTGTTGGTCAAGAAGAAAGTATAGGTCCATTGTTGGCCTCCCGTCACGCAAGGCCCACTCGTTAATGTATCTTCCAGTACCTGGCCACAAGTATCTGCCGGCACCGGGCAAACACCAATATCTATGTCTAACTCTGTAGGCGGCCCACACAACGGCAGCGAATCGGGCCCAAAATAGTAAGATGAATCAGTGCTCACTACCCATCCCGGATCGGAATTGGTGTAGATGCTATTACTGCACGCTTTAGACCCGCTAAAAGATGTGCACCCATTCTCATCGGTAGTATGCACCTGACTCAAAATTATATTGGGCGGATATGGGCAATTGATGCTGTGAAAAACCGGCCAGTCTTCCATAGGCGGCTCACCAGGATCGCGAAATCCATTGCAGTTCAGATCCTGGAACACGCAGACCGTAAATAGCCACTTCGGAAGATTGTTGCCAAATATGAGGCCTTCATAATACCCACCTGGTGTCACTTGTATATCATGCCATGATGGATTTTGCGGGTAGGTTTGTACCCAGCCCGGTCGGAGCAATTCTTCCACGCGATAGGTGGCCGGAGCAGGCACGACGAGGTTCAAGCACGAATCAGTGGTGTAGACCGTATCGGTCACGCCCGTTTGTAAATTGGTAATAAGAATTGGCCAGCTGGGGATGATGGGTTCATCTGCCTCCCAAATACCATTGCAGTTGATGTCTTCCCATTTGCAAATAAACAAGGTAGCGGTGGGTGGTGTAGTGAGCACCACGCCAAAGTCCAATGATGCTACATTTTGACCAGGCACTACCATAAGTGAATATCCACCACTAAGCGGATAGGTCTGATCGTAACCTGGCATGACGTTGAGCAGCAACAAGACGGAATGAGGCGCTCCCGTTGGCAACGCCACAGCGATGTCGTAACATCCAGTACTGTCAGTAGTCACAATTTCGGAGGTACCTGTTGTCAAATCCGTAAACAAGATCTCCCATCCTGGTAGGGTAGGCTCGCCTGGATCGCGCTGGTGATTGGCGTTTACATCTTCAAACACACATCCTGTAAGGTGAACAGTAGGAGATTGGGCCAAGAGAAAGGTAGCGCCTTGCCATAACAGACCCAGCAAAAGTAAGTATTTGTTCATAGTGCTTTAGGTTTATGTGAGACAAAATAGGTGTTCACCTGCTGGGTACTCAAAAGAGAATGGCAATCAAAAAGATAGACACAATACTACATCGGGTAGGTTGGCTTGCGAGGTAGTTCAATACCTAATGAGGTAGGCAAAAGAGATTCGCACACTTAACTTAATAGAACAGTTCTCTCACCCTAACGCTTGCGCATTCAAAATACGTGATATTTCATTAATAATCAACGACTAACTTGCATGCTATCAATACATCTATGGCCTGACACATCTATTATGCCCTATTTGTGCTCTTTTTGAGAAAATTTTTCTTTTTTCATGCCCCAAAATCGAGTGCATGCGATATACCGAAGCAGATCAGCGACGCCTCTATCACCTATCGAAAACGCTGCTACAACGTGAAGTACCTACCGACAAAGAAGCGGCAGCACAAATGGCTGCACAATTGCGAGAGGTGATCAACTACCACGAATATCGATACTACGTACTCGACGATCCCGTGGTGAGCGACTACGAGTACGATATGCTCTACAAAAAGCTCGAAGCCATCGAAACGCAATGGCCTGAGCTAGTCACTCCCGACTCACCGACGCAGCGCGTCTCTTCCGATCTCAGCCATGATTTTCCCACTGTCCGCCATCTGGCTCCCTTGCGCTCGTTGGCCAACTCGTACAATGCCGCTGACTTGTTGGAGTGGGAGCGCATGGTGCGCCGACTCACTGGTGTACCTGACGAGCAGCCCATCGAGTACGTCGTAGAGCCCAAATTCGATGGTAGCAGCATTGCCTTGGTGTACGAGCACGACTTGCTAGTGCGCGCAGCCACTCGCGGCAACGGTGTAGAAGGTGAAGACATCACGCCCAACGCCAAAGCAATCCGAGCTATCCCATTACAGGCGCCCTTTTCTTCTGTAGGTATCGCCGTAGCCGAGTTGCGCGGCGAAGTACTCATCCGAAAGGACGTGTTCAAAAAGCTCAACGAAGAGCGCATAGCCCAAGGATTGGAGCCCTTTGCCAATGCACGCAATGCAGCTGCAGGTGGCCTGCGCATGAAAGACCCTCGCGAGACGGCTAGCCGCCATCTAGATGCTTTCGTCTATACGCTCAACTACGCTGTTGATGCGCAAGGCAACGACATGCACCATCCTATAGGCACTCATGACAAAGCCATGCAACTAGTCGGGCGCATGGGCTTCAAGGTACCCACCGAAGGGCACAAGGTGTGCAAAGACATCCACGAAGCCATTGCTTTTTGCGAAGCTTGGGAGCAACAACGCGACAACTTCCCCTATGAAATAGATGGCATGGTGGTCAAAGTCAACGACTACGAGCTGCGCGCGCGCTGCGGCAGCACTGAGCACCATCCACGCTGGGCGATGGCCTACAAATTCAAGGCGCGGCAAGCCACTACTAAGCTGTTAGCCGTCGAGTTTCAAGTGGGGCGCACCGGTGCCGTGACGCCGGTAGCCAAACTCGAACCCGTGCATCTGGCAGGTGTGACGATCTCGTCAGCTTCGCTACACAACGAAGACTTCATCCGCTCGCGCGACATCCGCATTGGCGACACGGTGTTGGTCGAACGCGCCGGCGATGTAATCCCTTACGTCGTCAAACCGCTGCTCGAGCTGCGCACCGGGCAGGAACGACCTATCGAGTTTCCCCGCCACTGCCCCGTATGTCATACGCCTTTATTTCGCCCGCCGGGCGAAGCCATCTGGCGCTGCATCAACAACCAGTGCCCAGCGCAAGTACTGCAGCGCATCATCTATCACGTGTCGAAAGATGGAATGGACATCGAGGGGCTGGGTAAAGCCAACGTAGAGCGCTTTTACCAGCTGGGGTGGCTGCGCTCATTGGCCGACGTCTATCGGCTCGACTACGATAAAATCACACAGCTTGACGGCTTCGGCCCCAAATCAGCGGAAAACTTGCGGCAAGCAATTGAACGCGCCAAGCACAACCCCTTACACAAACTCATCGCCAGTCTCAGCATTCCGCTCGTCGGCAAAAAAGTAGCCAAGCTACTGGCCCAACGCGTATACTGCATCTTCGACCTGCAGCAGTGGACTACGGCCGACTTCGAACAAATCGATGGCATTGGCCCTGCAGTGGCACAAAGCGTGCGGGCTTTTTTCGACAATGAAAGCAACCTTCGCATGCTGCGCCAGATGGAAGCCCTGGGCGTCAACATGTGTCAAACGGAAGAAGACAAACCGCACAAACGCACTGCCCATAGCCCACTGGCGGGTAAGACTATTCTCTTTACCGGCTCGCTCGAACACATGACGCGTAAAGAAGCTCAAGAAAAAGCTGAAGCTGCTGGCGCCGTTGTACTTAGCGGTGTGAGTAAAAAACTCGACATCTTGGTGGTGGGCAACAACCCGGGCTCCAAACTGCGCAAAGCCCAACAGCTCGGTAGCGTGCAAATCCTATCCGAAAAGGAATTCTTAGAACTACTGGAACAGGAAGGTTAATTAGCGCTAATTTTCACAGCAAAAAGGCAGACATGGGGCAGCTATGGAACAAACTAAGTCGATGGATACTCACCGGAAGGGAAAGCCGAAAAATTGAACTCAAACAGGAGCTGCCTCTCGACAATCGCTCCCAAAGGGCATCTTTGGCCAAGCTGGTGACTGCTATTGCCAACACTCCAGGTGGCGTCGGATACATCATTTTAGGTGTAGTGGATGGCCGGCATCGCAGCGACCACAACGCCCCCGAAAAATACATCGTGGGCGTTTCCTATGAACCCGACACCTATCAGCGGCAGATTCAGCAGGCCCTGGCCGAATTCACGAACCCCATTCCCGAAGTGAGCTATGAAGACGTGGTAGTGCCGGAAGTCTCCCGGAAAATTGGCGTAATCACCATTGCGCGTAGCCGCCACCAACCACACGAAATCATTAGAGAAAGTGGAGAAACAACCCCCGGCATCTACGTGCGGCGGGGAGCCGAGATTTTTACCGCACGTCGAGAAGAACTCTTGTACATGTCTGGAAATGCATCCTCCAACTACACCGTACTCGTCAACTTCACGCACCCCTTGAGCACTTACCATATCAGGCAAATAACACAACACGCCCAAGTATTTATAGCAGATGTACTGACACCAAGCAAAATCCCCGTGCACTTCGATGAACATACCTCGTTCGAACAGCAAGTGAAAAATGTAGTAGATGAAGTACCATTGACCGACGAAGAGTGGCAAGAGCTTCCCATTATTGTCCACGTGCCGGGCTATGCTGCGATTACTGCACCACTGCTGGCAGAGCTACACGGTCGTATGGGGCATTTCCCAAATGTGTTGCGCCTTCGACGCAACGACAGCAATCCCAACCAATATGACTTTGCCGAAATTATTTTCCTACAACGCATACGCGACCAGGCACGCAAGCGCAGCTGAGCAGCGCAGCACTTCTTGCGCGAAAGGCACCATACTCACAGCAAATCGGGTAGGTCCTCTCGTGCTTCGGTAGCTGAAATTCTGTGGCGCAGGGCGGCCATGGTGTCAAGTAAGCGCTCTGCTTCCCGAAAAAAATCTTGGTCGAGCGCTTGCTGCAAATCCTCAAACCGCTCGAACTGTCCATCTCGAAACTTCCACGTGAGCTCTAACAAGTCGCGTGCGACCTTCACGGCGAGGCGCTCGTCCCACTTGAATACAGTCACGTGCAAGCGCGGATGTGGAATATGTCCTATAATACGCATAAGCCTCTCCTTTTTTTGCGAAAGCGAAAAAAGCAATGCAAAGGTAGTACGGGTTAGGGGTGCAAGTCGATTTTTTGCATTACAACTTCGTGGACACACTTTGCTACCAACTGGATTGGGTATTTTCACCCCATTCAGCATGTAGCAAATCAAGTCAGCTATGTCTAGCGATAATCACACGTTTTTGCGCCTGCTCAACTTCTTGCTTCTGGCCCTAGTGGGCGGCTTGCTGTTGCGCATCTTGATGTTCAACCGCATTGCACTGATCATCTTGTTAGGAGTGGGGGCTTTGGCGGGTATTGTCTGGGGCATGTGGAAACTCATCCACCTTTGGCGCTATCGCCGCAGTCCTCAAGGTATTCTCGAGCGCCGCCAGCAGTGGTGCCACAGTCAGCTCAAGCGCCACCAACGCGAAATTTCGGAGATCAAGCGTAGCATGAAGGACTTGTACCTACAGCTGGACCAAGGCAAGGTGCTTTCGCAAAAGCAGCGCGACGAGCTGCGCCGCTTGTTGCACGAATACCGAGCCGAGCTGGACCTGCGGCAAGCCAAAGTAGCCTTTTACAAGGCCTGTATAGAAAAGCTCGACATACTTGGCCAACACCTGCAACTGACCCAGACGCTGCTGGAGAAAAAAGCCCGACTCAAGGCCATGCGTGAAGCTGACCAAGAAGAGCTGGCCGATCTGGAAGCACTAAAAAAAGACATTACATTAGACAAAAACTGGCTCTTGTCGTTCGAGCAACTCGCCCAACGCATCGAGCAGAGCCATACTCTAGATGACGCCCAAGCGCTTCAGGTTGAGCTGGAGGAAATGACGCGCGAATTGAAATCCCTGTGAGTACGCAGAGGTACACCTCACACTTTTTCTTTTGGCAAAAGCCAATAACTTCACGGGCCTAAAATGAGCTTTCCCCTCACCCGATTTTTTCAAAAAAAGCATCATGAGAACATTTGCCTTACTCGTCGTACTGCTGTGGCAAATACTGCCTCCAGCACACGCCCAACTATTGTCGCCTGATGAGTTCCTACCCCATAAACTGGGCGAACAGTTCACACCACATCATCTCTTAGTCGCGTACTTCGAACATGTGGCCGCCCAAAGCGAGCGCGTAATCCTACAGCGCTATGGCACCACTAATGAGGGGCGCCCCTTAATCGTGGCCATTGTTTCTTCGCCCGACAACCTGGCTCGTCTCGAAGCCATTCGCCACAACAACCTGCGCCGCGCAGGGCTGGAAGCTGGCACGCCCGACTCCGACGACCACATTGCCATTGTGTGGCTGAGCTTCAGCGTTCATGGCAACGAAGCAGCGGGCTCGGAAAGCTCAATGGGCGTGTTGTACGAACTGGTGCGCCCCGACAATGCCCAAGCAGCACGCTGGCTGGAGCATGCCGTAGTCATTATCGACCCCAGCCTCAACCCTGACGGCTATGCGCGCTATACGCATTGGTATCGGGGCGTGAGCGAGCGCTGGCCCAACCCCGATCCTCAAGCACGCGAGCATCACGAGCCCTGGCCGGGTGGCCGCGTCAACCACTATCTGTTCGACCTGAACCGCGACTGGGCTTGGGCTACACAAGTAGAAACACGTCAGCGCCTGGCGATCTATCAACAGTGGATGCCCCACATCCATGCCGACCTACACGAGCAAGGCTACAACAACCCTTATTACTTTGCGCCAGCAGCACAGCCCTATCACACTTATATTACACCCTTTCAGAGTGAATTTCAAGTAGCGATCGGACGCAACCACGCGCGCTACTTCGATCAATATGGTTGGCGCTATTTCACGCGCGAAGTATTTGACCTGCTCTATCCCAGCTATGGTGACACCTATCCTACCTTCAACGGTGCCATCGGCATGACGTACGAACAAGGTGGTCACAGCCGCGCCGGTCGTGCCATCCTCATGGAGAATGGCGACACACTTACTTTGGCTGACCGCATCCGCCACCACATGACTACTGCACTCTCTACCGTAGAGATTGCTGCTGCTCGTGCCTCACAGCTCACCAAAGCTTTTGCCGCCTATTTTGCGAAAGCACAACAAGACCCACCCGGCCCATGGAAGACTTTTGTGATCAAGGTGAACAACCCACCGGCCAAGCTCAAGCGCCTTCTTGCGCTCCTCGATCGGCACCGCATACGTTACGGCACGGCCACAGAACAAAAAAGCATACAAGGGTTCGACTATGCCAGCGGGCAAGTTCAGGCCGTAGAAGTACAACCTGGCGATTTGATTATCAGTGCCCGGCAGCCCAAAGGGATCTTGACGCAAGTACTCTTCGAGCCCGAGCCCGAATTGGCCGATTCGCTCACCTACGACATCACGGCATGGGCCTTACCCTATGCACATGGCTTAAAAGCTGCTGCACTAAAGCAAGATGTAGCCGCTAGCAAAGACTTTACCGTAGCCAGTGCAGCACCACCCGACACCAACATGGCATATGCTTGGCTCATTCCGTGGAACAGCCTGGAAAGTGCTCAGATGCTGGCTGCACTGCTGCGCCAAGACATACGAGTGCGTTTTGCCGAAAAAGCTTTCGCTATTGATGGTCGCCACTGGGATGCCGGCACTTTGGCCATCATGCGTGCTGACAATGAAGATATGTCCAACTTGGCAAAGCAAGTGAATCAAGTGGCGAAAAGCTTTCCCAATACGGAAATAGTAGCCGTGCAGTCGGGCATGGTGAGCACAGGTTCCGACTTTGGTTCGGCCACGTGGAGATTGATACACCGCCCACATATTGCTTTAGTAGGTGGCAAAGGCACCTGGGCCAACGCCTTTGGCCACGCCTGGTATGTATTTGAACAGGATCTGGAATACCCCATCACAGTAGTCAATGCCGAAGACCTGAAGCACCTGGACTGGAGTGGTTTTGACTTGTTGATCTTGCCCGACGGCTTTTACCAATTCGATGACCAGCTATTAGCTCAGGTGCAACAATGGATCAAGCGCGGTGGGCGCCTCATTGCCCTAGGGCGTGCTAACGCAGCACTGGCTGGGAAAAAAGGCTTTGCCCTACAGCGCAAAACCGATGCGAAGGCCCATTCGACACCGCGTCGGCCTGCACGCTTTGAAGATCGCATCCGAGATGCCATCAGCGAAAGCATTCCTGGTGCCGTGTATAAGCTCCATCTCGACAACAGCCATCCGTTGGGCTTGGGCATGCCTCAGTACTACTTCTCGCTAAAAACTACAGAGGCACAATTCAAACTCCTGGATCAAGGGTGGAATGTGGGCTATATCGGCGATGATCCACAGGCGGTGGGCTTCGTAGGTTGGCGCTTGCGCCACAAGATGAAAAACACCTTGGTGTTTGGCGTAGAGCCCAAAGGACGCGGCGCCATCATCTATCTCATCGACAACCCGCTCTTCCGCGCCTTCTGGGAACAAGGTAAGCTCTTGTTTGCCAATGCCGTCTTTTTGGCCCAGTAACTGACGCTTTGCCACATATGCCAAAGCTCCCACACACGGGAGAGGTATGAGCCCTAAATCACGGATAAGCCAAAAAAAGGTATTTTTGCCCATTAGTTCCGTTTTTCCCGTTTACGAGCGGATGCAAAACATTGAAAAGAAGCATATAGCCCATTGGTAATCGATGATGCATCAGTACTAAAGTAGCGGCAATGAAGGGCAACGCGATTACTTTTTCCAAATTGTTTGGCTGTCACTTTGCAGTGCAGTGCACTGCTCCAGCCCAGAAACTTGGACTGCTACATCATTCCCACAAAGGACCAGATGCCCATTTAAGCACTAAGCTGGTCCTCATAAATTGCCTTGCCCCCAGCTTGTACAAGTACCAAGCTGGAAAACCACTACAGTCTGTTTACACCAGACGCAATTGCATTGCGTTTTCCCTTGCTGCAAGTGACAGGCCCACTGCTTACCAAGCAAGGGTAGCACATTACACCGATTATCAGCCTCATGAAAAAAGAAAAGCACCTCCATATGCGCTTTGTATAAGCCACAGGATAAAGGGTACCTCACTTGGGCTGATGCCGTGCGGATAGGTACTGAAGTCATGGGGCTATGACCTTTCTTTTCACTGTTTTGCGCCGCTCACAAACACATATATGCGGTGCGCTTTGCCGACGTCATAGGACAACAAACTACAAAAGAGCTGCTGCGACACATGGTCGATGAGCAGCGCATGCCCCATGCATTGATGCTGGTAGGCCCTGAAGGCAGTGGTCAGCTGGCACTGGCATTGGCCTTAGCGCGTTATTTGCTGTGCGAAGCGCCAGCTAGTGGCGAGCCGTGTGAGCAATGCGTTCAGTGTCGGCATTCTGCTCGCTACGCACATCCCGACTTGCATTTCTCTTTTCCTACCGTAGGATCGAAGGCTACAAGCGATCAGTACTATTCGCAGTGGCGCGAAGCCATCAAAGAAAATCCCTATCTCAATGTCCACCAATGGCTCATGCAACTCAATGCCGAAAACCGGCAGGGCAACATCACGCGCGACGAATGCGTACACATTGTCAAGAAGCTTAGTCTAAAGACTTTTGAAGGCAGATACAAGATATTGCTCATGTGGATGCCTGAATATCTGGGCAAGGAAGGCAATCGCTTGTTGAAGCTCATCGAGGAACCACCGCCACAAACGCTTTTTTTGTTCGTAGCTGAAAAAGCCGAGTTGATCTTGGGCACTATTTTGTCGCGCTGTCAGCTCATACGTCTGCAGCCCCTTCGCGATGAGGATATAGCTCAAGCGCTGCAAAAACACTTAGGGTTAGATGGTCCACAAGCGCATATGCTGGCCCAAATTGCTGATGGCAACTACAACAAGGCCTTGCAGATGGCCCAGCACTCTACCGACTCGCACAGTGCCACATTGCTCGACTGGTTGCGCAAGTGTTATGCACGACGGGGTGCCGAGCTGGTGAATTGGTCGCAGCAAGTGGCCACATGGGGGCGCGAACCGCAAAAAAACTTTTTGCTCTACGGCCTGCATTTTTGGCGCGAGCTTCTGGCCTGGCAGCTCAGTAAGGGTCAGGCCGCCCTACGCCTATTACCCAAGGAACAAGAGACAGCTAAAAAGATGAGTCAGGTAATTAGTGCACCACAAATTGCTGCCATCGCCAAACTTTTCGACGAGGCAATTTTTCACATAGAGCGAAATGCCAACGCCAAAATCGTGTTTATGGATTTATCCATACAGCTTAGTCACTGGATGCGCGCTAAGTCCACGAGTTCTGTTCGCTGAGCTAAGTGGCTCAGCGTCTATATAAACGCGGGTATAAAGCCCCAAAATAAAGGCCTTTATGAGTTGTACAGGATGTAGTTGTCGTACAGGTACACTAGGCGCAGCAGCAGGATGCCGCAACAAAGGCGGCTGTCTGACGGGAGGCTGCAATCGCCTCAACACATTCGATTGGTTGACGCGCATGGGCATCGACGACGTCGAGCGCTTTGACATCGTAGAAGTAAGCTTCAAACACGGTGCGCGAAAAGGCTTCTATCGAAACCCCTTGCACAAGCGCATTACTACAGGCGATTGGGTGGTAGTGGAAGCACAGGCTGGCTATGACATTGGGCAGGTAAGCCTTTCGGGTGAGCTCGTACGCCTGCAGCTGCGCAAGCGGAAAGTACAAGAAGAGCACATTCAAGCACGCATTATCCGAAAAGCCCATGCACGCGATATGGAAAAGCTGCAGCATGCGCGGCAGCTAGAAAAGCCCACCATGATTCGCGCACGCGCTATTGCGCGCACACTCGATCTGGAAATGAAAATCGGCGATGTGGAGTATCAAGGCGATATGCGCAAAGCTACCTTCTATTACACAGCAGAAGGCCGCGTAGACTTTCGCGAACTGATCCGCCACTATGCCCGGGAGTTTCGCGTCAAGATCGAAATGCGCCAAATCGGCGCACGCCAAGAATCGGCACGCATAGGTGGGCTGGGCGTTTGTGGCCGAGAGCTATGCTGCAGTACATGGCTTACCAGTTTCAAGACAGTCACCACTGCTGCGGCGCGCTATCAAAACTTGGCCATCAACCAAGCCAAACTTTCGGGGCAATGCGGGCGGCTAAAATGCTGTCTCAACTACGAGCTGGACACCTATCTGGAAGCACTCAAACACTTTCCCGAAAAAGCCGAAACGCTATACATGGCTACAGCCAAAGCTACACTGGTCAAAACCGATATCTTCAAAGGGCTGATGTACTATACCTTAGACAAGGACAGTGTGCGTGGCAAGCTCTACCCTCTCACAATCGACAAGGTCAAGCAGATCTTAGAAATGAACAGCAGAGGCGAAAAACCCGAAAATATCGCCAATCTGCAGTATATCGAAAATGATGAGCTAAGCGACACGGAAGAAGCAGCCTACGACTTTGAAGACAACGTAACGGGGGTCATCGACTTACCCATAGAAAAGCACAAACGCAAACGGCGGCGCAAGAAAAAGCAAAGTGCTAATCAGGCCAAACAAGAGGTCAACCAACCAGCGCGCAAGAAAAAAAACAAGCGCAGCAATAAGCGCCGATCAAAAAAAGGCAAAGAGTAACCAGAAATGCAGCTCAAGATGTGCGCTGATCTTCCCGCACCCATGCCTGCAGTTGTTCGGCAAACTGGCGGTCGTTAGCCAAGCGGGGTGTTTTGTGCTGTCCGCCCAGCTTGCCGCGTGCCTTCATAAACTTGCGGAAAGCATCGCGTTGCAGCGGACGCACTACTAAGGGGCGCAAGATGCGGCCCTCGATTAAATCTCGATAGTATATGTTTTGGCGCACCATCTCTTCATCGAGTTTTTGGGCAAAGGCCTCCAGATCGGCAGGAGGCTCAGCAAACTCGACAAACCACTCGTGATAGGGCAAACCGCCTTCGGGAGGCGACACCTGCGGTGCTACAGTAAAATCGACAATTGAACCCCCCATATGCGCACAAGCCATACGCATGGCCTCCTCCACTTCTTTGCCTATGACGTGCTCTCCAAAGGCCGAGATAAAGTGCTTGATGCGTCCCGTAACGCGCAAGCGAGGTGGATCGAGTGAGACAAACACTACCGTATCGCCCAAGTTGTACGCCCAAAGGCCTGCATTGCTAGTGAGTATCACGGCATAGTTGACGCCCGTGGTCACTTGCGAAAGGTCTAATCGAGTAGGATGCTCGTTGAGGATCTCATCAGCGGGTACGAATTCAAAAAAGATTCCCGAAGCGACGTTGAGCAAGAGTCCTTCTGCTTCTTGGCTATCCTGAAAGGCAATAAAGCCCTCAGAAGCCGGATAGGTCTCCACACTGTCAATGCGGCCACCTACTAAAGACTCGAGCTTGGCGCGATAGGGTTCGAAATTGACGCCCCCGTACACAAAGACCGAGTAGTTGGGAAATACATCCAAAACTCGGCGCTTGCCGGTATATGCCAGCAAACGCTCGTAGTACATTTGCACCCAAGGCGGAATACCACTGATAAGTCGCATATCGGCCGCATGAGTTTCTGCCACTATGGCATCGAGTTTGGCCTCCCAGTCCTCGATGCAGTTGGTCTGATAGCTAGGCAGCTGATGCGTGCGCAACCAAGCAGGCACTAAATGATTGGCAATGCCACTGAGCCGGCCTGTAGGAATGCCCCCCACATCTTCCAGCTCGGGGCTACCCGACAAGAAAATCATTTTTCCATCGAGCCAACTACCCTTGCCTGTACGCGCATAATAGTTGAACAAAGCATTACGCGCCGTACCAAAGTGATTGGGGAGGCTGTCGTGCGTAATGGGAATATACTTCACGCCGGAAGTGGTGCCCGAAGTTTTGGCTAAATAGCGGGGGCGACCTGGCCAAAGTACATCGCGCTGCCCTTCAATAATGTGGTCAATCCAGGGGCGTAGCCCTTCATAATCGCGGATGGGCACGTTGCGGCAAAAGTCTTCATAATTCATATTTGCCGATAAGGCATGGGCTTGGCCAAATTGAGTGTGTTGTGCTTTGGCCAAAAGCCGAGGCAAAAGCCGCTGCTGAATGGCCACTGCCTCTTTGGACCAACGGGCAATCTGACGGGCGATGTAATGAGCAAAAGGCTTGACGAGTGTAGCGCGTATCCCCATACTTCACTTTTTGTAGCGATACAATATTGCCGACAAAGGTACAGGTAAACCCTGCTTGCCCCCACCCATCCACCATCAACTCAAGAGCCGTAGCGTCAACATTTGTCCAAAAGGGCTGTTTTGTAGCCACAGCTCATCAAAAAGCTTGACTAACCGATCAATCATTCTACCTTTGGCACCGAACCAATACGGCATATCAAAAAATCTTTTTACGCATGAAAAAATCGCTTTTATTGCTCATTGCCTGCTCAAGCTTCGCGCTGGTACAGGCCCAAAAACAAAAATTTACAATGGATTCTCTTAGCTACAGTGTAGGTGTATTGGTTGCGCAAAACCTCAAATCGCAAGGCCTCAACAAGCTCGACCCCAACTCGCTAGCTCAAGCCATTGAAGATGTAATCAACGGCAACGAGCTGGCCATCAATCAAGACCAAGCCCAACAAGTATATCTCCAACACATGGAGCGCCAAAAGTTGGCATTGAAGGAAGAAAACCTCGCCTGGCTCGAAAAAAACAAACAACGACCCGAAGTAAAAACTACACCAAGTGGCTTGCAGTACGAAGTCATCCAAATGGGCGATGGCCCTAAACCCGGCCCTACTGACAAAGTCACCGTGCACTATACCGGTACACTCATCGACGGCACGGTATTCGACAGTTCTGTACAACGCGGTGAGCCTGTTACCTTCCCCGTCAATGGCGTGATTGCTGGCTGGCAGGAAGCCCTGACAATGATGCCCGTAGGCTCTAAATGGAAACTCTACATTCCATACAACCTGGCCTACGGCGAGCGAGGTGCTGGCTCGCAAATTGGTCCTTTTGCCACACTTATCTTTGAAATCGAACTGCTCGGCATAGAAAAATAAACTCGTAGAAACAGCGAGTGAAAGCCGGGCAGCTCTATCAGAAGTTGTCCGGCTTTCTCGTTTCATCAGCTGCTCTGACCATGCGCATCGACATCATTTCAGTAGTACCCGAGTTGCTGCACAGCCCCTTGCAACACTCGATCATGAAGCGGGCCCAGGAAAAAGGCCTGCTCGAAGTACACATCCACGACTTGCGACACTTTGGGCTGGGCAAACATCGCCAAGTAGATGACTACCCTTTTGGCGGTGGGGCAGGCATGGTCTTACGTCCCGAGCCTTTGGCGCAATGCCTCGACACTCTGATGGCTCAGCACACTTATGATGAAATCATCTACCTTACGCCTGATGGCCAACGCTTCGACCAAAAAATGGCCAATCGCTTGTCGTTAAAGGACAATCTTTTGCTGATTGCAGGTCACTACAAAGGCATTGACGAGCGCATTCGTCAGCACTACGTAACCCTTGAAATATCCATTGGCGACTACGTTCTCTCGGGCGGCGAGCTCCCCGCCTTGGTAGTGGTAGATGCCGTAGGGCGCCTCATACCCGGAGTGCTCAACGACGAAACCTCCGCCTTGCTCGACTCTTTTCAAGATGGCTTGTTGGCGCCCCCCGTCTATACGCGTCCGGCCAATTTTCGGGGCTGGGAAGTGCCACAGGTGCTGCGATCGGGCAACTTCAAGGCCATCGAAGCGTGGCGCTATGAACAAGCCCTGCAACGCACTCGCCAACGCCGCCCCGATCTGCTGCTCGATGAAGAAGCCGAGTAAACCACACATTATATAAGTACTCTTTCAAGCAGCCTGTATACAACCTCTGCCAAACATACTGTATCGATACAGCCATCGACCAACTCCCTCTTCTCTCTGCTACTTGGTTACACATCCAGAAAACTCACCCGCTCTACCTATTCGGCTCAGCATTTTTCCACAACGAAAAGCACACAATCACAAATGGCATGAATTTTATATATAAAATTAAAAAAATACTTGTTGCTATTTAGCAACTCTACATTGTATCCAGATAAGCATTGCCACCTCACAGAGTCATTATTCAATTGTGGGGAATGCCCTAGTCTAGTGGAGAACCGTTTTCAAACTCTAATGCGCCAATTCCATAGTATTTGCCAAAAGGCGCAAATAACAGAAGCATCATGGCATCGATTCGCATTGGCATTGTACAGGAAGGGCCAGCCTATCTAAACTTAGCCCACAGCCTACAAAAAGCACAACTGATCATGGAAGAAGCTGCACGTGAAGGTGTCCAGCTCTTAGTATTTGGCGAAAGTTGGCTCTCGGGCTACCCCGCATGGCTAGACCACTGTCCAGAAGTAGCTCTGTGGGATCACGAACCGGTCAAAGAGGTCTTTGCACGCATGTGGGAAAATGGCGTAGCTGTGCCTGGGCCAGCGACGCGACAGCTGTGCCAAGCTGCAGCCCATCATGGCATGTATGTGGTGATGGGGGTCAATGAAGTAGTACCTAATGGGCCAGGGCCCGGTACTATTTACAACAGTTTTATACTCATTGGTCCTGACGGCAAGCTGCTCAATCACCATCGCAAGCTGATGCCCACTTTCACCGAAAAGATGGTCTATGGACTGGGCGACAGTCGAGGTCTACGCTCTATTCCTACGCCATTGGGAGGAATAGGCGGGCTCATCTGTTGGGAACACTGGATGCCACTTAGCCGACAAGCGCTACATATGCAAGGCGAGCTCATTCACGTAGCACTTTGGCCGTGGGTACACGAAATGCACCAAGTAGCCAGCCGACACTATGCCTTTGAGGGGCGTTGCTTTGTCATAGCTGCAGGCCAGATCATGCGTGCCTGGGAGCTACCGCCCGAGCTGGAACTACCCGAACACATGCGCACACATAGAGACAAACTGCTGCTACGCGGCGGAAGCTGCCTCATTGCACCCAATGGCAATTACCTACTGGCACCACAATGGGAAAAAGAAGGGCTGATTGTAACGCAAATTGAGGACTTGCAACAACCTCTACGCGAACGTATGACCCTAGACGTATCGGGGCACTATCATCGACCCGACATATTCCAATTTGATTGGGCGGAAGAAGCTTACCGTTAGCTACTTTGAGCTTTTACGCGCAAATCGACAATGCGTAACTTCCACTTGCGGCCCACTCTATAGGTACGACTCCTGAACAGGCGATATAATAAATAACCTGTAACACCAGCTGTAGCCGTGACAGCAAGATCACCTTTGGTATACGGATCAGTTGGGTCGAAAATGTCGGCAATTAAAGCATACACCGACCACGAAACACCAAAGAGGTACAATTGATAAGCTGTTGCTTTGCTCCAGCGCGCACCCTTAAAACTGCGCAAGGCTGCGATACGATCTAACGGCACATATCGATCATCGAATACCAACAGACGATCTTGAGGTATGATCCGCACCAGCTTAGCCGTATGCCATTCCTTTTCGTGGTGTTCTTGCCAAGTAAGCTGTTGGCCAACAGTGAATTTTAGCGTACGCGCACGCCCCCTTTTCTCCAATTGTAAATAAATTTGGCCAGCAACAGCATGACTAATCACAATCATTGCCCATCCCATTAACAAAATGCGAATTGCCATAAGAAAATCGGATTATCGACTTGCTACCTGCCGCAACTAGGGGTATAGAGGCACATAGCTCAAAGTGCCATTTTTTGTATTATTCGTTGGTTGGCAGTTGCTTTTGCATATGGCCGCATGCTCGCACCAGGCGCTTCATCGCCCTGACCATCGCTTTTTCTACCTCGTCCCATGGCTGTACCTCTTTCGCTGAATACAATACGACTACTGCCAACGGCGGGCACTGCTGCCGCTCCAATGCGTCATAGAGTTCGTGTTTGTGGAGGCGCCACGCCTCGCGCAGCCGGCGTTTTACCTTATTGCGCACTACTGCTTTGCGTAGGTGCTTGCGCGGCACAGCAAAGGCCACTTGTACAGGGGCCCGAGCTACCTCATCGGCAGGCAGCGGCAACCATACCAGGCGTATGGGCCACACAGCTACACTTTGCCTTTCGGCAAAAACTGCCTGGATAAGCTTGCGCCGCTTGAGTCGTTCAGATGAAGTAAAGCAATATCGCATGAGCACCTAAGTTCGCTATTTTGTACAAAGCACAAAAAACACGAGCCGGCTCCAAAGGCGCCAGCTCGCAAAGGCTTTCTTCTATTACAGCACGCCCTAATCAGCCAAACTGTTCGAATACCCACTGGCTCGTCACTGACTTGGGGCGCTCTATGGGCAGTCCCAGCGCACGTGCCCAGCACTGGGCAGCCATCACGCCCAAAGCCCGCGATACACCGAACAACACTGTGTAGAAACTGCATTCTGTAATGCCGTAATGTACTAACAGCGCACCAGAATGCGCATCCACATTGGGCCACGGATTGGCCACCTTGCCCAAGCCCTGTAAGATAGGCGGAACGACTTCAAACACTTTCCACACGACCTGTACAAGGGGGTCATCCTTCAGGTGCGTTTCTGCAAAATGCTTCTGTGCCAGGAAGCGCGGATCGGGCCGGCGCAATACTGCATGGCCATAGCCAGGGATGACTTGCCCTTTGGCCAAAGTCTCGTGCACGTACTCAGCTATCTGTTCTTTGGTAGGCGTCTGGGTATCCAGTGTTTCCAACATGTGGAAGATCCACTTGATCACCTCCTGATTGGCCAAGCCATGAAGTGGCCCTGCCAGTGCCGCCATACCGCCAGCATATGCCAAATAGGGGTTGCTCAGCGTACTGGCCACTACATGGGTAGTATGGGCCGAAGCGTTGCCGCCTTCATGATCAGAATGGATAGTCGTATACAGCCGCATCAGATCGTAAAACACCGGATCGTCATTGCCCAGCATATGGGCAAAATTAGCGGCCCAATCTAATGATGCATCGCTGGGGATGTGCTTGCCACCGTGAAAGCTGCGCCGATAGATGTAGGCTGCTATATGGGGTAAGCGTGCAATGAGGTTCATCGCATCTTCGTAAAACGGATCCCAATAGGATGTCTTGGCCAACCCCTCGTCATAACGCTGGGCAAATACACTCTGATTAGCCATCGATGCGATAGCCGTGACAAATTGCACCATCGGGTGCGTATCAGTAGGCAGCATATCGATCATCTGCAACGTGTATGCAGGCACTTCGCTGCGAGCACGCCACTGTGCACTCAGCCAGTCTACTTGCTCTTGCGAAGGAATTTCACCCACTAGCATCAGCCAAAACAGCCCTTCAGGCAAAGGCTCTCCACCACTCCCTTTAGGCAAAAGCTCTCGCAATTGCGGAATAGAATACCCCCTGAATCGAATACCCTCATGAGGGTCCAAGGAAGAAGTTTCCCAGACCATCATCTTCACACCGCGTGCTCCTCCATATAACTGTTTGAGGCTCACTTCATCTATTTTTGCCGTACCTTTTTCCTTGAGCAAGGCCTTCACCTCAGCTCCCAATGCCTGCGCTTTTTCGTAAAAAAGCTGTTTTAACGGATCCATTATTGTGGTTGGTTACGTTTATGAAAATTTGGTTTCCTCTCTGTATTTGCACCTTGTTAAAGGACTCACAAAAATAGCAACTTTGCCACCTCTTGCGAGCTAATGTCGTGCCCTGCACTGGCTGTGCATAGATCGGCGTTTATTTTCTTTGCGGCAGCGGGCACTTTTATTCACCAATTGTCGGCTACATGCTCCCACACGCGCTCATTATTCGCTTTCGCCAACAACTTTTACAATGGCATGCCAGCTGCCCACGCCCTATGCCGTGGAAAGGCCTGCGCGATCCTTACCTCATCTGGCTGGCCGAAGTCATTCTCCAACAAACGCGCGTGACACAAGGATGGCCTTGGTTTGAACGCTTTCGCAAAAGGTTTCCCACCGTACAACACCTGGCAGCAGCCACTGAAGACGAAGTACTCAAGCTGTGGGAAGGGCTGGGCTACTACACGCGTGCTCGCAACCTCTGGCGCACTGCGCGCTATGTAGTCGAACAGCTCGATGGGCAATTCCCACGAAACTATGAAGGGCTATTGAAGCTCAAGGGTATCGGCCCCTACACTGCTGCAGCCATTGCCTCTTTCGCCTGGCGCCTGCCACATGCCGTAGTGGATGGCAACGTCTTGCGCGTGCTGGCGCGTTTTCTGGCTGACGATACCCCCATCGATTCGGGCCCCGGTAAACGTCATTTCACCCAGCTAGCGCAAACCCTCCTCGACCCTCAATATCCCGACAGCTTTAATCAGGCGATAATGGACTTAGGTGCTACCGTATGTACGCCTCATAACCCACAATGCCATAAATGCCCATTACATAGCGATTGCCGCGCAACCCGACAAGGCATTGCACCATTGCTACCGGTAAAGCGCCGAAAAACCAAAGTGCGTACCCGGCATCTACACTATCTAATATGGACCGACGGCCAACACACCCTACTGCAACGCCGCCCTTCAGGCGATATCTGGGCGGCACTCTACGACTTCCCCTTTGTCGAGACGTCGCACCCTACCACCTCAGGCCAACAACTGCTCCGACAGTGGCTACACGCTCACCAATTGGCTGAGCCCAGGTCTCTGCCCCATCCCACACTACTGTGGCAGGGGCGCCAACGCCTCACACATCAACTCATATGTGGGTACTACTGGTGGGTCCTCACGCATCAACTTCCCCCTACACTACACAACTGGCAGTACGTAACCATTGAAAACTTGTGTAAGTTTGCCCTCCCAAAACTGACTGGCAACTTTTACACTTATTTGCTTAATTTTAAGGACAGTTTACCTACAGGCAAAAGTAACGGCATCTATAACCCTTAAAACAACGCACTATGGTCAACAGAGTAATTTTAATTGGACGATTAGGACAAGACCCCCAAGTACGAGCATTGGAAAACGGAGCCAAAGTAGCCAAGTTTTCCGTGGCCACCTCCGAACGATATCGCGACAAAAACGGAGAATGGCAAGAGCTAACCGAGTGGCACAATGTTGTGGCATGGCGTGGCCGAGCCGAACAAGTGGAAGAACATTTCAAAAAAGGAGCTTTGATCTACGTGGAAGGGAAACTAACCCATCGCAAATACCAAGACCCCAATGGCCAAGAACGCTATTACACCGAAGTAGTGGCCAACTATCTTAGGCTGTTGCGCCGGCCTGGAGAAGGAGGTAGTAGTGGCTTTTTCCCCACTCCCGAAGATGAACTCAGAGCAGGTGGGCCTCCGCCCTCCACTACCGCCTCGCCTTCAGAACCAGACATATCGCCAGAACCCGAAGATGGAGATGACGATCTGCCCTTTTGATAGAAAGGGGCAAACATCTCGATGCGCTGTTCACCAACCGACATGTAACCTTGGAAACTGAGTCTTACCGAAGTGCGCCACCCCCATACACGCCCCAACTGAAGTGGCACAAAAGATCCGAGCTGCACGTGCCACGGGTTAGGTCTTTGTATCCTATAAAGGACAGCAAGTCCCCTATCCTCTATGGATACAGCATGGTGCTCTTAGCAGCCACTATATCGCCCCTACAATTGGGTAGTGCAATAATCATTTTGGTGCTGTTATTGCTCAGCTCAGCACTTATATCGGGTTCCGAAGTAGCTTTTTTCTCCCTTACACACAACGACTTTTCCCGCCTCTCAGAGGATTCTTCTCCGGCAGCCCAACGAATTCTGAAGCTGAAAGAAAAGCCACGCACCTTGTTGGCTACCATTCTCATCAGCAACAATTTCATCAACATCGCCATTGTCATCGTATCTGACTTCATCCTACGGCACACGCTAGCAGAAAGCGTATTGACGAAGTGGTCCATGCGACTCATCGATTGGCTTGCCCTACCCATGTCAGTAACACAGCTGGCCAACGCCCTCAATTTTGGCATCACCGTCATTGGCGTAACCTTTTTGCTAGTACTTTTTGGCGAGGTAGCCCCAAAAATTTACGCTCGCATCAACAACTTGCAGATGGCGCGCATGATGTCAGGCCCCTTAAGTCTGCTCATACGGGTGTTCGCCCCCCTCAGCGCACTGTTGGTACACGGCTCGCATATTATTGAGCACAGACTAACGCAAAAACACAGTGGCACACCTATGGCCAGCCGAGAAGAGATTGATCAGGCCATCGATTTGACAGTTAGCCGAGAGCAGAATGCGCACCAAGAGATACAGATGTTGAAGCGCATCGTCAAGTTCAGCGAAGTTTCCGTACGGCAGATCATGCGACCACGCCCTGACATCGTTGCGCTTGAATTGCACACTCCCTTTAAAGACGTACTCAAAATCGTAAAAGATTCGGGCTACTCGCGTCTGCCCGTATATGAGGAAAATCTAGACCACATCGTGGGCATTCTATATGCTAAAGATCTCATCGGTCACCTTAAAGCACCCCCACACTTCCGGTGGCAACGCCTAGTACGCAAGCAAAATTTGCTGTTCGTACCCGAGACCAAGAAAATAAACGAGCTACTCAAAGAGTTTCAAAAGCGGCGCATCCACCTAGCTATTGTGGTAGATGAATACGGTGGCACTGCTGGCTTAGTGACTTTGGAAGATGTGATGGAAGAAGTCATAGGCGAAATACGCGATGAGTTTGACGAAGAAGAAGAAGAAAGCTTCTACGAAAAGATCGACGAACACACCTGGGAGTTTGAGGGTAGAGCCATGCTCCACGATGTAGCACGTGTACTGCAAGTAGATCCTGACATCTTTGAAAAAGATCGCGGTGAAGCAGACTCACTAGCAGGGCTGGTACTTGAGCTCTTGGGGTATATTCCACCTGTAGGCAAAGAGTTGCGCTGGAAGGGCTACTTACTGAAGATCATCGCAGGTGACAAGCGCCAAATTCGAAAAATTCGCATCACCACTCTTGCCGGACAAGTTGCCCACAAAGAACAAAAAAAAACATAATGAACCACCCTGCTCGTATCGCACATCAGGTGCTGAGTCTAGTGATCTTGTGCATAGGGTTTGCTGCATGTAGCCAGTACACGCCTGTCCCCAAGCCCCGGGGCTATCCCCGCATTATCTTTCCTGAAAGGGGTCAGTGGCAACAGTTCGACGAAGCGTATTGTAGCTTCACATTCGAGTATCCTGCCTATGCACAAGTAATTCAGGACACCGATTTTTTCGATCAAAAGCCCGTTCATCCGTGCTGGTTCGACCTGTATTTTCCCCATTTCGACGCGCGCATTCACTGTAGCTACGTACCCATCGATGCGCAAAACTCCCTGAACAAGCTGCGTCGCGATGCCTTCAAAATGACCGACTGGCACAATAAACGCGCTACCTATATCGAAGAGCGCCCCTTTCACAATACTTGGGGCACCAAAGGAATGATCTTCGAAGTGGAAGGTCCGGCTGCTTCCCCATTCCAGTTCTTTCTCACCGACAGTCTACAGGCAAAGCACTTCCTGCGGGGCGCACTCTATTTTCACGCCGAAGCTCGGCCTGACTCGCTCAAGCCAGCCTATGAATTCCTCAAGGAGGATATAACCCATATGTTGGCTACCTTTCGCTGGACTGACTGAATGCTTGTACTTTTCTTCCACTGAAGCTTAATAACATCCACATCCGCCTTGAGCTATCACCTGCCCAAAGGCCCAGAGCCTGCCATCCCTACTACCCCAAGCACAAATCACATGTCAGTCAAATATATTGCGAGAGTTACCTTTGTGTTGCCAAATATACGGACATAACGCATCTACCCACTATGACAACATTTCTGTGTGCTCGTTGTACTCCTGCCTTTGCCTTGTGGATTTTGCTAAGCACAGTATTTGGTGCAGGTTGTACCTATTCGGATACCTCGCAAACACCCCACATCACACAAGCCGAAGATACCACACACTACGTGGATTCTACCTTCCTGGCCGAATGGGCGCAGTGGAAAGCCCAAAGGCATCGCGCACTGACCGATGCCAATGGCTGGCTGACGCTGATCGGACTCCATTGGCTACATCCTGGAGCCAACACGTTGGGCGCCGATTCTTCTAACCACATCGTGTTGCCACCACAAGCTCCCCCTTTCTTAGGGGAAATCGTGTGGAGCAATGAGGGGCTGTGGGGCGAGTTTTTGCCCGAAGCACAAGTACAGCTCGGCGACAGTACCGTCACGTACCTCCCCCTGCAGACCGATGAAATGCAAGCACCTACTGTACTACACGTTGGTTCGATCTATTTCTACCCCATCGCTCGGGGCAATCGCATAGGCTTACGCATACGCGACACATTGGCGCCTACACGCATGTACTTCAGTGGCATCGAATATTTTCCCTACCGCCCCGAATGGCGCATCGAAGCCATCTACAAGCCTTACAACCCGCCTAAACCTTTTGTCTTTGACAACGTCTTGCACATGCCTATCAAACAGAACATTCCAGGCCGTGTGATCTTTAAAACAAAGGGCAGAAGCTTTGCCTTAGACGTGCTCGATGGTGGCCCCGACCAGCTGTTTATCATTTTTGCTGACCAGACTACTGGCAGCACTACTTATGGCGGAGGCCGATACTTATACGCTCCTCGCCCCGACAGTACAGGGCGGCTAATTCTCGACTTCAACAAAGCCTATAATCCTCCTTGCGCATACACTGAATTTGCCACCTGTTTGCTGCCTCCACCTCAAAACTTGCTGCACATCCCCATAGAAGCTGGAGAGCGCTACAGTGGTGCCCATTAAACGACGTGTTTGAGATACAAAGCCATGGCTACTTCCCACAAACACAAGAGAATTGCCATACTAGCAGGAGGCGATGTCGCCGAGCGCCCCATTTCGCTGCTGAGTGCCCAAACGGTGGCAACGCACCTCGACCCTGCACGCTATGAAAGCCGTATTATCGACTTGCGCGCTGGCACTTTTTACGACCAGCAAACAGGACAAAGACTTGATAAAAATGACTTTTCACTCGCGATAGACGGTGCCCCCTATACGTTTGATTTGGTATTTCCCATGCTACACGGCCATCCTGCCGAAGATGGTGCCATACACGGATATTTCGAGCTGGTGGGCTTGCCCGTTACGGGCTGTAACCACCTGTGTAGCGCACTGACCTTCAACAAACAAGCCTGCAAGGCCTTCTTACAACCCTTAGGCGTACCTATGGCGCAAGGTATACTGCTGCGCACCCCACATGCCGTGCCAGTAGATAAATGTTTAGCACTAGGCCTACCGCTATTTGTTAAACCCAACAAAAACGGCAGCAGCTTTGGTGTCACCAAGGTGACACAAGCCGAACAAATCACATCCGCCATTGAATTGGCCTTTCGCTACGACGACGAAGTGTTGGTAGAATCTTATGTGCCAGGCACGGAATACTCTTGTGGTGTATTGCGTTGTGGCAGCGAAATCATCGCGCTGCCCATTACCGAAATTCGGCCGCACACCGAGTTTTTTGACTACCAAGCTAAATACGAGCGCAAAAGCGACGAAATCACTCCTGCACCATTGCCCGAAACACTGACTCAACGATGCCAGGCACTATCACGGCAATGCTATGAGGCTTTGGGCTGTCGCGGCATTGTCCGCTTCGACTTCATCCTATCGGGGCAAGACTTCTACTTTCTCGAAGTCAATACCATACCGGGCATGTCTCCTCAAAGCATTGTACCACAGCAGGCACGCGCCTATGGCTGGACACTGGGCCAGCTCTTCGAAACTGTCATTGAAGAGGCATTGCAGTAGTTGTTGCCGCTCACAGTTCACTTTCTTTCCAGCTCCAAGTCCTGCAATACAGCATCGAGGATGGAATCCTCGCCAGGGCGATACCCTTCCTTAAGATGATAGCCCCAAAATTTGCCAAAAGTATTCCAATAAGTAGCTGAGATGGTACCCCGCAAGTTCTTGATCAGTTGGTACATGGGCATATCTAACTCGCGTTCGATCATCTTGACCAAGATATATCCCTGCGTCTTGGTCAGCCCTTTGAGTTTGTCTTCAAACTTTTCCTCTAACTCGCGCTGCAAGTGCTTGATGTATCGGCGTTGCTTGCGTCGAGGCAGATGCTGAGTGGCATATTCTACCTCGCGAAAGATGCGGATGGCCTCCTGCCCATAAGGATATACTTTGAGGGCATAGCGCTTGTAGCGCAAATAACGCAAGTAGTCCTGATAGGTATCAAAATGGCGCGGTGATGTGACGCTCACATCGGGCAGCTCATACAAATAAAGCGTATCACCTTCAGGCGTAAGCGTCCATTGTACAATCTGACCAGCAATGCGCGTACTACCCCGCTGCTGGGCCCAGCTACTACTGAGCGGTATCAACATTGCGATCAGATATGCCACTACGCATTTCATAAGTGAATTTTAATCGGTCTACTCATACAACGTCCTTTTCACAAGTAGTATATAATCCTAAAACAGCTATCGCCACATTTGCGTTTGCCTTTCGGCAAATAATCCACCACCCTATCATTCCCCAGTGCGGTTCGAGTTTAGCGCTGGGGCTTATAACGCGAGCCGTCGAGGATGGCCTGTGCATCGCGCAAGGTGATGAGCTGCTCCATGCTCACCTCTGGATGGCGTTTCATATACGCACTGACGATGCGCCAACCAATAAAGTTGGCCGTGCGGCCAGGTGCCTCAGGGGGCATGCCAGGCGAGTTGGGGCTGTATTCCACCATCTTGCGCCACTTGACATAGTCGGTAGAATACAACAAGTCTTCGGAGGTGAAAAATGCCCACATATCGCGTTCGTTATCAAAACACCACTGCAACTGTGCTGGCGAATACTCAAAAATGACCGTGTCGGGCTTGAAGGGCAGCAAATGATCCATGATGTAGAGCTTTTTGCCATTGTGCACCATGTAGTCGATGAGTCTGTTGCCCGGCACAGGCCCTACCAGGTCCTCTACTAAGGGCTGTAAGGCCTTCATCACCAAATGGTCTTTGTTGAAGCTGCGCACCAGATAGCGAGAAAAGTTGGGATTGCCAGGATTATAGCGCTGATAAGGATAATCGGCACCGAGAAAGAAGTCCAAGCCTACAGCCAAGCGATTATCGCCGTAGATAAATGCCGCCAACGTGTATTCCGAGATAAAGGTTGTCAGATCAGGTACCGGCTGTTGAGGGAAGTAGTATTTGAAAAACTTAAGCGCTTGGCCAAACTCTTGCTGCACAGGCTCAAGATCGGCAAACACGATCTGTGTCGTATCGTACAACTGGCGCACTGCAGGGTGGGTAAGCAAGCCGCGAATGTAGACCTCAGGGCCGTCGGGTGCCAGCATGGGATCGTAAGCCCCAATCACCTCCTTGAAGAACAAGGGCGCAAACTCGGGATACTGCTCCTGAAGTAGGGCAATCCCTCCAGCTACCTGTGACGTATCTATGGCAAAAAGGTCTTGCTCGAAGCGGCGTATGTGCACAGGTACCTCGATGTGCGATACATCGGGAATAGGTTCTTTGTCTGCACAGCTTGTAAGTAGTGCAGCAACCCACCACAACCCAACAATGTGCTTTCGAAAAAAAGAAATAATCAATTTATCGCTTTTCATGTTCATCTACTTTGATGTAATCGATACTTACCAAGCAGCCAAGTAAGCGGCGGCAAAGTTAGATGTAAAACAAAGTGTGTAGGTCAATTTTACTTTTTTACAAAAAAAACTTTGCTACCTATCCGATAGGCTTGATATTACCCAACGCCCCAGTACGTATTTATTCACACACACGCATACTGGTGCCGTCGTTTACACCAAAGCACTGGTTTAACCCATTTCAAACCACATGTAAACTGTTGCCCTATGAAAAAAATTGCCCTACTTATCGGCACGGCCTTGCTCAGTACAGTAGCCATCTATGGCCAATTTCGCACTACCTCGCTCACAGATATGCGTTTTGGCTTTCAGGTAAGCCCCACCCTATCGTGGATGGACACCAACGACAACACCATTAACAATAACGGCATGATAGCTGGAATACGCATGGGGTTAGTGGGCGAGTTTTACTTTCGGCCCAATTATGCATTCACCACAGGTATAGGCTACGCTTTTAGCCAAGGCGGGCGCCTGCTCCACGATCTGCCGGGAGATTTTTGGAACAAAACACCCGCTTTAACCGGGATCGATTCGCTAGCTGCTGGTACAGAGCTGCGCTTTCGCATGCGCTATATCGAAATCCCGCTTGGCTTGCGCATGCAATCGCGCGAATTTGGCTACGTGCGCTACTTTCTCGAGCCTCATCTCATGATCAGCATCCGAAATAAAGCTACGGGCCAACTCCAAGCCCCGGCTACTTTCTACGAAAACTTAGACATCAAGCAAGAAACTGCCGGGCTACTGCTATCGTGGGGCATTGGTGGCGGACTGGAATACAGTATCACACAGTCAAATGCGCTGTCCAGTGGCATTTATTTCCAACGCCTCATAAACGACATGACGCGCGACACAGGTACCATCTATCACCCAGAATTGGGCACGCAAGTAGAAGGCAGCAAAGCCACACTTTTCGTATTATCACTGCGCAGTGCTATTATTTTCTAAGGCAGCCGAAAGCAACTATACCATGCTATACGAGCAAGTAGAAGAGGCTACTACATTTATCAGAAGCCAAACGGACTTTCAGCCACAAGTGGGCATCATCCTCGGCACGGGGCTCAGCCGCCTGGCCAAAGAGATCGAGTTAGTTGCTTCCGTCCCCTACGCCGATATTCCCCATTTTCCCATCTCTACAGCCCCCAGTCACAAAAGCCAATTGCTATTTGGCTATTTAGGTCGCCGACCAGTAGTAATGATGGCTGGCCGATTTCACTACTACGAGGGCTACAGCATGCAGCAAGTCACCTTTCCCGTAAGGGTAATGCAGCGACTAGGCATTACGCGCTTGTTGGCCTCGAATGCTGCTGGCGGCACGCGCGCCGAACTGGAAATGGGCGACATTGTCTTCATCCGCGATCACATCAATTTACTGCCTGACAACCCGCTGCGAGGGCCTAATGACGATCGGCTCGGTCCGCGCTTTCCCGATATGTCGCAAGTATACGACCGAACTTTTAACGCACGCGGAATGGCTTTGGCACCTCAGTACCACCTACGCGCCCACGAAGGCGTATACGTAGCCCTGCAAGGTCCCAACCTGGAAACACCAGCAGAATACCAGTTTGTACATACTATCGGTGGATGGGTGGTGGGCATGAGCACCGTGCCCGAAATAATCATCGCACGCCACATGAATCTGCGTGCAGCGGTGATCTCTGTGGTATCGAACAAGTGCTACCCACCCGAAGCCATCGGACACGTCAGTGTAGAGGACGTCATTGTTGCAGTAGATGCCGTAGCTCCACACCTAAGACAACTCGTCACTCAGCTAGTACAAGCATGGTAATCTACCTTCAACACACAGCTGCCTCAGCACGGCTTTAAAGCAAATAGCAGATATTCGCATCTGCTAGCAATGCAGCTCAACCTTGTAGCACGGCTTACTGTATGGTACAGGGAGATCGATCCTCTTCGTACCTCCCATCCCCGCTCAGCCACTTGCTGTTGAGCTCTGAATTGACGCATTTGGCATGCATTCTTTATCCATTCCTTTGGGCTTTGCCCAATGGTTTATCAGTTCCGCTATTTTGGGACATACACCACAAAACTGCCGGTAAAATATGGACTGCACACATTTAATCCATCAATGCTTTCGCAAAATGAATTTCTTGCCCAGTTACAGCCCATGGAAGATCTACTGTAGTGTTTGGCTATTGATTACTTTGCTACCTATAGCCGTAGAAGCACAAGCTCCCCCTATATGGAATGCCGCTCAAATTCATCAAGCCATCAAAAAGGCCAATGTGTTGGGCTCGGCCCTGTACATCGCAGCTCATCCCGACGATGAGAACACGCGCCTCATTTCGTGGCTAGCCAATGACATGAAAATAGAAGTAGCCTATTTGTCAATGACGCGCGGCGATGGCGGACAAAACCTTATTGGTACAGAGATGGCTGAGCTGCTGGGGGTGCTACGCACCCAAGAGCTGTTAGCTGCACGCCGCATCGATGGGGGCAGCCAGTGCTTTACCCGCGCCAATGACTTTGGCTATTCTAAGAGCCCCGAAGAAACGCTGCGCATCTGGAACAAAAGCGAAGTGCTCAGCGATGTGGTATGGGCCATTCGCAATTGGAAGCCCGATATCATCATCAACCGCTTTGACCACACGGGGAGTCGCCGCACTCACGGTCACCATACGGCCTCCGCCATGTTATCAGTAGAAGCCTTTGACCTGGCGGGGCGCTCCGATGCCTTTCCTGAACAACTACAGTATGTACAACCACACCAACCGGCCCGCCTGTTTTTCAATACCTCTTGGTGGTTTTACGGTAGCCGCGAAGCTTTTGAGGCAGCTGACAAGTCGGACATGATCAGTGTAGATGTAGGGGTGTACTATCCTCTGCTTGGCAAATCGAACAACGAAATTGCTGCAGAAAGCCGTAGCCAACACAAATGTCAAGGCTTCGGCGTAGCTGGTAGCCGTGGCAGCCAAAAAGAATACCTCAAGCTCATCAAGGGAGACATGCCGCCCAGCAATAATCCCTTTTCAGGTATCGACCTGAGCTGGCGTCGTGTGCCTGGCGGTGCTCCCATCGCCGAGCTACTCGAACGCATCGACCGCGAATTTCGGCCCGATGCCCCATGGCATAGCATACCTCAGCTACTACAAGCACTCCGCATGATCGAACAGCTGCCGCCCAGCTATTGGCGCACCATTAAGTGCGAAGAGCTACGCGAAATCATCGCTGCCTGCATGGGGCTATTTGCCGATGCACGCACCAACGTACCTTCAGCCACTCCTGGTGAAAACGTCCCCATTGAGTTGGAAGTAATCAATCGATCACCTATAAAAGTGCAGCTACAACAAGTGCGCTTGTTGCCACAAGGTGCCGTAATCACTCCATGGCAAGCACTGCCCGAAAATGAGCGCTGGCTGTTGGACACTACCTTGCACCTGCCTCGAGAAGTTCCTTTCACGAGCCCCTATTGGCTTGTGCAACCCTGGGAGTTGGGCATGTATCGGGTAGAGGATCAGCAATTGCGAGGGCTCCCCGAAACGCCACGCCCCACTGAGGTCGAATTTGTCCTGTCGATAGAAGGTACAGAAGTGCAATTGCGGCGTACCATAAAGTATCATTATACAGACAACGTCAAAGGCGAGCAATACCAGCCTTTTGAGATTACGCCGCCAGTCTTTGCCAATCTCGACCAAGATGTGTACGTGTTTGCGAAAGCACAGCCCAAAGAGATAGATGTCATTGTACGTGCCGGCCGCGATAGTGTGCATGGCACCCTCCAGCTCCACTTGCCACAAGGCTGGCAAGTACAACCCCAGCGCATCGATATGGTGCTCCTGCGCAAAGGCCAAGAACAAAAATACACTTTCCATGTCGTCCCACCTAAAAGGCAAGATGTTGGCACGCTTATTCCTGTGGTGCACTTGAATGACGGACAAAGCTGGTCGCGCAAGGTGGTCTTTATCGAATACGATCACATCCCCCCCCAAACGGTCGTTTTGCCCTCACAGGCCAGAATAGTACACATCGATATCGAAAAAGCAGGCCAACGCATTGGCTATATCATGGGAGCAGGTGACAAAATACCTGAAAGCTTGCGCCAAATAGGATATGAGGTGGATCTGATAGATGTGGAAGACATTGCATCCGAAACACTAGCCGCTTACGATGCCGTGGTACTGGGCGTACGTGCGTGCAATACCCACGAAAAGTTGCGGTTCAAGCTGCCCGAATTGTGGGCATATGCGCGTCAGGGCGGTACAGTCGTCATGCAATATCAGACTACATGGGGGCTCAAAGTACCCATGGAAGAGTTAGCGCCCTATCCGCTCAAGCTCTCACGCCAGCGTGTCACGGTAGAAGATGCTCCTGTCACCTTTTTGGCACCTGAACATCCCGTGCTGAACTACCCCAATCGCATCACTAAGGCAGACTTCGAAGGCTGGGTACAAGAAAGAGGGCTCTACTTTGCCAGCGAGTGGGATGCAGCCTACACGCCTATTTTGGCCAGCCACGATCCGGGCGAGCCACCGCGCCAGGGCGGCCTACTCGTAGCACCACTTGGCAAGGGCTGGTTTGTCTATACAGGCTACTCGTGGTTTAGAGAGCTACCAGCAGGCGTGCCTGGGGCTTTCCGACTCTTCGCCAATATCATTAGCTTAGGGCACCAGCAATAAGCTATAGTTGCCATACAACAGCTTTTTCCCACACTACACAAAAATGGGGCGCCTATCAAGGTTCCCCATTTTTTGCGCCACTTCGTTCCATCAACTGGTCAGCATCTTCATTTTTTCATGCTTGAGAGCTTCTTCGGCATACTGAAACAAGCGCGCTTTGAGTGCGCGAAAGGTGCCTTCTAGCTCCCCCATTTTTTTGCTTAAAGCCTCATGCGTTTCGCGAAACTTTCGCTCTTGATGTGCTGGATATTGGAATTGCGCACCATCTCGACCAGCAAAGGTGTTCGTGTTGTACAACAAGTGCTTCAGTGCCTTTGACGGCTTCCAGCCATTTGTGCAACTCTGCGTCCAATTGGCGGATGCCTGAAACGTTAGCTTCTGAAAGCAAAAACACGTAGTGTTTGTTGATCAGGTTAGTCATGAAGTGACATTCATCTTTCAAAAGGCTATCAAGCTGAGCCACTTTCGGCTTGTATGGTGAAATGCTCTGTGCTGGCTTTGTCAAAATACACGCGCATAGCTTCCACCCCTTTTATAGCACTTGGTTTTTGCTTGCAAAAAATACACATCAAACAAACATGATCCAATTTATCAAGACTGATCGGAAGAACAGGCAATGATTTTCAACAAGTACTACTTTGCTTTTTTCACGCACGCCATGATGTCTTTTTTCAGCAATCAACTCCTATCTTGCAGGCTATTCTGCCCGTTCCTACTATCCAACCAGAGACGTGAGTGATGTGGCCGTTCAATTGGTTTTCTAAACGAGGTATTCAGTTGCTCAACGGCAGTGCGTCGTGGCGCCGCTTGGTGTGGCGTCGTCTTTGGCGCCAGCGCAAGGGCAAGATCTCGATAATGACCCTACTTATATGGGGCATAGTAGCGCTGGGTGCACCTTTTCTAGCCAATGACAAACCACTGTGGTGTCGTGTGGAAGGGCAAACGTACTGGCCTGTATGGGAAGAAATAAGTGGTACTGCTCAATGGCCCACCCATTTCTATACTACTACTTGGTATGAACATCCCTACGAAGCAGTGCTTTGGCCCCCTATACCTTACGCTGCACATACACTAGACACGCGCAATCGCAACTATAAAAGCCCCTTTGCTTCCCAGAATGTCCCAACCAATCGCTTTCGCCATTGGTTGGGTACCGATCGTCTGGGGCGTGACGTGTTGGCTGGCATGATCTATGGGGCCCGTATTGCGTTGGTCGTATGTGTTGTGGCATTCGTCTTGGCAGGTGGATTGGGCATTCTATTTGGTGGCCTAGCAGGCTTTTGGGGCGATGAGCGCATGCGCGTACGTGCTGACCTTGCCATCATAAGTGTGTTGGGCCTACTGATTGGCATATATGAAGGTTTTATAGCAGGTACTTGGCAAGAAGGAGGCACTTCGTGGTCGCACGATCTTAGGCAAGCATTACCTTGGTGGCTCGGCACTGCACTGGTACTATGGCTGCTCAGATTAAGCCTTCCAGCTCGAGTCGTGCCTCACTGGCGCTTACCACTCGATTTGTGGGTAATGCGCTTGATTGAGTTGATGGACACATTGCCCATTTTACTCATTCTCATCGTATTGAGCGGGTTGGTACAAAAAACCTCTATTCTCTGGACCATGCTACTCATTCCGTTGATAGGTTGGTATGCAGTAGCACGCTATGTGCGTGGCGAGCTGCTCAGCATACGCACTCGCACATGGATCGACGCAGCACGCACGTTGGGACTATCGGAATGGCAGATTTTTTGGCGCCACGCGCTGCCCAACGCCATAGGCCCCGTACTCATTTTGCTCGTCTACTTTACGGCGGATGTCGTGGCTATTGAGGCCTCGCTGTCATTTCTGGGGCTGGGCAGTGCACCTGAAGAAATCACTTGGGGCAAGCTGTTGGCTGAATCTCGGCATAACATGCGAGCGTGGTGGTTGGCAGTATTTCCTGGCCTAGCCATCTTTGGTGTGTTGTGGCTACTCCATAGCCTGGTCGATGCCCTCAACATGGCACTCGAAGCCCGCACTTGAGCCCTGTAGTGCCAGTTGACAGTCCTTCGCCACTCAATTTGACAACAGCTGCATCAATTATACCCTTGTTACCTTTGCTCCAAATAGGCCTATTATGCCGCGAACTATTGTATTAGGTGCCTCGCCCAACCCCAACCGCGCCTCGTGGGTAGCTGTAAAGAAGTTATTGGCAAAAGGTGAAGAAGTCATTGCGCTGGGGCGGCGCCCTGGGCAAATCGAGGGATTAGTCATACAGACGCAATGGCCCAAACCCGAATTGCTCCATCCAGTAGAGACAGTTACGCTGTACTTAAACCCAAGCGTACAGGCAAGCTACTGCGATTATATCTTAGCCATAGCACCGCGGCGCATTATTTTCAACCCGGGCACTGAGAACCCCGAACTGGCAGCTCTGGCACGTGCTCAAGGCATCGAGCCCATCACAGCCTGCGCTTTAGTCATGCTGAGCTTGGATCAGTACTGAACTCATCAATGCGCCTCGAAGTTTTTAGTAAAAACCAGATCGATGGATGAGGCACAACTCAACGAAGTAATCAACGCTTTTTTTGGCCCAGACCAGGTGTGGAGCAGCTATAAAATAGACAATGGCCACATCCACCAAACCTGGCATGTAGAGGTACATAGCCTACATCGCGGTTTTGCCATACAACAGTTCAACGAGTCAGTATTTACCCAACCCGAGCTCGTCATGGGCAACATCTTGGAGGTGGTAGCATGGCTGGCCGTACGCGACTATCCCATGCGTCTACCTGTACCTCGCACTCTGCCCGATGGGCATACTTTGTTTCGCGATAGCGCACAACAACTGTGGCGTGCTTTTCCGTGGTTTGCCCATGATTATACCACTACAACCCTAACCGATCCCGATGAAGCTTTCGCAGGGGCCCAGGCCTTTGGTCGCTTGCTGCGCACGCTGGATGGCCTACCTAGTACCCGCCTTCAAGCCGTGCTTCCACACTTCCACGACCTATCACACCGCATCAGCCAGCTGGCCAAAGCCATCACCGAAGCGGACGAACAGCGCCTCCAACTGGCCAAACCGTGGCTGGAGCGCGTCAAGCCATACTTTGACTTAGCCAACCAGCTGGCAAAAACCCACCTGCCACTGCGCATATGCCACAACGACGCCAAGCCAGCCAACCTCTTGTGGGACCGCCACGGCCGCGTGGTAGCAGTGATTGACTTCGACACCATCATGCCCAATCCCGTGTGGTGCGACTTTGGCGACATGGTGCGCTCCTTTGTCAGTCCTGTAGCCGAAGACGAAACCGACTTTGAGCTGGTAGGTGTAGAGATAGAGATATTTCAAGCCTTGACGGCAGGCTTTTTCGAAGCCACCGGTGGGTGGCTCACCTTGCCTGAAATCCAGTCGCTGGCCGATGGCGCCTTAGGTATTGTACTCGAACAAGCCGTACGCTTTCTAACCGACTTTCTCGAAGCTGATCGCTATTACCCCATCGAATACGAGACGCATAACCTCATGCGCGCTGCCAACCAGATTACCTTGCTCGAAGCACTATCGGACCGACGACAAGATCTCTTACGCATCATTCGGCGCAGTGCAGCACATACACTGCTGTAATTGACGCCATCACATGCGTTACCACTACCTTGATTTTGACAAAAGTCATTGCTTCGAAGCTGGGATCCACTCTTGTACGAACACTCGTTCGTGCGTAATTTTGGCAATAGCACTACGATTACAGACCTCCCAAATAAAACCGTATCAATATGCATTACTATTCTTTGGGAAAAATTCCGCACAAGCGCCATACGCAGTTTCGCAAGCCCAACGGCTCACTCTATCACGAAGAGTTGTTCTCTACAGAGGGCTTCAGCAATGTCTATTCACTTCTCTACCATGTCAATCCGCCTACGCAAATCGTTCAGGTAGGTGATCCCGTGTCCGTAGCACCTAATATTGTAGCTGACAAGCAGCTGAAACACCGTAGCTTTAAAGGCTTCCAAGTTGCAGCCGAAGACGACTATCTCCAAAGCCGCAAACCCATCTTGGTCAACAGCGATTGCAAAATCATTTTGGCTGCGCCTCGTCAAGGCTTTAGCGACTATTTCTATAAAAATGCCGATGCTGACGAAGTAATCTTCGTGCACGAAGGCTCCGGCCTGTTGCACAGCATGTACGGCAAATTACCCTTTCAACCGGGCGACTATGTCGTCATTCCACGTGGCACCATTTACCAACTCGAATTTGCCGACAGTCAAAACCGACTCTTCATCGTAGAGAGCTATAGCCCAGTAGTGACACCCAAGCGCTACCGCAACCAGTTCGGACAACTGCTCGAACACTCGCCTTTTTGCGAACGAGACATCCGCAAACCACAAGAGTTGGAGACCTATGACGAAAAGGGCGATTTCCTGCTTTACATCAAAAAGCAGGATATGATGTACCCCTACCACTACCTGAATCATCCCTTTGATTTAGTAGGCTGGGACGGTTACCTCTATCCCTATGCTTTTAGCATTCACGACTTCGAGCCCATCACGGGGCGTGTACACCAGCCACCACCCGTGCATCAGACCTTCGAAGGGCGGGGCTTTGTCATTTGCTCTTTCGTCCCGCGCTTGTATGACTACCATCCTTTGGCTATTCCCGCCCCCTATAATCACAGCAATGTAGATAGCGATGAAGTACTCTACTACGTCGATGGCGACTTTATGAGCCGAAAACACGTGGAGCGCGGCATGATTACCCTCCATCCAGGCGGCATCCCACATGGTCCGCACCCAGGTGCCGTAGAGCGCAGCATTGGCGCCAAGGAAACACACGAATTAGCTGTCATGGTGGATACCTTCCGCCCACTGATGCTCACCGACCATGCTGCTGCCATTGAAGATCCCGACTACTACAAGAGCTGGTTGAACTAACCCCCGCTCAACTAATTCCTTTTTAAAACCAAAAATGCAGTGCCATATGAGTACCCTGACCAAAACACAGCAATCGGTACAAAAGGATACCTTCCCCATAAATGGTACCGACCATATCGAATTTTACGTAGGCAATGCCAAACAAGCTGCCTACTACTACCAAGCCGCTTGGGGCTACAAACTCATTGCATACCGTGGCCCTGAAACGGGCTGCCGCGACCGCGTGTCGTACGTCTTGGAGCAAGGCAAAATCCGCTTAGTACTCACTGCTGCCCTTAGCCCGAATCACGAAATCGCACGCCATGTGCACACCCACGGCGATGGCGTCAAGGTGCTGGCCCTATGGGTAGACGATGCCACCCAAGCTTTCCACACAGCTGTGGAAAGGGGCGCCAAGCCGGCTATGGAGCCCCAAGTATTGGAAGACGAGCATGGCCGCGTGGTGTTGTCTTCCATCCACACATATGGCGAAACCATCCACACTTTTGTCGAGCGAAAAGACTACCACGGCGCCTTTATGCCGGGATTTGAGCCTCGCCATTCATTTGTGGAGGTACAACCTGTAGGGCTGCAATTTGTAGATCACTGCGTGGGCAATGTCGAGCTGGGGCAAATGAACCAGTGGGTAGAGTTTTACCAGAAAGTATTGGGTTTCAAGCTGCTCATCACTTTCGACGACAAAGACATCTCGACCAAGTATACCGCTCTGATGAGCAAGGTTGTCTCCAATGGCAATGGCTACATCAAGTTTCCCATCAATGAACCGGCCAAAGGCCTGAAAAAATCGCAAATTGAAGAATATCTCGAGTTTTACCGCGGTGCAGGTGTGCAGCACATCGCTGTACATACTGACGACATCCTCTTTACCGTGGGTGAACTACGACGCCGCGGCGTAGACTTCCTCTACGTACCTGATACCTACTACGACACGGTAGAAGCACGTGTAGGCAAGATCGACGAATCTATAGAGGATCTCAAACGGCTCAACATCTTAGTCGATCGCGACGAAGAGGGCTATCTGCTGCAAATCTTTACCAAGCCTGTACAGGATCGCCCTACGGTCTTCTACGAAATCATTCAGCGCAAAGGTGCCAAATCGTTCGGTAAAGGCAATTTCAAAGCACTCTTTGAAGCCATCGAACGCGAGCAAGCCCTGCGCGGTACGCTCTGACGAATACGCTACAGGGAGGATGCTATGTGGCACCTCCCTGTATTTTTCAGGAATATACACATTTAATTGTTTTTCATACAAAAACACGCGCTTGTCGCCACCATTTCATTGTCTTAACTGTGGGCACCGATTACAGCCCACCGATCGCTACTGCTCCCACTGCGGGCAGTGCGCAAACTTTTCGCTTACGCCTGCCATAGGCGAGCTGGTGCGCGACTCCTTAGAGACATTGCTCAACCTCGACAATCGCGTCGTACGCACCTTGCGTGCGCTGTTTGTGCCCGGCAAGCTCACCGATGCTTGGCTAAAGGGACAACGCGTGCGCTATTACTCTCCTTTTAGGTTGTTTTTTGTGAGCGGCCTGCTGTGCTTCGCCATCTTGAACTTGCTGCCCCAAGGGCAGGACACCCAACCTGTCTTTCAAGTTGTCGGGCTAAGCCCTCAACAGTGCCAGCAAGAGGCTCTAGTTCATGACTACCTGGACTCGCTGCGTCGCCAGGCAGCCCAACAAGGCTATAACCACCCTGCGCAGTGCATAGACAGCTTGCTGGCTCAACTAACTAGCCTCTGCACAGACTCGATCAATCTGGACTTTTCAGGCCTGCCCGCTTCGATACAAGTCGGCGATCTGTTTACCATGCCTCCTAAAAAGTTGATTGAACACTACCCTCCATCAAGCTGGTATGGCCAGGTTTTGCTCGTTTTTTTGGCCAAAAGCATTCAATCGTCACAGCACATTCAACGCTATCTCTTGGGGCACTTCTTGTGGTTTTTGATTTTATTGATTCCTCTATGGGCAGCTCTTTCTCACTTGTGGTTCAGAAAAAGTGGGCAACCCTATGTGCTACATCTCATTCTGCTGCTTCACCTCGGCGCTTTTGCCTTTGTGAGCCTCTCCATAGGCATGCTGTTCGACTGGGCCTTTCAATCGTCCCTATTTTCGACAATCACGCAGCTGTTCATATGGCCCATCTACACTTTTGTTACCTTCAAGCGCTGTTTGGGCGGTAGTTACTGGAGCGTTTTTTGGAGGTGGATGTTGTTTGGCTTTAGTGCCTTCCTTATCTTCGGCATCGGTGTAGCCTTTTATGCACTATTGACTATCTGGATGGCTTGAATAATTCCTACCCGCCTTTTGGTCTGTTCCCTAATAACGTAACTTCTCATATGAATTTAGCTCATCAAATATGCAAAAGGCCCACCACATATGGTGTGCCTTCTCAACTATGAGCGATTACCCCCATCTCTGTCATGTGTTTCCACAAGAAAAGGGATCCATCAGCACTACAACAACCAAAACCCTTTCAGGAGCCACTTGCTTGCTTTCTTCGTATGCAAGAAACTAAACTTCACCGACTTGCGCTCAAACTCCAACAGATAACTGCGCTCTTCTATGTCGTCATTAATTTTACGAGAATCAAAGACCACTAAGTTTCGGAAAGCTCCTAACTTATTGGGGTATGCCTCGAAATAATTGCGCGCCTCACGCAATACCGTACGCGCTGGCGCTCCTGTTTCATTGGTACGAAGGCCTATTTCGGACAGGTCCAGATAGATATCTAACGTATTCATTGCCTGCTCATTTTGAGCTCAAGATGTAGGCAACATGAGCAGCTACATGTTTTTTTTCGAATAAACGCACCATCTGCACGGGAAATACCATCACTTATACATTTTGCCGCCATTACCGATCCGAATCAGGTACAAAGCGGATAGAAAGCGAGTTGACACAGTGCCGAGTGTTTTTTGGCGTAAAGCCTTCGCCCTCGAACACATGCCCCAAGTGCCCCTCGCAATGAGCACACACGATCTCGATACGGCGGCCATCGGCATCGGGCTGACGACGCACTGCCCCTGGAATCTCATCGTCAAAGCTGGGCCAGCCACAGCCCGAATCAAATTTGTCATCCGATCGATACAAAGGTGCTTCACACCGACGGCATACATAGGTGCCCTTGCCTTTGAAATTCCAGTACGCCCCACTAAAGGGCGGCTCGGTACCCTTGTGCACAATCACCCATGCTTCCTCAGCTGTCAGTTCATTCCAGTCGTTTTTGTCCTTCATAGCACTCGCTTTTCTTTCTAAACAAATATGACCGGCCACATGGCACAAGGACTATCAAAAATACACATGCTTATCCTAATCAACCAACTCTTGTTAGGCGAGATGCAGCGCGCATTTTTTACTTTCATTTTTTTTTGAATTTTTCAAAAAAACAAGTATATTTGATTACTCATACGCTATCCCTTGTGCGCTTCGCCTTTTAATGGGGCAACAGTAAGAAAAAGCACCTCTCATGACCATTGCCGAGTTCGACAAACGCTTATGCGAGCTGCGTCAATTACTTGAGGGTTATGCCATCACGCTCACACGCAATCGGCAAGAAGCTCAAGACTTATTTCAGGAAACGATCTGCCGTGCTTGTGCCAACTTGGACAAGTTCAGACGCGAGACCAATTTCAGGGCATGGATGTGCACGATTATGAAGCACATTTTCATCAACGAATACAGGCGAAAAAAGAAATGGCAAACACATTTGGACCAAACAGCTGACTACTATTACCTCAATCAAGGGCAGCATACGGTTCGCAACCAAGCTGATAGCGACATGATGTTGGAAGAGCTTACCCAAATTATCGCTTCTTTGCCTATCCATTTGCGCCAGCCATTTGAGCTGCACTATTTGGGATATAAATATCACGAGATAGCAGCTTGCATGGAGTTGCCGTTGGGCACTGTAAAGAGTCGCATTTTCTTTGCTCGCAAGGCACTCCAGAAAGCTATTCTCAAGCGCTTTGGCAAAAGGCCACTTTCTGCTGCTTAATGTAAGGAGAAGGGCAGGCTCAATGACAGCCTGCCCCAAAGAATATAGGTTCTTTTTCCCTTTGTACGGTACGTTCTTGAAAATGCCTTAGAACGTAAATCCGAGTTTGGCGAAATAGAATGCACCGTTGAATCCCATTTGTACGGCATCCCACAAGCCACCGGTTTCAGTTTCTGTATCCTGGGTAGTGGGATAGACGTTGAACAAGTTGTTGGCACCAATACGGAAGGTGAGGTGGTCGGTCATATCAATAGCTACGGTAAAGTCGGTTGTGATCTTGGGTTCGTACACATCAAGCGTGCCGATCCAGTCTTCGAGCACGACTTCACCCCAACGCGTCAGGCGCAGGTTGGCCGTAAAGTTGCCCAACTTGTAGTCGGCCGTTAGGCTCATTTTGCTTTTAGGTGCTGATGCCAGCAAGAATCGCTGCTCGCGTGAGCCAAAGTATACATCCTCTTTTCCTTGGAGTTTTTCGCTCGTCTTGACATCGCCTAACTCCATTTGGTTGAAGTTGCCTGCATAGCTGAGGCGCAGGCGGCCATCGCCTACCATTTGCGACCAGGTGAGAATTACATCAACGCCGCGCGTGCGCGTATCGAGTGCATTGGTGAAAAACTGTGCGGCCCCTACGCCCAAGGCCTTAAGCTCATCGCCAATATCGGGATCGCTGTCTTCAAAAGCTCCCGTAAGTACGATGCGGTCTTTTATGTTCACCATATAGCCATCTACAGTAGCGGTAAAGCTGCCAAATCGGGCCGTAAAGCCAGCACTGAGGTTGACAGCTGTTTCTTCTTTAAGTGGCGGAATGCCCAGCTCACGCGTGATAGGGCTATTGTTTTTAGCAATGATTTTATCGACGGGCTGCCCGGCTACAAAGTCGGTGAAAGTGGTATTGAAATAAATCTGTGCCAGAGAAGGGGCGCGGAAGCCCGTACTTGCCGAAGCGCGCACAGCCAGATGATCGCTCAACTCATAGCGAGTCGCGAGTTTGCCATTGAGTGTATTGCCAAAGTCGCTGTAGTGCTCGAAACGAGCAGCAGCTCCCAACATGAAGCGATCCGTGAAGTCGAACTCCCCATCGACGTATCCACCAAAGTTCGTGCGGATTTCATCCAGCTCATTAGATGGCTGAAAGCCTGGAAAGCCCTGCGAGCCGCCGGGGCGGCCTAAGACGTCCATCTGTACGAGGCGACCGTTGATCACTGTGTCGATGATGCCATAGTTGCGCCACGAACCTTCTTCGCCGGCGAAGATCTCGTAATTTTCCAGTCGATATTCGAGGCCGAAGGCCAAATTCATGCCATGTAGTACCTTGTCGTAATAACGCGTAAAGTCCAGGCTAGTAGTCTGCTGGCTCAACTGATAGCCCCCTGCATCGAAACGAGTAGGTGACTTTTCGAGCAGGGAGGCGTTGAGCGTTCCCTCGATGATGTAGTGAAAACGGTTAGACCCATAAGTAGTATTGAAGTCCACATTCCAACCCTTGTACTCGGTACGCACGCCAGCAGAAAGCGAACGGTCGGTAATATTGGAGGTAATTCGAGGATCAAAGCCGTTGGGATAAATTGCAGGCACATTGCGCTCGCTATCTGGATGACGCGTCCAAGCATAAGCATCGGTACGGCGGAAATTGAAACCGCCAAAGGCATAGACTTGTGTGACCTCGTCTACAGGTACCATGGCATTGAAGAAGGTGCCGAAGTTATCTACTGCAGCATCGCCAAACTGGCGGCGATAGATGTCAAACTGAGCCGGATCAGCCGGTCGGTTCGTGTGTGCTCGCGATGTGTAGTCTACCGTCAAGTTGAGGAAGCCGCCTTTGTCACCTAGCGGCAGCCCATAGTTGGCATTGGCCTGAAAGGTTTCGCCATCAAGTGTTTCTGTTTTGAGCACTTCGTCAAGGGGAGGTTGCGCATTGTGTGCCCCCACATTGATACCACCGCTCAGCTCATTGACCGAAGATTTGAGCACGATGTTGATGACGCCAGCAATGGCATCTGAGCCGTATTGAGCCGAGGCGCCATCGCGCAAAATCTCAATGCGCTCAATAGCCGAAGCGGGAATGGCATTGAGATCAGTACCCGTATTGCCCCGTCCACGCGAGCCAAAAATGACGATGAGCGAAGACTGATGACGGCGTTTGCCATTGATCAATACCAGTGTTTGGTCGGGCCCCAAACCACGCAGCGAAGCTGGATCGATGTGATCGGCACCATCGGCGCCTGACTGCCGGTTAGCATTGAACGAAGGAGCTACATAATGTAGCAACTGGTTGACATTGAATTGCCCAGAATTGGCTGCCACATCATCCATATCAATAATGTCAATAGCTACTGGCGATTCGACAGCTGTGCGGTTAAGGCTGCGCGTACCCACCACCTCAACGCCTGTCAATGCAATCCCTTCTTCTAAGATGACGTCTAGCTCCGTACGCCCTTCAATGGCAATTTCCTGGGGCGTATAGCCTACATAGCTAAACACCAAAGTAGCTTGTGGATCTGACACTTCTAGCCGATAAGCTCCATCAATGTCTGTTACCGTACCATTATTAGTACCTTTTTCTACAATGTTTACCCCAATAAGGGCTGTGCCAGCTTCGTCTGTAACCTTTCCCATTACTACGTGCTGCCCCCACATCGCTGAGCCGGTGCATAAAAGCAATACCCAGATGAGTAGTTTTTTCATAATTGCTCGTCTTTTTGAGTTTAAATGATGGTTTTTCGAAAGGGAAAATACGAAAATAGACCAATAGCCGACAAATTCAAAATCTAATCAGACATCCCGCCATTCATACAAGTAACTAACATACCAACTATGTACCATAAAAAAAGCGGTTGGAAATCTGGGGGATATTCCAACCGCAACAAGACAGGGATGGGGGGAAGCTTTTCTGTGGAAATTGAAATGGGATTACATCATGGATACAATCAAAAACGATGCCATTTAATACAAATTGCATTCAATTGCAACTAATTACAGTTATATAGTAAGCATATAAGAAACACATCTACATTTATTACATATTGAATAGCATTCGATCAGGTACAAACAGATAGGGGCTATTGATTGGGGGAAATTAGCCGAAAGCCCACGCCATGCACATTTTCGATCTTGACTCGGCTGTCAGTACGCAAATATTTACGCAAGCGAGAGACAAACACATCGAGGCTACGGCCTAGAAAGTAGTCGTCTTTTCCCCATACTTCTTTCAAAATCTCAGATCGACGCACTACCGATCCCATCCGCGCAGACAGGTAGCGAAGTACTTCAGCTTCTCGAGCTGTGAGGTGCCGTACTCCTTGCGGATGGCGCAGCAACAAATTGTGATAATCGAACTCGAAATGGCCCAGTTGAATGATGGCAGATTCGGAAGCATCATGCATCACTTTGCGTCGTCGCAGAAATACTTCAATTTTGAGCACGAGCTCTTCCATGCTAAAGGGTTTGGTCAGATAGTCATCGCCACCTATACTCAGGCCATGTATTCTATCTTCTTTGAGCGAACGCGCCGTGAGAAAAATTATGGGTATGTCTTGATCTTTTTGCCGAATGGCTTGGGCCAAAGTAAAGCCATCCATGTGAGGTAACATTACGTCGAGTATGCACAAATCAAAAGAGTACTTTGCAAAAGCTTCAAGTGCTTCTTTTCCATCGGCAAAATGTTTGACCTGATAGCCCTGTAGTTGGAGGTTGTCACACGTCACGAAGCTGAGTTGGGGGTCATCTTCTACATACAGCAAGTGTGCCTTTGCAGCTGCATTTTGAGTACTCATTGCGAATTAATTTTCATCCTAATGGTCACAGTGGTTCCTTTCTGGGGGACGCTATCGAGGCCGATTTTCCAGCCATGGGCAATGCAGATGTTGCGCACATAATAAAGACCTAAACCAAAGCCCTTTACATTGTGGACATTGCCCGTAGGTACGCGATAGAACTTGTCGAATACGCGGGCTTGATGTGCTTTGGCAATGCCAATGCCCTCATCGCGTATGGCCAGCAGCAGATGATCACCTTCTTGCCAGGTATGCACTTTTATTCGAGCTACATCGCGGCAATACTTAATGGCATTGTCGAGCAGGCTGTGCAAGATATTAGTCAAATGTACGCGGTCGGCTTGTATCAAGTCATTCGTTGCTTCGAACACACAATCGAGTTTTCCTCCTTGGTCTTCTACTTTTGCACGTACCGATGACAAGATGTGTTCCAACAATGGATGCAAGTGTATGGGCTCTAACTTGATGGTAAAGTTGTTGCGTTCCAATCGGGCCAATTGCAGTACTTTTTCTACCTGACTATTGAGGCGCTGTGCTTGCTCTTTGATGATGTGCGCATACTGAAATAGGCGTGGCTGTTGTTGTACTTCCTTGTGTTGTAAAAAGACATCTGCAGAGATACCTATAGTGGAAATAGGCGTCTTGAACTCATGGGTCATATTGTTGATGAAATCTTTTTGCATTTCCGAAAGGCGCTTTTGGCGCAAAATGATAAACATCGCATAGGCGAAGAAAAGCACTGTCAGCAGCAAAATGGCTGAAAAAATAGTAGTCAAGCGCATATTACCCAGAATGTAGGAGGTGCGCCGCGGAAAGTGCACGCCGAAGTAGTAGGTGAACTTGTCGTATACGGGTAAGTTGTCGCGATGTACATGGGCACTGTCAGGCTCAGGCTGATAGCTGATGTAATTGCCATACACCATTTTGTTGGTGGCACAATCGTAGATGCCGTACTCAAAATCTTCGTTGAGGCCCACCTCTTCCAGCTCTCGACGCAGGAAGTATTCTAAGTTATTGGCATTGATCACGTCATTGACATTGACCACGTAGTAATTGGGCGACACGCGATTGATCAGATCGTAAGTGGGCAGGGGGCTTCCCATGCGCTCAAACTCCCGCGCCACGTGGAGCAAGGCAATACGCACCTTGTCGTCAAACTCTTTTTCCTTGATATTCCACGTGCTCCACACCAGCCACGTCTGTATCGCAATAACGCTTACTATGGCCAATGCACCTAACAGAAGGACGCCTCTGATGGTACTGTTTTTCACGCTATGGCACCTTTTTTCACAGAAGTACAAACGGCAAAATCTGTCCTTCAGCTACAAACACCTTGTTTCTTAAGGCCCTGCCGCTTTCGGTTTTTTACTACTCAGTCCACCTACCACGACGACTAACTCGCCACGAGGTGGATGGGCTTCAAAGTGAGCAATCAGCTGAGCGAGCGTACCATGTACATACTCTTCGTGCAGCTTGCTCAGCTCGCGTACCACACAAGCCGGTCGCTCTGCCCCACAATATTCGACTAGCTGGCGCAGGCACTTTGCCAATCGGTGAGGCGACTCATATAATACAAATGTATAGGGCAATTCAGACAGCCATCGCAAGCGGCTGCGGCGCCCCTTTTTATGAGGCAAAAAGCCTTCGAAGAAGAAGCGATCGCAAGGCAAACCCGACCCCACCAATGCTGGTACAAAGGCAGTAGAGCCAGGTAGGCAGCTCACCGTCACACCTGCTGCCACACAGGCCTGTACTAGTAAAAACCCTGGATCCGATATTGCCGGTGTACCCGCATCGCTCACCAAAGCAAACGTGCTGCCTGCCTCCATCTGGGCTACGAGTGAAGCCGTGAGGCGATGCTCGTTGTGCGCATGATATGCCTTGAGGGGCGTATGGATGTCGTAGTGTGCCAACAGCTTACGCGTGATGCGCGTGTCTTCAGCCAAGATGAGATCCACCTCTTTGAGCAAGCGCAAGGCACGCAAGCTAATGTCTTCGAGATTACCTATAGGTGTGGGAATTAGATACAACATGGAGGACGTAATAGACTACTCATCCAGGAGCTGAAGCGTGTAGGTATAGGTCTCCATGATGACGTTGGCCAACAGCTTGTCACAAGCAGTTTCCACTTTTTGTCTCGCCTCGCTTTCATCAGCCGCTTCGATCACCATGCGAATGTGCTTGCCTATGCGCACATCGGCAACGCCTGCAACTCCCACATGTTTCATGTTCAGGGCTACTGTTTTGCCTTGGGGGTCGAGCAGTTCCTCACGAGGCATTACGTCTATTTCCGCAATGTATTTCATCAGCAAATCAGGTGAAATCTCAAAAGGGGATCAACAAATACACTTCAGCGGGCCTTCAGCCCTTTTGGCTATGCCAGACATTTTGCGCAAGCGAAAAAAGCACGTAACACATCACAATAAGTGGCAGTCCCAACTCGCGCAAACCTACCAACAAGCCCAGCGCAACGAGCGCAAAGATAATCTGAAACTCATTGCCTGCCCAGCCTACTTGCTCGAGCTTAAAGCTAAACATCGGAATATCGGAGACCATCAACAAGCTAAGCACTATAGTGACAGCCCAAAGGAATAGCGGCATAGTCACTACATCGGCTAGCCCCCAGCTATCACGTGCAAATATCAATAATAACCCCACTACAAAAACCGTTGCTGCAGGTGTACTCAGCCCTAGAAAATAATGCCTCTGTCGCACGTCAATGTTAAATTTGGCCAGGCGCCACGCTGCTGCCAGTGAAAACACAAAAGCAACAGCTGCCGGCCAATACAGACCACTTGACCACACCTCGCTCCGATGATAGCCTTGTACCAATAACACATACAATACTGAACCAGGTACCAAGCCGAATGAAACCACATCAGCCAGTGAGTCCAGCTCGCGCCCCAAAGGAGCCTGTACGCCCAATGCACGAGCTACTAGTCCATCTAGAAAATCGGACAATCCACTGATCAACAGCAACCAAAACACTTGTATGTATTGCTGTGCAAACAGGCTAACCAATGCCAGGCTACCACACAACAGATTGAGCAGTGTGATGAAGTTAGGTATGTTTTTTCTCATAAGTACATAAAACTTAGGGGCTCTATACGCAACCATTGCTACCCATAGTGAGCTTGACAGCAAAGGTAGTTATTGACTTTTTGGCAACTGGCTACCATTTAACGCTCAAAGTACCCGACAAGGGTACTTTTGTAGTCCTCCATCCGTTTTTTGAAAAACATCAGCACATGCGACACATATACCTCCTGATTTTCTGTAGCCTCTCGGCAAATGTCATCTGGGCACAGCCTACCAATGACGTGTGCGACAATGCCATCGTGCTCGACCAACTCGACAACTGGTGCTCACCTCCTGGTGCCTATACGACCAGTGGAGCCACGCTCGACGCAGCTGTTGGCCAACCCAACTGCTGGCCCGATCAAACGCACGACGTGTGGTTCACCTTTGTCGCTCAAGCTACCGACCTACACGTTACGGTAATAGGGGCCAATGCAGGTGCAGGCACTCCTGGCGGCACGCTTCAGCTACCACAATTCGCCATTTATTCGGGCGGTTGTGGAGGCAACCTCACCGAACTACAATGCGCCTCTGACGGTTTTGGCTATCACATTGCAGAGACGTTTGTCAGCGGACTGACCATTGGCCAAACTTACTTTATCCGCGTCGACGCACGCAATGGCAATCAAGGCACTTTCCAACTATGTGTCAACAATTTCAACTCTGTGCCCGACCCTTCCTCCGACTGCCCTACGGGCGTGGTGCTGTGCAATAAAGAGGCCTTCACGGTGCAAAGCATCATTGGGGCCGGAAACGATCCTTACGAACTGGTCAATGGCTCGTGCATACAAGAAGAGTTCAGCTCAGCTTGGTACAAGTGGACGTGCGATCAGCCCGGCACGCTCACTTTTACCATCACCCCTACTAACCCCTCTGACGACATCGACTTTATCGTCTTTGAGCTGCCCAATGGCTTGGACGACTGCTCCGATAAGATAGAGCTGCGCTGTATGTCTTCAGGCGAAAACGTTGGTAGCCCTTTTCCTACCTGGGAGCCCTGTACGGGCCCTACTGGCTTGAGCACTAGCTCCACCGATTTGCAAGAGTTTCCAGGATGTGCCAGCGGCGATGACAACTTCGTTGCCGCTTTAGACATGGAAGCCGGCAAAAGCTATGCGGTAGCCATTATCAACTTCAGCAACACGGGCAATGGCTTTAGTATAGAGTTTGGTGGCACAGGTACCTTCTTGGGCCCCCAGGCCAATTTCCAACTGGACAAGCCTTCGCTCTGTCTGGATGAAATGCTCACCGTACAAGATGCCTCAGTGCCACTGGCAGGCATTCAATCATGGACGTGGAACTTCGGGCTCAATGCCACGCCGGCTACTGCCACTGGGCCAGGCCCCCACCAAGTGAGCTACCAACAGGCTGGCACCAAAGCCATTTCACTTACCATCCTCGATCAGGCCGGATGCGAAGTGACTACAGCGCAGTATGTGGAAGTCTATCCAGCTGTAGAAACCGATATAGAAGTACACCCCGACTACTGTGGCACTCAGGCACAAACGGGCAGCGTACGTGTACACGTTACACAGGGTACACCACCTTTTACCTTTAGCTTTGACGGCAGCCCCTTTGGCGCCGATTCGGTATTCACCCAGCTGGCCTGGGGCACCTATCCGCTCGAAATACAAGACGCCAATGGCTGCACTTTTGTCCAATCGATCACTGTGCCCGAAGGCCTAGCACTCAATGCACAAGTAGAGCCCGCCGTACCACCTACTTGTAATGGAGATAGTAATGGCCAAATCGTCATCTCGCTCGAAGTAGCTACCCTCCCCGTCTCTTACGATATAGGCAATGGCCCACAAGCCGACAGCATTTTCACCAATTTGGCTGCCGGCAATTACACCATTAGCGTCACAGATGGAGCTGGCTGCCAAGGCATATTCACCATCGAGATAGAAGACTTTCCCGTGCTTGAAGTAGCGGCTCAAGCCATCGACATCAGCTGCTTCGGCGAGCAGGATGGCGAAGCATTTGCCCATGCCAACGGGGGTGCGGGCAATTACACTTATTCGTGGAGCACTGGTGCTACTACCGATTACCTATTCGATCTGCCAGCTGGTAGCTATACCGTCACCATTACCGATGCCAACGGCTGCACACGCACTGCCACTACCACAGTGGCTGAACCACCACCACTGTCATTGCAGCTCATACGTACCCAAGACATTGCCTGCTTTGGCGATGCCTCAGGCATAATCGTTGTACAAGCCCAAGGCGGTACACCTGACTACGTCTATAGCGTCGATGGGATCAACTTCCAACCCGATACCGCACTGACCAACCTACCTGCTGGCAATTACACTGTCACCGTCCGTGATAGTCGCGGCTGTACCGATCAAATACAGACAACACTTGATGAGCCACCACCACTGCTAGTCGATGCCGGCCCTGACACTACGCTCACCTTGGGTCAATCTACTTTGCTCAATGCCACAGTACTGCCACTGGGCACGCCCGTCACGTATGCATGGGCCCCTGCCGAGCCGCTCTCTTGTGCCGATTGCCCTACACCGGAAGCAATACCTCTGCGCAGCACGACTTTCACCCTTACCGTTTGGGACGAAAATGGATGCCCTGCCACTGATCAAGTAACCGTATTCATTCGCCCCGATCGCCCTATTTACTTTCCCAATGCGTTTTCGCCCAACGACGACGGCTTTAACGACCACTGGACGGCCTACGCTGGACCAGCCGTGTCCGTAATTGAAGAACTAAAAATCTACGACAGATGGGGAGAGCTTGTCTTTGAAGCCCGACAAATACCACCTAACGACCCTACTTTGGGCTGGGATGGCACCTTTCGCGGCCAACAGCTCCAGCCCGCCGTGTTTGCCTGGACGGCGCGTGTGCGCTTTATCGATGGAGTAATTCTGTACTATTCAGGCGACTTGGTTCTACTGCGATAAAAAAATTAATTACTCCAGGATCTTCTTACAGTACAAGACTTTCTACAACACCAATAGTTATTGCTTGAGCTTGTCGGCAAACATCTTTCTGAACTTGCGCACCTTTGGACCGATGACAATCTGGCAATAAGGCTGATTGGGATTATTGCGAAAATACTCTTGGTGATATGCTTCTGCCGGATAAAACGCGGTAAATGGGCTAATCTCCGTCACGATAGGATCATCCCATAAAGTGGGTGCAAATATCTCTTTCAGCCTTTGGGCAATTTCCTTCTGCTGCTCGTCGTGGTAAAAAATGACAGAGCGATACTGCGTGCCTACGTCGTTGCCCTGCCTGTTGAGCGTAGTTGGATCGTGAGTAGCAAAAAACACCTTTACCAAATCTTCATAGCTGATCTCATCGGAATGGTACCACACCTGCACTACCTCTGCATGGCCAGTAGTCCCCGTACATACCTGCCGGTAGGTCGGATTGGGCACGTGCCCTCCCGAATAACCTGAAACGACTTTGTAAACCCCACGCAGCTCTTCATATATGGCTTCTGTACACCAAAAACAACCGGCACCAAAAGTGGCTACTTTTAAGCCTTTAGGCATTGTGTCCGACATTTCGCTTTGCTTTTGTGTACCTACAGATGGTTGCTGTCCCGAACAAGCCGCCACAAACAATAAACATGGAAGCAAACCCATATGAACATAAAAAAAGTGCAAACGCATCACTTAAAGCCATTTTTTTTCAAAATACGACGTGCTTCCTCAGCCCTTTCCTTGCGCACATACAACTCCGTTTCGCCTAAGGCAGGGATAGCCGAATCACGTTGAATCACGATGTGACTTTCTATCGCATGCTGCTTTAGTAAATCTTCTGCCAACTTTACTTCAATTAACTCAACCGACCGATAAACGCATGTCCAATTTTTTGTGCGCATTCACAATTTTTTTCCAAAATACAAACTGGGCTATAATCACATCTACATATACCCAACAAAAACAACTTTTTAGCTACAAAAGATTTGGGGCACTCACATTGTGTGTCCGCCTTTTCCAAGAGGATAATTAATATTGCCTCTCTTCAAAACATCCCACTTACTTTTAGCCCCAAGAAAAAAACAGGTGACAATGCTCAGCTCATTTTGAGCTTAACTTTACAGGCACAAAATGCCATTTTTTATGGAAGAACCACAGCTCAAGGCTCTTATGGATCAGATGCCGCAAAAGGGGCGCGTGCTCTGGATCGGCATACGACCGGCACGACGTCAACCACCCATTGCAAAACAATACGTGGAAGTAAGTCCCGAGCAGGGGCTACATGGTGATCACTACGCAGGCAGTAGCGGCAAACGCCAAGTAACCCTTATCCAAGCTGAGCACCTAGACGTAGTCGCTTCTATTTTGGGGCTCCCCTCTCTTGACCCAGCGCTCACGCGGCGCAATATCGTCGTACGTGGTATCAACCTCATTGCGCTCAAAGAGCGTCGCTTTCGCATCGGGCAAGCGCTACTCGAAGCTACCGGCCCATGTGTGCCCTGTAGCCGCATGGAAGAAAATCTCGGCCCTGGGGGCTACAATGCCATGCGCGGTCACGGTGGCATTACGGCACGTGTCATTGAAGGAGGCATTATTCGAGTGGGCGACGAAGTCCAACTATTCACCTGAACACAACTCATAAATGCACTACTCGTGGAAGCACACCATACTTCGATGGACGCATTGGGAATACATGCCTATGTGGCTAATCAATATACCTGTGGTCCTTATCTGGCTATGGCAAGCCTTGCGCGCACGACATCCCTTTTTTTTCACCACAGCAAACCCTACTATTCCTACAGGTGGTTTGTTGGGTGAGTCGAAGTGGGAAATCCTCCGAGCCATACCCAAAGCTTACTTGCCCGCTACTACGTTGATCCAAACAGGGACTAGTGCCCAACAGTTACGCCAACAGCTGGCCGAAGCGGGCATTGGCTTTCCTGCTATAGCTAAGCCCGACATAGGGGAGCGAGGCAGGTGTGTGGTCAAGGTACACCATTTCGGCGAGCTTTGGCAATACCACCGCCATATGCATGTGCCATATCTCGTACAAGCATTTGTAGACGCTCCAGAGGAATACGCCATACTGTACTGGCGCCTGCCAGAGCAATCTTGTGGGCAAATCACCTCTTTGTGCATCAAGAAATACCTTTCGGTAAAAGGCGACGGTCGGCGCAGCGTGGCCGAACTGATGGCTCACAATCCCCGAGCTAGTCTACAGCTCAACCGCATGCAACAACAAAAGCCACAACTGATGCAGTATGTGCCACGCCACGGCGAAGAGGTGCTCATAGAACCAATTGGGAATCACTGCCGCGGCGCCATGTTTCTCAATGGGAATCACCTGATCGATGATCAACTCACTGCTGTATTTGACCGCATCAGCTTGGCCATGCAACACATGTATTACGGCCGCTTCGATCTCAAATGCCGCTCGATAGAAAGCCTTCGCCAAGGCCAGTTCAAAATACTCGAATTCAACGGCATCGCAGGAGAGCCTGCACATATCTACGACCCATCTATCCCCCTATACAAAAAATACTACACCATCTGGCAGCACTGGCAAATATTACTGCGCATCTATCGCGTGCAGCAAAAACGCGGTGTAGCACCCATGAGTGCTTCCGAGTTCTGGCAATACGTGAACAGATACCTGGCCTACAAGTGTGCTACAGATGAATTAACAGATTGACACGAAAAATACATGGTGATAGCTTTTTTCCTTGGATTAGGACTCAGTTTCATAGGATCAGTCCCCCCCGGAATCATCAACACCTCTGTTGTGTACATCACGCTCTATCGTGGACGACGCAATGCACTCATTATGGCAGCTGGAGCAGCCATAATAGAGTGGGTACAAGCCTATGCAGCTGCCATATTGGGCCGACGGCTGGCCGATTATCCCAAAATAGATTTTTGGTTCAATCTCTTAGCCACCATTGTATTTGTAGTCCTGAGCATCTACTACTTTAGGTTTGCCCATCCCTATCGCCAATTGCCCAACACAACTACTAATCTCCAGCCACACTATCCCTTTATACAGGGCATGAGCATTGCCGCTATCAACTTTTTAGCTATCCCTTATTGGACTTTCTACACTACCTGGTTATTGGCCAACAACCACTTGCACGACGACGGGCTCACCCTAAGCATCTTCGCTTCTGGCGTGATGATCGGCACTTTTGGCTTACTATGGCTCTATGCTGCATGGGCCGAATGGCTGAAACGCCATGCTACTGCATGGCTGCGTTACACACACATCACGATCGGTTGGATATTCGCAGCACTCGCAATCATACAAATTTTCAAGCTCGCAAGAGGATGAGGGAAACAAATGCGCTGCCCCGCAGCTGAAGGGAGTGAACCCCCACAAGTATCCATCAGCCCAAATCATCAAAGGATCACTCACATTTATCCATCACTCTACCACACCGAGTAGCTTTTTATAACGCTCACCATCGTGCAACACGGACAGTGCTGTGTCAATTTCGGGATCATTGCGCAAGCCAACGATAATACGGCCACGCTCAAAGTAAAACCGGCTAGCCAGTTCTTTCTCTATCTGATCAATGATAGCCTGCTTGTGTTTTTCTATCTCCTCTCGCTTTTCGGCCTTGATTTTTTGCTCCAATGCTTCGATCTGTGCAGCAAGATCGTAGCCTTCTTCCTCGCTGCGCACCTTCAGTTGTTCGAGCAATTGCTCACTTTCGGTGTCGAAGTCGAAGTTGCGCGCCTCGAGAAAAGCTACAAAATCGTCCCACTGCTCAAAGGTAAAACGCTCGGGTGGTGCAATAGAGTCATGCTCAAGGCAGAATTCATTGGCATACTTAAATATAAAGAATTTATCTATTAATGTCTTAAGTATGTCACTTTTCTCATCGGGATCAACGATAATATCGGGTTTGATCCCCCCTCCATCGAGCACGATACGGCCATTGCGCGTCTTAAAAGGCGTGCGCTCCTCGTCAGGAATATGTGCTGGCTTGCCATTCTCGTAGTGCACTGCCTGTATACAGCGCCCACTGGGGATGTAGTACTTGGCAGTGGTTAGCTTTACACGCGCATTATAGCCCACATCACGCGTATTTTGCACCAACCCTTTTCCATAAGTGCGCTGCCCAACAATCACACCCCGATCGAGATCCTGAATCGTCCCCGAAACAATCTCAGAAGCCGAAGCTGTGCCCCCATCTACCAATACGACCAACGGCAAATCGGGCGCTACAGGCATGTTAAGCGTCTTAAATGTGCGATCCCACTCCTTGACACGCCCACGCGTGCTGACGACTACCTCACCTTTGGGTATAAACACATTGGCCACATTAACCGCTTCGGTGAGCAATCCTCCACCATTGCCGCGCAGGTCAAAGATCAGCCCCTTAAGCTCAGGATGTGCTTCGCGCAACTTCTTCACCGCATCAGCTACATTGCGCCCTGCATGGCGTGTAAAAGTGGTCAGCGCCACATAACCCACATCATCTGACACCATACCGTAATACGGCACATTGGGGATGTGCACTTCGTCGCGTACTAGTTCGAGCATAAGGGGCTCGTCCTGGCCGGGCCGAAGTACCTTCAACTCGACACTGGTACCCGGATAGCCTTTTAAAAATTCACCAATTTCGTCTTCCGTGTGTCCTTTCGTATCGCGCCCATCGATGGCAATAATTTGATCTCCAGCACGCAACCCCGCTTTCCATGCTGGAGAGTCTTTATAAGGCGCCATAATGGTGGGATAATCATCGACTAAGCGAATTTGAGCTCCTATTCCATTATAGCGCCCTTCCGTAATGTAGCGATAGCCTTCGATATCCGATTCGGAAATATAGTTGGTATAGGGATCCAACGAAGCAAGCATCGCATCGATGCCGATTCGCATCAGTTTGCCTGGGTCTATTTCATCTACGTAATAGGTGTTGACTTCTTTGTAGAGGTTGGCAAAAATCTCTATGTGTTTTGAGATCTCAAAAAAACGACTGTGGTCGCTGGCCAGTTGAAAAGCCAGTCCCACCATTCCTATCAGTCCTATCGCCGAAAGGCGTTGAAAAACCTTTTTAATATGGCTCATGGTCTAACTGTTTTGGGGACACTCAACAAACAAGCAGGCTATTTATTACTTTGCTCCCACTTTTTCACAACATGCAAGATGTACTTTGGATTTTGGCACCAGCTAAAAAGTATTGGATTTGTGAAGGTAAGGTCTTGGAGGCCTTTCACCAAAATGCATGCTTAGCGATTTGAGCGCAGAAACTGTTGTACGCGTTGGAGCAATACCTCAGGCGCTTCAGCGTGTACCCAATGTCCCACGCCCTGAATCTCAAACAGCTGGCTATTGGGAAAAAGTTGCTGGATATGTGGCCAGTGCTCGGGCAGTATGTGTTCCGAAGCTCCACCTTTCACAAAAAGCGTAGGCCCTTCGAAAGGAGCACCTGCTACTGGCCCAATAATGGCATCGTAATAGCGATGCAGCACGGGCAAGTTGCACTTCCACCTAAAGCTGCCATCCTCATTGCGAGCCAAGTTTTTCAACAAAAACTGCACAATAGCGCTATTGCCAATGTGCTGCATGAGGATATCTTCGGCTTGCTTGCGCGACTCAAGGCGTTGTAGTGGTACGCGCTGCAATGCCTCAAAGATAAAGTCGTGACGCCGCGCATAACCCACAGGCGCAATATCGACTACGACCAGATGATCGACCATGTCCGGATTGTCAAAGGCAAACTGCATTACCGTTTTGCCCCCCATAGAATGACCTAACAAATGCGCTCGATAGATCCATTGTGTTTCCATGAAATGGCGCAAGTCCTCAGCTAAGGTAGGATAGTCGTGTGGTTCGGCATGAGGTGAACGGCCGTGATTGCGCTGATCGACCAGATACACAGTGTAGTCTTGTGCTAGGCGCCGGCCCAGCGTCTGCCAATTGTCGAGCATACCGAACAGGCCGTGTAAAACGATTAGTGGTGGACCTTGGCCAAAGGCCTTGAAATGAAGGGATACTACAGGTAGCGTCATCAGCCATTTTTTTGCAGGCGCAAAGTAAGGCAGCGGAGAAAAATAGTATGTGAGCCCACTCACCCATCTCTTTGTAGCCGCAAATAGGGTTCCAATGCAGCAATGACCTCTAGGGCTTCCGCATAAAGTTGCTCGTGAGGCAATTGTTGTGCCTGCCCTGCATACAAGGCCTTGTCGCACCATTCAAGCAGTTGCATGTAGCGGCTGCGCAACTGAGGCGGTACGCCTTTTTCCGAAAGGCGATGCTCCACAGTGGCCTTAGCCACTTCAGCCATGGGTAACTGCAAGCGAAAAGCCACGTACTCGATCAGTGCACGCGACAGGACATCGTAAAAATCGCGATATGCCTTTGCTGCCAAATATTTCTTGGCTTGTGAGAGGCGCTGGCGAGCCAATTTATAGGCAGCTCGTTGCTTGCGCGCAGCCTCTGACAACACCGGTTGGCGAGCTAGCCATACGCTGCTACCTATAACCATCGCACCTCCTACCCACGGCAGCACCAATAGCAGCCAAAAGCTCCAAGAGCCCCACCAGTTGGGCCAATCTTTGCGTAAATGCGTGTGCACAGCCCACGGATAGGGACGACCTGGACGGTCCGCTGTAGTCGCAGTGTCAGACAAAGTGCGCTGCAAACCATCACCTGGCATTACTTCCACAAAAAAAGGATCGGCTACTGCCCGCTGGTAGCGGACAGAGTCTACGTCGAACCAAGAAAAACTCGGTACAATGCGCCATTGACCTACATAGCGAGGAATGGCTAACACCTCAAACACTTTCTTGCCGCGCAATACGCCCTGATCTTCATATATAGTCTCTTCTATGACCCTGGGCTCATACACGTCAAACGAGTCGGTCGAAAGCGGCACTGGCGGTGGCTCCACCCGTTTGATGTCGCCCACACCTGAGACGATCCATAGGAGCTGCAATGTTTGATCAGTAGAAAGACGACTAGGTTGCACACGCATTTTCACCGCGTACTCCCCTACTGCACCACTAAAATCGGCAGGTGGCGGCATGGGCAATGGCCTGACTTGCACCTGATAGGACTGAGTTTCCACTACCACTGGCCGCACGCGCGTATTGAAGAAAAAACCCAAACCTCTGTCTTGCCCTTCTACCACGGCCAATTGCAATCGCCATGGGGGGATTTCTAAAAGGCCTAACTGCTGAGGGAATACCGCCATGCGACGCAACACCTTGGTCAAATATTGCACGCCCTGCCGAAACTCGTGTCGCGTACGGGTGTCGAAGCGCCGTAAAGGCTCTACCCACGCACCCTTCAGCTCGGGCTCATCCAAAATGCTGTAGCTATCTATATTGTGCTTGGTAAATAACTTGAGGTCGACCAGTAACTCTTGGCCTACATAAGCCACTGTATCCGACAAGACAAGCTCGACAAACACATCCGGCAGTGCCTCTGAGTCTGAAGGCACATGTGTAGGCGGCAATACACGTATTTCTACCTTGTTGGAATGCACCGTCTTACCGCCTACGCGAATGCGAGCCGGACCAATGGGAAATGTACCGACTTTGCGCGGCATGAGCGTATAGCTAATACTCATTTCCGAACGCACACGCCCATTGACAATGGTAGTGCGAAATGACTGGTTGGGCCCCATCACCACATCGAAGGCCGACAAGTCAGGCGGCACAAACTCACTGCCACGCGCATCGTACAGCGTAAAGCGCAGTGATACAGAGCTACCTAAGACTACTTCTGGCGGATCTGCAACAGCCTCGAATCGCATCCTTTGGGCATGCGCCTCCGCTACCATGATCATCATTCCACACCACGCAAATGCACATAAGTGCAATAGTCGGCTCATCAATTGACTCATATTTTAGTGGTTCACACTACCTTTTCCATCACATGGCCACATTGTTTGCAGGTGCGCAGTTCTTCAGATCCCATAAACGTTTCGATGGCTTCCTTGATCTGCGTAACGATATCTTCCAACTCAAAGCTGGCTTCGTGTAACTTGGCGTGGCAATTGTCACAAAACCACATGAGCTTGTCCACCTCGCCAGGACGCCGATAGCGCTCTATGACCAAGCCCACCGTATTGGCAGGGCGCTGAGGCGAATGAGGTACGCGGGGTGGCAGCAAGAACATCTCACCCTCTCGGATATGGATGTCTTCGGGCTGGCCTTCTTCATTGATAATCTTGACGGTGATATCGCCTTCGAGCTGATAGAACAGCTCTTCGCCCTCTTCCCAATGATAGTCCTTGCGACCGTTTGGCCCACCCACTACCATGACGATGTAGTCGTCGTTGCCGCGATAAATCTGTTGATTGCCAACAGGCGGACGCAACAGGTGGCGGTTATCTTCTATCCACTGCTTGAGGTTGAAAGGCTTACTGATTGGCATGGCATCTCTGTTTTGGTTCAACAAAACGCTGAAGGCAACTATACATTTTGTCTTTCGGCAAATGCACGTAGCTAGTACGTGCCAAGTTAGCAATTTGACTTTTTCAAAGAAGGCTCTGATGCCATTTTAGTGCCCAATGGGTTATCAGGCACCAACTACAAATCCAAACGCAGTTGCCTCATGCCAGCATCTCTACCTGTTTGCCGGGCACCATGCGCAGTACGCGCAATTCGCTGGCGCGCTTGCTCACGTCAGCGCTAGCCTGTTCCAAGCGCAACACCCCCCGAGGGCATACTGCTGCACACACCCCACAGCCCACGCAAGAGGCCCGCACAATGTCTTGCCCGCGTTGGGCATACCACCGCACGTCGATACCCATCTCGCAATAGGTAGAGCAGTTGCCACACGAAATACATTGCCCTCCATTAGTCGTAATGCGAAAGCGCGAACGAAAGCGCTGTACAAGACCCAAATAAGCTGCCAGTGGGCAACCAAACCGACACCACACGCGGTTGCCCATCAGCGGGTAAAAGCCCGTGCCAATCACGCCAGCAAACCACGAACCAATGTACAGGCCATACCACTTGCGCACCTGATAGCTGTCTAAGCCCAACACGCGCGACTCACCCGTAAAATAAGTGTAAAGTACCATAGCCGTCATCACTACAGCAAATACAAGCACCCCATGAATGAGCCAGCGCTCGATGCGCCAGGCGCGCAACTTCTTGCTCGACAACTGCCGGAAAGGGTCGCCCATCGTCTCGGCCAAGCCGCCACAGCCGCATACCCACGAACAATACCAACGCTTGCCAAAAAAGTAGGTGAATACTGGCACGCCTACCACCGCAAGAGCTATACCCCACCCCAGCATAAATATCCCCAGCGTGCCATTGGCAATCAACTCATCGATTTCGAAAAAGAAATCGTAGTCGAGTGGCCAGATATTTTTGAAGTCGAAATAGGGCTTGTTGAGCCGCACCAAAATCTCGGGAATGAGAAAGGCAAAAGCTGTCTGAAAGAACATCACCGACACGGTGCGTATAATCTGATAACGGTTGTGGCGATATTTGATCAGCATGCGCACGCCCATGACCAAAATAGCCAGCGTATAGAGCAAGCCATATAAGAACCATTGGCTGGCCGGATGGCCACTAAGTGCCTCGCTGATGGGGTCCACCATGATGACCCAATTGACCAGATGCTCCGGATAAAAGTAGAGCAAGGCATAAAAAGCGATGAGCCATGCACCAAGGGCCATACCCAACCAACCGCGAGAGGTGAGCGAGTGATGCCAAAGGCCATTGTGCCAAATGCCGGGCAGATCACGCTTTTGCGGAAGCAAATACAAAAAAGCACTTAACACGCCTAGGCCGATACTCAACGCAAAAAACAACCAACTACGGTCGGGCAACAATCCCATAGCTGAGGCCTTAGCTACGGGAAAACGCACTGCCTTCAGCTGGTAATCTTGTAAGATGGCATTCCAGTAGGCACCATCAGAAGGGGTGAGCCCCAGCTCATCCGTTACTTGCTTGCGGATATCTTCTTGGGCTCTCCTGAGCGCTGCATCCAGCGCTGCAATAAAGGCAAAGCTGTTAGGATACGTCTGGCCTTGCATGGGCGCTATATGAACTGCCACATGAGCCCAGTGCTGTTCGTTGCCAATAGCAGCTTTGAGCGCTTCCTCGTTCAGGACAAACTTACTAGCTGTGAGTGACCAGCTGAAAAGCGCCAAAGCAAAGACAAATAGGCCAATGCCTACAAATTGAATTGTCTTTACAAAAACGGGTTTTCGCATCATGAGTGGCTGCTTGCGTTTTTCTCAATTCAATTTGGATAAAGTTGCAGGTGCGATTTACCGCTTTAAAAAGTCGAGTACAAGGTCTAAGCGACGGCGTTTGCGCAGCTTGAGCTGCTTGCCTGCCTGCTGATTGTACTGAGCCACGATGGCCCCTTCGTACTGCGGATAAAATTCTGGATCAAAATTGGCCAAAGACAGATCCTGTAGCACCTCCTCGATAGGCGTGCCATCGCACAACCACCGCTCGCACACTTCGTGCCGATAGCGGATGCCCATCAAATTGAAGCCCAACACCGAGTCTGTACGCCGGTCGTACACAATGCGCACGCTGCGCTGCCCATCGGGATGCTCCCAGTAAAGCGAAGCATGATGCTCGGGTGGGTTGGGCAGCACCGTGCCGTACACCTGGTACTCGATGTCAAAAAACTTCGCAGAGTTGAACCAAATACCTGGATTGTAAGGCGTTGGCTTCCCGCAAATAGTCTGCGCCACTACTTGCCCCATCATGCGTCCGGTGTACCACACAGCTTCAATAGGACGGCGTCCCGGCTGGGGCTGACGCAGTTGGGCACAGTCGCCAATAGCATATACATCAGGTATGTTGGTCTGCAGGTAGTCATCTACCAATATGCCTTTTTCTATGTCTAAGGCTGAGAAGCGCAAAAAATCGACATTGGGCGATACGCCAGCTGTCAATCCCACGTATTGACATCGAATTTTCTCCCCCTCGCTAGTTACTACCATCTTACAACGCCCTTGCTGGTCGCCCCAGATTTCCTTGAGCTCACTCTCAAGGCGCAAGTCTACACCATGCGCTCGAATGTGGCGCGTCACCATTGCCGACTCCTCGGGTGGCAAGACGATATTCCAAAAGCTCGACTCGCGCACCAAAAAGGTGAAAGGGATATGGCGCGAGTGCAGCATCTCGGCCAACTCCACTCCGATGAGGCCACCACCTACGATCACCGCATGCTCGATATGCGGACTGTGGCGCTCCAGTGCTTCAAGGTCCTGCAATGAGTACAGGCCATGCACGCCATCTAAATCCTGGCCTGGCCAGCCAAATTTGTTGGGCTGCGATCCGGTGGCCAAAATGAGCCTGTCATAGCCTATTTTTCGACCATCGTACAAGATCACTTGCTTGGCAGCAAAATCGACTTGGTCTACCCAGCCGTGGATCCGCTCAATGCGGTTTTTATCCCAAAACCAGTCTTCATAAGGTTTCGCATGCTCAAAAGTCATGTGCCCCATATAGATGTACATGAGAGCTGGGCGCGAAAAAAAATATTCCGACTCGCCCGAAATGACAGTGATGCGATAATCGCTCAGCTTGCGTATATGACAAGCTGCTGTAATCCCACTGATCCCGTTACCAATAATAACTATATGCATGTGGCCTTTAGTTGTGAAATATACGGATGCGCAAATAAATAACACACGCCGCCAAAGCCATCTCTTTCTAAAAGGGAGTCCACTTACTTATCGCTTTTTTCGTCACTCAAAGCTGCTCTTCCCACTTGTTGCAATACTGAATTACTGGCCTATGACATAGTTCTAAGCCCCAGCTAAGGTAAAGCCGATGACTAAAGTTTCCCAATGTCTTTTCCCTCCTGTTGAAGGCAGTAGATAACGTTGGCACGTTACATTTCATTGCGAACCTAAATTTTAACATTACGAAGCTTTGCCTATTCCCTATCCTATACCTACCGTTCAGTTGCCTATTCACACTCACCAGTGCCCTTTCAGCTCAAACACTACTCAGCGAAGACTTCGAGAACGGCATCATGCCTGCGCAATGGCCCTATCAGTCGTTGGCTACTGATGGCGGCTGATTGATCGGCACGCCCAGCAGCCTTTCGAGTAGCTATTGGTCGATCCCCCAAGCACCCGGCTTGGGCAACTCTACATTATTGCCACCAATGACGATGCTTGCAATTGCGACAAGAGCGCCGATTACCTGGTCTTGCCACCTATGGATCTGTCGGACTACTCTGCAATCATTTTACAAATCGACTATTTCTTTGGCGGGCTCAGCTATCAGGGAAACACCGAGCGCGCTTTTATCGAATACACTACAGATGATGGCGATACATGGAATCAATTATACGAACTATCTGACAACAGCGAAGCGTGGCAACAAAAAATCACTTTTGATCTCTCAGCACTGGCAGGCCAAGATTCTGTACAATTGGCATTTCGCTACAACGACAATGGCGGCTGACTCTATGGCTTTGCGCTGGACAACATCAGCTTGCTTGTCCCCTCCAGCTCGCGAAATAGAACTGACCCAACTGCTCATCGATCGCTTTGTGCCCACAGGGCAAAACGTGCTCATCAAGGGTCTAGTCACCAACAAAGGATCCGATACTTTAGCCCATTTCGATTTGGAATGGAGTGATGGCACCAACACCTATTCGGATCACTTTGACCAGCTAGCCATTCTCACACTGGGTACTTACGAGTTCACAACCATGACGCCGTTTACGCCCACTGAAGCCCAATCTTACCACATCTCTGTCAGCATAAGTAGTCCTAATGGCACTATGGATAGCGACACTATCAACAATGAAGCATCGGCCATCGTCTCAGGTGTCTCTTTCATTCCTATGAAAAGATAGGCGGCACCTTCCCTATCGATCTGCACAATCAGCCCGCAGGTATCTACCAGCTATGCCTCACCGTCCAACATCAGGTATGCACCCTTCGCCTCGTAGTGGCCCATTAATCAATATACTCCACTTAATTCACACAAAGGCATGCTGCTGGTAGCATGCCTTTCTTTTCCAAGACTTCTCTCATCCATATCTTGTTGTGTACATTTGTTGCAAGAATGCTTGTTAAACCAAATTTCAAAGCAGTATGAACACAGCAATGCGTTTTTCAATCACCTCGGCTGTAGTAACCCTTTGGGCTATGCATACCTTCGCCCAAATTCAAACACCTGCGCCCAGCCCTGCCTGCAAACTCCAACAAACTGTTGGACTCACCGAAGTCACAGTGGAATATTCCCGCCCTGGTGTCAAAGGTCGAACCATTTTCGCACCCGATGGGCTTGTGCCTTTCGGCAAAATGTGGCGCACCGGCGCCAACAAAAACACCGTGATCACCTTTAGCGACGACGTCAAAGTGGAAGGCCATGAGCTAAAGGCCGGTGCTTATGCGCTGTACACCATCCCCGCTGCCGACAATTGGACCATCATCTTCTACACCGACACGGATAACTGGGGCTTGCCACAAGCTTATGACAACGGCAAAGAAGCTGCGCGCCTCGTCGTCAAGCCCAAAGAACACTGCTTCACTGAAACGTTCACCATCAACATCGACAAGTTGCGCAACGAAAGTGCCGAAATACAGCTCATTTGGGAACGCACCCTCGTACCCATCAAGCTCGAGGTTGATGTGGACAGCAAGGTAATGGCTGATATCGAACGCGTCATGAGTGGTCCTACACGTAGCGATTACTATGCCGCTGCCAGCTACTATTACGACACAGGTAGAGATCTCAACCAAGCACTCAAATGGGTGCGCAAAGCCAACGAAATGGATCCGCGCTACTGGCAGTATCGACTCGAAGCCCAGATCTTGGCCAAACTGCGCCGCTATGACGAAGCCATCCAAGCCGCTAAAAAATCAGCCGAGCTGGCTCAAGAAGCCGGCAATGAAAACTACGTGCGGATGAATCAAAAAGACATCGAAGCTTGGAGCCAAATGGCTGGTGGAAAAGAGAAATAACCTTTTCCCCCTGCAAAAAATATTCGGTTACACAAGGGTGCTATGTGCCTGGGCGCATAGCACCTTTCTGTTCAGCATAGGCTGCCACTAACATCTATCTAATGTGTGCCATAGCCCGAGTCATCGAGCTTGCCAGAAAACACGCGATACTGCACCACCATGTATATGCCCACCAGTACCGCCGCTACGATAAACCATTTCATGCCCACGCCAAGCCCATACGCGCCAGCTGCAGTGTTCCAGGGCGTAAGTGGAGGATTGACCTCGTTGGAAGAAGGCAAAAAAGCGGGGTACAGCGCTGCCGCTGTAGAAGCAAAAGCCGACAACAAAAACAAAGAAGACCACAAAAAACCTGTATGCTCTGAGCGAAATGTGCGTAAACGAAACATTGCAGCTAAAGCGCTAAACGTCAAAATCGGGAACACCCACAGCCAAGGATGCACAAAAAAATTGCGCAATGGATGGGGATGAATCAAATGCCACAACGACAAAGTTAGTATGACCAAAAAAGTCAGTACAAAGTTCATGCGCCAAGCCATCTGCTTGAGCCGCTCCTTGATCGACACGTTGGTCTTAAAAATAATCCAGTTGCTGCCATGAATAAACAGCGATATTACACCGATAAGGCCAATGAGTACCGTAAACCAATCGAGCACACCCAAATGCTCCGCACGCGGATCAAATGTGGGGTTCCAAAGAGGTAAAAAGAAATATTGCGGATCGCAATGAGATACCCCATCTTCCACACAGCCTAGATTGACACCGCGCGCAATATTACCTACTGCCACACCAAAAAAAAGTGCCAACAACAAACTGCTTACCCCAAAAGAAGCATCCCACAGAACACGCCACAAGCGGTTGTCCAAAAATGTACGCAACTCTATACCGATGGCTCTAAAAATGAGTAGCCATAAGACAATCATCAATGGCAAATAAAAACCACTAAACGACGAGGCATAAAGCATGGGGAAAGCGAAAAACAACACCCCACCAGAAGCAATTAGCCACACTTCATTGGCATCCCAAAACGGACCAATAGCATTGACGATAGCTCGTTTGTCGGCCTCATTACGGGCAAAAATCAAATGCACAATACCCGCACCGAAGTCGTAGCCATCTAATACCATATACATGGCCAGCATACTGAGCAGTACAACATACCAAAACAATTCCATAACACAGCTCGATTTACCAACTTAAGCACGAGGACCTTTGTACACAATGCGCCCCGCCAGCAATAGCGATAACAATCCTAACAAAAAGTACAACCCCACAAAACCCAGTAATGTGAAGAGCGTATTGCCCGACGAAACCATGAATGAACTGCCTTCAGCCGTGGGCAACAATCCATATACTAACCAAGGCTGGCGCCCCAACTCAGTAGTGTACCACCCCGCAATATTGGCTATGTAGGGAAAGGGAAAAGCCATCAACAACGCCCACAACACACCGCGCCGACTAAACAAACTACCGCGCGCCAGATAATACGCCGCTACAGCCATCAGGACAATAAATAGCGTGCCCAACCCCACCATGATGTGATAGGCATAGTACAACCCCGGCACATTTGTAGGCCACAGCGACTCATCAAACTGATCTAAACCCTGTACAGGCTGATGCCATCGTTGAAAAGTCAGAAAACTCAATACATTCGGCACCGCAATCTTGTTATCCAGCTTGCGTGCTAACATATTGGGTTGCCCGATGAGCACGATCTCGGCGCCGCCTTCCGAAGTCTCAAATAGCCCTTCCATAGCCGCAAAGGTGACTGGCTGATACTTCACTACATTTTTAGCACTCCAATCACCTGTGGGGAAAGCCACCAACACACTCGAAATCAAGCCCGCAATCACGCCCGAACGCAGCATGAGCTTGCCGTATTCGACCTGTCTGCCATTGAGCAAATAAAACGCCCCCACTGCAGCTATGACGAAGGAAGTCGTCACCAATGAGGCTGCTTGGTTGTGTAGATAAGCTGGCCACAACCACGGATTGGAAAAAAGCGCCCCAAAATGTGTCAATACAAACTTGCCATTTCCTAAAATCTCAAAGCCCACAGGATGCTGCATCCAGGCATTGGTTGCAATGATGAGCAAGCCGCTGAGCCAAGAACCTAAAAACACCAGAAAGCCCGTGAGAAAATGCAGCTTGTGGCCCAATCGACGCTCTCCAAAAAGGAACAATGCCAAAAAGGAAGATTCCAAAAAAAAGGAAAACATGCCTTCCATAGCCAGCGTCTGTCCAATCACGCTACCCGTCAGCTCCGAAAAGCGCGCCCAATTGGTGCCAAATTGAAACTCCATAGGGATACCCGTGACTACCCCCATAGCAAAATTGAGGGCAAAAATTTTCATCCAAAAATGGGCTAGATGGTTCCAACGCTCATCCCCACTTAGTAAAAACTTCCCCTTGAACCATACTATCATCAAGGCTAAACCCATTGTTAGCTGAGGAAACAAGTAGTGAAAGGTAATGGTAAATGCAAACTGCAACCGATGATATAGGAGCATGTCTTCCATAAAGCATGCATTTTACTTGGCCAGCAAAGATACGATATAATCGATATGGAAAAGGCACGCGTATGCCCATTTGTTTTCTGGGCACCAACTATACCACGGGAAGAAACTCCAGAAGCCCTGTCCTGACTGCCAAAGGGCAACTCATCGGGCTCAAATTCGACCGCGCGTGGGAAGGCACCATGAGCGACATCTACTACGATGGCACCATCTGCCGCAACATCATGGTGGACATCCGCTACGTTCTTTTCATCATAGAGCGGTTTGCCGGAGCCTCCCGCTTAGTAGAAGAAATGGATATTGTGGCGAATTGAGAGAACCACTTTAAAACTCTTTGCGAAGCCCCAACCCCACGTAACCTGGCAAAGTCACATAGCTCTTGTACTCCCAGTAGTTAATGTCTTGTTTGAAACTGACAAACTCTCGGGATTGCAAGCGATTCACACTTTGTCCCCGCAAGAAGAAAAACCAACGAGCCTCTAAAGCGTATTCCAGATCGACATCTACACTCCCCAAGGCAGCACCCAAAGATGCCGCCTTCTGAAAAGCCCTGGATGCCGAACAGTCCACCGTCCACTTGTCGTTGGGTTTGAGGAGCAAACCGAAAGTCACATGTTGAATCAAGACATCGCTACCTGTCAACAGACCTATGTTTTTTCTATAGTTTGCCTGATACCTAAATGTTGCTTTCATCTTGTCATCCCAAAAGCTACGCTCCAGGGATAAGCCAAAGCGCGCAGAGGCGTATTGCTTTTTTTCAAGCAGGTCGGGGTTCATTCTCAACAGAAAATCTCCGTAAAAAAGCGACAACTTGGCAGAACTGGAAAAGCTTTTAAGTTGAAGTTTTAGCAAATAAAACTGCGCAGACAAAGTCTGTACGGGTTGTGGAACAAGCTCGTAAGTACTCACCCAATAATTCCCGTTCAAAAGAGGGGAGCTGACCGAACCAGGCTTCGATCGCGACCAGGAAAGCACGCTCAAAAAGGGAAATTTGCCCATGATTTTTGAAAAAGAAAAGGATATTCGATGCGTACCCGACAGGCTTTCCTCCACCCTGAGTTGGTTCCAAAGCAAACTGCGGCTATCTCGAATGAGGAGATAACCATTGCTGAGGGCATAAGCAGCTGGCTGCCTGTCGTATGCCCATGAAAGACTGAGCCGACCGTCATGCCGCACATGGGGCTGCAGATAATAAGACAAAGTCAAGCGAGTAGATGGAGCGGCAAAGGCAAAAGCTCGATCGGGCATATTCAAAAGCGTGTACTCCAGCCTGCCCGTGCCCTCAAACTTCCATTGCGGCCAGGTAGCGGAAAAAGAGAGCCGAGGGCCTATGGCTCGGGTCTGCCTCCAGGCTTCAGCATCTTGAGGGAGAAAAGAAGAAAGGGGTAGCGCTTCATGTTGGGTGTAAGCCCGCAGCTGCACACCCCAATGCCAAAGTTTTGTTTTGTCATTTCGGGCCAGGATTAGCTCGGCCCGGTCGTGTACAAGTGGAGCCAGCTGCTCGTAAAAAAAGCTATTCCAACCGGACATGGAGGCGGGTAAAAAGAGCGTATCGCTGCTCCAGATTCTATCGCGAGTGGTTCTTCGCTGCCTTTCGGCAAACACGGAAAGCTTGTAAGAAATGTCCTGTTTCGCTTGATATTTCACTTTGAGAGAAAAATCGACATTTCCCAACAATTCTTCTTTCAGATAACGGCTGTCAGCCCGATACAAGGGATCTTCAAAGATCTGGGCATCCTCCGAGGTATAGTCTTTGAGATGGGCATGCAAATCCATGGAAAGAAGCCATTTGCCAGCAGGCTGCCACTCCCATGCTATGCTCCCGTC
>JALSGS010000046.1 GCA_026982695.1 Saprospiraceae bacterium
CCAGCATGGAGGCGTGCCTTGACTGGTTGCGGCTGGTGTCGCCCGACGACGCCAAAATCATCTGGCTACGCGCCGAGGGCCACCGCTGGCGCTACGTCTGCATTCAGGCCGGCTGCGTGCGCCAGACAGCCTGGCGGCGCTGGGTGGCCGCGCTGGCGACGATTGCGAAGAAGGTGAATGGGTAAGTGCAAATTTTGTAATTGTCAGTGAAACCAACTCGAAACTTCAATTTGAGTTATGCATGAATTTGGGTGATGGCTAAAATTTGAAGGCGACGTATCGTGGCGGGAGTCAAAGCCTGCCACGATACGTCGCCTTCAAATTTTAGCCATCACCCAAATTCATGCATAACTCTTAAAAATGGGGGGTTACCCGTTTACTTTGCTATCTGCAAAAATTCATGCTAGTTTTTGCTTGCAAATGACCATCGTCAAGTTTAGGTACCGCACCGGATGCCCCTATAGCTCAGCTGGTAGAGCAACTGATTTGTAATCAGTAGGTCCGCGGTTCGAGTCCGTGTGGGGGCACCATTTAAACTATTGAAAGTGAACGATAAAACTAAATGGGGCGAGTCCCGTTGGTTGGCTTTTTGCAACAATTTTGCAACATCGCGTCAGCGCGTTCAAACAAGTGAGTCGGATGTAGCTCGCCATGACTTCAAATCTGGCGTGTTGACAGGTTTGACACTCCGGTGCACTCTGTTGGTTCCTCCACACTATGTGGACAGGTGGCAGAGCGGTCGATTGCACTCCATTGAAACTGGAGCGAACCTTAGCGGGTTCCACGGGTTCGAATCCCGTCCTGATATGAAAGCTGCTCCCAGTATGGTTGAGCAGCTTTTTCAATTTTTGGACTACGAAACAGTTGGTATAAGAAAGGTCAAAAAGCGCATAAGTGGGCAATGGAACATGAGAGCATCAAAGCCGAAGATGATAAACTGATGGGTTTCGACGAGGCAATGCCAATGAGATTAATTATCCAGAAGCCGCCTTGCTCATAAATTGAGCGCAAGCACTACATTGTTCACAAGGTCGGTGATTGCATCGTCCGCTTGCGCTTGTGTGACAACGATGGTTGAAGGATGTGCGACTGTGTTCCGCCGTTTCAGTTTGGACTCGAGAATCTCGACTACATTCTTGTTCAGCAACCTAGCGGTTCTGCAAAGAGTTATGCATGAATTTGGGTGATGGCTAAAATTTGAAGGCGACGTATCGTGGCGGGAGTCAAAGCCTGCCAGAACCTCACAAGGAGCGATACGCCATGAAAGAAACTACAACGATCCTGCCTT
>JALSGS010000047.1 GCA_026982695.1 Saprospiraceae bacterium
ATTATCGGCATAAAGGGACGCGTGGGCTTTGAGGCAGCAGCTCCATTGATCATTATTGGTGCACACCAGCTATTGGAAAAACATGTGTTAACTAAGTGGCAGCAATACTGGAAAGATCAGTTGGCTACTTGGTATGGGATGATGTTGCACGAAGGCCAGTTTTTCGATCCGTTGATGCGCAATATCGAGGCCTTCTTTGCCGACAGCCAGCAGCACGTGACGGGCAAGGTGTGGGTACGCCTCGAGCCTTTGCGCTTTGAGCTACAGGGTATCGAATCGCCTTTCGACCTTATGCAATCGGATATGGGGCAGTATGGCGAGATGAATGAGGGCTGGAGCGGGCAAGATGTCAAGGGCTTTACGCGCATTTTGGCCAATCAGAGCAAGCTGGTGCAGCAAGTATCAGCTGCTGCCAAAAGTGAGCAGCCATGAAGCGCGCTCGTGTAGGCATCGTGGGGGGCACGGGCTATACTGCGGGAGAGCTTATCCAGTTGTTGGTGCACCATCCTTATGCGTCTTTGTCTTGGGCTGTAAGTCGATCTGAGGCAGGTAAGCCCATAGCGGAAGTACACGAGGCATTGATGGGGGTTACTGACTTGCGTTTTTGTGACAGCGTGCCCGATGAAGAGGTAGATGTGATTTTTCTTTGCTTGCCACATGGTGCTACGCGTCAGTTCTTGTCGGCACATGAGTTGCCTGCATCTGCCAAGATAATCGACTTGAGTCGGGATTATCGGCTTGCAGCTACTGCCGAGGGCTTTGTGTATGGTTTGCCGGAGTGGCAGGCCCCGCGCATCGCTGAAGCTAGCCGGGTGGCTAATCCGGGCTGTTTTGCTACAGCTCTGCAACTAAGCCTACTGCCGTTGGCTAAGGCCGGATTGTTGATGCAAGAGGTACATGTGCATGCACTGACAGGTGCTACAGGTGCAGGTCGGCGCTTGTCGCCTACTACGCATTTTGCCTGGCGTACGGCCAATGTCAGTGTCTACAAGCCCTTTAGGCATCAGCATATGGATGAAGTGCGGCAAACGCTGCAAGCAGCACAGGGTAAAGTATTGCCCCCTATTCATTTTGTGCCGATGAGGGGCCCTTGGGCTCGTGGCATTTACGCCAGTGTCTACACCCACGTGGATTTGTCTGAACCCGAGCTGTGGGCGCTATACGATGAGACTTTTGCTCAGGCACCTTTTACCGTGCGCATTGCACAACCGGTATCGCTCAAGCAAGTGGTCAATACCAATCGCTGCTTGATGCATATAGCTCGCCATGGCGATGTAGTGCATATTACCTGTGCTATTGACAATTTGTTAAAAGGCGCTTCGGGCCAAGCTGTGGAAAACATGAATTTGATGTGTGGATGGCCACGTACGGCCGGTCTTGACCTTAAGCCTTCTGTGTTCTGAACCGCTTCAACTGTGCAGATTATGGAGTTTTTTCCCGTGTATCAACTCTTCGACATAATGCCGGTGCAGGGGCGTGGCTGTTATCTCTACACTGAAGATGGCCAGCGCTATCTGGATTTTTACGGTGGGCATGGCGTCATTTCTATCGGGCACTCACACCCTCGTTGGATTAGTGCGCTAGTGGAGCAAGCCCAGTCCTTGCCTTTCTATTCCAATTCGGTAAGGAACCCCTTGCATGAGCCTTTGTTAGAAGCCATGGCTCGAGTTAGTGGAATGACTCATTATCAGCTGTTTTTATGCAATTCAGGGGCTGAGGCTAACGAGAATGCATTGAAATTGGCCAGCTTTCATACGGGCAAACGGCGTGTATTGGCTTTTGAGGGGGGCTTTCACGGACGCACTTCGGCGGCTATACAAGTCACGGACTTGTGCCAAGCCAAAGCGCCATTGAACAGTGGCATAGAAGTTACTTTCTTGCCACTCAATGATATAGGTTTGGTAGTAGCCCAGCTAAGGAAGGGGGATGTTGCAGCTGTCATTATTGAAGGCATACAGGGCATAGGTGGGGTACAGGTGCCAGCTAAGGCCTTTTTACAGGAGTTGTCAGCGGCATGTCGTCAGTATGGTGCAGTGCTTATTCTAGATGAGGTTCAGTCGGGTTTTGGGCGTTCGGGGCAGTTTTTTGCTTTTGGCCATGCAGCTATTGAGCCCAATTTGGTGACTATGGCTAAGGGTATGGGCAACGGTTTTCCCGTAGGAGGGGTGTTGGTGCATCCCGACTTTGAAGCCAGGCCAGGCTTGTTGGGCACTACCTTTGGCGGCAACCACATGGCGTTGGCGGTGGTTACGGCAGTGCTTGAAGTGATTGAGCAAGAGCAGTTGATTTCACATGCGGCACAAATAGGTCAGTACCTCATCAATGAGTTGCGCATCATGCGAGGTGTTCGCTCGGTGCGTGGTCGAGGACTGATGATCGGTATAGAGCTCGAAAGTGAAGCAGCGCCGGTCCGGCGAGATTTGCTCTTTACCCACCGCATTTTCACGGGGAGTGCTGCGCCAGCCAATGTGTTGCGGTTGCTGCCGCCTTTGAGTGCTGGGCTTGCCGAGGCTCATTATTTTCTCGACAGCCTCCAACAAGTATTGACTTCAAAAAAGGTATACTCATGAAACACTTTACCTCAGTGCACGATGTGGGCGACGTACACGAGCTGGTGGCGCTAGCTGCCCAAATGAAGGCTCAGCCTCGTGCTTGGGAATCGGTAGGTAAAGGGCGTAGCCTTGGGCTGTTTTTCTTCAATTCGAGTTTGCGAACGCGCCTCAGTACACAACGCGCTGCGCTCAACTTGGGCATGGAGGTCACTGTTATGGACGCAAGTGGCGGATGGCAACTCGAGTTAGAAGACGGGGTTGTGATGGATGGCAATGCTGCTGAACATATTAGGGAAGCAGCAGGAGTGTTGGGGAGGTATTTCGATCTATTGGGGGTGCGCATGTTTGCGGGCTTGCACGACCGACAGGCCGATTATGAAGAGCACGTATTGCGTCGCTTTTTAGAATTGACTGGTAAGCCCGTGATTAGCCTGGAATCGGCAACGCGCCATCCGCTACAGTCTTTGGCTGATTTGCTCACCATTGCACAGCACAAAGCTATTGCATTGCCCAAAATCGTATTGACTTGGGCGCCTCATCCTCGAGCTTTACCCCAGGCAGTGGCTAACAGTTTTGCCGAGTGGGTGCTAGCTGCAGGCTATCCTTTGACTATTGCGCAGCCTGAGGGCTTTGAGTTAGCGCCGCAATTCACTGAAGGAGCTACCCTTGCGTACGATCAAGGCGAGGCATTGCGTGGTGCCCACTTTGTGTATGTGAAGAACTGGTCGGCTTACCATAAATATGGTTTGACAGCGCCACAGCATACCGATTGGATGATCACTCCCGAAAAAATGGCCTTAACGGCAAATGGCAAGCTAATGCATTGTCTTCCAGTGCGGCGCAATGTAGTCGTACACGAGGCTGTACTCGACAGTGCAGCCTCGCTTGTTCTGGAGCAAGCTGAAAATCGCATCTATGCCGCACAGGCCGTATTGTACCAACTACTCAAAACTTTGTGAGCATGAAGCGCATGCTTACCGTAGTAAAAGCGGGAGGCCGCTTGATAGAAGATGAGCAAATGCGCCGACGCGTCTTCGATCTGCTAGATTTTTTTTGGGGGCCTGTCGTTTTAGTACATGGTGGTGGCGACATGGCCAGTGCTGTGAGTCGCCAACTCGGTCTGGAGCCACGTATGCATGAAGGGCGCCGCATCACCGATGCAGAAAGCTTGCGCGTAGCGGTGATGGTGTATGCCGGTTGGGTCAACAAGCTCATAGTAGCCGAGCTACAGGCAAGAGGTCGCATGGCTTTAGGTCTATCAGGTGTAGATCTCAATCTTATCCGGGCTCAAAAACGCTCTCCTTACCCTGTAGATTTTGGCTATGTGGGCGATATCGTACATGTAGAGGCCAGTGTATTGCAACCGCTGCTTGGGTCGGGTATTACACCTGTAGTGTGTGCCTTGACGCATGATGGTAAAGGGCAATTGCTCAACACCAACGCCGATACCATTGCTGCCTCACTTGCCATAGCGCTACAGCAGGCCTTGCCATTAGGTGTGCGTTTGGTATATGTACTCGATAAGCCCGGCGTACTCCTCGATACACGAGACGAAAACACGATACTACGGCAACTTGACCTCCGCCAATATCATCAATTATTGGTCGATGGGGCCATCCACAGTGGTATGAAGCCCAAGTTGCACAATGCATTTGAGGCGGTACGTGCCGGAATAGGTGAGGTATGGATCGGCAATCCCGATTCGATTATGGGCGGTAGTGCCACCTGTTTGCATGCTGAAGGGGAAAAAGTTGCTGCACCATGAAATATACTGCCCCCTACTTTGCTGAAGTACTCCAGTTGCTCGAACGACTCATTGCTACACCTTCGCTCTCGCGACAAGAGGACGCTACAGCCACTTTGCTCTTTGAGTTTTTGGCTCATAAGGGGCTAAAGCCGCAACGCCAGGGTCACAATGTGTGGGTGGTTGCACCACAAGTAGATCCTTCACAGCCTGTGTTGGTGCTCAATTCACACCATGATACTGTGCCACCCGTAGAAGGGTGGCAACGGCATCCGTTTCAGCCACAACGCGAAGGTGATCGTCTCTATGGCTTGGGTAGTAATGATGCGGGAGGGCCGTTGGTAGCGCTTGTTGCTACTTTTCTAGAGGTTGCTAAGTGGTCTGCGCGTACATTCAACTTGGTATTGGCGCTTACTGCTGAAGAGGAGGTGTCGGGGGCGGGTGGTGTAGCAGCTATACTTGATCGGCTTTCACCTGTAGGAGGGATGCCCCACGCAGGTGTGGTGGGAGAGCCTACCAGTTTGCGCATGGCTACGGCAGAACGTGGACTGTTCGTGGTGGATGCACAGGCGGTGGGCAAGTCGGGGCATGCTGCCTACGATGGTGGTATAAATGCCATTTATGAAGCCATGGCCGATATCGAATGGCTGCGTACTTATCAATTCCCTAAAAAGTCAGAGCTGCTTGGGCCAGTGCGCATGAGTGTCACTCAGATAGAGGCAGGTACGCGACATAACGTAGTACCAGATCGTTGTCGCTTTGTCATAGATGTGCGTACCAACGACTGTTATACCAATGAAGAGGTGTGGGAGGTCATGCAAGCTCATTGCCGCAGTCAGTTGGTGCCACGCTCCTTGCGTCTCCAGCCTTCGCGTATTGATCCGGATCACCCGTTGGTACAAGCAGCACGTCGTATTGGCCTTGAGTGTTACGGTTCTCTTACGCTTTCCGATCAGGCGCTTATGCCTTTTCCCACTGTAAAAATGGGGCCAGGCGATTCGCTGCGCAGCCACACAGCTGACGAATATATCCAGCTTAGTGAATTGCAAGAGGGCATTGTGCGCTATATCGACTTATTAGGCGCATTGTGCGATACTTGGCGTGCGTCAGTATATTGTTAAAATCAATCGCTGTATGAACAAGCTTTGGAAAAAGGGCGACACTTTAGATCAGCGTATCGAAGCTTTTACTACGGGAAATGACCCACAACTCGATGTGGCTTTAGCCCGATGGGATGTATTGGGCTCTATTGCACATGTGCGCATGTTGGCACATGTGGGATTGTTGCCGCCCGAAGAGGCGCAACAACTGGAAAGTGGCTTGCACCAAATACGAGAGGAGATTGCCCAAGGCACTTTTCGCATGGAGGAGGGCGTAGAAGATATTCATTCGCAGGTAGAGCTGTTGCTGACGCGCCGTTTAGGGGCCGTAGGGAAGAAACTACATACGGGGCGATCGCGCAATGATCAGGTATTGCTCGACTTGCGCTTGTTTTTTCGCGATCAAATCGCACGGGTTGTGCGCAAAGTGGCTGCTTTGAGCCGCTTGCTGCTGTCGTTGGCCGACCGATATGCCGAGGTGTGGATGCCGGGATATACGCATACTCAGGTAGCTATGGTGTCGTCGGTCGGGTTGTGGCTCTCGGCATTTGGCGAAAGCCTAAGTGAAGATTTGTACCAGTGGCTGTCGGCTTGGCATGTAACTAATCACAACCCACTGGGGTCGGCAGCGGGCTATGGTAGCAGTTTCCCTTTAGATCGTCAGTTCACTACCCGATTGTTGGGTTTTGAAGATCTGGCGTGGAATGCGATGCATGCACAGATGGGGCGTGGAAAAAGCGAGTTGGTTGTGAGCTTTGCTATGAGCGCCACGGCTGCTACACTTAACAAACTGGCCAGCGACATTATTTTGTTCAGCAATGCCAATTTTGGGTTTGTGCGTTTGCCCGATGCTTTTACCACTGGCTCGAGTATTATGCCGCATAAAAAGAATCCCGATGTACTTGAATTGGTGCGGGCGCACACCAATCGCTTGCAGAGCTTGCCAGCTCAGATAAGTATGTTGACAACTAATCTAGTTTCGGGCTATCACAGAGATTTTCAATTGCTTAAAGAGGTACTTTGGCCTGCTTTTGAGGCTATGCACGCCGTCCTTGATATGTATCGACATGTATTGCCGCAGATGGAAGTGCGCCGCGATATACTCGATGCGCCTCACTACGATTTACTCTTCACAGTGGAGGCAGTCAATGAACTAGTCAAGCAAGGTATACCGTTTCGCGACGCCTATCACGAGATAGGCCGGCAGGTGGCAGAAGGGAGGTTTCAATTTGCCGGTAGGTTGAAACATACTCACGAGGGCAGCATAGGCAACTTGTGCTTAGATCAGATAGCGCGTAAGCTACAGCGCGTGCTCGATGAGTTTGCCTTTGCCAGCGTAGATCGTGCCATACGTGCCCTTGAGCAGGCTGAACCCACCAGTGGCTGATTGGATTATTCCCATACGTGCCAGCTTATCCATAGCAAGCTCCCTATTTGTACTACGCCCAAAGCCATCCATAACCACGCAGGCGTCGGTTGGATGGGGAGCTGTGCTTCATGTTGCCCTGTGAGGGCACGTACAATGGTACGAGTGTTGTGCTGCAGCATGCCTATGTAGGTGCCTGCAGGGCTGTCTTTAGGCCCTAAGGAGTCAGCATATAGCTTTCCGCCGATGCGCACGTGCTTGTCTTTGGCTACTTGCTGCAGCAACTTGGGATTGATAGTGCTTTCGATGAAGATGGCTGGCACTTGGTGTTTGTCCAGGACTTGATATAGGCGCATAATGTCGGCCGTACGGACATCGGCATCAGTACTAGTGCCCAAGACAGACTCGAGTTGTAGGCCATAACGGCGCCCGTAGTATTGGAAGGCATCATGAGAAGTGATGAGTATGCGCCATTGTGGCGGGATGGAATCGATCTGCTGAAAGATCCATTGGTCGAGTTCTTGGATTTGGCTGGCATAGCGCTGATAGCGTGCTTCCAGTGTGTCGCGATGTTGGGGTAGTAATGCCAACAACGATTGGTAGATATTGCGTATGTATATGAGCCCGTTAGCTGCGCTCATCCATGCGTGCGGGTCGGTCGCATTGTGGTACTGGGCACTTTGAATAGGGGTAATGCCCTGAGTGATGGTGACAATTTGCGCTTTGGTGCCAGAGTTTTCGATGAGTTCGTTAAGCCACCCTTCAAAAGTGAGTTCATTGCGCAAGATCAACTGCGCTTGGCGGGCCAAAGCTACATCATCAGGTACAGGCTCATAGATATGGGGGTCACCGCCAATAGGCACAATGCTGCGCACTTTCACGAGCTCGCCAGCGATCTGGCGCGTCATGTCGGCAAACATGGAAGCAGTGGTTACGACCAGAGGTTTGGACGCGTAGGCATATACTGCTGTGTGGGCCAGTAAGCAAACGGATATAATGTGCAAAAACTTCTTCATTGTGCGTCAGATGATTCTTTGTACAAATAAATTGTGAGTGACTTTGCTCGACAAGAGTACTTCGTTGTGAGCGTGAATTTGTATGCGCATCGAGTCGTCAAATTCAAAACGCTCCAGTACGGTAAGTTGGGTGCCCAATACCAGCTTGAGCTTGTCGAGAAATTGTAAAAAAGAAGGGGCGTGTTCTGCTACGCCTACGATCACACCGCGTTCTCCTTCAGCCAATTTGCACAATAGCACTTGTTGCCTTTCGGCAAATCTGCCTTCGGCATCGGGAATGGGGTCACCATGGGGATCAAAACGTGGATGGCCTAAAAACTCATTGAGGCGTTCGACCAATTCGGGCGATTGAATGTGTTCGAGTTGTTCGGCAATATCGTGCACTTTATCCCATCCGAATCCGAGCTTTTCCACCAAGAAAACTTCCCACAGCCGATGCTTACGCACCAGATGCTTGGCTATTTTCATGCCTTGGGCCGAGAGCATGACTCCTTTGTAGCGCTCGTAGTGGATAAGCTTTTTATCGGCCAATCGCTTGAGCATGTCTGTTACAGAGGCTGCAGCTGTTTGCATATGGTCAGCTATAGCCGTAGTAGCTGCTGGGCGATCGGACTGCTCGGTAATTTTGTAGATCGCTTTGAGGTAGTTTTCCTCGGCGATGCTGAGTTGGGATATGGATGTTTGTGTACTCATGGAAGCAAAATTAGGTGATCTAAAACAATTTTTCGATTGATCTAAATTGCGAAAATCACTTAGTTGTCTTTCTTGATCACTCTAACAGGCAGAGGGCTTATCTTTGCCCGACTTTTTATCATATTAATGTATATTCAAAAAACCAATACAGAAAGACATGTATCGGACGCATAATTGTGGTGAACTGCGCATTGGAGACGTGGGCAAGGAAGTGATTTTGAGTGGATGGGTACAGACTACGCGAGATTTAGGTGGTATGACATTCATCGATTTGCGCGATCGCTATGGTATCACACAATTGGTGTTCGATATGGATAGCGATGCGGAGTTGTGTACACGTGCGCGCAAGCTGGGGCGAGAATGGGTGATCAAAGCTATAGGTAAGGTACGCGAACGAGCTAGCAAAAATCCCAATCGTCCAACTGGTGACATAGAAGTCGAAGTGCACGCTTTAGAGGTGCTCAACCCTAGCAAAGTGCCGCCCTTTACCATAGAAGAAGACAGTGATGGGGGTGAAGACCTGCGTATGAAGTATCGGTATTTGGATTTGCGCCGACCGCCTTTACAGCGCAATCTGATCTTTCGCGCGCAGTTGGCCTTGGAGACGCGCCGCTACTTGTACGATCAGGGCTTTTTAGAGATAGAAACACCTTTTTTGATCAAGAGCACTCCTGAGGGTGCACGCGATTTTGTCGTGCCTAGCCGGCTGAATCCGGGGCAGTTCTATGCGTTACCCCAGTCGCCTCAGACTTTCAAGCAGATATTGATGGTGGCGGGTTACGACAAGTATTTTCAGATTGTTCGGTGCTTTCGCGATGAGGACTTGCGCGCAGACCGCCAGCCCGAGTTCACGCAGATCGACTGCGAGATGTCGTTTGTGACACGCGAAGAAGTGTTGCAAACTTTCGAAGGGCTGACGCGTCACCTATTTGAGTCTACTTTAGGTGTGTCTTTGCCCGAGTTTCCACGCATGAGCTACGATGAGGCGATGCGTCGCTTTGGCTCAGACAAGCCCGATTTGCGCTTTGGCATGGAGTTCGTCGAGCTCACAGAGTTGGTCAAGGGTCAAGGCTTCAGCGTGTTTGAACAGGCAGAGTTGGTAGTGGGCATTTGTGCTTCTGGCCAGGCTCCGTATTATTCCAACAAAGATCTCAAAAAGCTCACCGAGTGGGTGCAGCGCCCTCAGATAGGTGCTAAGGGTTTGGTATATGTCAAGGTGAATGAAGATGGCTCTTTCAAGTCGAGTGTGAGCAAGTTTTTTGGGTCGGATCAGTTACAGCGTTGGGCTGAGGCTTTTGGTGCTCAGAAAGGCGACTTGCTGCTCATTCTTGCGGGCGAAGCGGAAAAGACGCGCAAGCAACTCAGCGAACTGCGTTTGGAGATGGGGCGTCGTATGGGGCTGATGCGCTCTGACGTGTTCAAGCCGCTATGGGTAGTGGACTTTCCTTTGCTCGAGTGGGACGAAGAAGCACAGCGCTTTTTTGCCATGCACCATCCATTTACTGCTCCACGCCAATCCGACATTCCCCATATGTTGGACGGCGACTTTGAAACGATGAAGCGGCTACGTGCCGATGCATATGATTTGGTCATCAATGGAGCCGAGATTGGAGGTGGTTCCATCCGTATTCACGACCGTGTGTTACAGGAAAAGAACTTCAAGTTGTTGGGTTTCACTCCTGAAGAGGCTGAGCGTCAGTTTGGCTTTCTGATGGGGGCTTTTGAGTATGGCGCGCCACCTCACGGGGGTATTGCTTTTGGCTTCGACCGCCTGTGTGCCGTCATGCAAGGGCAGACGAGCATTCGCGACTTTATTGCTTTTCCAAAGAACAACATGGGGCGCGATGTGATGATTGATGCACCTTCGTCTATTTCGGAGGAGCAACTCGAGGAGCTGCACTTAGCTTTGCGCGAGATAGTTAAAAAAGATTGAGTGAATGTGTGCTGAGCGCGAAGCGCATTTGCCAAAAAGCTGGACCTATCTGGCATGGGCCACTTGGCTAGCCTTGCTGATATGGGCTTGTTGGTCGTGGCGAGAGCGAGCGCTTTTCATGGATGCCTCTTTTCAGGTTTTCCACATGTTGCTCGAGGAGCGACCTTTGATATATCACTACCGCTTTTGCAATGCATTTGTTCAGTGGCTGCCTCTTTTGGCCATCAAGCTCAAGCTACCTCTTGCCGTGGTGTTGTGGGCTTATTCTTTCAACGTATGGTTGTTGTATTTTGCAATTTGGTGGATTTTGCACTACGCCCTCGATCATCAGAGGTTAGCGTGGGTATGGTTGCTTTTTTTGACACTCATCTCTCTTGACAGTTTCTATTTTATTCCTCCGGAGTTGTTTCAAGGTACGGGCTGGCTACTGGTGTTGTGGGCATGGTGGCAACGTAGGCTGCGATACAATGTGCGTATTTTTGGGCTCGTCGCCATATGTCTGATGGCCATAGTCATATTTGCCCATAGTTTGCTGTTGCCCTTGTTGCTTTATTGCGCAGTGTGGTTCGCGATAGATGATAGCCAAAGGCAGGATCGGGTGACATTGGGACTTGTGGTATTGGGCACTTTGGCGCTTGGTGGTATTCATGAGTGGTGGTTTACAGATTGGTATGATGCGATGAAGAAAGAGGAGTTTTGGCGGCATGCTCGCCAATACTGGCCGCGTTATTGGGCGATACCTGCTCATGGAAAAGCTTGGGATAAGGCCGTGAAGTTTTACTACTTCTGGCCTATTTTGTTTGGGCTGATGAGTGCGATCTATATTGGGCAGCGCCAATGGGGTAAGCTGCTGTGGATGTGGGGGTTTAGCCTTGGTTTTTTGTTGCTGTTGCACATTGGTTCACCTGCTACTGCCTATCGCTTTTATTCGGAGGCTAATTATATGCCGTTAAGTGTAGTGGTTGCTTTGCCCTTCGTCTTCGATGGTTGGGATGCCTTTCGGCAAATAGCCCAACGCCGCCCTTGGCAATGGGTGTGGCCATATGGCGCGTGGGCTTTTTTGGCGTTGATCGTATTTGTGCGCCTCAACGCCATTGTACATAATCACGATCATTTTGTGCGACGATTGAACTGGATGGTGGATCAAATAGGCAATGCGCGTAAAGAGTTGTACACCAATCGATTGTTGATGCCAATAAGGCGTGCGCCCATGGAGCTCATCGTCATGGAGTGGAGTGTGCCTTATGAAAGTGTGTTAGCTACTGCCTTAATACACCCCGACTCAGCTGGTGAGGTCTTTATACGTAAGGATTTTGCGCGCTTTAATAAATGGATAAGCGATACCCTACAAGGTTGGTTCCTTTCGGAGTTTGACCAACTACCTGCCGATACTTTGCCCCGTCACTATATCAACTTGAATAACCACCCCTTTCGCCAATGGCAATGAGCTCGTTACTCGTCTTGCTGTTTTTTGTTATTTCCCAAAGTGATGGCCAAAATCACAACAGGAATGCCAAAAATGACTAATAGTGTGAAGAATACCAGCCAGTTAGAGAGCGTCCAATCGATTAAGTATACCATGCCTTGTTTTTTAGATTTTTACCACTATAAAAATCTTGTGTAAGGAGTGATCCTTTAAATGATTTTTTTCACCAATACAGACTAATAATTCACAATTCGCCAAGCATGCACCGCGTACCTAAAGATCTCAGTTGGCGCGATGTGCTGACGTATTGTCAGGCACATACTACGTCTCAGAATGAGCTACTATACCAACTGGAACGGGAGACGCATTTAAAGACGATGGCGCCTCAGATGATGGCAGGGCCGTATCAGGGGCAATTATTGCGCTTCCTTAGTGCGATGATTCGCCCGCGCAGGGCACTCGAAATAGGCACATTTACCGGATATAGTGCTTTGTGCTTAGCTGAGGGCTTGGCCGATGATGGCATCCTGCACACCATTGAAGTAAATGCAGAGGTAGCGTGGTTGGCAGAAAAGTATTTGGTACAAGCGGATATGGCTTCGCGCATACGTTTGCACATAGGTGATGCTTTTGATATTGTACCCACATTGAATGAAACATTTGATCTTGTTTTTCTCGATGCGGGCAAGCGGCAATATGAGGCAATGTATGATTTGGTATGGCCATATCTGAGGTGGGGGGGCTTTTTATTGGTGGACAATGTGTTGTGGTTTGGAAAGGTAGTGCAAGGCGCTGATGACGCCGATACGCGTGCAATTGACACCTTTAATCGGAAAATAGTTCAAGATCCGCGTGCCCATTGTTTGATGCTGCCGGTGCGTGATGGGCTTAGTGTCATACAAAAAATAGAAAAGGAGATACAATAGTAGTATCTTCTCTATATTAGTGACAGTTAGTGTCAGTAAAAGCAGCTAGCTACTTACCCGTTCATTGACGCGAGAAATTCGGTGTTACTCGAAGTATTGCGCATGTGTTTGAGAATGAACTCCATAGCCTCTTCGGGTTTCATGTCGGCCAGGTGATTGCGCAAAATGAACATGCGCTGTAGCGTTTCGCGGTCGAGCAATAGATCTTCGCGGCGTGTGCTGGAGCGAGTCAGATCGATAGCTGGATAGATGCGCTTGTTGGCCAGTGAACGATTGAGCTGCAGCTCCATATTACCTGTGCCCTTGAATTCTTCGAAGATCACTTCGTCCATCTTCGAGCCTGTATCGATAAGGGCTGTGGCCAGGATAGTGAGCGAGCCGCCATTTTCGATATTGCGTGCGGCACCGAAGAACTTTTTGGGCTTATGCAATGCATTGGCCTCTACACCGCCAGAGAGTACTTTCCCACTAGCAGGAGCTACTGTGTTATAGGCGCGGGCCAGGCGAGTGATGGAGTCGAGCAGGATGACTACATCATGGCCGCATTCTACGAGCCGCTTGGCCTTTTCGAGCACAATACCAGCTACGCGTACGTGGTTTTCGGCAGGTTCGTCAAAGGTAGAGGATACTACTTCGGCTTTTACGCTACGCTTCATGTCGGTGACCTCCTCTGGGCGCTCATCAATGAGCAGCACCAGCAGGTAGCATTCTGGATGATTTTTGGCAATGGCGTTGGCAATATCTTTGAGTAGCCAGGTCTTACCTGTTTTGGGTTGTGCTACGATTAGGCCGCGCTGCCCCTTACCGATAGGTGTGAACAGGTCTACGATTCGGGTACTGATATCGCGACCAGTAGGGGAAGTGGTGAGGTTGAATTTTTCTTCTGGGAAAAGGGGCGTGAGATAATCGAAGGGTACGCGATCGCGTACGTCTTTGGGGTCTAAGCCGTTGATGGCAGATACCCGAAGCAGTGCGAAGTATTTTTCCCCTTCTTTTGGGGGCCGAATGGCACCTCGTACCATGTCGCCAGTGCGCAGGCCGAAGAGTTTGATTTGTGAAGGCGATACATAGATATCGTCGGGGGAGTTGAGATAGTTGTAGTCGGGCGAGCGCAAAAAGCCATAGCCATCGGGCATCATTTCCAGCACGCCTTCTCCTTCAATTACTCCGTCGAGTTCGATGTCGAATTTGGGGCGTGTGAGTTTCTTTTCTGTGGTGGTTGAGGCACTTTCTTGACTAGCAGTAGAGACCTCTTCGGATCGTGCTGTGGTACTGGAGGGTTCTTCGGACTTCTTTTCGCGGCTGCGGCGTCGGCTTCGTGTGTCTTTTGTTTCGCGTGCCTCGATGTCTGGCGTGTCGGGAGTTTCTTTTTCTAAAGTGCTTGCCTCAGTTGGCGAGTCGTTAGCATGTTGTGTAGGTGACTCTGTGACATTTTCTTCCTTTTTAGTGCGGCGTCGGCGTCGGCGCGTTTTGGGCTTTTCTTCCGGTTCTTGTGCTGTTTGAGCTTCTGTTTCTTGTTGGTTTTTTTCAGCTTTTTGCCGAGCTTCTTCTATGATATCTTCTTCAGTTTCTACTTCCTCAAAAGGAACTACTCCACTGACGCGCATCCGGCGTTTTCGAGTGCTGTGGTCACTTTCCTCTTGTTGGGCTGTCTCTTCTTCGCCAGCTGTATCGGGCTCTGGGTCGATGCTATCGGAAAGTGCTTGGTGATCCAAGATTTTGTAGATGAGTTCCTGCTTGGTAAGTCTTTGAATACCTTTGATGCCTAATTGCTTGGCTAGGTCCCGTAGTTCGGGTACCAGCATGTCGTTTAGCTGGATGATGTCGTACATAAGCTTTTCTATCTGTTCAATTGAGTGTTACAAAAAAGACATGTGCTTTGGGCTTAAGTCCATAAGCGATGGGTATAGGTTTCACTCTCGGTGATGTTCCGCTACATTCAACGCGATAAAGCCAGATAATAGCTTGAAGTTTTGTTGAAAAATTTAAATCGGGAATGCGGGAAACATTACAGAGAGTTGAAAGCCTTCGAGCACAGAGAAATGAACCTACGTTAATATGGGATGTGCTTAAATTGCTTGTGCAAAAATAAGCCATTTTCTGAAAACCCAAATACCTACTTTGCAAAAAAACTCTTTTACTTGATACAAAGTTCAATGAGAGACCTAAGGACTGGGCGCGTTATGGCCCAAATATCTGGAGGCAAATGTGCATCTTGGCCCTGCCTATGGGCGGGCATTTAGTGAAAAATGAATGGCATGTCTTGGTTTCGCTTTGTAGGGTGGATTGGCGGGTTGTTGTGGTGTTGGGGATGTGCCCAACAGGTACCGCCTACGGGTGGGCCACGCGATGAACGGCCACCTCAGCTCGACACTGTACATTCGACGCCTAACTACCAGACACTGTTTCGCAAACAGCCCATTGTATTGGTTTTCGACGAATGGATTAAGTTGAACGATCCGTTGAATCAGGTAGTGGTATCCCCTCCGTTGGCATATCCGCCGCAGATCAAGCTGCGCAAAAAGACGGTGATATTTGACTTTGATGAACGCGAGCAGCTCAGGCCGAATGCTACTTATACTATTCATTTTGGCGAGGCCATCCAGGATATGACGGAAGGGAATGTGGCTCCTGTGCGCTTTTTGTTTGCTACAGGTCCTTATATCGACTCGCTCAAGGTGATGGGGCAGGTGGTAGATGCCTGGACAGGCGAGCCTGTGGAAGGTGTGCGCCTAATGTTGTACGACAATCTGGATGATAGCGCAATATACACCCAGCGCCCTTTCTACTTTGGTACTACGGATGCCCAAGGGCACGTGCGCATAGAGAATGTTCGGCCTGATACCTTTAAAGTGGTGGCATTGGCTGATGCCAACCGCAACTACTTGTACGATCGTGGTGAGCGCATCGCTTTTGCTTCTGAGCCCATAGTAATCCGTGACAGCGTAGGTATGATAGCCCCTCTGCGTATGTTTGTAGAGGAGGAGCCCTTACGGCTACTCGACGAAGAGGTGCTTCACTACGGATTGGTGCGCTTGACATTTAATCGCAGACCATGGGATGTTCGTTTGGGCTGGGACACTAGTGAGGTGGATGGATGGAGCTTATCTGTTCAGGACAGTATTTTGTTTTGGCATGTGCCTAAAACACCTTCTTTTACTTTGTACATACATCAGACCGGGCGCATCGATACACTACAGATAGCTGTACCGGAGCGTACTACTCTTGGTCAAAAATCGCCTCTGGCACCTATACAGCCTTTGCCGCCTTCCCAGGCATTGCCACCCGACACTGCTTGGGTGTGGGTGTTTAACCATCCTTTGGCGGCGCTTGATACAGCCAAAGTGCAGCTGAGTGACACGACGGGAAATCGCCTTGCAGTGCAATGGCAGATAGATGGTCCGGCGCGCAGGCAATTACAGCTAAAGCCATTAAAGGGGTGGCGTGCTGAGATGCCTTACCGATTGTCGCTGTATGCCGGTGCCTTGACAGATGTTTTTGGGTTGGTACTTGCCGATACTTTGCAGCAAAATTTGAGGGTGCGCAGCCGCGATGAGTTTGGTGCCTTGCATTTGCGCCTTCGTCTGCCCGACGTGCAAATGCCATATGTCGTACAACTATATCGGGGCTCAGACCAACTTGTGGAAGCCTTTTCTGTGCAGGCTGGTAGCCTATGGGTGCACCGATGGCCATTGCTCAAGCCGGCCAAGTATCAGTTGGTTGTCATTGCGGACCGCAATGACGATGGTCGTTGGACTACGGGTAGATATCCCGATCGCCAACCGGAAGATGTTTTTGTTCACCAGCTCGAAGAGATACGCCCTAATTGGGAAGTAGAAGCTGAGCTCGACCTATCCTTTCCATCGGTGCATTGAAATTGCCACTGTATAATGCATCCAATCTCCTACCTTTGCCCATTCTTCTGGATAAGTAATCCTTAACAAGGAGTTTGGAGGTGCTTTTTCAATTCGAATACAACAAGAGCAAACAACAATGAGTCAGACAGCCGATCAGTTCAAGAAGCTGGTTGCCCACTGTAAGGAATATGGCTTTATCTACCCATCGAGTGAGATATACGATGGGCTGAGTGCTGTGTACGATTATGGCCCTAACGGGGTAGCGCTAAAGATGGCGATTAAGGAGTATTGGTGGAAAGCGATGGTACAGTTGCACGAAAACATTGTAGGCATCGATGCAGCCATTTTCATGCACCCCAAGACGTGGAAGGCTTCTGGTCATGTCGATGCGTTCAACGATCCGCTCATCGATAATAAAGATTCGAAGCGGCGCTATCGGGCCGATCAGCTCATTGAGGGCTACATGGAGAAGCTGCAAGCCAAAATTGACAGGGAAGTGCAGAAGGCAGCCAAGCGCTTTGGCGAGGCTTTCGATCGGGAGAAGTTTTTGGCCGAGAGCCCCCGTGTAGCCAAGTATGTGGCGCAAATTGAGCAAGTACGTCAACGCTTGGCACAGGCCATGACGGCTGTCGATCTTGGTGCTCTCAAAGCTATGATTGAGGAATACCAGATTGCTGACCCGGAAACGGGCTCGCGCAACTGGACTGAGGTGCGTCAATTTAACCTTATGTTCAGCACGCAATTGGGGGCTATTGCTGGCGAAGAGGGAAAGCTGTATTTGCGTCCGGAGACGGCTCAAGGTATTTTTGTCAACTTTCTCAATGTGCGCAATACCACACGGCAGAAGATCCCCTTTGGCATTGCCCAAATAGGTAAGGCTTTTCGCAATGAGATTGTTGCACGACAGTTTATCTTTCGCATGCGCGAGTTCGAACAGATGGAAATGCAGTTCTTCGTGCGCCCCGGCACAGAGATGGAGTGGTATGAATACTGGAAAGCACAGCGCATGAAGTGGCATTTGGCCTTAGGCACTCCTGCTGACAAGTTGCGCTTTCACGACCACGACAATTTAGCTCATTATGCCAATGCTGCGGTAGATATTGAATTCGCTTTTCCATTTGGTTTTCGCGAGCTAGAGGGCATTCATTCTCGTACGGATTTCGATCTGAAAAATCACCAGGAGTTGTCAGGTAAAAAGTTGCAATATTTCGACCCAGAATTGCAACAGTCGTACATTCCATATGTGGTAGAGACTTCTATTGGTTGCGATCGGATGTTTTTGGCAGTAATGAGCCAGGCCCTTGTCGAGGAGCAGGTGCCCGGTCAAGGAAATACGCGCGAGTTGCTGAAGTTGCATCCGGCATTGGCACCAGTGAAGTGTGCGGTATTGCCGTTGAAGCGAAATGATGAGCAGCTAGTAGCCAAAGCGCGTGCGATTTTCGATGTGCTCAAATACAGCTTTGATTGTCAATACGATGATACGGGCAGCATTGGCAAGTTGTATCGCCGACAGGATGCCATTGGTACGCCTTATTGCATCACTGTGGACTATCAGACACTTGAAGACGATACAGTAACCATTCGCGAGCGCGATACCTTGCAGCAGGAGCGCATTGCTGTGACGCGGGTAGAAGAGATTGTGCGCCAGCGCGTGGATATGAAGTCATTGCTTCAGAAGCTGTAGCATGGTGTTGAGCTCATATATGTGTGGTTGGCTCTTTTGTGCGGCGTTGAGCCTTGCGCTTGGCAGCCTTTTTTGCGAAAGCATGCGCTTGCCATCCGGCATGTAGATAATGCCAGCCAAAGGCAGCGGCTAAAAGCAGCGCGGCAGCAAGGATTAACCCAAGGCGTACATGTTCGAACCACGAAATCCATTGTGGATAAAGGGGGCGTACCCACAGCAGCTCTACGACGGTGATTAGCGTACTCCACAAAATGAAAAAAATGCTCAATCCACGAGCCGTTTGTATCCAGTGAGGGTATTGGCGAAAGAGGCACCGATGGAGGAACCGCTGGCAAAGTCGATCGGAAGGACTGATCTTAATCAGCTCCCGCAGGATGTGTGCTGCTTCTGCAAAATGGTGCGTATGATAGCACGAAGCAGCTTTGCGAAACAGGGTGTGATAGAACAAATCTTTGCCTTGGTAAACACCGATGTTGGCTTGTACCACTTGTTCGATTACTTCGTCAGCTACCAATCGGTGTTCGGCATAGGCGCCTACGGCAAAAAGTGCATCGGCATAAGCTGTAAGTATGTCTAAATACTCGTCGAAGTGGAGTTGGCGGATGTGGCTTTCATGCTGCTCAAAGAAGCGGATAATAGCTCCCGGGCGGGGATCTTCTAGCGATCGAAAAGCTTGATACAGCCGAGAAGGATATGTATGTGCAGAAGTCATTTCCGTATCATGCTATAGTATGGGGTTTTGCAAGGCATTCCAAGTTACGCTGCTTGGTGCAGATGTGCAATAGCTATGCGTAGGTTTGGATGGCGTCATAAATGAGTGTACCCTTCTATCTACTTACGCGATAGAAGGGTACAAATTGCCTCTAATAGAAGGAAATGAGTGGCTTTTTAGGGAATCTATTCTTGTTGGCTTTTTCCTGATGGTGTCTCTTGTTTGATGTATACTTTATCACCTTCCTTGAGTTTGCGTGCTATTGTTGCATAGGGTCCCGTGACGACGGTATCGCCTTCTTGGATATTTCCTTGAACAATTTGGATATATTGCTCGTCTTGGATGCCTGTTTTTACGGGCACCATGTCTACGGTGTCTTGCTGGATGAGAAAGACTACTTCTACTAGCTCATTGTCTTCTAGTTCGTTCGCTGTGTTGCTGACTTGCTTAGCTTGTGGTTGTTGAGTTAAGTCGGACATTTTCTCGCGTTCGCGTGTGGTGACAGCCTGTATAGGTACGCTTAAAGCATCTTGTACGGTAGTGGTATAGATTTCTACAGATGCCGACATGCCAGGCCGGAAAGGATATGGATTGTCGGGCCGTACTAGGTCAGCATAGGATGTGGGGTCTAAGCTAATGGTTACGACGAAATTGGTCACTTGGTCAGAGGTGAGTGATACATTGCCTGTGGCGGGATTGGTGCTTAGGTTGTTAGCCGAATGGGCAATTTCTTTGACTTTTCCTTTGAACTTTCGGTCGAGGTAGGCATCTACTTCGATTTCGACTTTGTCTCCAATACTGACGCGTGGCAGGTCGTTTTCGCTTACTTCCACTTGTACTTCCATATCTGTGAGGTCGGCAATGCGCATGATTTCAGTGCCTGTCATTTGTATGGTGCCCACGACGCGTTCGCCCTTTTCGACGTTGAGGCGCGAGACGATGCCATTCATGGGGGCGTAGATGGTGGTACGCCTGAGGCTGGTTTTTAGCTCTTTGAGCGTAGCTTCTGCGCTTTTTACCTGAAATTGTGCGGCGCGGGCACTTTCTTGTGCAGCTCGAATGCTGGCATCCATGCTGCGCAAGTTGGCTTGCAAGGCTTCCAGGTTGGTGAGTGAAGTTTCTAGGTCGGCATCAGAGATGACACCGTCGGCATGCAGTTTTTTGTTGCGCTCGTGTATTTTGCGCGTGTTTTCGAGTTGAGCCAATATTTGTTCGCGTTGTGCGCGCAGGTTTTCCACTTGGGCTCGCGCATTGGCAGCTTGGGCCTGTGCACTATTGAGGGCAGCTTGGCCTCGTTCTACTTGTGAGAGATAGGCATCGGGGTCGATGCGTGCTAGAATTTGCCCTGCCACTACTGAGTCGCCTTCCTCTACAAATAACTCTACCACCTCACCTGAGACGTCAGAACTGATGGCTACCTCTGTCACGGGAAATACTTTACCACTGGCAGCCACTGTTTCGTGAATAGTACGACGTGCTACCCTTTCAGCTGTCACTTCTTCACCTTTGTCGCTTTTTCGACCTTTGAGTAGGGCTGCTAAAAGGAGCAGCACAATCAGGCTGCCAACGATGTAATAGGTGCGATGCTTCTTTTTTTTGCGTGCTATGGGTTGGCTCATGGCTGTATAGCAGATTTGTGGTCAACAAATGAAGTTACTCTAATCGGATTTTGCGCCCTTTATAGAACTCCAGTACTTTGAGTTTGAACAGATAGTCGTATTTAGACAGGGTAAGTGTGATTTCAGCCATGTCGAGGTTAGTGCGGGCATTATTGTAGTCGTATTGGTTGATGGCGCCTAGTTCGTATCGTTTTTGTGCACTTTCGAATGCCACGCGAGCTGCTTCAGCAGTGCGCAAAGCTGCTTGATAGTTTCGGTGGGCAGCGCGTGCGTCGGCTAGCGCGCGCTGTACGTCGTTGCGCAATTGTTGCTGTGTTTGCTCGAGCTGGAGACGTGCTTGTTCAAGGCCAAGTTTGGCCCTTTCTACACCAATTCGGGCTTGGCCATTGGTGAAAATGGGTATGCTGAGCTGCAGGCCAATGCCCTGGCCAAAATTGTCTACTATTTGATCGAAAAAGGGCTTTTTGTCGAGCAAGGGTATCTCTACGGGAAAACCAACGGTAACAGGCATGCCATCGATGATGATTTCTTGTTCTTGGATGGTAGAGAGTGTGCCTTGCGTCCAAAGGGCAGCACTCGACCAGTTGGTGTTGATGTTGGCAAACAAGGTGAGCCGGGGTAGGCGTGCTGCTCGAGCCAGGGCCACACTATAGCCGGCTGCGCGTAGACGCAGTTGGTCAGCGCGTACTTGAGCTTGCGAGTTGAGTGCTTGTTGGTACACTGCCAGAAAGGTTTCGGACTCTGGAGATTGCTCCATAGGCAAGGTGATGTCGGGGTGGATGACCTGTATAGAAGCAGTGGGGTCGAGGTTGAGCAAGTTTTTCAGGGTTAGATAGGCCCTTTCGACATCCGATTCAGCTTGTACGATGCTTTGTTCATCGCGTGCTATTTGTGCCAGTAGGTCGAGGCGTGCTGTTTGAGGTAGGGAGCCAGCGCGGATGAGCTTGTCGGTTTGTTCGAGTTGAAGCTGTGAGAGCTCCAGACGCCGGTGTGCATTGTCGAGTTGTTCTTCGGCTTGTAGTACAGCCAAATAAGCTGTGGCTACGTTGAGTGCAATGAGGTCGGCAGTGTATGTTGCGTCGGCCTTGCTGGCTTGTAGGTCGAGCTCGCTTTTTTGGATGTTGTTTCGGATGGCACCTCCGTTGTATAAAGTTAATGCCGTATTGATAGCATAGGTGTTGTACCAGAGCCGTTGGCTGACAAAATCGTTGGTAGCAGGATCGATGGTGCGACCAAACTGCACTCCGCCACTGCCACTGGCAGAGAGGCTGGGTAGGCGAGATAGCTCATTGAGCTGACGCGTCAATTGTGCATTTTGCACTGCCAATGCTGCACTTTTTATTTGAGTGTTGTGCTGTTGGGCATATTGGATGCAGCGTTCCAAGCTCCAGCGTTCTTGGGCATTTGCCGAAAGGCTACCCAGGCTGAGCAGTATACACGCGATGGTTAGCCTGCGCAAGTGCATGGTTAGAATCATGTTTTTGAAATTTGGTTGTGGCACATGCAAGGTGAAAGTGGCTCAACGGCCACACAATAGTAGAAGAAGCCCTATGCACGGAGCAATTTTTTATATCAAATCAGTTGGGATGTGGATGAATGTTTATTGGCGTGAGCTAAAGGTATGTGCGCCAATGAGCCGATCGTATCGGGCCCCAAACGGGCGATAGTAAATCAGGATGGTGTATTCATTTTCGGTTTCGTACCAATTGCCTTCGGTCTGTGTCCAATCGGGATGTGTGTATTGGCCTTTTGGAGCAGTGACGTACATATAGTCGTAATATCCCTGTTTGAGTAGTGGCTTGCATACATAGGCGCTTATTGCGGGGTTATACACCATTTTGAATTCGGGCTTGAGCTCCCAATCAGTCATGCCGCCAAATAGGTATACATCTGTTTGTGCTATTGGCGTAGGGCTATAGAGTGAGAAGAACACGTAGGCATAGTCAGATTCGAGATCTTGGTCATTGTCATCATGCGTTTCAATGACGAATTTTCCATTTAGGTCGCGCCGTTCTACATAGGGGCTAAAAGCTCTTTTTCGGTCTTGTAGCAAGCCCACTTCCCATTTTCCTGGTTTTTCTTCTACCCATGCAATGCGATCGGTGGGGTATCGCAAGCTGCGCAAGTCCGCATAGCGAAATTCCTTGCCTGCGGCAAAAACCACTTTGTCTTGATAGTCGAAGCTGAGGCGCTCGTTGTATACAAACAAGGGGCGTAGGTCCATCACGGCATTATCCCATCGGCCGTTTTGCAGTACATGCGCAGTGACTTCTGTGCGGGGGCTGCGGATGATGAAGCCCGGGTGATAGACTACAAAGTCGATTTCTTGATGTGTATCGGCCAAGTCTACACGGGCTGGGCGCGTCACGCGCGGTTCTATTTCTACGACTGGTTCTACCACTACAAATCGCCTGGTAAGTGCGGGGCGGCGCTGTTGTTCGTCTTCATAAACTACCAATATGTAGTTTCCCGATAGGGTGAAGGTCATGTCTTCATTGGGCAAGGTGAGCCAATAGTGAGTGAACTCTTGCACAGTGCTAAATGAGTAGTCGTAGTTATCGATTGTGGATTCTTGAAAACCACTCATGTATTCGGAAGGGGCCAGGGAGCTTGGCTGCCAATTGGCATCGCAGTGGATGAGCGTGTAGGTATAGCGTTTCACATCGCCATCGAGATCGTCAAACTGAAGTACTAAGCGGGCTGGGGCATTGAGATCGATGATGGGATAGGTGAGCACTAAATCGTTGAGGTAGCACTTAACCGACTTGATATTTGGAAGGTAAATGTGATCGATAAGTTGCACTTCTGGTTGGGCTTTGAGGCCCTTACCCAAGAGGAATATCAAGCAGAAGGAGAAAAGTCGGATCATAAGTCGTGAGATTTGCTGAGCAAGTTGCTAGGGAAACCAATATCCGAAACGCAGATGGTAGAGAAGCATTGCATGAGATGGATGTAGGACGACGCTATTTTTTACTCACCCATGGGTTGTTTTTGATGTAAAATCGCCAGGGCCACTTAGCACATTCTTCAGCATAGCCTACGCCGATGCGCGTGCTGCTTACAATTTGGTTAGCTGGTAGTGGGGGTTGGCGTGCTTCTAGCCAGATAGGGCTTTGGGGGGCTGTGAGGTCTATGCCTGAGTGTTCGGTGCGGATGCCCATGGCTTGACTGAGTGTACCGGGGCCTGCAGTGAGGCGATATTGCAGGTGTGGCAAGCCCCGACGGCGCAACATGTGTTCGATTCCTTCAGCTGGTTCTAGCGCCCGAATGAGTACAGCATGCGGCATGTTTTCGGGCCCAGTGACGACGTTGAACAGATGATGGATGCCGTAACAAAGATATACGTAGGCTGTTCCACCAATTCGGTACATGACTTCTGTGCGTGCAGTACGTCGCCCACCCCACGCATGCGAGGCTTTATCATCAGGGCCGCGATAGGCTTCGGTCTCTACAATGCGGCCAGCAGTGCGCCTTCCTTCAAACTCACTCACTAAATATATGCCCAGCAGTGCGCGTGCCATGCGCACTACGTCCTTGTCCAAAAAGAAATGGCGAGCTAATCGGTGGCCTGCACCATAGGCTGAAGGGGGCGTCATCGGCGGCTATAGTTGGGTGCTTCCTTAGTAATTGAGACGTTATGTGGATGGCTTTCTTGGATGCCCGAAGAGGTGATGCGTACAAAGCGAGCGCGTTGTAGGTCGGCAATAGTAGCTGCGCCGCAATAGCCCATGCCAGCCCGTAGGCCACCCAGATATTGTACCATCACTTCGGCCACAGTGCCTTTATAGGGTACCATGCCTTCTATACCTTCAGGTACGAGTTTTTTGATGTCGTCCTCTACATCTTGGAAATAGCGATCTTTGGATCCTTGTTGCATGGCGCCCAGGCTGCCCATGCCGCGATATACTTTGAATTTTCGGCCTTCGTAAATGATAGTTTCTCCAGGCGACTCTTCTACACCGGCAAAGAGTCCGCCTGCCATAATACTACTAGCACCTGCAGCCAATGCTTTGACGATGTCACCTGTATATCGTATGCCACCATCGCCGACAATGGGTACGCCTGTATGGCGGATTGCTTTCCACGATTGATGAATGGCTGTGAGTTGAGGTACGCCTACGCCAGCTACAATGCGTGTGGTGCAAATGCTGCCAGGGCCTACCCCTACTTTTACGGCATCTACACCAGCCTCTACCAGTGCACGCGCTCCTTCGCCAGTGGCTACATTGCCGCCTACCACCTGGAGGTCAGGCCATTGTCTTTTGATGCGCCTAATGGCATCGAGTACACCACGTGAGTGGCCATGTGCGGTATCTACAGTAATGGCATCTACTCCCACATGCACAAGTGCTTCTACGCGTTCCATCATGTCGGCAGTGACACCTACAGCTGCACCCACGACCAGACGCCCGTAGGCGTCTTTACATGAGTTGGGGTAATCTTTCACCTTCATGATGTCCTTGTAGGTAATGAGCCCTACGAGGGTGCCATGTGCGTCTACTACAGGTAATTTTTCGATCTTGTGCTGCTGCAGAATGTTGCGGGCTTGATCGAGTGTAGTACCCTCTGGTGCGGTGACGAGCCCTTCGCGCGTCATCAGCTCTTTGACGGGGCGCGTCATATTGCGTTCAAAGCGCAGATCGCGATTGGTGAGAATGCCTACTAAATGGTTGTGCATATCTACAATAGGGATGCCGCCAATGCGAAACCGGCGCATCAGCTCGAGTGCTTCTGCTACTGTAGCACTGGGTAATAGCGTGACAGGGTCAAGGATCATACCGCTTTCCGAGCGCTTGACGCTGCGCACCTGTTCGGCTTGCTGGTCGATACTCATGTTTTTGTGGATGATGCCAATGCCTCCTTGACGGGCAATGGCTATGGCCAGCTTGTACTCAGTTACTGTATCCATTGCCGCCGACACAATGGGTGCATTGAGGCGCAGCTCGCGCGTGAATTGCGTACTGACGTCTACTTCGCGAGGCAATACTTCAGAATAGGCAGGTACCAACAGAACGTCGTCAAATGTCAAGGCTTCGCCCAAAAACTTGTCGGTATACGCTTCAGGGATGTGACCGGATGTTGCTTGTTTCATTTCCATGTGCAAAGTTATGATTTGATTTGAAATAGATGTGCTCGAGAAATTACCACAAGAGTGGCATACACGCATTTTTGCGCCTTGCACTGTCCTCTATTACCTTTGTTGAAATGCACTTTTTATGGATAAATGCTATGTGCTGGTTATTGGGGTGTGTATGAGTTGTCTCAGTGTGTCCATGGGCCATGCACAAACGAAGGTGTCTTTGGAATTTCAAGCCTATCCTACAGGTCTTATTTCTGGTGTACGCATAAGCTGGCCATCAGATGCCCAAGCGCAATGGCATGTGCGTGTAGGCTATAACTGGATTCGCCATGGCAGCGCTGGTGTACATGAAGATGAGCGAGGTGGGGGAGTGGGAGCTACTTTGGGCTACGAATATCTTTTGGCGCGCGATCAGCATGGCAAGGGGTTGTTTGCTGGTGTTCGTTGCGATGTGTGGCGCAATATCATACAGTGGACTGATCGGATCAATAGAGCTGATGAAGTGTCGGGTACTACGCGTTTAGTGGTGGTACAGCCTACTGTGTCGGCAGGGTGGTTACTGCCATTAGGCAGTAGCTGGTTTTGGGTGCCTTCCTTATCCTTTGGGTTCGAAAAAAAATGTGCTGACACAAGGTGCACCTACAGGGCAGGGGGCTATCCTGCTGGTGGGCATTCGGTTGGGCAAGTTATAGAACAAGGATTTTTCACTTTAAGTAAAGTTTGATGTAATGCGTGGTAGAATAGTGTTTTTCGCGTTGTGCTCGTTCGTGATGTGGCATGCGTGTACAGATAGTAATGGCGATGGCCTGAAGTTTGACAGCAGATCAGAATGGATAGCTTGGTTGGAGGCGACAGCCGAGCAAATGGCTGATGCCAAAAGCATGAAAATTGACACTGCTTTAGCCTTACAATACGTAGCTCAGGCTTCGGCTTTTGCCGAAAAATATCCTCAAGACAGCATGAGTGCACTGCTTCTGTTCCGCGCTGCGGATGTGGCTCGGGGAGTAGGTGAATATGGCAAGGCTATACAACTTTGGGGGCAGGTATGGCGTACTTATCCTGATTTCAAGCTAGCTCCAGATGCGCTGTTCCTTCAAGCATTTACCTTCGACAATGACTTGAAAGATGTGGAAGAAGCACGTAAATATTATCAAAAAGTAATAGCACACTTTCCCAATCACCCATTGACGGGACAGGCTGAACAGCTTTTGAAGGTATTAGGCAAGTCGCCCGAAGAGTTGGTACGTAAATTTCAACAACAGCAATCACCTGATGGAGGGCGATAGCCTTTCACCTCAAAACACATACGAGCTATGAAAAGAAGTATAATAATGATGTTCATTTGGGTATGGATGTGGCTGATGCCAGGCTCGATGGTGGCACAAGGCATCGAATTTTTTCGCGGTAGCTGGGCCGAAGCACTTGAGGAGGCACGGCGTCGGGAAAAAATCATTTTTGTCGATGCTTATGCCCAGTGGTGTGGGCCTTGTAAGCGTATGGCGCGCGAGGTGTTCCCCAAGGAGGAAGTAGGTGCTTTTTTCAACAAGCACTTCATCAATGTGAAGATGGACATGGAACATGGCGAAGGCCCGACCTTTGGCCAGAAGTACCCCGTCACGGCATATCCCACCCTTTTCTTTATAGACTATACGGGTGAGGTCATCCTGCAAACGCGCGGCGCACGCGACGCGAAGGGTCTGATCGAACTGGGGCGCAAGGCATTGGGTATGATCGACCGCAGTGCCCAATACACTGCACGTTACGAGGAAGGCGATCGCAGCCCCGAACTGGTGTATCAATACATCAAAGCACTCAACCAGGCAGGCAAGCCATCCTTGGCTATTGCCAATGAATATTTGCGGGAGCACCAGCACGAATTGGACAAGGAAGAAAATTTGCGCATTCTCTTCGAGGCGTTAGTACGTGCCGACAGCCGCATCTTCGATCTTTTTGTGCAGCATCGCAGCCAGTTGGCGCAGCTTATGGGGTCTGAAGCCGTACAGCAACGCATTGAGGAAGCCTGCCAACGCACGCTTGATCAAGCATTGGAATATCGATCAGAAGACTTGCTCGAAGAGGCCAAAGCCAAAATGAAGGCTCAATGCCCTAAGCAAGCCGATGTGTTTGCTGCTCGAGCCGATTGGCTTTTTTGGCGTAGCCAAACCGATCAAAAGGCTTGCTATAAAGCGGCCAAACAGTATGTACGGGTGTTTTTTGATGATGCAGAAGCACTAGATCGGTTGGCCCAAGACATCGTGTCGCGCGAGGTGGATGCACCTCAATGTCTTAAGGTTGCCGAAAAAAGTGCGCGTCGTGCTGTAGCTCTCCAGCCTAAGTACAACTACTTTTACACCTTAGCGCGTGTATTGATGGCCCAACAGCAAAATGAGGAAGCCATTGAAGTGGCCCAACGAGGCCTCAAAGAAGCTCAGGATAGTGAGATGGGCCCTGCAGTCGAATCTATGTTCCGTCGGTTGTTGCGGCAGCTTGGTGCGCCTGAATATATCAAGGGCTGATAGTGATGTAGGATCGCGAGCTCGCTTTTGTTAATAAAACCAGGTTTTTTTATGAAAAACTTTCTTTGCGCACTTGTACTTTGCGCATGGGTGATTGCAGTAGATGCACAATCAGGTATTGCGTTTACTCACGTTTCGTGGAGTGAAGTGCTTGAACAGGCTCAATCTTCCGGCAAGCTAATCTTTATGGATGCATATACTACTTGGTGTGGCCCCTGTAAAAAGATGAGCCGGGAAGTTTTTTCTGATGAGCGCGTGGGTGCTTACTTCAATGAACATTTTATCAATGTAAAAATGGATATGGAGCGCGGTGAAGGCCGCGAGTTAGCCCAGCGTTACCACGTGCGCGCTTTTCCCACCTTACTGTTTCTTGACGCGGATGGCCAAGTAGTGCATCGTGCGGTAGGCTATCACGATACGGATGACTTTTTGGCTTTAGGCCGTGAAGCTTTAGATCCTGAGCGGCGTCTTAGTGCACTTGATGTCCGTTATGCTCAGGGTGACCGCGATCCGGAGTTTCTCTACACGTACTTGCTTGCTAAAGCCAACGCTTATGATCCTGCAGCCACAGAGCTGCTCGATGTTTATCTCGGTACACAAGATGATTGGAGTACCCGCCGCAATATGGAAGTTATCTTCCGCTTTGGCACGCGCATCAATAGTGCTGCGTTTCGGTACTTGATGGGGCATTTGGAAGATTTTGAGCAGGCTTTTGGTGCACGGGCGGTGCGACAGCGCCTCGAAATGGCAGTGGAAGAGAGTATATCCAATGGTTTTGTGAACGACTTTAGCGAGGTGGCTCGTGTACTTCGCCAGCTATACGGTGCCCAGGCCGATGAGGTGATAGCCCGTTATCGGCTCAACTATTTGCAGCAGCAAGAACAGTTTGACACCTATGCACAAGCTGCGATCGACTATGTACAGCACTATAAACCTCATGATCCAGCACTGCTCAATAGCCTTGCGTGGGCCTTTTATCAGCATGTGACTGTACCTGAATATTTGAAACAGGCGCTCAAGTGGGCCCGAAGGAGTGTGAAAATTGATAAAAACTACGCCAATACTGATACAGTGGCAGCGCTATACTACAAACTAGGTAAGATGCGTCAGGCGCGCAAGTGGGCGCAGAAAGCCATTGCGGTGGCCCAAGCTAGCGGTCAAGACGATACTTCTACGCGCGAACTGCTCGAGCAAATTGAGGCGGAGAGTCGTTAAGTGTAGGGTTTTTGCGTGGTTTTTTTGTCGAAAATTGCCTTCCTCCTCTTTACTTAGACAAAGAGTGGCTTTGTCATGTGCTGGTAGATTTAGGCTGAGATAGCTTATTACTAATTATTACTAATAAGGGGTGCGATTTATCATGGACATCCAGAACTAGTTGTTGTATTTGTGTTGCTTGATGGGTGCAAAGAGCTGAGCCTTACACTATTTTCCCTTTGTACCTTTGCAGTATCATTTGCCCTACCGGAAAAAGCCATGTATTACCTATGAAACCAGCAGTACAGCCCACTAAGCCGTATAAGTTGAAGCACAAGGTGCGTATCCTCACGGCTGCTTCACTTTTTGATGGCCACGATGCAGCTATCAACATCATGCGACGCGTCATGCAAGCTACAGGCGCAGAGGTGATTCACTTGGGGCATAACCGCTCGGCTGAAGAAATTGTCAATGCGGCTATTCAAGAAGATGTCCAGAGTGTGGCGATCACCTCTTATCAGGGTGGCCATATGGAGTTCTTTAAATACGTATACGATCTGCTACAGGAGCGCGGTGCTAGCCACATCCGCATCTTTGGTGGTGGTGGAGGTACCATTTTGCCACAAGAGGCAGAAGAGTTGCACCGCTATGGTATTGCGCGCATCTATACGCCCGACGATGGCCGCCGCATGGGTTTGCAGGGAATGATCAATGACGTGTTGCGGCAAAGCGATTTCCCTGTGGGTGATCATTTGCCGGAAGGCGTAGGGCTGCAAGCCATCACTCAGCGCGATCAGCGCCTTATTGCCCGACTGATCTCCAGTGCAGAGAATTTTCCCCAGATTGGTTGCCAATGGCTTGAAGCCGTCAAGCAATATGCCGACGAGCGGCAGGTGCCTGTATTGGGCATCACGGGTACGGGGGGCGCCGGCAAGTCAAGCCTGATCGATGAGCTGGTGCGCCGTTATCTGTTGGATTTTCCCAACAAGACTATCGGCATCATCAGTGTGGACCCGTCGAAGCGCAAGACGGGCGGTGCGCTGTTGGGCGATCGCATCCGCATGAACAGTGTCACCAATCTGCGCGTGTACATGCGCTCTTTGGCTACGCGCCAAGCGAACATTGCGCTGTCGCCTCACGTGCCTGCTGCGGTGGAAGTCCTCAAAGCTGCTCAGTACGACCTGATCATTCTCGAGACTTCAGGTATTGGCCAGAGTGATACGGAGATTGTCGACTTCAGCGATGTGTCGCTTTACGTCATGACGCCTGAGTTTGGTGCGGCCACACAACTGGAAAAGATCGACATGCTCGATTTTGCCGATGTGGTGGCTATCAACAAGTTTGACAAGCGCGGTGCCGAAGATGCGCTAATGGCTGTGCGCAAGCAGTACCAGCGCAACCATCAGCTCTTCCATCTGCCACTGGATCAGATGCCCGTCATTGGCACCATGGCCAGCCAGTTTAATGATCCGGGCACCAATCTACTGTACAAGACGCTTATGCGCGTATTGCATGAAAAGACAGGGGTACCTTTCGACTCGACACTAGATTTGCCGACAGGCGAAAGCAAGAAAGTGTACATCATTCCGCCCAATCGGGTGCGTTACCTTTCGGAAATAGCAGAAAACAATCGCAACTACGATGCTTGGGTTGATCAGCAGGCAAAAATTGCGCGCAAGATGTACGGCCTGAAAGAGGCCATGGGCGCCTTAGGCGAACAGCCAGCAGCAGGTAGTGATGTGGCGCTCCAAGTACTCGAGGCCACTTATGAGCGCTATGCCGCGCAGTTGCATCCCGAATGCAAGCAAATTCTCGATAGTTGGGATGCGCTCAAGGCGCGTTATGCCGCCGATGAGTTTGTATATAAAGTGCGCAACAAAGAGATTAAAGTAACCATCTTTACCGAGTCGCTTGCCCATACGCGCATTCCGAAGGTGGCTTTGCCCAAGTTTGAAGATTGGGGTGATATCCTCAAGTGGGTCTTGCAAGAAAATGTGCCGGGCTCATTTCCCTACACTGCAGGGGTGTATCCGTTCAAGCGCACTGCTGAAGATCCCACACGCATGTTTGCGGGAGAAGGAGGTCCAGAGCGCACCAATAGGCGGTTCCACTATTTGTCGAAAGACGTGCCCTTCAACCGCTTGTCTACTGCTTTTGACAGCGTCACGCTTTACGGGGAAGATCCCGACTATCGGCCCGATATCTATGGCAAGATTGGCAACTCGGGGGTGAGTATCTGCTGCTTGGACGACGCCAAGAAGCTGTACTCGGGCTTTGATCTGTGCGATCCGGTGACCAGTGTCTCGATGACGATCAACGGGCCTGCAGCCACGATGACCGCCTTTTTCATGAACGCGGCTATCGACCAGCAGTGCGAAAAGTACATTCGCGCGCACGGTCTGGAGCACCTGGTGGAAGCCAAGCTTAAAGAGCGCTATGACGACCGTGGCTTGCCGCGACCTCAATATCGGGGTGAGCTGCCTGAAGGTAACAATGGTCTGGGGCTGTTGCTATTAGGAGTGACGGGCGATGAAGTGCTCGAACCGGCTATTTACAACGACATCAAAAAGCGCACGTTGCGTGCAGTGCGGGGCACCGTACAGGCCGACATCCTCAAGGAGGATCAGGCACAAAATACGTGTATTTTCAGCACGGAATTTTCGTTGCGGCTTATGGGCGATGTACAGCAATACTTCATTGACCATCAGGTGCGCAACTTCTATTCAGTATCCATTTCAGGCTATCACATTGCAGAGGCTGGTGCTAATCCCATTACGCAGTTGGCCTTCACGTTGGCCAATGGATTTACCTATGTGGAATACTACTTGGCTCGAGGCATGCATATTGACGATTTTGCGCCCAATCTCTCGTTTTTCTTTTCCAACGGCATGGATGCTGAGTATGCCGTGTTGGGTCGGGTAGCCCGCCGCATCTGGGCAAAAGCCCTTAAGCATAAGTATGGCGCCAACGAGCGCAGTCAGAAGCTGAAGTATCACATCCAGACGTCGGGGCGTTCGCTGCATGCTCAGGAAATTGCCTTCAACGATATACGCACTACGCTACAGGCCTTGTATGCAATCTATGACAATTGCAACTCGTTGCATACCAATGCTTACGATGAAGCCATTACTACGCCCACAGAGGAGAGTGTGCGGCGTGCTATGGCCATCCAATTGATCATCAACCACGAGTTGGGATTAGCCAAGAATGAAAACCCACTTCAGGGGTCATTTATAGTAGAGGAGTTGACGGACCTGGTAGAAGAGGCGGTGCTTATGGAATTCGATCGGCTTACAGAGCGCGGCGGCGTATTAGGTGCTATGGAGATGATGTATCAGCGCAACAAAATCCAAGAAGAGAGCCTCTACTACGAGTCGCTCAAGCACTTGGGTCAGTTACCTATTATCGGCGTGAACACTTTTTTATCGAAAGATGGTTCACCTACGATTGTGCCTGAAAAAGTCGTTCGCTCTACTACTGAAGAGAAGGAGGCACAGATTGAGACAGTGCGCAACTTGCATCGCGCCATGGCGGGCAAAAACGAGCAGCTGTTGGATCAGCTTAAGCAAGTAGCCATACAGAACGGCAACCTCTTTGAGTCGCTTATGGAAGCCAGCAAATACTGTTCGCTGGGTCAGATCACTCATGCTCTGTATGGTGTGGGAGGTCAGTATCGAAGGAATATGTAACATCTGGCATGTTCTGGAAGATTGGTCAGCTTTACTGATGTGTATTCTGCCAACGGTAGTATGCCCACCCTAGGGATATAGCAAGTAGAGTCGTCAATGCGATATACCAGCGCCATTGGCTCCACCACGACGTTTGTAAGGGCATAGTGCTGCCTATAAGGATATATGCTGCCCAATAGCGGGGATGTGCTTTTTGATGCGAAGAGGAAGAAAGTGCATTGAGTTGGGCCATGCGGAGCGCTTCATCTTTGGGCTTGCCTTTGGCAAGAAATGTATAGAAATGATCCATAAGCTGGGCAGAAGATCGATCGTCGATCGCCCACAGTGTCGTTAGCAGGCTACGTGCTCCTGCATAGAAAAAGCCTCTGGCCAAGCTGATCACACCTTCACCTCTTTGAAATTCGCCAATAGCAGTTTCGCATGCACTTAGGGCGATCAGCTCTGCTGGTAGGTCGAGCGTATAGATGTCTCGTACGTACAGCAAGTAGCTGAAGGTCGTTGAGTCAGTTGCTGTGGGCTGAAATACGAGATAGGAGAACTCGCCGCGTGCGTCGTTAGCTTGGCCATGTGTGGCCAAATGAATCAGTTGGTATTGCGAGGCATGAGCTAAGAATTCCTTTACATTGGCTTGAGATCCTTCATACAGCTGTCCGTGCCAGCGCTTGGCAATCTGTCGGGCTTCATCCCTATTATATTGGAGGGGGGGAATCATTGAATCGGTGGTTGTTGAAAAGTCAGGGGCAAAGGCAGCCAAACGTAGCTGGGTGGGCATGGGGCGTTGGGCGAGCTTTTTGAGTAGGGTGGCTGAATAATTGTAGCTAAAGCTATGTCTTTTAAGTAAATAGGGGTAGTGGCTAAAGGGCGCGTCTGCAGCAGGCATCGAATCAATTAGTGCCGAGAAGGGGAGATTAGCAATAGGACCAGCAGGTACAATGAATACTTTTTGCGCACTATGTAGGGCCACGATGGGTTTCCACAGTTGATTGGTCAATTCCTCAGACAAGTAGCGATATTTTTGGACAAAATAGTTTTTGTCTGGCGATAGGGGATGATAGGCTTGAATACTTTGTCGCAACTCTTCGACCCATGAAGCGAGTGGGAAATCCAAGGCAATACGCACATACCATGCAGTATCTTTGGTACATGCGAAAGCAATAGCCTGTTCTTTGCCCACGAAGTATTCTATCAAGAGCTCGTCGTGTTGGAGCAAGTGCTGTACTTCGTCAAGTGATATGGGATCGCTCTGGTATTTGAGTTCGTAATAGCGAGGGTAGTATAGGCGCATGGAGTCGAGGAGGGCATAATAAGTCTCTTTGAGGGCGAAGATGCGCGAATCAATCGAGTCGATAATGCTGTTTCGTGCTTTTTTCCCTTTTTCGTATTCGTGGAATCGCTGTTTTTCTAGCATAGCGAATTCTTGCTGTAGGTGTTGTTCGCGCTGTATAAGGACTGCAGGCACGCCCGAGAATTGCGCTGCGTCGCTTTCTTTGATCGCCTCTTGCAATAAGGTGCTCTTGCTCTTTTCTGAAAAGAGGAAGGCCTGTTGTAGCCATTTAGAGTTGCGTGTATGTTCATATAGTTTCAGGGTGATGTCTATAGCTCCTTCGTAAAGGGAGAAAAACCGATTAATCAGTGCCTGACGCGATGCCGGTTCTGGATAGCGCATGCGTACTTGATCGATTAGGCTAATAGCTTGTTCAAATGAGCGGAGCGCTTGGAGTAAAAGAGAGAATTGGTCAGGGTATTGTTCGAAATAGGCTTTTAGAAACAGTGCTTTGTCTTCGAGAATCTGGAGTACGACTAAAGGCGGTACTTGTTTGGTGGCATCAAGTACTTGGGTAGCAAAACCTGCTTCATTTAGCGCTTGATCGAACCATTGTTGGGCTTGCCCTATATCGTTAGGGTAGCAAAGCCCCAGTTTTCCTTTAGTACGGACTATTTCAGGATGGCCAGGTAAGAAGTTGGCTTCTAATATTTGTAAGCTGTGTTGCAAGGCTTGTTTTGCTTGTGCGTAGCGTTGCAACTTAATCAAGCAAGTGCCTAGGGAGTACCAGGCATCGGATAGAAAAGGGTGTGATGGCGGCAATACGCGTTGATTAATCTCCAGTGCTTGGCGATAGTAGCTAAGTGCTCGTTCGTAGAGGCCTAATTCTTGGTAGATAGCGCCCAAATCGTGGTAGGAGTCTGCTGTTTCTCGATGGACAGGACCGAACACCTGTAGGCGAATTTGGAGGGCTTTTTCTGTGAAGGTCAATGCATCTTGAAAGCGCTTGAGACCGCGATAGCAATTGCCGATATTGTTGTACAAATTGCCAACCAATTGGTGTGATTCGCCTAATTTACTTCGGCGTATCGCTAGGGCTTTGTTGAAGTAGTTCAGTGCACGGGAATAGTCACCTTCATTATAGAAGAAATATCCGAGGTTGGAGTAGGCATAGGCTGTTTGAGGATGGGTTGGGCCATATACTTCTTCCATTAAATTTTTGGCTTCCAAAATGTGTTGTAGGGCCTCTACATGGTTGCCCAAATTTTGCATGGCTACTGCAAGGTTGTTTTTCGTCAACGCAATGTGTGCAATGGAAGGAGGATCCATGGCTTGTAGCAAGTACAGTGTTTGCTGGAATCCGCTAATGGCTTTTCGCAACTGCCCAGTAGCATACCAGGCATTGGCCAAGCTAAAAGTAAAGATGGCTACTTCTATGGAGGTCGTGTCTCCAGTTTGGTGCAAGATGGATACGGCTTTTTCGTACCAGGGGATGGCGCGTTCATCGTTGTAGGTCAGTCCAATATTGTTGTATAGGCGAGCCACTTCGATGTGTTGCAGCCCATATATTTTTTTTGCTAGCTGAAGCCCTTTTTCATATATCTTTCTTGCTTTTTTGTATTCAGATAGATAATAATGAGCGATGCCCAGATTATTATATGCATCGACTAAAATAGGTGATTGGGGGCGTAGCTGTTCGAGTATCCGTACCTGCTGTTGTGCAATGACCAAGGCTTCTTGATAGTCACCTTTTTTGCGAAAGCATAGGGAGTAACGGCGTCGGGCATCAAGTGCCTGATCGAGCCATTGGCCGCCTAAGCGGTTGCCCAGTGCTTCAATTTTGGGCAGCAAAGGAGCTATGCGTTGGCATTGGCCATGGGTGGTCAGGGAATCCACAATCTGGAGCAAGTGGTGAAGCTGTAACGTGTCTTCTGGTGCTTGTGCTTGGATGCGTTGAAGGCAAAGGAGTAAGGAGGCAATTGGGAAGCAAAGGAGTACAGATCGCCACATAAACCTAGTTTTTTGGTTTGGCGTGCATAGGTTTGTTTAGGAGTAGCCTTGAGTTTTAGGTGTAGGGCTTGGAGAAAAGATGTCTAGCCATTATTTCTTGGGTGGCTGGCTGGGGCGCACCTCAATTTTGCTAGGTAAAGCGCGGGCCGGAAGTTGTAGCAGGTGTACCACTATTTGGCCGATATCCTCGGGTTGAATTTTCCAGCTATCTTGAGGTGAAGGTATGTGATTATTGAAGTAAGTGGCTACTGATCCAGGCATGATGGTAGTCGTACGTACGCCTTTATGGCGCAAGTCGAGCATCACGGCTTGTGTGAAGCCCACCAATCCAAATTTACTGGCATTGTAGGCGGCGCCTCCCGCAAAAAAGTTAGCTCCGGCTAAACTGGCAATGGTAATGAGAAACCCTTTGCTTTGAATGAGGGGTGCTAATGTAGCTTTTACTGTGTAAAAGGCACCTGTGAGATTCACATCAATCACTTGCTGCCAGTCCTCTAAGCTCAGCATTTCTATGGAACCAAACCGGCCAATACCAGCATTGGCTATTGCCACGTTGAGTTGGCCAAATGTATCGAGAGTAGCTTGTACGCTTTGTTGTTGGGCAGCAAAGTCGCGTACGTCGGCTTCTACACCAATGGCCTTACCGGGTCCTTTGTCACTAAGTTGTTTCGCTATCTGTTGGGCTTGTTCGCCATGGCGGCTAGTAATCGTCACGTTCATGCCTTGGGCAATAAGGGCTTCGGCAATGCCTAAACCAATGCCTTTGGTTCCGCCTGTAACGAGTGCTACTTTTCCAGTGAGTTGTTCCATGATTCTTGTGTTTGTATGTGGTGGTCAGCTTTTCGGTAAATGAGCCCTTTTGAAGCTATATTTATTCGGCATTCAGCTTATGCATGTCGGTTATATGGGTTACAAAGAAATGGCATCATGTGGAAGATAAACCGGGCACATACGCACCAGGGTGCGTATGTGCCCGGTTTGTAAACTGATATCAGACCAGAGGTCGGGAGCGGATTCGAACCGCCGTACGAGGTTTTGCAGACCTCTGCCTAACCACTCGGCCACCCGACCAAAACTGTAGTGGGCTAACGGGCGACAAAGTTAGGTATATCTATTCAAAAACAGAATGCTTGTCCCTGAATTTTTTCCAATCAATTATTGATAATTTGCTCGTTCGGGTAGTTCAATTTCGTGTCGTTGGTATTGCATGTGTAGTTGTGCTTTTGGGGAACGGCTGAGCCAGCTAATCCCTACATAGGGTATAATAGCAAATACTATGAGTATGAGTATTACCCAATCAGCTGACAAATATAGCAGTGCAGCAAATGTCCACATAGTGACTAGGCCAGTGTAACCGCTCAGTAATACGGAAATACCTGGGTGCGACATCCCCATACGCAGCAGGTAGTGATGAATGTGGGTTTTATCGGCGTGGAAGGGCGAGCGGCCATTGAGCATGCGAAGCACTGCCACTTTGATAAGGTCTACAACAGGGATGAGCTGAAGGCTCATAGCCAAGAGGATGCTGTGCGAGAGATACCAATTGTATTGGCTTAGGTCGAGATTGCACAATCGTATGTCCAAGGCAGCCATGCTGAAACCCAAAACAGTAGATCCACTATCACCCATGAATATACTAGCTTGATAGCCAAAGTTGTAAAATAAGAAAGCAACTAACGCACCTGCCAGCCCAAAAGCGATAATGGCTTCCGTCCAAGCACCTATTAATAGAAATAGCCCACCGTAAATCAAGGATGCCAGCAAGCCCAGACTACCGGCCAGTCCATTGACACCATCTATGAGATTCCAAGCGTTTACTAAGAGCATTACAATGAATACCGAAATGCCATATGTGGTGATTTGGGGTAAGGGGGATATAGGTAATATGTCCGAAAGCCATTGTACTTGCCAGCCCCCGAAATAAAGGCAGGAGGCTGCCAACCATTGGATGATCAGCCGCTGCCAAGCAGGTAGATCTATCAAATCGTCGGCCAGGCCGGTACCAAACATGAGCAAAGCGCCAGCAAAGATCCATTTCCATTCATGTAGCTGTGCACTATGGGCAATGAGTACCACCCCGCTCCAACAAGCCATGAATAGGGCAATGCCACCTAACGAGCTTACAGGTGTGCTGTGAACCTTACGCTCGTTTGGATGGTCAAAGAGCTGATAGCGTTGTGCCCATTTGATAATTAGAGGCAAGAGTACTCGAGCCATTATCCATGCCAGCAAAAAAGCCGAAATAGCGTAGAGCCACATCTTCATATGTTTTATGCATTTTGATGAAGGGGGGCATGGAATTACCAGCCACTTGTTTCGATGGCTTTAGCTGGTTTAGTAGAGGGATACGTCGTGTGGGGGGATTTAGTAGTGATGGGTAGCACGATCACTTCTGTACGTCGATTGCGCGCTTTTCCTTCTTCAGTGCCATTGGTATCTACGGGTAATGTTTCGCCATAGGAAATCAGTTCCATCTTTTCAATGGGCACACCGCGTTGGCGCAAGAAGTCTCTTACCGCTTCGGCGCGGCGCATACCCAGCCCTTCATTGTAAGGGCTAGAGCCTTCAGCGTCGGTATGCCCAGCGATGAGTATGTGATAGTCGGACAGTTGTTGGAGCCAGGTGGCTAGTTCGTACAGCAAGTGATATTCGTGTGGCTTGATCACAGCTTTGTCCGTATCGAAATGGACTGTGACGCGTTTGAGCGGCTTGAGGTTTTTGGGTGATTCTTTATCAGAAGTAGTAGTGAGGGGGCATCCACCGTTAGACTTTGGTCCTTTGAAATAAGGGCACTCGTCATCGATATCCGATAGGCCATCACCATCGGTGTCGGGACAGCCTCGTGTAGCTACTGATCCTTTGATGTACACACAGTAGTCCAACTCGTCAGGTACGCCATCGCCATCGGCGTCATTGGGTTTATAAGGGCATCCGCCGAAAGTGGCAATGCCAGCTAAGTTGGGGCATCGGTCCTCTGGGTCGATAAGGCCATCGGCATCCGAGTCGATACATCCTTGCCATTTGAGCAAGCCTGGTTCGAGCGGGCATCGATCGTCGATATCGGGGATGCCGTCACCGTCGCTGTCTGTTTTTTGAGCGATCTCTTCAGGGCGGGGGCAGCCATCGAGTTCGGGTAATCCAGGTACGTCAGGGCACTGGTCGAGGTGGTCCTGGATGCCATCGCCATCGGTATCTGCCTGGTTTTTAAGTTGCATTTGGCCAAAGCGCAGCGATATACCCACTTCAAGTGCGCCATTACCACCTGTGACGGGCTTGAGTAAGGAGTAGTTGTCGTCGTAGGCCAGGTAAAAAGACTTTTGGCCCCATTTCAATTCGGCGATCCAGAGAATTGCGTCATCCATGCGTGTGCCTGTACCCAATCGCAGGGATGAGTTGCCACTGAAGTGGAAGGTGGCATCTAAACCCAATATGATTTCCGTATGTACGCCTTGGCGTTGATATAGTACATGAGAGACGATCTCAAAATTTTCTGAAAGGAAAAAGGACATGCTGCCATAGGCACTAAGGCGCATAGGAAAGTTGTAGAGTTCGTTGCGAAAGCTTTCGTTGGGTTGGGTAAAATGGGTGGCGGCAAATCCCAAGGTGAGTAATGTAGGTGTCTGTTGGCCAATTTCTGACACCCATTGTACTCCTACAGACAAGTCGGGGAGCATGCGCGAGGTGATGGGAAATGATTCACCTAAATCGGTATTGGGGTCATATCCAATATCAGATTGATATTGGCTTTCAAAACTCATTGCCAGAGGGTTGAATCGCTTTTGAATGATGCCAATGGCACCGCCATAAGACAGAAAGTCATTGTATTTTCCTAAGCGCTTGTGATAGGCACCCTGGAGGCGAATGCCCGTGGTGCGTAGGCTGGCAGGGCCTGCGTGGTTGCTATGTAGCTGTATGCCCCATCCAAACTCGGCCAGTCGTTGTTGCCAGCCAGCCGACAGGGTTTTATATGCGGCGATAGGTATGGCGGCCCACTGGCTGCGATATTGGAGGTCGAGCTGAGCGGCGTAGAGGCTCTGAGCTGTGGCTGCTGGGTTGAGCCAATTCTTAGAGAATTTATAATGGGAGAAGTGGGCATCTTGCGCGTGTAATGTCATGGCGCTCCATGTTGCCATTGTGATAAGCATGTAGATGTGTAGAGGCGATATGGTGAAGTATTGCGTTTTCATGGCAAGGTGGTTATCTGATAAGTGTAATATGACCTGACCAAGCCTGTCGAGGTGCACCATCAGGCTCGATGTAGATTAGGTACACGTAGGTGCCGTTATGTACAGGCAGCCCATTGCTGGTGCCGTCCCATCCTCGTATGGGGTCTTGCGTGAAGTGGAGTTGTTGCCCCCATTGGTTGAAGATATACATGCGGAACTTGCCGGATAGTGCACCACGAGGTCGGAACACATCGTTGAGCCCATCTCCATTAGGTGTGAAGGCAGTAGGGATAAAAAGTGCTGTAGTGTCAGTGGTGGAAGGAGGTGGAGGTGGCGGTACTGTGTTGTTGGTGGCAGTAATTTGAATATAGTTGTCATAGCTGATTGTATCTCGGCATCCTTCTGGGGTTTCTACCCATAAAGTGAGGCTATAGGTACCTACTTGGCTGTATACATGAATGGCTTCCATGCCAGTGCTAAATGTACCATCGCCAAAGTGCCATTCGTAGTAGTACTCACTGGGCCCTTCGGCTATGAACCACAAGGTGTCACCCAATTGGATAGTGGTAGTTGGTAACACTGAGAAAGTGAAATTGGGCGCGGGTAGCACCACCACATTGATTGGGTCAGAAAATGCTAAGGTGCCACTGTTAAGGTCTTGTGCTTGCACTTGGTAGGCTCCTGTTTGACTGACGACTATGGTCGGTGAGGTGGCGCCATCTATTGGCCATCCGTCGCGGTACCACTGCACGTTTTGCGTAAAGCTGGAAGTGAGTTGTACTGTTTGACCGGCACACAACAAGGTGTCACCCGCTATGGATATGGTAGGTATTCCAGGGGTGGGCAGTACTTCTACTGTAATAGATTCAGAAATGCCTGGACAATAATTGTCGGCAAAGAGCTGGACGTAATAGGTGCCTGCGGTATATACGGTGAGTGTTTGGGTAGTATCTCCTGTGTTCCACACAAATGTGCCTGCTACGCCAGAAGCTACTAATGTGACGGAGTCGCCTTCGTAGAAGCTCAATGTGCCTACGATGGTGATGCTGGGAGTAGCTTCGGGCAGTACGGTAATGGTCAGGGTGTTGGAGGTGAGCAAATTGCCGTTGTTGCCTGCTTCAACAAACACTTGATAAGTGCCAGGCGACCAGTCTGATGTTTGCAAGATGGGGCTGCTACTCTCTTGCACAATGTTGCCATTGACAAAAAATCGGTAGAAGTCGTAGTATTCGGGGGTGGCTTGTAGCTGAATCGGGTTGCCAGCGCAAACCTCACTTCCTGTCAGATTGATAAGGTTGAGAAACTGGTCGTCGAAAATGAGTTTGCGTACCAAGTGATTGTAGGCATCGGCCAAGAAGAGCTCGCCAGTGCCTGGGCACCAAGCTATGCCAGTCACACCCGAGAAGGTAGCTTCAAGGGCTGGACCATCCGTGCCACCTGTTTCAAGTGGTACACCGGCTATGGTACTCACGACGCCTTGAGGGGTGATTTTGCGCACTACATAGTTGTACCCATCGCCGACGTAGATGTTCCCCTGATCATCCACACTTACATCCCATGGATAGTTGAAGGCAGCGCTGAGTCCGGGGCCATTTACATGCCCCACGTCGCCTGTACCAGCGATAGTGGTGACCACACCTTGAGGAGTGACTTTTCGTATTTTGTGATTCCACTCATCGGCAACGAGGATATTGCCGTCGTTGTCTAGAGTGAGCCCATAAGGGCGCCAAAACTGGGCGCCACTGCCTTGCCCATCGGCACTTCCGGGTATATAGGGAAATCCGGCAAGGGTAGTGACCTGCCCTTGGGGCGTAATTTTTCGGATGATATGTGTGAGGTGGTCTGCTACGTAAAGATTGCCCTGCTCATCTACTTCTATGCCAGTAGGGTTGCCAAAAGAAGCAGTAACACCCACGCCATCGGAGGATCCGAAGTTGCCACTGCCTGCTATGGTACTCACAACACCTTGGGGTGTGATTTTTCTGATCTTGTTGTTGCGGGTGTCTGCTACGAATACGTTGCCGTATTTATCTACACATAAGCCCCACGGCTCGTTAAAACGAGCTACGTCGCCAGGGCCATCAGTATCGCCTTGTACGCCTGCTTTACCTGCTATGGTGATGACTTGACCATCAATGGTCACCTTGCGGATTGTGTGGTTAAATCGGTCGGCAATGAATACATTACCAACCGAATCCACAGCGATGCCGTGTGGGTTGAAAAAACGAGCACTGAGTGCGGGGCCATCATTAAATCCAGGTGTTTCTAGTACGCCAGCAACGGTCACGACATTTTGTGCCTGGGGGGCATACCACACCACGCTCAGTATCCATAAGCAGTAATGCACTTTCCATTTCATGATGGTGGTTTTTTCTGATCAGTTTATAGAAAGGTTTGCCGCAAGGCTGGTGGTAGCTCGAAGTTGAACACGGGTACTTGTAGTTGCGTAGCTCCCTTAATAGCTTCTGTGTATTCCTTGGCGATGTATGGCCAGGTATATCGGGCCTCGGCTATCTGTTTCATTTCTTGACCGATAACCTGCAGTTCGTTGGCCGACAAGCTTTGCAACAGCACGGATAAATCTTTGGCACAGCTGAAGTAGCGTGCTTTGCCCAGAGTAGTGACACGATTGTAAATGACGTCGTATGCTAGGATGGGTAAGCCCAAATACATGGCTTCTACCAATGATGGGTTGGTGCCTCCTGCGCTGTGACCATGGACATATATCCATGCATTGGAGCGCAGCATATTGAGTAAATGTGGATCATAGATTGGATCTAACAAATGGATATGCGGGAAATGGCCATATGCTTGGCGTAGTTCGCGGCCGTATGCGCTATGGGCCCAATTGCCTACAATAACTAAGGACAGCTCTGTGTGTACTCGGAAGGCTTCGAGTACTTCGTGTACGTTGTTTTCGGGTTCGATGCGGCACACCTTGAAGGCATACTTTCCCGTAAGAAAAGGAAAGCGCGGGTACAGAGTGGGGTCTAGTGATACGGGTTGGGCATGATCGGCGCCATAGGCAATCAGGCGGCTTTTGCAGCCATAGCGGTTTAGCACGTATTTCTGAATGGCTTCATTGTCTGTGACGATTTCGTCGGCAAAGTGTACGGCTAAATATTCACTAAACATAAGGAAACGACGAGCCCATCCTTTCCACTTAGCACGACGCCACTCTAAGCCATCTACGTTGACGACGATGCGCTTGCGCGAAATGAGCTTGAGAAATGGTAGGAATACGCATCCTGATACCCCCAAGATGAGCATCACTTCAGTGGTGAATAACGCATGTACCATAGATGCGATGTCGTACACAATGCTTTGTACGCCATTGGCATTGAATGGCAGCCATACGATGCGAGCACCTTGCCAGTGATCTTTGCGCTCCTTGGGGGAATAGGCCACTTTGCTGTTGTACACCGTGATGTCGTACTCTTCTGCGAGTTGCAGGACGAGATGATGCGCCAGAGTCTCAAATCCACCGTATTTGCCGGGCACACCTACTGTGCCGATGATAGCTAGTTTTGTTTTTTCTGTATTTGTCTTCATGTGAAGTAGGTTTGCCCGCCATGAGGCGAAAAGCAAACCAACAACACAATATTTTGATTTTCAGCCACTTGATTGTATTTTCTTGTAGGCATATGTTCTATGAAGGGGAGATGTTCCCAAAATGAGAAAACAGTTGGAGGAAGGACCTTAATCGGTGGATGGGGTGCCCCATCCGCCACCGCCAGGAGTTTCGATGTGTAGGCGATCGCCTGGATTCATCGTGCAAGTGTCTGTTCCACGCAAAGGGTGGGTAGCGCCATTGGCGCGGATAATCCATTGTTTGCCGACAGCACCTGGGCCACCACCATTTTTTCCATAGGGCTGGATCACGCGGTGTTGGGTGAGCAAGGTGAGTTCGACAGGTTCGAGAAATTCAAGCTCTCGGATGATGCCGTCGCCACCTTGCCATTGTCCGCTACCACCTGAGTTTGGCCTGAGTTCAAAGCGCCGTACTCTGACGGGGTATCGCCGCTCCAATTCTTCTATGTCAGTGAGCCGCGTGTTGGTCATATGTTGATGTACGCCACTTTGGCCGTGAAATCCGGGGCCTGCACCTACACCTCCGCCGATAGTTTCGTAATAGCCAAAATGCGCATTGCCAAAGAGCAGGTTGTTCATGGTGCCTTGGCTACATGCGCATAAGTCTAGCGCTTTGAGTAAGGTATCGGTAAGGCGTTGACTTACTTCTGTATTGCCGCCTACGACAGGAGGGCAGTATTCGGGATGATCGTCGAAGTCGGGGTGTAGGAGGGTATCCTTGGGCAATACGATGTGGACGTATTCCATCAGACCTTCATTAAGCGGCACTTCTCGGCCACATACGAGCCGCAATACATAAATGATGACACTGTATAGTATGGCGAGGTTGGCATTGAGATTGCCCGGATGCACGGGTGCTGTGCCAGAAAAGTCGAAGGTGATGTGGGGCAGGGCTACGTTTATGCGTACGCAGATAGGGCTTCCGTCATCGAGTGTTTCTGTAGCATGAAAAGTGCGTCCATCATAGGGAGCCCAGCTATTTAGAAATGCATTGGTAGCAGCTTGCCGCACGCGTTCCATGTAGTGTTGTACGCGTGCCGTACCTTCTTGTTTAGCCAAGGCGATGAGCCTTTTTTGTCCAGTGCGAAGCGCGGCTAAGGCAGCGTTGATGTCTGCAATGTTTTCTCGTAGCATACGGGTAGGCCACGGTCCTTGAGTGAGGACGCGCTCGATCTGCGACCAAAGCACTTTTCCTTGACGCACTATATGCATGGGAGGAATCACTATCCCTTCTTCAGCCAGATGGCGTGCGTCGGGCGGCATGGATCCAGGTCGTTTGCCACCGATATCGGCGTGATGAGCTCGGTTGATGACATAACCTAATAGTTGATCATTGTACCATACAGGTGCCAAGAGCGTGATGTCGGGCAGGTGAGACCCGCCGTATTTTGGATGGTTGGTAATGACCACATCACCAGGTGCCAGTTTTATCTTGTTGAGTATGAGGCGCGCGCAAATGCCAAGGCTGCCCAGGTGCACAGGGATGTGTGGCGCATTGACTAAAAGACGTGCAGCAGGGTCGAGCAAGGCACAGGAAAAATCTAGGCGCTCTTTGACATTGGTGGAGAAAGCAGTGCGCTGTAACTGAGCACCCATTTCTTCTGCTATAGCCGTAAAGCGATTGGAAAATAACTCCAAGGCAACCACTTCGTTGTGATTAGCGGATTGCGTTGTGGGTGGCTGTTCAGATGTATGGCGTACGATGAGATGGCCTCCTGATGCCACCAAGGCACGCCACTGAGGTTCAATCCAGGCTGTAGCGGTGTGGTGTAAGATAATAGCTGGTCCATTGATTTGTTGCCCACATGCGAGCTGGGGCCAGTAGTATACAGGTATGGTATTGTCTTGAATGTTGAGCTGTTTCAAAGGTGGAGTGGGCATATCGCCTTGACCTTTCTGCGGCTCATCGGGCGGAACTTTTGTGTCAGCTGAAGCAATCACTTTGATGCTTTCTACTTCTATGATACCGCTACTTGGAAAATGCCCGAACAATTTGCGATAACTTGTTTCAAATGCTTGTGCTACGCGCATTTGTGTGTGCCATTCGAGTTCGATGGTGTGTGCTTGCCCGACAAATCTCAGATAGAGCAATTGTCGGGACAGCACTACGCTCGAAGGTGTAATGCCTTCGGCTGCTACGGCTTGCCGGGCTTGTTGGGCTACTTGGGTAAAAAAGGTCGGCAGTTGATCTTCGATTTCGGAAAGGGGCTTAAGTACTTGTAACGTAGCTATCCGCCTGATAGGAGCAGTGCCGATTCCATAAGCACTTAATAGGCCTGCATCGACAGGTAAGATTACCGTATTGATGCCCAAAAGATGAGCTACTTGGCAAGCGTGTAAGCCGCCGGCACCACCAAAAGCAAGCAGTGCATAGTCAGCTGGGTTGAAGCCCCGTGCTACAGAGATGCGGCGGATGGCATCCGCCATTTTTTCATTGGCAATTTGTTCAAAGCCGCGCAAGAGCACTTGTGTGCTGACTACTTTGCCTGTTTGTGTTTCAATTTGCTGTCGTAGTACTTCTAGAGCAGTACTGGCAGCTTCTACAGACACAGGAATTCCCATAGCACTGGGATCGAGCTTGCCCAGTAAGAGGTTCACATCGGTGATCGTCAGAGGACCACCGGCACCGTAGCAAGCTGGACCGGGGGTGGCACCTGCACTTTGGGGGCCCACAAATAGTTTTTGGCCATTAAAACCACAGATGGAGCCACCGCCAGCTGCTACTGTTTCAATGGACAGTGCAGGTGCTTGTAGCTCTACACCACCTACTACGGTATGCCAAGTGTAATCGAATGCATCGTCGTAACGTGCTGTGTCGGTGCTGGTACCGCCCATGTCGAGGGTGAGCAATCGATGAAAACCCAAGTGGCTACCTATGCGCGCTGCACCGGCTACGCCACCAGCTGGCCCACTGAGCAAGCTATCTTTAGGCTGATATTGATCAGCGCGTACGAGGCCACCAGCACTGGTCATGATGTGAAGCGATGAAGCAGGTGAATGCCCTACCGTCTGCTCGATCTGGTGCAGATATTTGTTTAGTACAGGAGAAAGATAGGCATTGACCAATGCAGTTTGCGCACGCGGTAGCAATTGCACGGAAGGTGACAGCTCGGTGGATGCAGATATGTGTTGAACGCCCTTAGCGCGTAGTACCTGGGCCAGACGCTGCTCGTGTTGGGCATTGCGATAGCTGTTGCGCAATGCAATTGCTACAGCATTTACACCAGAAGCTTTGATTTTATTGGTTAGCTGTTCAATGGCTTGCTGAGTAAGTGGCTGAATGGGTTGGCCATTGGCATCTATGGCTTCGGGTACTTCGAATAGTTGTTCGTACAAGACGACAGGCTCAGGTATATCGAGTTGAAAGAGGTGTGGGCGTTGTTGTGTGCCTATAGGGATTAATCCACTCAAGCCCTTAGTGACGCAAAATGCCACTCGCCCACCCTTTCTTTCCAACAACGCATTGGTGCCCCGCGTAGTGCCCAATCTCATTTTTATAGGCGGAAAGTCTTCGTCGAGGGCTGTATGGGTAGCTAAGCGTGCAGCCAGTACAGGTGCTTCTTCACCTGCCGACAGCTCAAAGATAGCTGGGCATTTGACTTGAATCGGCCTGCGAAGAGTAATGCGTCCTTCGACAAAGTCGATTTGATCTACAATAACTTGCTGGCCAGTAGTACCTGTAAGCTGCAGTTGATACCCCTGAAAAATATCTGTCGTGATGGGCCATTTGTGTGAAAAGCGGAAAGTAGTGGCGCTTTCCTGCAGCGTTAAGGTGCCGCGCAATTTGCCGCTACTCAACACCTTGAGGCGTTTCCATTTGCCGGAAGGCGAGATGGCCAAGCAGTCGGTGAAGGTACCTCCTGTATCAATCCATATATGCCAGTATGGAGCCGTGTTACTCATGCAGGCAAAATAAAGGCAAAGCTGCGTACTTGGGCCCCACTATGAGTATTTTAGGAGCATTCTCGAGAAAACAGGTCACTGCGTATTTGTCTGCTAAATATTCATTTCCATAGCTTTGCTATGCTAAGGCAGGAGATATTTTGTTACTTTGGGTTTATAGGCAGCTATCGCGTCGTGCATGGTGATAGCGATTGGGTATTTCTCGGTGATCACTTCGGTGCGTTATAACCATTTGGTGATGAAAGACAAAAATATTGCGGCACTACTTGCGCTATTTTTTGGGTGGATAGGGGTACATCGCTTTTATTTACGCCAATATGGTTTGGGCATCTTGTACTTGATTTTATTGGGCACGGGGATTTCGTTTCTGTTGGGGCTTATAGACGCAATAGCTTTTTTTGTCATGGATTCAGCACAGTTTGACCAAAAATACAACCGCCGCTATGTAGAAGATCCCATTCGCAGTGAGGTGCCTGACTTTGAGCGGCGTGCTTACCGACACCGTCCCAGCTATCAGCGCATGCGTGCCCGTCCTCATCGTAGTGCGTCTAAGTTTGACGAGCTAACCCAAGTGTCTCGGTTGACTAAAGCTCAGCGAAAGAAGGTCAAACAGTTGATCAAGGAGGGCAAGGAGCACTTTGAGGCCTATGAGATAGAAGAGGCGATCAAAGCTTTTGAAGAAGCGAAAGCTATTGACCCGAAAAATCCGGCTTTGCACTTCAACTTGGCCTGTGCGTGGTCGTTATTGGAAAATTCCGATAAGGCTTTTGCTCATTTAGATGCTGCTGTAGCCTTGGGGTTTGATGATTTCGATCGCATTCGGAATCACGAAGCACTTGCTTTTCTGCGCGTCCAACCCCTGTTTGAGTCTTTTGAAGCCAATGGCTTTCGGCTACCTCCACCTGAGCAGAAAGAGGCTTTAGCTTCACCATCTACACAGCCTGCAGATGAGCTTTTGCAAAATGAACCCAATTTGTTGGATCAGCTCAACAAGCTGCGCGAATTGCGCAGTCGAGGCCTGCTCACCCAAGAAGAATATGAAGACAAAAAACGCGAACTGTTAGGGGAATGAGTGCTTTGCGTATAAATCAGCCACTAGTAGAAAGCTTGGTATGTACAGGTAGGGGAACTATGTGCGCACGTCTCGACCAACCCATAGATATTGCTATCCCATTACGAGAAGGTACTGACACGGTCAACTGCTTTTGGGCACCACCTGTAGAAAGTGCTCCCATCACAATGGGGGACTTTGTAGGTGATGTGCGTAGAGGCGGATCGGTCAATTTCCGGTGGGTGCGCCTTACGCCTCACGGTAATGGGACCCATACCGAGTGTGTGGGGCATATTTCGCCCCGCTTCGAATCGGTCAATGACGCCTTGCAAGGATATCATTATGTGGCCCAGTTAATGAGCTTGTGGCCCGAGCGCATGGCTAATGGCGATCGCGTCCTTACGCTCGAACAGATAAAAGCGGCTTTTGATGTTCAGCTGAAGCCGCAAGCCCTAGTCATACGAACTATGCCTAATGATCCGCTCAAACGGCGTGTTAATTACTCGGGCACTAATCCTCCTTATTTGCATCACGAGGCAGCTGCTTGGTTAGTGGCTCAAGAAATTGATCATTTGCTAGTCGATTTGCCGTCTGTAGATCGGGAAGATGATGGCGGTAAGTTGCTAGCGCATAAAGCTTTTTGGGCTTATCCTCATGCGACACGTGATCATGCTACCATTACAGAACTGATATACGTACCTGACGAGGTGCCTGATGGCCCCTATCTATTAGCACTGCACGTGGCACCGCTTGAACTGGATGCAGTGCCTGCTCGTCCATTACTTTTTTCCCTGTCGTTGACAACAGATGTGTCGTTAAGTGAAAAGTGATCCTATATATGTCTTTTTATACCTACCCCGAAGCGTTTTTATAGCTGATGGAAAGTGTCGAACTGTTGATCCTACCTAATTTGATGTAGGTAACTCCCTCGCTTCTTTCTCTGGTTTGTGAGTTGTGGGAGGAGGCCAATTGGGTACCTACTCACAAATGCACAGAACCATGGTATTTGTCAATTTTACGACCCCAAGTCAATACTACTATCAGCTTGGCCAGTATTTGGCACGCTGGTATCAAGCACATACTCCAGCAATGCAATTTTCTGAAAAAGTATGAACGGCCGTTGCGAAAGCCTCAACTTTCAGCTTGTGTCATTGCCATTGTGTGGCAGCCTGACTCGCATAGACATGGACAAGAATAGGAAGGGTTGGTGGCTATCACCTGTGCAGTGGAGAATTTGTAGCTTTTAGTACAGTTAGAGGGCTGGTAACCTACTTTCCTTCTGCTTTGAGTGCTGTCCCTTTTCCGCAAGATCTGGATTGTAATTGGTGTTTTTGCTTAGAGTGCCTTAGCGGCAAAAGATGACGAGCAGCGATCAAACCATTTTCAGAACGAAATGATATTGGTGTGGGAAATATTGGTATTTTTATTTGCTTGAGTTTTTTTGTCAAAATATCGTTTTGTTCGTCGATTGGTGATTGATAATTTTACACTATGTTTGCAATAAGCCTCTTAAAAGGTTCATTTCGCCATACTCACCAAATTGATGTTTCCAGTCTTTTCTCTGTGAAGATGGGCTGCGGTGTACGATTGGAGTTTGGGCATCCATTTCACTAAGCACCTTTGTCCTGTACTTATGACCCATCTTACCAGCAAGTTACTCGGCTTGAGTGCCGGTGTGACCAAAGCCATCTATTTTTCAAAACAAAAATTGATAAACCATGCGTGTACATTTACCTAAATCCATGCGCCATCTTAGGTATGTCGTATGGGCAGCATTATTGTTGGTGAGTTCGGGCAGCCTGTTGGCTCAGCGACAGGTGATGGGCACCGTCACCGACGAGCAAGGCCAACCGCTAATTGGTGCTACTGTAATGATCAAAGGTAGCGATAGAGGTACAGTAACTGATTTGGATGGCAAGTTCACCATTGAAGCCAGTGAAAGTGATGTACTGGTAATTTCCTACACGGGCTATCAGACTCAGGAAGTAGCTGTAGGGGTAGACAATGTCATTAATGTCGCTCTAGCTGAAGGTATTACCTTCGATGAGGTGGTCGTGACGGGGTATACCTCTCAGAGCCGCCGCAATATCTCTGGGGCGGTAACCTCTGTAGATGCGGAAGAGATTCAGCAGATTCCGACAGACAATGTGGCCAAAGTGCTACAGGGAAAGGCTGCCGGGGTTATAGTTAAAACCTCAGGGGCTCCTGGTGGTGGGGTATCTCTGCGCATTCGAGGCTTTTCTACCATCAACTCTAATGAGCCACTGTACATTTTGGACGGAATTCCCACAGGCCCCCAAGCTATCCAGGACTTAAATCCCAATGACATCGAATCTATCCAGGTGCTTAAAGATGCTTCTGCCGCGTCGATCTATGGAGCACGTGCCTCCAATGGGGTGGTCATTATCACGACAAAAAAGGGATCTGTTGTGGGAGAACCCACCTTAAGCGTCGATATGTACTATGCAGTACAGCAACCCGGCAATTTGCCCCAGATGCTCAGCCCACAAGAATTGGCCAATGTGTTGTGGGAAGCGCAGAAAAATGCAGGTCTTTCACCTACACATCCCCAATATGGTTCGAGCCCCACACCGGTGATCCCAAACTACATCATCCCAGCTGGTGCTGAAACGGCTGATGAAGCAGCATACGATTATGAAACCAATCCGATTACCAGGGCTAACAAACAAGGTACCAACTGGTTGGACGAGATATTTGATCCTGCACCAGAGCGCCGCATCAACATCGCTGCGTCGGGCGGATCGGAAAAAGGACAATACTATCTTTCTGGAGGTTGGTATCGCCAAGATGGCGTGGTGATTCATACCAACTACGAGCGCTTTAGCTTGCGAGCTAATACACTCTTCCGCATAAAAGATCGCGTGCGTATAGGAGAAAATATGATGGCATCCTATAGCGAACAGGTACGCATTCCTGGTGGAATTCAAGGTACTGGAAATGCGATCACCATGGCCATGCGTATGCCTACAATCATCCCTGTCTATGATGTAGGGGGCAACTTTGCAGGTACACGTGCACCAGGAATGAACAACCCGCGCAACCCCGTAGCCATGTTGGTGCGCAACAAGGATAATGTAGCTAAAGGGCTGCGCCTTTTGGCCAATGCTTATGGGGAGGTAGACTTGTTGGAAGGGCTTACCGCTAAGACGAGCTTCAATGTAGAGCTGTTTAATACGGTGGACAACCGCGTGTATAATATTCGCGATATTGAGTCGGCTGAACCAGCAGCGTCTAATAGCCTTAGCCAACGTTCTGACAACAGCCTAACTTGGACGTGGACGAATACATTGACTTTCAGCAAGCATTTTGGTGACCACGATCTGACGATTCTGGCAGGTACAGAGGCTATCGACAATACCTATACTTATTTTGGTGCGAGCCGCGTCAACTTCTTTAGTGATGAGATCGACTATCGACAGCTCGATGCTGGTGAAGCGGGAATTAACAACTTTGGCAATACTTTCTCCAATTCTCTTTTCTCAATATTTGGAAAAGTAGATTATGCCTTTAAAGGCAAGTACATCTTGAGCGCTACGGTGCGCCGCGATGGTTCTTCGCGTTTTGGCGTGGCTAATCGATATGGAGTTTTTCCAGCCTTTAGTGCCGCGTGGCGCATCTCTGACGAAGATTTTTTCAATACCGATGGACCTATAAACGACTTGAAGTTGCGTGCAGGATATGGCGTGACGGGTAACCAAGAAATCGGCGACTATCGCTATAGCTCCACCTTCGGTCCCGACATTGCCACCTCAGGCTACGACATCAATGGTACCAATAACTCTGTAGTTGTAGGTTTTGACAGCCGTGTGTTTGGCAATCCAGATGTGAAATGGGAAGAAACCACGGGGTTGAATGCTGGCTTTGATGCCATCCTATTCGACAACCGCTTGGGCCTTATCTTTGACTGGTATAAATATACCACCAATGACATGTTGATCGAAGTAGACCCACCTACTACCAAAGGAGTTGCAGCTCCGCCCTTTGTCAATGTGGGTACAATGGAAAACAGAGGCATTGATCTGGCATTGACTTACAACAGCCCTGACAAGGGGGACTTTAGTTATGACCTCAGCCTCAATTTTTCCACTTACAAAAACAAGGTGATCAAGTTAGCCGAATCTGATCAGGTCTTTTGGTCGGGGGGCTTTCGCACCTACGATGCTACGCGTACAGAGGAAGGCTATCCCATTGCTTCTTTCTTTGGATACAATATTGTGGGTATTTTCCAAGATCAAGCCGAAGTAGACGCATGGGCTGAACAGCCAGGAGCAGCACCTGGGCGCTTCAAATACGAAGACAACAATGGCACGGATGAGGCTGGACGCCTTACTGGACAACCCGATGGCAAGATCGATGCAGCCGACCGCACCTACATTGGTAGTCCACATCCCGACTTTATCTTTGGTGCCACCTTCAACTTCCGGTACAGGCAATTCGACTTAGGCCTATTCCTCAATGGCACTTATGGCAATGAGATATTTAATGCCAACAAGTATTTTACCGACTTCGTGCAGACCTTTACCAACTCGGGTAAAGGCGTCGGCTTGCTCGACTCATGGGGCTATCCCGGCGTAGATAATGCCTCGGCTACACACCCACAGATCAACCTCAATGCACCCGATATTGAATTGGCTCCTTCTACTTTCTACATCGAAGATGGCTCTTATCTGCGCGTGCGTACCTTTACTTTGGGGTATAATGTACCTTCAAGCCGCTTGGGTAATGCCTTTTCGCATCTGCGCATTTATGTGCAGGGCAACAATATACTGACGCTCACTAAGTATTCTGGCTTCGATCCTGAAATTGGCAATGGCAGTTACTATGGATCGCGTGCCGACCTCGACATTGGTGTAGATCGCGGTCAGTATCCCATTGTCAAGTCCTGGATGTTGGGGCTCAATGCCTCTTTCTAATAGTAATGGTGAGTGTGTTGTACTAAAATTCAACAAAAAACAATTCAGACATGAAAAAAATATTGATTTTCATATCAATAGCCGCCGCAATAGGCTTATTGTTCAGTGCCTGCTCTGACAGTTTTCTGGACAAAAAGCCCCAGGGTGCCTTGAGTGAAGATGTGTTGGCTAATGCAAAAGGCGTAGAAGCATTGCTCATTGCTGCCTATGCAGAGCTGGATGGCTGGGCAGGGTGGAGTGTCGGTGCACCTTGGTATTCGGCAGGTAGCAACTGGGTATTTGGCGATGTATATGCCGACGATGCCTATAAAGGCACAGACGTAGGCGACCAGCCACAGATCAACTCTATTGAGCGGTACGAGCACGATGCTTCCAATGTCTATCTCATTGGCAAGTGGCGTGCATTATATGACGGCGTATCGCGCTGTAACGACGTATTGCGGGTATTGGCCAAAGCTGAAGCAAATGGCACGGTAGATCCCGGTCTGGCCAATCAGATTCGTGCCGAGGCGCGTTTCCTTCGCGGTTACTACCACATGGAAGCCATCAAACTGTGGGACTACGTGCCCTTTATCGATGAAAACAATGCAGAAGCGTTGGCACCCAATGATCGAATTCCGTGGCCAGAAGTAGAAGGCGATTTGGATTTTGCCTACAAGACGCTTCCCGAAAGCCCGCGCAATGGGCAAGTAGGCCGAGCTACCAAATGGGCAGCAGCAGCTCTGTTGGGCAAGGCAAAGCTGTTTCAGCAAGACTATGCGGCAGCAAAACCCTACTTCGATGATATCATCAACAATGGCCCATATGAGCTAGCCCCCAGCTTTCACGATAACTTCCGCATCGCGGGCAACAACAACTCGGAAAGTATCTTCCAAATTCAGGCTGCCGTTAATGAAGGTACTAATGGCGAAAATGGCAATTGGGGCGATGTGTTAAACTTCCCCTATACGGGAGGTCCTGGTGAGTGTTGTGGCTTTTATCAGCCCTCGCAAAACTTGGTCAATGCTTTTAAAACGGAGAATGGCTTGCCACTACTGTATACTTTCAACGATGAGGATGTGTCCAATGATCAAGGATGTACCAGTGGGCAACCCGATTGCTGTACGGAAGATGGTTCGGGCAACTGTATCGAACTTTACGTGCCCTACCAGGGATCACTCGACCCACGCCTCGACTGGACGGTAGGCCGCAAGGGCATCCCCTATCTGGACTGGGGCCCTCATCCTGGTATTGCCTGGATCCGTGACCAGGCATATGCAGGCCCTTATAGCCCGAAGAAAAACGTGTTCTACAAGGCCGAGAAGGGCACAGGATCGACTGCTTCGGGTTGGGCACAAGGGCCCAATGCCAATAATTACAGCATCATTCGCTATGCGGATGTGTTGCTCATGGCTGCAGAATGCGAAGTTGAAGTGGGGAGCCTTGAAAAGGCCCGAGCATATGTCAACAAGGTACGTGCTCGAGCAGCTGACCCCACTACTTGGGTGATGAATGACGATGGGACACCGGCAGCCAACTACCAGATTAGCACTTACGATGATCCGTGGACTGATCAAAATTTTGCACGCGATGCCGTGCGCTTTGAGCGTCGATTAGAGCTTGCTATGGAAGGGCACCGCTTCTTTGACTTGAAGCGCTGGGGTGTGGCAGAGCAGGTGCTCGATGCATATTTGGCTGTAGAGTCTACCAAACGCACCTATTTGCAAGGTGCAGACTTTAAGCCACACAACGTGCGCCATCCCATTCCACAGACAGCGATCGATCTGAGTAATGGCACTTTGGTGCAAAATGAAGGATATTGATAGGTGGTTTAACAAATTGAAAGGTTTGGTGCACCAGTTGCAGGCTCCCAAACGGGAGCCTGCGTTCTTTTTACGGCAAGTGCTGGCCAAACCTTTGGTTGAAGCCTTTTATGCCCTGTAGCCCACCTGTGTGGACAGCTACTACTGTAGTGCCACGTGCCATCACGCCATTTTGCGCCAGTTGATATGTGCCCCACATCATTTTGCCCGTGTATATAGGGTCAAGGCGGATGCCCGTCTGTTGCCAAAAATCAGTAATGAATTCGAGCAGTTGAGGTGTCCATTTGGCAATCCCCCCATGATGGAAGTTTGTGTGCAATTGCCACTCCTTGCCGGTTTTATCTACCCACTGTTCAATGATCGAGCGCAAGAAATGCCCCTTAAGTACAGCAATGACATGTACTTGCCCGCTATGCCTTCCCCTGATGAGCCCAGCTGCAGTAGCACCTGTACCAGCTGCCACACACCAATGGTCGGGCTTGATGCCCAAAGCATGTACTTCTTGTGCAATTTGACGACAACTATTTACAGCAGCCCAGTTACTTCCCCCCTCAGGTAAGATATATACATGCCCAAAACGCCTTTTCCATTCGGGCCAATAGTCGGGGTGTTTATACAATTGATAGGCCCGACGCGATACAAAAAGCAAGAACATACCTTGCCTTTCGGCAAATGAGAGTGTGGGGTTAAGTGGTTCGATGCGTTCGCCTCGTACGATCCCGATGGTTCGAAAACCCAATATACGCCCTGCAGCTGCTACTGCAGCCAAATGATTGGAATAGGCGCCGCCAAACGTCAATAATTGCCTATAGCCCTTTCGGAAAGCTATCTCAATATTGGGCAACAGCTTGCGCCATTTGTTGCCCGAAATGTGTGGATGGAGTAGCTCGTCGCGTTTGAGCCATAGCTCAATACCTGCATGTATGGACCAACGCGTGTGTACGCGCTGCAATGGACTGGGATTTGCAGTTGGCCATAAGCGTGCCATGACGACTGCTTGTCAAGATGTAGCAGTGGCAGAGACGATCTGATCAAAGCGGTCGAGCCCCTCTTGCAGGCGTTGCAACACAGTTTCTTTTCCCAACAAGGCCATCATCTCATTGACGCCGGGCCCTTTGAGTGTACCTGCCAAGGCCAAACGGACAAATGGAAGCACTTCACCAAACTTGAGTCCTTTTGCTTGGACATAAGCGTGAATGGCTTGTTCAATTGTAGCAGCATCCCAGGTGGTGAGCTGGGAAAGGTACCGGATGAAGTCTTCTATAATTGGTCGGCGTTCGGGCTTCCAACGCTTTCGGATAGCTGCTTCGTCGTATTGAGTGACAGGTGTAAAGAAATATGCACCTTGTGTCCAAAAATCGGACAACAGCGTCACGCGCGACTTCAGCAATTCACACACTGCGGCTAGATATGATTCGTCGGGGGTTACGCCATGCTGAGCAATCCAGGGGCGCACGCGCTGAGCCAGTGCGTAGCCGTCTAGGCGCATAATGTGTTGTTGATTGAACCACTTGGCTTTGTCAAAATCGAAACGGGCTCCGCCTTTACTCACTTTGTCGAGCGAAAAGAGTTGGTATAGCTCCTCGAGTGTATATACTTCTTGCTCTGTACCAGGGTTCCAGCCCAAGAAGGCCAAAAAGTTGACTACAGCCTCGGGCAAAAATCCAAACTCACGAAAGCCTTCAAATATTTCCTTTGCATCTTTCCATGCCAATGGAAAAACGGGAATGCCCAATTTTTGTCCGTCGCGCTTGCTGAGTTTGCCTTTGCCATTGGGCTTGAGAATAAGAGGCAAGTGAGCAAATTCGGGCATCTGTGGCGTCCAGCCAAATGCGCGGTAGAGCAAAACGTGATGCCCTGTACTAGGCAGCCATTCTTCGCCTCGAATCACATGTGTAATCTTCATCAAATAATCGTCTACTACATTGGCCAAGTGGTAGGTAGGCATGCCATCACTTTTGAGTAGGACCTTGTCGTCGAGCTCTTCGCTGTGAAACTGCACCTCACCGCGCACGCGATCGCGGAAGGCAATAAGCTCATTGCGAGGTACCTTTAAGCGCACTACATATGGCTTACCCAATTCGATGAGTTGAGCCACTTCTTCAGCTGCCAGCGTAAGACTATTGCGCATTTGTAGGCGTACACTACTGTCGTATTTGAAAGCGGGATTTTGGGCTCGGCGAGCAGCCAATTCTTCTGGAGTATCGAAGGCGTAATAAGCATGCCCCGATACGATCAGCTGTTCGGCGTATTTTTGATAGAGGTTTTTTCGCTCCGATTGGCGATAAGGGCCGTAATCACCACCTACTCCTGGCCCTTCGTCAGGTTCGATACCTGCCCAAGATAGCGATTCGATGATGTACTGTTCTGCACCTGATATGTAGCGGCTCTGGTCGGTGTCCTCAATGCGCAAGATAAAAGTACCCCCCGCCTGGCGTGCAAATAGATAGTTGTACAGTGCAGTGCGCAAGCCTCCAATATGTAGAGGCCCTGTAGGACTGGGTGCAAATCGTACTCGAATATGTGCCATGTGATTGTAATCTGAATGAAGATTATCGTGTATAAGAGTTACTCATCAAATCATCATTAATCTACTGTTTCTAGCTTTAGAAAAGCAAACCACGTGTTTGTTAGCAAATTTTCGCTATACCAAAGCAGCAAATTGAGCGATCCATTCGTTAGATAGGTGGCTTACTTACCCAATACTTTCCAAATCGAAAAGCTCCGATTTATCTATTTGCGGGGGCAAAGTTATCAAAAAAGTGAAGCTATGTCCTCGTAGGCAGGTGCAGCACAAGCCAAGCTACATATATACCCCAAAAGTAAGAAACACTATGTACCTCTCTAAGATGCCTCGATTTATCCAAGACTTATTTCCCGCGTTTCATTGGTGTGTGCAAACAGATGATCCTGTGCTATACCTTACGTTTGACGATGGTCCTGTACGTCAGGTGACGCCTTGGGTGTTGGATATTTTGGCCGAGTATGATGCAAAAGCTACTTTCTTTTGTGTGGGAGCCAATGTGGTGCGCTATCCCGACGTTTTTGAGCGCTTGCTCAGCGAAGGGCATGCAATAGGTAATCACACCTTTCATCATTTAAGTGGGTGGGCTTCGGACAACGCTACTTACTTTAAAGATGTGCGCCGTTGTGCACGCCTGACGGGTAGCGAACTTTTTCGGCCACCTTATGGGCGGATTAAGCCAGGCCAAGCTAAGTTTTTGCAACGCCATTATCACATTGTGATGTGGGATGTGTTGAGCGGCGACTTTGATACAGCCCGCTCAGGGGAAGAGTGTTATGAAAACGTGGTTCAGTATGCTGCGCCAGGGTCTATTGTTGTTTTTCACGACAGTGAAAAGGCGGAACCGCGTTTGCGCCATGCCTTGCCGCGTGTATTGGCCCATTTCAGTGCATTGGGGTATCGTTTTGAAGCACTGTCGTCACAGCTGCTAGCATGTCGTACTTCCTTAAGTGCTCGTTCTGCTTGAAGTGGGGTAAAACACTTGCTAGTATGAGGCGAAATAGGGAAGGCTGACAACAAATAGTTTTCTTCTGCAATGTTCCATGTACTACTTCAAAGCCACGCTGCTATGCAGGTGGCTTTATTTTTTCATGCGCTGACGTAGTGCTTCATACAGCACAATACCTGTAGCTACTGATACATTGAACGAATCAGTTGTGCCGAGTTGGGGGATTTTGATACGTGTGTCTGCACGTGCCAATACTTGAGAGCTTACTCCGCGTTGTTCTTCGCCCATTACTAGCGCAATAGGTGTGGTAAGGGTTTCTTCGAATATGTACTGATCTGATTGAAGATCGGTGGCCAGTACGCGTACACCCGACATCTGCAGATAGGTCACAGCAGCCAATGTGCTCGTTTCGCGACAGATGGGGATACGCATTAGCGCACCTGCCGAGGCTTTGAGGGCATCGGCGTTGAGGGGTGCAGCGTTTTTCATCGATACGACAAGGGCATGAGCGCCAAATAGTTCAGCTGAGCGAGCAATGGCGCCTAGGTTGCGCACATCTGTAATGCCGTCTAGTACAACGACCAATGGTGGCTGACCACTTTCAAATACTTGAGGTAGTATATCTTCTAAACGCTGGTAAGTTATAGGTGCAATAAAAGCCACTACTCCCTGATGGTTGGCCCGTACCAGCTTTTGAATGCGCTGCCGTGGCACCACTACCAACGGAACGTGACGCTGCCGACATATATGACGCAACTCACGTTCAAAAGGTCCCCGAACACCTTGCTGTAAAAAAACTTTTTCGAAAGGGTGGCCTGCCCGAAGTGCTTCAAGTACGGGATGCCTGCCGAAAATCATGGAAACATCATGCGCCATATGACGATACCTCGAAGGTGAATAATAAAAGACAAAGATGCAGTTACCTTGTGGTAATACTGAGCTTTATACTGATAAAGGCTAGAAAAAGGTTTAGATAGGTGCTTTGTTCCTTTTGACAATAAACATTCTCTCTGTGAGAAACGTACATTCTTAAATGTGAAGTGCATTTGCTATGGTAGGTAGAAGAAAATATACAGGCGTACCTGTGACAATAATGCTTGGGTATCACATGTTTGGGTATGTTGGGCAAAAACAGAATTGGACAATCTGACTTCCCTATGTACTTTCGCAAGTCATGCTCAAGGCAAAAGTTTAGAAAAGAGGACGAAGTAAGCTATTCCATGAGGCATTTCTCATTATTCGAATTTGAAAACTACGTTTCTTCAAAGATCCGTCAGAGGGGGTATCAGTATTACAGAGACCGCCGTATTCGGGAGATGGATGAAATGGGTGAAGGAGAGTGGTTTGCCGATGCGCACGGCTCTGATGCTGAGCCATATGAGGTATTTGTTCAGTTGGGAGGTAATGATGGCACCATCGTAGTAGACTACCATTGTAGTTGTCCCTATGAGTTGGGTTTGTGTAAGCATGTGGTAGCCTTTTTATATGAGTTGCGCGAGTTGAAGGAATCAGAACGAGAGGAAGACGCCACTGAACAGCCAGAAAATGTGCCTGCTCAAACTGTCGAACCCCTCTCGCTCGTGCAAGAAAAGGTACTTCAAGCCAATACTGGAGAAAAGCAGCTACCTGAACAGCTCGACACGCAGCAAAGCGAGTGGCTTGCACGCTACGAACTCCTGGAGCCATCCACACGGGTAGTATGGGAGGTGCTCGCCATGTATTGGTCGCCCATAGACATTAAGCGCTTGAAGAAAGTAGTACAGGCATTAGATGAGGAAGTTGCTTTGCGCGATTTGAATCTGAAAAGAGAATTGGACTTGTTGTGTCGCTTAGACCTGGCTGGTACTAATGGCATGGGTAGTTATTGGGTGGAAGAAGGGCCCGGCCATGTGTTGTGTGAATGGCTCTTTGATAAAGATAGTGGATTGCGAAAGGCTGTTGACGCCATACGACGAGCGCTGCCAGAGCACAAGGGGCGTCAGAAGCTCCTACATGATGAAGAGGCACTTTTTCGGGAAATGCGCTTTGCTCGTTATCTCAACGATGCACGTGCGTTTCTCCAATCCGTGTATTATTTGAATGTAGAGGCCCCGCACAAATATTCCAAGCAAATAGTATTGAGTTTTTGGTTGGGGCAACAACCCACTATAGAACGGCTGGAAGCCTTTCCAAAGGGCATACGTTCGGCTTTGACTGTTTTGTGGCTAGAGCTTATGCTCGACATGCGCATGCCTGCAGACCAACCTATGCTTCGCTGGGTAGTGGAGCATCTGGCTCAGCCCGATATATTTCAAGCCAGCTTGGTTACGCGCATACTCAAACCATTGCTCTATCTGTTTTTGTTTACAGGTTCTTTTGACACCTTGGATACTTTCTTGCCTGTATTACCTGCTCCGCAACGCGATGCTTTTCAATTATTGGTGCGCACTTGGCGAGAAGGGCTTGAAAATGTATCGGGTGTATTTCGGAAACTCGTCGGTACACCTTTCGATCGGATGCGGCGCAATGTAGGGGAAGTTCCTTTTTTGGCACACTTCCTGGCTATGGTTGTAGCACTGCGCGACAGGCCTAATGGCCCGCTGTCGTCTTTCCTAGAAAAAGTAGAATGGCTAAAGGATGCTCGTCGCAAAGCGGTGTTTAACCATCCGGATCCTGTTTTGCTTACCACTTTGGCTCAAGCTATACTGAATGAGAAGCAAGTAGCATGGGAACAATTGGATATTCCCCAAGATGCTTATGTAGATCAGCTCTTTGCACAGCTATTTAAGAGCTGGTGTGGATTGCCAGTGGATGTCAAGCTGATCCAGCACCTAATGGAGCGCTTCCGTCAGTTGGGATTTCGGCTATGGGAGGTGGAAGCACATCAGTTGCTAGTCCATTCCTTTACAGATGGTGCGGTGAGTTCGGACTTTTATGCCTTCAAGGAATCAATGGGTGTGGTCACATTGGCTGAACAATTGAGACCTTTGACACCCTGGGAGCGTGTGCTTAAAAGTATGGAACAAATTGTTACCCAATCACCTCAGTCCCGACCACAGGTTAGTAGCCGTATCGCCTGGGTTTTGGATCCCGAAGCACAAACCATTGCGCCTCGTTTTCAAAAAGTATCTACCCGTACAGGGGCATGGACCTTGGGGCGTGCCGTTACTCTGGAAGATCTCACTTTGAAGTATGGAGATGTGTTGTCACCTACCGATTGGCAGATTGTCAATGCTTGTAAGAATGGCACTCCCCTTCTTCGAGAAATTAGCCTCAAGCGTTGCCCTGAGTTGTTGCGCTTTTTGTCACAACATCCTCATGTCTTTGTAGAGGGTGTGAGCAGTACGCCTGTCCAATTTGAATGGGTACAGGCCATTTTACAGGTGATAAAAGTAGAAGAAGGTTATCGATTCCGTTTAAACCCTCCGATTGCAGGAGCAGGGTTACACTTGGTGCGTCAGTCTCAGACTCGATTTGCTATAGTAGAAGTACCTCCGGCATTGGAGGAAGTCGTTGCACTTATCAACAAGAAAGATCCACTCATACCGTTTCATGCTGAGGCGCAGCTCAAGGCAGTGATCCAGCGCGTTCAGTCAATTGTGCCTGTAATGACTGAGGAAGATATTGCGCGTTTGCCGCAAGTCACCTCAGATCCGCGCATTCACTTGCATTTTGTTCCTTTGGATCAGGGGTTCGAGCTCGAGTTTTTAGTTAAGCCGCTACGTGATGCACCGCCATGGCTTCCCGTTGGTCAGGGCGATGTTGTTGTAGTAGGCAATATACAAGGTAAACAGGTGCGCGCAGTACGTGATCTGGAAGAAGAACGGCAGCGCTTGCAGCAGTTGATGTCGCTGCCTTATTGGAGCGAGCTGCAATTAAAGGGGCATCAAGCCATAGTACGTGATGAAGCACATTGCCTGCAGTTACTCAATGAGCTTACATCTTTGATCAAACAAGCAGTACTGGTCGTTGAGTGGCCCAGAGGTGGAAAGATACATGTAGCACGTCAGCTGGATCTTGACGATTTTTCAATTTCCATTAGAAGTGTGGCCGAGTGGTTTGAGATAGAGGGGCAAGTACAGATTGATGAGGCGCAACTCCTCGATTTGCTGCAGCTCTTGGAGATGATGGAGGAACACAAGCAGTTTATTGAGCTACAGCCAGGTGAGTTTGTTGCGCTTACTCGACGTCTGGCCAAAAAACTTGAACAGCTGCAACGCGTAGCTATTCGCGGGTCACAACGACTGCGCCTTCACAAATTAGGCGGATTGATGCTGGATGAATGGCGCAGGGATCTGAACCAAGTGGATAGCGATGCTACCTTCAATCGTTCCATTGAACAGGCTCGAGCAGCTTTTAGTAAGCAGTTTGAGCTTCCTTCACCCTCATTGTTCCAGGCGACCCTTCGGCCATATCAGCGCGAGGGCTATGTTTGGTTGCGTCGGTTGGCCGAGTGGGGTGTGGGCGCTTGTCTTGCCGATGATATGGGGTTGGGGAAAACCGTTCAGGCTTTAGCGCTTATGAGTTTGCGTGCTCAACAAGGTCCGCAATTAGTAGTGGCACCAGCCAGCGTATGTCGCAACTGGCTAGCAGAGTGCCAACGTTTTTGCCCCAAACTACGCCCCCACATCTTTGCCGAGACCAATCGATCAGAAGTGTTGACGCGGGCAACTGCCGGTGATCTGATCATCGTCACATATGACTTGTTGGCCCGCGAGTCGGATTTGTTTGCTGCTCGCCGTTGGGCAACTATTGTGCTGGATGAAGCACAAGCTATTAAAAACTTTCAAACCAACCGCTCCAAAGCAGCTATGCGCCTACAAGGCGACTTTAAAATGATCATGACAGGTACGCCAGTGGAAAATCATCTGGGTGAGCTGTGGAATTTGTTCCACTTTATCAATCCGGGGCTATTGGGCGATAGAACGCACTTTCGCCTTCAATTTGCCCTGCCCATAGAGCGGGGTGATGAGTCTGCTCGCCAGCAACTACAGCAATTAGTACGTCCCTTCATTTTGCGCCGCCGCAAGGATGAAGTACTCAAAGACTTGCCAGAGAAAACAGAGATCACCTTGGAGGTGCCTCTCAGCGAAGAAGAACAGGCATTTTACGAAGCGTTGCGAGTCAAGACGCTCCACAAGTTAGAACAGGCATCGGATTTGTCAGGCCAGATGCGCATACAAATACTGGCAGCGCTCACGCGTTTGCGCTTAGCTGCTTGTCATCCCAAGCTAGTCGATGCACAGGTGCCCATTCGCCATTCTGCCAAGCTCAAGCTGTTTGGTGAGCTGGTCTATGAATTGGTGGATGGTGGGCACAAGGCATTGGTGTTTAGCCAGTTTGTCAAGCATCTCAAGTTGCTCGAAGAGGTGTTGCAGCAGCAGGGCATTAGTTATCAGTATCTCGATGGCAGTACGCCAGGCAAGGTGCGACAGCAACGCATTGAAGCATTCCAATCGGGGCAAGGCGATGTGTTTCTCATCAGCCTTAAAGCAGGTGGTACAGGACTCAACCTCACTGCAGCCGATTATGTAATTCACATGGATCCATGGTGGAACCCCGCTGTCGAAGACCAAGCCACTGACCGAGCCCATCGCATTGGCCAGGAGCGCCCAGTCACAGTATATCGCTTGGTAGCTGCTCGTACTATAGAAGAAAAAATATTGCAGCTTCACAGCGAAAAGCGCGACTTGGCCGATGCGCTCTTGGCAGGTACCGATGCCAGTGCGCGCCTTAGTGTGGAAGATCTGATGCAGTTATTGCGCAACTGACCGGTTGTTTGCGCAAGTATGATGAAGCAACTGTGGATCCAGTTCTGAGCTTGATTGGGCGCTTAATTAACCACCGCTATGAGTGAGCAGCAACACGTCAAAATTATCAATGATCCCGTATATGGCTTTGTCTCTATACCGTACAATCTCTTATTTACACTTATTGAACATCCCTGGTTCCAGCGCTTGCGGCGTATCAAGCAGGTAAGCTTGAGCGACTACGTCTATCCAGGGGCCATTCATACGCGTTTTCATCATGCATTGGGGGCACTACATCTGACGCAACAAGCCATCTCTGTGTTGCGCAGTAAGGGAGTAGCCATTAGTGAAGAGGAGGCATTAGGTCTGTGTGTGGCTATTTTGCTGCACGACATAGGACATGGACCTTTTAGCCATACGTTGGAAGGCGCATTGTTGCCTGTATCGCACGAGCAGTTGTCGTTGTGGTTTATGGAGGCACTTAACGAACAGCTTGATGGTCATTTGTCATTAGCTATTCAGATATTCAAGGGCACATATCATCGCCCTTTTTTACATCAGCTTGTGAGCGGACAGCTGGATATGGATCGCATGGACTATCTCAGTAGAGATAGTTTTTTTACAGGTGTATACGAAGGCGTTATCGGCTACGATCGCATTATTAAAATGCTGGCGGTGCACGATGAGGAGCTGGTGGTGGAAGAGAAGGGGATCTATTCTGTTGAGAAGTTTTTGATCGCTCGAAGGCTTATGTATTGGCAAGTGTATTTACACAAGACGGTATTGTCGGCCGAGCAAATGCTGCGACGCATATTTTTACGTGCACGAGCGCTCCGTCAGGAAGTTACAACACCCTTAGCGGGTGTGTCCCCTCATCTGGATTTCTTTTTACGGCAGCAGTTGTCGAAAAAGGATTTTGCCCAAAGGCCTGACGAGCTATTGGCGCATTTCGCTCAGTTGGACGACCACGATGTCATGGCTGCAGTAAAAGCCTTTGTTCAGGCACAGGATCCCATTTTGGCATTTTTGGCCAAACGCTTACTCAACCGCAAGTTGTTTCGCCTCAAGCTGCAACATTCCCCCATCGCGCAACAGCAAATAGACAATTTGCGTCGCAAAGCCGCGTCCTGCTTTACGACGTTGGGCTCCTTGGCACCTGAATATCTCGTTTTTTCTGGTACAGAGTCCAATAGTGCCTATAGTACTGCACGCGATGAAATTCGCATCAAGATGAAAGGTGGCCGTGTAGCCCCCTTGTCAGCTGTGGCAGACTACGGTATTGCCCCTACTATTGTCACCAAACACTATCTGTGCTACCCCAAGGAGTTGGAAGATTTCTCCTCATAGATGACTATTCTTCGCGAATAAGTGCAGGTAGTGATTGAGCCTTCTGGGCGGGAAGGACGGAAGCTGCTAATCCGATGAGCAGCACGGTAAAGGCTACTACGAAAAAATCGGGCCATCGCATTTGCACCGGATAGGCTTGTACGACGAAACCTTCAGGAATGCCAATTAGTCCATATTGCTTTTGCAGCAAGTAAAATATTGTAGCTAAGATAAAACCCATTACTAATCCCAATGTACTGATGAGCAACCCCTCGACCAAAAATACTTGCCGTATCAGCTGGCTGGTAGCACCCATTGCACGTAATATGGCAATGTCTTTTTTCTTTTCCAGGACAATCATCCACAGTGAGCCTACCATATTGAAAGCCACTAGGATGAGCACTAGTGTGAGGATGGCGTAACTCAGCCATTTTTCTATATTCATCAGCTTGAAAAATGCTTCTTCTTGCTGATAGCGATCTTTTACGGCAAAATGAGGGCCTACGGCTTTTTGAATGGCTGTAATAGCTGATGCCATGTCGGCATCTGGCATTAATCGTATTTCGAGTGCAGTGAGCTGACCATCGAGCTGCATGAGTTCTTGTGCGAACCATAGAGGTGCTAATACGTATTGTTGGTCGTACTCTTGCTGGATTTTAAACGTGCCTGCTGCATAGGCATATCGCTTCCGGAAGGGCTGTTCAAGGGTGGAGCGCAGTTTGCGTTTGGCCATGTACACCACTACGGGCTCTAAGTAGTCATCGATATTGACGCCCAACTTGTTGCGCATGCCAGCACCTAGTACCAGATAAGGACGTCCATCTCGTTCGAGCACATAATGCCCTTCTATCACTGTGGAGTCGATGTGAGTGACTTGGTGGTAATATTGATCTACGCCCTTTAATATGCCAAAGTGTTGATTGTCTTTGTACTCAAAAAAAGCCACTTCCTCGAGCGAACGAGCTACGAGGGCAACTTCAGGCAGTGCCTGAAGTTGTGCAATGAGCAAAGAGTCTTCCTCGAAGGTTTTGCCCTTGAGTGGGGTGATTTTAATTTCGGGATTGAAGTTGCCAAAAAGGCTGGTGAGCAGTACCTCAAATCCGTTAAATACCGATAGGACCAATAAGAGGGCTGCCGTTCCAATGGCCAACCCCGTCACGGTAATGCCCGTGATAATGTTGATGGCATTGGTGCTCTTTCGAGCAAACAAATAGCGTTGGGCAATGCGTAGTGGTAATTGCATATTGTCGTAATCGCACTGGGGCCAAAGTTCGCTTTTTGTGGCAAACAGCTGTAACGTTGGCAAGATAATTTAAGTTGCATATGCTTTTGCGAAGTAGAGGAAGAGGTTATTTGAATTGCCAGGATCCTTGATTTTTCAAGTCGTGCCAAGGTATACCAGCAGCATAGAGATAGTTATACCATTGGCGTGTTTTGTACTTATTCAGCGTGTTGTCTAATAAGATGAATGCCGATAGAGGGTATGTAGTTTGAGATGGGGAACTTTGCTTATGTACCAGATGAACCCATCGCATAGGCATTTGCCGTGTAGGGGGGGCATAGGTACTGATGATGCCTTTTGGCAAAACCCAGCTCTTACCTGTCCATAGGCCCCACGCGGCTTGCATGGGCGGCGCATCAAGGGGGTAGATGTATGTTTTTTCAATGCCTTTCCAAGCTGAATAGCCAGCGGTGGCAAAGTAAATATCCTTTTTAGGGGCACCATCATGCCATAACCACAGCTTCCCGTGCCAGGCAATGCCTACTACTGTATGGTGGCGTACTTGAAATGCAATCCATTCCAGTTGTTGCCACTGGTGATAGCGAAAAGCTATATGGGTAATTGCGGCAAGCCATGCCACAAACAGTGCATAGTGTATTTTTCGAAATTGGCGCTGCCATAAAGCGGCAGCTAAGAGCCATATTGCCCCATAGAGCAACCATAAGGTGTAGTTTTCTATCCAAATATGTGAGATGCTGTGAACGGGTAAGTGCTGTATAGCACGCATTGCCTCGTTGAGCCCATCGGTAGTGAGAGATAGCATTTTGCCAAAAAGCCATCCTCCGCCTGGGACAAGTGATTCCCCAACAAGTGTCAGTATGCCTAAACACAACAGCACAAAGGCTGCTGGCACAGCAATAAGGCTGGAAAGCCAAAAGTATGTGGGAAATTGATGAAAGTAGTACATGCTAATAGGTGCGGTAGTCAACTGAGCCGCTAATGATACAGTACACAGCGACCACAGATAGTGCAAGAGACGAGATGGTGGATTCCACAACGACGCCAAATGAGGTTGAAACGCCAGGATCCCGCTTAGGGCTAAGTAAGAAAGTTGGAAGCTGGGCTGTACGAGCAAGAAGGGATCGATGATAAGAAGTATAAAAGCAGAAGCTGCCAGAATATTCCAAATAAAGACTGACCGATGATACAAGCGAGCTATGATAAAGAATGAGAACATAGTGGCTGCGCGACATACTGAAGGAGAAAGACCAGTAAGTAGCGCAAAGCCCCATAGGACCGTGAGCAATAACAGTGCCCTGGGCCATCGGCCCCGATAGGTGCGAAAGAAGAAAATACGATTTAGCACACCTTGCAGCACCCATAAAATAAGACCTACGTGTAAACCCGATACGGCTAAAATGTGCATCGCACCTGCTTCGGCGTAAGTGGTACGCACTTTTTCGTCTAAAGCTTGCCGATATCCAAGTATGAGTGCTGAGGCTACGCCAAAGGCCTCAGGTTGTCTCAAATATTGCTTGAGGTATTGCAGCATTCTGAGTCGTAGCTGCATCGCAGCGCGGCGCAAGTGCCAAGGATTGCCCTGGGCTACTTTAAACCACTTGTTTGCTGGTACCCACATCTTGAAGTGCACATTGCGCAGGCGCATGTACTGTTTGAAGTCAAAACCATGGGGGTTAGCAGCAGGAGCTAAGGATTGGAAGATGCCGTGCACGAGTAGTATGTCGCCCCATAACAGGCTGGCTGAATCCTGTTGAGGCTGGAGGTACAGCAAGATGCGGCCTTGGGCAGGAGAAAGTGATTGTGCATCCGTGCCTATTTTAAGCACTTGGCCGATTGCGCGCAAGGATTTCCCTTTTTGTTGTGGGCTACTGGCTATTTTCACTACTAACCAACAACCTTGGTTTGGGTGAACTTTTTTGCTGTAGTGCTTTCGCCAATGTATTTGATGATGATTAATCGTACGTTCGTAACCAATGCATATGAATAATGCTGAAAGTACCAATCCAAACAAGTAGCGTTGGAGTACCCACTGTGGGTGTCGGTGTAACCAGAAGAGTAGTAATGTGCCTAGTATGAGTATGGGCCATGTCAGCCAAGGTGTTGGACGATCTATAGCAATGCCCAATGCAACTCCTATGAGGAGCGGAATGAGCCATCGAACAAAAGGGTGCTGATGCCAAGTCATGATCCAGATGGCGGGCTACAGGTTAGGTAAGGCAATAGGCGACGGATCTGACTAGGTGAAAATAGCCCGGTACGCGATATTTCCTTTGGATGGGTAAACGCACCGTGTTGGGTGCGCCAAGCGACTATCCCACGTGCTTGTAGTTGAGAAATGTAGGGGTGGCTACTGAGTTGTTTTACTGAGGCTGTGTTGAGGTCGAGTTGCTGCCACGGAGTAGTGCAGTGCAAATAGGCTCTTATAGCTTGGAATACCGTATCGGGCAATCCGTATGTTTCAGCTACTTGTTCAACGCTGTAAAATCCACCTAAAGCTTTGCGAAAGCGCAAAATGCGCTTGCCATATCCCTTTCCAATTCCCTTTAGTTGCATCCAGTCGGCCAATGAAGCAGTATTGATGTCAATGTATATCGTATCGGTCTTGGCAGAGAGGGAAGCAGGAGAATTTGTATTGGAGCTAGTGGCCACATGTTGTGGGGGGGCGGATTGGATTTTGATCCAAGGCTTGAGTTGGATAAAGATCGAATCCGTCATGCCGTATATCTTGCGCAACGATTCGGCGTTTCGGAAGCGTCCGCCTGCGGCTCTATACCGGATGATGTTTTCGGCAATGCGCGGTGGGCATCCTACCAATAGCAGTGAATCTTTGGGCACAGTATTAGGGTCAAAATAGAAGGGGGTGGGTGCCACTGGGTCGAGGTGAGGTTGTGCTTGGAGCTTATTTGCTTGTTTGGTCTCAGAGTGTGCAATATGGCAATGGGGGGCTAGGCGTTCGTACCACTGGGGGGTCATTAAGTACAGGCGTTTTAGGTCTTCTACGTGCCTGAAATAACCACCTTTTTCTCGATAGCGCACTACAGAACGTGCCATGGGCGTGGGCCATCCAGCAGCGATGAGTGCTTCTAAGCTGCTTTGGTTAGGATCAAAAGGTCGGATTATCGTTGTTGCAGTACGGAGGGTGTCTGGATGAGGGCCTTTTTGCTCTGCTTGTGCGAGGAGTTGTAGCCATTGTTGGGGTGGTTCCCAATATGTGTCTTTGGACAAAAAGATGGATTTGCAGTAGTAAGGGATAGCTATAGATAGCAGTAATAGCAGGAAAAGTACAATTGCGGCATCGCGTTCTGCTCGTGAGTAGTGGAAATATTCGCGCAGTTCGTGACGCATGACTAAGGGTTTTGGGTGTTAGTGGTTGTTGGAGTCGTGGTGTGCACATTCACAGTGCTTTGCAGGCAATAGCTGCATTGCGGAAAAATAGGCTGTGGAATGGGTAATCGGATATGGTCGGGCTACTGCTTGAGTTGATGCAGTAATTGACCCGCTTTAGGACTAAAAAAGCTGTTGTGAGTTTCCTTTAGCTGTTCAAGTAGAGAAATCGCTTTTTTTCGTTGGTTTTCTTTAATATATATTAGGGCTAAATACCATTGGGCGGCTTTTTGATAGTCACTATGTGGGTTTTGACTTACCTTCTTGAATAATGGGATAGCATCTGTCGTTTGTCCGGTTTGAAGGTAAGCTTGGCCCAGAAAGAACTGGACGATATCGTTTTCGGGGTTGCGTACGAGCCATTGTTTGAGCAAGGGAATGCTTTCTTCGTATTGAGCGTTATCAAAAGCTTGGAAGCCTTGCAAGAGTTCACTGGGGAGTGGTGGAGAAGTGCTTTGGTGACTTCGATAGTGGAGGGGAAAATCAATTTCGTAGGGTTGATAGTACTGGGAAAATAGTGCAGCAGGGCGTTGGATGTAATAGATTCGATAGAAAGAAAGGGCAATGATTAGTACGAGTACTGCTGCAGCGGCACTACGCCATAAAGGCTTGATGTAGATGGGATACTTTCTGTGTGGGCGTTGCTGGTTTATTATACGTTGTACTTTTTGCCACACCTTTTCCCGTTGTTGGGTAAGCTGATCAGGTGAGGGACAGCCCGTCTCCATGAACCCGTCGATTGCGTCGCTACACAAGGGGCAATCGATTAGGTGAGTTTCTACTGCCCTTTCGGATTGTGGCGATAGTTGGCCCTTACAATAGGCTTCAATTTGTCGAGGGGATAGACATGGCCCATTACTGGAAAAAATTTTGGTCACGATATTCTTCTCCTCCATGATGTGCACCAGATGTTGTTGGGTTAAAGGTTGAGTTGTCGGAAGATGTGTTCCATAGCAATTCGCAAGTTTCTTTTTCCGTTTTGCAAGTAGCTTTTCACCTCTTTTAGCGTAAAGCCCGTCAATGCACTAATTTCTTTATAGGTTTTTTTCTGAAAGTAAAAAAGGTCAATGCATGTGCGTTGACGTTCGGATAAGTTTTGAATGGCTTTATGGAGAGCATCTTCTATGCTTATGCCTGCATTGAGAAGACGTTGGTACCCTTCGTTTTCCATAAACTCTTGGCCATAAAAATCACTTTTCGGGTAGTTTTTTTTTAACGACCGTTCGGATTGCTGACGGCGCAAATAAGCCATGCATTCGTTGCGCGTCATGCTATGGAGATAGGCGTTGAAAGCCCGGATATGGGTATGCGGCATTTTTTCCCACAAGGTGGCAAATACTGTGGCGACGATTTCTTGGCTGGTCTCTTGGTCTTTTGTGTATTTGATAGCTGTGCCCAAAGCCAGGGGGAAATATTTTTCATACAAAATTTCAAATGCTTTTTTATCGCGATGCTCACTGCATCGTTTTACCAACTGTGCGTCTGAACATGGTAGTTCTTTCTTGTTACGGGATGGCTTAGGCATTATCGAAGGTAGCTTAACTCAACGTATGTATTTTAAATGTGAAAATAGCAAAAAGGTACTGAGGTGTAAGCTTGTATGCCGTTATTGGGGCTAAGGAGGATGATATTTTAGGTTTTTTTGATCTGCTCATTTGCCATAAGGTAAGTGGACAAGTGTTGTTGAGGGGCATTGTAAAAGTGCTGATTAATTGTCGTAGCACGATAGTGTTCAGTCAACGATCAAAGTGCTGCGGTCGAGTGGTTGTTGTACGAGGTTTTGGGGTAAGTCGCGGTACTCATACTCCTGATTACGCAGTTGTGGGCGAAAGCCAGCTTGTCGGATGGCTTCTTGTATTCCTTGGGCGGTGAATCGAAACCGAGCTCCTGCAGCAGAAACGACATTTTCTTCGATCATGATGCTGCCAAAATCGTTGGCACCAGCATGTAGGCTGAGTTGGCCGATAGCTTTACCTACGGTGAGCCATGAGGCTTGTATGTTTTTAACATTGGGCAACATGATGCGGCTCATAGCGATCATGCGCAGGTATTCGTCGCCAGTGCAAGTATTGCGGGCGCGTTTGAGTCGGCGCAGTAGCGTGCCTTCGTCTTGGAATGGCCAGGGAATAAAAGCAATGAAGCCTTTGGCATGGGCGGGCTTTCGGGCTTGTACTTCTCGTATTGCCACTAGGTGTTGCATGCGTTCCAAGTTGGTTTCTACATGGCCAAACATCATCGTTGCAGAGGTGGTGATGCCCAGCTGATGTGCTGTAGCCATGATGTCGAGCCACTCTTGGGCACCGCATTTGCCTTTAGAGATGAGGCGGCGTACGCGGTCACTTAGGATCTCAGCACCTGCACCGGGGAGCGAGTCTAGCCCTGCTTCCTTTAGGGCTTTCAGTACTTCGTAATGCGTGCTTTTTTCTAAGCGCGTGATATGAGCAATTTCGGGGGGGCCTAAGGCATGGAGCTTAAGGTTGGGATACCACTCTTTGAGTTGTCGAAATAGCTTTACGTAGTAGTCGAGCCCTAGCTCGGGGTGATGTCCACCTTGCAACAGGAGTTGTTCGCCTCCATAGCGAAACAACTCTTCAATTTTTTGGCGGTAGGCTTCCAAGGTAGTAACGTACGCTTCGGGGTGGCCCGGTCTGCGATAGAAATTGCAAAACTTGCAGTTGGCCACACACACGTTGGTAGTATTGCTATTTCGGTCAATAATCCACGTGACGACATCGCCCGGGATGTGTTGTTGCCGCAGCTTGTGGCCCACATACATAAGCGCTGCGGTATCAGCTTGCTCAAATAGGAATACTCCTTCTTCGGCACTGAGTGGTTCGAGTTGTAGGGCACGGTGCAGCAGGTCGTTTACGTGCATGATAGAGCGCTTTTGTATGTAGTGAGGTCGTAGCACAGCTTTAGATAGCTAAAGTTGGAGCAAAGATAGCAATCAACAGCTCATCGGAGTGTAGTGGTTACAAGGCTGAACATGGGATATCACGTATCTTTGCTCCTTTCTCACAATGTTATTATAGTGCTATGGCTGTCAAGCTGCTTTCCTATAATCTCAATGGTATTCGTGCGGCATTGCGCAAGGGGCTGGTGGAATGGCTCGCACTTTATCCCCACGACATACTTTGTTTTCAAGAACTCAAGGCTCGGGTCGATCAGGTAGATATAAGCCCACTTGTCCAGATGGGGTATGCTTATTGGTGGCATGAAGCCCAAAAGGCTGGCTACAGTGGAGTAGCTACTTTTTCCAAGTTGCCACCTAAAGCAGTAGTAGTGGGCATGGGTGATACGCGCTTTGATCACGAGGGGCGCGTGTTGCGCACCGATTTCGACTCTTGGTCATTGATTAATGTGTACTTCCCTTCTGGCACAATGGGGGAGCAGCGTCAGCAGGTAAAGTACGCCTTTATGGATGCGTTCTTTGAATACTTGCATGCCCTTCGCAAAGAGCAGCCTCGGCTGGTTGTTGCTGGTGATTTCAACATTGCCCATACTGCAATGGACATTCACGATCCAGTGAGAAACAAAAAGAGCTCGGGCTTTCTGCCTGAAGAACGGGCTTGGCTGACCAAGTTGCTGGACAGCGGCTTTGTGGATGGGTTTCGTTGGAAGCACCCTGACGAGGTGGTATACAGCTGGTGGAGTTTTAGGGCGAATGCTCGGGCAAAGAATAAGGGGTGGCGTATCGATTATTTTTTGGTTTCAGAAGCGCTTAAAAGTTGTGTAGTAGATGCGGGCTACTACAATGAAGCTGTGCATTCTGATCATTGCCCAGTTTTTCTCATATTAGATGTGTGACATCAAAATGCGTCAAATGAAAGCTCCAGTAGCAATTGTTGGCATAGGTGAGTTGGGCAGTGTGTTTGCCCGAGGCTTTTTGCGTTGTGGCCATCCAGTATATCCCGTGTTGCGATCTATGGATATAGGCCAAGAAGCTGTTGCTATGCCTCAGCTCGAAGCGGTGTTGGTAGCCACAGGTGAAGCCGATTTATACGCTGTGTTACAGCACTTGCCTGCTAAATGGCGTCAGCAAGTGATGTTGTTACAAAATGAATTGCTACCACGCGACTGGCTGCAACACGGCATTACCCAGCCTACGGTAATTGCTGTATGGTTTGAAAAAAAGAAGGGAATGGACGTGAAGATATTGTTGCCTTCACCTGTTTTTGGGCCTCATGCACCGCTTATAGTCGAGGCGTTACAATCGATAGATATCCCTACACGTCTTATCACCGATGAGGGGTCGATGCTTTTCGAGTTGGTGGCCAAAAATGTGTATATTCTAACTACCAATATAGCAGGGCTCGTGTTACCACCAGGTGCCACGGTGCACTATCTGCATCATCAAGCGCGCGAATGGAAGGAAGCTGTGGCCAAAGAGGTAATAGAAATACAGTTCGGTTTGATAGGGGGCAGGCTAGAAGCTCACGGTGGTATTCAGGCGCTTATGCGCCAGCTCGATCAAGCTATCGAGGCTGATCTCCAGCACAAATGCAAAGGCCGATCAGCTTCAGCGCGCTTGGCACGGGCACTTGCCCAGGCACAAGCGTTAGCTATATCGGTGCCCACATTGCAATGCATTGCTGAGCAGGTAGGTGTAGGGCTAGGAAAACAGTAATGTGTAAGGTCGCTGAATGTGTTGCCTGAGCTGTTCAATGCTGAAAGCTCTTGCCCATTGACCACTGAGCTTTCCGGCAAACCACACTTTCACTGCAGGAATGCTCCACACACACTGGTGCGCACAGGTTTCGGGATGAGTGGCACAATCGATGTATACGAAGTGCATGTGGGGAAAATGCATGTGCAGCATTTCCTCGATTTTGGGCTTAATGGCTGTGCAGACATTACATTGGTCGCCTCCGAACAGTGCCAGCACGGCATTCTTTTGCGCAATAATAGTTTCGAGTGGAATCATGCTTTTGGAGCCTGAGCTTGAGTTTTAGTGAGCCAAAAGTTGTTAATACCTTCTCCTTGGATGAGGTGTACGCGCTGGGTGTTGAGCAGATCGAGTAGTGCTAAGAAGGTGACGATGGCATGAATGCGATTGTCGAGGCGCAAGAACAGACGCTCAAAGGAGACTTTTTTCCCTGGCTTAAGCTGAGAGAGGATGTATTGTTGTTGATCGACGATAGTGTAGGGATAGTTGACTATTCGATGTACGCGCTGTTGCTTGCGTTGTTCAAGTAAGCCTAAAACGCGTTCATAAGCTTTTAATAGCTTGAACAATGTGAGTGACTCCCATTCGGCTTCAGCCAATGCTTGATTGGCCAATTGGCGTAGCTCATCAGTGGCATTGCCGCGCCGGCAGCGCAGGGCTCGTCGTTCTTCCAGTTGGCGCAATTCGTCCAATACGCTTTTATAGCGTTTGTACTCCAGCAAACGGCGTACGAGTTCTTCTCTTGGGTCAATTTCGTTGCCTTGTTCATCAAGGGGTTTGCGTGGAATCAGCATGCGGGCTTTAATGCGACATAATGTGGCGGCAACTAGGATAAACTCGCTTGCCAAATCGATATTCATCCGCTCCATTTGGCGAATGTAGTCCAGAAATTCGTCCGTGATTTGAGCAATGGGTATGTCGTGGATGTCCAGCTCGTCGCGTTCTATGAAGAAGAGCAGCAAATCAAAAGGCCCCTCAAACTGGGGTAGTTTGATCGTGTATGTAGCTGACTGAGCAGTCATGATATGCAAAGGTACGAAAGATGCATGCTTAGTGCAGTTTTTTGCCTTTTGGCAAATGGTAAACACTGATAGAGGGTACCAGAGTTGATGCCTGTTATCTTTAGCGCTATCTCTTAGCAAATGCGAATGACAGTGAAAAGCGACGTGTTGGATGTAGGGGCATATATTTGTCGCGGCATAAGCCAGTCCTTAACCAATATTTAAATCAACAGATCATGAAGCACACCCCATTGACTGGCCGCCATGAAGCCTTGGGCGCACGTATGGCGGAGTTTGCAGGCTACAAAATGCCCATTTCGTATACAGGTATTCGCGAAGAACACCTGGCAGTGCGGCGTGCGGTAGGCATTTTTGATGTATCCCATATGGGAGAGTTTATCGTACGGGGGCGCCAAGCACTCGACCTAGTGCAATACGTCACATCCAACGATGCCAGCCGCCTCGATATTGGTGATGCCCAGTATTCGTGTTTGCCCAATGAGCATGGAGGCATAGTCGATGATTTGCTGGTATATCGGTTGTCGGAAGATCAATGTGCTGAAGGCGAGCAAGCGTTTATGCTGGTGGTCAATGCAGCCAATATAGAGAAGGATTGGCAGTGGATCACCTCTCATGCTGCGCGCTTTGACGTACACCTTGTTGACATCTCGGAGGCTACCGCGCTGATGGCTGTACAGGGGCCTAAAGCGGCTCGAGCACTACAGCCACTGACAGACATTGATTTGGCAAGTATGAAGTATTATACTTTTCGAAAAGGAACCTTTGCAGGAGTACCCAATGTACTCGTCTCAGCTACCGGCTATACGGGCTCAGGAGGTTTCGAGTTGTATGTGGCAGCCGAGCATGCGGCTCAGATATGGGATGCTGTTTTTGAAGCTGGGCAACCTCATGGCATTCAGCCATGTGGGCTAGGTGCTCGAGATACTTTGCGGCTCGAGATGGGCTATTGTCTTTACGGCAATGACATTGACGACACCACCTCGCCTTTGGAAGCAGGCCTGAGCTGGATTACCAAATTAAATAAGGGCACGTTTGTAGGTGTCGATGTTTTGCGCAAGCAAAAAGCCGAAGGAGTCAAGCGCCGCTTGATAGGCTTTGTGGTAGATGACCGCCGAGTGCCCCGCCATGGTTATAGTGTGTGCGATGCTATTGGCCAGGCCATTGGTAACGTGACTTCGGGTACACTTTCTCCTTGCTTGCAAAAACCCATTGGTATGGGATATGTAGAGGTATCTCACGCGCAGCGAGGGACGACCTTAACCATTGAAGCGGGGCGCAAGCAGCTGAACGCCATAGTGACTCGTCCACCTTTTGTAGATCCGAGCTCTTGTTAGGCTTGAAAAAAGTTAAGGCACTTCTTCTATTTCAAAGCCCAGATCTTGGAGGTGTGCCCAGAATGAGGGGTATGACTTGCCGACTACTTCGGGTTGGCGGATACCGATGCGTCCTAACAAAGCCAAGGGCGCAAAGGCCATAGCCATACGATGGTCTTCATAGGTGTCGAAGATGGGGGAAGCAGGAAGTTGTGCTTTCCCATCTATCATGTGCCAAATCTTACCCGTTTTTTTGGAAAAACGCGGAGGCAATTGGGCAAAGGTTACGCCTATTTTGGCGAGTTCTTTTTGCAGAGCAGCAATGCGGTCTGTTTCTTTGATTTGGAGAGTCTGTAGACCTGTACACATGCCTTGCAGGCCTGTAGCGGCGCACATCACTGCCAGTGTTTGGGCAATGTCGGGGCAGTCGATAAAATCGTGCTCAAAGAAGGGGGCTAAAGAGGCACGAGTATCCTTATATACTTTTAGGACGTGTGTGTCAAATTCGTGGCGCACGCCAAACTGTTGGGCCAGCTGAGCCACGATGGCATCGCCTTGGAAGCTATATGGTTGGAGGTGTAAGAGCTCCATCTCGGTTGTTTCCGATAAGGCTGCCATGGCGAAGTAGTAAGACGCTGCCGACCAATCTCCTTCTACGGTGTAGGGCTTTGGGACATAGGTAGCATGAGGTACGGCAATGGTAGTGCCCTTCCATTGGTGGGGTACGCCAAAATGATGCATTAGTGCCAGTGTCATGCGCAAGTAGGAACGCGATACAAGTGACCCTTCGAGGGTTATTTCCAGACCTTGAGGCAAGGTAGGGGCTATGAGCAACAGGGCTGAGATGAATTGGCTGCTCACATCGGCACGTACTGGGATGCGATACTGACCACTGTAATGGGCTTCGCCTATGCGTAAGGGGGGATAGCCTTCGCGTTCGAGGTATTCGATTTGGGCGCCTAACTGCCGCAGGGCGTCGACGAGAGCGCCGATGGGGCGCTGCTTCATCCGTGGCGATCCTGTCAGGATTTGCTGACCGGGGCGAAACGCAAGCCAAGCAGTAAGGAAGCGGAAGGTGGTGCCTGCAGGGCCAGCATCGAATACCTCTTCATCGCTATCGCTGCTGTTCAGCAGCTGTAGCATGCGCTGTGTGTCTTCGGCTTCGGCCAGATGGTGAATGGGGAAGGATTCAGGGGCTAAAGCCCTGATGAGGAGTACGCGATTGGAAAGGCTCTTGGATGCAGGTAAGGGCACTTGCCCTTGGATCGTAGGTGGGTCTTTGTGCAAGTAAAGCACCATGAGCATTGTCGTTTGAATGGGGAGAATCAGTCCCAGTGAATTTGCACGTGTACTTCCGTGTCAGGATGCAAGCTACGGCAGACTGGACAGGTATGTGTGGCTTCTTCTAGGGTATGGCGTTGAGCATCGGTCCATGATTTGCCGGAAGGCATGAAAATTTCGATTTCGATGCGTGCAATGCGGCGCGGATTAGATGCCATGATTTTACGCACGCTTGCTCGTGTGCCTGCAATATCCCATCCGTGGTCTAGTGCGCGTATGCCCATGATCGTAAGCATACAGCTGGCCAATGCTGTAGCTACCAAGTCAGTAGGTGAAAAGGCTTCACCCTTGCCGCGGTTGTCGGTAGGTGCATCTGTGATGATTTGGGAGCCCGAGCGCAAGTGTGTGGCTTGAGTGCGCAATTGTCCTGTATAGACGACTTCGGAAGTCATAGGTTTGCATTTTATTTGGAACAGACGGTGCAAAAATGTGCAAATAATTGTGTTGGTGGTAAATGTAAGGAGAGCGCTCAGCCGATATTCAGTGCTTAAGGTAGGCACGCCCTAGGAAGCGCAAGAGAATTTGCCAGGCCAAGGCAGCAGGTATTTGTTGAGTAGCAGGATAAGGCCACCGCTCGATGGGGTGGCGCTGGAGATGCCCTTGCTGTACATCGTGGCGTAGGCCTGCAGTACCAAACGAGCAGTCGAATAGTTGTTTGTGGCATGCTTGCTCAAAAAATCGAGAGCTTATGCCGTAGTCGGTAAAGGGAAAGGCAAAGGGACGGCACTGTTGATCAGGCACGAGTGCGGACATGCAGGCCATCGACTTTTGAGTTTGTTCGAGTTGTTCGTCTAATGATAATTGGCTGTATAGGGGGTGGGTGTGGCTGTGGCCGCCAAAGGTGACGCCCGCACAGGCCATTTGGCGTATTTGGGTTTGTGTGAGGTAAGGTTGGTATTTGGTCAGCCACTGCTTGAAATCGAAGTGGAGCAAATGGGCTATTGAATCGAGCCACTTTTTTTGGCGAAAGCCAATGCGGAGTAGGGAGTGTGGCAAATTGTTGGCCAGGTGGCGAGGCAAAACGGCTTTTATAGCGCGCTGTGTAGTAACGGCTGGGGGGCTCTGTAGCCAGTGGTCGATGAGCAAGGAGGCTTTATAACGGAAAAAGAGATCAGCATTGTCGATAAAAGCCGAGTTGAGGAAGACGGTGAAGGGTACGCCTCGCCGTTGTAGTTGGGGCCAAGCGTATTCATATACTTGCCGTAGGCCATCATCAAATGAGATCCAACAGGCAGGATGCCTACAGCTTTGCTTGCCTTGTGCTATAGCGCAGACTTCTTCAAGTGAAAGAGGTTCGAAATGGTCTAATAGCCAGTCAAGATCTTGGGCAAATTGTTTGCAGGTATGCGGTGTGTACAGATGCCGGATGTGCGGAAGCTCATCGGCAGTACCTATGGCATGCCAGCAGATGGCGATCAGAGGTTTATCAGCAAGTCGCCACAAGCTGTGTAGAGGAAGGATACGTGCCAGTACTGCCCATAGTGGTATGGCTGTGTTTTTCCACATGACACCTGGATAGAGCGCACCACAGGACCGGCATCTTTAGCTGGCCGGCCCTGTGGATAAGCTTGTATTTGGGTCAATTGACAAGGGGCATTAGCGCGCAAAGTTGATTGCGCGTTTTTCGCGAATCACGGTCACTTTGATTTGACCTGGGTACTGCATTTCGTCTTGGATCTTTTGCGAGATCATAAACGATAGGTCATCGGCATATTGGTCCGACACTTTGTCTGCTTCTACAATGACGCGGAGCTCTCGGCCCGCTTGCATGGCAAAGGCTTTTTGTACGCCTTCGTAGGACATGGCAAGCTCTTCGAGTTCGCCGATGCGCTTGAGATAGCTTTCCAAGATTTCGCGGCGTGCACCAGGTCGGGCACCTGAGATGGCGTCGCAAGCTTGCACGATGGGGGAGATGATGTTGTTCATTTCGATTTCATCGTGATGTGCACCTACGGCGTTGATTACGATGGGGGATTCGCCGTACTTTTCACACAGTTTCATGCCGAGAATGGCATGGCTCAATTCAGAATCTTCTTCAGCTACTTTGCCAATATCATGGAGCAGGCCTGCTCGTTTGGCCAGTTTGGCTTGTTTGGGTGATAGCCCCAGTTCGGCAGCCATGGTGGCACACAAGTGTGCGGTCTCTATGGAGTGTTTGAGCAAGTTTTGCCCATAGGAAGACCGAAAGCGCATGCGCCCCACCATTTTGACCAAGTAGGGATGTAGCCCATGTAGGTCGAGTTCTATGACGGTGCGTTCGCCAATTTCGATAATTTGTTGATCGATTTCCTTTCGCGTTTTTTCGACTACTTCTTCGATGCGGGCTGGATGTATGCGGCCGTCGGCCACCAGTCTTTTGAGTGCCAAGCGAGCTACTTCGCGACGAATGGGATCGAAGCTAGAGATGACGATGGCCTCAGGTGTGTCGTCTACAATGATTTCGGTACCGGTGGTGGCTTCCAGTGCTCGGATGTTGCGACCTTCTCGGCCAATGATTTGGCCTTTGAGGTCGTCGCTTTCCAGGTTAAACACGGATACTGTATTCTCAATGGTGTACTCGGCAGCCATTCGTTGAATGGTCTGTATAATGATTTTTTTGGCTTCTTTGTTGGCTGAGGCTTTGGCTTGGGTGATGGTATCTTTGATGAGGGCCATGGCTTCAGTTTCTGCTTTAGCACGCACAGCTTCGAGTAGTTGTTCGCGTGCTTCGCTTTCCGACATTTTGGCTATGTTGGCCAGTGCTTTGATGCGTTCTTCATTGGCTGCTTCGAGTTCTTCTTTTTTTCGCGATACGATTTTGAGTTGTTTGTCTAGGTGTTGTCGGATGACGTTGAGTTCGTCTTCGCGTTGTGCTAATTCGGCGATGCGTTGTGCCAGTTGTTCTTCTCGTTCTTTGAATTTTTCTTCTTTTCGTTCGAGTTCTTTGATTTGTTCTTTGACCTCCATGCGCTGCTCTTTGAGCTTGACCATTTCGGCTGCTTTTTCCGTTTTAAAGTCGGCCTTTAGTCGGCTAAAGTGCTCGCGAGCTTCTTTGATTTTGCGCTGTTTGATGCGCTCGTTTTCTTTTTCAGCTTGTTCGATAATCATATCGGCCTTAGCCTCTGCCTCGTCGATAATGCGTTTCGCGGTATGTCGGGCTTCTTCGATAGCTCTGTCGGCAGCGGCGTTAACTTCTTCAATGCGTTTTAGCTGTTTGCTTTTGACGAAAAAACGCACTAACAGATAGCCTATCAATCCGCCGATTACTACGCCAATTGCTATACCTAACAGTAGTTGGATATCCATGATTTTCAGTTTTTTTACATATACATCTTGTACTACATATGCAGTGATGTAGTACGGTCAAAGTGGTTTGTAGTAGTATCCAATGTTGTCAATTGGGATGCACAGTAGTTAGGAGGTAAGTATCTGATCGAGGAGCGCGTCGATGTGTGCAATTTTTTGCACCAGAGCTTCAGAGGCACCTGCTTGCAATTGACGGTGCATCTCAGCTGCATAGGTGAGGACTACAAGCGCCAGGCAATCTTGTTTATCTTTCGAAGGGTATGCCATCTGGAAGCGATTCACTTTTTCATTTATATCGCGTACCAGCTTGCGGATGGCAACCTCGTCTTGTGCCTGAATTTTTAATGCATATGGTCGCCCGGCAATTTGCACACTGATCATTTTGTCTTGCCGGTTATTCATATTTGTTTGTCTTGAGGTATTTGCGACCATTGGATGCAGTTGTTCAAATCAGCCCACAGATTATCGAGCTCCTCTGAAGATGCCCCGAGTAGGGGGGACGTTCCTCCTTGACTGTGCTTCCACTTTTGGCGCAGCTGCTGTAATGTCTCATGAATGTTTTTGAGTTGCTGCTGCGCTTGTGCTAGCTCTGCTGCTAGCTGTGAATTTTGCTTACGCAAAGTTTGATTTTCGTGTTCCAAGCGGGCTATGCGTTGAGCCGCTTTTCGTACTTTTTTTTCAACATTGTTTAATGCGTGTAAAGGATCCATACCAACAGCTTATTCAAGGCGTTATGCCACATTAACGCCTTACAGCTGCTCCGAGTTTTTCCTCCAATGCGCGAATAAGTTGCTGCATAACTTTATCCACCTCTTTGCTTTGGAGGGTTTTTTCGGGATGCTGAAAGATAAAGCTAATGGCATAGCTCTTTTTGTCTTTACCTAGCTGCTGCTCGTTGCGGTACAGGTCGAACAAATTTACCGACCGCAACCATTTTTTGGCAGTTTTACGTGCCAAAGCGGCAATATCTTCAAATTTTACTGAATTATCAATTACGATGGCCAGATCGCGTCTTACGGCGGGGAAGCGGTTGAGTGGTTGGAAGGAGGTGCGGTGACGCTGGGCAATGGGCATCAGCTCGTCCCATAGCAGTTCGGCATAGAAGACATCTTGGTCGATATCCATGCCTTTAAGGATACGACTGCTAACTTTTCCGAGGCGAGCTAAGATTTTATTGCCACGGTGGTACATGTGGCCATAGCTCCATGCAGGTTCATTCAATGGTCGGGTTTGATAGCTGGCAAGTCCTATGCGATCGAAGAGCAGTTGTACTGCTGCTTTTAGAGTGTAGAAGTCAGCAGAGCGTCGGCTATGTTCGAGCCAGCTTTCCGGCCAGCGGGGACCACTGACTGTGAGGGTGAGGTATTGAGGTTCGGCAAAGCCAGAGGAAGTGCGTTGATAAGTTTTTCCGAATTCAAATAGTTTGATTCGATCTTGTTGGCGGTTGAGGTTGTGCTGTACAGCCTCTAATGCGCTAAAAAGCATGCTAGGGCGCATGACGTCGAGCTGGGTATTGCTCGTGTTTTGAATAAAGACCAGCTTTTCTTCCGGTATGGGTAGCAGTTCTTTGTAGTATTTCGATTGGCTGAGCGACAAGCCCATCATTTCGTAGAAGCCATTGGCGATGAGTAGCTCAGATACTGATTGGCGAACGGTATTGCTGTTGGGCCATGTTTCATAGCTGAGAGAAAGGTGCATGCGCTCGGATACGGGGACTTCGTTGAAGCCATAGATGCGCAAGACCTCTTCTACCACATCAGCAGGGCGTTGCACATCGTGTTTGTTGGTAGGCACTTTTACGGTGAAATAGGTGGCATTGGTATGCACCACCGGTATTTCGAGTGATTGGAGGATGTGCAACACTGTTTTTTGATTGAATGTGACTCCGATGAGTTGGTTGAGGTAGTCCCAGGAGACTGTAACCTCTTTAGGTTCAATGGGATAAGGGTATACGTCTATAGTATTTGAGGCAATTTGAGCGCCACTGATTTCTTTAATAAGCAGTGCGGCGCGCTTGAGTGCGTATAGGGTGATATTGGGGTCGGCCCCCTTTTCAAACACTTTAGCAGCGTCGGTGAAGAGCTGATGACGGCGGCTGGTGCGCCTGATCCATGTGGGGTTGAAATATGCCGATTCGAGAAATACAGTAGTCGTTTGTTCGGTCACTCCCGAGCTGATGCCGCCAAACACGCCTGCGATACATAGGGGGCGGCTTTGGCCGTCGCAGATCATGAGATCTTGGGCAGAGAGCTTCCGCGTCACTTCGTCTAAGGTGACGAAGGGAGTTCCTTCTGGCAGTGTCTTGATGCGAATTGTGTCGTCGCTGATTTTGTCCAGATCGAATGCATGTAGGGGTTGGCCCAGCTCGTGTAAGACGAAGTTGGTCACATCCACTACGTTATTGATGGGGCGCACGCCTATGGCTTCAAGTCGATCTTTGAGCCACTGTGGCGAGTCTTGAACTTGTACTCCTGTGAGGGTAATTCCTGAGTAGCGAGGGCAGCCTTCGGGCTCTTCGATGATGACTTTTACGGGGCGTGTATGGTTGTTGGTGAGTTGTTTGGGCAGTTCAGGTAGCTTTACCTGTACTTCTTTATTCAGGCGTATGCGCATGGCAGCAGCGAGGTCGCGGGCTACACCAATGTGGGAAGTAGCATCAGATCGGTTGGGGGTTAGGCCAATTTCGAAAATGGTATCGGAGGGTAGATTGAGGTATTGAGCGGCAGACATGCCTACGGGGGCATCGTCGGGTAGTACGAGGATGCCACTGTGATCTGTGCCTAAGCCCAGCTCGTCTTCTGCACAGATCATACCTTCGGATATTTGGCCTCGTATTTTGGTGCGCTTTAGCGTAATGGGATCACCCTCAGTAGGGTAGAGCGTGGTGCCCACAGTGGCTACAAGCACTTTTTGCCCTTGGGCTACATTGGGGGCGCCGCAAATGATGGAGAGAGGTGCATCCTTGCCGATGTCTACTTGTGTGAGCGAAAGGCGGTCTGCATTGGGATGGCGTTCGCAGCGTACCACCTGCCCAATTACTACACCTTGCAAGCCTCCTTTGACGCGTTCCCAGCGTTCGATGCTTTCCACTTCCAAGCCAATGTCGGTGAGCAGTGCGGCAGTATCTTCTACTGGCAGTATTTCACTGAGGTATTCTTTCAGCCAATTGTACGATATCTTCATGATGTTGTGATCTTATAGCGGCCGCAAAGATAGCGAGTGGAACTGGGAGGAAGCACTTGTGTGTGTACAAATGGCTGCAGCATGCTATTTTGGATCCAGATGGTGTTGTGGGCTGATCTGTACCGCGAGCTCTTTAGATGGCTAGTGTGTTTGGATTGCTGCTATGCACCTGCTTTTTTTATTTGGTACACAATTAATTGTACGCAATTATGAGTGATTACGGCATTTTGTCGTTAGTACCGCCTTTGGTGGCAATCGCATTGGCGATACGTACCAAGCAAGTACATGTGTCCTTGCTGTTAGGAATATGGATTGGCTGGTTAGTTATAGAGGGAGGGCATTTGTGGCGGGGCAGTTTGCGCACGATAGAAGCCTTGGTGGGGGTATTTGCCGAGGCGGGCAATACACGCACTATCATGTTTTGTGCCTTAGTAGGGGGGCTTATCATTTTCATTCAGCGATCAGGTGGGGTTGAGGGCTTTATTCGTCACCTCAACCGATTGTTATTGCGATTTGAGGCAGGTGGCAGTGGCCGTGACAAGATAGTAGTGCAGTTGTTGGCATGGCTAACGGGTTTGCTCATTTTTGTAGAGTCGAGTATTTCTGTACTTACGGTAGGCACATTGTATAGGCCGGTGTTTGATCGCATGGGTATTTCGCGTGAGAAATTGGCGTGGATTGCCGACAGTAGCTCGGCACCTTCTTCTATTTTAGTGCCCTTTAACGGCTGGGGGGCCTTTATCATGGGATTGCTGGCTGCGGATTTTGCCTATCCGTTTGCCACGATGTTTCGTGCCATGCCATGGAACTTTTATCCCATGTTGGCTTTGCTACTGGTGGCAATTTTTGTTTGGTGGGGCAAGGATATCGGCCCGATGCGGGCAGCTGAGCGGCGAGTGCGTGAAGAGGGAAAGTTGTTGCCGGATGACGCTACACCTATGGTGTCGGAAGCACTTACGGAGGTGCCTGCCAAGGAAGGCGTGGTGCCTAGAGCTCGGAATATGGTGGTACCTATAGCTGTGATGGTCGGTATGATGCCCGTAATGTTGGCCGTGACGGGTTGGGATGCAGCTATGAGTCAGCATCCTGAGGCTGCTTGGGCCGATCGGTTGTTTTTTGCCATCGGGCAGGGATCTGGCTCACAGGCGGTGCTTATTGCAGTATTAAGTGCCTTGTTGGTCAGTATGATCTACTATCGAGCACAGGGTATTATGTGCTTTCGCGAAATGACAGAGCTCACGCTAAAAGGCATTTCAGGGCTGATGCCATTGGCACTGCTCATGATGTTGGCTTTTGCCATCAGTGCGGTGTGCAAGCAGCTGGGCACGGGGCCGTGGGTGGCTTCAGTGGCTGAACAATGGTTGTCGCCCAAATTGGTGCCATTGATCTTGTTCTTGGTCAGTAGCTTTATTGCTTTTTCTACAGGTACTTCTTGGGGTACGTTTGCCATTATGATGGCTATTGCTATACCTATGGCGCGCCAGCTCGATGCCAATGTATATTTGGCCATTGCTGCGGTAATGGGTGGCGGGGTGTTTGGTGACCATTGTTCGCCGATTTCCGATACGACAATTTTGTCTTCAATGGCTTCAGCTTGTGATCACATTGATCACGTTCGCACACAGTTGCCGTATGCTCTACTGGCAGGGGGAGTGACGGCGTTGCTCTATTTATTGGTGGGCTTATTAGCCGGGTAGGGCATCCACTTAGCAAGCTGTTGTAGCGGTATGAGCTTGAGCGACCAAGCCCATAGGGGGCCACAGGCCACTACTATAGCTAAGCGTGCCGGCCAAGCTATGTGCAGTACAGTGCTTGCTACGGCAGTGCCTGCCAACAAGAGTACAAAAATGCCCAATCGCAGGATGGTGGATCTCGTTGGGCCGCTGTGTTGGAGTCGTTGTGCTAAGTGCATTTGGCGCAAGCTGACAAAGGCTTGGGTAAAAACGGTAGCTATAGCAGCACCTATAGCCCCCCAATGGGGTATGAGCCACAGGTTGAGTGCGATGTTGAGCGCGATACTGGTAGCAAATAGGTGGTTCAGTATTTTTAGGTATCCTCCTGCAGTGAGCAAAGTGCCGAAGATATACATACTGCTCGTAGCCACAAAGCTCCAGATGAGCCAGCTAAGCACATATTCCCATTCGGGTTGTGCATGAGTGTAAAGCAGGTTCATGAGCTGATGTCGGAAGGTGGTGCAAGATACGGCGGTGGTAAGGGCCAGGGTCATGATGAGGCGAAAGGCCAGATCTGTTAAAGGGCGTGTGGGTATTTGTGCTTTTAATAGGCGAGCGAACATAGGCAGGAGCAGGCCCGCAAAGAGCGCTCCTACCATGTTGGCTGCGTCGAGCAAGCGATATGCCGAGGCGTATACACCCGCTTCGTAGGTGCCATTGGGCAGTAGCCGTTCCAGCATGACGGCGTCTAATCGGGTATAAGCGGTCATGAGGAAGATGGCCAAGGCGAAAGGTGCGCTTTGTCGAAGGATAATCCGCATCAATGGCAGGCGTGGCCGCCAATGGAGGCGTTGAGGCTGATGGCGCAGGTGATGCCATAGCGCTATAGCTGCTAAAAGCACGGCTATGCTCAATGTGACTAGTTGTGCTTGCGCCAACCACAGCACCTGAAATGATTTGCCGTAAGGAAAAACCCAAAGTATGCACCCTAACACTATTATGAGCAGTAGCCTATCAGCGACGGACAGGAGGCTGTCCAAGCGGTAATAGCCCAATCCTGTAAGGCTCGACCTCAAAAACAGCATCAGAGAGGTGAGTATTTGTATGCCGATGAGCCAACCCAGTAACTGCCATGCTTCGGCTTGGTAACCTGCTAGCCAGGCTGCACCACAGACCAGTACGGAAAAGCAGATCGCTAAAACACCTTTGAGGGCTAAGGTCGATGGCAAGAGTTTGTGTAGTAAATGGGGATGTTGTGCTATGTTCCGACTTTGGTAAAGGTGTATGCCAAAATCATTAATTACTTGAAACAGTAAAGTGAAGCTCAACAGGGCAAAGTATAAACCGTAGGATTGTGGGCCTGTGCGATTCTGTATTGTTCGGTCGATGCCTAGAATGTAAAAGGGCTTGACCAAGGCATTGGCCAGTATACTCAGCACCAGGCTGATGACAAATTCGCGCTTCATGGTTGCGAAGGTAAGAGGATGAGAGCCGTATCTTGCCGAAAAGATGTGTGTGATGCGCGTGCTTTTTCGAACTGATGGGGTGAGTGTGTTTCAGAGTGCGATCTTTTTGACCACTTCTACGGTGTTGCACAGTGCGGCATCGGTAGTTGTGATTGACCCTACGTGGCTACCTGACGAAGTGATGGCTATCAGGCGATATGTGGAGGGCATAGGGCAGGGCAAGGAGTGGTATGTTTTGCTTACGCATAGTGACTACGATCATATTCTGGGCTGGCAGGCTTTTCCCGAAGCTCGGGTGATTGCCTCGGCTTCATTGGCACATAGTCCGCACAAAAAGCGCATTCTCAAGCAGGTCAAGCAATGGGATGCCGACAATTACGTACAACGGCCTTGGCCCGTTGAGTGGCCACGTGTGGATGTAATGGTTGAGTTTGATGCGCAGCATATGGTTTTGGATGAAGAGATGAGCTTGCGTTTTTGGCTTACACCTGGTCACAATCCCGATGGGATTATGGTTTTTGCCGAACGGCAGCAGACCTTGATTGTGGGGGACTACTTGTCAGATGTTGAATTCCCTTTTATAGATTATAGTTACTTATTATATGAGGATGCGCTCAAAAAGATGGAGCTGGCTATTGATACTTTTGGTGTGAATGTATTGGTGCCAGGGCATGGCCATGTAGCATTTTGGCCACAGGATATGTGCAATCGGCTGCGCGAGTCGTGGGAATATCTGGATGCTTTGTGGGCTCATGTAGCGGGGCGCAAGTCGTTTGATGAAGCCTGGCTGTGGTCTCGTTATCCATTTGCGGCCAATCAGGTGGCACAACATTTGGCCAATATCCGGCGTGCCGAAGCGGAAATCGATTGGCAGGGGCGTTGGTTAGCCATTTCAGAATGAGACCTGTCAACACTGTCAAGGTGATTTGTGTTGTGATTTTTATGGTGTTAAAAGTAATGTAATGGATCCGAAGTTGCTTAAGCCCTATGAAGGGGCATTCTCATCCGAGCGTTTGTGGGCCAAGTTGGGCCGTATAGCGCGGAGAGCAGGTATCCGAGTGGTATATATGGTATTGCTGTTGTACTATGCTTGGCGGCGCAAGGAAACGCCGGCGTGGGCTAAGAGTATCATCTTGGGGGCATTGGGCTATTTCATCTCACCTATTGATTTTTTGCCCGACTTGACGCCTGTGCTCGGTTATACGGATGATTTGGGTGTATTGGCGTTTGGCTTGAGCACCATCGCTTGTTACGTCAATGACGATGTGCGCCAACAGGCACGGGCTCGGTTGCACAGTTGGTTTGGCAGCTATGACGAAGCCCAACTCGAGTCAATTGATGAACAGTTGTGAGTTGAGCTTCGCCTGTCCGTGAAGCTTTGTAGAGGGTAGTAGCTATGGGCATTATTGGCCCACAGGCCGAGTGTCATTCATCAGTTTGTCGTGTAAGAATTGAGTCATTTTGGTGTAGAGGTGTAGGCGTGTGGGACCGCCATAAATGCCATGATTGCGGTTGGGATAGAAGTAGGTGTCAAATTGCTTGTTGGCAGCTATGAGGGCATTGACCATCTCGGCGGTGTGTTGGAAGTGGACGTTGTCATCGCCCATGCCGTGGATGAGCAAGTAGTTGCCTTTGAGTTTGTGTACAAAGTTGATGGGGGCGTTCTGCTCGTAGCCGTCGGGATTTTCTTCGGTAGTGCGCATGTAGCGTTCGGTGTAGATGGTGTCGTACCATTTCCAGTTAGTGACAGGAGCTACTGCAATGGCGGCTTTAAACACGTCATTTCCCTTGAGCAAACACAGGCTTGACATGTAGCCGCCATAACTCCACCCAAATATTCCGATTCGGTTGGGGTCGGTCCAGGGTTGGCGGGCCAGATATCGGGCTGCTTCGATCTGATCTATGGTCTCATAGTGACCTAGTTGTAGGTACGTCACTTTTTTGAAGGCTTCACCACGGCCTCCTGTGCCGCGATTGTCGATGCAAGCGATGATAAAGCCCTGTTGTGCGAGCATTTGGAACCACCAGTAGTTTTGTCCTTTCCAGCTATCGGTCGCTTGCTGGCTGCCTGGCCCTCCATATAGGTACATGAATAAGGGGTACTGCTTGTCGGGTTCGAAGTCTGGGGGCTTGATCATCCAACCATTGAGCTGGACGCCTTCTGAGGTGGTAAAGTGAAAAAACTCTAAGGGTTGTGTGCCATGTGCTTGTTGTTTAGCGCGTAGTTGTTGGTTGTCTTCAATTGTGCGGATGAGCTTACCTTTGCGATCGTATACCGAATATACCGGTGGAGTGTTAGCGTCCGACCACGTACAGACGAAATAGTCAAAGGTACTGCTGAACTGGGCGCTATTCCAGCCCTCTTTATTAGTCAGACATTTAACTTTACCTTTGCCATCGAGGCGGACGGCGTAGATTTTTCGTCTCAAGGGCGATTCGATACCTGCTTGGAAGTAACACAGGCCCTTGACTTCATCTATACCGTAAAAGTGGCTTATTTCCCAGGGACCTTTGGTGAGCTGGCGCACCATTTTTCCTTCCATGTCGTAGAGGTAGAGATGGTTGAAGCCATCCTGTTCACTGGTCCATAAAAAATGACGGCCATCGGCCAAGAAGGTGAGGTTGTCGTGAATGTCGATGTACCATTTATTGGTTTCCTTCATCAGCAGGGTGGTTTTACCGGTAGTCGTTTCGGCCAATAGCAATTCTAACTCGCTTTGGTGTCGGTTCATTCGAAAGACGCATAACAGAAAGGGATCTCGAGTCCATTTAATTCGGGGAATGTAGATGTCAGTTTCATCGCCAGTGGCGATTTGGCGGGTCATTTTTCGATCGAGGTGATAGACGTGGATGGTCACGATGCTATTGGGCTGACCTACTTTGGGGTATTTAAAAGTGACGTATTCGGGGTATAGCTCACCGTGATAGTTTGTCATGGTGAACTGAGGCACGTGCCGTTCGTCGAACCGGTAAAAGGCGATGCGTTGGCCGTCGGGCGACCAGTAGAAGGCTTTGGCAAAGGAGAATTCTTCTTCGTACACCCAGTCGGTGGCGCCATTGATGATTTCGTTGTGTTTTCCATCGTGAGTAATTTGCACCACTTCATGCGTGTTGAGGTCACGGTAGTAGAGGTTGTTGTCGAATACGAAGGCGACTTTATCTCCTTGCGGATTGAAGGTGGCATAGCGAATTTTTCCTTTGGGAAATACAGGGGTAAGCGTCTGTTGTTGAAAGTCCCACACGAAGAATCGTGCACGCGTGGAATGTCGGTAAATAGCTTCTGTTTCAGAAGATAGGAGCAGCTTTTGTTCATCGGCACTGAACGTATAACTGTGTATTTGGCCATTGAAAGCTTCATGGTGCACTTTTCTTGCATCGAAGAGCACAGCCGTTTGTTGGCCGCTGAGCAGGTCGTATTGTACTATCTTGTCTTCCTCTAATCGAGTGTAATGGCGGCCGTCATTTTGAAAGTTAAAGCCTGGTATGCGACGAGGCAGAAAGGCGTAGTCGCTCCATATTTGTTGTAGGGTAATGGGTTGTTGGGCCACGAGCACGTGGGCTACAAGGAGCAGCGCTAGGGGCAGCACGTTGCGTAGAGACATGTTTTGCAATTTTTTAAGGTCTTGTGTTATTGAGGCAAAGAAAGTACAGCCTGTACACTTCGCCATGGGATATAGCATGGGTTGTTAAAAAATGATGGGTATAAGGTACTAGATTGAATAGCGATGGCGATCCATTTTGAGCAAAATGGCAATCATTAAAGAAAAGCCTATCAAAGAGGAACCGCCTTTACTGATAAAAGGTAGTGGAATGCCAATAATGGGCATGAGGCCCATCGTCATGCCTACATTGACAAAGAAATGGGTGAATAGTAGGCCTGCTACGCCATATCCGAACCATCGAGAAAAGTCGCTGCGTTGTCGCTCAGCAATTTGCAACATACGCAGCAGCAGTAGTAGGAACATAGCTAATACGGAAAAGGACCCAATAAAGCCTTGTTCTTCGCCTATAGTCGTGAAGATAAAATCAGTGATTTGTTCAGGCACAAAATTGCCTTGAGTAAGGTTTCCGTGGAGGAAGCCTTTGCCCTGAAGGCCACCTGAGCTAATGGCCATTTTCGATTGCAAGACATTGTATAGTGAGCCCTGTGGGTCGCACTTCTCGGGGTTGAGCCATACATTGATGCGATCTTGTTGGTGTGGCTTGAGATAGTTGTGGAAGGCATAATTGGATGAAAAGATGATAAGCGATCCGATGGCTACACTTGCTAATATGCCCAGTGGCATGATGCTGGCGTCTTGCAGCCAGATGACCAAGGCCAATAGTAGCAATGCGGCAAGACCTGCCCATAGTACTTGAGTAGCCATTCCCTGCTGGAGATAGTAATATCCTGAGGCGATGCCTATTAGATAAAAGCCAAGCCAATAGCGCTTGCGCCAAAAACGCATGCACAATACCAATATAGCCAATGCGAGGAGTGCTAAAATGACGGGCATAGGCTCAAGAGCCAGGCCCATTATGAAGAGCGCAGCAAATGACAACACAATGACGAAAAAGGGAGCCGGCCATCCTTTTCGGTATAGTGCGAAGCTAAAAGAAAGGAAGGTAAGTGCTGAGCCGGCATCGGGTTGTAGCAGAATGAGCAACATGGGAACCAAGACAAGGCCTGCTGCAGTGAGTTGATGTGACCACTCTTTCAAATTGGTATCGTAACTGCTCAGGTAGGCGGCGAGGGCTAAACAGGTGCCGAGCTTGGCTAACTCCGAAGGCTGAAAGCTAAACCCTCCAAAGATGAACCATGAAGTAGCACCTTTGATAGTGGTACCCAAAAAGAGCACGGAGATCAACAACAATAGGCTAAATGCATAAATGGGATAAGCAAACGTGCTCCAAAACTTCCAGTCGATAAGGGAAACAATGCCGAAGGCTATCAAGGAAATGCCAAACCATATGATTTGTTTGCCCACGGGCGTAGTCGTGAGAAACTCCAACATAGCGTCTGGGTAGCCCTGTTTGTAGCCTACCGTGTAGATCATCATAATGCCGATAAGTGTCAGCGCCAAATAAAGTGAGAAAGTAAGCCAGTCTATATTGCGTTGTCCATGAGGTAGCACGGCAAATGTGTTTTTAAAAAGTAAAAGAGTCATTAAAACCACTTAAGTGCCCATGTAATTATGCGCTGTTTAAAAGTAGTGTATGGCGGTGAGAGGACGTCAGCAATGCCAGGCAAGCGCTGTTCAGTGACAGCACGTGCATTGGTAAACTCTAAAAAGCCATACTTCCCATGGCTTTTGCCTATGCCGCTAAAGTTGGATCCGCCGAATGGTAGGTAATTGTTGTAAAAATGGATGCCTACGGCGTTGATTGCCGTACCACCGGCACGTGTGTGAGTCAATACATAGTTGATATGTGAGCGATTTTTACTGAAGATGTAAAGCGCCAAAGGCTTCTCTCCTTGATTGACATGAGTGACTGCTTCTTCCAGATGCTTAAAGGTTAAGATGGGTAGCAGCGGCCCGAATATTTCTTCTTGCATCAGGCGCGTGTTGGGACTGGGGTTGAGCACAAGCGTGGGGGGTAAGAAACGGCTGGCAGGGTCGGCTTGCCCCAAACTGATGAGGCTAGCCCCTTTGTTAGCTGCATCGTGCAAAAGTTCACTAAGGCGATGGAAGTGCCTATCGTTGACGATGCGACAAAGCCACGGTGAGTGCTTGGGGTTGTCAGTGTAGAAAGTGGCCACTTGGCGCTGCAAAGCTTCGACTAGCTCGTCTTTGACACTTTCATGCACGAGCACATAGTCGGGAGCTATACAGATTTGCCCGTCGTTGAGATATTTGCCAATGGCGATTCGGCGTGCAGCTGATGGGATATGCGCACTTTGATCTACGATAGTAGGCGATTTGCCGCCCAGTTCGAGTGTGACCGAGGCTAAGTGCTTTGCAGCAGCAGCCATAACCAATTTGCCAATCTGCGGGGCACCGGTAAAAAAGATGTGATGAAAAGGCAAGTCTAGCAAGGCTTGAGCTATATCTGGTCCGCCTTGTACGAGCGCCACTTCCGATTCGTCAAAGGTGTGGTGCACCAACTCGGCTATGGCTTGTGTCGTGTGTGGGGTGTGTTCGGATGGTTTGAGAATAGCTGTATTGCCACCAGCAATAGCTGAAACTAAGGGGATAAATGTGAGGTTTATTGGAAAGTTCCATGGAGATAGTATCAAGGTGACGCCTTTGGGCTCATAGCGTATCCACGAGCGGGTGCCCAATAGCGGAAGAGGCGTAGGTACACGTTGAGGGGCGAGCCATCGGTGTAAGTGGCGACACACGTGCTTGATCTCTCGAATTGTGGGGTATAGCTCTACGAGGTCCACCTCAGGGGCCGGTTTGCTAAAATCGGCGTACATGGCTTCTTGCAGATGTGTGCGATATTTAATCAGGGCATGCTGTAGTGCTTTAAGGCGGGCACGGCGTTGACGTACGGTAGTGGCTCTCATAGCAGGAGCATGTACCAGTTGCTGTTCGAAGAGTTGGCGCAAGCGGGCAGGAGAAGCAGTGGGTACCATCATGGCATGCTGTGTTTTCTCGTAATGGCTGAAGTTACCTCATTTGTAGGGAAATGCAGATCGGCACCGCAGTATGCTCATACAATCAAAAGCGACTCATTGTTCATAGAACTTTAGGCAGTTGGGGCACAGGCAGTTGTCGTCAAAGCGGGCGCGCAGGTGTTCGCGCGTTTTGACAGGTACGCGGGAGTCCATGCACCAGCAGGTGTGGTCGCGATAGCAAATCAGTGGTTTGCCGCATTTGCCACAGCGCTTTTCGTATTGGCCATCAATCTCTACCCATGCGGCAGCCACGGGGCCATTGAGTGGTGGATTGTTCTTGCGCACGCGTACTTTGAGCGACTTAATGTAGCCAAACTGGTGGCGAATGCCCAGCCCGATGCGTTCCGCTACCGTTTCCAATAAGCGCGTAGGGCGTTTCATGACCAACTGACATATGGTATAGACCGTTTCGTAGTTGATGGTTTCGCGAAGGTCATCGGTTACGGCAGCATCTGTGGTACGCGTAGTGATGTACACATCCACGACAAACTCATTGCCCACGAGTTGTTCTTCGTCGTAGTAGCCGTGTCTGGCAAAAAAGTACATTCCTTCAAGTGCAATAACGGCCATGATTTACAAATTTGTAGAATCGGCATTTGTATAGGATCAAAAAACAAAAATACGCGCAAAAAGTAGTGAGGTAAGCACTTTGTGTGGCCGTATGCAAAAGCAGTAGCATGAGGAAGGCCCAGGCACATGAAAAACAATGGGCTTCTACCTACTTTTGCGCCTGATGCCATCCTGACCAAAATATTATAAAACCATAAATACATGGACAAGACAGACAAAGGAATTCAGCGACGTGCTCGCGAAGATCGCTATCAAGGCCACGATTATTACCTGATCGATGAACTGCTTACAGAAGAACATAGATTGGCGCGCGAAGCCGTACGCGATTGGGTCAAGCAAGAGGTTTCGCCCATTATAGAGGACTACTTTGAACAAGGTAAATGCCCCACGCACTTGTTCGAAGGCTTGGCAGCAATAGGAGCCTTTGGCCCTAGCCTTCCCACAGAATATGGCGGTGGAGGTATGGACGAGATTGCCTATGGTGTGATCATGCAAGAGCTTGAACGCGGTGATTCGGGCGTGCGTTCTATGGCCTCGGTGCAGGGGTCGTTGGTCATGTATCCCATCTTTAAATTCGGCACGGAAGCACAAAGGCGCAAGTATTTGCCCAAGCTCGGTGCAGGAGAGCTGATTGGCTGCTTTGGGCTCACCGAACCCGATTATGGCTCTAACCCCGGTGGAATGGTCAGTCGATTGCACGATGATGGCGATGCCTATGTATTGAACGGTGCTAAGATGTGGATTACCAATTCGCCTGTGGCCGATGTGGCGGTGGTATGGGCCAAGGATGATGAAGGCAAAATTCGCGGAGTAATTGTTGAACGCGACTGGGCAGGCGTCTCGGCACCCGAAATCAAGGGCAAGCTATCGTTGCGCGCTTCCATTACAGGGGAGTTGATATTCGAAGATGTACGAGTGCCTAAAAAGAACGTGTTGGAGGTGCAGGGCTTGCGTGGGCCGCTTTCCTGCCTGTCTAAGGCGCGTTATGGCATTGCATGGGGAGCTATTGGAGCAGCCTTAGATTGCTATGATTCGGCCCTGCGCTATGCTCTTGAGCGCATTCAGTTCGACAAGCCTATTGCTGCCTTTCAGCTTACGCAAAAAAAGTTGGCAGAAATGATTACCGAGATTACAAAGGCGCAATTATTGGCTTGGCGCTTGGGTAGCTTGGCCAATGAAGGGCGTGCTACCCCTGCCCAGATCTCTATGGCCAAACGCAACAACGTCTATATCGCCCTGCAAGTAGCCCGAGAAGCACGCCAGATACATGGCGGCATGGGCATCACTAATGAATATCCTGTGATGCGACACATGATGAATCTCGAAACAGTGATCACTTATGAAGGTACACACGATATCCACCTGCTCATTACTGGGCATGATGTGACAGGAATTAATGCATTTAGGTAAAATGCAGTCTTGAGCACCATCCATTTATGGCTTTTAGGTGTTGGGCCAGATGGATGGTTTTTTGTCCTTTTGGGCATAGACATGCGAAAGAGCAGTTCTATGCGTTGTGCAAAAGGCAATGTCACTGGAAAATCACCAAACCGATGATGAAACAACTTGTGTTGATCGTGCTATGGGCAAGTATGGCATGGAGGGTAGTAGCTCAAAACGACGACGAACCCATACTATTAGCTAACCCCTCGTTTGAGGACTTGCCCCTGGCAAGCCGCCCTCCGGCAGGGTGGTACGATTGTGGATTTCCCGAAGAAAGCCCCCCGGACACGCAGCCCGGTGCCTTCGAGGTAAACAAGCCACCCTATGATGGGCAGAGTTATTTGGGCATGGTCGTGCGGGATAACGATACGTGGGAGATGGTATCGCAGCGCCTATCACGACCTTTGGAGCCCGGTAAGTGTTATGAGTTTACCCTTTATATGGCTCGTTCGATGATCTATGTAAGCCCAAGCCGCGTGAGTAACGAACAAGCCAATTATACCACGCCGGCTAAGCTGCGCATATGGGGTGGAGCAGGATATTGCAACAAGGCAGAGCTTTTGGCCGAGAGCAATTTGGTGATCAATGAGCGGTGGTTGCAGTACAATTTTCGCTTTGAACCCAAGCAATATCATACCTTTATCGTCTTGGAGGCATATTACAAAACGCCCACACTCTTTCCCTACAATGGGCACATCTTAATTGACAATGCCTCTCCAATCTATCCTGTTCCGTGTAAGGAAGAAGTGGTGCAAGCACCTGAAGAACCCCTTGACGAAACATCTCAACCTCAACCCCAACCTACACGCCAACAAACAGATGAGCCACCAGTAGCACATACACCACCAGTGCTTGAAAAAGAAACTGTCGACCCCGTCCTCTCAAACCCAGAGCCTAAGCCTGAAAAGCCAAAGATTCTAAAAGACTTAGACCGATCGAAAATCAAGGCAGGTACTACCCTGCGAATAGAACAGCTTTATTTTGCTGCGGATAGTGATGAAATCCGTGAAGAATCTTATCCCGTACTGGAAGAGATCTATGAGTTTTTGCGCGACAATCCAGATGTGGTGGTTGAAATAGGGGGCCATACCAATACCATCCCCGATCCGGATTATTGCGATCGCCTCAGTACGGCTAGAGCCAAAGCAGTAGTAGACTACCTAGTCAGAAAAGGGATTGATCCTGCTCGGCTGACATACAAGGGATATGGCAAGCGCTTTCCCATTGTACCCAATGACAAACATAGCTTAGCTGCACGCCAAAAAAACCAGCGTGTGGAAATAAAAATCTTGAGTATGGGAAGCAACTGAGTAAATGCGTGAGCAAAACAATGAGCTGAATCCACGCTCTGCTGCTCATATAGGCACGAGTGCGGGCATTATCGCACATTATTACTCAGCGCACAAAAGTGTTTTCCCAAAGGGTGGTGTTGCCTCGATCGTCTGTCACTTCTATGCGTAACGAGTGTTCACCTTTGCCGATGCGGCCGTCAAATCTGTGGATGAGCAAATTGCTCTTTGCGTCGTATTCCATTAGGATCCATTGGCCATCGACAGTAGCGCGATATCGGAGCCCTCGAGCTTTTCCAGTAGTGGGTTGGTTGTCGGTGATGCGAAAGCGCATTTGGCTATAGCCTTTCATGTTGGTACTAAATGTAACGGGCTTTATTTGAGGGGGAATGGTATCTATACCAATAGTGAAATAACCCAACTGTCGCACCTGGGCATGGAGCATACCATCACTTTGCCATTGCCCCCCACAGCTCATTAGTTTCCCTTCTGGCGTATACCATCCTACAAAGGCCTTGTCGCGCAACGCAGCAGGAAGCATTTTCGTAGCTGAGAGGCCTATATTGGCCCATCGATGGAGAGGGATTTCAGGACTACCCACTTGAAATAGTGGCGAAAGCAGGCTTTTATCAGTATGAGTTTGCACGTCGCAATACAGGTAGAGGTCTTGGTATAACGCACTCTTAGGCACATGCAATACTAACCCGTCTGTACGGAAGGTCCCCCCAGAGGCCCATGGAATATGGGCATTGTAGGATCGCGGTGGTGGAGGCTTGACCTGCCCTCGGCGTATCCAGAATGTGAGTTCCGATTGGTTGCCGTGGGCGTCTTCGGCAAGGAGCCGTACGTGTGTAGGGCGCTTTTTGTAGAGTGGTAGGGCACCTCGCTGACCACTCCAGTGCGGATAAGCCTTTAATCGGTTGCCAGGTAACAAGTACGTGCGGTTGAACCAATCTTTACAGCAAATGCGAGCTGCATAGTCCGCATGTGCGTTGAGATAGCGCGTTTGTGCAAAAGAGAAGCGCTCCATTTCAAAAACATACCACAGCGAGTCATTGACATACATGCGCAAGCGGTAAATGCCATTGCGATTGGGTGTGTGATCTAAGAGATCGAATACTTGTAGCCCAAATCCGACACGCCAGGCAGCCACTATTAAGGTGTCAATAGGTAGGCGATATCGATTCGGTCCTTCAGAGCGCAAAGAAAAAGTACGGTCGCTCAGCGTTTCGAGTTTGTCATTGAGTGAATACACCTTAAGCTGGTACATGCGTGGCGGCGTATTATCGCGGACAGGAAGACCAAATAATAAAGGATTGATGGGCTGTTGGGTAAGTGTCTTGCGGATTTCGAAATGCAGGTGGGGGCCAGAGGAAGCCCCGCTGTTGCCCATTAGCCCTATGAGATCGCCTTGTTCAAATCGGAATTGCCCATCAGTAGGATATAAATCGACCTCAAATGACTTGCGCCGGTATTGTTGCGCTTTTACCCATTGTTCGATGGGCTGGGCAAAGCGCTTCAAGTGTGCATAAACAGTGGTATATCCATTGGGATGGCGCAGGTAAATGGCGCGCCCGTAGCCTCCAGCCGATACTTTGATGCGTGCTACTGTACCACCTGCAGCAGCCACTACGGGATGGCCACTGCGCCCATCGGGCGATTTGATGTCGATGCCTGAGTGAAAGTGCCCAGTGCGCAGTTCGCCAAAAGTGCCCGACAGACGCAAGTGATGCGTGATGGGGTTGATGAAATAATCTTGAGGATATTTATCTGTTTTTTTCGCAATGGGGGAAAATCCATATAGGAAAATCATCATCGTTGTGATAAGTAGTCCTACCACATAGCTCGTTTTGACCGTCATGTACTTGTGTTTTTGCCTTCTTCACATATAGCGGCGATGCAACTGAGTTGCATGTTCGCAAACAGTGGCATAAAATGCAAGATCTATAGCAAAAAATAGGTGATGATCGGTGGGGCCAGAGCAGTTGTTCGGATCTCGTTGATTGGCTAAAGAGAAGACGAATCAGTGAAGGGCTTTTCAGGGGATGAAAGATCCAACATGCGATCAATACACCTACGGCCTTGCTCTATAATCCATTCAGGCAAAACAATTTCAGGTAGTTCGTATTTCATACACACATATAGCTTTTCGAGTGTATTGCGCTTCATATGTGGGCATTCATTGCAGGCACATGTATTATTTGGTGGAGCAGGGATAAAAGTTTTAAGTGGCGATTGCTTGCGCATTTGGTGGATGATGCCTGCTTCGGCGGCAACTAGAAAAGTTTGGGCTTCACTATTTGCTGTGAAGTGGAGCAGCTCGCTTATGGCGCCGATGAAATCGGCGTAGTCCAATATTTGTGGGGTACACATAGGGTGCGCGATGAGTAATGCCTGGGGATGGCGTTTTCGCAGCTTGACGATTTGTTGATAGGAGAATGTTTCGTGTACTTGACAGCTACCATTCCATAGTACCATTTGGCGTTTTGTTTTTTGTTGTAGATACTTACCCATGTGGATATCTGGTACAAAAATTATGGGCTGGTCAGAGGGGATTTGTGCAATGATGTGTGCTGCATTGGCACTGGTGCAACAGATATCAGTGAGGGTTTTGAGCTCGGCAGTACAGTTGAGGTGACTGAGTACGATGTGATCAGGATACTTTTCTTTGAACTTTCGAAAAGTGGATGCAGGACAGGAATCAGCTAAAGAGCAACCTGCTTTGAGGTCGGGGAGGAGTATTTTTTTGTTTGGGGTGAGTATTTTGACGGCCTCAGCTAGAGAGCGTATCCCTGCAAATGCGATTACATCGGCTTGTGTTTGGGCAGCTTGTTGCAAAAGATAGAGACTATCGCCCACGTAGTCGGCGATGTCCTGAAGGTCGGGGTCTTGAAAATAGTGGGCCAAGATGATGGCATTCTTTTCCTTTTTGAGCTTTTCGATTTCTTCGAATAAGTCAATTCTAGGGTCTATGTCTACATCTAAATAACCTAACTCGAGTAAATCTTGAGTGGCAAGGGGGGCGGTAGCCATAATGTTCTTTTTTGAAAAAACGGTACTGCGCAACGGGAGCAAAGTTACAAGTGAATGTACATGCAATGTGATGCTTTACCTTGGATGTGTGGCTTGTGCATGTAGCTGTATTTTGCTGTGTGGATTGCCTAAATGGTCAATGTGGTTGCCCTATGTTGCTCATGTTCAATGACAGATCGATATTAGCGTCCGTTTTTATGTTAACTTTCTAACACATGATGCAAGCCTCAGTTGAGATCAGTGTGTACCCATTGCGTCGCGATTATGGTACGCCCATTTTGAAATTCATTGATCGGCTTAAGAAATATCCCCATGTTGAGGTACATGTCAATTCGATGAGTACACACTTATTTGGCCCTTATGACGAGCTAATGGCGGCGTTGACTAAGGAGATGAAGGCAACTTTTCAAGAAGACGACTGTGAAACAGTGATGGTTCTGAAGGTATTAAATGTGGATCTTCGCCCGTGATGCGTCATGCGAGCAATTGGGGGATTTTACTTGTGGCGCTGGGCTTGACTCTACTTGTGAGTGAGGGAGTAGTGAGGCTATTGTTACCTCAGAAATTGGTCAAGCCATGTTTAGAGCCAGACAATGCAGTGGGGTATCGCTATCGAGCTAATTGTCACTTTGTAGATGACTGGCATGCGCAGTGGTTTACCTACGAAGTACGTACCAACAACTTGGGTTTGCGCATGCCTGGAGATGTGCCTTCGGCGCATGCCGATAGCAGCTGGCTTTGGTTGGGCGATTCTTTCACCTTCGGTTGGGGTGTGGAATGGGCCGATAGCTGGCTGGGGCTGCTCGATTCAGCAGTTAATGTTGCGCATTGCCGATTGCAGTTTATCAATGGAGGGCATCCGGGTTGGGGTACGAGCCAACAGATCGTGTTTTTGTATCGCATGTTGAAACAGTTTTATCCTCAGCGCGTGTGGTACGCATTTCACGAAACTGACCCATTCGACAATATGTTACCTCAATCTGTGTTTGGCTTTCGCAAAACGGAGGGTGGTGGAGCATTAGAAATATTTCGCAGACCGGCACGTCGAGGGTGGCGAGCTTGGCTCAATGAGCAATCGTGGTATTTGTGGTTGCAGCAGCATTCGCATTTGTTTGTGTTGGCTAAGCAAGTAGTTACTGGTAGAGTGGGCAAAGAGCGGCAGCCTCGGGCCTATGCGGATTTGCCACCAATTCCCGATGCGTGGGATGTGGCTCAGCAGCTCACTTTGGCTTTGGTCGACTCGTTGCATGCCATTTGCCGAAAGGCAGAAGTTCCGTTTGGCGTTATTTGGTTGCCCTCCATGCAGGAGCTGGCGCTGGACTTTCCGCAAGCATGGCTTAAAGCGCCTGATATAGTGCACTTTAAGAAACGATTACAGGCACATTTGCTCAATCGAGCTGTACCCTTTGTCGATCTTACCTCTGCTTTTCGGCAAAAGATAGACACTTTGCGTGTGGCGCAACTATATTATCCTGAAGCTCATTGGCGGCCTTTGGGCCATCGCTTGTTGTTTGAGAGTATGTGGGCTACCAAAAGTTGGCAAAAGTATCTGGGTTGTTTCACAACTCAGTAATCGCCCTTGTGTTCAAGAATCTTTCATGCTCTGAAGTGCACGCAGCCAGCTGCGAAGCAGTCGTGCTGTCTGGCGCGTAGCAGTAAACATTCCCATGTGCCCCACCTGTGGCAAGAGGTGGATATCGGCATTTTCAGGTAAATGGGTCATTTGCATGCTCAGCTCTAGTGATATCGCTGGGTCTTTTTCCCCAATGAGCATCCACACTGGTTTGCACAATCGTTTGAGTATCTCACTGCGATCGGGGCGCTCGCGCATGGCCTCGAGTTGTGCTATAATTCCCTTGGCTGTATAAGCCTGAACTACCTCGTGTTTGAGCTTCTCAAGTGTCATGCGATGGTCTGCGCGCAACTCAGGGGCAAAGAGGCTAGGGAATAACTGTTTGGCATACATAATGGGTCCATTGTGCAGCACAAATGCAATGTGCTTGTTGCGTACTTCCCGCTTTTCAGGGGAGTCGGCAAAAGGGTGAGAATGAAATAGCCCCAATCCGAGCAGGCGATTAGGGTACTTTTCGGCAAATGCCAGTGCGACGTATCCCCCCATGGAGTGTCCTATAACTGCAGCATTGTGCACCTTACAGGCATCCAAAACTGTAGCTACTGCATCGGCCATATACTCTATAGTTAGGGGCATGTCGGGTAATGCGGAAGGAGTGGCACCTGGTAGGTTAGGCCTGATAAATCGGTATCCTGGCAAATGAGTGGTAAAGTCGTCCCACATCTTGGCCGTTTCGCAAAAGCCATGGAGTAAAACGACGGGCATACCCTCGCCGTCGTCCAACCAGCCCATCGTGTTGCCCTGAAAAGAGGTCTGTTGCATGAAGTGCCATTTTGCGCGAAAATACGCATAAGTGTTGGGCTTAGGTGTGAAGGTTTTGAGTTGGGCTATCCCAATAATGGATGATGTTTGATGAATGGCTGGTGATAAACGCGCTGGCCTGTCGCTCGGTAAATGGCATTGGCTAATGCTCCCATGACAGGTGGCAAGGGAGGTTCGCCCAAGCCAGTAGGATGTTCATGGCTATCGACGAAGTGCACCTCGATGTTTTTTGGAGCTTCGCTGTGGCGAATGAGCCGATAGCGGTCGAAGTTGGTTTGCTCGGGTGCTCCGTCGCGGAAGCTGAGTTCGCTGTACAGAGCGTGACCGATACCATCTACAGTGCCTCCTTCAACCATGTTGGCTGCAGCATCGGGATTGACTACAAGGCCACAATCTACCGCACAACAGACGTTTTCAATGATGGGTTTGCCGGCATCTATACGCAAGTCCACTACTTGTGCCACATAGGAATTGTGGCAGTAGTATGCAGCCACGCCTCGGCCTATGCCTTCAGGTAGCGCTTTACCCCAGTCAGATTTTTGGCGCACCAGTTCTAGTACGCCAGCATAGCGCGCTGGGTCGTAGTCGTTGTCAGCACCTACAGGATCGTTTTTTGCGCGCTCGAGCAGTGCCAAGCGAAATTCGATGGGGTCTTGGCCCATGGCTTCTGCCAGCTCGTCGAGGAAGGCTTGTTCGGCGCCAGCGATAAAGTTGGAGCGCGGCGCGCGCCATGCACCTATCGAAATATTGGAATCGACTGACCAACTTTCAGCCAGATAGTGGTCAATAGCGCCAGCCGGAAAGCGGTTGGGAAACAACGGACTTTCGGGAATGCCGCCGGCACACACGTGAAAGGCCAATAGCTGGTTGTTTTCGTCTAGAGCAGCGCGGTAAGTGGCGTAATAGGCTGGGCGGTAGTTTCCAAAGCTCATGTCGTCTTCACGCGTGTAGATGAGCTTGACGGGTGCTTGCACCTTTTTCGATATTAGCGCTGCTTCCACCATGAAATGGCCGTAAAGACGACGGCCAAAGCCTCCTCCTTGGCGCGTCATCTGGATATCTATTTTCTCCAAGGGCATGCCGAGGCGTGCTGCCAAAGTTTTTTCCATAAACTCTGGCGTCTGGGTAGGCCCTACCAGCTCAGCGCGCTCCTCGGTGACATGCGCGAAAAAATTCATCGGCTCCAAGGTGTTGTGTGCCAGGAAAGGCGCTGTATAGGTGCGTTCGATGATGCGTGCAGCTTTTCGGAACATAGCCTCAGGGTTGCCATCGCGGCGCAAGACCTGTGCGGGTTGGGAGGCCATGGCACGCATACGTGCGCGGTGTAGGCTGCTGCTTTCCAGTTCGGCGACGGGGGCCCACTTGATGCGCAGTGCTTTTTTGGCCTGCCACACTTGCCAGGTTGTTTGGCCCACTACAGCTACCAGCTCGTTGAAAGCAGCTGTGTCGCACCACTGGCGCTCGTAGTCATCGGCAAAGGTTTTAATGGTAAACACATCGACGATGCCGGGCATGCGGCGTGCTACTTCCGCGTCGAGCGATTCGAGCTTCATGCCGAAAGCAGGGGCGTGTGCAATCATGGCGATGAGCATGCCGTCGCGTCGGTAGTCGATGCCAAAGAGCGGCTCTCCAGTGACGATCTTGTTGCCATCTACGTTTTTGCGCGAAGTACCAATGATTCGGAAGTCTTTGGGGTCTTTCAATGGCACCTCTTCGGGTATGGGCAAGCGTGCAGCAGCTGCCGCAAAAGTGCCGTATCCTGCGGTACGTCCGCTGGGCGTGTGCTTAAGGGTGCCTGCTTGGGTTTTCACTTCTTCGAGCGGCACTTGCCAAGCTTGAGCGGCAGCTTGGCGCAAGAGCTGACGTGCTGTGGCTCCTGCCATGCGCAAGCTGTGCCAGCCTTGCCGGATGGACTGGCTACCACCAGCTAGCTGTCGCGTAAAGATCTCTGTATTGAGCGGGGCCTGTTCGACGACCACTTGCTTCCAGTCCACATCTAACTCTTCGGCCACGATCATGGGCATGGATGTCTTGACGTTTTGCCCAATTTCGGGATTAGGCGACATGATGGTGACCAAGCCGTTATCGCCGATTTTGATAAAGCCGTTGATTTCGAACCACTCGTCAGGCCATTCAGTTGCGGACTCTTGACCTGAAGGTCTGCAGCCGGCCAACCAACTAAAGCCCAACAACATGCCGCCACTAGCTAATACTGTGGTTTTAATAAAGGACCGGCGGCCGTATTTTGTTTTTACTAAAGTCATAATATGAGGTGTTGAGTCGGGGAAACAATGGAGAAAATTGGCAACTTGCTCAGCGCTTTGCCACTGATTTAATAGCCGCTTTAATGCGGGTATAGGTGCCACAGCGGCACAAATTGCCATTCATAGCTGCTTCAATTTCTTCATCGGTAGGATGGGGGTTGGCTTTCAGCAAAGCAGCCGCATTCATGATCTGGCCTGCTTGGCAATAGCCGCACTGAGGTACGTCGTGTTCGATCCAGGCGCGCTGTAAAGGGTGGTCGCCATTTGCCGAAAGGCCTTCTATCGTCGTGATGGGTTGTGTGCCCACTTGTGAAACGGGTAGGATGCACGAGCGCACGGCTGCGTCGCCCAGATGAATGGTGCAAGCGCCACATTGGGCAATGCCACAACCGTACTTGGTGCCTACCAGATTGAGGTGGTCGCGCAGTACCCACAAGATAGGGGTAGAGGGATCGACATCTACTTCGTAGCGCTTGCCATTGACATTGAGGTGAAACACAGCCATGATGATTTCTTTTGGATGGAAGATGGTCGGTGTCTCAAAGTTACACTATGCTATTTAATTGTAATGAAAATGAAAAAGGTGAGCTGCATCAGCTTAGTGGTGATGATGTCTTTAGCCAAAGCGCTCGGGCCGGAAGAGTTCCAAAGGGATGTCGGGTCGTTGTCTGGCAAGTAGTTGACTGACCAACTTACCAGTAGCTGCTCCCAGGCTAAGGCCAACCATGGCATGACCTGCTGCCACCGTGAGGTTGGGCACTGCTTCGAGCCGCCCTATGTAGGGTAGCCCATCGGGTGTGCATGGACGAAAGCCGCGCCATATTGGATCTTTCCCCTGCTGAGGCAATGGCAGTTGAGGCAAGTAGGGGCGAATAGATGCCATGATACCTTCCACGCGGGGGTAGTTGATGCTGTCGTCAAAGCCAGCCAGCTCGAGTGTGCCGCCAATGCGCAGGTCTTGTCCCATGGGCGTGATGGCCACTTTGGCCTCCGTTAGGATTAGAGGTAGTTTGGGGCGTTGTGTGGGTTGTTTGAGTGTCACACTGTAGCCCTTGGCACCTTGCATGGGCATGCACAAGCCCAAAGGGCGCAATAGTTGGCTCGACCAGGCGCCTGCAGCTATCACTACCTCCTCTACTTCAATTGGCTGGTCTTTATCGGTTTGCAAATGCGTCACACGCCCATTGCGCACGACCAGCTCTTGCACGCAGGTGCCTAACTCGAAGTGCACTCCTTGCTGAGCCAGGTAGTTTTTGAGTTGGCGCATGAGTTGCGAGGGGTAGAGGTGGGCGTCGTCGGCATAGTAGATGCTGCCACGTACCTTTTCACCCAGAGGGCCTGAATGCGATTCGGTGCGTGCTCGGTCCCATTGCTCGACTTGCAGACCGAGTTGGGCAGCGGTGTCTGCCAGTGCTATTTCAGTAGCTTCGCCTTTTGGCGTGTGATATACCATGAGCAAGCCATTGGCTTCGAACCCGAAATCCATGCTGGGCAGTTGAGCCCATTCGGCATAGAGGGCTTTGCTCAGCAGGTTGAAGTCGCGCAGAACAGGCATGGCCTCGGAAACGCGTGGCGAGCGGCTGGATCGAAAGAATAGCCATAGCCAGCGGATCAGATCGAAGTCCAAGCGCGGATGGATGTAAAAAGGACTTTTGGCCGAGAGCATCCAGCGCAATCCCTTGCTAATGACTCCTGGCGAAGCTAAGGGTACAAAGTGACTTGGCGCCACCAGTCCGGCATTGCCAAACGAGCAATTGTCGTCAAGCATGCCGCGTTCTACGACGCTCACTTCTGCACCTTGTTGGTGCAAGAAATAAGCGGTGGCCAAACCGATGATGCCACCACCAACGATGTGTACTTTCATGGCAAGTTATTGATTGGGCTGGGGCCAAAATACGTCCTTACGGGGCATTTGTTGTAGGTGTAAGCAATGAGATTTCTTGCTCGTAGTATAGATTGTCCTACAAGGTTGGATTGCTTTTTGTAGCAGCTCGAAAAGTGAAAAGGGGCTCCACAATGGAGCACCCTTTTCGAAACCACCACCTTTATAAAAGGGAACCTTACTGAATCAAGACTTTGCCTGAATACCACGTGCCTGATTTGCCCAATGCGCGCAGGTAGTACATGCCTGGGGGTAGTCTGCGACAATCTATTTCCTTACTGTCACTACCTATACTTTGAAAGCTCTGCACTTTTAGGCCATAGGCATTGAATAGCTCGAGTGTAGCCATTTGGTCGGGAATGTGAAGCTCTTTGGGAACTAATCGTACGATGACTATGTCGGTAGCTGGGTTGGGCATAACGCTCAGTTGTTTGAATTCAGAAGCTGCAGGTGCTTGCTCCACGATCACATTAGTTACCGTATTGGTACGTATAGGTGCTTGATTGTCGAAAAAGATAAGGGCACTGTTTTCGATCAAGGCACCTTCTTCGATGTCTTGTCGTGGTTGCACCTGGAATAGTACAAAACCGTGGCTTTCTGGTTCGTTGGTCGTGCTGTCGGGCATGTTGATGTTGGGGAATTCCCACACCAGTTTTTGCCCTTCCATGTGGAAGGTAAAGGGATGGCTAGCTAGGCCTAACACCAGGGTTTCGGGCTCAAGCCCTATAGGTAGTTCATCTTCTATGCGCACGTATTTGACGAGTGTGTTGCCTACGTTTTGGAATCGGATCTTGTAGGTAAGCACTTCATCGCGGCGTATGGGTCCTTCGGGCCACACGAGTATGTCATTGGGGTCGATAGCGCCTACGGCCAGCGCAGTCTCTGTGTAGCTGTTATTTGCGCTATTACAGTCGTTACCATTAGTTGTAGTGATGTTTGCCGTGGCACTAAGCTGTTGGTTGGCAGCCGTATTAGTGGAGATAGAGTCAGTCAGGTAGATGGTATTGCGCGTGCCGGGTGGAATGGCTGCAAAAGACCACACGATGCGATCGTTGGCATAGCTGTCCCATGTAGTAGTTGCTTCCTTAATGACGATATTGGAATCGAGGGTCAAGGTGAGCGTCACGTCAATGGCAGTATCGGTGCCGACATTGGCATATTGCACGGCCATGAGATTCTCGAAGCCGATGCGATGCGAGGTAGAAGCTACTTCCACTTCGAGATCGGGATAGGGGCAGGCGGCAGTGAGTGCAAAATCGTTGCCGCAGTAGGTAGATCCCAGCTGGCTTACCGTTATTGTATACGAATCGGTAGTACAGGTGCGATTCCAATTGGTTGGTGCTGTAACAGAGACGGTATAGGTGTCAGGTGCCAGGTAGATTTCATAGCTGCCGGTCGAGTCGGTATAGATCGACAAGTCGCCGGGTTGCATAGAGATCAATACATCGCGGATGCCGGGCTCGTCAGTATCTTGGGTACAGTTGCCATTTTTGTCGTAGTATACGACGCCGCATACTTTAGATCCGTTGGGCTCTGTAATTGTTTGGCATTCATCTACAGCCATATTTGTAAGTACTTGGGTATAGCCCGATGGCCAGATGACGACCAGCGAGTCGATGATGGTAGCATCACCTAATCCAATGAGTGTTTTCATATCGCTTTGGCCGCCGATGCCTCCTCCCGTTTGACTACTTACCTGCCGCATTTGCCAGGTGTCGGTGCCATAGATGTTGGCTTTGACCTTGATGATGGCACCAATACCATTATTATTGGAGATGTTGCCATCAAGTACGATACAAGCTTTACTGTAGCATTGCCCACGGCTGTTGGCAAATAGGAAGTTGGCCTCGTCTGCACGATTGGCGACGAACAGGTCGTAGTCCAGGTCGTTGTCGTAGTCTACCCAAGCAACGCCCATCGATTCGCCACCTTGATCGGTGAGGGGACCGTATACTCGGGTAAAGGTGCCATCGCCATTATTGGCATACAGGAAGTTGTTGTAGCCACCGTTATTGGCGACGTACAGGTCGAGATCTCCGTCATTGTCATAGTCGGCCCAGGCCGAGCCATGAGAGTGGCCACCGTCGTTGACGATGTCGCCTGAGGTGACTTTGGTGAATGTGCCATCACCGTTATTGCGGTACAGGAAGTTGTCTTGGTCACCTGAATTGGCGACGAACAAGTCGAGGTCGCCGTCGTTGTCGTAGTCTCCCCAAGAAGCACCTACTGAGTTGCCCCCATCGTTGACAATGTCTCCAGCGTTGATCTTGAGGAATCGCCCCCCTCCGATGTTTTTGTACAAGCTATTGTCTTGATCATTGGTATTGCATACAAATAGGTCGATGAGCCCATCGTTGTTGTAATCCCCCCAGGCACCTGCTGTAGAAAATGATGCTTCGAGAATGATGGCATTATCAGTTACAGCAGTAAAGGTACCATCGCCGTTGTTGCGATACAAGTGGTTGAACTTGGTGGGAAAGTACTCTGCGACGAACAAGTCGAGGTCGCCATCGTTGTCGTAGTCGGCCCAAGCGGCACCGTGGGCGTAGTCCTTGTCGTTGACTGCAGGATCATTTTGGATACTGGTAAAGGTGCCATCTCCATTATTACGGTACAAAAAGTTGCCATAGCCGATATTGTTGGCGACGAACAGGTCGAGGTCGCCATCGTTATCGTAGTCTCCCCAAGCTGCTGCCAGTGAGCTGGCTACATCTGTAGCAATGTTGCCTGATGTAACAAGCGAGAAGGTACCATCTCCATTGTTTTTGTACAATTGGTTAGGCTGGTTTTCGTCTCTGGTTGTGACAAACAGATCGACATAGCCATCGTTGTTGTAGTCGCCCCAGGCTGCTGCCCAGTTGTCGTAGGTGTGATCCATGCCAACGCCAGATATTTGGGTGAAGACAGCATTGAGGTCGAATTCTATGGCAAGGGTAGGCAATGAATCGCCACATGCGCGTTTAGAAGCGATGTCGAAACGTATGGTTTGCCCAGGTTCGAAGCCACTTTCCAGATTAATAATAAATTTCATGCGTAGCTGGTTGGCACTGGTGTTGGTAATGCCAGGTAGCCCCGTTTGGGCTACGGTGCTGTCTATTTGTTCTGTATTGTACACGAATACGTTACTCGATTGCGTAGGGTCTGGACGCGATGCGTAGCTATTAGAGAGTGGGTATTTGACTTGCGTACTGCCACTTTCAATGGTGATGGTGGGTGAACCACTGCGTTCGGGCATGGTTGCGTAAATCATGATATCAGTTACCGTACCCAATTTGGAAGACAACAGCTCCCCTTCTAATTCGATGCGGCTCGAGCAGCTACTGTCTACGGGAGCAGCACTCAAGAATCGCATTTGGAGCTGTGTGGGTTGAGGCTCTACATACAGATAGGTGCTGTCGTAAGGGCAAGGCCAAATAGTGAGGTTGGTGGGATAGCCGTCACAGCCATAGCCCGAGTAAATTTTTAAGGAGTCTGCAGCACAAGAGTTGAACGTAGCCGTGATGCGATAGCTCTTGCTGCTATTCTTGTCTATTTGTCCTAACTGGTAAAAACCGCCGTTTTGTGCACTTAAAGTAGTATTGGTACTCAGGTCGAACACTTCGCTGATGTTCATCGCACCATTGGGTGCTATGGGGAAGATCCATGCATTAGGTGCATCACTTGATGTGCTATTTTGTACGTTGATATCCCAGCTTACAGTAATGCCAGTTCCTTCTTGAGTAGTTTGGCTAGGAGAGACCGTTACACTGGCTGGCTTGTATTTGAGGTAGTCGGGCGAAGAGCTGTACTCTGCTGTGAGATTTCCACCTAAGCGATCTGCCTCCTGGAACTTGAAGTACCAATACATGGGTAGCTGGGAAGTGCTGGCAGTACATTCAGGATCTACTTCCACTTTGATTTTTCCGTGAAAGCCGTCGTCAGAGTAGTTGATACTGCCTCCATTGGCCACGTAATAGGCCGAGAGGTCGAAAATGTATTCTTGTCCATTGATGGTCGTGGGCGTGATGCTTGCGGATTCTGTGACTGTAGCATTGGTGTACTTGGTGCGGTACTGAATCATGGTGGCCGATACGTAGTCGTAGCCATCGGGAATGACTACCCGGACTTGCTTGGTGTACCCCCAGTTGCGGTACTCGTAGGGGAAATAGTCACCACCGCCATAGTTGGTACAGCAGTCGCCAATGCTGAGGTAGAACCCCTGTTCAATGTTTCTAGTACACGTCTTTATGTTGTAATTCCGACCAGTATAATTGAGCCAATAATAGCCAATGAGTGTAAAGTTGCCATTCCAGTCGTTGCATTGATAGGCGGTGCCATTGGCAGTAGGGCTGACGTAAAAATCGTTAGTGATGGTGGCTTGATCAATCATGCCACCTGGATTGGACGATACTTTGTAGTAAGCAGTGAGTACGATCTGGTCGCCCTCTTCCAATACTAAGCCACTAAAATTGGAGCAACCAGCAGCTACCAGGCTGGCAGGGCTAAGGTCGAAATCAACTGTGAGCGTGCCACCGGAGAGTGAAGTGCTGATAGGTACTAAGGAACAGGTATATACACTATTTGTAGCAGCTTTAGTGATTTGAACATTTGCATAAAGCGCTGTGATATAGTCGCCATAGGGCACATAAGAGGTGGCGTAGGCATATGACCAAGATGGATAGGAAGAAGAAGTTTTGATCGTGCCGGAAAAGATAGTTTTAAAGGTATCGCTTACCATTATGCGATTGAGCTTGATCTTGTCCGTATCTAGAGTGCCCGCACTGTCCGGTAAGCCATCCTGGTCGTTGTCGGGTTCTCCTACGCTAGTACGTGTTACTGTAAAGCTTTCGAATACAAGTCCTTCCGTGCAAATTCCTGGGCAATGCAGGTAAGTAGTGGCTGTTTCCAAACAAGTCAGTGGAATTTTGGAGTCGTCGGGGCAGGAACTGTCCATGACATAGTTGAGCGTCATGCCCACTGTGGCTGATCCGTCACTTGCTTGCGTACAGTCTAAGGTAAGTTTGAGTTGAATTTCAGATCGCTGTAGGGTAGAGAATGGAATCGGTAGGTCATAAGTAGCAATGAGTTGGTTAGTGCTGGTATTGTAACTGACAGATGATGCTGTCCATTCGGTAGTGCCATTAAAGAATTTGAGGTCACCGGTATTGCCATTGTACATTAATCCTGTTGGCAGATCAAAAACCAGCTCAAAGTACGGATTGGTGCCTTCTGGCAAATCAAATGCAGCCGATGAAATGATGTAATTGTACAAACCCGTTTGGCCATCAGATAGGTCGGATGGGGATTCGGCAAAAATGGTGAACCCTTTTTCTTCGAGATGTTGCCCTTTGCCGCTATCGGAATAGCTATTTGAGCCACACATATCGGTATAAGACAGGCTGTATTTCCAACCCAAGAGATCTATGTCGCTACAAGGAATAGTACTGCACGTGTAACTGTCCCATTTAAGTGTGACAGTGGACCCTGGCTGGATGTTGTCGGGGAGCGTCACCGTAAAACTGCCAATAGGATTGCTGCCCAAGCAGCTGTGTGCATAAGTTGTAGAGGTGCTGGTGGGCGTGAGGGAGTTGTAGCTACTACCGTCGATGCTATATTGGATGCTGGCTTCATCGATGCGCGAGTAAGGATCGGTACCCAGTTGGCTGATGGTGACCGAGACATTATTGGCAGGACCTGTGCCGTTATTGGTGATTGTAAGCTGCTGCACGTCGGCAGTACCAGGCAAACAGGTGTTGAACGATGGAGTGGCAGAAATGGCCAAATTAGGGGGGTATAGGCTCACCGAAGTGTAGGGATACTTTTTGTTACTGCCTCGTGTTTGCCCGTCGCAGCCCCAAAACGCTTGTAAGGTGGACTGCGTACTGCTACAGCCTACTACTGTAATGGTTTCCGTGACGGTGATCGACTCGTTTTGTTCAAAGAGTCCATCTCCATCACCTATAGTAGTGAAATCTGCGCTTGAAAAGGTAATCTCGCCCGTGCTGCTGTTGAGGGAGCCTTTGTCTGTAGCAATTAGGTCGAGGTAGTTGCTGTCATAGGTGTCTTTGAGCACGAAGCTGCTTAGGCTGCCATAGCCGCCATTTACGATGGTAACTGTGCGCGTAAAGGTTTGCCCTACATATACATAGGCAGTAGATGGGCTAAAGTCGGTAATGGTCAGGGCTGGGTAGAGGATGTTGTATGCACTTGTCTGGGCGGTGTCACTTGTGGTGTTGTAATACAAAATTAGTGTATTTCGAAATACATTGCCGGCATCGAGCCAGGCCAAGGCGTCGAAACCTGCTTCGATGGTTACATCAAAACTAATGCTTTGACCATCAGGCACATCATCTATGCTGAAGGTTACATTTTCTGGGTTGGAAACACTGAGCTCTTGTACGTTGAAAGCAGAGCTTTCGCTCAAACTTCCTGTTACATAGGTGATGCCCTGAGGTAGCTGCATGTTGAGGCTTACATTCGAAAGTGTATTGCCTGTCTGATTGGTGAAGTTAATAGAGGCCGTTTTTCCCGTTTGGCATACTTCTAACTCAGCAGGCACGGAATTGTTCCAGCTAATTTGGCTGACACCTTTTAGCGATGCGAGTAACCCCATAAAAGCTACTACGGCTATGCGGGGTAAATAGGTGTGTAGTAATCCTTTTAGCATAGTACCATTTAAATTTCTGACTGTTCACACTGAATTTTCGAGGTGCTATGCTAAGAGCAGAAAAAGGGCCTTTTCACTTTGCACTTATCATCAGCTTTTTATGTGTGGATTGTAGTGTTATGTGTTCCCTTAATGGAGTGTAGTCCCATTTTGGGACGAGGTGGAATGCAATAGAAAGCCCCATCCTCGTCCAGGATGGGGCTAAGATTAACCGGCTTTTCGTACAGTCAATTACTGCTTTTCAAGAACTCTACGATTTTGTCTCTTTCTTCTTTGCTTAGATGCCCAGTGAGGCGCATATGTGTACCCACTGCTTCCCACTCTCTGTCGGAGAAGTCGGTAGATGGAGGCGCGTTGTGGCACCGCACACAGTTCTCGCCCCAAAGCTGTGCACCCGTAATGGTAGCCATTCGCGTAGAGGAACAACTATTCAGTAAGGTTATGGCTAATACAAGGCTTATAAAAATAGAAACTATGTGTATTTTTTTCATAATAAGTGGCTTTTGATTAATAAACACGAGTGCTTAGAATCCCATAGTAAACACGCCTGTAGCTCCTGTCTCTGCATCTGCATCGCTCTTGAAAAAATCTATTGCTACTTTAAACGCGGCGTTCCATCTGATCCAGTAATTGATGCCCAGAGTCAGTTGACTCAAGTCTTCGCCCCACGGTGCTGAAGCAGGGACGTCCAGCTGTGTATAGCGACTTACTACTTCGATATTGCTGAGCCAGCGAACTTTGTCAGAAATAGAAGGTAGTTGGTAAGCACATTGTGCATACCACACCTTGGAACTGTTGTCTATGACCAGGTTATTTTCGTAATTAGTGGTATTTACACCCAAGGTTTGATACTGGCCTTTTATATCGATTTTTCCGAACCCGGAGATGGCTTTGACGTAATTGATATCGAGCGCAAGCAATCTCACAGTAGCATCTTCATAGTTACCTTTTTCTGAGCCCACTTTGGCAGTATAGCCAGACAGGCCCAGTTCTAAAGTAGATCCTGGTATGGGCATGAGGCCTATGCGGCCACCTATTGCCTTGTTGGTATTGTTGTCGAGCAGGTTGTCGTAGCGAAGCATGCCGTTTAGTGAATCCAACACGGCACCATTAGAGATGAACATGTTGTAGTTCACTTTCCCATTACCCACAAATACGGCGCCTTTGATTCCTATTCCTATTTCACCACCGGGCTGAAGCAACTTCAATCCATTGACGGGTTTGCCCAACCCAATAGGTTTAGTGGCGGCACGATTGATCCAATCGGGGTGGTAGCGTTCGGTAAAGGTGCCAATGGGCGCGATGAACTTACCAGAGTAAAGTACGGCATTATTGCCCAGTAGCAAGTTCATTACGGCATATTCGAGGTTTATTTCTTGTTCTATTCCGTTTTCACTTCCCCTGAGTTCAAACTCCACTTCAGACTGGAAAAAAATCTTTTGCCCCTTTTGCCAAAGAAAAATGGGGTTGAACTTAGTTTCAGAAAAGTTGGCCTCCCCATTCTCGGCCTCAAGCTCAAGCGTGTAATATCCTGCCACTAAGAACGAACTATTGGGTAGAGGATCCTCCTTAAGGCTGGCCTTAGGGAGGTTAGTAGTGAAAATTTCTGTTTCAGAGTAGGGTAGCTGGGCCCAGAGATTTGCGATACCAAACAATAGTGGTAATGTCAGAATGATTTGTCGTTTCATAGCATTTGACTTTTTATTAGGCTTCATTCACGCCTTGCCTTGATAAGGGAAGAAAAAAGTGGATGGAGGTACCCTCCAGCTAATGCTATGGGCGCAATGCTTTTACTTGAGCGTGCGCAGATAGGCCACTAACGCCCACCGCTCTTTTTCACTCAATATGCTTTCATAGGAAGCCATGGGAGGATTGCCATGGGTAATCTTCCAAAATATAACACCTGATGCCTGAGACTGAAAGGCATCTGTAGTGAAATTGGCGGGCTTGGGATTTAGTGCTAATCCTGCTACGCCATCACCTTTGCCTTTAGCCCCGTGGCATATATTGCAATGTTTGGAATAGAGTTTTTTCCCAAGCGCAATTAGCTTAGGGTCTTTTAAGTTGTATGGGCTTTTTATGTTTTGGGCTGAGGCAGGCACCTCCCATCTTGAAGATTGTGCATGGATAGGCATGCTTAATGCTATACCCCCCACATATGTGATGAACTGGGTCATCACCAACATACCAGGCACTTTCATAATGCACACTGTTTGGTTAAACAAATATTGTCATCACAAAGATGGGGGTGCAACCAACCTAGTTGGAGAGAACATTGGTCATGTTGACTGAGTGACTTATGTCACATAGGTGGGATGATTGATTTCATCACTTTCGCCTTTCGGCAAAAAAAGCACGTATGAGCTCAGCGCACTCATCGTGTAAGATGCCGTATTCGAGGCGTGTGCGAGGGTGTAGCATCGTTTTGCCAAAGCGCATAAATCCGCGTTTGTCATCGGCAGCGCCATAGACGAGACGGTCCAATTGTGCCCATGCTAATGCACCTGCACACATAGGGCAGGGTTCTAGGGTCACGTAAAGCGTGCATTGATTCAGATACTTACTGCCTAGATGAGTTTCGGCGGCGGTGAGCGCTAAAATTTCGGCATGTGCTGTGACATCGTTGAGGCGTTCAGTTTGGTTGTGCGCGCGCGCGATGATGCGGTTTTGACAAACCACTACAGCGCCTACGGGGACTTCTCCTACTTCATAGGCGCGTTGTGCTTCTTTAAGTGCTTCGCGCATAAAGTGTGTATCGCTGAATACCTCGAACATGGATTGGTCGCTATGCATCACAGGCAGGGGGTACGTCCGCCATCTACGGGAATGTTGGTGCCATTGACATAGGCAGCAGCAGGCGAAGCTAAAAAAGCGATTACGCTGCCCAGCTCATGAGGTTCGCCGAAGCGACCTGCAGGGATAGTTGCTTGCCAAGCTTGGGTTTCTTCCTCAATGCTGCGCCCTGTATGTGCTGCCTTTGAAGCAATTACTTCTTTGAGGCGTTGGGTGCGAGTGGCACCAGGCAACACGTTGTTTACGGTAATGCCATAAGGGGCTACTTCGCTAGCCAGCGTCTTGGCCCAATTGGCCATCGCTCCGCGTATGGTGTTCGATACGCCTAAACCTGGAATAGGACTTTTTACTGAAGTAGATATGATGTTGATGAATCGGCCATAGCCAGCGCGTTTCATCCCTTCTAGGACCTGTTGCATGATGATATGGCTGGCCAATACGTGCATTCGAAAGGCACGCAAAAAGGCTTCTGGAGCTGCAGTTGTTAAGGGGCCGGCCGCCGGTCCACCCGTGTTGTTCACTACGATATGGATGGTTTTCTGTAGTGCAAGTGCCTCTATCTTTTTTTCCAGTTCGTATAGTTGGGTAAAGTCGGCTACGATAAAGGAATGGCGTTGGCCTTGCGAGCGATCGAGCGAATCGAGTACGTGCGTGAGTAGCTCAGCTGACCGAGCTACAAGCGTTACTTCAGCGCCTAACTTAGATAGTTCAATAGCTGCAGCTTTGCCAATGCCTTTACTACTGCCACCTACAAGGGCATTTTTCCCCTTAAGACTTAGCTCCATATGAGGTTTTTCGTTTTTTATCTGCCCAAAATGCTTGTCTGTATATAGAAGGGGTTAGTCTCTTTGTAGCATGGAGAGCAGGCGCAAGATTTCGATATACAGCCATACCAGTGTGATGAGTAAGCCCATAGCGGCAAACCATTCCATGTAAGCGGGAGCACCATATTGCTCGCCTTTTTCAAAAAAGTCAAAGTCGAGCAAGAGATTCATGGCTGCTACACCAATGATAACCAAACTGATGCCTATGCCCACTATGCCCGTCTGATGTAGAAACGGCATTTGGATACCAAAAAATGATAAGACAAAATTGAGCACATACACAATGGCGATGGCGGCAGTGGCCATTACTACACCTGCACGCAGGCGTTCAGTTACTACGATTAGGCGGGTCTTATAGAGAAATAGCATGGCAAAAAATACAGCCATGGTCAATGTGATGGCTTGAAAGACAATGCCATTGTACAAAGATCCATAGAAGGCACTAATGGTGCCGAGAAATAGGCCTTCCAAACCAGCATAAAGAGGGGCTAGCCATGGTGCCCACTCTTTCTTGAACACACAGACGATTACTACGCCTAAACCTCCTAGCGCACCCATCCACAAGAATGTGGGATTGGGGTTGAGCCATGACCATACGGCGGTACTCAGCATGAGTAAGCCTAATAGGAAAGATTTGTTGACTGCACCAGTTACAGTCATGCTTTGGCTTGCCGCAGTTGAGGTATCTGGTATGGATTGTGTGTCTTGCAGCGCTTTTTCAGACAAAACGGGATTGCTACGGCTCAAGAGTTGGCGTTTTTTGATCATTGCTATGTGTTTTTAAAATATGGCTGAGCAAGATAATGCATTTCGCTTATAAAAAAGATTTATGTGCGCATAGTTTATACCTTTTCGAGGATGGTGGCATATCCTTGACCTACACCTACACACATAGTGACTAAGGCGTATTGTTTCTGCTGTTTGTGTAGCTCAATGGCTGCTGTGTGGAGGATGCGCGCACCGGACATACCTAGTGGATGGCCAATCGCAATGGCGCCCCCATTGGGATTGATGCGAGGGTCATCGTCAGCCAATCCCCATTGGCGCGTGCAGGCTAGCACCTGTGCAGCGAAGGCTTCATTGATTTCGATGATGTCCATGTCGTCGAGGGTGAGGCCAGCTTTTTTTAGCACTTTTTCGGTGGCATATACGGGGCCAATGCCCATAATTCGTGGCTCTACGCCAGCTACAGCAGAATTGACAATGCGCGCCATGGGCTTGAGGCCATAGCGCTTCAAGGCTTGTGCTGAGGCGACGAGCATAGCTGCAGCACCATCATTGAGGCCTGAGGCGTTGCCTGCAGTGACGGTGCCATCGGGTTTGAAAGCGGGGCGCAATTTAGCTAACCCTTCCAGGGTCGTATAGGGCTTGATGAATTCATCTTGGTCGAAGTGCAATGGGGGGGCTTTGCGTTGAGGCACTTCTACAGGGGTGATTTCTTCAGCTAGGCGGCCAGATGCTTGTGCTGCAGTGGCCTTCATCTGAGACCAGTAGGCGAAGCGATCCTGGTCGGCTCGATTGATGTTGAAACGTTCGGCGAGGTGTTCTGCAGTCATCCCCATACTGTCGGTGCCGTAACGCGCCTCCATTTTGGGATTGACAAAGCGCCAACCAAAACTCGAGTCGTATAGTTGTACGTCGCGCCCAAAAGGTTGGGAAGCTTTTGACAATACAAAAGGCGCACGAGTCATGTGTTCTACACCACCGGCGATGAACAAGTCGCCATCGCCACATTGAATGGCGCGATGTGCGTGGATTACTGATGACATGCCGGAGGCGCACAGCCGATTGACTGTTTCGCCAGGCACACTCCATGGCAAGCCCGCCAACAGCAGTGCCATGCGTGCTACATTTCGGTTATCCTCACCAGCTTGATTGGCGCAGCCCATAATGACATCGTCAAAGGCATGGCCGGGAAGCTCGGGATGGCGAGCCAATAATGCTTCAATGACGTGAGCGGCCAGATCGTCAGCGCGTATAGGTGCTAAGCTACCTCCAAACTTGCCCACTGGGGTGCGTATGGCATCGATGATAAAAGTATCGGGCATGACTGGGTTGAGATTTAGTTAATGATTTGGAGTATTTGTGACTGATAAGCTTAGGGGGTGTAAGCTGTGTTTCCAGATACTGGGTTGTATTTTGGGTCGAAGCGCAAAGATAGAATGCTGTGGAGCATGTGATAGATAGGTACGTCACCACGGTTTGTCGGCTCGTCCTTTTTTCCCTTTGCCTTGCTTGAGTTTTTCTAGTACTTTTTGCTCTTCACGTGCCATGATCTCGAGCAGTTTGCGCGCTTCTTCGCGTGAGAGCTCTTGGTTTTGAGGGTTTGGCAATGGGTTGTCAGAAGAGGATTGGTCGTCGTTTTGTGGGGGTGAAGTATTGCTCTGTGGTGCTTCGTGTTCTTGGGGCTGTTGGGGTTTGCCCTGCGAGGGAGGTTGTTCGTCTTGTGGATTTTGTGCAGCTTGTGAGCGCTGCTGTTGCTGTTCGTTAGAGGGTGAATTTTGCTGTTGTTGTGATGAGTTTTGTTGTTGCTGTTGCTGTCGGAGTTGTTGTAATGCAGCAGATAGATTTTTTTTGGTGTCGAAATCTTGGGGGTTTCTACGCAGCGCCTCTTTATAGGCCTCAATGCTTTTGTCGAGCTGATTGAGCTGAAACAGGGCATTGCCCAGGTTGTGATAGGCACGTGCGTTTAGCTCCTCATGATTGGGTGCTACTTGCGTAGCTTCTTGCCAGGCTTTGGCGGCCTCTTCGATGCGGCCTTGCTGATATAAGGCATTGCCCAGGTTGTATCTGGCTTGTGCATTAGAGGGATCGGCCTGGAGGGCTTTGCGATAGGCTTCTTCGGCAGCGGAATAGTGCCCTTGAAGATAGGCATGATCGCCTTGGCGTAGCCATTGGTGTGGGTTTTGTGCTTGTGCTTGCGCAAAACACAGTACACCACACAAAAGGGGCAGGATCCAGCTTGTGCAGTACTTCATATTGTGGTTTCGCGTGATTGTTGCCACCATGAGTTTTTTCGATAGCTTATCAGAAATTCGATGAGTAACAGCAGTAAGGCTGCTGCGATGAAATACTGGAAATAGCTGGCATATTCGCTAAATAGACGGCTTTCATAAGCTTGTTTTTCCAGTGTGTCGATGCGTTTGCTTATGGTAGGGCCAACGCGTTCGGCATTGAGTATGTGGAAATAGGTGCCACCGCCACTGCGAGCTATTTGTCGGAGCCATGATTCGTTGAGCTGAGAGCGCACGGGTTGGCCATTTGCATCGCGGATGTAGGTGCCTTGCCGGGCATCTTGGGCGGGTATGAAGCCTCCTTGTGCAGTACCTACGCCAATGGTGAAGATAATCAGGCCTTGTTCGCTTGCTTCTTGTGCAGCTTGGATGGCGTCTTTATCGTGGTCTTCGCCATCGGTGAAGATCACGAGCACTTTGTGGTGGTCGTCTTCTGGGAAAGCACGCATGGCCAGTCGAATAGCTTCACCAATGTCGGTGCCTTGGGCAAGGGTGAGAGAGGGGTCGGCCGTGCGTATCATTTGTTTGGCTGCGGCATAATCGTGTGTGAGGGGCAATTGTAGGAATGCTTCCCAGGCAAACAGAACAATGCCGATGCGGTTGCCGCTCAGATCATCGATGAGTTGTTGTGCGACGCGTTGTGTGCGTGTGATGCGATTGGGGGGGATGTCAGGCACCCACATGCTGCGCGAGATGTCGATAGCGAGGAGGACGTCTACTCCACGTGCTTTTACTTCTTGGCGACGGGTGCCCCATTGAGGGTTGGCCCATCCGATGATGAGCAGCGTCAATGCGGCCAGTCGTAAGCTGTGCTTGAGGCGCCATTTCCATTCTGAGGCATATGGCATCAGGCGCCGGATGAGTGCAGGATCACCCATTTGGGCTACCATTTGAGCTCTTTTTCGGCGTACCCACCAGAGCCAAAGGGCCAGTAGAGGGATGAGTGCAAGGAAGTATAAATATTCGTTATGTGCAAAACGAAACATGGGTGATGCAATGTTGGTGTTTGTTGGTGAGCAGTGAAGTGTTTAGTCTTTAGGGAATAGATCGCCACAGGCTGTGCGCGAGCAACAGCTCGAGTGCCAACAGAGCAATGGCGATACCAGCGAAGGCATAGAATACTTCAGTATGCCGGTGTAAAATGGTCACTTCTATTTCGGTTTTCTCTAATTTATCGATGGCCTCATATACGCGTTCGAGCGCAGAAGAGGATGTAGCGCGAAAGTAGCGTCCACCGGTTTGTTGAGCGATCTGGCGCAACAGCTGTTCGTCGATTTCTACTCGGGCCAAGCCAAAGATATAAGTGCCGTCGCTGCGGCGGCTTACAGGAGTCATAGCTTCACCTTGTGAGCCTACACCGATCGTATACACTTTGATGTGGTATTCTTTGGCAATGGCGGTAGCTACATCGGGCTGGATGTAGCCCGCGTTGTTCACGCCATCAGTTAGCAAGATGACCACTTTGCTTTTAGCTGGGCTGTCTTTTAGGTGGTTTACAGCAGTAGCAAGCCCCATACCTATAGCTGTGCCATCTTCGAGCATACCACATTCGAGCTGTGCGAGGAGTTCTTTGACTACTCGGTGGTCAGTAGTAAGAGGGCATTGCATAAAAGCTTCGCCGGCAAATGCGACGATGCCAATGCGATCGTAAGTGCGCTTATCCACGAAGTCGGCAGCTACTTTTTTGCTCACTTCTAACCGGTCGGGTTTAAAGTCGCGTGCCAGCATCGAGCTGGACAAGTCCATGGCTAGAATGATGTCGATGCCTTCTGCCTTGACCTTTTCTTCTTTGAGTTCGCGTTGGGGACGAGCTAGTGCAAAGATGAGCAGCGCTACGGCTACTGCCCGCATTGCCCAAGGTAGCCAAACACTTCGACTACGCCAGCTATGCGTGTGCAAACCCTGCAAGCTAGGCAGACGAATATGGGCGAAATAGCGCTGTTTGTTGCGGTAAAGCCACCATGCCAGCAATGGGATGGTAGTCCAAAGCAATAGCCACCATGGTTGTGCTAAATGGATATGCCACCATTCACTCATTGCCTTCTGCTTTTTGTGTTGGAGGTTGTGATTTGGTTTCGTTTACAAAAGCAATAGCTTGTGATAGAAGCGCGGCATGGGTGGTAGGGGGTGGCTCCGCCTTGGCAAATTTGACCATATCGGCTAGGTGTAGGGCATGTTGTAACCATTCGAGTTGTTGGGAGTTGAGTACGTCTTTTTCCCGCAAGGCAGCGATAATTTGGGCCGTGGTACTTTCGAGGGCCAAGATGCCGAAGCGTGCTTCAAGATAGGCTCTGAGAATGTACGATAACTCGTAGTAATAATCTTTGACTTGCCCCTGTTGCCATAACTTGCGTTGGTCTAATTGCTGCAATGCCGCCAAGGCTTGTTGGTAAGGGGGAATGGGAGGAGGCGCATGTGGGATAGCAGCTGGGCGATCTTTGCGCTGATACCACCATAGGGCCAGGCCTATCACAAGTGCGATAGCTGCGCTGATAAGCCAGGGCAGATAGTCGGTCCAGCGTGCTGGTTCGACTATGATGGGCTTGATAGGTGCTAGGCCGCTGGTGTCGGGCAATACTAAGGCTATTTCGAGCGTGAGTGGTGCACTCCAACTCGTGTCGCGCTGCTCCCTGTATTGAAACACTACGGGAATGCGAGGAATGATAACGGTGCCCGAATCCCAGGCGGTAAATCGCAGCGTTTTGTCCAGGACAAGACTGCGCCCTTGAGTGGTGGTGTCCCATGGGCTTTGCTCCACCACTTCAAGGGGTGGGGGGAGCATGTGCTGTATATCGGCCTTTTGCACCTGTACTTGGGGAGAAACCAGAATTTGTAAATACAAGTTTTGCTGATCGCCAATGTACATATGTGTGCTGTCGAGCCGTGCTTGGACGCGCACTTGTGCGGTGGCGTATCGTACACTGCCGAGCAGCAAACATAGCAGCAGATATTTTGGGGCGTACTTACGCGCCATGGCCTACGCGTTTTTGAAAGAACTGAATTAAAGCTCGTACATATGATTCATTAGTTCGTATAGACAGGATGTCTGAGCTGGCTTTTCGAAAAATTTGTTGGCATTGTTGGCGTTGCTGTTGGAACCATTGATGCCATTGTCGGCGTACGCCTTCGGATTGAGTGTCGAGCCACTGTGTTTGTCCACTTTCTGCATCGCGAGCATAGAGTAAGCCTGCAACGGGCAAGTGGACTTCTATGGGATCGTACAGCTGTACGCCGATCATATCGTGTTTACGACCCACGACCCGTAGCGCCTCGGCGTAAGGTATGTCGGTCAGAAAATCAGATATTAGGAAGCAGATGCTTCTTTTCTTGACCAAATTGTTGAAATAGCGCAAAGCATGGCCTATATTGGTACTTTGACCTTTTGGCGTAAAGCTGATTAGCTCGCGTATGATGCGTAAGATGTGCTGACGGCCCTTACGAGGGAGAATAAATAGCTCGGTTTGGTCGGAGAAGAGCAATAGCCCCACTTTGTCGTTGTTTTGTATGGCGGAGAAAGCCAGTACTGCACAAATTTCAGTGGCCATTTCTTGTTTGAATTGCTGTTGGGTGCCGAAAAAAGTAGACCGACTTACATCGACCAATAACATGACGGTGAGCTCGCGCTCTTCTTCAAATATCTTGACGTGGGGTTCGCCGGTGCGTGCGGTGACGTTCCAGTCGATATTGCGTACGTCGTCGCCGTAGTGATAGGTGCGCACTTCGCTAAACGACATGCCGCGCCCCTTGAAGGCGCTGTGATATTCTCCACTGAAGATGTGCTTGCTCAAGCCACGCGTTTTGATTTCGATACGGCGCACTTTTTTGAGCAATTCATTGGTCTCCATGAGTGTTGTTTTCATGTGTCCAAGTGGGGGGCTTACGCCACCAGGGTTGCAGTTCGGTTGTGGATAATGTACATTGTATGTTGCCAAACACGGGGTGTGGGGGCAAGCGAAAAGTGATGCCTTGTGGGCTGAGCAGAATCAGTGCCTGCGATATGGTTGTGTCGATCCATTGAGCAAAGCCTTCGTAAGAGACCAGGTAGTGCTGTGTGAGGCAATGGTGTAGTTGTGCCTCGATGGCTTTTCGAGCATCCTTATGGAAAAAGGTCTGCCATGGATCTATGAGTTGTTGGTGTTTTTTGTCGAAAATAAATGCCTCTACTTGAGGATATGTAAGCCAGGAAGCTATGAATGAGCGCACACCACTAATGTATTGGGCATCATCATAAGCAATTTCGTACCAGCCCTCTGCACGCCAGCGCGCGCGTTGCGATGGGGCGAGCTGCGCGCCGTGTTGTGTGGCCTGCTGATAGCAGCGTTTGAGCCAGTCGTTAGCTGAGTGCATGACCCAGTCGTTGAAGGGTGCCGAAGTAGTTTTGGGAAAGAGTATGGCATAGGCAGTGCGATAGTCAGCCCATGAGTAGCAATCGACTGGTATTGTTTGGACGCGTGCTAGCGTGAATGGGACTTTTTCGCCAGTGGGGCCATGCCATATGGATAGCCATTGGCGCAAGTCGGAGGCATCGGCTTGAATAAAGGCGAGGCTTCGGCCTTGCTCGTCGTAGAGCCTGAGCCATGCCTGGTGCGCTGTAATAGTGCCTTTAGCTTGTACGCTATGTGGCCCCCATGAGCCATTGCCAAAAAGACGGCCATTGGCTGTGCGATGTACCCACAGGCGTACATCGTTTTGACGGCACTGGCCCTTGTAGTAGGCAATCCACTTGTTGGCGCCGCAATGTCGGGGTACTTCAGTTGGGGTAGATACCGGCTTGAGCGTACAGGGTAGGGCTACAGTGCTGTCATAGTTGTGCCATTCGCCTTTCCAGTTATGTGTTTGGTCTGCCTGTAGCAGGTAGCTGCCGGTGCAGTTGCCTTTGGCATCAAATTCTTGTAGGTATAGGCTGTCGTTGAGGAAGGTGCCCTTTACGCGAAAGTGCACTTGACTCGACAGTAGGGTGAAATACCCTTGTACACTCGACCCGTAGAAACCAAGTGAAGCAGATAGGTCGTGAAAGCCATCAAGGTGCCCTTGATAATGGCGGACTTTTACCTTTCTCGGTTTGGCAAATAGTTGCTTTACCGAGTCAGCAATGACATGCGACCATGCCTGCCCCATTAGGTACATGGGGAGTGAAGTGGCTATCGCGAAGAATAAGGCGGCAGCATAATATTTGCCGAAAGGTGCCATTAAGGTACTTCTACGGTGTTGAGTATTTGAGTGATGATGTCTTCTTGCGAAATGTTTTCGGCTTCTGCTTCATAGGTCAGGCCTATGCGATGTCGTAACACATCGGTACAGATGTGGCGCACGTCTTCGGGTATAATGAAACCTCGGCGTTGTAAGAAGGCGTAGGCCTTTGCGGCCAGCGCTAGATTGATACTAGCGCGCGGCGAGGCACCGTAGTGAATCAGGGGGGTGAGCTGAGATAGACCGTAGTGCTCAGGCTGTCGCGTAGCGAATACGATATCGAGGATATATTGCTCTATTTTTTCGTCCATGTACACTTTGCGTACACTTTGCCGCGCTTTGAGGATTTGCTGAGGGCTTACCACAGGTTCTACCTCTCCATAGTTGGCTTGCCCGAGGTTGCGGCGAATGATTTCTCGTTCTTCTTCTTTGGTTGGATAGGTGATTTTAACTTTGAGCATGAAGCGATCGGTTTGGGCCTCAGGTAGTGGATAAGTACCTTCTTGCTCGATAGGGTTTTGGGTGGCCAATACCAAAAAGGGTTCTTCTAACTGGAAGGTTTGCCTACCTATAGTTACTTGGCGCTCTTGCATGGCTTCAAGCAGCGCCGATTGCACTTTGGCAGGTGCACGGTTGATCTCGTCAGCTAAGATGAAGTTGGCGAAGATGGGGCCTTTGCGCACACTGAACTCGTTTTGGCCGGGGTTGTATACCATCGTACCGATAATGTCGGCGGGCAATAGGTCAGGTGTGAACTGGATTCGCTGAAATTTGGCATCAATGGCTTGTGCCAGTGTCTTGATGGCCAGCGTTTTGGCCAGGCCAGGCAAGCCTTCGAGCAAGACATGACCCTTGCTGAGCAGCCCAATAAGTAGGCGTTCGAGCATCACGGGCTGACCAACGATGACTTTTTCAGTTTGTTCGTAGAGCTGTGTGACAAAGGCGCTGTCGAGGTATATCTGTTTGTTGAGTGCTTCGATGTCAAGGGTATGCATGGTAGTAATAGTTGGTAAATGAGTGGGATGAAGCTTCCGCCAGCAACCATGACGCGGCGACAAAGTTGGGAAAATTCTGCTATTGTCCGCACTTATATGTAAACGAGTGATGAGCCCGGCTCATTTCTCTTTTTGAAAAAAATAGCTGCAGCACGTGTGTCAAGCACCTATAATGTGTTTAGCTAAGTGTCAGCCCTTGCCGTCGAAACATCCACCACTGGATGGCACCGCGTGCAGCCATAAAACACACCATGGCCAGCCATAGTGCATCATTGCCCCATGAGGCGCGTAAGGGGAAGTAGATAATTAGAAATAGGGCTAGGGCCCACAACATGCTATTGCGCATAGCTTTTGAGGCTGTGAGCCCGATGAACACACCATCCCATATAAAGCTGGGTGCACCGAAAAAGGGCAATACGGCCATCCACCACAGGAAGGGGCGAGCGGCAGCTTGCAGGTCGGGCTTATTGGTGAATAGGTACAAGATGTCATTGCCCCACAAGTAGTAGATCGCAGCGTATAGGCAGGCCAATCCCATGCCCCAGAAGAGCGAGTATCTGATAGCTCGGCGCGTCAGTAGTTCGTTCGATTGGCCTGCATACTTGCCCACGATGCTTTCTGCAGCATAGGCAAAGCCATCGATGCCATAGGACATCCAGTTGAAGTATTGCAGCAAAATGGTGTTGATGGCCAGCGTGGTTACTCCCATAAATGCCGACTGCTGATAGAAAAAGCCGAAGGCAAAGGTGAGTGCTACTGTGCGCAGAAAGATATCGCGATTGATGAGGAGGAATTGACGTAGTGGTGCTATTTGGCGCAAGCCCTTCCAAACGGCTATTCGCCATAAATGCCGATAGTGCCACCACCACAAGGCGATACCCATCGCTAACCCAGCTATCTGGGCAATTACTGTACCCATCGCCACTCCGCGAGCTGCTAAGCCCCAATGCACGACGAACACATAGCTACAAGCTATATTGACTAGATTGATGAAAATGGTGAGTAGCAGGGGGATCCAGGCATTTTGCATGCCAAAAAACCATCCTGTCAAGGCATATAGTGCCAGTGTAGCGGGTGCTGCCCATATTCGGGTGAAGAAGTAATCGGCTACCAAGGGGGCATAGGAATCGTCTACACCCATGATCCGAAAGCTCAGTTGGGCTAAAGGTACTTGCAAGATCAATATTAGCATGGCCAATATAGCTGCGACGAGTAGTGCTCGTGCGAGCGTAAGCATTAAATCACTTTGGGCCCTTCGACCAAAAGCTTGGGCGGTAATACCCGTAGTGCCCATGCGCAAAAAGCCGAAGTTCCAATAGATAAAGTTGAAGATCATTGATCCAATGCCCACCGCTGCTAC
>JALSGS010000048.1 GCA_026982695.1 Saprospiraceae bacterium
CGGGAGTTGTTTTGGTTCTCATTTAGCTGCAATATACTGAATTTCAGTCATTTGTATCACGAACAACTCCCACTTTTTACCCCTTTTTTAACCCCCGAAACTTGAGTTTCAGAGTTAAACAATGGCCCTTCTCCGTCACCGCAAATGCCCGGAGAGGGGCTTTTTGATTCCTTTATCCGTTATGTGCGCACAAGCTGATAAAGCCATACCTGTGTCCGTGCCGGATGCGCTCTGCTTTTCTTTCTTCCCACTGTACTGTTTCCCCGATGAATCCGGCGATGGATGTGTTTTTGTGTTCTGATCGCCTCTTTATACCTTCTGCCTCGTTGGGGTAGATGTGAAAACAGTACAAAAAAAAACGATGTCAGTCAAGTCTTGAGAGAAGTTTTTTAGCAGAGGGGAGATTTTAACATTTGAGTGTAAGCATGATACTATAGCAAGTGTGTTGCCTATGCTCATAGCTACTAACAGTCAGGTATGTTTTTCAAGAAGACTATACCTTCAGTTCGCACAGCACCCCTTCTTTCAATCCGAGGAATAGTACGTCCACACTTAGCCATCAAAGAGAAGCACCCCCTCTTCATCGGCATAATACGTGCGCTGGTAATAGATACCTTGGGCAATGCTGTGTTGTGCTGCACGCTTGGTCAACACAATGGCGCCATCGCTACGCCTGATGCCGTAGAGTATCCCATCAGATCCACCTACCAGAAAAAGCCACTCACCTGAAAAAATACGCGACTGGGCGAGCCGGTCTTGATCGCAGTGTGCTCTTGCTGACATCCCCACACAGCTGCCAGCGCCCACATCACCCAATATATTGTCCTTATGTCGATCTCCACATTGCCATCACTTCGCAGGAATCACAAAAGCCGGCCCTGAGTGCCCATTGAACAAATCCTCGTACACTTGCCGCACCGTCGGATGAAAATATTTCGGCTTATCAAAGTGGTTCACTTCCGCATCGGAACATGGGAACATGCTTGTGCGAGGGCGTCAATCCCCCTATATACAGCACATTTTGCTGTTGCCCATGCAAACTTGCCGTGTACCTATCAGCAGGAGTTTATCGCAAGCCCATACCTTTGCCCATAAGAAAAAGCTGTAGCCCTAAATAGCTTTTAGTGTTGCAGACGATACTCCTGAAGAGAGATCCGCGTGTACAGCTCTTCAGCTACCCATTGGAGCTCTTTCATCAGATCGGCAGGCCGCTTAAACCCCGGTGAAATGGCAATGCGTTCGAAATTTTCCGTCAGATATACAATGCTGGGATAACTCATGCGCCCGTCCAAGAGCGAATAGGCAAGCGTATGTACGCCATTGCGACCACCTGCTACCCACTTGAAAGTCGTTCCCTGAAACTCAATGTCGCCCTTCTGCTCAGCATCCAGTTTTACTGCATAAAAGTATTTATTGATATAATCAATTACATCCGGATCCTTAAACGTAGTGGCATCCATGCGCTTGCACCATCCACACCACTGTGTGTAGACATCCACAATAAACTTCTTTTTTACCTGCTCATTAGCAGCTACAGCCTCCTCCCAACTCATCCAACGGATGGGCTCCTCATCTTGTGCCAGCACTGCCGCAGGCACAAACGCATACCACACACCTGCCATACCAATAAGCAAAGCAATAATTACTGTAGTTCTCATGATTTGATCAATTTTGTGCACGCACAACATAAGTGTAATACTTGCTCTATTTCTCTTGCGCAAAATGCAAAATCGCAATCAACTCTTTGCAAAGGAAGATAAATTTAATACCAATATTCATCCCTTCTCAATTGAAACAACGTGATTTAAATAAACATTAACCCTTGCTGATGTCTCAAAGAAAGCTCGTCGTAGCCGTAGGTGGTGCCAGTGGTGCTATCTATGCGCAAGTGTTATTCGAAAAGTTAGTATCGCTACGCGACCAATGGCAAACGATAGGTGTAGTGATGAGCCGCAATGCCCACTACAACTGGCAACAGGAATTGGGCATGCCTTTTCAAGCCCACGATTGGCCTTTTGACTTTTTTCAAAACAATCAGTTTGAAGCACCTTTTGCTTCTGGATCAGCCCGCTACGATACCATGATCATCTGTCCATGCTCGGCAGGACTCATGGGACGCATTGCTGCCGGCACCTCTATCGACTTAACCAGTCGTGCTGCTGACGTCATGCTCAAGGAAAGGCGCAAACTTATTTTGGTGCTACGCGAAACGCCCCTTAGCCTCATCCACATCCGAAATATGGAACACATCACCCTAGCTGGTGGCATCATCTGTCCTGCCATACCTTCCTTTTACAGCCATCCAGCAAGCCCTAAAGAGCTAGCTGCTACAGTAGTGGATCGCGTATTGGATTTGGCAGGATTTACCCTACAGACCTTCCGGTGGGGAGATTCCCCCCCTCCTACTTAACACCCAGGCGCGCCCGTTGCCTCTACAAGCCAAATGCACGAACTCCAACGCACTGCCATGCAATCACACAGTTTAACTTTTGTTCATATCATCATAAGGGCTATCTGCTCATTACTCTGTTGGCTGTATATCTATGCGCTTCCACACAACAGCACCGCACAAGTACTCGACACTTTTACCAATCTCATTCCCAATGCCAGTTTTGAACAACTAGCCAATCCACCCATTGGCTGGTTTATCAACGGTCGGGCCTTCTCGCGCGTAGTGAAATACTGGACCTCACCCACCGGTGCTTCTCCCGACCTGTACGGACCGGGAGTTGTCGTGCCTCACGCATGGACAGCGAAAGGGTTTGGGCAAATTTCACCTGCCGATGGACAATTTTTCATAGGCCTCACGCTATATGGCTGTAGAGGTGGCAAGCCACACTGTCGCGAATACGTACAAGTACCTCTCAAAGAGCCGCTCGTAGCTGGTCAGACATATGCCTTTTCAGTAAAAATAGCAGCGCTACCTGGCGCTCTACGCATCAACCGCATAGGTGTGTGGTTTAGCAAAGTGCCCATTCAAATCAAAGACGTGGTATTGCTACACGAGTCCCCCTATTGGCAGTGCGAGCAGATCATCGATCCAAGGCCAGGCCAATGGCTATCGCTCTCTGGCCAATTCACTGCTCGAGAAGATGGCCGCTTTCTCATCTTGGGCAACTTTTTTACCGATGCTGAAACACAAGTACAAACCGCTGCCCCTGCACCGTCCACTTTTGCCTTTGCCTATTATTATTTCGATGCCTTATCATTGTGCAAAGTACCGCCCATCATCGACGCCCCTATCCCTGACGACGACCTTTCTAAACTTGAGCCCAAAGTGGGTATGGTCGTCACACTTAAAGACATCTATTTTGACTTTGACGAATACGAGCTCGTCCCTTTGGCCTTTGTCGAATTAGAGAAACTGGTGCGCCTCCTACAGCGCTATCCCCGAATGGCTATCGAAATAAGGGGACATACTGATAGCATTGGCCCCGAAAATTACAATCGCTATCTATCGCGCAAGCGCGCTAAAGCCGTAGTGCACTACCTCATGAAACGCGGTATCGACCCTCGAAGGCTCTACTACAAAGGCCTGGGCGAAGTATACCCCATAGATACCAATGAGACTGAAGAAGGTCGCCGCCGCAACCGTCGCGTAGAGTTCGTCATCTTGCGCATGTAGTGCCCAAAGCAATGAGACCACCCTGCTTATATGTCCCAGGAAAAATCTTCAAAACGCACATTCCCCAACCACTCGCTTTTGCGTATATCTTTGCAGATGCTTTGTGTTATTTCTTCAATTAGCAACACACTACACTTTTTTGCGCAAGCAACATACACAAAAAAAAAGAATTGGCGACATGAACAGAAAGTGGTTGTGGATCTGGACAACACTCATCTCTTTAGCAGCATATCATAGCAGTTGCACGCCCAAAACCACTCAACAGGCTACCCAAACACACACCCCACCCACCGATACAACCCACACTACTTCTCCCACTCAAACCCTCACGCACACTAGCCCTTGCCCTACCTTCGACGATGCCCCTAATCCCGACAAAGCCATTGAAAACTACGTGCTGTATCACGACTTTATGAAAACTCAGGAATACGACCAGGCATTTTCCTATTGGCGCAAGGTATATCGAGAAGCACCTGCTGCTGACGGGCGCCGCAACTCCGTATTTGCCGATGGCATCTGGTTCTACGAGTATTTCCTGTCCAAAGAACCCGACTCGCTCAAGCGCGAAGCCCTCATCGACACCATCTTCATGCTATACGACGAAGTGGATAAATGCTACCCGGAAGGCGGCTATATCGTAGGGCGCAAGGCCTTCGACTTGTACTACAAATACCCTTGGCGAGCTACCCAAGAAGAGATCTTCCAGCTGTTCAAGCAATCAGTAGATATAGATAGCGTCAAAACGCAGTACTTCGTGCTCAACCCTTTCACTGCTCTGTTGGTGCATTTGCACCAACAGGAAAAAATCACTGACGAAGAGGCCCACCACTACGTACAACTCATTCAGCAAATCCTCGAATATGGCCCCACACACTGCGAAGGCGAAGTGTGCCAAGCTTGGGAAATCGTGCTTGAATACGTACCTACCCAACTCGAATACTTCGAAACTGTCAAAGGATTTTTTGACTGCGCCTACTACAAGAAAAAATACCTCAATCGCTACTTGGAAAACCCTGACAACTGCGACGTGCTACGCGAAGTGTATAGTTATCTCAAATGGGCCGATTGCTCCGAGGACGATCCCGACTTCCAACAAATCATACAAACAGGTAATGAAAAATGTCGCGAGGCGGGGCTGGCAGAAGTAGCCTTCGAATGTCTTAAAAATGCCGATTACCAATGTGCCATTGAAGGCTTTGAGCAGGCAGCCGAACAAGAAACCGATATCGACAAGAAAGCGCGCTACTACCTGCTTATCGCTAAGGTGTATTATGCCCACCTCAAAAACTTCCCTAAAGCGCGCCAATATGCGCGCAAAGCGGCAAAGGTCAAACCCAATTGGGGTGAGCCCTACTTGCTCATCGGTCGCCTGTACGCCTCCAGTGGCCCACTATGTGGGCCAGGGCGCGGATGGGACAGCCAGGTAGTCACTTGGGTAGCTATCGACGAATGGGAAAAGGCCAAACGCATCGACCCCAGTGCCACTGCTGAAGCCAACAAACTCATCGCCCGCTACAGCAAATACATGCCCAGCCGCGAAGACATCCACCAACGCCTCCTACACATCGGTGATCCTTACTTTGTCGGCTGCTGGATCCAACAACGCACCACTGTCAGGCCAGCACCCAAGTGATCACATCTTGCATCAGCCGCATCAAAGGGCAAAAGTGTAGGACAATTGGCCCCTTTGAGCGAAAAAATTGGGGCATTGCTCCTCAATGCCTCAATTTTTGCCCTAACTATTAACCTAACGGCAACCAATGAATACCGGACATGCACTTCGCCTACAAGACGTAGTCAAAACCTACAATGGCACTACTGCAGTAGATCACGTAAGCTTTGAGGTACCCCAAGGCACTATTTATGGCCTACTCGGCCCCAATGGCGCAGGGAAAACCTCGCTCATCCGCATTATTACCACCATTACAGCAGCCGATAGCGGCCATATCTGGCTGCATGGACAACCCCTCAACTCCTCGCATCCTGAACAAATAGGCTATATGCCCGAAGAACGGGGCTTGTACAAAAAGATGAAAGTAGGCCCACAGCTGCTGTACTTGGCTCGCCTCAAAGGCCTGTCGGCCAAAGAGGCACGCCAGAAGATCCAATGGTGGCTCGAACGATTCGAATGTACCGATTGGTGGCCCAAGAAAGTAGAAGAGCTGTCTAAGGGCATGCAACAAAAAATTCAGTTTATCGCCACTGTCGTCCATGAGCCCAAGTTGCTCATCCTCGACGAACCCTTTAGCGGGTTGGACCCCGTCAATACCAATCTCATCAAAGACGAAATCAGGCGCCTGCGCGACCAAGGCACTACCATTATCTTTTCGACCCACCGAATGGAACAAGTCGAAGAAGTTTGCGAGCAGATCACGCTCATCAATCACGGAAAGAACATGCTGACAGGTAAAGTAGCCGATATCAAGCAGCAATTTAAGCAACACCTATATCGCATTGTCTACAACGGCACCCTCCCGCCATTACTGGCACAAATGCCTCAGGAACGCTTTCGAGTGATTGAACAACAAGCGGGCGAACTACTGGTACAAGTCGCTGATGAAACCATTGCCCACGAACTGCTGCGCTTACTCATCGATCACGGCCTGCACATCCGGCTGTTCCAGGAAGTACTACCTTCGCTCAATGAGATCTTTATCCGATTGGTGCAAAATGCTGAATAAATAACTCCCTCTATTTGCCCTTTCAACCTAAATGCACTTTGCCCTGTTTGTATGCACGCAAACGCCAACCCAATATTGACAAATGCCTAACTTTGCGCCCGCTATGATGGTACAGATGTTCAAATCGAAAATTCATCGCGCAGTGGTGACCGAAGCCAATCTCAACTACATGGGTTCGATCACCATTGATGAAGCATTGATGGAAGCGGCCAATATTCTGGAAGGCGAGCGCGTGCAAATTGTAAACAACAACAATGGCGAACGCCTCGAAACCTATGTCATTAAAGGTGCTCGAGGATCGGGCGTCATTGCACTTAATGGTGCAGCAGCGCGCAAGGTACAGCCCGGCGATGTCGTCATTATCATATCTTACGCCTGGATGGACGTAGAGACAGCCAAAACCTATAAGCCGATCGTGATCTTTCCAGAACCTGGCAACAAATTGCCCAAATAGCCCCATGCATACTGCCTCATCATCTCCACCTACCAAACGGCCTTTTGCCTGGCGAAAGGCTGTGCAGTTAGTACTTTTTCTGACATTGGGTTCCCTGATCCTTTGGTTGGTATATCGACACCAAGCCCAAGCCTACGAAGCGCAATGTGCTCTAGAAGGCATCCCACTCGAGCAGTGTAGCTTGATGCAAAAAATAGCTACTGACTTTCGGCACGTACACTATGGTTGGATTGGGCTGGTTCTGTTTGCCTTTCTCATTAGCAACTTGAGTCGCTACTTGCGTTGGCAAATGCTACTTGAGCCTATGGGCTATCGCATCAACCCACTCAATGGTTTTTTCAGTATTATGTTGGGATATTTCGCCAACTTGGGATTCCCACGCATAGGTGAAGTGGTGCGGGCTGGCACCTTAGCTCGCTACGAGCGCATTCCCGTCGAACGCGTGATGGGAACTATTGTGGTAGATCGCGCTTTAGACTTTGTCTCACTTTTTTTCGTACTAGTCCTAGCCTTTGCACTTGAGTTCGACACCATCTTTCAGTTTTTGCGCACACATGTTGCTTGGCCTGCAGCACAAGCAACAGCATCGCAGGCTACATGGTGGTGGATAGGCCTATTGGGCCTAGCTGCCACGGGTATAGTGGCGTGGCGCAGGCGACGCCGGCTCCTGCAGTGGCCGCTTGTGCAAAAAGTGGCTACACTTGCCAAAGGATTTGGCGATGGCATCAAGAGTATCGAGCAAGTACAACGCCCCTTTTGGCTAATCGTACACAGCCTCAACATCTGGTTGATGTACTATCTCATGACGTGGCTGGCCTTTTTCTCCTTCGATCCTACCAGTCACCTACCTCCTGTAGCAGCCTTGCTCGTCTTTGTGTTTGGTAGCTTGGGCATCGTAGTGCCTTCCCCTGGTGGCATGGGCAGCTATCACGCCATGGTGATTGCGGCGCTAGCTCTATACGAAGTATCTGGCAATGATGCATTTTCCTTTGCCAATATTTTGTTTTTCAGCATCAACATTGGCTGTAACGTATTGTTTGGGCTCTTAGCCCTGCTGTTCCTACCACTGATCAACAAAACCAGTCAAAACAGACCAGCACATGCTTCACCCACATCTTAGTATGTGCTTATATCCATTCCACTTCCTTTAACCCAAACCGAGCACGCCCCTTCGGCCTGTCCACCAACAACTGCCCAGATTCGTCAATGCCCGCGACCACTCCTGTAAAGGTCGTTCCATCTTTTTTGCGAAAGCATACGATTTGCTGATAGCCATAAAGTGCAGCGAGATAATCGCGCTGTACGGCAGCAGTGCCTTGCTGCTTGAGCTGCCCATAGCGGCAAGCCACTGTCTTGAACAGGTCGCACATCACTTCTTCGCGATCCAACTCACTTTCGGCCACACAGGCCAAAGAAGTGGCTTTGGCTAAATGTGGAGGAAAATGCCGCTGGTTAATGTTAAGCCCTATACCCACTACACTGGCTTGCAAATAGTCCCCCGACAAGGAATTCTGAATGAGCAGTCCTGCCACTTTCTTTCTCCCTACTATCACATCATTAGGCCACTTCACCTGCACCAACTGATGCCCAGGCAAATGCCATGCGACCACGTCGCGTACAGCCAAGGCCATGGCCTGCGACAAGGCAAAAGCCCGCCGTGCTGCCAAAAAATCCGGATACAACACGATGGAAAGCGTCAGATTCAGGCCAGCAGCAGCCTCCCATCTATTACCTCTCTGACCCTTTCCCGCCGTTTGATAGTCGGCTACTACGACCATTCCCTCGGGTGGACGGCGCTGCTCGAGCAAATGCCAGGCATAGTCGTTAGTAGAGGGCAATCGGTCGAAGCGGCTTACAACATTACCTATGAAAAGTGTGTTAAGCAAATTCAAAGCTGTGAGTTTGCGTACTTTTATTGAAATTTGCACATTGAACATATGTGAACGCCTCGAAAGGCTGAGGCGTTTGCATTAATACAGCACAACAAATACTTACTACAACCAGCTGGTATAAGGCTAGCTATTGCACAATGAAAAATTGATTTGATTATAGACATATGAGTTTAGGCTACAGGCACCATGCCAACAAACCGTATTGTTGAACAAAAATAGGGAGGAAAAGCTTTGCGTACCGAATCGCTTATGCACACACCGCTTGCCACTGAAGCCCTCAACGACTTGATAGTGGACAGCATACAGGACATCAAAGGCAAGCACATTGTCAAGCTCGATCTGCGGCACATAGATGATGCTCCTGCCGATTACTTCATCATTTGCGAAGGCGAATCTAACATCCAAGTGAAGGCAATCGCTGACAACATAT
>JALSGS010000049.1 GCA_026982695.1 Saprospiraceae bacterium
TAGCCAATAAAATATCCGAGATCTTCGATTTAGATGTAAAAATGATAGTCTCAGTAGTTCTAAAGGACAACGAAATACTGAAAATCTTTAACTTGAATCAATTGCTTTTGACTACCGAAACTTGAGTTAGAGTACTTGCACTTGGTGCTCCCTTTTTCCAGTTGAATATATCTCTAATCACCTCATCTGATCTCAACATCCCATTATGAGCTAATCTCTGAGAGCCTAATACAACACTAAATAGAAAAGCTTCTACAATATCCAAAGAATCAACCCCTCTGTTCGAACCAGGCTGCGGCAAAGGAAACCCTCCCAAAAACTCGTGCAATCCAAGCATGTCATACACACTTTTAAACAGGTGAATTCCTCCCCAAGGAGATATCTTTTTACCGGTAAATTCAATGAGTAGTTTGCGCAACATTTTCTTACATATTTTATCTACAAAAAATACTGAAAATCAGCAATTTCAACCTTACCTAATCCATCCTATTGCACGGATTGGGTTGCAGTGAGCTCAAACGGAAGTACCGGGGTACTTCCGTTTTCTTTTTGCCCCAGCCGCTAGTGTTTTTGTAATTTGGCCCGGCTTTCAGTACACATTACTTACAGCGCTGCTATCAATTCCATTTTTTATGGCAAAAATCGACATTCAAGCCAACATCAACGAAGACCACCATAAATTGGCCATCAGTGAGTTGCAGAATCGGTTGGTGCGCATCCGGCTGGGCGGCGGTACCAAGCGCATCAAAAAACAACAAGAACAAGGCAAGCTTACGGCCCGTGAGCGCATCCACTACTTGCTCGACGAAGGCAGTGAATACATCGAAATTGGCTCTTTTGCTGGTTATGAGATGTACGACGACTACGGTGGTTGCCCCGCCGGTGGCGTCATCGTGGTAATCGGATACGTGAGTGGCCGCCAGTGCGTAGTCGTCGCCAACGACGCCACAGTGAAAGCTGGTGCCTGGTTTCCCATCACAGGTAAAAAAAACCTGCGCGCCCAGGAAATTGCCATGGAAAACCGCATTCCCATCATCTATCTGGTCGACAGTGCCGGTGTGTTCTTGCCCATGCAAGACGAGATCTTCCCCGACAAAGATCACTTTGGCCGCATCTTCCGCAACAACGCCGTCATGTCGAGTATGGGCATTCCACAGATTGCCGCCATCATGGGCAGCTGCGTAGCCGGTGGTGCCTATCTGCCCATCATGTCCGATGAGGCCCTCATCGTAGAAGGTACTGGCTCTATATTTCTGGCGGGCCCCTATTTGGTGAAAGCCGCCATCGGCGAGGAGGTGGATAAAGAAACGCTGGGTGGCGCCCGCACGCATTCCGAGATCTCAGGCGTAACCGACTACAGGAGTGCCAACGATCAGGAGTGCCTGGACACCATACGCGATATCATGAGCAAGTTGGGCCACTTCCCAAAAGCAGGTATCGACCGCACCACACCCAAGTCCCCCGAGCGCCCCGCTACCGACCTACTACGCCTGCTGCCCGCCGATCGCAGTAAACCCTACGACATGGTAGAGCTGCTCAAATGCATCGTCGATGAAGGCAGCCTCACTTTCTACAAAAAGGACTACGGCAAAACACTTATCTGTGCCTATGCCCGCATCGATGGTTGGTCGGTAGGTATTGTAGCTAATGACCGGAAAATAGTCAAAAACGCCAAGGGAGAAATGCAATTCGGTGGCGTCATCTATTCCGACTCGGCTGACAAAGCCGCCCGCTTCATTATGAACTGCAACCAAAAGCACATCCCCCTGGTCTTCTTTCACGACGTGACAGGCTTCATGGTGGGCTCGCGATCCGAACACGGCGGCATCATCAAAGATGGGGCTAAAATGGTCAATGCCGTAGCTAACAGTACTGTGCCCAAGTTTTCAGTGATCGTAGGTAACTCCTACGGTGCAGGCAACTATGCCATGTGTGGGCGTGCCTACGATCCGCGCCTAATCGTGGCTTGGCCCTCGGCCCGCATTGCCGTAATGGGTGGCGAGCAGGCAGCCAAAACACTGTTGCAGATCGAAGTATCGGCCATGAAGAAGCGCGGTGAAGAAATTGCCCCCGAGCGCGAAAAAGAGCTACTCGATAAGATCACTGCCCGCTACGAACATCAAACTACGCCCTATTATGCTGCTGCCCGCCTTTGGGTGGACGAGCTGATCAATCCGCTCGACACGCGGCGCATTCTCTCGCAAGGCATCGCCATGGCCAACCACCGGCCTATCGACCACTTCAATGTAGGCGTCATACAGACCTAAACACATGCACTTGTTTATCAGTAGGCCCGTAGCGCCACATAGCCCACTCAGTCTCTTCGCACGGCAGAGAGGTTATGCACTCACCGCACTGAGTTTGCTCGCGTTCGAAGGGCTACCTTTTGCCTTGCCCGATGATCCTTGGCCTGAGTGGCTTTTCTTTTACAGCAAGCGAGGTGTGCGCTTTTTCTTTGCACGTCTTTCAGACTTGCGGCAAGCACTTCCCTCTTCTCTACGTTTGGCCGCCATCGGTCCTGCTACAGCACACGCCATTCGCACTGCTGGTCATACTGTCGACTTCATAGGCACTGGCCAACCCGATGCTACAGCACGCGCCTTTCGGCAAATAGCACGCGGCCAACGCGTGTGTTTCGTCCGCGCTGAACAATCGCGACAATCAGTCCAGCAACTCGTCGCCGACGCCTTGGAAGTAATCGACCTGGTGGTCTATCGCAACAGCATCCGTAAAGAGGTGACCCCGCCCCCAGCACAACTGCTCATCTTCACCAGCCCACTCAACGCCGAAGCCTGGTACCAGCAACGCCCCCCACGACCTGATCAACTGGTGATAGCCATTGGGCCTACCACAGCGCGCAAGCTACATGAGCTGGGCATCGAGCAGGTGCACGTAGCGCCGAGCCCCAGCGAACATGTCATTGTCGAGCTGCTGCAACAGCTCACCTAATCCATGCACAGCACAACCTTTGCCTTACAAGGCGAATTTCAAGAATTTAACACGCCTACAGCGACAAAGGGCAGTACCAAAATCAAAAAATTGAAAGAGCTTTGACAGCATCAGATCTACACACCACGTAAAATCCATTGGATGAGACGCCTCTACACATTGCGAGAGCTCATGGCATGGTGCCTGGCCATCGGCTTGGCCATAGCTGGCGTGCGCTGTGGGCTGCAGCAGCCGCGCGATCCCGTGTTTCGCAATCTCGGCCCACAGGCCACTTATGTAGGCATGGAGACGTGCCGCTCGTGCCATCCAGAACAATATGCCGATTTCATCCAGACGGGCATGGGGCAGTCGTGGGGTTGCGCCCCTCAACACAGCAAAGCTACTTTTGGTGCTCATGCCGTAGTGTACGACTCGATCCGCCATTTTTGGTATCATCCTTTTTTGCGCGACAGTGCCATGTATGTGCTCGAATACCGTCTTGAACAAGGTGATACCAGCTATCGCCGCATAGAGCGCATCGACTACGTCGTAGGTTCGGGCCAACACACCAATTCGCACCTTATCGAGCGCAACGGTTACCTCTACCAGGCGCCAATTACGTGGTACGTGCAGGAAAATCGCTGGGGCCTTGCCCCCGGATTTACCGAATGGGGCAATCCGCGATTTGGCCGCTGGATTGGGGCCGAATGCGTCACCTGCCACAACCACTTGCCAGAGCAAGTGCCCGGATCGATCAATAAATTTCAGCGCATGCCGCTGGGCATTGCCTGTGAGCGCTGCCACGGCCCTGGCTCCATCCACGTAGCAGAAAAGCTCGCTGGCATTGTAGTGGATACTGCCACCCAAGTAGATGGCAGTATCGTCAATCCCCGCAAGTTGCCACGTCGCCTCCAGCTCGACCTGTGCCAGCGCTGCCACCTACAAGGTATCGCGCTGCTGCGGCCAGGCAAGACCTTCTACGACTTTTGGCCGGGCATGCAGCTCGACTCGATCATGCAAGTATGGCTACCGCGCTACGCCGACTCCGATAGCCGCTTCATCATGGCTTCACAAGCCGACAGGCTCAAGCAAAGCGCCTGCTTTCGCCAAAGCGAACAGCTCACCTGCCTGAGCTGCCACCACCCACATCACAGCGTACAGCTCACGCCGCGCAAGCGCTTTATCGATGCCTGCCGCAAATGCCACAAAGGCCCAGTCACGCAAGTCTGCAGTGCACCTGCCCAAGCTATCCGACAAGCCCAACAAGATTGCATCAGCTGCCACATGCCTACCTCTGGCACAGCCGATATTCCCCATGTACGCATCACCGACCACCTCATCGGCAAGGCCACCGCCCGCCGTCATCTCTTTGGCGAAAGCCAGTTGAATAAAGACCAGGAATTCCACGAGCTCAAGCTACTATCAGGCAATCGCGCCACCCCACTCGACCGCGCCCGTGCCTTTTTGGCCCTATACGACAAATATCTGCCCGCACCTTTTGTTCTCGATTCAGCAGCACACTACTTGGAGATGAGCACAACCGATGAACCATACTACACCGAGGTGCGCGTCCACCTGCTGTTCAACCGCGCCGACTACAAGGCGCTGCTCGCTCTGGCCCAACAGTGGCATCCCGAGCAAATCGAACAAGCCTGGACGGCCTACCGTGTGGGCGAAGCCTGCCTCAAAGAACAACGCGCCATGCTGGCATTGCGCTGGCTGCAGCGCGCTTGCGAGCTACTGCCACTTCATTTGGACTTTCTGGAAAAATTAGGAGCTGCTCAGATGATGGCCCGCCAATATGCAGCAGCTCAACAGACTTTTTTGCGCGTATTGGCAGAATATGCTGATAGGCCCGTCAGCTGTCTCAACCTTGGTTGGTTGGCCGCGCTGCGCGGCGACTACAGCGAAGCGCGTGCATGGTACCTGCGTGCCCTGGCGCTTGATCCCGACTATGCCTTGGCAAAGGAGAACCTACGTGCCTTAGACAGCTCATTGCAGCAGCTCAATCATTGAGGAGCTTGCGCCAATGTGGCATTGGCTGCAATATCTCCTCGAGCGACCAGTCCACCTCCCGCTCAAATGGCGCTTTGCGGTAGCGGCAATCGGCCTTTCGGCAAATGCTACATGCCCGTGGCGGCTCGCAAGGATCTGCATGAATAAACAACTCCACAGGTTGGCCTAAGCACTGCGCTACAGCTGCCTCAAAAGCCTTCACTTCGGCATGCGCCTGCCGCAAGGTATAGTACCACGGCAAGCTCAAGTGGCAGTCGATGTGCAAGGTAGCCCCATACTTGATGATGCGAAAGTTGTGCAAGTCCACCCATTCGGGCTTCCACTGCTGGTGTAACAGCTCGAGCACTTTGGCAATGAGGGGTTCGTCAGCTTCATCCATGATGCCTGCCGCTGCCCGACGCAACAACTGCACCCCTGTATGCACAATCCATCCACCAAAAGTAATAGCCACTACATTGTCAATCCACTCAAGGCCCGTCCATTTAATAAGTGCCAGCCCGAGGACCAGACCTGCCGATGTCCATGCATCGCTCATCAAGTGTTTGCCATCAGACACCAGCGTAAGGCTGTGATGGCGCTGCCCAGCCCATACCAATGCCTTGCCCATCGCCCAATTGGCCAGGCCTGCCACACTACTGACCCACAAGCCCAAGCCCAGCTGTGCAAGCGGCTGTGGCTCAAAAAAATTGTATCCTCCTTTACCCACCATCGCGATGCCCGCCACGATGATGAGCAGCCCTTCCAACCCCGCTGCCACGAACTCCACCTTGCCATGCCCATAGGGATGGTTGCGATCGCGAGGCTGCGATGCCAGATAAAGGCTAAACAACGCAAAGCTGCCCGCCATCACGTTGGCAATGCTCTCTACTGCATCCGACAAGATGGCATTCGAGTGTGTTTGCCACCAAGCATAAAACTTGGCTACCACCAGCAGCAGGCTACTACCCAACACCAATGCCTGCAGGCGAAATGCTGGATGGCGCACTCCATGCATCAGCGCTTCACTTTGTAGCTACCACCTTCTTCGATAATGGCAATAATCTGCTCACAAGTCAGCTGATCCGGATCATATACAAAGGTACCCTGCCCTTCTGGATAGCGCACATAGGCTTCATACACTCCCGACACCGACTCAAAGCGGTTGCGAATATTCATCGCACAATGATCGCAACTCATACCCTCAATTCCGACGCTAAGCGTAGCTGCATGATCGGGGTATTTCTTCTTTCTAAATGCCTTTTTGATCTTATCAAACATATAAATATGTATTTTACAAATGTAAACCTTTCGGCAAACTGTATCACCAGCACAAAAATGCATGCCCTATGTGCGCATGAAAAGTGATAAAAAATACAAAATGCATTTTCTGGCATACGCACTACCCCACTAAGACAAATAGCGCACGTTTTTTGCATGTAAATGCACAGCGTATCTCTACATACGCCAATTCCCCCAACAAACACCTCATATATCGCCGATCGCCAAGACCATTTCGGTTCGATTTTTGGCATGTGTATACACTTCCAAGCCCGATATTGTTGATGGTAAAGGATATCTGCATGCGCCCTTTGGCTGAGTATTTCGCCTTACTCACTTTGACAGCTACCTTGTGGTGGCCTGCAGGGCTTGTAGCCCAAAACAACCTATCTGTTCAATACAGCAACAGCAATTCCGTACCAGATGCACTGACTGTATGCGGCTCAGTGGACACTGCACAAGTGACAATCACCTTGTCGGGCCAGTCACCTGCTACGCGCAGCCAACTCACAGCTACTTGCCACTTGTTTCAGGGCATTCGATTTGCTGGACTTGACACCAGTGCCACCACACCTGGCGTGACATTACTCGATGATACTAACCCCAATGTGCCTGTATTCGCGCTGCCCGACCTGAGCCCCGATGGGATCACCCACGTACAAATCGGATACTATATCTATGCCGATTGCGAAGTAGTGGACACGCTTGCGCAAAACGGCATGCTCGACCTATACGACCTGTGGCAATTCGACTATAGCCTCAATGGCCAATACTTGAGCGAACAACACACTACAGCTTCTTATCGCGATGCGCTGGCCATTCCTTTTTTTACTATCAGCACCCCGACCGACATACCGCCAATGGCTACAGGTGACTGCTCCACGCGCCAACTCGTAATATCTAATAGTGCACTCAACGGCAGCACCGACACTTTGTGGTATACTACTATACAAGGATCTGGCCTCAGCCTACAGCTCCTTGAAGTCAATGGCATGCCCATAGACCTACAGGCCATGGCGGGGCCATTTGGCGACACCAGCTACACAGCGGCTTTGTCTGGTGAGGTCTTTGTAGCCAACAGCTACGGCAATGGCGACACCACATTTGATCCAAACGAAGCCCTAACCATTACCGAGCACTTCCGCGTGGTAGATTGTACGGGGGGTACCGAAAGCACCCATGCCATCGGATGGGGCTGTTCGGGACAACTATGTGCACAGGCCACAATTGTCGATGTGGTGCCTATTGGCGAAGGCAGTCCAAAGGTCGCATTCAGCACAGGTGGTAGCCTCGCCAACACTTACGGCGGCTACTGTGCCGATGGCCACACGACCATCACCATCAGCAACGACGGCATTGAGTTTGACCCGGGCTTTGGCGCCATGTACGACTTGTGGGCCGGCATTGGATTGGGTGGCACCTTTTCCGTCGAAGATGGGCGTTATCGCATCACAAGCCTGCGCATCGCTGGGCAAGACCTCAATGTGAGTACCTATCCTTTGCTCGCATTACATGGCCATCCAGCCTTCGCCACCGACCCTGACGGAACAGGTGGCCTAGCCGACCTCGATGGCGATGGCTGGTTCGACGATCTACCTGTAGGGCAAAGTATTGAGCTAACAGCTTTTTACGAAGTAAACTGCACAGCAGCTGATATGCCTACCGACGATGCGTACAACTCCAACTTCGGCACCGCTTTTCATGGCCGTATCCGATATACCGATGCCTGCCAACAAACGATTACAGCACCTCATTCCAACTTCTTCACACCTACACTCAAACGCAACTCCTTTAGCAACCCCGCTCCGCCCGATGCCTTTGTCCTGACCGACACCTTCACTTTACGCCATCGCCAAAACAGAACTGCACGATTCTTCGAGCCCCTATGCGATGGGCAAGGTCATTGGATCGTGAAAGTACACTTACCGCAGGGCATCCATCCCATCATCGACCAAGTGAGCTGGACGCACACCGGAGGTGAAATAGCACTTCCCAGTAGCTATGAATTTGAAGACAGTTTGCTCACACTCACCTTTGGCGACAGCACGATCAGCAGCTTTAATGGCGACTTTGAACTCAATCTGCCATTAGTAGCCGACTGTTCAGCTGCAGGTCGCCAAGCCAATGTCACACTCGACATCACCTATGTATGCCCTACCTGCGACTGCATCCACAACTGGTACTGTGGCACCATCGAAGGCCCTCAAATACACGCCAACAGCCCGCCTTGCCCGCCTGAAGTGCTCATTTGCGAAAGCGGCCTGCGCACCTACCACTTCGACGTGGCGCGCACCACCTTTGGCTTTGCCGACCCCAACTTCCAAACCCCTATTGATCCTGATCAGGCCAATAAAAAGGTGGCCATCAGTTGCGATTCGGTGCTCATGCAGGTGCGCAGTGTAGTGGGCAATGTACCCTTGGACGACTCCATCGGCATCGCCATCACTTACGACAACCCCGATGGCACCGATGATGTAGCCGAACTCTTCCTCTTTGGCCATGGCCAGGTGATCTTTACTACCACTGATAGCACATACCTCTGTGCACTCAACAGCAGTCAGCTGACGATCCACCACATGGGCGCCCGCAAGATGTTGCAGTTCGACCTAACACCTTGTCTCGATGCCTTAGGACTTACGCTGATGCCCGGCGACAGCCTCGATTTCTACGCCACCTTTCAGCTCAATCCTGATGGGCCTTACGAGCTACAGTTTCGCCAGGTGCCCCAACTCAGAGCCTGGGCATTCGCCCAAATTGGTGGGCAAACATACCGTTGTGATCATTTCGGTACCGACTTTACTGTAGCCAAGACGCGTACGGTGTTCGACTACCCCAACAGCAGCGCCTTTCCAAAAGGCTGCGATAGCACCACACTTGATTACCGCCTCATCGTAGCGAATAATGGCTTTAACAACTGGTTTACCGGAGAATACCGGCAGGCCATGCACTTTGACAGCATCACCTTTGATTTCGAACCCAGCATATTACAAGCCTTTGAAGGAAAAAACGTAGCAATTTCTATACCTGGCCATCCCTATTTTCACGATCAGTTTTTCGATCTTCCGCCACTTGACAGTTTTCCTGATGGACACTACATAGTCCGTTTCGATACGCTCAACTTCAGCCCCTCCCTCAATGTTGTGCAGAACTACGCAATGCACTTGCGCATTACACTACAGCCCCACTGTCAGACAGCTTTGGCTAGTACACAAGGCAATGGCATCTTTCAGTTTGCACCACGTGTCTGGTTTGAAGATCGCAGCTACGCCGCCCATATTGGATCGGGCAGCTGTGTAGCACCAAAGATGGAAAGTGCTGGCAACTTACTCACCTATACGGATCCACCAGCGCTGTCCATAAGTGCTTTGACATCCACGCAATACGAACTCATACAAGATACAGCTTGCTGGACGGTACAAGTGTGCAATACCAGCACGGAATCTCATACAGGTGTTGTGTGGCTATCGCTCGATGACCCCACACACAATGCCCCAGTAGTGGCCGTATATGATCATACGCTGCCCGACACCGCTTGGGCTATCCCGATCTTCGAAAGCCCTGATGGCCGGCGTTATTGGCTAAGCAGTCCGCTGTCGCCAGCCACACCCCAATACGATTATGCCGACATCTGTCGCGTGTATCGCATTGAAACGCAGATGGAAGCATGCATTCCTTGGCAAGGCAGTATAGTAGCAGGATGGAGTTGCGAGCCCGTGCTCTTAGCCAATATGGGGGCTACTATCGACACTTCATGCCCACTCGTTCAGCTTCCCGTAGCAGTACTGCCGCAAATGCCATTTATAGAAGCTGATATGGTGGATCAGCCCCTCACGCATCCCGACATCTGCGATACAACTGTACTTACCATACTACTGCGCAATACCGACCGAGGCACCGCCTATGATTTAACCACCGATCTATTCTTGCCTTTATCTGGTGCTACGCTCTTAGCCCAAAGTATCGAGGTGGCATGGCCTGCAAATGCCAACTTCCAGGCCGTAGTGGCTGCTCCCGAATTCATGGGGCACACTGCGCGCGGCCAACACTACCGATTTAACGGCTTTGATGCCTTGCATCCTTGGCTGGCCCAATACGGCCTACCTGGCTTCAACCCCGATCAGCCATCCGACTCTAACGAACTGAGGCTTCGATTTGCCTTCGTGACCGATTGTGCTTTCCGTTCTGGGGATTTGGCATACTATCAGTTCGAAGCACGCAATGGCTGCGATCAACCATCTAATTTTGAAGCGGGTGAATCGTTTCCCCTTTTTATTGCAGGTGCCGAACCGCCACTTGACCAACTCTACCAAATCGAGCTGTTGGGCAGTAGTCCTATCGTGCCACAAGCACCCCACACCCTACACCTGCAAGTGCGCAAGCTCACCGCTGCTCCTGCCGACACTACCGCCCACATCAGCATCACCCTACCTGCTGGTGCCACTTATATAGTAGGTAGCACTCAAGGACTCAGCCCAGGCTTTGCCCCTTCCGATCCCGAGATTCAGGTGCAAGGGGCCGTACAAACGCTTTTATGGCCACTACCCGCCACAATGGTCCAAGACGAGACTGTTCAACTGTCTTTCAGCTTTACAGCTCCCGAATTTCCCTGTACACAGTCGCAAGCTGAATTAGCTCTTGCGGTCTTGCTGCGACGCGAGCTGTACTGCTCCAGCGAAGAGTCTTTCTGCGAGGTGGCCACCATCGTCTCTGCTGGCGGCACACAATTGATCACCTTGCCTATTACCAGCAATGTGTCGTTGTCTGTGCAGCAGCTGCGCAGTAGCTGCACTGATTTGGGCGAACAGATCAATGGGCAGATCCAGTTCTCCAGCGCAGCACTCGATTTAGCTGGCCACACCTTCACACTCGAGCTCCTGTTCGACGCCAACGGCAACGCACAACCCGACAGCACTGACTTAATACTACTGAGCCAAGAGGTAGGCCCCCTTTTGGGAAATGGCGACACAGTCAGCTGGCATGCTCTGCTCAGTCCACAGCAAGCATGTAACCTCATCGTGGTCGCTCATAGTGCTGATAGCGCCGTATGTGGCCTGCCATGGCTGGCACTTCCATCCCCAGTATTGACTTTGGGCGAGCCACAACACATCTATTGCGGCCCTGGCCCCGACACGCTATGGCTATACACCGACAGCTGTAGCCTCTTAAACCAATACAGTATCAGCTGGACGACAGCCTCACCTCAGGCTGACCTTCTATGGATTGACAGCAGCGGCACCACCGCACAGCTGGTAGTGAGCTACAACCACACATCACCTGATACCATTATGGTCCTGCGCCATATCACGCGGCCACAATGCGAGGCCACTACTACAGATACATTGCGCCTCATCCGTAGTGGTGGCGTCAGCCTCGAGATTCCTCCATCGCTTTTTGTCTTGCCCGGCGACTCTATCCTACTCCCACTAGAGGTAAGTGGTGGCCTACCACCCTACCAAATCGATTGGCAACCCGACAGCACACTTTCTAACGGAGATGTGGCCCAGCCCATAGCCTTTCCCGATCAGCCCACCACCTATACGGCCACCGTAACCGATCTGCTGGGCTGCACCGCACAAACTCAAGTACAGTTGCTGCTGCAAAACCCCATTGTGGCCACGCTCACCCCTACCGATACTGCTATTTGCGCAGGCACACCTCTTGCAATTACCGGCAACGGCGGTGACCACTTTTATTGGTTTGAATCTCACACCAACGCGCAGCACGGCACGCTCAGCGACAGCACTGGTGCACAAATCACCTTTTTGGCACAAGCCCCTGGCACCTACACCATTGGCGCGATAGCTACCGACGAGGCTTTTCCTGGGTTCTCCGATACAGCCTTTGCCACCATTGTCGTACACCCACTGCCCTATTTCACACTTTTGCCCCCTGATTCTACCTGCATCGATCTACTCACTTGGCTTGCACTTTCAGACATACCCGATACGGCAAACTATCTCATCAACTGGCAACCCAGCCCCACTATTGGGCAAGGAACGCCCACAGTAGCTTTTTCGACAAACGACACGCTGAACGTCAGCGCTACTGTCAGTACGCCTTTTGGCTGCAGCCAGACACAGGCACTCACACTCGTACCAACAGGCTGTAACTGCTCGCTCAGCCCTACCGATACGGTATATCTACAAGCTTCTGCCTGCACATACTCAGCCGATTTATGCCTGCCTATTGGGCCCGGCCTACTGGGGCGTTATGCATTCACCGTCGATGGGCAGCCATGGTCCATGCCACTTCATGGCTGCTCGTTCCAGTTTCAAGGCGTGTACACCTGGGCGACGCTCTTTGGGCAAGGGCAAGCAGGCACTTACCTTGTCGAAGCGTGGCCTGTAGGGAACGACACCTTCAGTTTCAGCTTTGAGAGCATCGATGCACTCATCGATAGTATGAACCTCTTCGACAACGATGGTCAGTGGCAAGCCGACCCCAATGGCGGCCCCTTCATCATAGGTGGCACACCAAATGTGAGCTATGGCCCGATGCAAGTCATCTTACTCGATCTCAACATCAGCAACACTCTCGGGTTCAACCAGCAGTACCTACCCACAGCCTTTGCACTTCCACTCACTACAGGCCTCCACACGGTGATCGCCACCGATACCCTAAGTACTTGTTCCGACACCATCCAGGCCTGGGTGTGGTGTACCCTGACTGACACGCTGAGCTTGCAATGGCCGCTCAACCTACAGGATACTTTCTGCCTTTCGGCAAATGAACTGGCAGGGCCGCTCACACAAGCTCTTTTGGCTTGTCCACCACCTACTAATGCCCAAATCCAGTTAGTGCAAGATAGCTGCCTATTGATTAGCCCACAACAATTGGGCACAGACACCTTCTGTATTATCTTTTGCGATAGCCTCGCCATATGCGACACCACAGTGATTGTACTACAAATAGTGCCCGATCCGCTCTTGATCCTCAAAGACACCATTATTGTAGGGCAGCAAGGCAGTTGGTGTGTGGATACGAGCGTGCTCGATCTATCTACTTCACCGACTGCGATGTACAGCGCCTGCCCCACGCCTGTCAATACCGTTGGCTGGAATATCGACTCACTTTGCCTCTTCTACCAAGGCCTACAGGTAGGTACCGACACTACTTGCCTGTCGATTTGCGATAGTTTGAATACTTGCGACACCCTGCTGTTTGCCGTTACTGTCTTATCGGGGCAAATCGTATACGACACGATCCGATTGGGGTATGACACGACATTGTGGTGCTTCGACACTACGCAGCTAATTGGCCCCAAACAGCTGGAAGTACAGTGCAGCCCACCGCCTTTTCCCTCAGTGCAATTTGAGCTTGACACGACTCAGTGGTGTGTGCAATGGAGTGGCTTGCAGGTAGGTACAGACACTACATGTACACTGCTAAGCGATAGCATTGGCCAGGCCATACGCACCTATTTTATCGTCACGGTGATCGACATACAACCACAAATCATTTGTGATACAGTGTTTGTAGGCATGACGCGTTACTATTGCTTAGATACCAGCGAACTGCCCGGCACGGTGCAATCCTTCGACGATGCTTGTGCTTCACTCAATGGACAACACGTAGATTTCTTCTTCTTACAAGATAGCTTGTGCGTAGAATACACGGGGCTAAGCGAGGGACAAGACAGCGCCTGCTTCGTCCTGTGCGATGCAAGTGGCATATGCGACACAACTTACTTCTGCATTTCTGTGGCACCCTACCACGGCCCTCCCAAGGCCAACAACGACCTATTCTGCCATCCCGGCACGCCTATGGGCACGCCTATTGTACTCGACATACTGGCCAACGATACCATTTACGGCGGCTTGCAACACATCGAGATACTGACACAACCCGAATCTGGCGATGCCGTGGCCATTCTAAACCTCGACCGAAGTACTACACTCATCCCTGATCCTCCCTTTTGTGCACGCATCGAATCGTTCACCTATCGAGTGTGCAACCCCATAGCCTGTGACACTGCTACAGTACAAGTATGCATTGAGTGCCTCGATGTGCAGCCCTTTTCCGCAGTATCGCCCAACAATGATGGTTACAATGATACCTTCTACATTGGCCGGATAGAGGATTTTCCCGACAACTACCTGCGCATTTACAATCGCTGGGGCCAATTGGTATACGAACAGCGGGGCTACCAAAACGACTGGCCGGGCATTTGGAACGAAGACAAACAGCTGCCCGATGGTACCTACTTCTTTATTTTGGAATACGACGATGGGGGTGTGCGCAAAGTGTTGCGCGGCTTTTTCGAGCTGTTCCGATAAAAGATCGAGACGCAGCGTGCATTGAAAGCTGCGTCCCGATACACTCTTACCTGTTTAAGTATTGCCAAAGGGAAGCCCGATTTTACATCCAAAACTGATGTTCGAGCCAATACCAAGCAATACCTGCAAAATAGCCTAGCAGTGCAAGCCACGTCATTTTTCGCATGTACCACAAGAAGTCGATTTTCAGAATACCCATGATGGCCACACCCGCTGCCGATCCAATGATGAGTGCACTGCCACCCGTACCAGCACAATAGGCCAATAATTCCCAGAATGGGTGATCTACTGGATAGACATCCATGGGGTACATACCCATAGCACCTGCTACTAATGGCACATTGTCTACCACAGCCGACAACAAGCCAATCAAGGTGTTGATGATGTAGATATTGCCATCAAAAGTTTTGTCGAGTGCCTGTGCCAGTTGCCCCAAATGCCCAGCTGTTTGCAGGCTCGCCACAGCCAACAAGATGCCGAGAAAGAACAACACACTGGGCGTATCTATGCGCCGGATGACTGCTGCTACTGAGAGTGTATTCTTGACCTCAGGGCTCTTTGTTCGATGGATCACCTCAGTGACCACCCATAATATGCCCAAGCTCAACATCATGCCCATAAAAGGCGGCAGATGCGTGAAATTTTTAAATACTGGTACACTAAGCAGGCCTAACACACCCAAGGCAAAAATGAGGTATTGCTCCTTGCTGGTCACGTGAGGTTCATTGCGATGGGCCTCATCCAACACCACGGGCCGCTTGATCTTTCCCTTCATGAATATGGAGACCACTAATAACGGCACCAATAAGGCCAACACACTCGGCACAAATACTGCCTTGATGATGTTCAGCTCAGTGACCTGCCCGCCAATCCACAGCATGATGGTAGTCACATCACCAATAGGTGACCACGCCCCACCCGCATTGGCAGCAATGACCACCATCCCACCAAAAAACCACAAATTTTCCTTCTTGCTCAGCAATTTGCGCAACAGCGCAGCCATCACAATAGATGTGGTCAGGTTATCGAGTGCTGCAGAAAAGAAAAACGCAATGATGGAGATGATCCATATGAGGCGTACCCTGTTGTCGGTAGTGATGCGATCAGTCACCACTTTAAAACCCTCGTGTGCATCCACTAGTTCCACGATGGTCATGGCGCCCAAGAGGAAAAACAGAATTTTAGCAATTTCGCTTATATGCTCTGCCAACGAATGTGTGATGTAGTGCATGCTGTCGCCATGTATATCCACCCCAGTTATTTCAAACACACTTTCGCCACCGATAACTAGTAGTGTCCAGGTAATCATACCGGCCAACAAAGCCGGTGCTGCTTTGTCAATGCGAAGGGGATGCTCGAGCGCGATCATCAAATAGCCTACCACAAAAACGACAATCATCAACCAGTACATACTCAGCGTTTTAAAGTTGGTTTTTAATTAAAGAATACCGTATTAATGAGGGTATCGCGGAGGTGGATGGGTGCCAAAAATAAAAAAGGCATACCAGATGTATGCCTTCTTGTGGGAAAGTGCCATAAAAAATTTGCCTATAGTACCACTTTTCAACACTCTTTTTGTGCCATAGGCCTGGCTCAATAACGCCTTCCCTTGAGCTTAAACAATCGCGTCATGTTGAAGCCAAAGTGGATATCTCCAGCAAGCCAGTTGCCACGTGTTTCGCCGATGAAGGCCTTTTCGATCATGCTTTGCGCATTGGTAAAGTGCAGCTGAAAGACGTGGCTACCTGTGTTGATGTCAAAACCAATACCCACAGGATCGTACTTGTCTGCAGCTAGTTGCCCAGGCAATTTGTAGTAGTACTCAGCTGTAACCGCTAAGTTTTTCGCGAGTTGGTAGCGCACTGCCACACCCATGGCCAGTACGTCGTTGTGTTCGTCGCGCGTATCCACCAGGTTGTAGTGGACCAATGTGGGCATGAACTGAGTGCTCAGCCGCTCGCTCCACTTACGTGCAATGAGCAATTGGTGTGAATAGGCCAAGCGCGATTGCACGGGTATTGGTATTTCGGGGTCTACAGGGCGAAGCATATGGGCAGCTACCGTCATCACGGCCGTAAGTGTGAGAGGTATGCGCTCATCTGCGGTTTGAGCTGCGATTTTGTACTTGACATAAGCATCGAGGTGCTTGCCATAAGTACTGCGCCCCACACCAATATTCAAGCGGTTGGTGATACCATAATCGAGGCCAAGGCGCATGGTGGCCTGGTCGAGGCCAAACAATTCGTACAGCCCCCCGTTGATGCGACCAAAGCGGTGCTCTATCAATAGCTCGAGCTCACCTTCGTAGAGTGTCTCGATCGAATGGCCATTGATGACGCGCAAGCCGCGAAAAGTGCGATGCACCAGGCTATTGTTTTGCGCAAGCGCAGTAATCCCACACAACAGGATCAGACAGCCCATCCATATTTCTTTCATACCAAGTACAAGTTTTGTGCTCCTTCAGCTACAGTCGATGTGCGGAAAAAGCAGACTATGTATGCTCAATTATTCGGTGCTCTAGCATCAATCCAAGCCTTAAACATCTCAATGGTACAGCTCGGCAGCTGGCTGCCAGCGGGTGGCATGGCGGCATAGCCATTTAACCACGCAATAGATCCGTAAAGTCTGCCATTTTGGGCGTAAGCCCGCACATTGTCGTAGCCTTCCAAATTCACATTGCCTTGTTGGCTACTATTGTTATGACATCCCAGACATTGCCCCTCCAATATGGGCAGCAGGTCGGCACTATAAGAGACATTTGTCGTATCACAAGTAGTGATTTCTGGGAATAAGTCTTGTCTATTGTCATAGTAGCAATTAGAGAAGACAGACATTGCCGTCAGCAAGTAGATTGGACCGACAACTTTTTTTAGCTCCATGGATTATAATGCGTTTAGGTTCGCTATTAAGAGGGTGCCTTTCGGATAAGTCCACCCATTAGCTCCCCCCTTTTTTCTCAAATCTCAAATTACATCAATCATTTGGCATCCCCAATTCAATCCATTTTCTAATCTGCTCAATTTGACATTCGGGCAATTTGCTGCCACTGGGTGGCATGGGTGCATAGCCGGCATCCCATTGGATTGAGCCGAGCAAGGCGCCATTGTCAGCCTGCGCCTTGACATGGTCATAGCCTTCGAGGTTAACGTCGCCCGACTGCAAGCTATTGTTGTGACAGCCCAGACAGTTTTGCTCGATGATAGGCCACACCACTCCACTAAAGGTAAAAGTGGTTGTATCACAGCCCGGGTTGCAAATGATGTTTTCTGCGCCTTGCTCGATCCAAGTTTTAATCGTGAGGTATTCCTGCTCGGAAAGTGGGCGCATGGGTGGTGGAGGCATGACATCATCATCGTCATCTTCACTACCCCATACGGCTAAATATTCTATCAACTCACTTTTATTGGGCTTGCCAGGACGCACTATTTCCATTGTACGTTCGTAATCAGTGAGCACAATGCCATCTTTATGGCTTTCCTCATCGTGGCAGCCACTCATAGCGCAATTGGACACGAGAATGGGCAACACCTGATACTGGAAGATTACCTTGTCGGGCGGGCAATCACCTCCCAAACTGTTTATGTCGGTTCCCGAACCTGTTGGATACAGGGGTTCGGTTTCACAGGATGTCCAAAGCATAGCGACTACTGTGCTCGTAAAGAGCAGACTACCCAGTTTTTTCATTTGGTGTTTTTTTAGATTCATTAATTTTTGCATATGGAAAATCTAAATACAATTGGCAACGCATCGCGACGACCTTCACTCAGTAGGCGACCAATAGAAAAAGGGGCCGCCAGGGTCGTCATTAGGTAAAGTGCCTCCTTCGGCACGTAGTTCGATGTAAGCACGCAGGTCTTCCACCTGTTTTTTACTCATGCGCTCCAAGGGGTAATGCGGCATATAAGGGCGATGTCCTGGAATGGCATAAGTGCCATAGGCAATGATCTGATACAGCGACATATGGCTATCCTTAGTGATGTACTTCTTCAGCCATTGAAAGGTAGTGCGCGCATCGTCTAAAATGAGATGTGACACACCGCCTGGCCTATGGCAATACTGACAGCTCAGCTCATAGAGATCCTTACCGAGGGCTGGATCGCCCTTGAAGCCGTATCCCTTCACCTTGTCGGGCGGTGCATCAAAGAAGTGTGCAGGGGACTTTTGTAGGTAGAGATTTTTAAGCCATTTGCGCCCTTCGTCGTAGCGAGCTGGCTGCCGACGCATGTCATTGAGGCGAGCCAGATCTTGATCGTCGAGTCCCAAGTCGCCCAGTGTCCACTGCAAGGTCCAGTAATATGCCAGCACAGCATCGATCTCCCAGCGTTCCATGGGGCGGCCCTGCGCACACTCTATGGCACAAAGCTGGATAGCTTCGCGTAAAGAGCGGTGTGCTCGTGCTATATGTTCCGAACCGTACTTGCGCACGTAGTCGTCGTTATACCAGTGCTCGCGATTGACGATGCCGCGAAAGGTAGTGCCCTGCAAAAAGGGTAGCTTCTTCTTTTTGACGTAGGGCAGCCGTGCTTCGGGATCACTAACGCGCAAATCGGGGTCTTCGCGTTCCAGATTATGGCATGATGTACACACATAGTATTTGCTGACGTATTTACTGCGTTTGCCATCGGGACCGATTGTACGACCGTACTTGACAATTTCTTCTCCCCATTTGACCATCTGCTGGTCGAACCGCAACCGGTGGTCCGGGTAGGGCTCACCCATCGCCCACAGTACTTCATATAGGGGCGTATCTTGCGTCCAAGCAGCATCGTTGGAAGTTGTGGGTAGCTCCAAGTCAAAAGCAACCCAGACTGTAAGCACAAATAGCCCCCCCATTGCTTTGAACACCCAGCTCATAGAGTCGACCATTTTGTATTTTAATGCTCTTTACGGAAAAGCTATGAGTTGAGGTTGCTTGTGGGCAAAAAATCCTGGCGACACCAAGCCCATGTATTTGGGAACAACTACAAAAAACCGCGATTTGAGAAAGTGATAGCCAAAAAAATGGGGGGACGCCCCGAATGGGGCATCCCCTCTACAAATTCCTAACAAATGGATTCGCCTAATCTACCACTATCGTAGTAGCCTTGTCTCTTGAAAGACCGTTTACAGTAGTAACCACAGCGCGAATCGTAATTTCCTTTCCGGAAGTGCCTGTCGGAATGGTATAAGAGGTTTCGAGCACATCCACACTGCGGGCCGGATCGAAGCGCGTGGGCTGCGTAGCCGTGTGTATCAGTTTTTCATTACCATCAATAGTTTCAAATATTTCGACACTGGCCACATCATCTCTAGACCAATAATAGATGCTAATGAGCGCCTCATCGCCTTCGGCAAAAGACGTTGCTGTGCTGTTTGCTGGCTCGACCAAAACGTCCTGTATGAGGGGATAGAAATAACCATCGGTATCGACGTTATCGCTAATCCAATCGCTCTCTTTGTAACAGGAGCTCAACAGGACCATGTATACAGCCACATACAATATTTTATTCATTTCAGTCATTTTTTACTCGTGAAAAATAAAGAATCCACTACATCATTACTCGCTAAACCACATGGGAGTGGTGAAGTCTTTTCGGTGCAACGCTACATTTTGCGGGTTACGCGTCTCTTCCGTGACGGGGTAACGCGCACGCTGGCCTGGTAGGTTTCGACCGTTGTAATCGGGTTCGACAAAACCTCTGAACACATTAGGATCAAACTGATAACGCCTCATGTCGGTCCATGCTTCCTGATGGAGAAACAGCGCGATGTACTTTTGCATCATAATGCGCTCTAGATCAACGGTAGCTATAGCAGGATGCGACATGTAGTTGGCCTGGCTATTGGCGTCTACACCTAGCTGGTCCATATGCGCGGCGATTCCCTCGAAGTAAGCTGATTCGGCTCGAGCCATGTCGCCGGCATGGTAAGCTGCCTCAGCTTCGATAAACTTGAGCTCGGCAAAGGTCATCATTAGCACTGGGGCTGTTTGAGTAGAGTACCAGGTGTCTTTGGTCAGGATCACCGTACTTTCAGGTGCATTAGGATCCCACGAGGCTTCGCCAATGTATTCTGTAGCACCTGAAGTGAGCGCTGCAATCATGGGCAAGCGCGGATCTGCCACGGGGTAGATCTCACCCTTGAGCAAATCGATAAAATAAGCGGCATGGGTAATGGAGAAATTACCCGTTTCGTTGGCTTTGGCCACATTGGTAAACCAGGGATTGGGGTTGCTCGCCGAATACACAAGCTGAAAGTTGTCGGCGTTGGAACTCAACCCCTGTGCTACATGATTGAGAATGGCATTCCAGTCTGCGCCCTTATTGGACAAATGCAACAAGTAGCGAGCCTTGAGCGAATGGGCAAGTTTTTTCCATTTATCCAAGTCGCCGCCATAAGCCAGATCATCACTTGCCGGCGAATAAGCCGATTCTGGTTCATCGAGCAGCTGTAGGGCCTCGTCGAGCAAGTTCTGGATTTGTCCGTAGAGGGCTTCTTGAGTATCGTAGGCCGGCTGTACGTTGGCCGATCCCATCAGAGCTTCGCTATAAGGCACATCTTCCCAGGTAGTGGTGAGCAGCCCTACATACATCGCTTCGATCACCTTGCCCACACCGGCATAGTGGGGCGAATAGTCGTCACCTGCGGCACTGGCTTTGTCGATCATGGCGCGTAGGTTGTTCATGCCCTTGAGGTAAATAGTGCTCCAGGCCGAAGCATTGGAAAACTCACCGTAATAGCCCCCAAAAGCATCCATTTGGTGCGTGACCTGCGAAGCTGTATAAGCCAGGTAGTAATGTGTTTTGCTCAATGCTTCGAGGGTGGTAGGCAGTAGCAAGTCAAGTGTGACATCGTTAAGACGGGTGGGGTCGTCGTTGACGTCGAGAAAGCCATTACAGGCAGGCAATACACCCAATAGGCCTGCAAGCAAAAAGGCCTTGATCGTTATATTGGCATTTTTCATTTTCAAAATCATTTTTCACTTTTTCAAAAAACCATATTGACACGAACGGTATAGCTACGCGTAGAAGGCGTGCGCAAGCCCGTATAGCCATAGATATTGGAGTTGGCACCAAAGTAATTGAGCTCGGGGTCAAAGCCCTTGAATGGCGTGTTGAGGAAGAGGTTGGCACCAATCAGAGAGATGCGCAAATCAGAAATGGGTAGTTTATCTACAACAGCCTTTGGTATGCGCCATGTCAGGCTGACGTTACGCAGGCGAATCCAGGAAGCGTCTTGTAAATACACCTCAGGTGCATAGCGATACACCCTCCAGTTGCGGTAGAAAAAGGTGGGATGCAACTCCGTCTCGATGTCATTGGGCACGTAGTTGCCGTTGTCGTCGAGGCGTACACCTTTGAAGACGACTTTCATGTAGCGGTCATTGGTCTCTTCCAGAATGCCGTTGCCAATGCTGTATGTACGGGAAATGTCGATGGCCTTGCCACCTTTTTTCCATTCCCACATAAAGGACAGGCTAAAGCCCTTATACTTGAAGTCATTGATCCAGGAAGCGATCCAGTCGGGGAAGGCATTGCCCATGTACACCAGTGTATCCCAATTGACGCGAGGATAACCATCAGACTCTATGATGAGTTGGCCATCGTCGGTGCGATTCCAGGGGTTGCCATACAGATCTCCAATTTTGCCGCCTACGATGTATTTGTTGGTCACACCGCGCAATGACATCAATACAATTTCGTCACCTATGTCTTCGGCAATTTCCAATACTCGCCCTTTATTGGTGCTCCAATTGATGATATTCGACCAAGAGAAGTTGCTGGTTTTCACAGGAGTAAAGTCAACACTCAGCTCTAGCCCCTGATTTTCCATCGTGCCTGCATTGGTCAAATACACCGAAGCACCTGTAGCATTGCTGATGGGTACACTGAGGATCATATCGCTGAGTGTTGTGCGGAACCAGGACAGGTCAAAGCCAAGGCGATTTTTCCACAAGCGCAGTTCACCACCTACCTCAAGCGTTTTAGAGAACTCAGGACGCAAGTTTTCGTCACCAATAGAAGTAGACAAGGCATAGCCCAACACGTCGTTAAAGGGAAAGTTAGAGGCCAAGCCATAGTACCTACCGATGCGATATGGGCTCGCATCTTTACCGACTACAGCCCACGATGCGCGAAGCTTGGCATAGTCGATGAGGCTAGGCAGCTCAGTCATGTCAGACAATACCCAAGAAAGGTTTACTGAAGGGAAGAGATACGAGCGATTGGCAACTGGCAAGCTCGAGCTAAAGTCATTGCGAGCCGTCAGGGTGAGGTACAAATAGCGGTCGTAATCGAAAGAAGCCTCCCCATATACAGCCATATTGCGGTACCAGACGTCGGCATTAGACTGGAAGAGCTCGGCTGTATTATTGAGGTTGAAGAAGTTGGTCACAGACAAGTTCTCGCCCCGTATGCTTGTCCACTGCTTGCGCGAATGGTACAGGTATTGCCCCAGCAAAAGCGACAGGCCCACACGCCCACGCTGCATCTGATAGCGCGCAAACAAGTTGGAAGTGAGGCTGCGCTTGCGCACAAAGTTGCGCACTACAAAACCACGCATATTGTTTCCTTCATCCGTCTCGGGGCTGACATTGCGCTGGCGCACATCGTCGTAGCCATCCATGCCAATGGTATAGTGCAAGCTGAGCGCTTCATTTAGTTTGTACTCTGCCTTAATACTGCCCAACAATCTATTCACATCATCTACATAAGTGTTGTGTTCAGCTAAGTAAAGGGCATGGTCGATGATTCCCAAAGAGAAGTTTTCACTGTATTTATAGGGTGTTTCGTATTGAGTCAAGTCCACTATGTTGGGTGTGTAGGCAATGACATTCATCACTGACTTGCGGCCCTCATGTGGGCGGTTGCCACCCGTATTGGCATACATCAGGCTACCTTCTACGCGGAAACGAGGGCTCATCCGATAAGATGCTGCCAGGCTAAAGTTGCGTTTGTCGTACCAGGTGTTAGGAACAATGCCTTCAGCGGTGGATAAGCTACCTGAAAGGCGATAGGAAAATACGTCGTTGCCAGCAGTAAGGCGGGCACTCACTGCTTGGGAAGTCCCCGTGCGGAAAAACTCTCTATAGGTATCGTGCAGCACGTCTTCCGATTCAGGACGCCACTCCGGCCCCCAGTTGTAGAAAATCCAGCTGCGCTTTTTCGAATCGTTGCGATGTCCATCAATAAATTGCTGTTGCACTTTGGGCAGTTTGAGCGGGTTCTCCCAGCCAGTATTGTAGTCGATTTCTACACGTGGCTTGCCAGCTTTGCCCTTTTTGGTCGTAATGACAATCACGCCATTGGCGGCTCGAATGCCGTATAAGGCCGTAGCAGTAGCACCGCGCAGCACTGTAATGGACTCTACCTCACCCATATCCAAATCAATGATGCGGTTGCTGGCTGTAGCCTGAGTGGAAGAGCTGGCTGCCAAGCCCAACGACACCTTGTCCGAAGTGATGGGCAGCACATCCGTATCATCACTGACTTCTATGCCATCGATGACGAACAACGGTGCATTGGAACGCCCCGGATCCAGCGAGTTAATACCTCGAATGAGGATCGAAGCACCCCCACCCACCGTACCAGAAGTACGACTTAGAAATACGCCAGGCGTCCGCCCTTGCAGTGCGGTTACCAAGTTTGTCTCACCGGAATTCTTCACAGCCTCTTCATCAATTTGGGTCACGCCATAGCCCAAAGCTTTGCGCTCACGCGAAATGCCTAAAGCCGTGACGACTACTTCACTCAATTGCTCTCCAGGCTGCAAAGTTACCTCAACAAAGTCCTGATCTCCCACCTCTACTTCCTGCTCTGCAAACCCCACATAGGAAAACACTAAGACAGCTCCTTGAGGCACTTCGATGGTAAAACGGCCATCCAAGTCGGTAACTGTACCTGTCTGAGCACCTTTTACCACCACATTGACACCTACCAGTGGCTGGCCATCTTCTGCTGATCGCACCACACCACTTACAGGTCGCATTTGTGTCCATGCCCAAAGGGGCACGAGCAAAAACACTAGGAAGCACCAGGCTCCCTTCACTTTTCGGTTCAAGCCTTTCATGTCGTTTTTTATTTTATGTATTTGAAGAAAGTAAACTGCTCCCTTTGCTGCTTAAGACACACCTAATACATGTGCATGCTAACCAGCAATGCAAAGGCTCTTGCGTAGCACAGTAGCTTACGCCTCAATGTCCCAACTCCACAACTATGACGGCTAGCACATTCATTACGACCTGGCAAGACAAGCGTACACAATTCCCCATGCATCGTCCTAAAAGCAGCCAGGATCGCAACAAAAGTAAAATTTTGGTAAAAAATTTCACAGATGCCTACAAAAATATTTTTTCTTATTAGTAAAATAGTTATTATCAATTTTTTTACTAAAATTATTGTTCCAACAAAATCATCGGTTATACTATACTATGTTTTGTCTTAGGCTCGTCAGTGGCGATGTTGGCTATAGTAAGGTAGTAGCTATTTATAGAGGGCTACGTTATTGCTCTTGACAACTACAAAAACGAAAGGTGTGTAGCGACGATATGCTACACACCTTTCGTTACCGCACTACCCACTTAACTGCCTTGAGAAGCGGACGATTATTTATTCCGACAGTTCTTGTTCCATGCCCCAAAGGGCATATGCACCTTTCCAGACGATTTGCTCACCAGCCTGAGGTACAAAATCCAACAGCTCGAGCCATCCTCCCTGTCGGCGTCCTATCTGTACCTGTTTTTTGACAAAGCCGCTGTCCTTTGCGAGATAGAGCCAAAAGGAGTTGCCCTGTCGTATTACTGCTGACTTGGGTACAGCCCATACTTCGGCTTCATCAACCCATATGATCGCCTGTGTACGCGTACCGGGTTTGGGGGCAATGCGTTCTTGTTCGAAGTGGGCGTGTACACGTGCCGTTCCCGTGGTCTCATCTACTTTGTGGCTGACCAGATGTACCGTTGCACTGAGCGTGTCCGATCCGCCTGCAGGGAGGCAATCTACATGTTGGCCTCTTTGCACGCGCTTCAGGTCTTTGGCAAACACTTCCAACTCGAGATGTACGTGGCGGTCGTCTACAATTTCGTACAGCAAATCGTCAGGGCGAACATATCGTCCTTCGTTGATGTGTATTTCAGAGATATATCCATTGGCTGGTGCCAAGATGGGCAATGCCAGCTGAAGCTGTCCTTGCTCGATACGCGCCAAATCAAATCCCATCCACTTTAGTTCTTGCCGTAGGCCTTCTACTTCTGCTTTAGCCATCTCGTATTCAGACACCGTTTGTTCGTACACGCGTTGAGCTGTGGCATCGTTGGCTACTAGCGTTTCCTTGCGCACTTTTTCAGCTTCCAAAAATTTCAGCTGAGCTAGTGTTTTTAAATAATCGCGCTGCATGCGTACCAAGGTAGGATGCGCTATGGTGCACAACAAGGTGCCACGCCGCACATAATCGCCGGGCAAGTACTTGGGGTGTTGCACGTATCCGCCTACCGGTGTATGGACGGAATGAAGACTTTGTGGCGGCAATCCAATCGTAGCGGTGACGCGTAGCGGACTAGCCATTTTTTTGCGCAAAGCAGCTCCCAGCTGGATGCCTGCTTCCTCAGCTTGCTCAGGAGTAAGCTTGAGATAAGGGGTAGTCGTTGGCGAGGAATCTGCGGCTACAGCTGCTGCTGCTAATGCATCCGACTTCTCTGTGTGGACGCAACCGCCAAGCGAAATCAATCCCCATATGCTAAAGATCAAAAACAGGTATTTCATATCTAATATATTTTTTCAGTTTAAAAACTGCGCTGCATGCTTTCATTGCCCCAGATAATAGCGCCATTCGAGCACTGTACTATTGTAATTGCCAATGAGTTCGAGATAGTCCAGCTCCATTTGTAGGGCTTGGCGCAGCGATTGATACCAAGTCGCATAGTCTACTTCGCCGGCAGCCAGCTGCTGATCAGCCAGCTGGCGCAGGGCTTGTGCTTGCTTGGGCAAGGCCAAGCCCCATTCAGTAAGGTATTGGTGTAGCGTATAGGCTTGGGCTTCCAGTTGTGATTGCCACTGGGTAAGCTCTTGCCGGCGAGCTTGCAATGCCTGCTGTACGACGAGTTGTGCCACTTGAGCCTGATCTACAGCTGCTTCCAGTGGCTTTCGCCAAAGGGGCAGTTGCACACTTACCCGCGCATTGAGTAGTGGGAAAAAAGGTCCTTGTCGGCGCTGGCCTATCCCCACACTCCAGCTAGGTTTCAAAGCACTACTGACCACTTGCACTTGCTCTTCAGCCTCGATCAGTTGTGCTTTCAAGGGCGCCAGCCACACCGAAGGTGTATCGCGCAGCACGGGTAAAGGCAGTAAATGCACTTGCGTGTCGGGCTGCGGCAGTGGGCCCTCGTAATATGCTTGCCTGCGTAATGTAGCTGTAGCTTCACTCAATTGTTGTGCAGCCTGGGCACTACGCCGCCCTACTTCGGCCATTAACTGCTGGGCCAAGCTCAGCTCTAAAGGTCCGTATTCGCCAGCCTGCACAGCAGTTTCCATGCGTTGGAGGTAAGCCCGTGTATAGATCTGCCACTGTTGCCACAAGCGATATCGGCGTAGTGCCTGTTCGTAGTTGAGCCAGGCCATAGCTACTCCATAGACTAGCTGATGGTATGTAAATGCCTGTTCGGCCTGGCGGCGCATCCACTGCGCTTGAGCCAGCTTCTGTCGTGCGCGTCGCAATCCATTCGGTGGTAAGGGCTGCATAGCGACAAGCTCAAAATCGCTCCAGGTTGGGCTGTCAAGCTGTCCCACGCTGAGCGATACCGATAGCGGAGGCATTTTTTGCGCAAGCGCCATGCCCAAGGAAGCTCGCTCTACCTCGAGGGCGGCCGTTTGTGCCAACGGATGATGCACCAAAGCATGAGTAATTAAAGTATCGGCCTGAGGCCATCCCACCTGTTGGGCCTGCACTGGGATGGCTGCCAAGCTCCAGCCCAGCACGAACACGGACACAGCTGCACTGCTGAGCCTTGAGCGATCCAAACGCCTATTTACCAACCAATACAACACAGGCATGACGATAAGCGTCAGTAGTGTAGCTGTCAGTAATCCACCTATAACCACAGTGGCCAACGGACGCTGTACCTCAGCACCATTGCTTGTAGAGAGGGCCATAGGCAAAAACCCAAGCGCAGCTACCGTAGCTGTCATGATCACAGGGCGAAGGCGTTCCGTAGCACCGATGCGAATCACTTCCCGCAAGTCTTGTATGTCTCGCTCATAGCGCAAGCGATTGAAGTGAGCTATGAGCACAATGCCATTGAGCACAGCCACGCCGAAAAGCGCAATGAAGCCCACACCTGCCGAAATGCTAAACGGCATACCGCGTAACCACAATGCCCATACACCGCCAATAGCCGAAAACGGCACCGCCGTGAAGATCATTAGGGCATACTTCGCCTTGCCAAAAGCGAAGTACAACAGAATGAAAATAAGCGCCAACGCTACCGGCACGGCAATGCTCAAGCGCGCCTGTGCCGCCTGCAAATTTTCAAACTGCCCACCATAAGTGATGTAATAGCCTGGAGGCAAGTGCAACTTCGAATCTAAAGCCCGCTCGATGTCCGCAACCAACGAGGCCACATCTCGATTTCGCACATTGACACCAATCACAATGCGACGCTGCGCCTGCTCGCGCGAGATCTGCATGGGCCCCTCGCTGTAATGAAGTTGGGCCAACTCACTCATGGGAATTTGCCCACCTTGTGGCAAAGCAACGTACAAATTGTCCAACTCGAGCGACTGACGATACTGAGATGCCAAGCGCAACACCAAGTCGAACTTGCGCTCGCCTTCAAACACCACACCTGCTACCTCACCCGCAAAAGCCGCACGTATCACCTGATTGAGCGTGGCTATATCCAGGCCATAGCGCGCTATCTGGGCACGGTCATATTGCACTACCAATTGTGGCAAGCCCTCCGTTTGCTCCACCCGCACATCGCCTGCACCTCGAATCTGGCCAATAATCGCAGCAGCTCTATCTGCCAACTGCTTGAGCATTCCGATATCCTCTCCAAAGATTTTGACGGCGATATCCGTTTTTGCTCCCGTCATCAACTCATTGAAGCGCAGCTGTATGGGCTGAGTAAAGTCGAAAGAAGCACCTGGTATTACGGACAAAGCGGCCTTCATCTTCTCCACCAACGCTTCTCGAGTATGGGCAGTAGTCCATTCTTCTTTGTCTTTGAGCAGGATCATGATATCGGCTGTTTCAATAGCCATAGGATCTGTGGGCACCTCTGCTGTGCCAATCTTGGAAACGACATGGCGCACTTCGGGAAATTGCTCCAGCAAAATTTGTTCGGCTCGTGTAGCGGTGCGAATGCTCTGCTGCAACGAACTACCCGGCGAAATGGCCATCTGCATGGCCAAGTCTCCCTCCTCAAGTGTGGGAATAAACTCGGCACCCATACGCATAAAAGTACCCAAAGCTGCTACGAAAAGCCCTATAGCAATGGCCAATACCCATACGGGATGGCGCAGTGCCCCCAACAAAACCGGCGTATAGCTGCGACGCAACCACCCAATAAGCCTGTCCGAGAAAGTGGCACGCGCACGCACGCGCTTGGGCAACACCCAGGCCGATAAAGCCGGCACATAAGTCAATGATAAAATCATAGCACCCAATACGGCAAAACTGAACGTCATGGCCATAGGGCGAAACATTTTGCCCTCAACACCCTGAAGCGTCATGATGGGGACAAAAACGATCAGAATAATGCCCACGCCAAACACCGCCGAACGAAACAGCTTAGCAGCAGCATCGATCACCAATTGATCCATTTGGCGTTGCGTGAGTTGTTGCCCCACGTAATGGGCAAATAGAGCATGCATCACCCCTTCGACGACAATCACTGCCCCATCTACCACAATGCCAAAATCAATTGCTCCCATCGACATGAGATTGGCCATGATGCCAAACCGATTCATCAGAATAATGGCAAACAACATGGCCAAGGGAATTACCGACGCCACAATGAGCCCACCCCGCAAGTCGCCCAACAACAGCAACAACACCACAATGACGATTATCCCACCTTCCAAAAGATTGGCACGTACCGTGGCAATGGTGTTATCGATAAGCTTGGCCCGATCCAAATACGGATAGATATCGATGCCTGGTGGCAAACTCTTTCTGATGCGATCGATGCGTTTTTTCACCTCAGCGATGGCCTCATAACTATTGGAACCCTTGAGCATTAGGGTGATGCCTCCTACCACTTCTCCCTTGCCATCCATCGTCATGGCACCAAAGCGCTTGGCATGACCAAAACGCACCTCACCCACATCGCGTATCAATACCGGTACCCCCGCTCGGCGAGCTACTACAATGGCGCCAATGTCTTCCAATGACTGCACTATCCCCTCTGTACGGATATACCAAGCGCGATGCGTCTTTTCAATGTAGCTCCCACCGCTGTTTTGATTATTACGCGCCAACGCCTCGTACACCTCGCCAATGGTGACGCCCAAACGTTGCATGTGCCCCGGATCGAGCGCCACCTCGTATTGCTTCAGATAGCCGCCGAAGCTGCTCACTTCGATAATACCCGGCGTGCCAGCCAATTGCCGCTTGACAATCCAGTCCTGTATTGTACGCAGGCGCATCGGATCGTACTGATCTTCATAGCCAGGTGCTACCTTCAACACGTACTGGTATATTTCGCCCAAACCCGTCGTAATAGGTAATAGCTCAGGTGTGCCTAAGCCCTGGGGGATTTGCTCGGCTGCCAGTGCCAGTTGCTCTTTGACGTACTGACGCGCATCGAGCACCGGCACGTGGTCCTCAAACACTATCGTGACTACCGACAAGCCAAAACGCGATACCGAGCGAATCTCCACTACATCCGGAATATTTGCTACAGCAACTTCTACCGGATAAGTGATCAACTGCTCTACTTCCTGTGGTGCCAGTGAAGGTGAAACAGTCACTACTTGCACTTGATTGTTGGTGATATCCGGTACTGCATCAATGGGGAGGTGCAGCAAGTTGTATATGCCAGCCACTACCAGACCCACGGTAGCCAGCATTACTAAAAATTTATGCCTGACCGACAGGCTAATTATATGCCCTATCATAAGATCGATTTTTGCTATCAGCCCTGAGTGCCTTTCGGCAAAATGGCACCATGTCATCTGCCAGGCACACAGTGCCACAAGCACACAAGCCTTTAAATGTTTAATGAACAATGAAAAAAGATAGCACGATACCTCAGGAGGCAAACGCGTCATAGCTGCATCACACACTTGTCCCACTCCTCTATTATGCAGAGCACGACAAAGCGTCAGCTACAAAGACACAACATTGCCTCCCCATGTCAAGGCGACCTCAGATAAGTGCAGGAGGATGAAAAAACTCAAAGGCAAGCTCTAAAGAAATGTATGTAGGTGTAAAAAAAGCGCGCTTGCGCACCATCAGGTCCAGATCCATAGACCAGCCAGAGGAAAAATCCTCCAACCACATCTGTACGCTGGCCACAAATGACTGGTGGCACGGCAATTCGTCATGCGCCGATTGATCCGGATGCTGATGAGAATCGCAATCCCAGAAATGTTGCCAAAGAAAATCAGCCCACCCATAGGCACGCCCTCCTTCCTGGGCTTCGATTTGGTGCAACTGATAATGATCCACCAAGGAACGCAAACGCAACAACTGCGAAAAGTCAGTCCGAGGGAACAGACTGCCTATTAGCATCCAACCAGCCATTGCGTATGACGTAAGCTTGAGCATCGAGCAAGTGTTGCCGTAGCAAAGATAAGGTCAAGTCATCAACTGGACAAATCAATTTATTCTATTGGTGTATTGAACAGAGCTATCACTGAAGCACAAAAGCCCACACTGCCGATACTAACTCCTTACTACTACTGCTGTTCCAGTCTAAAAGATAAAATGCTGCGGTTATTTAGTCACCGCAGCATGAGATACATCATTATATTATTATAGCAATGAAGCGACTATTCCTTCTTTGTGCTCAGGCCCAATGCCGAGTACAATGGGCAACTACCCACCAATGACGTCACCAAAAACACTGCACCGATCACCAATAACACAGTAGCCAATGTACCTTCCACCTTGCCCATGTAATACAAGGCACCAATCAAAACAGCAATGACAATGCGCAAAATGCGATCGACTTGTCCCATGTTCTTTTTCATGGCTATTTCATTTTGTGAACAATACGGGTAAACTCGCTATAAATGTAAAAAAATCAAGTAATAGCGTCCCTATACCCCCCCTTATTCGGGCTTCTTCCTTCCGAATTGGAGACAAAGGGCAACCCTTTTTCCAAATCTCACCGTATCTTCATAAACAGTGCGGAATGAAAATCTATGGAAACAGCATCACTCAATCTAGATTTGCTGATTGACGGTTGTAGGCGTGGACGACGCTCCAGTCAAATGAAACTGTACGAGATGTACTTTAGCTATGCCATGGCAGTATGCTTGCCCTACGCACGCAGCCGCGAAGAAGCCGAAGAAATGGTCAATGACGGATTTCTCAAAGTGTTCACCAAAATCGACCAGTACGACGAGCAGCAACCCTTCAAGCCGTGGTTGCGCAAAATCATGGTGCATACAGCCATTGACTATCACCGAAAGTACCACAAAATGGATAGCTTTAATGAACTTCAGGACCACCATGCCCAACATTTACCCAAAATTGAAAACGACGCCATAGATAAACTCGAATACGACGATGTCATCGCGTTTTTACAACAACTCACACCTGGCTATCGGGCCGTATTCAACCTCTATGTGCTTGAAGGCTATAGCCATCAGGACATTGCCAAAGAGCTGGGCATCAGCATAGGTACCTCTAAATCCAATTTGGCGAAAGCCAGACAAAAACTGCAAGAATTGATCGCCACTAAAGGTGAGTTGAGAAAACGAACATAATCTCAGTATGGACAACGGATACTTAGACAAAAAAATCAAGGAAATATTGGAGCATCCGCCCCACTTTGAGCCTTCCCACAAGGCTAGGGCGCAGATGCTGTACAAGCTCGACCAGCTGGAGTCTATACCTAAAGTTCGCACGCTACCTTGGTGGTGGCTGCTGTTTCCTGCAGGTGTGATTATTGGTATTTTGTTAGATACTTACCATCCCCCTCAAGCTGCCCATCTCCACTCTAAAAGCCTCGAGAAAAGCCAACCTGACACCATCCTCATTGAAAAAACAGTTTGGCGACACGACACTATTTTCATTATACATACACAAGATAAGACTTCAGCAGCTCGACCTACTTCTTCCATTTGGCCGCTTATCACTAAAGAAGCACTATTCAATACCTGGACTTATCCCCAGCAAGAACACGAAGGTAGTATGCCCAACACCTATACAGTCCCGCTCAGAAGTCCCCTCTTTCCTTCGCCCCTTTCCTTGAGTAGCCAGAATTCCGAAGGGCGCACAACCCACGCTACTCAAGACTCAACTATAGCCAAAGTATATACTCATTCCTTGCCCAATGCCCTCCCCGTCTCTGGCTCCTCATTGGGTGTAGTGCAATTATTGCATTTAAGTAATCCTTTGCTCGACGACAGCCGCATTGTCATGAGTCCCAATATCAACTACCAAGTGCGACTACCTTGGTGGTACCAGTTTTCGCCCACTGGTTGGCACATTTACAGCATGATAGGCCCGTCTTTTTTTGCTAACGAAGAGTTCGAAGATATTGATGGCATAAGTGCACATCTTGGTGTAGCCCTTGACTTTGCAGGCCAAACTTTTTTGGGTGTCCAAATTGGATTCACTACACAACAGTTTAAAGTCGAAGATCCAGAAGTAATGAATCAGTTCCCCCAAATAAATCCCGAACAACCAGGTGACGTGTTGTCCGAAATCTATGCTAGGTTGCAAATACTGGAAATACCCATTAGCATTGGCTGGAAGCCTCAGTGGAAGAAATGGCATGGATTATTAGCCACAGGGCTTACCGCCCGTAAAGGAGGATACCAAAAACTTAGGTACAAATTCATCACAGCTCAGAACAAATATTCTCTTACCCATGCCTTTCGCGATAACGTACTCGACGTGCACACCTGGCATCTGCAAGTTGGGCTCGGACGTCAGTTGTGGGAGGGGCTATCGTTATCTGCAGTAATGCAATTCTCCCACGATTGGGAAAAAGGCAACGGCGAGATAGGGCAATTTCAATATATTGCACCGACCTTACGCCTCAGCTGGCAATGGAAGTGAGACGAAGTCTTTTTTGAAAAGAAAGACTGTATATTGATTGCTACTTTCCAAGAGCACCTATATACCAAAAGTGGGAAGTAATGAAATGCCATAGCCTATACAGCTTACACCCACAAATCGGATGGCTTATATTCATAAGTCTTTTCAGTACTTTTGGCTACTCTGCTATGGCACAATCGAGTGGAGAAATACGTATTTTCTTCACTCAATCTATAGATCTCAGCTACAGCAACGGCACACAGGCCGACGGCATTGGTGGTAGCCTCATCGAACAAGCCATCATCGACCTTATCGACAATGCCACCCAGACCGTAGATTTCTGCGTATACAACACTTCGCGCGACTTTATCGCCAACGCGCTTAAGGCCGCTCACAATAGGGGCGTGTGCGTGCGCGTCATCGTAGACGATCAGGCATACAACAGTGCCTTCCTGTCCTCTATGCCTTTTCCCGTCATGAATGGCAACCCCGGCTCACCACTCATGCACAACAAGTTTATCGTCATCGATGCAGGGATACCACAAAAAGCTTGGGTCATCACAGGGTCCATGAACCTCACATATAATAACATGTTCACTGACTACAACAACGTGCTATTTATACAAGACCAAGCGTTGGCACAAGCTTATACCACGGAGTTCGAAGAGATGTGGGGCAGTAGCGGCCCTCAACCCGACTATGGACAAGCACGATACGGCGCCGATAAAACCGACAATACGCCCCATCAATTCGACATTGGTGGCATGAGCGTATCGTGCTACTTCTCACCCTCTGACCACACAGCCAACCGCATTATCGCGGCATTACAGGCTGCCCAACACGACATTCAAGTGGCCATGTGGACATTCACCTACGACGAGCTGGGTGATGCCCTAGTCGATGCTTACCACCAAGGCATTGATGTGCGTGCCATTATCGACCAGGGCAACGAATATGACTACTTGGTGGGGCAAGGGCTCAACGTTACCGATCATCCGCCCAGCCCTATGATCCACCACAAATACGCCATCGTAGATACCCAAACCCCTTCGGACGCCACTGCCGTGATCACTGGCTCCCACAACTGGACTTGGTCGGCCGACAACATCAACGACGAAAACACGCTCATTCTTTACGATACGGACTTGGCCAATATCTTTCTGCAAGAATTCGAAGCGCGCTGGCACGAGTTGGTTACCGCTACCAATGAGCCCATTGTACGTACTTTTCGCTGCTATCCCAACCCTGCCATCCAAGTGGTTTGGCTCGACGGCCTCCCCGAAGGCCCCGTCAGCTGGGCACTCGTCCATGGCAACGGACAACTCGTTGCCGCTGGCCGCCTGCCACAAAGTGGCAACCCTCAGCTCGACCTTCCACCTGTCACCTCAGGGCCATATTGGCTATTGGTACGCGCCGACAACAGCTGGTGGCGCGCCTCACTGTTCATTATAAGTCAATAATGGTATATTGTGTGTTCAATTAAAACGGCGATATGTGCACAGCCCTATGGCTTAGCTACCTGTGGCTAGCCATTACCCAATGGTGGAGTTGTAGCCTTGTCACCGATCCATATGTACCTCCTGCTGCCGAATACGATTACTTTCCCCTGGCCATAGGTGACACGCAATACTTCCACGTCGATTCCATACTTTTCGATACCGGGCTGGGACAACGCCTTGTCGATACCGTGCAATTAGAAGTACGACAAATCATCACCGACACCTTCTCCGACCAGCTCGGCCGCCTGTGGTACCGCTACCAGTGCTACGAACGCTATCCAAATGACAGCACTTGGTCGGCCTACCTCGCCGGCACCTACCTCAACGACGGGCATCGACTCATCCAGCAAGAGGCCAACCTGCAGCTCGTACTACTCGTCTTCCCCCTTTCGGAAAATACGAGCTGGCCCCCCACTACCCTCATCAATGATCAAACACAAGTATATATTGTGCGTGGCGGATCCATCCACATGTTCAAAGGACGGCACGCCCGAATACTGCCAGCACCAGATACAGCACAAGCGACAAACAGGCAAATACGCCTGGCCCAACAAGTCGGCCTCATCGAATACCGATATACACGAGATACCTATGCGCGGGGCATAGGCCTGATTCGACTTAACTGGACGATCCTCGACTCACAAAACCTCGATGCCAACGCCAGCTGGCCCGACAGGCACAAAAGGGATTTATCCTGAAGATGTATCGAAAGTGAAACTTTCTTGCACTCAAATGCATTGATTCATACACATTGTACAAGTAATGAACGCAACACCTAAACACGTTTCTTTTAAAAAACCAAGCACTTAAACCACTTACTACACGCGTTCTCTTGTTTTGAGGCCACTTCGCTTGTAGAAGTGGCCTCTTTTTTATGCATAGAAAAAGGCATGAGCATACACAACCTACTGGTGTATTTCAAATGAGACGTCCAACATGCAGCGAGGTTGAATGGATAGCGCACGGAATGCTATAAGTTGTAGCACAGATAGTGCATCTGCGGGTCGTGTACGAGAACATCTGACTGAGCGCGTATAATGGCATCGCCTACCTGCTCTGGTAAAGGACGCTCGCTCAAGTGACACAGTGCATTTTCCTTCCAACTGATCATGCGGAGCAAAGGGCGCAACCAGCGAATCAGCTCGTAATGCCCTCCGCTCAAGTCCAACTGATACAGTAGGTAATTTTGCATGGGTATAATCGCTTCTATTTCTCTACGTAGCGCCACCTCGCCCAACAAGGCATCGCCACTGTCATTTGTGTCGGCCCGATTTGCCTGATTGCTCCTCTTGGCATGTGCCGCTCGGCCGCTCTGTCCAGCCGCCATGAGCTCATGTATATTGATCAGCACCAACTGCACTTCTGGCATATCGCGCACGAAGTGCGCCAGCCACAACTTGCCCTCCTCGGAAATGCAAAAATCCATTATTGTAACAAACAACAAGCGCACACCCAAAAACTCATCTGCCAACGACCGCACCACTTTCGGATGAAAAAACTGCAAGCTCTTCAACTGATCAATACCAGCTCGGGTACTGTACACCTTGGCATTTGGATGCAACAGCTGTACCCTACCATACATGAGCCCCTGCTCCGATAGTCCTATCACATTGTGCAAATGTTGTGGATGGCCGTTCATCTCTGGATCACAAAACAACAAGGCGCGCATTCGCTTCTCAGACCAATCAAATAACCTGTATTGTTGCTTGAAAAGGTGGCCACATCTTCAGCAGACAATACCAGCACGCACGACTCTTTTTGGGGCGCCACCTCTTGTTGTACACCATGGTCAGCAGCCCCTTCAGGCACCTCCTGCACGGGCTGCCATCGCACCACCTCAGCTTGAGCGATGTGTGGATTCTGAAACGCATAATACGCATAGACGTGCGCTTCCATATTGTCAGGAGCGAGCACTCGACTCAGCGCTTTGATCGCCTTTTGACGCATGTCGGCGTACTTTTCCTCATCGCGCGCCAGGCCAAACGGCTCGTGCAGCAACAAAGCCTGATATTCCAAAAACGCCATCACGTCCTGTGCCGCTGGCACCATGAAATAGCTGTCGGCCGTGTCTACGCTCACGCCCTGAAACATGGATGCATAGAGAAAAACGCGTTCCAGTGCGTCGGCAGACAATACCTGGCTCGTGACCGGAGCGAAGTGCTGCGCAAAGACCTTGCGCGAAACCTCAGGATCTGGTGCATCACACAACTGCAAAAACAACAACCATGACCACACAGCTATGTGTACCGACTGGAGTGCCTCGGGCAAGACAGGCGTCTGGATATCATACGGACGAGATTTGAACTGCATATACCACTGACGAGCCTCGGGAGGCATCTTTTGTCCCTCAAACACCCGCTTTTTGAGAAAGCGGCCAAACCAAAACCATTGATCTACCGCTGCGGTGGAGTCCTGAATCTTGGCATTGGGAATGCGCTGGCGTGGCGGCTCCCCGCATGCGATGATAGCCTCCATGAGCGGCACCAGTAAGGGCAGCGATTGCAAGTGGTGGGCTTCCAGACCGCTCAGCAGTGCTTCCGCAAACGACTCTGCCGCAGGGGCATCTACTGGCCGATGCTTGCAAGTCCACACAAAGGCATATAACAAGGCACGCCGCCAGATCCGAAAATGGCTCAATGCCTCCTCATCCGCTAGCGCATCCGACTCGGCCTTAGAAGAGCTGTACCAATGCCCCTGAGCACTCATGTCATCTTCGATTAGCCCATCGGGCAATCGGTAGGCAGCCCGCAGCGAATCGGCCAGTGCCCTATCAGCTATCTTAAAGTGACGCACACAGCCCAACGGGATAAACAACTGCCCCTCGTTGTTGGAAAAACTCCTGTACACCGTCAATTCGTGAATGGCTTCAGGTGGCACATCCGTTTGCCGCTGCTCGTCCACCACCCACAAGCTGATCGGGATGGACAGGCAAAATGACGTGGCTACGCCCAAACATCTTGCGCACCTCTTGTACAAACCACGGGTTCTGCACGCTGCCACCCACCAAGAGCACATGCGTGACCTGGCTCTTGCGCCGGTCTGCCTTTTCCAAGATGTCGGCTACCATGGCCGGAATAGTCGTCAGCGTCTTGTCGATCGATTGCAGTACCACGCGCTGATGAGCAAACAGGCGCGCTGTGGCCTCTTTGAGCTGCTGCGCCGTCACCTTTATATCGATCTGCTGCCCATTGGGCAAGGCTGCTCCCGCCAATACTTCTGGCTGGTCGAGCAAGGGCGGCAATAGTCTATCCCATTCCTCGTCAGGCCCTGCACTGGCCAGCGTACGTGACAGCTGGATTTTCAACTTCTCTACCAGCGCACCCAACCGCTCGAGCACCAGCTGGCGCTGCAGCTCATCTTGCGGCAACTGCACCTGATCCAGAAGAAACATCTCCACTAACAGGCGATCCAGGTCCTGACCACCTACATCCTGGTAGCGCGAGATCGCCAGATTGCGCACCAGCAAGCCCTGCTGTACATCGTAGCGAATCTCCAGCAGCGACAAGTCACAAGTGCCACCGCCAAAGTCGATCACCAACCAAGTAGTAGGTGTCGTGCTGTGCACTAGCGATTGGCGCACGGCCATGGGGCACTCGTTCAAATAGCCCACCAAGGCTGCATTGGGCTCATCAGCCATCAGGTTGCCCTCGTGCTCAATGCGCGCATAACGGGCAGCCTCCACTACGTCGCGCCGCTGAGCATGCTGAAACGAAGCTGGCACCGTGATGACCACATTGCGCCACACCACATCCTGACGCAGCATCATGCGCCGGCAAAAGTTGAGCACCTTGCCCGACAGCTTGGCTGGATGGTTGTAGTCTTCGTGTTGCGCATCCTTGTACCACGTAGCCGCAGCACTCGTACCTAAGTCGAGCTTGAAGTGGTAAAAAAGGTTTTTGTAACGCTGAAAACGCGGGCTGCCTTTGAGCTGGTACACCCTGTTGCCGATAAAGGGCCGATTGCGCGCATCCAGTGCGATGGCAGAAGCGACGAAAATGTCTTCCTCCGGCACGTCCATGGGCAATGGCGAACGTTGTTCAAATCGCTAAAACTTCACCGGCAAGTGGTCTAACGAGCCCTGCCCTAGATCCGCACTATCTATGTAGGCCACCAAAGTGTAGGTCGTACCCAGATCGATGCCGTAAAACACGCGATACGTACTGGAAAGCCTCGAAATGCTCGGCACAAGCCATCCTGCCATATTGTTGGGTTTTAAAACATCAATGATTATTTTCATTCAACTAAACAATACCTACACAAAAGTCGAAAGGTTACTCACGGAAGTAAAAAAGAGAAAGAATGGCTGCCACCGACTCAAAACACGACCCACTGAAGACGACGCACCAACATGAATAGAAAGTGAAACATAGCACACTCCCCACACTTCGGCTTCTACCAGTAGTATAATTCTTAGAGATACACGGCTCAGGTATATCTTTGAAGACCAGATACAAATACCTAAAAACTCACAAAACGACCATGTGGAATAAAAGCAAATACCCACATTTTCCCTATCGGATCCACTCCCTTCTGCTAAAAAATTTCAACTGCGCAGACAAAAACAGCAGATCGACTCGCTACTAATTGTATCCTTGATGAAACTCCAACACCTATAGCAGCATATATATTTATTGATAAAAAAAACAACCACTAAAAATGACAGATGAGCGAGCAATAAATCTACACTGGGCAGATAGAAAAATAGCTCTTTGAGGTTGAGGTAGATTGCTAGCAAGGTTTCTTTAAAAAAGCAATGCCGGATACTATTTACACATAGCGCTTTCGCGCAATCCTTTTGGGTCAAATTGCCTAAAACCCAAGCATAAAAAACTTCAGCAAAATTCGATTTGTACGCAGCACAGGCAATGATCCGTGCATCTCGTGATCTTCTGCCCATGCTCAGGGGAAGACAGTAAGTCAATTTTTATCCGAATGGAAGCGATGCACCACCCTTGTCGTGGATGGCTTTGGGCTGTATACGTTCTCTGCCCTATGTGGCTCCACGTCGACGAACGAGTGATGATTGCAGAACTTAACGACACAGAACTATTACTCAATGTGGTTACTCAATCTCTATGTGCATATTGGAAAGAAAAAGAAGCATTATACCGATAACGCACACTTATACGACTCAGTGGCACTAACTAGTCCACCCGAAAGTGGCCATTGACGTGCCTGATGAAAGCAGTAGTAAAAGCCTTTGGGCAGTATCCCACAAAACGAACACGCAGTGACTAAAAGCAGCAGGGGAAAGTACTCGCTCTTAACGCAAAGAAACGACAAAAGCCCACAATAATGTATATGAATGCTTGTCCACCCTACCCCATGAAGCAGTAGGGTTTGTAAGATCCATCTTCTTGCGGTTCGTCTATAACCGAGTCAAGCAACGTAGCAATTTTCACATAGAAGACGTACACATTTGGCCATTAGTCAACCTATTTCTAAACGAACTCATACCCAATATGACGCCAGAACGCATCGAAATCACACGCAAGGTGGCTGACGAGTTGGCAAGGGAAATTCATGCCAACAATGATCAAAATCTCTATCGCCAATTAATGGGCTTATCCAGAGAAGCGAACAACTACAATAACTTCCGCACCATACTCATCCGGGCTATTCGAAAGCGCTTGCACAGGACCAACCACTTGATGCTCGGCCTCGACGATTATGTGTCGCTTTTTGAACAGGATGAAAGCATACCTAAGTCCGATTGGAAATTGGTGCGGGATCTGATACGTATCCGCGTCATGGAACAGCTATATCAGGCTAATTTTTTTGCGGCAACTCCCGAAATACTCGAAGAAGAAGCACCTGAAGAATAATTTATTTCACCAAATTCTCTGCCATTATGAGCTTTATCACAGGAGTACAGATCATTCACGCCCTGGCTTCAGCTTTAAACAATGCAGGTATTTTCCCTAGCCAGGTAGCAGAAAATGCCGTGGGCATAAAAGTTATTTGTATCAACGACCGCTACTACCCCTATGTATCCGCACAGGCTTATCGCTATTGGTTGCGGCAAACACTAGAAAAATAAGCCTCAAAGGATGGAGCATTGCTCCCACCTTTCGCGAAAAAAGTGGCCTACACAGAGGCCAACCCAATTCTCTATGCCAATGACGATGTGTTTGGCTATGTGCGCGCAACAAGTAAAAAGCGCGATGCCGCCAAAAGAGGAGCTAACCCCATCAACTCCATACAAACACGCCATCATGCGCCTTTCCCCATTTCGTGCTGGGCACACTCGTAGCACTACACAATGGCATCGCACGAGATTTTGGGACTATGAGTCGCCACAAAGGCGATCCTGTACTTAAAAATCAGTACAGAACATGCGCGACAGCTCGCAAGAAACACGCAACAAATCTTTCTTCAAGTCCTCAACTACACTCCACAAGAACACCAAAAACAAAACACACCACTCCTCCTCACCCAAAAGGTTAGACTCCTGTGTTTGTCACCACCCCCTACACCGCCCAATAGTACGCTCATTGCCCCAATCCATTGTTTCTAAGTTCAGATTGTCCTCACATTGAGTAGGCCATGGTGCCCAACTCGAAAGACCGCAAAGTTCCGATTTGGAACTTCTGGATCTCACTGAACCGCTCTTCATGGACACCATACGAACACATCACCTCTTCAAAACTCTTTTTTACAAAAAAATTTTACCATCTGCGCCATTTGAAAAAAAATACTACCGCTCATTGAGTTTTTGCAAAATACTCTAAAGGGCAAGGTTGACAAAACAATACTCATGTATTTATCTTGCGACACACCAACCTAACAACAATGACACAACAGGGAAAACACC
>JALSGS010000050.1 GCA_026982695.1 Saprospiraceae bacterium
TGTGATGGCTGGAAATTCAGCCAGTTTTCTTGGTCCGTGAAACAATGTGAGTGAGCCATCGATATGCCGTTTGATGTTGACCTTGGCTTTGACATAGTGATGCCGATATTCATCACTGGGTATTTGCAGCTTTCTTCCTTCAAAGCTTACGGTGTTGTCTTTGTTGACGATGCGCTCAAGTGATTCACACAAGATGTCATCCAACGAACCGCCAAACCATGGCACAAACGCTTTGCTTGCCACAGCAGGTTTGACGCTAAACTCCGCATTAAATGCAGGCATATATGTTTTCTTCAGATAATCATTGGCAGTATCCATATCGGTAATGCCTGCGGCTTTAAGCTCATGGGGGATGCGTGCTTGATGCGTGGAAAACATGCGTTCACACCGCCCTCTGGCTTGAGGTGAGTAAGCAGCAATCATTTGTATGCCTAAGCGTTGCATGGCTTGCCCAAACTGGGTTGGATTGCTCTTATCTACCTTGCCACCTGCCACAGGTGTATGCCAATAGTGACTGCCACGGTCACTGTAAAAACTTGAAGGAATACCATGCTGTTCTATCACATCTTTCATACCTTGCAGGCTAGACATGGTTCCCTCTTCGGACACAAAAAACATGGAATAATGGGTGGAAGTCGCATCATCAAGGGTGATAATCAAATCCCATGTTTGACCTTCCACCCAAGCATGTGTGGAGGCATCCTGATGAATCATCATACCTTCCATGGCTGCGCGTTCTCGTTTCTTGCGATGTTTACCTTTACCCTTTGCTTTCTTGACCAATTTGGCTTCTTGCAGCTTATTTTTGACCCAGGTGTAACTGCGCTCGCCTTCATGTTCGCGCTGATAAAAGCTATAAAAATGCTTCACATTCCAACCATCATATCGGCTGCGATACAACTCGGTTAAACGCAATACCTCATCCACTGGCGCACAGCGGTTGGAGGCTTGCGTTAAACGCTTATCTAACAATCCTGCTTCACCTTCTTCATGGTAGCGGGCAATGTATCGCCGAAAGTTGCGATCACCCATCCCTAAAAGTTGTCCTGCTTCTTCTTGGCTCAACCGACCACTTTGCCAGTCATCATATACTTCTAAAAACCTCATCTTTCTTATCTCCTGTAACACTTCTGTTTGTCGCATCGTTGGTTGCCTCCAAAGGCAACCTGCAAAGCGGACAACTATCGTGCTACTGATGAGGACAAGTTATGTGTTCCTAACAAAACTGGAAATAGGTGTTGTATTC
>JALSGS010000051.1 GCA_026982695.1 Saprospiraceae bacterium
CTCCAGATCGCGAAAACAGCGGATGCCGCCGGTGTGCTGAACATTTACTTGTTCGTCATCATGGATGCCCAGCTTAACATTGAGAATGGCCGCTTCGTCTCCGCTATCCGTTAATGTCTCACTTCCCACCGAGCCGCACTCTGCCATAATCTGCGGGCAGACCGGCTGTGGTAAAACTGAGTTTATATTGGATCTTCTTGAGGGCCCCTACAAAGGCGCCTTCAGCCGCATATTTATCTTATGCCCGACAATAAAGCATAACACTGCCTACAAGAACCGCAAATGGGTCTTAACGGACCCAAACGTCTACGCCTTCGACCCTGGCAATAGGCTGCACGAATGGCTGCGGTTACTGTACAACTATTTTCAGGGGGAGCCAACCCTGTACATCATCGACGACTGCAGTGCCGACAAAGCGCTAAAAAAGAAAAACGAGGCACTCTCCATGCTAGCCTTCTCTGGCCGCCACGCGCTGCAGTCTGTATGGGTCTGCACCCAGAGGTACAACTCGGTCCTCAAAGACCTGCGCTCGCAAACCCAGTGGGTCGCCTTATTCCACTGCAAGGACCGCGACTCTTTCGAAGAATGCCTGGCTGAAAACGATATTATACCCTCGGTGGAGGAGAGGGCAGCCGTTAAGCAAAAACTAGCAGAAAAGAAGCATTCTAAGCTGCTGTTAAAGACTACTCAGCCGGTTTCATATCAGCTTCTTAACTAGCTGCTGAACAGGCTTACTAATCATGTGGCTATTTTTGATGCAGGCACTTTGCGTAGGCCTATCCCTGGCCACACTTTTGTTTCTAGTATTTGCCACTCGCGAATATATTAGAGCTAGAAAACAGATCGATAATCTTATACGCGGGTTATATACGCCCCTGCGTCAACTAGGCCCAAAAATGGAAATGGATGATATAATAGATGAGCTGCTAGACGAAGAAATTGCTACGGTCCCATGTAAGCCGGCAGCAAAACGTCTAGAGCCAGCGGCGGCAGTAAAGCAGCCAGAGTCCGCGGACTCCGTGTCAGCAATACAGCGCGAGAGGCTGGCAACTATCGTCTCCGGTGGGCAGTCCAAGCAGTACCTAGGAAAGGAATTGTGTGTGGAAGAAATCGAGTCTCTGAACGACGACGAAATAAATAAGCTGTATGCCCGCTACGAGGCAAGGCTTGGCGCCGCAATGACAAAAACGCTTGGGAGGGCTATCCTGCAGCTATACACAACAGCG
>JALSGS010000052.1 GCA_026982695.1 Saprospiraceae bacterium
AACTCAAGTTTCGGTAGTCACAAGCAATTGATTCAAGTTAAAGATTTTCAGTATTTCGTTGTCTTTTAGAACTGCTGAGACTATCTTCTTTTTTACATCTATACCCAAACCGAAATGGTTTGGGATATTTACAACTCACAAACCAGCGAAAGATAAGAAGTTTGGGAGGCGTCAGTCTCGCAAACCACTTCGCCATGAGTATAAATCGAAAAATCTCGGATATTTGGCCAACCACGCCTTTGAGCCGGCACAAACTCAAAGAAGTGCTTTGTGGATTAATTTGTATATTGTATCGGGCGTTGGTTAGTTTTTTAGTATGTTAAATTTTTTATGATGCAGGCCACTCCTGCTTTTATTCCTTAAAACTTGAGTGCACTTGCTTTTTGATTAGGGGCATACAGAGGTATGGTGGCACTTTGGGGAGGGGATGCGCACACTCGTGTTGGGCTTTGGCACTGCTGGCGAGGGGTCTACAAATGTAGTCACAGACTTTTTCCATTAGTTGTTGAGGGGACGCTGCTTACCAATTCTCTGCACTTTTATTGTTGTATGCGGAGTTGTTATGTGAGGTGTACTTTTTCGCCCAGCTTAGGGATCTCGATTTGCTGGTGCCCGTGTTGGTATAAGAGCTGCTGCAAAGCAGTTTGTTTGTCGTATTCGCCATGGACGAGGAAAATTTTTTGCGTATGCTCTCTTTGATTTTTTACAAAATCGAGAATCTCGTGGCGATCGGCGTGGGCGCTGAAGGAGTCCATGATTACCACCTCGGCCAGCACCTGTTTCCATTCGCCGAAGAGGCGCAAGCGTTTGGCGCCAGCCCGCAATTGACCGCCGGGTGTGTCTGGTGTGCAGTATCCTACGATGAGTATGGTGTTTTGAGGATTTTCGATGGCGTGGAATAAGTGGTGCTTGACACGGCCAGCCTGCATCATGCCTGCCGAACTGATAATCACACAGGGCTCTTTGCTGTAATTGAGTGCTTTACTGGCTGCTACACTTCGGATGTAGGTCAGCCCGTTGAAGCCAAAGGGGTTGTCGTCGATGAGCAAATAGGTTTCCAGCTCTTCGTCGTAGCATTCGGGATGTGCGCCGTAGATGGTGGTGGCATTTACTGCCAATGGACTATCTACGTAGACGGGAATTCGGGGCAGGTGCCCATCGGTAGCCAGTTGATCGAGCATATATACGATTTCTTGGGTGCGGCCCACGCTGAAGGCTGGAATGAGCACGCGTCCTTTTTTTTCCAAGCAAGTATGACGGATGACTTTTAGGAGCCGTTCTATTTCGCGAGGCTTTTCTTCGTGGTCTTTGTCGCCATAGGTAGATTCGCAGATGAGATAATCTACAGGGGGCATGGGTTGAGGATCGCGCAAGATCGGACGATTGGGGCGGCCAATGTCGCCAGTGAAGCCGATAGTGTAGTGGCAATGGCCCTGCCGGATGCGCAGCGTCACACTTGCACTACCTAAAATGTGTCCTGCATCTCGAAACAGTACTTCCACATCGGGGCGCAGCTTGAACCACTGATTGTAGCCGTAGCTGGCAAAGAGGCCCATAGTGCGGTGCACGTCTTCTTTGGTGTACAGCGGTTGTAGTGGCTCTTTAGGCTTGTGTTTTCGGTTGTAGTATTCGGCATCGTATTGCTGAATATGTGCCGAGTCGAGCAGCATGATAGCACACAAGCTCCGCGTGGCATGAGTGCTGTAGATAATGCCTTCGTATCCATCTTTGACGAGCTTGGGCAGGCGCCCGCTGTGGTCGATGTGGGCGTGAGAGAGGATGACAGCATCGAGCGCTTCGGGTTTGAAAAACCACTTTTTGTTAAAGCCTTTCATCTCATTTTCGTGTCCCTGGTATAGGCCACAGTCGAGCAAGATCGTGTAGCCGTCGTCAAGTGTGATCAGATGAGCACTGCCCGTTACCGTGCGCGCTGCCCCGCAAAATTGTATGTGCATCAGCCTGTTGTTTTGTGCTTGTCGGCAAATGGCCACACTCCCGATGGAGCGGGAAGTGATCGCTTTGAGCACAACACTTCCAAAACTAAATGATTTGCACAGGATAATTGCTTTTTCAAATAGCTGTAGTGCAAGGTAGCATTTTCACTTTAAAAAATGGCCTTGTCAGTTCCTTAATGTCGAAATTGTATTTTTGCGCAACTTTTCGCAGTGTAGCCTTTTTGATTCAATAGTTTCATTTTCAAAATACAAGCGATACACCTATCATGACGGAACACAGGCCGCGCCAGCTTTCCGAACAAGAGCGCATACGAAGAAACAATTTGCAGAAAATCCGGCAAATGGGCATTGATCCTTATCCGCCCCATCAATATCCCGTGACGCATCATGCAGCACAGATCAGGGCGCAATTCAAAGACGAAGAAGCCGAACAATGGCAAGAGGTAAGCTTGGCCGGCCGCTTGATGACGCGCCGCATCATGGGCAAGGCTTCTTTTGCCGAGCTACAGGACAGCACGGGGCGCATCCAGATCTATGTGGCGCGTGACGAAATTTGCCCTGGTGCGCAGAAAGACTTGTACAATCTGCTGTTTAAGAAATACCTCGACTTAGGCGACATCATCGGCGTTAAGGGGTACGTGTTTCGCACGCGTATGGGCGAGGTGACGATACACGTCAAAGAGCTCAAATTGCTGAGCAAATCGTTGCGGCCTTTGCCAGTGGTGAAGGTCGATGCTGAAGGCAAAGTGCACGATGCTTTCACTGATCTAGAGCAGCGCTATCGCATGCGCTATGTCGACCTGATCGTCAATCCACATGTGCGCGACATTTTCGTCAAGCGCACGCGCATTATTCAGAGCATGAGACGCTTTTTTGATGCCCGTGGCTGGCTCGAAGTAGAGACACCAGTGTTGCAGCCCATCCACGGGGGTGCAGCAGCTCGGCCCTTCAAGACGCATCACAACGCACTGGATATTCCCCTGTACTTGCGCATTGCCAATGAACTATATCTAAAGCGCCTCATCGTAGGGGGCTACGAGGGCGTGTATGAAATTGGCAAGATGTTTCGCAACGAGGGCATGGACCGCACCCATAATCCGGAGTTTACCAGTATGGAGCTCTATGTAGCCTGGAAGGACTACCTCTGGATGATGGAAATGGTGGAACAGCTACTGGAAACCATTGCCCGCGAAGTGACAGGAGATACGCGTGTACAGATAGGCGAACAGGTAGTCGACTTCAAGGCGCCTTATCGCCGCTTGCCCATGTTTGAGGCCATTCAAGAGTATGCTAGTATCGATATTAGTGGCATGGGTGAAACAGCGCTACGGCAGGTGGCCGAAGAGTTGGGACTTGAAGTAGATGATTCTATGGGTAAAGGTAAGCTCATCGACGAGATCTTCAGTGAGACTGTCGAGCCCCACCTCATCCAGCCTACGTTTATCACCGATTACCCCATAGAGATGACGCCTTTGGCTAAGAAGCATAGGTCAAAGCCAGGGCTAGTTGAGCGCTTTGAGCTGTTCGTCAATCGCAAGGAAATTGCCAATGCCTATACCGAACTCAATGACCCCATTGACCAGCGCCAGCGATTTGAAGAGCAGCTTCGCTTGGCACAGCGCGGCGATGAGGAAGCTATGGTTTTGGACGAAGATTTTTTGCGGGCGCTGGAGTTTGGCATGCCACCTACTTCGGGCTTGGGTATCGGTATCGATCGCCTCACCATGTTGTTGACCAACCAAGATTCAATCCAGGAAGTCATCTTTTTCCCACAGATGAAACCCGAACGAAAGGCAGGCGATGAAGAAGAATGAGCACCATAGTGGATGCTACGAGGAGTGTGATCTCTTTTTGATCGGAAAAAAGTGTCAGGTGTGCAGTTGCCAAGTCAAAATAAATTATTTTCGCACCGTTATCTGACCAACCAAATTACTTCATTTAATTCGGAAGAACTAATGAATATTCCCCCGGACTTGCGCTACGCTGAAGATCACGAGTGGGTACGCGTAGTTGAAGATGGCAAAACGGCATATGTAGGTATTTCTGATTTTGCGCAAAGCGAATTGGGAGAGATCGTATATGTGGAAGTAGATACTGTAGGTGAGACTCTCCAAAAAGGAGATGTGTTTGGCACTGTGGAGGCCGTGAAAACCACTTCTGATTTGATCATGCCCATTAGCGGAAAAGTACTTGAATTCAATCCTGAGCTAGATGAAAGCGAAGGCGACAACCCCACTTTACTCAATGAAGACCCCTATGGCAAAGGTTGGATCATCAAAGTAGAAATGACTAACCCTGCCGAGGTAGACGAATTGCTCGATGCAGCTGCCTATGAGCGATTGATCGGATAATTTTTTACCTATGTCCATACACCATTTTGGTGAATACGTGCATCTCAATGGATAGATGGAAGAATGTGGTACAGATGTGTACAACAATGAAAGTTGAAAGTTTATTTTTTAATAATAGAAAGGCGCCCAGTGCGGCAATATGTGGCCACTGGTACTTAAGACGGAGTGAGTGATGAGATTGAATGCGTCTAAGCTGCTTCGTTTTGAGTATGGATTTTTGCTTCCAGCCATAGGTTGGGGCATTGGGATTAGCACTTTGTCGCTTAGTAGGGGTGTATCTTTGCCCCAAGTGCTGTGGTCGCCCGATAAGATTGCCCATTTGGGGAGCTATGCGATTTGGGCCATTGCATGGGCTTGGGGTAGCTACCGAGCCCGATTGAGGTGGGCGCTTGGGTACATCGCATTGGGGTGTACGTTGTGGGGGCTGTTTTTAGAAGGCGTACAGGGTACATTGCCATGGCGCACCTTCGAGTGGGGCAACGCAGTAGCTAATGCATTGGGCGCAGTGTTAGGAGTTAGTGTATATTATTATTTTTTTCATTATAAAACGACCTGATATGGATTTTGCAGTATCCGCACAGGTGCTGGTATGGTCGCTGATTGGTGTGTTGGCCTTTGTGTTGGGGCTGATCTTTGTAATGCGCTATGTATTGCAAAAGCGCAGTGAAGAGCTGCTTCAAGGCAAACGTCAGCACAAACGCACGGGCCATCCGCTTGAAGAACATGCCAAATATTCAGAAGTAGATGCCTTTAGCTTGAGTGGCACTTTCTTCAACTTTGGCATGTTGGCGGCTTTAGGCCTTACCATTTTGGCTTTTAGCTGGACGACCTATGAAAGGAAAGTGGACATTAGCCAGTACCTCGACACGCTTGAAGAAGATATTGAGGTAGAACCACCTCGTACTGCTGAGCCGCCACCGCCACCACCGCCACCACCGCCACCGGTGATTGAGGAGGTGCCGGAAGAATTGATCGAAGAGGAGGACGATGTGGAGTTTGTAGACCAATCGGTAGAAGATGAGACCGTAATCGAGCGGCCAGATCCCGTGGTCGATGCACCTCCGCCGCCACCGCCACCACCACCACCCAAAAAAGAGCCGGATGAAATCTTCAAGGTGGTAGAAGAAATGCCCACCTTCCCCGGATGCGAATCGGTTGCCGATAAAGCAGAGCGGAAAAGGTGTGTGGACAAAAAGCTGTTGGAGTTTATTTACGGCAATATCAAGTATCCGGCTATCGCTCGGGAGAATGGTGTAGAGGGCATGGTGGTGATCACTTTCGTGGTGGAAAAAGACGGTAGCATCACGGATGCGCGCATTGCCCGCGACATCGGCGCAGGCTGTGGTCAGGAAGCACTTCGCGTGGTGAAGATGATGCCTAAGTGGAATCCGGGCAAGCAGCGTGGCCGTCCGGTGCGCGTACAGTTCAACTTGCCTATTCGTTTCAAGCTCGAATAGGATGCGGTGAGTATGCATCTGTAAAAAAGCATTGTCCTTTATGCGGCAACATGCAGCAGACGCGTGTTGCCGTATTTTTTTGCTGTTGTCAAATCGCACTGCATGCATTGACGGATGTCATAGCACATACATGTGTCTTGCGCTTCATCTTGAGCTACACATGCCTTTAGTGCGCGAATAATTGATTCACCTCAAAAAGAAGCGCTATGAAAATGGCAGTAAGTCTTCAAGTATTGATATGGGCGATGGTCGGGCTTGTGGGGCTTGTGTTTTTGATCATTTTGATCATGCGTCATCTTTTGTACAAGCGCAGCGAGCAGTTGTTGCGTCAGAAGCATCGTAAAGGTCAGGGGCTACATGCCTACACTTCTGAGCGAACTAAATATGCAGAAGTTGATGCCTATCAGTTTAGCCCATTGTTTTTCAAGCTGGGATTAGCAGCTACGCTCATTTTAGCCATCTTGGCTTTTAGTTGGACTACTTTTGGGAAAAGAGTAGATGTGCGCCAGTATATGGACACACTTGAGCAAGACATCGAAGTAGCACCACCGCGCACGACCGAGCCACCGCCGCCTCCACCCCCACCTCCACCTCCCGTAATCCAAGAGGTGCCCAACGAATTGATCACGGATGAAGAAGAAGTGGAGTTTGTAGATCAGTCGGTAGACCGAGAAACAGTCATCGAGCGCCCGCAACCGATATAGTGGAAAAGAGGGTAGCACCTCCTCTACCCCCACCACCGCCTCCACCCAAAAAAGAACCAGACGAGATTTTTAAGGTAGTGGAAGAGATGCCCACGTTTCCAGGCTGTGCGCACATTGCCGATAAAGCTGAGCGCAGAACTTGTGTAGACCAGAAACTGCTGGAGTTTGTCTACAGTAATATTAAATATCCCGTATTGGCCCGTGAAAATGGCGTACAAGGCCTCGTGGTAGTCAACTTTGTGGTGGAAAAGGACGGCAGCATTACCGATATTCAGATAGTACGTGATATTGGTGCTGGCTGTGGTCAGGAAGCTGTGCGAATCGTGAAGATGATGCCCAAGTGGAATCCGGGCAAGCAACGGGGGCGCCCTGTGCGAGTACGTTTTACGCTACCTATTCGCTTTAAGCTGGAATGAGCAGGATCACGTGCTTTTGTAGCACTATATAGTGTTTGTTACTAACAAATTATTGCGTATCTTAGAGGTATCGCCATTACTGGGGGTGCGAGCAGGTGGCCACAACTGCATGGTTTCACCAAAATTGGCCCCTTATGGATCTCTCCGTTTCTGCTCAAGTTCTGGTATGGTCGCTGATTGGTGTGTTGGCCTTTGTGTTGGGGCTGATCTTTGTAATGCGCTATGTGTTGCAAAAGCGCAGCGAAGAGCTGCTTCAAGGCAAACGTCAGCACAAACGCACAGGCCATCCGCTTGAAGAACATGCCAAATATTCAGAAGTAGATGCCTTTAGCCTGAGTGGTACCTTTTTCAATTTTGGTATGTTAGCAGCTTTGGCACTGACTATTCTGGCCTTCAGCTGGACTACTTACGAAAAGAAGGTGGATATTAGCCAGTACTTGGACACACTTGAGGAAGACATCGAAGTAGAGCCACCACGTACGGCAGAGCCCCCTCCACCTCCGCCACCACCACCGCCACCGGTGATTGAGGAAGTGCCTGAGGAGCTCATCACTGAAGAAGAAGACATAGAGTTTGTAGACCAATCGGTAGAAGATGAGACCGTAATCGAGCGGCCAGATCCCGTCGTTGATGCACCGCCGCCCCCGCCACCACCACCGCCCCCAAAAAAGGAGCCGGATGAAATCTTCAAGGTGGTAGAAGAAATGCCCACATTTCCTGGTTGTGAACATATTACCGACAAGGCTGCCCGAAAGGCGTGCGTAGACCAGAAATTGCTCGAATTCATCTATAGCAATATCAAGTATCCGGCTATCGCTCGAGAGAACGGTGTAGAGGGCATGGTGGTGATCACTTTTGTGGTGGAAAAAGACGGTAGCATTACAGATGCGCGTATTGCCCGCGATATTGGCGCAGGTTGTGGTCAGGAAGCGCTTCGCGTGGTGAAGATGATGCCCAAGTGGAACCCGGGCAAGCAGCGTGGCCGTCCGGTGCGTGTACAGTTCAACTTACCCATTCGCTTCAAGCTTGAGTAACAAGTTAAGTCCTTATCAGGTCTGTGCAGTGCGGCCGTTCCGTAAAGGAATGGCCGCTTTTTTGTATAAGGATCTTTCTGCCTGCTTTTGTGCATTATCTTGGCAGGCAAAAAGTCATTTTATGTACCGTGTATGCGTGCGCAAACACATCATGATTGCCCATAGCTTGCCCCATCCTGCCTTTGGTCCGGCTCAACGGCTACATGGTGCTACTTATATAGTGGATGCCATTTTTTCCAGTGCACAGCTCAATGAGCAACAGGTAGTAATCGATATTGGTCTGGCGCTTGAGTTGCTTGAGCGCGTATTGCGTCCATTGGATTATCAAAACTTGGACGAATTGCCGCAGTTTGCGGGTAAGTTGACAACTACAGAATTTTTGGCTCGGTATATTCACGAGCAACTGTGTAATGAGTTGGCAGGTCGTTTCGAGGGGCACTTGCGCGTTGTGCTGGGTGAATCGCATATTGCGTGGGCTTCGTATGAGGGGCCAGTGAAAGTGTAAGGAGCATGGCAGAGTGTGTACTACAGGTAGTGGCACCTCGGCCTCAGTCATTTGTGTCGGGAGGGAATAAATACAACTGGCACTTGGCTCAGGAGCTCCACGATTTGGGGGTTGAGGTGGTGTGGTGTACCCACACACGGCCACATGCCCAGTGGCCTGCTTTGTGGGATAGCCTGTGGATGGACAGGTATTTGGGCGAATTTTCCTCGCCACAATGGGTGGTGGTACATCATCTCCAATGGTTGTGGTCCGAATCACCCGTGCCGCGGCAAAGAGAGTGCGAGTTGTTGGCTCGCTTTGACGGAGCAATCGTCACCAGCCCATTTACACGTGAGGAGCTATTGCGCTCGGGGCTGGCACAGCCCATAATAGTAGCGCCACCGGGAGTAGAAATTGTGCGTCCTGCAAATTGGCGACCTCAGCCTTGGCCGCCTCGATTGTTGTGGATAGGGAACTTGATTCGGCGCAAGCGCTTGGCTGAATGGCTGCAGTTGTTGGCCGTGCATGTGGATTATCTGGCAGCCACGGAGGTACAACTCTTCGTGTTGGGCGACGATTCGCTGGACGTCACCTATGCTCAGCAGTGCCATCAGCTGATGGCGCAGCTCAATGCCAATGCGACAAAGCCTTGGATACACTACTGTGGCGTAGTGAGTACGGATCGGATACCCCAGTTTTTGGCTCAAGCCAACCTCTTTGTGTCTACTTCTGCTATGGAAACCTGGGGCATGGCTATTGCTGAGGCTGCTGCTTTTGGCCTACCTGTATGGATATGTCGGGGTGGTTTTGCCGATAGGCATTTGGAAATGGGGGCGGTAGGGCAGGCTTTCGACTCGCCTCAAGCGCTTACTGAAGCGTTGTTGCAACTCGACGAGGCTGCCCTGTTGGCTTGGCAGCAAAGTGCTTTAAATGCACACCCGAATTATCCATCATGGCGGTGTACTGCCCAAAAGATAAAGAAAGCGCTTTTGGGATAGCGTGCATGCCTCACACGGATTAGGCACAGATGCCGAAAATCGCATAGATTTTCGGTCAGTTTTAGAAGATACGCAAATTGTCTTTGATGCCAGATACGTATTTTAATGAGGAGTGGCTGAAGTTGCGATGGGCTTTTGATCGGGCAGCTCGAAACGAGAATGTAGCTGTAGCAGCTTATGCAAACTGGCAGACAGCTTCCAGCAAGGTTATGGTCGATTTGGGTGCAGGTCTAGGGGCTAACTGTGCTTATTGGGCACCTCGTCTACAGGGCGTACAACACTGGTATTTGATTGAGCACGATCAACGCCTTTTTGTGCCGGGGATTCAGTGGTTGGCTCGCTATTTTGCGCAAGCGCAATGGTCACATACCACGCAAGCAGGGGCTGAGTTGTTTGAGGGGCCAGATTGTCGTGTAGGCGTGCAATACATACAGGGCAATGCCGAACAAATGGCGCAATTGGTTGACCTGAAAGCAGTAAATGGCGTGATGGCCAATGCCTTGTTGGATTTGTTGCGATGGGATCAATGCCATGCCTTGGCCGGTATTTTGGCAGACTTTCGCTTGCCCTTGTTGGCAACAATCAATTATATGGGGATGGCCTTTGAGCCTGCAGATGCATGGGACTCATTGCTCATCGGCCTGTACGAGCAGCATATGACGAGGCCGCAATCTCAAGGGCCTCGCTTGGGCAAGCAGGCTGTGCTTGTACTTGCCGAAATGCTGGAAAAACGGGGGTATGTCACTGTACATGGGCCGGCCGACTGGGTGGTGCCTCCACGAGCATGTTCCATGCAGCGCGCATTATTGGATTTTATGGCAAGCGCTATAGCACAGCTCGACCTCCTACCTCACATGCGCCAGCAAGTGCAGGCTTGGTTTCAGTTGCGTGAGCAACACGTGCAGGCACAGTGTCTTACTATCCGCGTGAAGCATGTGGATCTATGGGCTACACCGAGATAGGTGGTGAGGAGCACTATTCTCCTACAAATAGTGCCGAAATGGATCGGTGCTCATGGGTGTTGCGGATGGCTCGAGCAAATAACTTGGCTGTAGAGAGCACTTTGATTTTATCCGATTCTCGGCGCAAGGGAATGGTATCGCAAACGACTAATTCCGTCAGGGGCGATTTTTCAATCAGCTCATAGGCATTGCCCGACAGCACGGGATGTGTACAGAGTGCGCGTACGCTGCGAGCTCCTTTTTCCATCAAGCTTTCAGCTGCTCGGCAAAGGGTACCAGCCGTATCGACAAGATCATCAACCAAGACGACGTCGGCACCTTCTACCTGACCAATGACTGTTATTTCTGCTACTTCATTGGCGCGCTTGCGGTATTTGTCACAAATGACTAAGTCGCGTTCGAAATATTTGGCATAGGTGCGTGCTCGCTTGACACTACCCATGTCGGGAGAAGCAAAGGTCACATTCGACAAGTCTTGCTGCTCCAGGTAGCTTATATAGATAGGCTCACTCTTGAGATGGTCTACAGGGATGTCAAAGAAGCCTTGAATCTGGTCGGCGTGTAAATCCATGGTCATGACGCGATTGGCACCTGCAGCCTGGAGCAATTCAGCAATGAGCTTAGCCGAGATAGGTACGCGTGGCTTGTCTTTGCGGTCTTGACGTGCATAGCCAAAATAGGGGATTACACAAGTGATGTAACCTGCCGAAGCGCGGCGAGCTGCATCGATCATGAGTAGCAGTTCCATCAAGTTTTCAGCAGGTGCAAAGGTCGATTGGATGAAAAACACATAGGCACCGCGTACCGATTCGTTGATAATGGGCTGCATTTCGCCATCGCTGAATCGCTTAAGTGAAATGTTACCCAAGGGTTGGCCGTAATAGTCTGCAATTTTCTCAGCTAAATACTTGGATTGCGTGCCACTGAAGAGCTTGACGTCAATGAGCATGGAAATGTCGGTTTGTACCAAAACCACGGATTTTTTGATTCTGGTGCAAAATTATGCCTATTCTTAGAGGGATTGAAAAAAAAGTGCTTCCAGTGGATGGAAATAGGTTTTTGTGTCTCACTATGAGCACTATGAGGTATGCAAGTCAGGTTAGGTACAGGAATGTGCGCTTGTCAATGGTGATAGGACGTTTGCGTTACCATATGGTGAGATAAGTTGTGCGATGGGTGAACAAAAAATGAGATGGGCTTTGTTTAGATGAGGTAGGCACATTTATAGGATTGGATATGTGATATGCACTATGTTCGGTTTTTGAGAAAGACGAATAGCCATTCCTCCTAAAACCAAATAATAGAGGTAGTTCATGAAAAGCTTATTTTCCCTATTGATCGTATTCGTAGTTGGGTGGATGGGATGTCAGCAAAGTGATCCAAAAGCAGTACCTGTAGCACATTCAGATGTGGGGAGTACTACGACCACTCCAGCATCTCAGGTAGATCCACAGGTGTTTGCCCGCTATTGGTATTCTGGCCAAGGAGAAGTCAATAGCTATGAGCTCATTCAATGGCGTTATGATGAACCACGTATGGGGGAGGCCATCATGGTGTTTGTCACTGAGCCTTTTAGCGCTACGCGGCAGGTAAAGGTAGAGCATCCAGATGCAGTTGTTGAGGAGGTAGTCCCAGTACTCAAGCTCCACCAGATAAGGAAGTTTCCTACAGGGATGTATGATTATTCGATGACGAGCTCGGTGTTTATGCCTTTAGAAGCATCGCGCTATCCGCAGGTGTTCAAGCTGACATCCAGTGTGCAGGAGTGGTGTGGCCACACCTTTATGCAGTTCAATTGGAAGAAGTACCAACAATACCGCTTGCGCGCCTTTTCCTATTTTGAGTCGGAGGGTGATCGGGATAAAAGTGTTACAGCGCCTATGTTTGAAGACGAAATTTGGACGCGCTTGCGCGTGGATCCTGCCTTTTTTCAGGATGGCCAAATTATTGAACTGATTCCTGCAGCCCATTATTTGCGCTTGACACATCAGCCGATAGTTGCGCGTCAGGCACGCATTCGGCATCAGGACCAAGAAAGTGGTCGTTGGCTCATCGTAGAGTATTTGCATTTGCCACGCAGCTTGCGCATTCTTTATGAAGATCAGTTTCCTTGGCGCATCTTAGCCTGGGAAGAAGAGGATGACGGCCGTGTGAGTAAGGCGCGCATGAAAAAGGCGATGCAGCTGCCCTATTGGGTGCACCACGACAACGATGACTTATCTCTTCGCGATAGCTTGGCACTTGAGTGCTTTTGACTTCGAGTGCTTTTTGCCAAAGGCACGAGCAGAGTGCACAGCGCAGCACTTATTACAGCAGCGCAGCGCCGAAAACTCCTGCGCTGTCGCCCAGCGCAGGCCGTAAAAAGGCTGTGTTCATATGCGTGTTGAATACGTATAGGGCAGCTTCTTCGGCGCCGCGTTCGTACAAAATATCGATCTGGCTGAGCCCACCACCAAGTACGATGGCGTCGGGATCCAAGATATTAATCACATAGGCGATGGCCTTACCAAAAAAATGAACTAAGCGGTCTATGGTAGCATCTGCAGTGGGATCTGTGCCCTTGTAGGCGCGTGCGACAATGTCTTTCAATGATCTTTGTACGCTACACTGTTGGGCGTAGAACTTTTCTAAAGCAGGACCGCTCAAAATGGTCTCTACGCAGCCACTGCGACCACAGTAGCAAGGGCCGCCGCTGGCATCGAGGAAATTATGCCCCCATTCACCTGCAATGCCTTGGTGGCCGTGCAGTACTTTCCCATCTACCACAATGCCACCCCCTACACCTGTGCCCATAATGACGCCGAACACCACACGGGCATCGGGCATATGGGTGCGCACAGCGCCCCAACGCGTTTCGGCCAGGGCGAAGCAGTTAGCATCATTGGCGATGCGCACTGGCGTTTTGAGTACGGCCTCGATGTCGCGCAGAAAGGGTTGCCCATTGAGGCATATGGTATTTGAGTTTTTCAGTGTTTGTGTCTGAGGGTCGAGCGATCCAGGCGTGCCTATGCCGATGTGTGATGGGCGCATACCCACTTCTGACATCATGGTCTCTACAAGCTTCTGAATTTGCCGCAAAATGTGTGGATATCCCTTATTTGCTTCAGTGGGTACGCGCATACGGCATAGCACGTTCATCGTATCGGGGCTGTCTAACACAATGCCTTCAATCTTGGTGCCGCCCAAGTCAATGCCCCACAGTGGTCCCATACCTCTACTTTTTGTAGCGTTTTGAAAATGACTGTTTGTACCGCAATGGCGTAAAGCTAATAGGTGTGAGTGGAAAATGTGCTGTGGATATTTAGTTAAAATGACCAAATAAGACTACTGGATGTGAATGGCATTGTTTGTAAAATGCTCATTTTGGCAGCCTAAATGAGATCGCGATGCCTATCAATGTAGAGATCAAGGCGCGCTGCCACGATCCGGCATACGTACGCCAAGTGTTGCACGAGGCGGGAGCAGATTTCCGCGGCCGTGACCATCAGATCGATACGTATTTTTTGGTGCCAGAAGGGCGGCTCAAATTGCGCGAGGGGCAAATTGAGCGCAACCTCATTTTTTATCGACGTGTTGATGTGCCTGGCCCTCGCCGGTCAGAAGTTTATCTCTATCAGCCGGTGCAAAGTGCGGCTTTACATGCCTTGTTACGCGCGGCTTTAGGGGTACGGGTGGTAGTGGACAAGCTCCGTGAAATCTATTTTGTGGATAATGTCAAGTTTCACATCGACGAGGTGAAGGACTTGGGCAGCTTTGTAGAGATTGAAGCCATCGATTGGGATGGTACCATAGGGGAGGTGCGCTTACAGGTGCAATGTCGCCATTGGATGGCGCAGCTGGGCGTTCAGGAGGAAGACTTGATTGAACAGTCGTACAGCGAATTGCTGTTGGCGCGTGGCGCGTAGTGTGCCAGTAAAAATTATCGATATGGCTTCCTTTCGGCAAATAGATATCGAGCGGTGGCCTCGACGTCACCTCTTCGAGTTTTTTCGAGCTTATGATTTGCCTTTTTGGCAGGTAACCGTGCCAGTCGATGTGACGCGATTGCGCCAATGGTCTCAGAGCCAGGGGCATTCGTTTTTTCTGGCTTGTCTGTGGCTTTGGGCGCGTGCTGCCAATGCAGTGCCCGAGTTGAGACAACGCCTACGACCTGAAGGCGTTATCGAATGGGACGTCGTGCATCCTGGTGCTACGTTGATGCACGACGATCGCAGCTTTACCTTTTGCTATTTCGACTATGAGCCCGATCTGGATCACTTTTGCCGAAAGGCAAAGGCCCACATGGAGGCGCATCTGAAGCAAAAGGCATTTGCGCCTCGTACTGCTCCCGACGACGTGCTGCACTGTTCGGTGCTTCCGTGGCTGCCTTTTACCGGTTTTCAAAATGCACGGCGACTGAATTCACGCGATGCTGTACCTAAGATTGTATGGGGTAAGGCAGAAGTACGTGCTACAGGTTGGCAGGTGCCCCTGTCGATTGAGGTGCACCATGCACTGGTAGATGGCTATCACGTGGGGTTGTTTTTTCAACAAATTGAGATGCTGCAAGCCCAGCTTTGAGCAAAAAATGACCCCTGCACGTAGTTGGTATAGCTTAGGTGCAGGGGGGTGGGCACCATATGCTGTGCGCGCCTTTATGCTTGGGCTACTTCAGTAGTAGCTATTTTGCGTATGCGTACTGCCACCACTTTGTATTCGGGGCAATCGGCTATTTCGTCGTGCACGTCGCTGGTAATGCGGTTGAGCAAGATCTCGGGAAAGTGGAAGGTGGTGCTCAATATGCCGGGTTGCACTTCGTCGCTCAGACGCGCATGTATGTATACCTTACCGCGTGGCGACTCCAGCTCTACCAGATCGCCTGTACGAATGCCATGCGTAGCTGCATCGACTGGATTGATCAGCAGTACGTCTTCGCGTGCTAGTTCGCGGTTGGGTGTGCGGCGCGTCATGGTGCCGGCGTTGTAGTGTTCCAGGTTTCTGTTGGTGGTTAGGATGAAGGGGTAGTCGTGGTGGTGCACTGCGATTTCCTTAGTTTCGATGAAATTGGTGAACACCAGCTGACCTTTGCCGCGCTTGAACGATTCTTGGTGGAGTACCTTGGTATCGGTACCGTCGGGTTTGACGGGCCACTGTTTGCCGTTGGGGCCGAGTTCATCCCATTTCACGCCGGCGAAGAAAGGCACGATTTGGCTGATCTCTTCTAGCACACCTTTGGCCGAATAGGAGGGCTGCGGATAGCCCAGCCGGTTCATCATCTCGACGTAGATTTGACCATCGGGTTTAGCTTCGCCTGGTGGGTCTACCACTTTTTGTACGCGCTGGATGCGACGTTCACCATTGGTGAAAGTGCCTTCTTTTTCGAGAAAAGCTGCTGCGGGTAGTATCACATGAGCTAACTTCGATGTCTCGGTAGGGAAAATTTCTTGCACCACGAGTAGGTCTAGTTTTTTGAGGGCGGCGATGACACGCTCGCTGTTGGGATCGCTTTGTACCACGTCTTCGCCCGTGATCCACATGGCTTTCAGTTTGCCGGCCAAAGCGGCATCGTACATCTTGGGGATGGTATAGCCCGACTTCTTGGGCATGGGTCGTCCATAGAAACGCTCGAATTGGTGAATGACTTCGGGCACTTCGACAGGTAGGTATCCGGCCCCTTGGTAGGGTTGTACGCCCATATCGGCCATGCCTTGTACGTTGTTTTGCCCGCGTAGTGGGTTAACACCAGTACCTCGACGCCCCACATTGCCAGTGATCATGGCCAAGTCGGCAATTTGCATTACAGCATAGGTGCCCTGATAGTGCTCGGTGACGCCTAGTCCGTGGAACGACATAGCTGCCCGGGCCGAGCCATAGGTACGTGCAGCTACACGCACTTCCTCTCGGGATACGCCCGTGACGCGTTCCAGTGCTTCGATGTCGAGACTGAGGATGCCGTCGCGGAAGGCTTCCCAGCCTTCGGTGCGGCTACGGACAAAATCTTCATCGACTAAGCCTTCACTAATAATGTAGTACAGCATCATGTCGAGCAGGGCTACATTGGTACCTGGCCGCAGCTGTAGGTGGTGTGTGGCGTACTTGGCCAGCTCGGTGCGGCGTGGATCCACTACGATAAGTGGGGTGCCTTTCATGGCCTTTTGCTTGATCTTAGCACCCGTGACGGGATGTGCTGCTGTGGGATTGGCCCCAATGACCAGGATACATTCGGTATAGTTGAGGTCGTCGATGGAATTGGTGGCAGCGCCAGTGCCAAAGGTGCGCTGCATGCCGATGGCGGTGGGGGAGTGGCACACGCGCGCACAGCCGTCGATATTGTTGGTACCTATGACAGCACGAATCATTTTTTGCATGAGGTAGTTCTCTTCGTTGGTGGTACGCGCCGAAGAGATGCCGGCGATGGCGTCGGGTCCGTATTGCTCGCGTATGCTCAGGAGTTTATCGGCGATGTAGTCGTAAGCTTCTTCCCAACTGACGCGTTCGAAGGTGTCGCCTCGCCGAATCAGGGGGTATTTGAGGCGGTCGGGATGTTTGTAGAAGGTGAAGGCGTAGCGCCCTTTCAGGCAGGTATGCCCTTGATTGACTTCGGCGTCGTAAGGTGCCGTAATGCTCAGTATCTCGTTTTCCTTGACTTGGACTTCGAGCTGGCAGCCCACGCCGCAGTAGGTACAAGTAGTGCGCACTTTGTCTTGGCCTAGCCATGCCTTGCTTTGGTACACGTCATGGATGGCACTGGTGGGGCAAGCTTGCACGCACGCACCACACGAGACACAGTCGGACTCGAGGAAGTTGCTATCGAGCCCCATGATGATGGTGCTGTCAAATCCGCGCCCTTTTACACCCAGCACGAACTGTCCTTGCACTTCGTCGCAGGCGCGTACGCAGCGGTAGCACATGATGCATTTCGACAGGTCGGCGCGCATGTAGGGGTGGCTGGTGTCTTTTTCGCACTGACTATGCGTTTGCCCTTGAGGGTAGCGCACGCTTCGGATGCCCACGCGAGCGGCTACGTCTTGCAGCTCGCAATTGCCATTTACTTCACAGGTGAGGCAGTCGAGCGGATGGTCGGTGAGTATCAATTCGACGATGTTGCGGCGCAGCTTTTGTACTTTTTCGCTTTCTGTAAAAATGGTCATGCCAGCTTCTACAGGTGTGTGGCAAGAAGCTACCGTCTTGAGCTGCATGCCATTGCCGCTCTTGCCCACTTCTACACTGCACACGCGGCACGAGCCGAAGGGCTCGAGGTTGGGCGCGTCGCACAAGGTGGGTATGAGTTGTGCGCCTTTGTGTCGGCGCACAAAATCCAAGATGGTTTCTCCTGGTTGGATCTCAAAAGGCTGGCCATTGATCCAGGCTGTATGGGTAGCAGCAGTTTGCTGGGGGCTATGAGTGGTTGTTGTGGTTTTCATGGTCGGATGGTTTTTGCGAAAGCAAAGTGGTGAAAGACCTCATAGTAATGTGGGGTTAGCGGAAATAGGCAGCGAGTTCGTCTTCGAAGTATTGCAGGGCGTTGTACACGGGCAATGGCATGCCACCTCCTAAGGCGCATAAAGAGCCTTCCTTGAGCGTCATGAGTAGGTCTTCGAACAGCTCGCGATCAATTTTATAGCCGTTTTTCTGAGCTTTCTCGAGTAGTTCTTTGCCGCGCACAGAGCCGATGCGGCAGGGGAAACACTTGCCACAGCTCTCATGAGCCGTAAAGGCGAACAGGTGCTCTATGTAGGCGATCATGGGATGCGATTCTGGTATGCTGACTACACTGGCATGACCAAGCAAAAATCCGTTTTTTGCGAACGACTCAAAGTCGATAGTGAGCTTGTCGATCATAGTTGTGGGTACCAATCCACCCAGCGGACCACCAATGTGGAGTGCTTTGATTTTTTTTCGGAATCCTTGACCTAGCTCATCGACTAGTGTGCGCAGGGGGGTGCCCATGGGTACCTCGTATACACCAGGGCGGCGAAAAGCGCTATCGACCGAGAGCAGCTTGGTGCCACTGGACTTGTCCGTACCGATGGCGGCAAAGGCGGTGCCACCGTGTTCGAAGATCCAGGGCAGATTGGCTAGAGTCTCTACGTTGTTGACGACGGTGGGTTTGCCGAAAAGGCCATATTGCACTGGGTAGGGCGGGCGTACGCGTACTTCAGGGCGTTGCCCTTCGATGCTGGCCAGTAGCGCGGTCTCTTCGCCACATATATAGGATCCACGTGCTTTGATCGGCTTGATCGAGAAGTGAAAGCCGCTGCCGAGGATGTCGCTGCCGAGTAGGCCGGCCTTTTCCATAGTGCTGATGGCTTGCTGTATGGTTTCTACACTTTCGGGATACTCGTAGCGGATATACACTACGCCCCGGCTAGCCCCTGCCGCCCGTGCGGCTATCATCATGCCGAGCAAGAGCTTGTAAGGACGGTGCTCGAGTAGGTAGCGGTCGGAATAAGAGCCTGGGTCGCCTTCATCGGCATTGCACACCACAAACTTAGGATCTCCTTCAGCCTGGGCACAGGCTTCTAGCTTGATGCCTATGGGAAAGCCTGCACCGCCGCGTCCACGTAGCCGTGCCACTTGTAGTTCGTCGCGCAGTCGTTGGGCTGGAATAGTAATCAATTTTTGGACCAGTGCACGTGCCCGATCGAGCGTGTAGTCGGCAGTAGTGAGTATAGCTTGGCCGAGTGCGGCCACGGCATAGGTGTCGATAGCTCGATCTTGAGGTTGGGGCAGCTCGTCGAGCAAGTGCAGGCCTACTTGGCCCGAATAATTGTGCCCTTGGTAGTGGTAGGCGTAGTTTTCATGGCACCGCCCCAGACAGGTGATCTGACCAATTTCTTCGGGCGTGAAGTGATGGAGTAGCTTTTGGCGTACGACATCCTGTGTGCCCGCACACAGACAAGCTGATCCGTTGCACACAAATACTTTTTTGCCCTTGTTTTCAGGTCGGGTGAAGTCGTAAAATGTGCCCGCACCATAGACGGGTGCATCGCCCAAGAGGTAGTCTTGTGCCAGTTGGTGGGCGGCACTTTTGGTCAGGTAGCCCTCGCTTTCAGCTATTTGTCCAATCTTTTCAAAGAGGTTTTCCTCTAAGCCCTTGCGCCCTGACAGGGAAGTGATGTTTTTTGACATGGCTCGTAATTGGTTGGGTGATTTAGGGTCAATTTACAAATATTGTCTGAAATCCTGTAGGGTGTAAGAGCTGCTTTGGCACGACTTTTCGAGGCGTGAGCAGTGATATGGTGAGCTGAAGTAATTTATTTTGCTACCTGTAGGCTTTTGTGCCAGCTATGTGCAGCATCATCACAGAATAGGTATAATTTTGCCCCCATGAAACGCGAATTGTACATTTACAATAGTCTGACGCGAAAGAAAGAGCGCTTTGAGCCTTTAGTGCCTGAAAGGGTAGGCATGTATGTGTGTGGCCCTACAGTGTACAGCGACGTACACTTGGGCAATTGCCGCACCTTTGTCAGCTTCGATGTGGTTTTTCGATACCTGCAACACATTGGATATAAGGTGCGCTACGTGCGCAACATTACCGATGTAGGGCATTTAGAGGGCGATGTAGACACGGGTGGTGAAGACAAAATTGCCAAAAAGGCGCGCTTAGAGCAGGTCGAGCCCATGGAGATTGTGCAGCGATACACCTTGGGCTTTCACGAGATGATGCGCATCTTCAATGTATTGCCGCCTAGTATTGAACCGCGTGCTACCTGTCATATCATCGAACAGGTCGATATGATCAAGGCCATATTGGCGCGCGGGTATGCCTATGTGGTCAATGGCTCAGTCTATTTCGATACGCCTAAGTTTATCGAGGACTATGGCGTATACGGCAAGCTGTCGGGCCGTCGCATTGAAGATCTGATTGCCGAGAGCCGTGATGATCTCAAGCGACAGGACGAAAAGCGCCATCCTTCTGATTTTGCGCTGTGGATTAAGGCCGATCCCACTCACCTGATGCGCTGGGAGTCGCCTTGGTCCGTGGGTTTCCCTGGCTGGCACTTAGAGTGTTCGGCTATGAGCACCAAGTACTTGGGTGAATCATTCGACATACATGGTGGTGGTGCCGATTTGAAGTTTCCGCATCACGAAAATGAGATCGCACAAAATTACGGCGCGTGTGGACATGCACCTGCGCGCTATTGGATGCATGGCAACATGCTGCTGATGAATGGCCGCAAAATGGCCAAAAGCGATGGCAATACCATCACGCCTATGCAGCTCTTTACAGGCGATAGTCCTCATGTGAGCAAGGGCTATAGCCCGATGGTCGTGCGTTTCTTTATGTTGCAGTCGCACTATCGCAGCACGCTGGATCTGACCGATGAGGCGCTACAGGCCGCCGAGAAGGGTTATCGCCGCCTCATGGAAGCCCATCGCACTTTGCAGCGCTTGCAGCATCCTGGGGGTGGGCAGGCTGGCCCACTGGATGACGAGCTCCACCAGCTCATGGAGCAGGCCTACACCGAAATGGACGACGACTTCAACACGCCTAAGGCCTTGGCAGTACTTTTTGAGCTAGTGAGCCGCATCAACTCTTTGGCACATGGCTTGCTGCCCTTCGAGCAGGTACGTCCCCAGACTATTGACCGGTTGAAAGCAGTTTTTGCTGACTTCCTATTCGATATCTTCGGTTTAAAAGATGAGATGGAGAACAGTGCCGATACGGAGATGATCGACAAACTCATGCAGCTGATTATCGAAATTCGGCAAGAGGCACGTGCGCGCAAAGATTGGGCTACGGCCGACAAGATCCGAGATGCGCTACAGGCTGCGGGTATCGTGCTGAAAGATAGCAAGGAAGGCACTTACTGGACTAAGGCCTGATATGTGTATAGATTTTGCTGTGATAGCCTATGCGACTATTTCCACTGCCAATATTGGGGGGCATTGTCTGTGTGGTGTGGTGCTTTGGGAGTTGTAGACAAAGCAAGCAGCCGGCGCGCGAGGCGAAGGCCTCTGCGGTTGAAACAGCTTTGCCTGCTTGGGCATTAGGACCTTGGACCAAGCTCGATTCTGTCAATCCGGTGATAGAGCCACGCAGGGACACCCGTTTTTGGTGTCCTGTACGCAAGGCCCAAGTAGCTTGGGAGGCCAAAGATGTGTTCAATCCGGCCACTGTGGTGCATCGCGACACGCTGTTCATGCTCTATCGAGCTGAAGATGTCGTGGGGCGTCATCACGGCACTTCACGTATTGGGCTAGCTTGGAGTACGGATGGCCTGCATTTTGAGCGTGCCCCTCAGCCAGTGTTGTATCCTGCACGCGATTCGATGTTCGGCTATGAGTGGGAAGGTGGCATAGAAGATCCGCGTGTGGTGATGCTGCCCGATGGCCGCTATCTGATGACCTATACGGCTTATGATGGTCATACAGCACGGCTGTGTGTGGCTACTAGTACGGACCTGCGCCGCTGGCACAAGCACGGCTTGGCTTTTGGCGAAACCCAATGGCGCGATACCTGGTCGAAATCGGGTGCGATCGTATCGCGGCGCGAAGGTAGCCGACTCATTGCACATCGCATCAATGGCAAGTTTTGGATGTACTGGGGCGATACCGACATCTTTGCAGCCACCTCCGATGATGGCATCCGATGGACCCCCCTTACCGATGCTTCGGGCCAGCTCATAGCGGTACTGTCGCCGCGATCGGCTATGTTTGATAGCCAACTCGTAGAGCCAGGACCACCAGCGCTGTGGACGCCACGCGGCATACTACTGCTGTACAACAGTCGCAATGCCGAACAAGGAGGCGAAACGGCATTGCCTCCAGGTACTTACACGGCAGCACAAGCCTTGTTTGATGCTGCTCAACCTCAACGTCTGCTGGCACGCCTCACGCACTATGTGCTTGCACCCGAAACTACCTATGAGCGCACAGGGCAGGTAGGCAATGTCATTTTTATCGAGGGGTTGTCGCTATGGCGTGGCCGTTGGTATCTCTATTATGGCACTGCCGATTCGCGCATTGCTGTAGCTGTAGCACCCAAGAGTTTTCACTAAGCCCGAGTGGATGTTGTAGCGCGATGGAGGAATGCGTACTCCCGCGCAAATAGCCGGATGTGCCATGCTATGCCGCCAGGTGGATGGCCAGTAAAAACTTCGTGGTACAGATAAGAGGCTTGCGTGTATGTGAAAACCACTTCCTTTTGGCTCGGTGCGCTCCAAAAAACGCGGTTGTACACCTGATTTTGAGTTGAGCTGCGTTGCTTTGTGCATGGTGCGGTGTGTAGACAAGGTGCGATTGCTGTTTGCTTTGGGGCTATTGAGCTGTTTTGCCTTTTCGGCAAAAGGGCAACAGGACAGTTTGTCGAATTTGCGGCAACATCTGTGGGCTTGGCCCGACAGGCCAGTTATACTCGATACGTTGCCCTTTTTTCCGCAGAGCGTGCAACTGCAAACATTGGAGGGAGAAGCCATATCGGATTCGCTGTGGTGGGTCACTGGCGATACGCTGTATGTGCGGCCCGTACCTTTTGATTCGGTAGTAGTGAGCTATCGCATTGCACCCCGATTATTTGCCAAAAGGCATACGCATTTCGACAGCAATCTGTTGATGCGTGGAGCCGCTGATGAACCGATGAGTTGGCATTTCGAACCCGAATCTCAGCGGTTTATTGAGCCGCCAGCAGGCTTGCGATATAGTGGCTCATTCTCCCGAGGTTTGTCTTTTGGCAATAGCCAAAACATGGTGCTCAATTCGTCGCTTAATCTCCAAATCACGGGCAAGCTGCCTAATGGGGTGGAAGTGACTGCTGCTATGACTGACAACAATTTGCCAATTCAGCCTGAGGGCAATACGCAACAGTTACGCGATTTCGATCAGGTGTATATCCGTCTCCGCAAAGATGCCACCACACTCACAGCTGGCGACTTTGAATTGAGGCAGCCTGCCCAAAGCCACTTTCTCAATTATTTTAAACGGTTGCAAGGCGTACAAGTACAGCACAAACGCCAAGACATGAATGTCCGTCTGTCTGCAGCCGTAGCCCGAGGCCGCTTTGCCAGACAGACGCTACAAGTACAAGAGGGTAACCAGGGGCCTTATCGCTTGCGAGGTACCAATGGTGAGCAATTTGTCATCGTGCTGGCAGGTACTGAGCGCGTATGGCTCGATGGGGAATTGCTCAAGCGCGGTGCTGACTACGATTACGTGATCAACTACAATAGAGGGGATTTAACTTTTACGCGCAATCGCCTTATTAAGCGAGAGAGTCGCGTCATTGTCGAGTTTGAATATGCCGATCAAAGTTACTTGCGCAGCACACTAGTGGCCGAAGGGCAATGGCAGTGGAAGGGCGTACAATTCTATGCGCACTTTTACAACGAACAAGATGGAAGACGCCCTCTGGGATCTACTGGATTTGACTCGCTCGAGCAAGCCATGCTCTATTATGCCGGCAATATGACAGAGCAGCTTTTCATAGAACCCGCTATAGATACCATCGAAGGGCCACTGAACGAGTTTGGTGTGTGGTACAAGCTGGTAGATACCACTGTAAATGGCATTACTTATTCCAATGTGTTGGTATGGAGCACGCATCCCGATAGCGCACGCTACAGCGCTACCTTTGTAGAAGTAGGCCCTGGCCAAGGTGATTACGTGCTCATGCCTTCAGCTGCCAACGGTCGGGTATATGTTTGGGTAGCACCTGATCCAGTCACGGGGCAACCACGCGGGGCTTGGCGTCCGGCACGCCGCCTGATCGCCCCGCGCCAACAACAAGTGTGGAATGCAGGCATGCGTTGGGAAGGTGCGCGCAAGCAGCGTTTCTTTCAGCTTGAAACGGCATTGAGCCGCCAAGACCCCAACCGCTTGTCGCCTTTCGGCACCCCCCCCACAGGCCTAGCGCTATTTGCAGCAATGGGTGGGCATCACAGCTGGGACAATGGTTGGCAGATCGAAGCTGGCTTTAACTACGAAGGGGTAGGCGCTGATTTTCAAGGCGTAGCACCTTGGCGCAATGCAGAGTTTAAAAGGGATTGGAACCTCGACCAGGCAGCACCAGCACTTGAGCATTTGGTCAAAGCGACTTTTCGCCTTGCACAAGCCAACCAGATTGAGTTGGGCTACGAACTGGCTACACTGCAGCGCAGGGATGGGTATTCAGGATGGCGGCATCGTCCTGTATGGCAGTGGCGTAAAGGTAGGCGACAGCTCAAAGTACAGCTCGATCAGCTCGTGCAGTATGATGCACAAGGCCGTGCCGTATTTGCCCGCCCATCTATGCTGATGGCATGGCCGCTGTGGCGCGATTCGGCCCAGCAAGGATGGATGGTGCACTTGCGCGTATTGCGCGAACGCAATGCACGCTATGCACATTCCGACACGTTGGTAGCTACCAGCTTTTGGTTCGACGAGGCCGAAGCCTCTATCCAAACCCCCGAACAATCAAAGTGGAATTGGATGGCGACCCTCAAACGCCGTCGTGACTATCAGCCCAAAGAAGCTCAGTTTCAGCCTTTGGCCGATGCATGGGAGTCACGCATACAAGCCACTATGCTCACAGGCAGATGGGGCAATGTGGCAGCTTCAATGCATTGGCGCCAGCTGCACCTGTACGACTCTACGGCCCTGCAAGCTCCTACCCAGTCGCTATTGGGCAGAGTCAACTACCAAATTACAGCTGCACGGGGTGCGGTACGCGCCCAAACAGCTTATGAGTTGGGTAGTGGCCAAGAACGAAAAATTGAGTTTACTTATGTGCGGGTGCCTGTGGGCGAGGGTACCCACATCTGGACAGATGAAAATGACGATGGGGTCGTGCAGCAAGATGAAGTAGAACCAGCACCCTTTACCGATCAAGCAAACGCCATACGCGTCGCTACCTGGACCAATGAATTTGTGCGTACGCGCAATTTGGTATTTGCTCAAAGCCTCGACTTGGCCCCAAGAGCTGTATGGCGAGATGCCGAAGGCTGGCGAAAAGCCATGAGCCGTTGGGCAGTGCATGCTAACTTGCAGATTGACCGCAAGGTACAGCCTCAGCAAGGAGTAGCTGCTTGGAACCCTTTCCTAACCCAATTGAACGACTCATCAGTGATTAGTTTGCAGTGGCGCCAGCAACACACGCTGTTTTACAATCGAGGACATACTACCTTCAGTGCCGAACTGGGACGCAGCGATGTTTCTGGCAAGTCGTTGTTAACCAATGGATTGGAAGGTAGAAGACTGCTCGAAGACCGCCTGCGCATGCGCTATAACCTCAATCGTACTGTTACCATAGAGTTGCAGGCTTCTGCTGGGAACAAACAACAGACGTCTGAGTTTTTCCTCAGCCGTACTTATGACATTCGCTTTCGCAAAATACAGCTCGATCTCACCTATTTACCCAAACGCTCATTGCGTTTTGTATGGGGAGGGCAGGCAGAGCAAGCACGCAATTTGTTGGCAGCCGAGCGCCTCCAGCGGTTGAGTACCTCCTTGGCATGTACGTGGAACAAAGCAACTGCACTGGCCTTGCGCGCTGAAGTGCGCTACGTGTTTTTGCAATTTGAAGGCGACGCCACTAGTAGTGCAGGCTTTACCATGCTCAATGGGCTGCAAAATGGGCGCAATGTGCTTTGGAATTTGACGATTGATCGCCAGCTGCCCGGCAATATGCGCTTGTCGGTGCGCTATGAAGGCCGTAAAACGGGGGTAGCACGGCTGATCCATACGGGCAGTGTCCAAATGGCCACTGTCTTTTAAGGTGCCTACTTAAGCTATATAGCTATGTGTACCTCCTTTATCTTCAATGATTACTTCGCTATGTGGCGCTGCTTCCACATGTCCTACAATGCGTGCCTCGATATCGAAGGCCTGTGCTGCTTCGATAACTGCTGCTGCTTCTGCAGCGGGAAGATAGAGCTCCATCCGATGCCCCATGTTGAACACCTGATACATCTCGCGCCAGCTCGCACCTGACTCTTGCTGAATGAGCTGAAAGACTACAGGTGTAGGGAAGAGGTTGTCTTTAACGATGCGCTTGCCCCGTACAAACTTCAACACCTTAGTTTGGCCGCCTCCCGTACAATGTATAATGCCGTGGATGGCTTTGCGATGGGTAGTAAATAGCTTTTTTAGCACGGGCAAGTAGGTACGCGTAGGCGATAACAAGAGTTCACCCACCGTAATGGACTTCCCTTCCACCTCGAGCGTGTCGGTCAGGTGGCGCGAACCCATGTACACCAACTCGCGAGGTGTGGCAGAATCAAAGCTCTCGGAAAAACGAATGGCATAGTCGTGGTGTAGCACGTCGTGGCGGGCCGAGGTGAGCCCATTACTGCCAATACCGCTGTTGTAAGATGGTTCATAGGACGCTTGCCCAAAAGAGGCTAGCCCGACAATGACGTCGCCAACTTGGATGTCGTTGAGAATGAGCTGTTCGCGGCGCATACGCGCAAAAGTGGTATAGCCCACATCGATGGTGCGCACCACATCGCCTACATCAGCTGTTTCGCCACCTGCCAGATGCAAGTGAATGCCGTATTGGGCCAGTTGCTCACTCAGCTTTTGACCAGCCTGGATGAGTGCAGTCAATACTTCACCGCTAATGAGATGCTTATTTCTGCCAATGGTGGACGACACCACGATGTGATCTGTGCAACCCACGCAGGCCATGTCATCAAGGTTCATTACCAGCGCATCTTGCGCAATGCCTTCCCATACCGATAGCGATCCCGTTTCGCGCCAGTAGAGGTATGCCAAGCTCGTCTTGGTGCCCGCTGTGTCGGCATGCATGATATTACACCAATCAGGATGCCCACCTACTATGTCGGGTAAAATTTTGCAAAAAGCATTGGGGTAGAGCCCTTTGTCGAGGCCCTTGATGGCGGCGTGCACTTCGTCTTTTGTGGCCGACACGCCTCGGCGATCGTAACGGGCTTGCTGTGCCATAGCTGAGCATTTTGTGCAAAGGTACGAGCACGGAAGGAAAGCGAGCCAGTGGCCATATAGCTCAGGTCCATCCTTCGAACTCGAGGCGCATACCCTTACGACTTTCGTCAAACTGGCCATTGTGCCACACCATATGGCCGTTTACAAATGTCATCTCTACACTGCCACGAAAAGCGTGTCCCTCGAAAGGCGACCACCCACATTTGTAGTAAATATTGTCGGGCCTCACAGTTACTTCCTTGTCCAGATCGACCAATACCAAGTCAGCCCAGTAGCCTTCGTCGATAAAGCCTCGCTCTTTTAAGCGAAAGCAAATAGCAGGAGCATGGCACATCTTCTCCACAATGCGTTCCAGCGAAATCAGTCCCTGGTGGTAACATGCCAACATGATCTGTAGCGCATGTTGCACCAAAGGCAAGCCAGCAGGCGCTTTCAAGTAAGGTTGTGCTTTTTCTCGAGCAGTGTGCGGCGCATGGTCCGTGGCGATCAGGTCGAGGCGATCGTCGAGCAAGGCTGCCAGCAGCGCTTCGCGATGCTCAGGCCCTTTGATGGCAGGATTACACTTAATGCGATTGCCCAGCTGAGTGTAGTCGCGGGCATCGAAATAGAGGTGATGCACGCAAAGCTCTGCCGTAATGCGCTTGTCGGTCAGTGGCTTGTCGTTTTCAAAAAGGGCGAGCTCATCGCGCGTGCTGAGATGCAGTACGTGCAGACGCGTACCATACCGACGCGCTAGGTCAACCGCCATCGAAGAGGACAAGTAGCACGCTTCAGTACTCCGTATCTGGGGATGGAGCTGTACAGGTACCGCTTCGCCATAGCGCGCAATGGCCTGCTCTAAGTTGCGGCGAATGGTAGTTTCGTCTTCGCAATGTGTAGCGATGAGCATGGGACAAGTAGCAAATAACCGCTCAAGCGTGTTTGTATCATCTACCAACATATTGCCCGTGCTCGAACCCATGAATACCTTGATGCCACATACCCGGCGCGAGTCGGTGCGCAACACCGCTTCGAGATTATCGTTAGTCGCACCCATGTAGAATGAATAGTTAGCCAAAGAACTGCGAGCAGCAATGGCGTATTTCTCTTCGAGCCGATCCGGCGTCGTAGCTGGCGGTTTTGTATTGGGCATTTCCATAAATGAGGTCACACCACCAGCTACTGCAGCCCTAGACTCCGTCGCAATGCTGGCTTTGTGCGTGAGCCCTGGCTCGCGAAAGTGCACTTGATCGTCGATAATGCCTGGCAATAAAACTTTGCCTTGAGCATCAATCTCTGTAGCGGCAAATCCCGAAAAACTGCCCTTTCGGTAAATGCGTCCCTGGCGAATCCATATATCGCCTTCTTCGATTTTTCCTCGATTGACAATACGAGCATTGCGAATGATGAGCTCTTGCATGGTGACATAGTATATGTGTACCCCAAAGGTACGAGCTGTGCATAGATGGATGTACTGATGTGTAGTCACTAATATTAGTGATAAATTATTGATAAAATTGATGCATTTAATCATTAAATGTTGTGTTTTCCATGTCACTACTTTGGTTTTTTTCTTTATTGTCTGGAATGTCTTAGAAAGTGACTAAACTTGGCACAATTATTGACCCTTTGAGATAAAGGGCGTGTTTTTTTATTTTTTTTGCGACCCTTGCATAAATGGCTGATTTTCAATTCATTATGTGATGCATTTTACATTTTATTTATTTTTAAAAATACTTTTTGCAGTCTTTTTTGCAAGGCTGCGAGTTGTTATATATGCTTGAATATACCTCTTTCTCGTTTCTTCCTCTTGCATGATGTGGCTTTATCCTTTATGTTTGTGACAGAATTGTGGTAAAGGCAGAATCCTCTCGTCTTATTTCCCCCTACCCTAGTAAGATCCGTATACTTGACTGACAATAATGTGTTGTCGTCATGTGCGTGTCGGCGCGTGTGTAAAAGAAAGACCAGCTTGCCCCCCAAGTTTTTTATGGCTCAGTGAGTGTGTGCGAAGTTGCTTCGCATTGCTCGCTGAACTACCCCCTCGCCGCCTAAAGGCAAACCTTACGATTGTTTGAATAGATTCCCCCCTTTTTAGGTCCAACCAAAACTTACACTTATGAACAGGGAACACGTATTTCGATTCGTGGGGGCCATACTATGCCTCTTACTTTCCACCACCACATTTACACAGCGCATTTACGTAAAGCCTGACGGGCAGGGTGATGGGTCGAGCTGGGCACATGCGGCTGGCGACTTGGCACAAATCATGGCTAAAGCCACTCCTGGTACCGAGATATGGGTAGCCCAAGGAGTGTATACGCCGGGCGAACACCGCCATGACGCTTTCGTTTTGCGAAATGGAGTAGCTGTATATGGCGGATTTTTTGGCAATGAACAAACACTAGCCCAACGAGATGTGTATCGTCGCCCCACTGTGTTGAGCGGAGAAATCGGTAGCTCTTCGGTGGAAGATAACGCGTATAACGTAGTTGTCGTATCGGGCTGGAGCGATGCTACCCGTCTAGACGGATTTGTGATTCGTGGTGGCTGCGCTAATGGGGTTGGAGAGCCAAGCAGCCGTCTGCGTTGTGGAGGTGGTATTTATATAGAAGGACACGAGCAAGAGCCATCGCAGGTGCAAATTGTCAATTGTACCATTGAGGATAATTATGCACGCGATGGCGGTGCGGTGTTTGTCGCTTCTTCTTATGGGCGCAAGGCCGATCCGGCTTTTATCGCCTGTGTGTTTCGCGATAATCGCGCTGACCTTGATGGTGGGGCTATTTACGTTGATGCACGCCTCAATGGCCAGAGCAGACCACAGTTTTGGTACTGCACTTTCCAACAGAATTTAGGCAACTACGGTGGGGCATTATTTGCCAATGGGTACAGTGGCGTAGTTGAAATGACTGTCAGAGATTGTACGTTCCAACAAAACAATGCGTATGTGCGTGGGGGCGCTATCTATCACATGGATTCCAACGGAACAGCTTCCTCAGCCATCACAGCTTGCCGCTTTGTCGAGACCTATGATGCCTATGGGTCAGAAAATGTATTGACCTATAGCTTGGACCGCATACTGTCGCGATCGATTTTTTCTAGGTTGTAAACTGAAAATAATATTTAGGTGTGTACCCCCCATCCCCCCTTTTGATTCAAAAAAACACTTTACACAAAAACAAACCACTATGAACAGCGATACGATACTTTTTGTGCTTTTTGCCGTTTTGCCCACTGTGTGGCTTTTTGGAAAAATCATTTGCGCATCTCTTCAGCGCGAACAGTGGCACTACCGTAGCTAATAGCTATAATACTTACTTAAGTGTATGTACGGCCTGGCTGCTGGCTGGGCTTGGTGGAAAACGTGATGTTTGATTCTCGCAGGTCTCTCTTCCCTTAGGGGAAGGGGGACTTTTTTTATTGTCACTTTTGAAAGTGAACTCATAAGGTTTTTTAATTAAGTATGATGAAAAGATGATTGTTCACCTCTTCTTAAAATTCGTGCCATGAAACTTGCTTATGTCCAATCTGTTGTAGGGCTGATTACGCTGTTGTTGAGCTTTGCAGCTTGCCAAAAAACGGCTACCGACGAACTGTGTGACCCTAACTCCATCAACATAGAACAGTTCGACCAAAATTTGCAGAAGGAGTTGGACCGCTGTGCCAAAGGCTACACTTATGTGATCATGCAAAATGGAAAGGTAATCGCTACGCGTTCAGAAGGTGCTGCCCGCAGCTTCACCGATGGCTATGAGGCATGGAGCACCAACCAAAAGATGCACATTGCCTCGATCAGCAAAACGATTACTACCGTGGCCACCTTGCGCGTGCTCGAAATGAAGGGGCTGAGCCCTGAAGCCAAGATTGCCGACTTTCTGCCTCCTCACTGGTCTCGTGGTCCGGCTATTGAGTACATTGACTTTCGCGATTTGCTGAGCCACCGCACGGGGTTACTCGAACGGGGTACCCAATCGGGTAGCGCGACGCGCTACGACTCTTTGCGCATGTACGTCGCTATAGGCGCCAATGGCTTCAAAACGCGCCGATATGCCAACTCGCATCATGCCTTGATGCGCGTCATTTTACCTGTACTTTGGGACTATCCCAATATCTCTGGGCGCATCTACGACGAGGCTTATACCAACCAACGCTATGAAGAGATCGTCCAGCAGGTAGTCTTTGCCCCCTTGGGCATAGAAGCTGCACTAAACTTCGACCATCTTAGCAATGGTGTGTTGGCGTATATCTCTTGTGGTGATGAAGATGGACTAGGAAAGTTGGCCAATTACCAGAGTACAGCTGGTGGCTTTGGATGGGTGATGTCGGCTAATGACCTAGCTAAATTTTGGGCTTATCTATGGCATTCTGAGTCCTTGATTACGGCATCCAGTCGTGCTGAAATGTACGACTATGAAATGGGGTTGTACAACTCAGGCAATGCCTTTACAGGCGATCGCTACTGGTGCAAACTGGGTGGTTGGAATTTTGGCAATAGCCACTGGCTGCGTAGCGGTGCCTTTGCGTATCAAGATGGTACGGGGTTAATTCTGTTTGTCAATTCAAAGACCGAAGGTGAAGGTTTTAGAGATATGGTTAATCGTGCCTATGAAGCTTCCTTTGGGTGTTTTTAAAGTGGCAAGTTGCGTATATACATCGGGTACACAATTTAATATGTACAGCGGCAGCACGGTGTTTGTGTTGCCGCCTTTTTTATCGTATCAGTACGATAAATACGGGGAAATGATCGGAATATCCGCCCAGATAGGCACCCCCTGCGAAGGTGCGCAAAGGATAGCCCTTGTATCGCCCTGATTGTTGCACTAGGTATTTTTTCTTGAAAATATGTGCTGTGTGGAAGCGGAATCCCGTGTCAGGTGGATGGACTAAGTTGCCCGAGACGATCATCTGGTCAAAAAGATTCCAGGTGTCGCGCCAAGCCAGTGTGCCAAAGCCGCGTCGGTATAAGTCAAACATGGGATTGTAGAGAGTGCAGCCTTTGGCCAAGCGTTTTTTCGACACGGGGTGCAGTACTTGGCGTACACTGGGGCTGACAGGATCATCGTTGAGATCACCCATGATGATGATGCGCGCAGTGGGCTGCACCGCACAGATGGAATCGACCACGTGTTTCACTTGCTTAGCAGCTTTGATTCGCTTGTGACGCGAGGCTTGTTCGCCACCGCTGCGAGAAGGCCAGTGGTTGACCAATAGGTGGATTGTGTCGCCCAATAGCGTGCCGCTCACCACTAGTAGATCGCGCGTATAGTCGGTGCTTCCATCGCTGTGTGTCAGGTAGAGTGGGTACACCTTAGAGTAAAAAGGCTGAAAATAGCGCGCTTGGTAGAGCAATGCCACATCGATACCGCGCTCGTCGGGACTGTCGAAGTGCACAATCTGGTAGTGCCGATCGGCCAATACCGGTTGTGCCACCAGATCTTCCAAGACTTTGCGATTTTCCACTTCAGATATGCCGAGCACGATGGCACCTACAGGACTGACCTGAGTGCCTATATCGGCTATAACGCGAGCCATATGGGCTTGCTTTTCTAGGTAGCGCTCTGTATCCCAGCCGCGGCCGCCGTGCGGCGTGAATTCTTCGTCGCGAATATCAGGCGTATCGATAGTGTCGAATAGGTTTTCAAGATTATAAAAGCCAATTACGGCTACTTCTCGAGCTGGATTTTGTGCCGAAATAAAGGTAATACTCAAGGCAAATGCCCAAAAGACTAATGTACTTCTCATCGGGATGAAGTTGATTAAAGCTACAAGTTATGCCTAATTACGCTGTTTAGTAAAACAACCCTTTTCAAGAATCCATCTAGCAATCGGATGTTGTTGCTGAGAATGGACAGTCCCGGCTTTCTTGTGCAAAGACGTGTTGAGAATAAAGAACCAATGGAAAAGAGCAATTTTTTTTGAAAAAAACTTGCAAAAGTCCCCCCCCCCACTTATACTTGTTAACAATAATTTATCTGAAAAAAGGGTGGTTGCTTTGACCTTAATGAGACCTATAGCTGACCTTACACTTGTGATGGTTTAACACAAATATTGCAAATCATGAAGAAGTTGTTGCTTTTAACGCTGTGCTTTTTGGGCGCATTGTCTTTTCTACAAGGGAGCGTACCTGATTTTTCACCTGTTTGGCTTGCGTGTGTGTCGGAAGATCAATTTACCGATTGCTCGGTGATCCGATGCGAGGTAGACTGCAATACCAGCTGTAACCCATCTTGGCAATTGGACTGTGCCACAGCTTGTGGAGGAAATGCCTATTGAATAGCATTGTTGTACGGTGATCTTTTCTACTTGTGCACCGATGGAGAAGTACCAGAGGCTGGGTGATGGGCATTTGGGTATTCGGAAAGGTGCCCGATTATTATGGGGAATGGGACAATTTTTTTCAAGTATGTGGATGATAACGCAATTTGATCGAGTGAAGACCACTCTTTTTTTAGAAATTGGGCTTTTGGTTGTAGGTGCGACATGTGTTTTTTCTGCCTGCACTATGGAAAAGCCTCAGGCTGTAGCACACTCAAAAGCCTTGATTCCTCTACAGATCGACCTCAAGGATCATCAGCTTTTTTCTTTTAGACAGTTTTTCGATACCCTCTATTACATCCCGTTGGGTGGGTATCCAGACTTGCTCCTAGGCGAAGTAGACAAAATTTCCATTACGACGCATTACATCTTCATCTTAGACCGCCCATTGGATGAAATAACGCGCGTGAGTGTATTTCGCAAAGATGGGAGCTTTGTCCGTTCCTATACCAGTGCTTCAGAAGGGCCTCAACGCCTCGTGCAGATCAACGATTTTGACTTCGATGAGCAAAAAGAACACCTTTATTTGCTTTCGCGATTTGAGCGAAAAATAGCCGTGTACGATCTGGATGGCCATTTGCGCACACATTATTTCTTGCCCAGCATGTTTCGGCAAATGGTAGCCGTACCTACTCGGCGTGCAGCTTTTTGGCTTTATGCCGACAATGTGCCGTTGGCAGTAAGTACTACGAGTACTACGACTCGTTCAGTAACGGACACTGGTTGCACTTACAACTTGAGCCATATCCTTTCCAATGAGAATCTCTATTATGTCGATCTGGATCAATGCACCATGTATGGATGGGTCCCCATTAACGAATCGCTGGTGTATGAAAAGCTCAATTATCCGTTTTTTTCCAACCGTCACTCTTCCAGGCAATATTTTTTTCACCAGTGGTTCAATGATACTATTTATCAATTTGATGTGACGGACCCTGCCTCCTTCCGACCGGCATTTGTGTTGGACTTTGGTGCCCAACATCTCAGCGTAGCACATCAAGAGCGATTGGCTGCACTGCCGAGTACTGTAGAGAAAATGTTTTATCTAAACGGCATCCATGATCAAGTCAGGCGGCTGGAACGAATAGGGTATTGCCAAAATAGGCTTTTTGCCCGTGTCTCTTGTTGGCGCAAGCCCTATCTGATCCAGATAGATTTGTCCAATCAATCAGTTCAAATTTTCCAATTGCCTACTCGGCCTGTGTCCAACGATTTCGACTTGTTGCCTGTCTTGCCCATAGAGCGGGCTTTTTACGAAGATGGGATGGTGTTTCTCCTGTCTGCCCATAAGATTGGAAGCTTGCTCGAAGAAGTGGATGTCGATGTAGCTGACCAGTTGCAGCTCCAGCGCTTTGCCAAAGTGAAGCACTTGCTTCAATCCACTGAGCGCGATGCAAATCCCGTGCTCATTCTGGCCAAGATGAAAGATTGAGTGTCGTCGTTTACCGAATCAAACTGTTGCTTATGAAAGCCATAATTATCTGCTTACTGCTTTTTTGGACTTTCTCAATTGGTAGTTTTTCCATTTCTCCCCAGAAAAATTTGTCATCCGCTATTGAGCAGAGTGGAGCAACCGAATCTTGGGCAGCGGAAGGGGAAGAAGAAGTGTTGCGCTGGTGTGGTGTTGGCTGTGATTGCAATGATTGTGGGCCCAAAGGCTTCTGGACATGTATCGTGGTAGTGGCGCACAATTGAAGTGCCTTTTGCCAACAGCAGCATGGTCATCCTCTGTACGCAGTAGCTGTCTGAGCCGATTAATATTCCTTTTGCTGCTTGGGCTCCTTTTCAGCAGTTGCCGGGATTCAGCTCCGATGCGCTATGCGATCCTACAGCCTACAGGAGACTATTGGGCAGCTCCCCTTCCACCCTCAGTCCGTACGTTTAGTGGCAATGTGCGCTACATGCAGGCGCGAGCACGTGCTTGGCTCTATATGACCGACAATTACGGGCATCGGATACTGCGCTACGATTTTGACAACCCGTCGCTACCCGAAGTGCTCCCTATCAAGGACAAAGCTACTGGTGCGCTTTTGGAAATAGAGGAGTTTGACCTGATTCACCCCGACACGCTTTTAGTCGTTTCAGAAGGAATTAGGCTCTCATTCGTAAGTGTGGAAGACTGGGAGCCCTTTTTTTCTATACGATGCGATACACTTCGCGAGGGGCCCGCCTATTTCCACGGATTCTTTCTAACCAGCCAGTTTGGCGTGCACGCCGAACGGCTAGGCCGATGGGTGAGTATTGCCCAAACGCCTTTTGATTTGGCCTTTTTACCGGGCCCGCTAGATAAAGCTGATTTGCGCAGATTTCGAATGTTCTTGCTTGTAGATCCACAGAGCAAGCAATGGCAGTTTGCTCGATTTGGTTTGCCCAAAAATTACTTTCAACGCGGACCTGTGCCCTGCTATATGTACAACGTAAGTGATGGAGCGCAAATCGCATATGGCAGTTGGGTAGATCCTGACTTGTACATTACGCGCGACTTCCAGCATTACGAAAAGATATCGGTGCCCAACCGATGGATGCCCGAGCGGTTGGGAACATATAGCCCTTCTGACCCCGACCCGGAGCGCTATATCGCCACACATGCTGCCTATGGCCCCATGTTGTATGATGCACATCGCCATTTGTACTACCGATTTGTGCGCCTGCCCGTATCTCGTGAATGGATGCAGCACATACAAGACGATTACCGCCATGCCAGTTTGTATCCGCCAGATTTTGTCATTCAAATATTCGATTCGGCTCTTGAACTGATCGGTGAGCGCCGCTTTCAAGGGCATCTCTATTCGATGTACGACTGTTTCGTAGGAGCAAAAGGCCTTTACCTGAGTATAGCCAACCCCGTACGCCCCGATTATTCAGAAGATTCTGTGCGTTTTGAGTTGCTCGAGGTACTTTGGGAATAATGAGCCAAGAGCTGTAGCTGACGCAAATGGCGCTATACTTTTGTGCCTCGGGTAAAACCACAAAAGTGTGTGTGGGGGTAGTGAACAAAGCATCGGTTAAGTGCTTTGGCGAAAATTCGCTAAATCTGTGACGGTGCCGTATTTTGGTCGCTTGATTGGCACAGGCATTTCACAGATAATGGCGCACTTATGACGGCAAAGACGACTTTTCCACATCTGTTCGAACCATTAGATCTTGGCTTTACTACCTTGCGCAATCGCGTACTGATGGGCTCGATGCATACGGGCTTAGAGGAGGAAAAAGGCGGCTTTGAGCGCTTGGCAGCATTTTACCGCGAACGCGCCCGTGAGGGAGTGGCACTGATTGTTACGGGTGGCATTGCACCCGATTGGCGGGGGTGGTTGTCACCTTTTGCTGCTAAGCTGACTACTCGACGCGAGGCACGCAGACACCGCCTCATAACGGATGCTGTGCATGAAGAGGGCGGCAAGATCTGTTTGCAAATCTTACATGCAGGGCGCTATGGGTATCATCCTTTCTGCGTAGCACCCTCACCTATCAAGTCGCCTATTTCGCCATTTAAGCCGTGGGCATTGAGTCGTCGGGGGATCGAGCGCACCATTCGGCACTTTGTGCGTTGTGCGCGGCTAGCGCAGCAAGCGGGTTACGATGGCGTGGAAGTGATGGGCTCAGAGGGCTATCTAATCAACCAGTTCATTGTGCAGCGCACCAATAAGCGCACCGATGAGTGGGGGGGCACCTTTGAAAATCGCATTCGCTTTCCCGTAGAGATCGTGCGGCGCATTCGCGAAGAGGTAGGGCGTGAGTTTATTCTCATCTATCGCCTTTCGATGTTGGATCTGGTCGATGATGGGGCCACTTGGGAAGAAGTCGAAGAGCTGGCCCGTCGCATAGAAGCTGCAGGTGCTTCGATCATCAATACAGGTATTGGCTGGCACGAGGCGCGTATTCCAACCATTGCCACTATGGTACCACGGGCTGGCTTTAGCTGGGTGACGCGACGCCTTATGGGCAAGGTGCATATTCCCTTGGTGACTACCAATCGCATCAACATGCCAGAGGTGGCCGAGCGCATTCTGGCAGAAGGGCATGCCGACATGGTAAGCATGGCGCGTCCTTTTTTAGCCGATCCTGCCATTTTGCGCAAAGCAAAAGAAGGACGCGTAGCGGCCATCAACACCTGTATTGCTTGCAATCAAGCTTGTTTGGATCATACTTTCAAGCGCATGCCCGCCACCTGTCTGGTCAACCCACGTGCATGCCGCGAAACTGAGCTGGTGCTTCGCCCGGCTGCTGCCAAGAAGCGCATCGCAGTGGTAGGCGCTGGGCCTGCTGGATTGGCTTGTGCCACAACAGCTGCCGAACGTGGCCATGAAGTGCATCTTTTTGAAGGCAGCGATCGCATTGGCGGGCAGTTCAACATGGCCAAGCGCATCCCGGGCAAGGAGGAGTTTCACGAGACGCTGCGCTATTTCCAGTATCGCCTGGACGAGACAGATGTGAAGCTGCATCTCAACACCTGGGCTACAGCCGAGCTGTTGCAGTCGGAAGGGTTTGACGAGGTGGTGCTGGCTACTGGCGTCAAGCCCCGCATGCCCGATATTCCGGGCATCGACCATCCTAAGGTACTTTCCTATATCGATGTGTTGTGGCACGATCGGCCTGTAGGCCAAAAAGTAGCCATCGTGGGGGCAGGCGGTATCGGATTTGATGTGGCAGCGTTCTTGACGCATGGTCAGAGCCATCCCAGCCTGGATGTAGCGGCTTTTGCCCAGGAGTGGGGCATCGATCTATCGTATCGCCACCGCGGCGGGCTCGTGCAGCCCCAGCCGACCCCTTCGCCGCGTGAAGTGTGGCTTATGCAGCGCACGCCAGGTAAGTTAGGCCAGCGCTTGGGGAAAACCACTGGCTGGATACACCGCCTCAGCTTGCGCTACAAAAAGGTGCACATGATGGGCGGAGTGCAGTATGTGCGTATCGACGATGAAGGCCTGCACATCGTCCATCAGGGGGCGTCAAAGGTCATCCCTGCCGATCACGTAATTATCTGTGCGGGGCAGCTGTCGTTGCGCGAGTTGCAAGCGCCGTTACAAGCAGCAGGCTTGCGCGTGCATCTCATTGGGGGCGCCGATAAGGCGCTCGAGCTGGATGCCAAGCGCGCGATCGACCAGGGCACTCGCCTGGCTGTGAAGCTTTGATTTTTACGGATTTTGTAAAAAAAGCAATGCCGCTCACGACTCCGTGAGCGGCAAGTATTGTTGATGAGCATATGGCTTGGGTACAGACGGTGCATGCACTTTGTCAGAAACAGTATCCGTTAGCTTGAATGAGTGCTTGAGCTACTTTACGACGTTCGTTTTTGACGTTTACCGGTGGGTACTTGGTGAAACGCTTGAGCCCCATGAGGAACGTTTTGAGCAAGTCGCCCTCGGCAAACGACATAAGTGCATCGCTGGCAGCTTTGTGTATGCGCGCCTGCGTATCGGTGAAATACACCTTGAGCATGGCGTCGTACACCGCTTGGTCGAGCGGCTTTTCCGTGCGGCTATGCAGCTTCTCCACGCGCAGCAGCAGGCTTTCGGCTATATACACGTCGATCAACATATCAGCTACGTTCATCACAATCTCTTGCTCTTCCGTTAGATCGAGTTGGCCGTCCATCTGCATTTTTGCAGCAGCACCTGCTACCATCAAGATGATTTTCTTGAAATCTTTGATGGCCTTGCGCTCGTAGCCGTAGGTGCCTGAGGGCTGCTCGAAGGAGGGCATGCTGGCCAGCTCCTTTTGTACGGCCCATGCCGGCCCGGTTAAGTCCAGTTGGCCTTTCATGGCCTTTTTGAGCAATTGTTTGACGATTAATAGTCGATTGATTTCATTGGTGCCCTCATAAATGCGATTGATGCGTGCATCGCGGTAGGCTTCTGCTGCTGGATATTCTTCCGAATAGCCATAGCCGCCGTGTATTTGCACCATCTCATCGACCAAGTAGTCTAGTACTTCTGAACCTGCTACTTTGATGATAGCCGATTCAATGGAATATTCCTCTGCGGCATGTTGCTGCGCGTCAGAGTGGCTCATGCCTTTCTCCATGAGCTTGTAGGTCTTGTCTTGGAGCAAGTCCGAAACGCGGTAAACAGCCGACTGGAGGGCAAAGTTGCGGATGGCCTGCTCGGCCAACTTGAACTTGATGGCGCCAAAGCTCGAGATGGGCACGCCAAACTGGATGCGCTCGTTGGCGTACTTGGTGCTGATATCGATGCAGCGTTGGCCGGCCCCACTACACATGAGCCCCAGCTTGAAGCGCCCGATGTTGAGCACGCTAAAGGCAATCTTGTGGCCTTTGCCGATTTTGCCCAAGAGGTTTTCTACAGGTACTTTGACGTTTTCGAAGAAAACCTGGCGGGTAGAGCTACCCTTAATGCCCATTTTCTTTTCTTCGGCGCCCAACGTGAGGCCTTCGGACTGGCGAGGTACAATAAAGGCAGAGAACTGCTCGCCATCCACCTTGGCAAAGACGATGAATATGTCGGCAAATCCGGCATTAGAGATCCACATCTTCTGGCCATTGAGGATGTAGTGTTTGCCATCTTCCGACAAGTCGGCTCGAGTTTTGGCAGCTAGTGCATCAGAGCCACTTCCAGGTTCGGTGAGACAGTAGGATGCCTTCCACTCACCAGTAGCCAGCTTGGGTAAGTATTTCTTCTTTTGTTCCTCGGTACCGAAATAGTAAATGGGCAACATGCCGATACCGATGTGTGCGGCAAAAGTGGTGGTGAAGCCACCACCGATGTGGCCCAATGCTTCGCCCAAAACGGTATTGGTGTTGGTATCCAAGCCCATACCGCCGTATTCTTCGGGTATGTGGGCCCCTACCAGGCCGAGTTCGCCAGCTTGTTCGAGTAGTTGGGGTTGATACTCCAGCTTGCCACCTTTGTCGCCTACTTGCGCGACAAAATCGCGCACCGTCTGCTGGATCATTTGCTGCTCTTCGTTGATTTCTTCTGGGATAAAGGTATCTTCTGGTCGTGCGTCGCGTACGACGAACTCCCCACCTTTAAGCACTTGTTGTTCTTTATGGAGGACTTCAGTAGCCATGGCAGTGGTTTTTGAATGAGATTTGGATAATGAGCGAATTTTCGCTAACAAATTTATGGCATTTGCCGATAAGGCGAAAGGGGATAGGGCGAATTTTTTGCGAAAATTCGCTAATTTTTTGATTTTGGGCTTGCGCTATAGGGCATTCACCCATGACTTGCCAGTATCATCTGATAGCCAAGTACATATTTATATGTGTCTATTTGGGTTATGGCATAGCTATGCGGTGGTATCGGCAAAGGGGGGGAGGTCGAGCATTTGTTCGAGTGCAATGCCGCGCGAGCCTTTTAGCAGGACCGCTGTGCCTTGTGGCCATTGCCTTTCGGCAAACCATTGAGCAGCAGCTGCTGCTGTGGCAAACCAGAGGAGTTCGTAGTGCTGGGCAGCTGCCTTGAATGCTGCTCCTACCAACAAGATGTGATCAAAGCCAAGCGTCAGTGCATATGCCGTCAGTTCGTCGTGTGCTTGTGCGCTTGCGGAGCCTAGCTCGAGCATATGGCCGAGCACGGCGATTCGTATAGGTGCTTGCCAATGTGCAAAGGTGTTAAGTGCATGGCGCATGCTGACGGGGTTGGCGTTGTAGGCGTCGAGTAAGATTTGGAAAGGGCCTTGCTGGCGTAGTTCGGAGCGTTGGTTGCGTGCTTGGTACTGAGCCAAGGCCGAGGCTATGTCTTGTGGAGAAATGTCGAAATAAGCGCCTATGGTTGCTGCTGCAAGCAAGTTTTGGTAGTTGTGTGGGCCTGCCAGTTGGCTGTGCACTTGTTGGGTTTGGCCATCAAAGAGTTGTGTTTTAAAAATCACGTTTGGGTGTGCCTGTTGGAGTTCTCCTTGCAGGCAGGGTTGATGTCCGTCGCAATGGTCGCCGAAGTAGACGCGTTTGGGTACGTGGGCGGCCATTTGGGGCACATGGGGCTCATTGAGGTTGACAAAGGCCGTTCCATGGTGTTGGGCCAGAAAGTCGTATAGTTCTTTTTTTGTTCGAATAACACCTTGAAGGTCGCCGAAGCCTTCGAGGTGGGCAGCCCCGACGTTGGTTACTAATCCATGCGTGGGTTGCGCAATTTGGCACAAGAATGCGATTTCTCCTGGCCCGCTGGCTCCCATTTCGATAACGGCCATTTGGGTGTCGCGTGGCATTTGCAGAATGGTGAGGGGTAGCCCGATGTGGTTGTTCCAGTTGCCGGGGGTGGCATGGGTACGCCATGCCTGCTGTAGGACGGCATGGCATAGTTCTTTAGTAGTCGTTTTGCCATTGGATCCGGTGATGGCCAAGACGGGGATAGTGAAGGCTTGTCGGTGGCGTCGTGCCAGTGCTTGCAGTGCTTCAAGTACGCTATGGCGCACTAGCAGATACTGAGCGCCACGATGATAGAGCGGATTGTCGATGAGTGCGTAGGCCGCACCAGCTTTTAGTGCTTGTTCGGCAAACTCATGCCCATCGTGATGTAGACCGCGTAGGGCGGCGAATATGCATCCAGGCGTTACTTTTCTACTGTCAACGACGACTTTGGGGTGTTGGCGATAGATTGCGTATAGCGTGTCTACATCGAGGTATTTCATGGGTGAAGTGCGTATCAGTTGGTGTGAGGACGTACTTTGAGCCGATTGCCCAAGGCAAAAAATGCCTCTTTCCACGCTTCATTGGGCCATTGCTGTGCTTTGGCGTGGAATGCCTTTGCAAGGGCAAAATAGGCGTTTTGCGATTTCCATAGCTCTAGCTCAAGTCCCAAGTCAGAGAGTATATCGAGTACAGTTATTAATTGCTGAAGGGTTTGTGCCGGTAATGCTTGCTCGTGCAGGTGTTGTAACTGGCGATAGATGAGGTCTTCCGCTGCGCGTTTCAACGTGGGCGTATGCGTCAGTGTGACTTCCCATTTGACAAATTCATCGTGTAGTTGGGCCAGTTGTTTGGCATCGAGCGTGCCATTGGAGAGCAGATGGAGCAAGTCGGCATTGAGTACAAATTGGGCGGCGTTCTTCCATGCTATGGGGATGGGGATGCCGCTATCGCGCATCACGGCCATGAGCTGATAGTTGTCGTCAAAAATATCTCGTACCGAGACTTCGGCCTTGGCCAAGCTTTCGGCGGTGATGGTGCGCAAGATACGGCGGCGTTCGTCCAAGAATAGTTGGTTGATCGAGAAGTTTTCTTCGCCGAAGAAGATGTGCAATAGGCGCAATACATCGGCCAAGTTGTGGCGGTTGAACGCTTCGAGCACCTGCTTTTTCATCTCCTGAAAGGTGCTGGTACTCATGCTCGTGTGAATGTGGCCTACGATGTTTTGTTGGCCCAGATAAAGGGCTAGGAAGCTAAAATGCTTTTCTGAAAAGGTGATTTTGGAAGTTACGCGTGTACGGCCCATGGCGATCATATAATTGCCTGCCCGTTGCCGGATGTATTCATTGCTTTGGGCCGAGAAGTTGAGCAGCTCCATGTGTTCGGGAGTGGCTTCAAAGAGGGAGGAAGCTGCATAGTGCATCCCTACGTGTTCGAGGCTAACGCGGGCTGGTAGTACAAATTTTCGATAAGCTACAGCGCCATTTTCATAGATGTTGCTGGGTGCCTTTTCTAACAGCGATTCGAATGCTTCGTGCAGGCGTTTGCCCGATACGATCCAGGCATACTCGATGGCTCTGAGGGCGTATTGGAGGATCTGGTTAGTCTCCAGTCCGCTAATTTCGTTAAAGAACCATCCGCAGCTGGTGTACATCAGCTGTGCATGTCGTTGCATTTCCATGAGGCGCAAGAGTGTAGTTTGCTTTTCGGCTGTCCATCGGATGTGCGTTTTTGCGTGTTTGCGCAAAAATTGCCGTACAGTGTGTATAGATCGGTTCAAGATGACATCAATATAGTCGTTGCGGGCAGCCCATGGATCTTTGAGGTAGCGCCCTGCGTATTGCTCAAAGATAGGAGCCAACTGGTCGCGCAGCCAATCGAGCGCTTCACGCAAGGGGGCACGCCATGCTTGATTCCAGCCGGGTTGACCGCCTGTGTGGCAGCCGCAGTCGCTGCGCCAGCGTTCCACGCCATGGACGCAGCTCCACGAGCTATTTTCGTGGAGTTGTACTTCGTATGATGGGGGGAAATGCTGGAGAAACCAGCTGTAGTTGGCCAGCTGTATATCTGGCATTTGCTGCAGGGTGTTGAGGCAATCGGCTAGTGCCATTTCGCCATAGCGGTGGTGGTGGCCATAGCTTTCGCCATCGGTGGCTATGTGTACCAGCTGTGGTTCGGCAGTATGGGCGAAGCGTTCGGCGAGTCGATTTGCATAGGCTTTTCCGCTATTGAGTAAGCCTTTGAAGGCCACTTCTTGAGCTACTTCACCATCGTAGAAGAACAAAGTAATGGTTTTGCCGGAAGGCAATCGGTACAGATAGGGCCGTTTTGTATCTATGGGCCCCTCGATCCATTGGCTATGGCCGATACTTCGGTAGGCTTTGGCCTGTCGGGGGGCTAGAATGGTGAACTTGATGCCATGAGCAGCTAGCACTTCGAGCGTAGCGGTGTCTACGGCAGTTTCGGGTAGCCACATACCTTCGGGTTGGCGCCCAAAGCGGAAGGTGAAGTCGCGCATTCCCCAAGTGACTTGAGTTTCTTTATCGCGTGCGTTGGCCAGCGGCATGATGAGGTGGTTGTAGGCTTGAGCCATGGCTGATCCGTGGCCATCGTAGTGTTCCATACTTTTGCGGTCGGCTTCGAGTATGGCGTGGTAGGTATCGGGATCGGCTTGCGCCATCCAAGACAGGAGGGTAGGGCCAAAGTTGAAACTGATCCAGGCGTAATTGTTGATAATATCGATGATGTAGTTGTCTTGATCGAGGATGCGTGCAGCGGCGTTGGGGGCATAGCATTCGTAATTGATACGTTCGTTCCAATCGTGGAAGGGGGCAGCGCTTTCTTGTACTTCAATGACTTCTAGCCATGCGCTTTCGCGTGGTGGCTGGTAGAAGTGGCCATGGATGCATACGCATTTAAGTGGCTGTTGCGGCATAGGTCGACTTTTTAGCAGAAGCGAAAAATAAGAGAAGATGAGCAAAATGTGGCTGGAAGGGGAAGACGTAAAAGAAGCACCCCCTACTTGATCGCTATGACAAGTAGGGGATGCTTCTTGTATGTACTATTAGGGCGGGATAGTGCTTTATTTATAGCGCCTTTTTACGGGGCGATTGCGCGTCTTGAAGGTAAGTCCGCCTGCATTGTTGTTGCCAGTAGGGCTACCTGTGCGGGTCATGGCGCAGCGGAAGCCCACGTCGCGCGAGGCTTTATCTTCTTCCATAAAGCGACGCGTGCCAGGCGAAAGCCAATAGGCGCGATCGCGCCACGAGCCGCCTTTGATTACACGAGCCTTGTCGCTAATGAGTGTGCTTTTCCCGTAGTCGTAGTAGGCTTCTGATTCTTCGTCACCGTCTAGGTAGTTGTACAGGTAGCCGCGTTTGTAGTTTTCGCGATCTGCCACTTCGTCGTCTTCGATGTCGCGATAGCGCAAGCGCCCGAGGCTATCCTTTTCTACGGGGCGACCATCTTCGTCGAGCACTTTGGTTTGGAAGCGGTTGCCGCGGAAGGGGTTGAGGTCGTGGTCTTCTACATCGCGCAAGGTAAGGGGTGTGAGCGGGCGATATACGTCGGCAGTCCATTCGTTGACGTTGCCAGCCATGTTGTAGAGGCCAAAGTCGTTGGGCATGTAGGAGCGCACGGGCGCGGGGATGTGTGCCGCATCGTTGGGATGGCCGGCGATGCCCATGTAGTCGCCACCACCGCGTTTGAAGTTGGCTAGGAACTGACCTTGGTATTTGTTGCGTTGTTGATAGCGCAGGGAGCGGCCGTTCCAGGGGTAGATGCGCTGATCGGTGATGATGTTGTTTTCTTCTTGTGCGAGGTTGCCCACTAGTCCTAGTGCGGCATATTCCCATTCTGCTTCGGTGGGCAGGCGATAGTCGGGCAGCAGAATGCCATCTTCGAAGCGCACGGGGCGTTCTCCGCCTGTTTGCAAGTCTTTGAGGTTTTTGCGTACGTTGCCTTCGTACTGGCGAGCGAGGTAAGCTTCAGTATTGAAGTTGTCTTCGCCTTGTTGCTCGGGGTTGGGGTTGAGGATGCCGCGTTCGATAAGAATCATTTCGTTGACGCGGTCGGTGCGCCACTTGCAATAATTGTTTGCCTGAATCCATGTGACGCCCACCACGGGGTAGTCGTCATAGGCAGGGTGGCGGAAGTATGTTTCCACAAAGGGTTCGTTATAGGCCAGTTCCTCGCGCCATACGAGCGTATCGGGTAATGCGTCGAGCCATACTTCTGGGTAGGTTTCGCCAAAGACGCGCTTGAGCCAGTGGAGGTATTCGCGATAGTCGATATTGGCCACTTCTGTTTCGTCCATGTAAAAGGACGATACGGTGACGCGGCGGGGTATGGCGTTCCACTGGAACATGACATCTTCCTGGAGGTTGCCCATGGTAAAGGTGCCGCCTGGGATAAGTACAAGGTTAGGGCCTGTGGCTTGGCCTTCGTATTCGAGTTTTTCAAATCCACCCCATTTTTGATCGTTGTATTTCCAGCCGGTGGTAGAGGAACGTTCGCCACTACTGCATGCACTCCACATCAGCGTGGTAGCCATGGCGAGCAATCCGAATTGCAATAGTTTTTTCATCACTTTCCAAAAAATTTTTGTGAATCGACGAGCAAATATAGCTAAATAGCAATGAGCCGTTTTTATAGTTAAGCATGTAAACAATGCCGCCTATCTGACTGATTAACGAAACATGTTGAAACAGTCGTTATAGCGGTTGGCTTTGCGGCGTTGTCGAATGGCCTCACTTTGGTCGATATTGATCATAAGTGATAGTTCGTGTGCTCCTCCACTGCCTTGCAGCGTGAGTTGTGAGAGCGTAATGTCAAAGCTATAGCCCATTTTCAGGATTCCCTTTTGGAAGCCTATTAGTGCGATAACAGCATCCAGGTTAGTCAGCGTATGTCGGTACCAGCCACCTACAAACACGGGGCCGTATCCCACATAGGCACCGGCATTGATTTGAGTGAAGCTGCCTTGGCGCAACAATAACACATTTGGTGAGACAAACGCAGCCCAATGGCGTTTATTGCCGGTTTTAAATTTCAGTTCGCTGCCAGCGTGTAGTGAGAGCCTGATGGGTAAGCCAGTAATTAGGTTGTCGTTGATGTCTAAGAAAGTCTGGTCTGGGGTTGTGAGGTGTTTGGCCGAAAGGCCTATGTAAAATCGTGGGGTATAGAGCAACATGCCAGCACCGATGTCGAACCAGTTTTTGCTCAGTTCGTCGGGTCGTTGCTCTTGGGTGGGGTATGGGTTGCCTGCAGGATCGGTGGGGCCATTGATGGGATCGATTTGGTCTAAGAAGATAAGGCGATTCCAGTCGAGTGCTACTTGGGTGATACCTGCATCGATGCCAAACTTGAGGCCTACATCGCGCTTGATGCGCACTCGATAGCTGTATGCCATTGAGGCTTGATTAGTTTTGAGAATGCCGTCGCCGGCGGCATCGCTCAAGAGTAGAATGCCGAAGCCACTGTTGAGGCGTTCAACTGCTTGCTCATAGCTGGCAGCATAGGTGACGTAGGCATTAGCTGGTGCATTGTGATTGGGCCATTGATTTCGGTAATTGAGGGCTATGCGGGGCGCGAAACTGGTACCTGCAAAAGCGGCATTGAGCTGCAAGGGTGCCGAGTAAAACTGGCTAAACATGGGATCTTGGCCGAAGCTAGGCGAGGCCATGCAGCAGATCACTAAAGCCAGCAGGGATGCAATTGTCCGTCTGCACATGAGCGCGAATATGGTATGATAGAAAAAAAATCGAAATACTGTGACCTATGTTTGCAATGTATTTGGCTTGGGGCTACCTTAACTTATCGTTTGACCTGGGAACCTTCCATTTGAATGGTTATTTGTGTTTTGATGTTGGGCAAATATGGCGTGTTGTGCGATTTTGAAAACGAATAATGTGGATGTATTGCATTGGGTTTGTCCAAAATTTTAACAGGCTTGGATGTGGCAATAGCTACTATACGTGTACGTTAAGCCGATGCCTGCCTATGCAGGTGGCTCAAGGTAGTAGTAAGTTGAGGAATTATGAAGCAGATCTACGTAATTGTCGCTTTATTGCTGTGGTGCGGTGCTGTTTTTGCCAATAATTCGACAGTATTTACCTTGGAATTGGAGTGGGCTGAGTCGCCACGCCAGGTGTGGCTAGATGAGTCGCATGTAATACAACGTCTCGATTTTGAAGGGGCGGTGTACGACGAGCAACATCCGGAGTGGGCTTTTTGGCAAGGGTTTTTCCCTGTGGGGGGATCGGGTGAGTTGTCGGTACGATGGCTAAGTGTGGAGTACGAGCCTGTGCCGGCTTCTTTCCAGCCACAAGAACGCGCATTGGTTCAGCATGAGCCACTGCTGTATACTGCTGTTTGGCAGCAAGGGCGCCATTGGTATGGTTACATTCGCCTATTGCCTGTGCGTCAAGGTGCTGATGGCCGTTTGGAACGCTTAAAGCGCGCTCGCCTCTCGGTGGATTGGAAAGCAAAGCCACATACACCTTCGGTACAGGCTCGTACACCAACCGTTTCTGAACTAGCTGATGGTACTATTTACAAGTTGGCAGTTGCGGAGGAGGGAATGTACCGAATTGATTACGATATGCTGAATGCGTTGGGCGTGCCGCTCAGTAGCACGCCCGCTGATCAGATTCGATTGCTGGGGGCAGGTGGAGGGATGTTGCCCGAAATGGTTGGTGCTTCTCGAGTGGATGACTTGGTAGAAGTTCCCTACTATTTGGTTGATGGCGGTGACAACCGCATCGACCCTGGCGACTATCTGCTCTTTTTTGCAGAAGGGCCAAACAAGTGGCATTACGATGAGGCGCAACAGCGTTATGTACATGTAGTTAATGTTTATGATACGCGCAATTATTACTTTTTGAAAATTGGAGGGAGCACGCGCCAGCCTTTAGTGCAGCACGAGCCAGTGAGTGCTACACCTGATTATGTGACCACTACTTTTGATGATTTTGCACAGTGGGAAGAAGAGCGCACTAATTTGATGCACGACTGGGTCAATGGGCAAGGGAGTGGTCGCAGGTGGTTTGGCGATTTGTACAAGCTGCAGCTGTCGCGGAGTTATGTCTTCAACTTTCCCAATATACGTACCGATGAGCCGGCTTTGCTGGCAGTAGCTTTTGCCGGTCGTGTTTTTTCTGGTATGTCGCGTTTTCGCGCCTCAGTAGGTGGACAAACGTTCACTTCCCAAACCTTTAGTACGACCAATGGGGGGGCTACAGATCGTTATGCGTCTTTGCGTACTGTATCGGGAAGTTTTTTGCCACAAGGTGAAGAAGTAGAAGTGCAGATTACATTTGACAATGGGGGTAATAGCTCTAATGAAGGTTGGCTTGACTACATCAGCGTACAAGTGCGGTGCGATTTGGTATTTAGTGGTAGTGAGATGCGCTTTCAGGATAGCAGGGCGCGGGGCTACCAAGTAGCTGAGTTTCGCTTAGATGGCTATGAAACGGGTATGCAAATATGGGATATTACTAATCCACTACAGCCGCGACGTGTTGAAGGGCAAGTGGTGGGCTCGAAGTTACAATTTGCCATAGAGGTAGGTGAAGATGTGCCCACTTTTGTGGCTTTTCGCCCCGAGTTAGTGATGCGTACGCCTGAGCCTATAGGGCGAGTCCCCAACCAGAACCTACATGGCATGGATGTAGTCGATATGGTTATCGTGACACATGCACAGTTGATGGAACAAGCGGTGCGTTTGGCACAACATCGGGCACAACACAACGACATCGATGTGGCTGTAATAGATGTGGAGCAGATATACAACGAGTTTTCTTCGGGGCGTCGTTCGGCTACTGCAATACGCGACTTTGCCCGCATGTTGCACGAGCGTACTGACCGTTTCCGCTGGTTGCTGTTGTTTGGCGATGGCTCGTTTGACAACCGCGACCTAGAGGGGTTAGGGGGTAACTGGCTACCCGTTTATGAGACGCACGAGTCTTTGGCGCCGATCAATGCCTTTCCTTCCGACGATTTCTTTGCCTTGCTGTCGGAAGGTGAAGGTGGGCCTGCACTGTCGGGCTTACTCGACATTGCAGTGGGGCGCATCCCTGTAAATGATGCGCAGCAGGCTCAGGTAGTTGTGGATAAGATCATTCGTTATGACTCAGATCCTGCCACGATGGGCGATTGGCGCTTGCGCGCCATGTTTGTAGGGGATGACGAAGATGGTGGGCAACACACTAACGATGCAGATGAGACAGCTACTAAAGCCCACCAGTTCAATCCTGACCTCAATTTAGAAAAGATCTATCTGGATGCTTTTCCGCAAGTGGCTACACCTGGAGGTACACGCGTACCGTTGGCCACAGACGCCTTGCGACAAGCAATTTTTAAGGGTGTACTCTCAGTAGTTTATTTTGGGCATGGGGGTGCCAAGGGGTGGGCGCAAGAGCGCGTGTTGAAAATTGAAGATATCAAAGGGTGGGAAAACCGCCAGCGCCTACCCATTTTCATCACTGCTACTTGTTCGTTTGCGGGCTACGATAATCCTGTGTTCACTTCGGCTGGTGAAGAACTGTTGTTGCACGAAAAAGGTGGCGCTATATCGCTGCTCACTACGGTGCGTGCAGTATATGCCAACTCTAACAAGCGGCTTACCCAGTCGATTACCGATACACTCTATATCAAACGCCTCAATGGCGAGCGCCTGACGTTGGGTCAAGTGATGATGCTGGGTAAAAACTTTGGAGGAGCAGTAATGACTAACTCGCGAAAATTTACACTACTAGGTGACCCTGCAATGCGTCTAGCTGTACCCCATTATGATGTAGTGACCACTCGAATCAATGATCACGACCTGTCGGATGGGCAGCCCGACACCTTGCGTGCACTGCAAAAAGTGACGATAGAAGGTTATATCGCAGGCCCCGATGGACAAGTGATGGAGGATTTCAATGGTGTGCTTTATCCCACTATCTTTGATAAAGCAGTAGACTACACGACTTTGGGTCAAAACACGCCAGTGCGCACTTTCCGCCTGCAGAAGAACGTGTTGTTCAAAGGGCGAGCTAGTGTGCGCAAAGGGCGGTTTCGCTTTACATTTGTCGTACCCAAAGACATTGACTACAGTTATGGCCCAGGCAAAATCAGTTATTACGCGGCACAGCCCGAACGACTGCGCGACGCTTCGGGAAGCTATTACGGCATTATTATTGGTGGCACCGATACCGATGCTTTGGCCGATACTCAGGGCCCTAAAGTAGATGTGTACATGAATTCGACCGACTTTGCCTTTGGCGGTGTGACCGATGCTGATCCTGTATTGTTGGTTGTGCTATCAGATGACAATGGTATTAATGTAACGGGTAATAGCATAGGGCACGATTTGGCTGCAACCCTTGACGACAACACCCAGCAGACGATCTTGCTCAATGACTTTTACGAAGCAGCCTTGGACGACTATACGCGTGGCGAGGTGCGCTATCCGCTCAGTGAGTTAAGTGAGGGGCGGCACAGCGTGCGGGTGCGTGCCTGGGATGTAGCTAACAACGTTTCAGAAGGGTATACGGAATTTGTAGTTGTCAGCGATGCAGCTATGGCCTTGGCTCATGTACTCAACTATCCCAATCCGTTCTCGACGACCACGTGTTTTACCTTCGAACATAATATGTCTGGGCAGTCACTCGATGTACGTGTGGATATTTATACTGTCAGTGGTCAGCTTGTTAAATCGATAGAGGGAAAAATATTTTCCGAAGGTTCGCGATTAGGGCTGGATGAATGCTTGCAGTGGGACGGCACGGATGAATTTGGTGACAAACTCGCACGAGGCGTGTATCTATACAAAGTGCATGTACGTGTAGCTGATGTGGCTGATGGCCCGGAAGGGAGTAGTCAGTTTGAAAAGCTAGTCATCTTACGTTGAGTACTGAGGGGCTGCATTTGGCGAAAAGCAATTTCTCAATCCCATGCTTTTAAGTTTCTTTGTGCCACAAAGAGGATTTAGAAAGGTCAAAATCCCATTGAACATTGTCCGGCATAGGAGCCGGTAAAAGTGCAAAATTCAATTTTCAGATGAAGAAGCTGACATTTATTCTGGTGTGGATGCCTGTAGTTTTTGCTCTACATGTGGAAGAGGTAGGGGCTCAGACCAACTGCTTGAAATTGCCCAATGGCGAATGGGTATTGCCTGATGGAGTAACACCTTGCCCCAATGCCATTATTACAGCAGTACCCTTTTTGCGTATAGTGGCTGATGCGCGTTCGGGGGCTATGGGTGATGTCGGCATTGCACTCAGCCCTGATGCCAATGCCATGCATTTTAATGCGTCGAAATTAGTGTTTGCTGAAGAAGAAGTGGGAATTTCAGCTACTTATACGCCCTGGTTGCGCAATCTGGGCCTCAACGACGTGTACTTGGCATATCTGTCCGGTTATAAAAAAGTTGATGATTTACAAAGTGTGGGGCTTAGTCTGCGCTTTTTCTCATTAGGTGACATTCCCTTTACGGATTTCAACGGTGAGCCGTTGGGTAATGGGCGCCCAAGGGAGTTTGCCATTAATGCAGCCTATGCGCGCAAATTGTCCGACAACTTTTCTGCATCGGTCAGTGCCAAGTTTATCTATTCGAACCTGGCCTCGGGCCAAACGGTCAATGGTCAGGATATAGAAGTAGGTACGGCGGGTGCTGCTGACTTCAGCTTTACGTACAAAAATGAGCTGAAGGGTGGCAATATGCCTTCCGATTTGCTGGTAGGTGTGGCCATTACAAATGTAGGTAGTAAAATCACCTACACAAATGCAGCCAGCAACGAGCGCGATTTTATCCCTACAAATCTGGGTATAGGTGCGGGCTGGACGCTGCATCTCGATCAGTACAATGACTTGACGTTGGCCGTAGATATGAATAAGCTTTTGGTGCCTACGCGTTGCTTTGAAAACTGCGATCAGGACCAGAACGGCATCCCCGACTGGAAAGAGCAAGGCCCAATTCAAGGCATATTTTCTTCATTTACTGATGCTCCTGGGGGCTTTTCCGAAGAGCTCAAAGAATTGATGTGGAGCTTTGGCGTAGAATACTGGTACGACCAGCAGTTTGCTGTGAGGGCGGGTTATTTTTACGAAGATCTCACCAAAGGCAATCGGAGGTACTTTACAGTGGGCTTGGGATTGAAGTACAACGTCTTTGGGCTCAACTTTTCTTATCTAGTGCCTACTACTAATCAGCGCAACCCATTGGACAACACCTTGCGCTTTTCCTTGCTGTTTGATTTTGGTGCCAATGCGCAGTAGCATCTGTAATGCGGAGGGGAAAAGATGAGGCGTGCAACAAGCAGCTTGTGCGCCTTATCTCATTTTTGGGTCAATCACCTGAGAAGCGCTTCCAGCCCGTGCGCATCAGCAAAAGAAGACCTGCAAAGAGAAGCAAGGCGTAACCAAAAGGCATATAGGAAAATACGACAATGCGTGTCTTGTCGAGTATCCAGAAAAAAACTAATGCAGCAGCAATCATGGTGATTAGGCCCGATAAGCGGTCAAAGCCAGGAATGTAATCCAAATCAACTTGGCGCTTGATGATATATAGCGTTAGGAGCATGGAGAGCACGGGTGCAATTTGGAAGTACACGTCCATTTCCAATATGCTGCGCCGCTCGAAGAGCCACATCCATATGGTGAAGGTAAGGGAAAATATACCGGGTACCGTACTCAGGTATATGAGTGTGGCATAAGAGTAATTCCAAGGAGAGCGGTGCGCTTGCCCTTTACTCAAGTCATTGATTATCCAGGCCATAAATGGCACAAGCCCGAAGTAGCTTAGCACCCATAATGGATGGTTGCCCATGAGTTGAAAAAGCGCTTGTAATGTCATTTTCTTTACGGTTGGCTGTGCAAAAAAGGTGAGCCCGTAGAGCTCACCTTTAGAAAGAGAGAATGAAGATAGATCTGTTGGGTGAAATCACCAAGCACCAAAATGGTTTGTCAGCGTCAGATGTCGAGGAGCAGCTTGGTGGGGTCTTCCACTAGCTCCTTGATGCGCACCAAGAAGGTCACTGAGGTAGCTCCATCGATGATTCGGTGGTCATACGATAGTGCCACATACATCATGGGGCGTACGACGATCTGACCATCGACTACGACGGGGCGTTCTTTGATGGCGTGCATGCCGAGTATAGCCGATTGGGGTTCGTTGAGAATGGGGGTACTCATCAGTGAGCCAAACACACCCCCATTGGTAATGGTAAAGGTGCCGCCTTGCATTTCCTCGATGGTGAGCTTGCCAGCTCGAGCTTTATCAGCCAGTTCCTTGATTTTTCGCTCTATGTCGGCAAAGTGAAGGGATTCGACGTTGCGCACGGGGGGAACGACCAAGCCAGTGGGCGTGGCAATGGCAATGGAAATATCTACGTAGTCGTGATATACGATTTCATTGCCTTCGATAAAGGCGTTTACATCGGGCATTTCCATCAGCGCTTTGGCACATGCCTTGGCGAAAATGGACATGAACCCTAGCTTGATACCATATTTTTTGACGAACTGCTCTTGGTATTTTTTGCGCAGTTCGATGACGCCCCTCATGTCAATTTCGTTGAAGGTCGTCAGCATGGCTGTCTGGTTTTTCGCCGAGACCAGCCGTGCTGCGATCGTACGCCGCATGCGACTCATCTTTTTGCGGCGCTCGTTGCGACTAAAGGGTTGTTGTACAGTGTCGGATGCGGTGGAGGGTGTGGGCTCAGGAGTAGAGCTAGAGGGCTCGGGTGTGGGTGTTTGTTTTTGATTGGCTACAGCTTTGAGTGCGTCTTCTTTAGTGATGCGTCCGTCCTTGCCGGATCCTTGTACTTCTTTAGGGTCTATATTGGCCTCACGCAAAATTTTTGCGGCAGCAGGTGAGGGATGCCCTGAAGCGTAGCTTGAGGGGGCGGTGGTAGTGGGCGCGGACTCAGTTGTAGGGTTGGGTGCTTCGGATGTAGTAAGTTGTTCGGGGCCTGGTGAGGAGGTATCTTCGGCTTGTACACTGGTATCGATTTTGGCGACAAGTGCACCGATTTCGAGATCATCGCCTTCTTGGGCCACATGAATGAGCTTGCCAGAAGCTTCGGCGGGTAGCTCCAGCGTGGCTTTATCTGACTCGAACTCACAGATGGGTTCGTCTTGCTTGACAAATGCGCCATTGGGCTTGAGCCACTGTGAGAGTGTGACTTCTGCGACGGATTCACCTACATTGGGCACGCGTACTTCTACGATACTCATGGCACGGAATGAGTTTATGATGGTTTTTGCGAAAGCAGAGGCAAAGATTGCGTTTTATCGGGCAAATGTGGCAGAATTGCTTTAAAATTTGCCTTGTAGGTGTCGTTTTAATGTGTGGATTGTAGGTTGAAGCGGCAGATTTTTCCTGGGCCGTGGCGTCCTTCAGAGGCGATGAAGAGCGTACCATCGTCAGAGAAGGTGATTCCTTCGGGTTGCGGTAGGAGTTTTTTGTCTAGACGGTCGATATATCGGATTTTGCCATCAGGTGAGAGAACTAGCAATAGCTTGCCTGGCGAGGAGATCACCCATAAATCGCCAGTAGTGGGGTGAATGGTTAGAGCAGAAGGGCGAAAGCGCAGAGCATCGTTGGTTTTTGCGAAAGCATCGATGAGCATATCGCGCCACGGGCTTGGAGCCTGCTGATGGAGGTAGGCGTTGATAGCTCGTTGATCTATGAGGTAGGCAGGTTGTGGCAAGAGTTGTTTTTTGAGTAGATCGAAGGCGTAGATGGCGCGCTGAAACTCGTCGAAGCCTTCACCTGCTCGTTCTTTGCAAGCTAATAGGAGGCGGTGGTGGGTGGGGTCGTATGTCAAGCCTTCTACATCGTTGCTTTTGTTAAGGGCTGTGGGATGCTTTTTGGTGTGGCGGTTGGCGAATTGCCATTCGAACAGGGTGCCGTTGCTTTTGGTGATCCAGATAGAGGTATCGGTACAGGCGATGCCTTCGTAGTCGCCATCATGGTAGAAGTGAATAGTGTCGAGCACTTGGGCGTCATTTGCCGAAAGGCAAAAGAGAATGCCTTGTTCGTCGTTGAGTGTCCAGAGCGTATCGGGTGGGGTCCAAGTCAATGCTGAGATTTCGTGTAGTGCTTCGGGTAGTGACCACTGTGCATCGGGTTGATCGAGTTGGTAGGGCATGGTGAAGGGGTGGTCGTCGATATGATGGCGCCATTGGGACGTTGTGGGATGGCAAGCCCACAGTAGGCAGATGATTGGCAAGGTATAGAAGTGCATTTCTGATGGTTTTTGACTATTGCAGTAGCTCTTCGATGCGTATTCGGTATAGGTAACGCGGAGTTTCGGCAAAGAGTGTCTGATAGAGGTCGAGTGCGCGTTGGCGGTATTCGTCTTTGGCATTGAGGCGGTACAACTCGAAATAGACGGCGGCCAGTTCTTTGCGCCCTAATAGGCGGGTGCGCAGCTCGAGTAGGATGTCTCGGGTCTCTTGGTGCTTACCTTGGCATCGGGCAATGCGGGCTTTAATGACTTGTGCTTCAAACTCGAGGTCGGGATTGCCCAATTCGGCAGCCAAATTGAGTGCTTCTTCGGCTACTTGGGCTGCAGATTTGAGCTGTTTGGCTTCGCACAGTACGATGGCCTTTTCTACTAAGCTAAATCCCAGTACGAGTCGGTTGTCGATACGGCGGGCAATGTCGATAGCTCGGTCGTAGTAGTGGAGGGATTGTGGATAGTCGCCGAGGAAGAAGTAGACGTCGCCTAAGGAGTTAACGGCTTTGGCGATGCCTTTTTGGTAACGGAGCTCTTCGGACAGACTAAGCTGGCAATGGAGGTATTCAATGGCTTTGTCGAACTGGCCCATCGTGCTGTACAGATCGCCGATGAGCCCCAAGGCGATTGCCTTGCCCTGCTTGTCGCCTAATTCTTCGGTGAGTGCCAAATCGCGTTGGAAGTGTTCCATGGCGCGGTTGTAGTCGCCTTTTTGCTGAAACACGCCGCCGATGCATCCTGTAGCAATACAGATGAGTAGTTTGTTGCCCAGCTCTTCGGCGAGGCTGAGGCCTTTTCTGTAGCACTCTAAGGCTTCATCGTAATCGCCCTTTTCAAAACGCACGATGCCGAGGTTGGTATATAGGCTGGCCATGCCCTGTTTGTCTCCTGCCTTTCGGCAAATTTCGAGTTGTCGTTCTAGCCATTGGATGGCTTCGTCGTATTGTCCCAGGTTCATGTACGTGAGGCCTAAATTGCCTACGATGGGGGCCAGATTGGTACTGATGTGTGCTTGTTGGGCAATTTGTATGCTGCGTAGGAAGTAGCGCTCGGCTTCTCGGTAGCGTCCTTGTCGGAAGAAAAGGTTGCCCAAGTGGCCATACACTTGGGAGATGCCTTGCTTGTCGTCGAGTTTTTCGAATTGGGCAGCAGCTTTGACTAGCCAACTGTGTGCGGCGTCGTATTGGCCTTGGAGCATGAGCAGGTGGCCGAGGCTGTCCATGGCTTGGGCAATGCGCAGCGCATCGCGGGCATTTTGAGCTGATTGCAGGGCTTGTTCGTAGGCGTTACGCGCTTCGTTCCATTGGCCGATGAGTTCGAGCACGGAGCCTTTGGCGATTAAGGCATCTACGATTTGGGGAAGTTGTTGTGTGGGGTGAAAGCTATCAAGCAGTTTGTCGTAGTAGAGGAGGGCTGTTTGGTTTTGGTAGTGGCGTCGGGCATAGTCGGCAGCTTTGCGCAGGTAGTACTGCATTTTGTCGCTTACGCCGGCTTGTTCATAGTGGAAGGCCAGATCTACGTAGCGCTCTTCCAGCTCACCGGCAAAGAGTTTTTCAATAGCTTGGGCGATGAGACGGTGCAGTTTGCGCAAGCGCGTCTGTACTTGCATGCCGTAGGCTGCTTCGCGCAGTAGTGAGTGGCGAAACATATAGCGCAGCTCGTTGATGCCTTGCCATATGCGGCCTTCTTCAGCTTTTCGAATTTGTTCGCGCAGGTGTGCTTGCGGATCAGCTTGTTGGGGAGCCAGCACGCCTTCAGCTTTCATTACCTCGGCCAAAACCGGCAATTCGAATTCGCGCCCTATGACGGCAGCTGCTTTTACAGTTTCGCGTACCAGCTCAGAAAGGCGGTCGATACGAGCCGTAAGGATGGCTTCCACCGAGCTAGAGAGCGTGAATTGTGCTTCTTTCAGGCACCATTGGCCTTCGTGAGCTACGATTTGTTCTGTTTCGAGGAAGTATTCGAGGGTTTGTTCGGCATAAAAGGGGTTGCCATCGGTAGCGCGATAGAGGAGTTGGACTAGCTCCTCGTGCACGTCTCCGCCTAGGCGGTTAGCGATGAATTGGGCCAATGCCTGTTTGTCGAAGGTGTGGAGCACCAGGTTGATGGTGTCGATGTGGTGCCGTTGTAACAGGGTGTGATCGACGATGTCTGGCGGCTTTCCGTTGTCGAGAAGCCGAGAAGTAAAGAGGAACTGGATGGGAAATGATGCCATCTCAGGTATGAACTCTCGGATAAAATCGAGGCTCATGGCGTCGAGCCAGTGTGCATCTTCGATTTCGACGATGATGGGTTGTACAAGTGCCTCGGCGATGAGTAGATTCGACAAGGCTGCCAGGGAGTTTTGATAGCGGCCGCGTGCGTCGAGGTTTTTCCAGAAAGGATGTTCGTTGTCCAGGCCAATTAGGGCAGCATAGACGGGTTTAGTACGCACAATTTCGCGCCGTACGGCTTCGACTTGTGGGTGGAGAATGGCGGAGCAGTCGTTGAGCAAGGATTGAAAGCGCTGTTCGAATGCTTTTCTATTGGCAGAGCGATCATTGTCGGGCGATTGTTCAAAGTAGTTTTTCAGAAAGAAGATAAAAGGGTTGAGGGGCTTGCGCAAAATTTGGTCTGTTTGGCAGGAGAACCAGGCTAAGTCGTGGTGGCCTTGTAGTTCGCGTCGCAGCTCCCAGGTAAATCGGGATTTACCTGCACCGGCTTCGCCAAAGACAAAACTCATAGCAGGGCGACGTGCTTGCAAGTTTTGTGAGAAGAAGATGCGCAGTTTGGCCAGTTCGGCTTGTCGCCCTACGAATGGCCCGGAAAATAGGGGAACCCGTACGGCACTTCGCCCCAAAAGCTCATAGGTGGGCACGCTGTGTTCGAAACCCTTGTATGAGATATCGCCCTGATAGCGGAAAGTGAAGTGCCGTTCTTTGCGCACTTGTTCATCGGTGAGAATTTGCCTCCATTGTGCATGAGTCATCAGGCGTGCTGCTAGATTGACACGAAGCCCTACGGCCGCATACTGCAGTCGTGGCTGAGCGCCTACTAGGCCTGCCCATGCAATGCCAGATGCCATCCCAATGCGATAGTGCAAAGAGGGTATGTCGCGTTGCAGTACTTGCCATTCGTCGCGCAAAGATAATACGTATTCGAGGGCACGTGCAGTATTGTTTTCGAAGGTGATAGGTGCGCCGAACAATCCAAATAATACGCCGCCTTTATCGCCAAAGTCTACTTCCTTGAGATAGCCACCGAAGTCGTCCATCTGTTGGAGTGCAATGGTAACAAAGCGGTCAAGTGCTTGGTGGGTATCTACACCTTTAAAAGAAATGGCAATAGGTACCACATGGCGAAATTCGCCTTGGGCATCGAAGCGCAATACAGCTTCTGGCAAGAAGTACTTGAGTACTTTTTTCTTCAGTGAGGGCAAGATAGATGTGATGGTAGTAGCCTGAGGCGTGAGCTGTTTAGTCGATAATTGGCTACGCAGCACATAAAGCCCCTTTTGGGGTAAGGGCTCAAAGCACCATCGTTCGGGAGCAGTAGTCAGCAGTGATTCATCAATGATGATTTCAGAGGTAGCAGCGTGTTGCTGTGCGCGCGCACTTCCATCGATAGCAGGGCCACAGAAGTAGAAGGACAGGCGATTTTGGCCTACGATGCCCCAGCGAATTGTGCCTGTCGAAACGCCTATCTTGATGCCAAAGGAAAATTCGTCAAAGGACATTAAGTCGGTGTCGAAGCGACTGCGCGCTGCCAGCGCGGTGTGCAGGAGCATGTCTGCAAATGAATCGGGCGGTTCGTCTTGCTGTTCGAACAGCGCAGTGAAGGAATCTCCTGCATAATAGGGTATGAAGCCGCCGCGTTGGTACACGATCTGCACTAAGGGTTCGAATACCTGGTTGAGTATGTGGGATAGTCGCTCGGCACCGGCTTTGCCCTGCTTCATCAGTGTGCTGGTCAGCCGGGTAAAACCGGACAGATCCACAAAGAGGGCACCGCCCGCAAAATGACCGTGGCGTTGGCCTTCAAGGAAACGATCGTGAATGAAATGTGGTATGAGATTGTTCACGTGTAGTTGGCTACTTTGGGCGGCTCAAGTTACGCATTGTGCTTGCTTTTGGCACACATGGTTGTCGCTCGAGTTTGCCCATTGAGTGCGATTTTGTAGGTAGCATGGTTCCGATTAACAGCTATGGAAACGACGCACCCAGCGCGCAGATGCTACGGTTTGGTTTGCGTATGAGGAGATGTGAGCATTAAGACTTCTCGAAGGTGTGATATTTCATAGTGGGGCTGTAAGTCGGGTGGGGCTGTTAGGCCTTTAGGGTTGAACCAGCAGGTATGGCAGCCGTAGTCATTGCCTCCTTTGATGTCGGCTTCGAGGCTATCTCCGATGACGAGTACTTCTTCGGGTTGAGGCTGGTGGCCCAACTGCTGAGTGATTTGCCGAAAGGCCTGATCGAAAAAAGCGGTTTGTGGCTTGAGGTAGCCAACTTCGTCAGAAATGAGTGCGAAGTCGAAGTAAGCTTGGAAGCCACTTCGTGCCAATCGGGGGCGTTGCACTTGGCTCAGCCCGTTGGTGATGATTGCCATGCGTTGCTTTTTTCGGTGTAATTGATGTAGCAGCGACGAAGCGCCATCGATGGCAATAGCTGATTGGCTGACTTGCTCAAGGTAATAGTGATTTACTTCTCGAGGGTTACGCCATTCGCGCATATGAGCAAACAGGTCGCGCCAGCGCCCTATGCGCAAGGTGATTACGTCGATGCGTCCTTGTTCAAAGGCTTTCCAGTACTGGGCGTTGAGCCGCTGGTAATATTGCCAATGCGCGTGCTGTACGTCCACTTGGAACGCTTGCATAGTGCGGAAAAAAGCGCTGCGTGCCGTAGCGTGGAAGTCCAGTAGTGTGTGGTCCAGGTCGAAGAGTAGATAGCGATAACGCATCACAATTCTATTTCTGGCGGTACAAAGGGTGAGACATCTCCTCCTCCACGGATGATCTCGCGCACAATGGTCGAGCTGATGTGACTGTATGCAGGTCGACTGATGAGGAAAAGTGTTTCCAGGCCATGCCCAATAATGTGGTTGAGCTGCGAAATGGTTTTTTCATAATCGAAATCAGAGGCATTGCGCAAGCCCCGCAACAGGTAGCGTGCACCCACCCGTTCGCAGTATTGGGCGGTAAGTCCGTCAAAGTGATCTACCGACACATTGTGATCGGCAACAAATACGCGCCTTAACCATTCGAGGCGTCGCTCGAGCGGGAAGAGCGCTTTTTTTTGCGAGTTGACACCTACCGCTACAATGATTTTGTCAAAAAGGGGGGCTGCACGGCGCACTAAATCTACATGTCCTACCGTGATGGGATCAAATGAACCGGGGAATACGGCGATTTTCATATAGCTTATTGCTTGGTTGGCTCAAAAGTAGGTCAAGCTATGCGATTGTCTGGCTTGATGTCAGAGATTGACTTCTTCACTGCTTAATAGTGTGTGGTAAATGCGGTAGTTGTCTTCATCGAAGCATACGAAGCGCACCTCGTCTATTTCGTCGGGGTGTGCTTGGAGAAACTGGCGTACGGTACTAATGGCTACTTGCGCGGCCTCTTCCTTAGGATAGCCATATACGCCGGTACTGATGTTGGGAAATGCAATGGTGCGCAAGTTGTGGGCTACGGCTTGTTGCAAGCTGTTTCGATAGGCATTGGCCAGTAAGTTGCGCATTTCATCGGGGCGTGTGGCATTGTAGATAGGGCCTACTGTGTGAATGACTTTTTTGGCCGGCATGTGCCCTGCAGTAGTGACTACTGCTTCGCCTGTAGGTAGATGCCCGATCTGAGCAATGATTTGCTTACAGGCTTCTAATATGGCTGGGCCACCCGCTTTGTGAATGGCTCCATCTACGCCACCCCCACCCATGAGGGAAGAATTGGCTGCATTCACTACGGCATCTACTTGTTGCTGCGTGATGTCGCCTTTTACGAGTTTGATGACAGGCATACGGCCACTTAATTTTTATGGGCGAAAATAGTACAACAATACATGAGCTGCACATGAAGAATGAGTAGTCAAAATAGCGTAGGCTGGCAAGCAAAGGAAGTGGGGTTTTCCAACTGGAGCAGATAGCGCTTAACGTTTGTTCCATAAAAATAACCTCCTAATTGACCATTGGCTGCAATGACGCGATGGCAAGGAACAATAATGGCAATGGGATTGGCTCGGTTGGCTTGGCCTACAGCTCGCGTGGCTTTGGGATTGCGCAGTTGGCGAGCTATATCGAGGTAAGAGGCCGTGTGCCCGTATGGAATTTGCCGCAAGGCATCCCATACCTTTTGGTAAAAAAGGGGAGCCCCAGAGTAATCTAGGGGGAGCTCAAAGGATGTGCGTTGTCGCTGAAAATATTCAGTGAGTTGTAAGATGCATTGCTGGATGACTTCGGGTAATGCAGTGTGGTTGCATTTGTGGCGCGTAGTTGCCATACGGATAGATCTAATAGCTTGCGCTGTTCCTGAAATGTCTATCCATCCGATAGGTGTTTTTATCTGTGTTGTGTATAACCTCATAGGTGCTTACTGGGTGTGAAGTGTAAAAAACGCCCTATCAAAGATATACAATATCCATGCGCTTCATCCACAAAGGGGCGCTTTATAGTGATTGAGTTGGGCGCCTTGATATAGTGGCACGCGGCAACGGTGGCTTGGTGTGGGGAAACAAGTTATGTGACCACAAATAATATAGCCCTACTGCTGAAATGGTCGATAGCAGCACACAGACCCACCACAAAGCGGTGAAGCCATGTTGATCAGCTATCCATGTGCCGGCGAGGGGGGAGAGAATAAAGGAAATGGAAAACATCATGGTGTACACGCCCATGTATTGCCCTCGCAGATGCATGGGCGCGCGTTCCATTGCCAAAGTATTGGAAAAGGGAAAGCTGATAATCTCTCCTATACTGATGAGCAATACCCACCATATAACAGCCCATACATGCCACATATCTATGGTGAACCACAAGAAGGATGCGCCTATCATGAGCACTCCAGCAATAATGAGCCCCATAGCGGCAAATCGCCTTTCCAAAAAGTAGATAAATGGCATTTCCAATAGCACGATAATCAATCCATTAGCAGCCATGACCAAGCCAATAGTGTCTTCGCTGTAGTGTAGCTGGCTGCGCAAGAACACGGGCACAGTAGAGAGCAACTGCAGAAAAGCTACTAGGCTGATCAGCAGAAAAAATATAAACCACAAGAAATACCTATCAGCCCATACCGAAGCGAAAGAGGAATGGTCTGGCGCTCCATTAGCAGAATGCTCCGAAGAGGATGCTACAGCCTCAGTTGTGCGGTCGCGTGGCAAAGCAAGTGCAAAAAATACGGTAGAGAGCATATAGGTCAGTCCATTGACCCAAAACAGCCATTGGTAGCCAAAGTGAGCAGCAATAAATCCGCCCAAGGCAGGACCCGCAGAAAAGCCAAGATTGACCGCTAAGCGAATAAGCGATAGCGATCGCGTGCGGTTGTGTTCATCGGTGTAAAAGCTCATAGCAGTGAGGTTGGCTGGCCGAAAAGTGTCGGCTACCAAACTTGTCAGCATGATGAGCAAGCTGAACGCCCACAACTGACTAATCCCTACCAGTCCAATGTAGAGAAAGCCTGTAATCGCTAAACTGCCTAGCTGTACGCGCCAGGGGCCAAAGATGTCGGTGAGTTTGCCGCCTAGCCAGGCTCCCGCTAGCGAGCCTATGCCAAAGCAAGTCATTACCCAACCAGCTTGTGCCAAGGAATAGCCCAGCTCGTGTGTCAGATAGACGGTGAGAAAGGGCAACACCATCGTACCACTTCGGTTGATGAGCATTACCAAGGCAAGCTTCCATACCACTTGAGGTAAACCGCGAAAAGTACCAATGTACTGACGTATAGGTTTGGGTAATTGCACAGCCGGGCCTTTTGAGAGAGCAAAGGTAATGCGCTTTGGGTTCGTATGCGTGCTAACCGTTTTTAAGTTGCAAAAGTTGCGAGCAGAGAGTGTGTGGCCTGCCTAAATGGTGAAATCTGCGCATTATGGCTTCGAACCCTTGCTGTGCAACCAAACTGAGGGGAGTATTGCCTTAAAAACGGCAACAGGGCAATTGCCGGTGTAGTCATGCCATCGCCTCATGCTGCAAATACGTACCGCTCATCTTGGCTCAAGCTACTTGCGCTTCTGATTGGTTTGAAGAGCAAATGCATATTTGAATAAGGGACAGGAAATAGCTTGCTGTAGGCAGGGCAGCGTTAAGCATTTCATACCCTGAATTTTTTGCTGCGCCCTAGCTCGCGCTCCATGTCTCGTTGTTTGATGCTTTCGCGCTTGTCGAAGCTCTTTTTACCGCGTGCCAATGCTATTTCCAGTTTGGCGTACCCCCGTTCGTTGATGTACAGACGATAGGGCACGATGGTAAAGCCCCGTTCCTTTACCCGTCGCAGCAGCTTGCGCAGCTCGGACTTTTTGAGCAGTAACTTGCGTTCGCGGCGTGGCTCGTGATTGAAATGTGCGGAAAACTCGTATTCCTTAATGTACATGTTTTTTACATACAGCTCGCCATTTCGAAAGATGCAGTAGGCATCTGACAGGCTCACATGTCCTTGTCGAATCGATTTGATTTCCGTGCCAGTCAATACGATACCTGCCTCGAATTTTTCGATGAGATGATATTCAAAGGTAGCGCGTTTATTGACGATTTCTACGGGGCTCTTTTTTTCTTTTGTCATAAGTAAAGGTTCTTTTATTTGGGGCGTAGGCGAACTGCGGTACCATAGGCCAGCACTTCTGAACAACCTTGCATCACCATGGCTGTGGCGAATCGCACGCCAATAACGGCATCGGCATTGAGCCGTTCGGCGTCGGCAAGCATTCGTCTGAGCGCTTGCTCACGTGCTTCGGCCATCAATTTGGTGTATTCTTTCACTTCGCCACCCAACATGTTGCGCAGGCCTGCAAAGATATCGCGTCCAAGGTTACGAGCTCGTACAGTGCTACCTCTAGCAATGTCTATGATTTCTACAATTTCAAAGCCCGGTATAAAGTCAGTTGTACTGATGAGGATGTCATTCATTGGCACTAGTCATTTGTGGCAAAATACTGCAATTTAATTTGTTGAGCATGGCTTTGTTTGGGCGCTATTTCATGCCCATAGCGGACTGTTAATTTTCGGGTGCATCGATGATGGCAAAGGTAGTACGCCTGTTGAGTTGGTGTTCTTCTTCGGTGCAGCGGGTACAAATGCATGGGACGCGGGGCTGGCTTTCGCCAAAACCGCGAGCAATGAGGCGATCGGGATCAACGCCTTTTGCGATCAGGTAATCGACAGCAGCCTGTGCTCTTTTTTGCGAAAGCTCGAGGTTGTAGCGGTCGCTACCACGGCAGTCGGTATGGGAAGCCAACATGATGCGGATGTTAGGATTGAGTTTGAGTTGTTGGGCCAGTCGATCAAGTGTAGGTTTGGCATCGTCCCGAATTTCCCACCGGTCGAAGTCGTAGTATATGTCTTCGAGTACTATTTCGCGGTTGAGGAAGATGCGTTCGAGGACTAACTCCAGTTCGAAGCGCTGTATGGGCCGAGTCGGATCGCGTGCAATGCCATATGTGCTAAAGGTAGCTTGATTGGTGAGAAATCCAGGAGCAGAGGCAGTAAAAGTATATTCGGTATTCCAGTCAAGAGGAAGGGCGATGTAGCCTTCTGTGTCGGTGTGTAGCGTATCTACGGCATTGGGCGTGTGCATGACGAGGATAGCTTGGGGTATGGGTTTTCGTCCTAAATACTGGCTGGTAGGGTCGTTAGGGTCGCTGAAGATTTTCTGCAGCACGTATAGGTCGAGCCAGAGCTGATAGGCAGAGTCGGGCAATTCAGCTTGGTCTTCTTGAGCCAACGGAGGTGCCGCTGTGCGCACAAAGTAGAAGATATCGTCGTTGCCATTGCGGTTAGAGGAGAACCATCCGTGTTGCCATCCCTCCTCAGTGGGGGGGTGGGGATCTACTACTAAGGCAAAATCATCGCTACTGGAATTGATGGGTGGCAAGAGATTTCGGGCAGGCACCCAGCTGCCATCGGGCATGCGCCAAGAGCGGAATATGTCTAAGCCTCCCATGCCGATAAGGCCGTCAGAGGCGAAGTATAGCGTGTCACCATGCACAGTGGGGAATTGTTCGTTTCCCGGTGTGTTAATCGCTCGACTCAGTAAGGTGGGTGCTCCCCATCCATTTGCTTGATGGGGTACGCGCCAGATGTCGTAGCCGCCCCATCCTTCGGGATCGTTACAGCTGAAATAAAGCCAGCTACCATCGGCACTGAAAGCAGGTTGGCCGTAATTGACACCACTTTTTTGAAAAGGAAGGGGGAGAGGCGGTGTCCATCCATTGTCAGTGCGTCGAGTGTAGTAAAGTCGGCAGTAGCCGTCGGCATACTTGCTTTGGTTGGCACAGCGAACAAAGACCATTTGGTTGCCGTCGGCGCTAAAAGTTGCTGTGCCTTCGTTCTTGGGCGTGTTGATAGGTGGGCCAAAGGGCTCCACGATGCCCGTTTCGAGTGAGACTACAAACAGGTCTGAGAAGTCTCTGCCTGTCCAGTGATAGACTTCATCGCCTGTACTAGCTGCTCTGTCAGAGGTGAATACCAATGTATTAGGGTGCCAAAGCGCAGGGGCATAATCGGCCGCGCTGCTGTTGAACTCGGCGGCACGCACGCGTATGCTGGGATCTTGATTTTCAAGCCATCCCAATGCGATTTGGCAGGCACTGATCTCTTTTCTGTATTCGTAGGGGCTCCCAATTTCAATGCCCAGCTCTTTGAATGCCTCAATGGCTTGTCGATATTGGCCAGCACGCTTGAGTGCAAAGGCATATTGTTTGAGTGCTTCTACGCCATATAGATGATCCCAAGCAGTGCGATACCACTTGGCTGCCTCGTCATCTCGATGCATCATGCGCCAGCTTTCGCCAATGAGAAAGGCAATTTTTCCTTTCTCCACGCGCGATTTGACTTTGCGAAAGTCTTTTTGCAACAGCGAGATGGCTAAGGGGAATTGTTTGCGCTCGAAGGCCGTTTGTCCATCAGTAATCTTTTGGGTGTAAGTACATCCTGTGAGCCATACCGTACAAGCCAACAAGCACCAGATGATTATGCGCATTGCAATTGAGTTTTTGGTTTGTAAGCTGAGTTATGTGCTACACGATAAGGCGTGCAGGTTGCGTGCATAATATGCCTTGGCAAAAGCAAGTGTGGTTTCCTTGCAGTGTAGGCAAATAAGCGGCTTCACGTGTGGAAGATAACCACACACATATATCGCGTTTCAAAAAAACGCTTGAGGCGTAGGGGAGTTGTGTGTGTAGTCTTTTTTGCCATAAGGCAGTAAAAAAAAATCATGTGTGGGCCTAAAAAGGTGGCATGTCTACGGCAAAACGCGCAAATTCTTCGGCCATGAGCAAGTGGTGATGTGCAATGTGAGGTATAGTGGCCAGGCGCTGAGCGTGTAATTTCATGAGTTGGGTATCGGTGCTGAGTAGCTTCGACAATGTACGCATCACTTTGAAATATCGGGGCAGATCATGGCTCAAGGGCGGGTTGGGAGCACGTACATGGGTTAAAAACCGCTGTAGGAGTTCCAGGCAGTACGGAGCGTATAGCTGGGGATGGCGCAAGCTCAGGTAAAGCGAGGCCATTTGGTAATCGTCGTGGTGGAAATGTGCGGGCCAAGGGCACTTTGGGTGATGGCGTTGATAGTCAGCAAATAGTTCGTCAAAGTGAAAGACAAAGCGATCGAGCCGGTCAGTCAGCGGCCTTTGCTCGTCGAATAGCTCTATGAAAAAGCTGCGTACCAGCTCAGGTGCATAGCGAGCTAGCTCGAGTAGTACTTTTCGCGGTTCGTAACCTCGGCGGCTCCACAGCCTGCGGCTCAGAGTAGTGTGCAAGCTACGAGCAAGCATGTCAGCTACATCTGTAGCATGTGGATCCCAATGTTGACTGAAGAAAAACTGAGCTTCGTAGCGCGACAGTAGATCGGGCGAGGTGGGTTTTTGAAGCAGCGTGCGCCAACGCGCTATATCTGTCCGAATGGTTTGCAGATGCATGAGCATGGACTTTTGGAACCCTGGGCTATGCAGCTTCGTATAAAGAAGCGTGGCAAATGTCGGAAGAGTAGGGCAAGGATGGAACAAACATTTGGCCACTTGAGTCCTATTGAGCAAATTTGTTGTGCCTCTTAGCCTTTCTTCGAGGTTTTGAGTTTATAGTCATAGGGTGTCCATAGTCACGCGCCCTGCCATTTTTGTGGCAGGGCCTCTTTTTTAAAGTGTACTTTTCCATTTCTTTGTGCCGATATGCTAACCAATGAGGAAGAGCTAAGTGGAGAAAATATTGCACGTATCGGCCCAGGTGTTGTCTGTAGTGGCACATCCGCTTTTGGTACCTACTTATGCATTGCTCATTTTGTTGGGCACCAATCCATATATTTTCGGAGTACATACGGCAGCAGCCAAAGTGCCACTTGTGCTGCTGGTATTTATCAGTACGTGCGTTATCCCTACCTTTTCAGTTGTGATGATGCGCATGCTGGGGCTTGTCAAGAGTGTAGCATTGCGCGATCGCCATGATCGCATCGGGCCTTATGTGCTTACTGGTACTTTCTACTTGTGGCTGGTAATCAATTTTTTGCACAACAACGACATTCCCAGGTTGTATGCTGCTTTTATGTTAGGTGCTTCCATTTCACTATTTATTGCTTTTTTTCTCAATGCTTTTACGAAGGTAAGTACCCATGCTGTAGGTATGGGAGGCCTTCTGGCAATAGTGTTATTGGCTATGGCTACCTATGAGTTAGATTATTTTACTTTGACCATAGGTGGATGGGGCCCGTGGTATGTGCACATGAACGTGATACTGATGATCGCCATTTTGGTATCTGGTTTGGTAGGTAGCGCGCGCCTTTACTTGCGGGCTCATATACCTTCACAGCTATGGCCTGGCTATCTCATTGGCATCTTTGGGCAGCTAGTGGCCTACAATATCGTCATGTGAAAAATGAGAATTTGCACGATTGTTGTGATGAATAAAATTCAAAAGGGCTGCATCTGCCTTTTTGGGGTGGTGTAAAGTGATGAGATAGCTTGCCTCCTAATATATGCCTCGAACTGGGCTTTCCTCCTTTCTCTAAGCATGTGAGCAAATACTACTTTCCTTTTGTCATTTCTCTTCATTTCTCTGGATATACCCACTCTATTGGCCGTTTGTGTACTAAGTGCTCCAAAGGTGGTTTGATGTGTTCATGTAAAAGAAGGCGCACTGGAGGCCATAATTTTTTGATGTGAATCGAGATGAATTAGTCGAATACTCAAGTGTACCCTTTGAAAGTAGTGTGATCACATTGCTGCCCCCCCACGACAAGGATGGTGTAAACAAAATCCGCCTTTGTGTCATAATAACACTTTGGTGGATAAAATCCGAATCCCATGAAAAAGTTAATCCCTTGGACATTGATGGTAATGGGGTGCATGTTGTGGTACGTACCAGTATCGCATGCAGCTTATCATGACGAAGATGACCTGATAGAGCAGCGATTTTTGCAATTAGATGTACCTGTGGCACCGGTGTACGACGAAGTGGCAAAGTGGTATGTCAATAGATATTTGACTTATGGGCGACGTGATGCCAGTTTGATGCTAGGTCGTGCACGGGCATGGTTTCCAATGATCGAGCAGGTATTTGCTGCACATGACATTCCGACTTCATTGAAATACTTAGCCATAGTAGAGTCTCATTTATATCCGGATGCGGAGTCGGAAGTGGGGGCACGGGGCATGTGGCAATTCATGCCCAGTACGGCGCGTTTGTATGGTCTTAAGGTGAGTGCTCGGCGCGATGAGCGCCTGGACGTATATCGGGCCACAGTGGCTGCTGCTCGGTTTTTGAAAGACCTACACCGCGAGTTTGGCGATTGGGAACTGGCATTGGCCGCCTATAACTGTGGTTCGGGGCGGGTACAGCAGGCGATCAATCAGGTAGGAACGACAAACTATTGGCGTTTGCGTACCTACTTGCCTCGTCAGACGGCGCGCTATGTGCCAGCGTTTTTGGCAGCGGCTTACGTATGGCAGTATCATCGGGTGCACGGCATTGAGGTACGCCCTGCGCCCTCTTGGTTACGCGATCAAGCAGTAGTGATGCTCAAGGGGCGTGTGTCGCTGCGAGCTGTATCAGAAGGTACGGGCGTGCCTTTAGCTATACTTCGGCAGCTCAATCCAGCTTGGGAAGGGGGCATTGTATATACCACTACGGAGGAGCGCGCCGTACTTTTGCATTTGCCACAAGCTGCCTTTCCCGCTTTTCGAGCATGGGTGAAGAGTCGATCTAAGTGGGATTTTGAGGTCAATATACAGCCAAATGCCCAGCGAGATCCCATTGCATCAGGGCTGCTGCGCCTACATCGAGTACGTGTAGGTGAACGATGGGCCGATGTGGCACAGGCCTACGGTGTGTCGATACAAGAGCTACAGCGTTGGAATTTTTTATCTGCCGATGAGCCAGTTGTGCCAGGTATGTGGTTAAAGGTATATCAACCCATAGGCACTTGGCACAATGCGTAGCAATGTATGAGGGGCAAAGCTGGGATGTGAGCGCGTGTGCAGGAGTTTTTCCTTTTTAGGGCAAGGAAAACAATGGCCAAATATTGATGGGCTATTGATCGCATACGTGAAATGAGTATAAGGTGTTTGAGTTTTTTGTAAAAAACTGTTTTTATTGCAAGCGTTTCACGAAAAAGCCTTTATGGTTAAATGGTTTGTAATTTTTTTAGCCTCCTTTGATAAAATGCTATATTTGCGGGGAATGACTTTGCAGTCTTGCACGTTCTTTCTTTAAATTTTGCCTTGTGAGTGGCAAGGCAGGCTGCTGAACAAGCAGCGGCAAATAGCTGGCTTGCTCTTGGGAGCATACAGCGCAAAGCAGAAAACTTATGAACGACAAGATGAGATTTGGGCAACCTTGCCAAACTATTCTCGACACCATTGGGCAAACACCGCTGATTCAGTTACATCGTGTGGTGGAAACGATTCCTGCAGCGGTATATGCCAAGATAGAGGGCTTTAACCCTGGCCAGTCGGCTAAAGATCGCATCGCCCTGTACATGATTGAACAGGCGGAAAAACGCGGTGAGCTCAAGCCTGGTGCTACCCTCATTGAAGCTACTTCTGGCAATACAGGGTTTAGCCTCGCTATGGTAGCCGCCATTAAGGGGTATAAATGTGTGCTCACGGCCGCCAGCAAAATTTCCAAAGAAAAGGTGGATATGTTGGAGGCACTGGGAGCTGAAGTAGTAATTTGCCCTAAAAGTGCCAAACCAGAAGACCCCGACTCTTACTACAAAATGGCTGAGCGGCTGGCACAGGAAATACCCAATGCCTACTACGTCAATCAAAACTTCAACCTCGAAAATGCCGAAGCACACTACCTCACTACTGGCCCTGAGATTTGGCAACAGACTAATGGCCGTGTGACGGTACTTGTGGCCAGTGCGGGCACAGGTGGAACGCTGAGTGGGACGGCGCGGTATTTGAAAGAGCAAAACCCCAATGTGCGAGTCATTGCTGTAGATGCCTATGGCTCTGTGCTGAAGAAGTACCACGAAACGGGTGTGTACGATGAACGTGAGATCTATTCCTATCGCATAGAAGGAACGGGGAAAAACATCATTCCCGCTAATGTCGATTTTGACATTATTGACAAGTTTGTCAAAGTCACGGACAAAGATGCCGCCTTCCGTGCACGTGAATTGGCGCGCAAAGAAGGCATATTAGCAGGCTATAGCAGTGGCGCAGCCATCCAGTGTGTGCATCAGATCAAAGAAGAGCTCACCGAAGAAGATGTAGTCGTAGCTATCTTGCCCGATCATGGCAGTAAATATTTGGGTAAGGTATTCAACGATGATTGGATGCGCGAGCAGGGCTTTCTGCAAAGCGACCTACGGAAAGAAATACCTCGCCCTGCTGCGGCTGAAAGGGAATAATACTTGAATCACTTGCAATGATGGCCTGCATCGTGCAAGCGATGTAGGCCATTGCCTTTTATTGCATATTTTGTTGGGCACCATCTGTATGTCAATACATTTTTGGATCTTTGCCCCGTTTTCGCCTTGGGTACAAATCGTGCTGTGCCATACAGTGAACAGTGAAGGTATGATGAACAAATAAAACTTAGCGACATGACAGAGCAAAAAGGCAGCTACGACATTTTTTCGAAAATCCGTCGTGATATGGGACCGTTGGGGCGTTGGGCAGATGTGGCTGAAGGGTATTTCGTGTTCCCAAAGTTAGAGGGCGAAATAGGCCCTCGCATGAAGTTTCAGGGCAAGGAAGTCATTGTGTGGAGCGTGAATAATTATTTAGGGTTGGCCAATCATCCCGAAGTACGAAAGGTAGATGCTGAAGCTGCTGCTAAGTGGGGTCTTGCCTATCCCATGGGTTCGCGCCTTATGTCAGGGGCTACAGAGTTACACGACCGCTTAGAGCAAGCATTGGCCGACTTTGTAAACAAGCCTGCAGCTGCATTGGTCAATTTTGGCTATCAAGGCATGGTTTCGGCCATTGACGCCCTGTTGAGTCGCCGAGATGTGGTGATCTACGATTCGGAAAGCCATGCGTGTATTGTGGACGGAGTGCGCTTGCATCAGGGGCGCCGTTTTGCCTTTGAGCACAATAATATCGACGCTCTGGAGCGTCATTTGCAAAATGCCCAGAAGATTGTGGAGAAGACAGGTGGTGGCATCTTAGTTATCACAGAAGGGGTGTTCGGTATGCGCGGCGATCAGGGCGATTTGCGCGGCATTGTGGAGCTGAAGAAAAAGTACGATTTCCGCTTGCTGGTCGATGACGCCCATGGCTTTGGTACGTTGGGAGAGCGCGGTGCAGGAGCTGGCGAAGCCCAAGGCGTACAAGCCCAGGTTGATATTTACTTTTCTACTTTCGCTAAGTCTATGGCCAGCATCGGTGCCTTTTTTGCTGGAGATGCCGATGTGATGAAATATCTCAAGTACAACATGCGCAGTCAGGTATTTGCCAAGTCGTTGCCCATGCCTATTGTAGAGGGTAATCTCAAGCGTCTGGAGATGCTGCGTACACAACCCGGACACAAAGAGCGCCTGTGGCAAAACGTGCGCATGTTGCAGGGAGGCTTGCGCGAAGTAGGCTTCGACTTGGGTGCCACCAACTCTTGCGTCACACCGGTATACTTGCAAGGTACCATCCCTGAAGCCATGGCCTTAGTGCGTGATCTGCGCGAAAATCATCAGATCTTCTGTTCTATAGTAGTATATCCAGTAGTGCCCAAAGGCATGATGATTCTACGCCTCATTCCTACAGCAGTGCACACGCAAGCCGACATTGAGACAACGATCAAGGCCTTTGTGGCAGTAAAAGACAAGTTAGCTGCTGGTGTGTACAAGCAATACGCTGCTGCTCACCAATCGTAATGGGTGGGTAATTTGCCCATCGATTTTGCACGATATAAAAAGCGGACATGGGCAAAGCCTGTGTCCGCTTTTCTGTTTGTTAGATTGAGATTAAAATGCGTGTTATGACCCAGGCACAGTGGACAACTACACTAAAGGTGCGCCTTATTCTTTACGACAAAGGCAAAATCTTGCTATTGCGCCAGACGAAGGCCAATGGGGGTAACTATACTTTGGTGGGAGGGACTATTGAGGCACGCGAGACGGCAATAGCATCGCTCATTCGCGAAGCACGTGAAGAAGCAGGCATCGTGTTGTGCCCAGTGGACCTAGAGCTAGCACATGTATTGCACAAACGCACGCGCCATGGACATCGCCTCACATTGTACTTCAAAGCCCATCGGTGGGAAGGACGCCTTAGGTCGCGTGAGCTAGACAAATTCAAGAAAGTGTGCTGGTTTCCTTTAGATAGTCTGCCTGACAAGTTGACACCCACGGTGCGTCACGTGCTATTGCAATACCGGAAGGGTCATCTATACAGTGAGTTTGTGAAAAAATAGCTTGTAGTTCCGCATATAAAGTGCCGCATGAGATGTGAATAGAGCTAGGTGTCTTTTTAGTAAAGGGATAATTAGCTCTCAGATCTGTGGGGAAAAAGCACTTTTTGGCAAGTATTTGCTACTTTGGGCATAAAAGCCAATATGCAGTATTTCGAAAAACGTACTACTGTTTTGATCAAGTACATTTTCCCCTTGTGGAGCATGAGCATGTTGGGATGGATTGGTTGTGATGCACCTCAAGCTGAGTCACCATCAAACGGCAAAGAGGTGCAGTCTGTGACTACAGATCCAGTAGGGTCGCCGGCATTTGCTCTATCGGCACGTACCCTAATACGGCCTTGGTGTGGCGATAGTACGTTGCGTCGCAATGAACTGTGGTTTGCTGATGTGGGGGTGTTGGTACAACTGGTAAACGCTCCACAGGAGCAGCATGTGGCTTTGATAGTGCGCGATACGGCTTGTCATATACGGCGGCGGTGGGTATTGTATCAGGATCGCGCTACGGATTTTTCCTGCTTTTTGGCCGATATATCGTACAATCAAAGTAGCAAGTTAGTTGCTGTACGTGGCTTTGATCAGTTGTGGTGCTACGATGTGATGCGCGATACACTTTGCCCACCTCAACGACCTGAGTTTTTGTTGCCAAGGGAGCTGTCCGATGCCCATGCAGGCCGCATCTTGAGGTTGGAATTATGGGAATACTATCTGTTGGGCTGGGCTGAAGAAGAAGGTGCTTTCGCCTTTGATCTTTTACAGGGCATGCCACGTGCTGTCTTGCCTGTGGCGGAATACGTGTTGCCCAATGAAATGGTTCGCTCACTTTTCCTGCTTGAAGCTGATAGCAAAGGGCGGCAGCAGGCAATTATTCCATGGTACGACTACGAGGCGTCGGCTTTTCGAGTGCAGGCCTTGTTTGAGCGGCCGTTGTTTTTGGAGTTAGCTGCTGCTCCTGTGGCCCATCCAGTGCGTTATGTGCTACTTACTTCTACAGATGAGGGTGATGACCGTTTGTGGCATGTAGTGGATCTGCAAAAGGGAGATATGCTCGTACTACCACCTCATTTAGTCAGTGCCTCTGGAGAAGCTGTGCGGCGATGGTTGGACCAAAGAGAGTAATTACCCACGGGCAATGAGGTCAAGGCCAATGTCGCGGCGGTAATACTTGCCTTCGAAGCACACTTTTTCAGCATTTTGGTAACAGATTTCCAGCGCTTGAGGAAAGGTTTCGGCCAAGGCCGTAATGGCGAGTACACGCCCCCCATTGGTGCGCATGTGCCCTTGAGCGTCTAAGCAAGTGCCCGCATGAAATACCAAGCAATTGGATAACTCGTCCAGCCCTTCGATCACTTTACCTTTTTCGTAGCTACCCGGATAGCCATCTGAGACGAGCATCACGGTAGCTGCTTCACGCAGATCGTACGACGCTTTGATGTCAGCTAGCGAGCCTGTGGCTATGGCGTGGCATAAAGCTACCAAGTCGGTATCGAGTCGGGGAAAGACCACTTCCGTTTCAGGATCCCCCATGCGGCAGTTGTATTCGATGACGTAGGGATTTCCATCTACCTCGATGAGCCCTAGAAAGAGAAATCCTTTGTATAGAATATCTTCATCAGCCAGGCCCACAAGGGTAGGCCGAATAATTTGTTCTTCTACCTTGAGTAACAGGTGGCTGTCTACGAAGGGAACAGGTGAGATGGCGCCCATGCCACCAGTGTTGGGTCCTGTATCTCCTTCGCCAATGCGCTTGTAATCTTTAGCTACGGGTAAAATTGACCAGTGCGTACCATCGATGGCGACAAATACAGAGAACTCCCTACCTTGTAGAAACTGCTCCACCACAACTCGGTTACTGGCTTGGCCAAATTTGCCAGCGAGCATGGCTCTAAGCTCTTCTTCAGCCTCTTCATGAGTGGAGCAGATAACCACTCCTTTGCCAGCTGCCAAGCCATCGGCTTTGAGCACTACAGGCAAGGAATGCGTGCGCACATAGGCCACACCTTCTTCTACGGTATCGGCTGTAAATACGCGGCTTGAGGCTGTGGGAATGCCGTTTTCCTCCATAAATGTTTTTGCCCACGCTTTTGAGCCCTCTAAGCGTGCTGCTTCGGCAGTAGGACCAATGAGATGCACATGCCGCAACTGGGGTTGCTGCTCAAACCAATCGGCAATACCCGCAACGAGAGGTGCCTCGGGGCCAGGAATCACCATCTGGATATCCTGCTGGACGACAAAACGCCCCACAGCTTCGAAATTCATAGGATCAAGTGCCACATTGGTACCATGTAGCTGAGTGCCGGCATTACCTGGAGCAATGAACAGCTGTGTACAAAGGGGACTTTGTGATAGCTTCCACGAAAAGGCATGTTCGCGGCCTCCACCGCCCAAAAGTAAAATTTTCATCGCATCGGGTTTTTGTGCACACAAAGATATGCTTTCGCAAAAGCGGCGCTAATCATTGGAAATGTTAAGAGGAGAAACTCACATCGTTTTCCGTTTTTTACTCAATGGTAGTCGTTGGCTGGATTGCTGCGGCTCTTGCCATTAATGATGCAATATGCTGCCTGCCTTTTGGGCTTTGGCCAAAGCCTATGCCCCCATTTGTCAGCTAAGTTGGTGGCGAGAAAGAAGCATTCACTATGAACAGCTCTATATAAGTAGCAGCACGATTACAGAGGTGGGCGTGTGTATATTTGGAATATCTACTTCGGTTTTGCCCTGTTTGAAAAGATGTGTGTTCGAATGGGCTACTGGTTTTCAAGTGTCCAGATGCGTTTTTTCAATGAGTCGTTTTCTATGCGTAGTTGCTGCGTAAGCCGATTTTGGAAGCGTAGTTCCTCTTGTAGCTGCACAATTGCCTGGCGCAGAGAATCGTTGACTTGGCTGAGTGAGTCTATTTTTGCACTTATGAGCAGGCTATTTTGGGATGTTGTCGCAATAGGCGAAGGATCAGAGGGGTGCTCCATGACCACGCTAGGTGTATCCCAACCCATCCAGCGTCGTAGGCTTATTATGGGATCTTCATCGTTGATGTAGGCTGCGGTAAACCATGAGGCGGGTACGAGTATGAGCAATACCAGCAGCAGGCGGGCAAATAGTGTCAGTCTAATCTTTCTGGCCATGGCATGTATTTACGTGTTAGAGGATGTTATTTCGCGCTAAACTTGCGCTAAGTTACGCGCTACAGTGTTTGTACTGCGGTAAAAAAGACGGAGATGTTGCCTACGTTCGACCAACTGCGCAAGAAGATTATAAATTGGGAAGCAGCCGCACGGTGTGTGCGCCAATGGCAGCAGGCAGGGCAGCGCGTGGTATTTACCAATGGCTGTTTTGACATTTTGCACTATGGACATGTGCACTATTTGGCACAGGCTCGTGATTTAGGCGACCGCCTGGTCGTGGGGGTTAACAGTGCTGCTTCAGTGCGCCGGCTCAAAGGACTGGGGCGTCCCATCCATGACGAAGCGACGCGCACGCATCTGTTGGCAGCCTTGACATTTGTCGATGCAGTGGTGCTTTTTGAGCAAGACACCCCACTGGAGCTAATCCGCTTGCTTCAGCCCGACGTGTTAGTCAAGGGGGGCGATTATCGGCCTGAGCAGATCGTGGGTGCCGAAGTGGTACAAGCCTCAGGTGGTGAAGTACGTGTATTGCCCTTTGTGCCGGGATATTCCACTACCGCTATTGAGCAAAAGATTAAGGGCCAGCACCAAAACACGCAAGGCGACAACTAGTATTGTGGCTACGAAGCTGACTTAGCTAATTTGTTTTCCAATGGCTTGCCCATATATACCAGATAGTACCCTTCGCCTTCTATGTGGAGCTTGTTCAAATCGCGCGGTATGACGTCAATGGAGCCATCTGGATACTTAATGAATAAAGGCAGGCGAAAGTCGATCAAGGACATCTGACGAATGCATTGTTGAAGATCCTCTACTGACAGAATAGGTGTTTCACGGACATAGGGATAGTCGCGTGCTACTTCATTGAGATTCAGATAGTCGTCTGTATAGGAGAAAATACCTGATTCGGGCAGCTCACTGGGGTCTTTGCGCAACTCTTCAGAAGTGAGCAAGCGGAAAGCGCCATGCTCGCCAAAGACCTTTTTGTAGTGCGTTACGGCATATTCGTTGACATCGGCATTGCTGGTCAAGGCAATTAAGTAGCCCATATCCACTAATTCCAACATTTCCTCCAAATCATCGGTGAATATATTGGCCTTGAAAGCTTCCAGCCCCATAGCTCGTGCCCGCTCGATGTTCTTTTCATTGCTGTCGATCAATGCTACATGACGGCCATTGTCTTGGAGGTATTTGGCAATGAGTCGGGCAGCCTTGTTTGCTCCTACAATGAGGATACCTGTAGAAGCTTCTTGGATTACACCAAGTAAGTAAGCCATTGGGCGAGCCGTAGTGGCGTTGAGTAACACGGTGCCTAGCACAATCATAAAAACCAAGGGAGTAAGATATTCGGCATAAGGTATGCCATCAGTGGTGAGTTTGATGCCAAAAAGCGAGGCAATCCCTGCAGCTACAATGCCACGGGGCCCCACCCATGAGATGAACAGTTTCTCGCGGAAGTGTAAATCTGAGCCGCGCATGCTGGCAAATACAGCAGCTGGGCGCAATACGAGCACGACAAAAGCAAATAATGCTGCACATCTCCAGTCGCGCAATAGCATCAGGTGGGCTATGTCAATATTGGCGCTGAGCAGGATGAACAGCATTGAGATGAGCAGTACGCTGATGCTTTCTTTAAAAAAGAGAATTTGTTTGAGTTGTGGCACTTCTACATTGGCCAATACCATCCCCATGACGACTACCGTGAGCAAACCCGATTCGTGTGCGAAGTATTCGGACATGACAAAAGCCAACAACACCATGGCCAAGGTGAAGACGTTGATGAGGTAGTGGGGTACCCACTGGCGCTTGATAAACACGTGTAGTAGGCCTGCCGCAGCAATACCAATCAGCCCACCAGTGAGCATGATGTAGATAAAAGAGGATAGTACATGGGAAGTGAATTCAATGCCTCCATGCCCTGAAACGATAAATTCGAAAACAAGTACAGCTACCAGGGCACCAATGGGATCAATGAGAATACCTTCCCATTTAAGTACTGTGGCTACTTTGCGGCTCAGCGGCACATTTTGCAATATGGGGGCAATGACCGTAGGGCCTGTTACGATAATCAGTGCCGAGAACAAGAATGCAACCGGAATGCTCAGGCCCATGATGAAATGTCCGGCAAGGCCTCCGCCAAAAAAGGTAATAGCTGCTCCCAAGGAAATTAGCCGACCAATGGCAGGTGCCATACCGCGCAATTCCTTTCGTTTAAGGGTGAGTCCCCCTTCAAATAGGATAATCCCAATGGATAGAGATACGAAGTAGAACAGGTACTGATTGGGAAAAATCCCTTTATCGAGTTGGGGGTTATATACAGGTTCGAGGAGCTTACTTCCATCAGGTGTGTAAAGGGTAGAAAGAGGACCTACTGCCAGACCGATGAGAATCAGAGGTAGAATAGCAGGCACACGCGTACGCCATGCCAGCCATTGGGCAAAAATGCCCAAGATGATGATCCCTGCCATTTCATACATATACTGTCCACTGTTGTTGTGGCTGCATTATACGAAAAAGCACTCAAGTAATAACTGCCTTATTGTGACATGGACAGGGTGCGGCGTTTGCGCGTAAACTGCTGGAGGTTGGTAGAAAGGGAAAAATAATTGGTGCCACCAGCCAAATGGTAGATGGATCGGGTATAGTCGATGCGAAAACGACTGACCTTGATGCCTATGCCGAAATTGAACCCAGCAAGGCTAACAAGGTTGCGCACGGTCATTTCTCGATGCCGCAAGTAGTCATAGCTGATGCGCAAGCGAAAGTTGTCGCGAGCACCTGCCAGTAGCTCCCCACTAAAAACGAGGTGGCGAAAGAAATTATCTATGCGCGCTTTCCAGGGGCTTTCCGTGGTGGGCTGATCGAAAAAAGCAGGGCTTTCTTCTGCATTGGGATCGTCGTATAGGATGTTCCAGCGCTGTAAGTGATGATATACTACAGAAAAGCGAAAAGGTAGGTGTTGCAAGCGATGAGTGAGTACCAGCTGCATGTCAAAAGGTAGTGGTTCGCGTACAGAAGGCATATAGGGTACGATTTGTGTGCCCACGTTGCGCCATACCAAAGCTATTTGGAGCTGCTTGCTAGTGTCTCGATAGGTCATGGCCCAATCGGTGCTTAGCCCTAGGCTATTGTACTGTGCCAATTGAGAGCTGATCAAGCGAATATTGGCACCTACCGAGAGCCGTTCGTATAGCGATTTACCCACTCCAAAGACCATAGCGTATTCTCCTGCTTTAAAGTCGCCTTGTACTTGTCCAAACTCATCCGTACGGTCAAATAAGCCGTAGTTGACGTATTGCATTCCCATATGTGCAGTAAACCCTTGCTTGGGTAAGTATTTTGCGAAAGCTGCGTAGCCATGCTGGATGCCAGCTACGAAGAAGGCGTGATTAAATGACAAAGACCCATCCATTTGAGGGTTGAGCGTAGCAGGATTGGTAGCGGCGGTGGTAGGGTCGTCGTCTTGAAAGGCCAATGCATAACCACCAAGTGCCGCATGGCGAGCTGAGTAGGGCAAGTCGAGCAGTTCGTATACGTGTTGCCCCCCAATTTGTGCGTATGGAGTGGAGGTTGCAAGCAGGTATGCCAAAAGTATAAGGTAGAAGTAGCTATGTTTCATTGACCAGGTGTTTGAGTGGGTGAATGTGGTGATTGCATTTCCAGTTGCTCAAGGCGGCGCTGGAGGGAATCCAGATGTGGATCGTAGATGTCACCTTGTTTGGCCGTCCAGATCGTGCGGCATATGCCTCTTTTGCAGTCCATTTTTTTGATCAGTTGGCCTTGCTCGTTGTATAGCTTCAGCAGACCGTGTTCAAAGTCGCCGTTGAGGTATTGTCCTTCAGCTTTGAGTTGGCCATTGGGCCAAAACTCCTTGAATGGACCGTTTTCCAAGTTATGGGCAAAGGTAACGCGTTCCATGATTGCACCGTTTTTGTAATAACGTGTCCAAACGCCACTCATCTCGTTGCCGTGGTATTGGCCTTCCATCTCTAATTGGCCAGTGGAATACCAAGAGCGGTAGGGGCCTTCATATTTCCCCTCCACGATGTGTTCTTCAGCTTCGAGCTGGCCCGATTCGTAGTATAATCGGCGCGTGCCGTGTAGCTTGCCTTGTAGGTATTGCCCTTCTTCCATCACTTTGCCATTGGGGTGATAGTATCGGTACGGCCCATGAAGCTGGCCAGTAGTGGGATTGCGTCGGAGCTCAGCGCTCAGTTGACCCGTTTCTTCGTCGTATATGCGCTCTACTTGGAGCGAAGGCTCACATGCCATTAAGGCCATAGTGCCAATTATTATCCATGTCAGTTGTCTTTTCATGGTGCGTGAAACTGGTGCCTTAAACGTATGTCGCTTTAGGCGATGATGCAACAGCATGTGTCATTTAACAAATGGAATATTATTTAATTTTGAAATTAATATGATATTAAAAAAATAATATTTAGGTGTATATTTTTGTTTTTTTGATGTCAAAAATGTAAATTTGCATATCAATTTTCATATTTTATGAATATCTAATAAGTGGCATTTGAAGCCGCATCTTGCTTATGAGCCCGTAGAGGTAATAGTATAGGTTGGTGTAACAGTAAGTAGGAAGCGCCTTGTGTATCTATAGGTATTTTATGGCGAAAAAGAAGTTTGTGCTGCGCATTGATGAGGCGACGTTTCGGGCTATAGCGGCCTGGGCGGATGAGGAGTTTCGCAGTGTAAATGGCCAGTTAGAGTGGGTGATTACTAAGGCGTTGCGAGAAGCTGGGCGTTTGCCCGATCTGCGGCGGGATAGTGAGAAGAAAGAGCTAAAAGTAGATGATAAAGAAACTCCTAATACATCTGCAAATATTTGAAAACTGCTTTCTTTCCAGAGATTAGAATTTGTTGGCAGTTTTAGGTCGCTCCTCTTTCTGAGGGGCGTCTTTTTTAGGCGTGATTTGAGAGTGAGCCATGCCATATAGTGGACGCTTCGAATAGATCGTTTGCTTTCCCCAGGCTTTGGGAATGGGCTACCGTTTTATGCCCAGATTGGATGCGAGACTGGCGGCCAAATGGCACAAATCACAGGTATACTACAATGACATGACCTTTGGGGTGAGTCGGCGGGTGGTATATGGTACCCTCTACTTTGGGTGTGGGCATTTATTTTTATGTCTAATAAGCCTTTTTGCATGCGCCACACTATTTTGAGGCGCATTACTATTGTAACTATACAAGTGATGTAAAATTGTTGGCCCAGAATTTATTATTCTAGAAGACAGTGAGTTTGTTTACTTTCACGGGGTTACAGGTGGTGAGGAAATCTATCAAGATATTGGAATTGGCATAGCCACTATGCCACCTGTGGTCGTTGATTTTTTTGAGTCGATAGTGGGTGAAAGTAGAGAAGTGAGTAAAGTTGAGGTAAACGTGATTTTCTACCATGGGTCATGATCATTCGGCAAGAGAAAGTACTGCCAATTTGGGTGTAGCCCTTTTGCTCAATGTAGCTTTTACCATCATTGAGCTAATAGGCGGCTTGTGGACCAATTCAGTAGCTATTTTATCGGATGCCTTGCACGATCTGGGTGACAGTTTATCCTTGTTGGTTGCTTGGTACTTGGAGCGTCTTTCCCATCAAGGACGCAATGCGACTTTCACTTTTGGTTATAGGCGCTTTAACACCTTGGGTGCGCTGATTACGGGTTTGGTATTGGTGGTGGGATCTATTGTGGTTATTTACGAAGCCATCAAGAGGTTATGGGCGCCTGAGGCAGTTTATGTACCTGGAATGATTGGCTTAGCAGTGCTAGGTGTGTGCATTAATGGCATAGCTGCTTGGCGTGTGTGGCGTGGGCAGCGATCGCTCAACGAGCAGATGGTAGCTTGGCATTTGTTTGAGGATGTGGCTGGATGGGTTGTTGTTTTGGCGGGCAGTATAGCTATGTATTTTTGGCACTTGCCTTGGCTTGATGCGCTGCTTTCGTTAGGAATTACAATCTTTATTTTAGTCAATGTGGTGGTGCGCCTGTACAAAGCGTTACGCGTTTTTTTACAAGCAGCGCCTGAAGAGGTGGATATTGAGGATATACGTGGGGCATTGATACAACTACCGGTAATTCGGGATGTTCATCACGTGCATTTATGGACTTTGGATGGGAAGTACCATGTGGCCACGTTTCACGTGGTGGTGCCTTCAACATTAAGTATAGGTCAATGGTGCGATTTGCGCAAGACAATACGAGATCAGCTCAAAGGTTTGGGTATAGACCATATAACTGTTGAGTTTGAGCCTCAAGGTAGGCCATGCGTAGCAGAGGAGGATGGGTTGTAACAGGATATGAATGGTAAAGAGAAAAAAGCCACTGAGCACATTGCCCAGTGGCTTAGCTGTTGAGACAAGAAATAACCTGGGTGGTTTATTACTTGTCGTCGCTTTTCTTATCTTTTTTAGCACAACAAGCCTTGCCTTTTTTGGCACCGTCGGCGCAGCAGGCTTTCTTTTTGCCGTCAGCAGCAGCTTTAACTTTTGCTTTGTCGCCATGGCAAGAGGCTGAAGCTGAAGGCGACTCGTTGATGAACTTGCCGCTTTTGGTGCAGTACTTCACGGGCTGATAGCTCACTTCGCCGTTTTCACCTGCTACCTTGCGAACGTAGTAGGTGCTGCCATCTTTATCGGTGCGGGCTTCGACGCTAGGATCGGCCTTGAGTGCAGCTTCTATTGTTGCTTTATCTGCTTTGGTGCAGGCCTTAGCTTCTGCTTTACTCTTCTTACTGCAGGCTGCTTTGCTTTGTGCTTGTGCACCTACTGCTGCCAATGCAAAAAAGGTCAAAAGGAATAAGATCTTCTTCATAGGATCAAAAATTTTGGATAAAAAATGAAGCGTTTACAAATGTGCGAACAAAATTACTGGCAATGTGATGTATTGCACAATAGGGCCCATCTTTTAGGTTTTTTTTAACTAATTTAAGCATGTAGTGATTTACATTTAATCTATAATTTCATTTTAATCATTTTTTATTTCAAACCGATTTATGAGACACCTTATTGTCTTCGGCTTGCCTGTAATGGGATGTTTGTTTTTGGCTGCATGTCATACGTCTAAGTACAGTGCGGATCATTTGCCCGACAATTTGATCATATTTGGACGTGGTGGGGGCGTGGTGGGTATGGAATATCGCTACATGCTGTGTCCCAATGGTCAGTTGTTTTTGCAAAAGGGCATTAAAGGATCGATAAATTCTCTTGGGCGGATCCCCCTTGGGCGGGCAAAGGATGCATTTCGCCGGGTGGCCGAGTGGAATGTTTCGGTGTGGGCATACAACGAGCCGGGCAATATGTATCAATTCGTGGAGTGGGATGGGCATCGGGTGGCGTGGAATCCGCATACCAGCGAATTAGGTGTGCCTAGTGAGGTACCTCTGTTGTATAATCAACTTATGGACATAGTGAAGCAATCAGGTGCCGAATAACTAATCTGGCGTATGCACAATAAACTCCTAAAACTGGTCCAATCATGAAAAAGCTGCTTGCATTTCTTTTCGCTAGCTATTTGCTAGGGGGGAGCTGTATTGCGCAGATGAAGGCTCCCAAAATGAATGGATCTGTACATGTGCCTTATGAGGTTGAGGAGGTAGCACCAGTAGTTGATGTGACTGCACATGTACGCCCCCCGCAATATATGGCTGTAGCACGTAGTCGGTGGGCTATGCCTCAGCGCGCTATCGCGTCACTTCCTACTACGAGTACTGCATTTCAGCTATCGCGTGTAATGACTGATCCATTGACGGGCTTACCCCGCTGGATCGAAGGGCGGTGGCCTCGGGTGGCCGCAGCTGCTCCTGAGCAGATGGTACGTGCGTTGTTGACTGAGGTAGCGTATTTGTTGCAGTGGCCTGCTGACGGATGGCAGGTTGGGCGTGTGCGTACAGATGAGCTGGGCTATACGCATGTACGGCTACAGCAAGTGCATGGTCAGATACCTGTGTATGGCGGCGAGCTCATCGTACATGTGGGATCGGATGGTGTGCCTTTTTTGATCAATGGCAAGTACTTTAAGGTAAGCGATCAGGAGATTGTGCCACATATAGTCCGAGATCAAGCGCTGCAGATTGCGGTGGCTGCGGTATTGGACGATGAGCCTTTGCGCCTAATGAGCCCGCAAGTTGCACGCCTGGCCCCTGGCCCGCAACTTTCCGCTGCGTTGTATTGGTGGGCAGGTGTAAAAGGCGATCGACCGGCCAAGTTGGCATGGCGAGTGGAGGTGATGCCCCATCTATTGTCGCGCCAGACGCTGTGGGTCGATGCCTATACGGGGCAAGTGCTGCATCGTCAGGAAGAGGTGTGCAGCTTTTTGGGGCCTTATAGCCATCATGCGCTTCCACCCGATGGGCCAGCTACGGCTAATGCATATGACTTGTTGGGGCAGATTCGCACAATTCACACTTATCAGCTCAATGGGGCATATTACCTCATCGATGCTTCTCGCCCTATGTTCAATGCCAATGCTTCTAATCTGCCTGATGAGCCGGTAGGGGCTATATGGACGATTACGGCAAATGGCACCTCGCCGAGCAGTGACGATTTTTATGCGGCTCACTTGACTACAACTGATAATCAATGGGGAAACCCAACAGCTGTATCCGCACATTACAATGGTGGTGTAGCCTATGAATATTATCGCAGTACTTTTGGGCGCAATTCCATTAATGGCATGGGTGGCACGGTGATTTCCTTGATCGATGTAGTCGATGAAGATGGTCAGCAGATGGATAACGCCTTCTGGAATGGGCAAGCTATGTTTTATGGCAATGGCAATAATGCCTTTGTGGCACCTTTGGCCAAGGCTCTGGATGTGGCGGGCCACGAGATGACGCATGGGGTGATACAGGCAGAGGCCAACTTGGAATATTATGGGGAGTCAGGGGCTATCAATGAGAGCATGGCTGATGTGTTTGCCGTGATGATTGACCGCGATGACTGGAAACTAGGCGAAGATGTAGTAAACACCTCTTATTTTCCTTCTGGTGCATTGCGCAATATGGAAAATCCGCATAATGGTGGCAATAGCCTCAACGACAACGGCTGGCAGCCTGCCCATACGGATGAGCAATACTTTGGCAATGAAGACAATGGTGGGGTACACATCAACAGTGGTATCCCCAATCGTGCTTTTTACATTTTTGCCATATCGGTGAGCAAAGCGAAAGCAGAGCAGGTATATTATCGCGCGCTGACTCAATATCTGACCAAATCGTCGCAATTTATCGACTTGCGCTTAGCAGTAGTGCAGGCAGCTGCTGACCTGTATGGTAGCGGCTCAGCGGAAGTGCAGGCAGCAAAAAATGCGTTTGATGTGGTGGGAATCGAAGGTGATGGTAGTACTACCACTGGCCCTGGAGATCTCATGCCAAATCCCGGTGATGATTTTGTCATGTTGAGTGATGCCGATCTCAGCGCGTTGTACTTGTTTACACCTGATGGGCAAGCCGTAGCCAACCCTTTAACTACTGTGGCACCTTTAAGCAAGCCGAGTATCACCGATGATGGCAGTGTAGTAGTATATATAGCTGAAGACCAAACGATGCAGGCCATCGTTTTCGATTGGCAGAATGGTACTTTTGAGCAGTCAGTAATTCAAAGTGACCCCATTTGGCGCAATGTAGCCATTGCACGCGATGGCTCGCGCTTAGCTGCATTGACCGACGATTACGACAATCGCGTATGGGTTTATGATTTTGGCTTGGAAGCCTGGCAAACCTTTACATTGTACAACCCAACTACTGCTTCTGGTGGTGTGCAAACCAATGATGTACAATATGCCGACGTGTTGGAGTTCGACTTCTCTGGCGAATGGCTAATGTACGATGCCTTTAATCGCATTGAGGGTAACTTTGGCAATGACATTGAATATTGGGACATCGGGTTTGTGCGCGTATGGGATGGCGCTATCAACAATTGGGGTGATGGTTTTGTGGACAAGCTCTTCAACAGCCTACCTGATCAAAGTAGTGTGGGCAATCCCACTTTTGCCAAAAACTCCGAATACATCATCGCCTTTGACTTTTTAGATGAGTTTGAGCAGCAGTATTACTTGTTGGCTGCCAATGTCGAGCAAGGAGAAGTGGGTACCATTTATCACAATACTACATTGAGCTATCCCAATTATTCGGTCGATGATGACTTTGTCGTTTTCGATGCGCTTACCGATCCAGGCAATACACCGCTGTTGGCTATGATTCCTATTGGTGCTGACAAGGTATCGCCGGCGGGAGATCCCTTTGCTTTTATCAATCAGGGCAAATGGGGCGTGTGGTTTGCCACGGGGCAGCGCGTGCTTACGGGCACGGTGTCGGTAGCGGGCCCAGACAATTCTGTGCACTTGTGGCCCAACCCCGCCCAGCAGCGAGCATATATTCAATGGCAAGGCGAGATTTCCAGCGAGGAGTTGTGCGTATACGTGCGCGATGCTTCAGGACGTGTGTGGTGGACGACAGGCTGGAACCCTTCGGTCGATCTGCAAATAGAGTTACCTGTAGGGCCTTGGCCAAAAGGTGTGTACCGCATCGAAGTGTTGGGCAAGCAGCGAGCTGTGTATCGACGTTTGATCAAGATGTGAACAGCGACAACTCATCGGTTGGAAGGATGTTTTGTGAGGGCCCTGTATTTTGTGCCCGATGGCTGCACTGTATCTTCACATACCTTTTTGCCGAAGGGCATGTCATTACTGTAACTTTCACTTTAGCACCTCTTTGCGCTTGCGCGAAGAGATGGTAGAGGCTTTGTGTGCTGAGCTGGCCTTGCGCAAGGAGGAATGTGTAGCGCCGCTGCAAAGTATTTACTTTGGTGGCGGGACGCCTTCTCTCTTGCACATAGGTGATTTGGAGCAGCTTTTTGATGCGATAATGGCGCATTATGCCATAGACGCGCAGGTGGAAGTGACGCTTGAAGCCAACCCGGAAGATCTTACTGAGGCCAAGTTGCGGCAACTGCGTCGTTTGCCCGTCAATAGGTTGAGCATTGGGGTACAATCGTTTCGCGATGAGGATCTACAATTCCTGAATCGCAATCATGATGGGGCGAGTGCGAAAACGGCTATTTTGCGGGCTCAGGCAGCAGGTTTTGACAACATCACTATAGATCTGATCTACGGTACACCTACACTCACCGACGCGGCTTGGGCGCAAAATGTGGAGTGTACCTTGGACCTGGAGGTACCGCACATCTCTGCATATTGCTTGACAGTGGAACCACGCACGGCATTGGCACATTTTGTACGTCAGGGGCGTGTGCCTCCTGTAAATGACGATGTGGCTGCGCGCCAGTTTTTATGGCTGATCGACCAGTTATCAGATGCCGGCATGGTGCACTACGAGATTAGTAACTTTGGGTATGAAGGTTATTGGTCTCGCCACAATACGAGCTATTGGTTGGGCGTACCTTATGTGGGCATCGGTCCATCAGCACATTCTTATGATGGGCAACTCAGATGCTGGAACGAAGCGCATAATATGCGCTACGTACGTGCATTGCAAAAGGGGCAATTATTGCGCAAATGCGAAGTACTCAGTGCTGCTGATCGCTACAACGAATACGTGATGGTGCGCTTGCGTACGGTATGGGGGTGTCGTCTTGCCGATATAGAGGCGATGGGGGCACATTGGGCAGCACATTTCCTCAAAGAGGTTGCACCCTTTGTGCAATGCCAATGGGTCGAGGTGTCTCAAGGGGTATATCGGCTCACTCGGCAGGGGAAGCTTTATGCCGATCGCGTTGCCAGTGAGCTGTTTTTTGCCGAGTAAAGCCCGCATACTTGTCGAAAAAGGTAAACTTCATACACTTAGCATCCTTTTATTTACAGTGAAATCACTAAAGTGGACAATCATGACTTTTTCTTATCGGTCTAATGGTATAGCCTCCATACTCCTCCTGGTGTTGTTGGTGTTGGGTGTGTTCTATTTAGCTCGGGGCATATATTGGGTGCTGTCGTGGGCCACGCCTGTACTATTAATCGCCGCAGCCATACTTGATTACAAAGTGTACGTGCGTTATGGACGCTATGTATGGCAACTCCTTCGCACGCATCCGGTATGGGGTGCATTGGTAATCGTGCTAAGTGTGGTCGTACTACCATTGGTAGCGACTTTTCTCTTTTTCCAAGCATTGGGGTCTTATCAGAGTGGGCGAGTGATAGACCGGGCGCGCCAACGCCAAGAGAGTCAATGGGCAGAATATGAGGAAGTAGAAGTGGTTGATCAAGAGCTCGAAGCAGATATCACCCAGTCTCAGCCCTTGCGCCCTGAACTGCTAAAAGATAATCGCAAGGACAAGCAAGAAGGTGCTGGCTACGAACAACTTTTTGATTGACCGATGCCCATAGCGTGGTGGCTTGTAGTTGCGAGTGTGCCATTGGCTTATGTAGCTATGATGGGGTGGTTATGGTGGGGATGGTTGCGCTTGCAGCCCATACGGTTAAGCAGCGGCGTTAGTACGCAGTTTACCGTAGTAGTACCAGCCCGCAATGAGGCCCATAACTTGAGTGGTTGCCTAGAGTCGATCTTGGCCCAAGATTATCCTCCACATCTTTTTGAGATCATTGTAGTGGATGATCATAGCGAAGATGCTACTGCACAAGTAGCCGCCTCTTTTGCCGATAGGGGGGTGCGTGTGTTGTCATTGGCTACACTTGCCCATGCGCCTTGCGGCAAAAAGGCAGCATTGCGCGAAGGAGTGGCGAGGGCTTCGGGTAGTTGGATAATCACTACCGATGCCGATTGTGTGGTTCCGCCTTTGTGGCTTCGCCATTTTGATGCCGCCATACGCGAGGCACCTCGCGTATCGGTGGGAAGTGCGGTGTTGTTGACTGGTGGAAGCAGTATGCTGACTTGTTTTCAACAACTCGATTTTTTGGGCACTATGGGGCTGACAGGTGCAGGTATTGCCCAAGGAGGCCCCTATTTGGCCAATGGAGCGAGTTTCGCTTTTGACAAGGCTGCCTTTTTATCTGTAGGTGGATATTCAGGCATTGATCATCTGGCCAGTGGCGATGATGTGTTGTTGTTGCACAAGTTAGCTCGCTATTGTCCTGGGTGTGTGGGGTGGATCAAAAATGCAAGAGCAGCTGTATATACTTTTCCGCAGCCCAATTGGAGGGCACTTTGGCAGCAGCGTCGTCGATGGGCTAGCAAGGCTCACGCTTATAGTGATGGCAGATTGGCTATGGTACAAGTGTTGGTTTTTGGCCTTAGCTTGCAAATTGTACTGGGAGCAGCAGCTGCCTTTATGGGGTGGGTGCCTTGGGAGGTCTGTTATGTGGCTTTCGGTGCCAAAGCTATAGTGGATAGTAGTTGGTTGTGGATGTTGGCCCGTCATTTTGGTCAAAGTACTTCACTTAGCTGCTTGCTACCTGCGCTTGTGCTGCATGTGATATATGTGCTCGTGGCAGGGGGCAGTAGTTTTTGGCAAGCCCCCTATATCTGGAAAGAACGTTTGGTGCGATGAAGGCTTGGAGTTTGGAAGCTGCCATGCGTGCGCCTGAGCGCATTACGGAATTATACATTACGGGGCGCAAATTGCGCACTTTGTCGGTAGACTTTCGGCCTTTTGTGCGCTTGCGCAAACTCGACTTGTCGAACAACTGTTTGCAGGATTTGCCATCTACCCTTGCCGATGTGCCTCAGCTCGAATCATTGGTGCTGAGTGGCAATTCCTTTAGCCAATTACCTCAAGTAATAAGTGAATGTTTGCACTTGAAGGAGTTGGTTATCGATAGTACGTACATCACACATTTGCCGCTGTGGCTGGCGCGATTGCCTGCGCTTAATGCCCTTTGGGCCAATGGCTGTCCTTTAGGAGAATGGCCTGAGGTGGTGGGCCAATTGAAGCAGCTACGCGTGTTGGGGCTTGGGGCCTGTGGGCTTAAGTCCATTTCTTCTGATGTGATATGGCCAGTATTAGAAAAATTAGACTTGAGTGCCAACCAGCTAAAGCGCCTACCTCCTGTAACTTGTCGATGGCGCGCGTTGCGCCAAGTAAACCTGAATAACAACCATTTGCGGCAGCTCGATCTGTCGGGGTGGAAACAGTTGGAAACCTTGTCGGTAGCGTACAATCGCTTGCGTCTTTGGCCCACTGGCTTGGCACAGCTGTCGCGGCTTCGGTATTTGGATTTGAGCAACAACCAGTTGCGATTGGCAGATGCACCTGAGCAGTTGCACTTGCCACAGCTCAGGCAACTGCTACTGGCGCGTAACAAGTTGAATGCACCTCCTCCCTTCGTCGCTTACTGTGCTATGCTTCGGCAGCTCGACTTGTCGTACAATGCATTGTGTGCTTGGCCGCAATCGCACTGTGTGTTTCCACACTTAGAAACGCTTACGTTGGCGGGTACACCTTTGCAAAAACTGCCCAATGGAGGATGGGAGCTGCCATGGTTGCGGCAGCTTGGTTTGCGTCGAAGTGCTTTGGAGCATTTGCCTAAAGAGTGGTTGCCAATGCCTCGTCTTAAGGAGGCCTCTTTGACAGAAAGGCTGTGGCAGGTGGTTAAAGACGAACTGTTGCAAAGTCCCATGTTGGAGCGTGTGACAGGTATTCGACGGGCACCTTCTGTAAATCGGTTTTTGACCTTGTGCCACAAGCACTGCATCGAGGCAGCAGTGCGTCCATTATTATGGCGCATTGTTTATGAAAATAGTGCGTCGTGGGAAGAACTGCCGTTGGCTCAATGGTGGCGTTGTTTGGATTGGCCCGGGCGATTGGGGCATCAGGCACGCATGGCGTTGTTAGCGCGATATGGCACTCATGAGCTACCAGAGGTAGGTGCTTGTTGGTGGTTGGCTGGCCGCTTGCGTAGGGGGGTAAGGTATTGGCAACAACTATTAATACAGCAGGGCATGGTGGTGAGGCGTCAGTGGCAGGAGGAGGTGACACATGTGTTGGTGGGTCACCAGCTGCCCGACTTGCCGCCGTTGTCGCAAAACTTGGTGGTATGGACAGAAGAACGGCTCACACAGGTATGGGCTTCTTATAGGGAAGCTTTATCACCTGTGTTGCAGGCCCGTTTGGTTCGACTGCTTCGGGCAGGACAAGTACGTGTGGCGCTGCCTTTGCTTGAACACTATCGATGGGAGGAGCCTTTGCCTACAGCAGTGCTTTTTGCTTGGTGGCAGTGTACGGACAAGCGGCTGCGCTGTCGATTATCGCAACTGCTACGCATGCGTTTGGGGGTGGCAGCACATCGAGTGCTATCGTGGCGTCCGCACAAGGCACATATCTTAGCACATCCACCGTGGTCTGAACTATTGATCCGGCCGTTCGACGCACAGCTAATGAATGAATGGATGTCGGAAGCTGATTAAAAAGGGGTGTGTTACCTTCGCCCCACTTATTAAAGTCGTGATCTTTGTCTTGGTATTCGTTAATGGACTTCAAATGGCAATTGTACGAGCTACTGTCGATAGTGCGTGTGCTAACTTTGCCAAATTGGGTGGTTGTTCGTAGGGCAGGCGTGAGAGAAGTTGGCATTTGCCGAAAGGCAAAATGATGAAAGGAGAGGATAAGCTCGTATTGCCCTGATAGCGTGTAGGTATGATTTCGCTTGGCTTTTTGCACAATGATATACAAAAACTAACCTGGTAGCGTTTTGAGGTGTTCGCTCACTTAAAAAATGAGTCCTCATGAAACACAGTGTGACGTTGTTCGTGCTTTTGGCAATTTTATTGCCCAATGTGATATGGTGTCAATCTGATGGTACGGAGCAAGATCCAGTGCTTTTTACCGTAGATGGGCAACCCGTTCATGTGTCTGAGTTTACCTATATCTATACCAAGACCAATGCGGGTAAAGCTGACTTCTCGGAATCTTCTCTTCGAGAATACCTCGATCTATATATCAAATTTAAGCTCAAAGTAGCTGCTGCTCGTCACATGGGGCTCGACACCTTGCCTTCACTTCGCGAAGAGCTGGCGGGCTATCGCCGGCAGCTAGCCGATGCCTATTTAATCGATCGAGAGGTCATGGACAAACTCGTACGCGAGCTGTACGAGCGCAAAAAGCAAGATGTGGACATCAGCCACATCCTCATTAGTGTGCCACCAAATGCCACGCCGAAAGATACGCTCAAAGCTTGGCAACGCGCTATGGAAGCCAAAGCTAAGCTGGAGCGTGGGGCTGACTTTGCAGAGGTAGCCAAGGCATATTCTGACGATCGTTCGGTAGCAGATAATGGTGGCCACATAGGATATGTGACAGCACCTTTCCCCAATGGTTATTATTATTTGGAAACTGCAGCTTATACGGCACCCATAGGCAAATTGGTAGGTCCTATCCGTACGGATGCAGGCTATCATTTGTTAGTAGTACACGATCGCAGGCCTGCTCGCGGCGAGATGGAGGTGGCGCACATCTTGGTGCGCAAACCCAAGGAAGGGGACGCTTCATTGGCCAAAAAGAAAATTGACGGCATCTACATGGAACTACAACGTGGAGGAGATTTTGAACAGATGGCGCAAAAGTACTCAGAGGACAAACGCACAGCACCCAATGGCGGCTATGTGGGCTTTTTTGGTATTAATCGCTTTGAAAAGAGCTTTGAAGATGCGGCATTTGCCTTACAGCGGGATGGCGATATCTCTGGGCCTGTAGAGACGTCTATAGGCTATCATATCATCAAGCGCATCAGTCATCGAGCTTTGGGCCATCTGGAAGTAGAACGCGCTAAGCTCAAAGAACAAATTAAGCGAGATCGGCGCTTTGAGTTGGCACGCCGAGCGCTTATCGAACGCATCAAAAAGGAGCGTCATTTTCGGGAGAACCCTGCAACCCTACAAGCTATTATCGACTCTTTGAGTAGCGACTCCTTGTTCTTGACCTACAAGTGGAAAGCACCGCACCCCCCAAGTAAAGAAGTGCTTTTTGCTTTTGGTGAGAATTATCAGGTGACTGTAGGGGAGTTTATGGACTATATGCAACGCGCTACGCGCAAGCGCTTGGTTATTGGTCGTACGCACATACCTACAGTAGTGCGCGATCTGTATCGAGACTTTGTCAATGAACATGCCATGCGCTATGAAGAACGACATCTCGAAACGCGTTACCCCGACTTTAAAGCACTAATGCGCGAATACGAGGAGGGGATTTTGCTCTTTGAAGCAACTAAGCGCGCAGTGTGGGACAAAGCCGCGCAAGATACTACTGGGCTAGAAGCATTTTTTGAAACGGTGCGCGACAAATATCAATGGGGCCCACGTGTAGTGGCGAGCTTCTACACTGTGCATGCACAAGGACGTACAAAGCTGGAAGACATTAGGGCTTACGCCAAAAACCACAGCCCTGAGGAAGTGTTGGCCAAGTTCAATACGGATAGCTTGCAGATCGTGCGCGTAGTGACAAAAACCCTTGAAAAAGGGCGTAACAAGAAGTTGGATAAAATGGATTGGGAAGTAGGGCAAATGACTATTTCGGAGCTCGATCCCAAGCAACGCTCGTACCACTTTATCAAAATAGAGGAAGTGCTTCCACCAGGCCCCAAAACGCTAGAGGAGGCACGAGGTTACGTAGTAGCTGACTATCAAGATAAACTCGAAGCCGAATGGGTGGAGCAATTGCGCCAAAAATATGAGGTGAAGGTAAACGAAGCGGTTTTCAAAAAGCTGATCCGTCCATGAAGGTTTTTGGGCAATACATCGATATAACACCTTGGCACCGATTAGTGATCCATGTGGCTTTGGGTGCTTTAGGGCTGGTATGGTGGGAGGCATGTCAGCCTCCCGTACGCAATACTAAGGAGGATGTGTTGTTGGCCAGGGTGTACAATCAAGAACTTTATCTTTCTGAGGTGCAGGACATGATTCCGCCGGGGTTAAGTGCTGAAGATTCACTGGAGATGATTGAGGCCTTTATAGACCGATGGGTACGTGAAGCTGTCCTGATGGAAGAGGCTGAGCGGGCTATACCTAAAAACCTCAATATCGACAAACTGGTGCGTGATTATCGCGCATCACTCATCAGGCACAACTATGAGAAGCGCCTGGTAGCACAGCTGCTCGATTCAGTAGTGACGGATCGGGAAATCGAGGCGTTTTTTGCACAGGCAAAGGAACAATTTCGCCTCGATGAACCCATCGTGCGTGCGCATTTTATCAAGGCACCTATTTCGGCACCGCGCCTCGACGAGGTAGATGCATGGTGGGCTGCTGGCGATTCAACTGCTTGGAACAAGCTTCAGCTATGGGCCCAAGGGTGGGCACAGGTGGCGATGCTATCGGATAGCGCGTGGCACAAATATTCCGAACTTGTCGCGGCGATGCCACCAGGTATGGTCGATGATCATGATCCTAGCCGCCCCCCTGAGTTTATACGCGACGAAGAGGGGTATCGCTATTATTTCCGCCTATTGGAGTGGTATCCTGCAGGGCAGATTCCGCCTATATCGTATGTGCACGATAAAGTGAAGCGTACCATCTTACATCGGCGCAAACAGCAATTGCTCGATGAAGTGCGCGAACAGATGTACCAAAAGGCGGTGCGCCACAATGATGTGGAGGTGTTTTTTCAATGGGAATGAGCTTTCCTTATGGGAAGCAAAAAGGGATATTTTTAGCAAAAATATAGATACATGACAATGAATTGGACTGCCATAAGCCGAGTGTGGGCCGTACTGCTCCTTGGATGGGCGTGCTCGATGCCTGTGGCGCAGGCACAGCAGATCGTCGATGAGATTATTGCCAATGTGGGTACAGAGGTAGCTTTGTTATCCGACTTAGAGGAGCAATACGCATTGCTATTGGCACAGAAAGGTACTTTACCGCCTGATGCGCGTTGTGCCATTATGGAGCAACTCTTGACGCAAAAATTATTGGTCAATCAAGCTAAGCTCGACAGTGTGGAGGTGAGCGATGAAGAGGTAGAAGCTCAGCTCAATGCACGCATTGAACAGATTTTGTCTTATATGAACAACGACGTGCGCCAGTTCGAGGAATACTACGGGCAAAGTATTGGTGAGGTGAAAGAGGCTTTTCGCGAAGACTTGCGCGATCAGATGTTGGCAGAGCGCATGCGTAGTCAAATTGTCGCTGATATTACTGTGACGCCTTCTGAGGTAATCGAGTTTTTCAACCACATTCCATACGATAGCTTGCCATATTTCAACTCGGAGGTAGAGGTGTCGGAGATCGTGGTTAAGCCTCAGCCCAACGAACAAGAAAAGGCTGCTGCTCGTGCACAACTCGAGACTTTGCGCCAGCGCATTGTAGAAGGTGGAGAGGACTTTGGCGAATTGGCGCGCAAGTACTCTGATGACTTTGGCTCGGCTCGCTTAGGTGGCGATCTGGGATGGGCCAAACGCGGCAAATTCGTCCCTGAGTTTGAAGCAGCTGCCTACAATCTAGAGCCGGGTGAGATTTCTGGCGTGGTGGAGTCGGAGTTTGGCTATCATCTCATTCAATTACTTGAGCGGCGTGGCAATCAAATTCACACCCGACACATATTGATCAAGCCTCGCATTACTCAGGAAGATGTAGCACGGGCTGTAGCGTTGCTCGACTCGGTGCGCATGCTTGTGTTATTCGACTCACTCACTTTTTCTGAAGCAGTGAAGCGCTTCGGTTATAAAGATGTGCAGAGTTACAACAACGATGGGCGCATGGTCAATCCGCGTACGGGTAATACTTTTTTTGAAATTGCTGATTTGGATCCCGATATCTATTTTGCCATTGATACGCTGGAAGTGGGGGGCATTACGCGACCATTTACTTTTACTGCTCCTAATGGTGAAAAGTGGGTGCGCATTGTCAAGCTGGAGTCACGTAGTGAGCCACATCGTGCGAGCTTGGCCTTAGACTATGCCAAGATCCGGAAAGCTGCTATTGAGGCTAAGAAGAACGAGTATCTCTATAATTGGGTAATGCGCACCATTCGCAATACGTATATCCATATTGATGGGCGTTTTTTGCAGATGTGTCCCAATTTGAGGCAGTGGATTAGTGAGGAAGCTGCAGCTTCTGCTGAGTGAGGCTGCCGTTTCGTTTGGGAAGAAAACAGAAACGTCAGAGCTGGCATTTGCCGACCCTGACGTTTTGTTATTTTGAATTCATGTCATTGAGGCTGGTCTTTTTCCTCTTGAGCTGAGGAAGGAGAAGATGTATTGTCGTTGGTATCTGCTGCAGCCTCGTCATTGTCTTTCAATTGGGCTTTTTCTTGAGTAGTACTGGTTGCGTCGGTTGCATCATCTTGCTGTTGCGAGGTAGTAGTAGCAGGTGTGTCTTTGTCGTGGGTAGCACTACTATTGTGGTCGTTTTGTTCCTGTGGAGTTTCCTTTTCTTTCTTTTTGAGGTGGTCGATGGCTTCTTCTACTTTGGTAGTGACTACTACGGCAGCGGCTTTGGCCAGGTCCACGGCGTTTTCTACAGCTTCATCTACCTCTTCTTTGATTGTTTCCACTTTTTCAGGAGGAATGATCTTTTCAATTTTTTCTTCTACTTTTTCTTTGATCTCTTCAGCTTCTTCTTTCAGCTCCTCTACGGTGTCTTGGATCTTGTCGGCAGCTACGCTAGCTACTGCTTTAGCTGTGTCGATGGCGTCTTCGGCTAAATCTTCGATTTTTTCCAAAAGGGAAGTACCCGTGCCAACATTGCCTGATGTCGTTTGCGTTTCAGGCACAGCATCAGAGGGTGCTTCGGCCGCCGTTGGGCTTTCTTCTTCACCAGTTTGCGGTGAGGAGGCTGTTGTTGATGCAGTTTGTTGTTGTTTTTTGGCCTCTTGCCGCTGGAGTTTTTCAAGACGTGCTTCGAGCTCTTTTTTTGTCTGGAGCATCTCGCTGAGTTTCTCCTCTTTAGATCGCACGCGTTCTTCGAGCATTTTTATTTTAGCTTGGCGCAACTGAGTTTCGAGCTGTCCTTCTGAGCGTTCCAGTTTATGTTGTTGGAATTTGAGGTCTTCTTTATCGCGCCTGATCGAGCGTTCCATTTTCTCTATGGCTGCTAGCAGGCCATTGTATCGGCGTTTGAGCCGTTCAAGCGGGGAATTGTTGCCAGCATTCTTTCCAAAGCGCTTTTCTTTGACGAGCCTAAAGGCTGCGTTGAGTTGATCCCACAAGGTGTTTCTATGGTCGCGTATCATGCGCGTGTTGTGATATTCGTTTTGAATCTGCTTGAGCTCTTCGAATAGCGCCGGCAGGTTGAGGCCTTTTTCTGCCTTTTCAGTGATGTCTTGGAGGCGTTTTTGAAAAGCCTCGAGTTTTTCTCTGGACTGTATTCTGAATTCGGCATCTAAAGCGGCGCGCAGTTCTTTCATTTTGGCAAAAAGCGCGTTGGCCTGATCGCGTAGACTATTGGCGTGGCGGTGGAGCAAGTTGCGGTCGTTCACTTGTTCGCGCAGCTTGTCCCAAAAGGCTTTGAGTTCTTCCCACACTTGCTTGTCGAATTGCTGGAGTGCCTCGATGCGAGCTTTCAGTTCGTCGAGCTCTTGCTGGTAGCTTTTTTCCAGTTTGTGCGATAGGACCACAAATTGCCACTCTGTCTGGGCAAGTTGAATTTTATCGATGTCATCGGTAGTAATGCCTTCTGGCAAGAGGCTCTCAGTAAGGCTCAGCTCTTTTTCCTCGTGTGTGTATGGTTCGGGAAATGTCACTTCTTTGTCTTCACGCCAATGTTTAAAGAGTTGTTCTTCCAGTTCAGGCGTGCTCACTTCGGGTGCGAAGACCCATACGTCAACCATGCCGGTTTCGGGGCGTAGTTGAAAAGCCAATAGTACTTCTTCACCTTGAGCGTTTTTCCCACGCAGTACCATTTTTGTCTTCATGATCCTTTGTGTAATTGGTGATTCAAAAAACGAGTAATCTCAGTAAATGGGGTCGTTTTTCAGGCAAAAGACTAAATTAAGGTTCAGCTTGTGGCTTGTGTTTGAGGTGTATCTTTTTACAAGAGCAATATGAAGAGCAAAGTACCCAATCAGGAACTAAAAAAACAAACGTTTATTTGGGTGCTTTCGTTGCTTTTTGTATGGCGACGATGGTCAATTTTTGGCTACAGTAGGGGCATGTAGTAGCTTTTTTTCAAGCAAGTATTCGGCAATTTGTATGGCGTTGGTAGCTGCGCCTTTGCGCAAGTTGTCGGCCACAATCCAAAGGTTAAGCCCGTTGTCGATGCTTTCATCGCGCCGGATGCGGCCTACAAAAACTTCGTCTCGATCTTTTGCAAACAGCGGCATGGGATATCGGTTGCAAGCTGGTTCATCCACTACAACTACACCAGGAGCTGTTTCGAGCAATTGTCGCACTTGTTCGAGCTCGAATGGTTGGTTGAATGCGACATTGACTGCCTCGGAATGACCACCATGTACGGGTACGCGCACGGCAGTAGCCGTAATGCCGATTTGAGGTGCATCCAAAATTTTGCGCGTTTCATTGACGAGTTTCATTTCTTCTTTGGTGTAGTCGTTGTCGAGAAACACGTCGCAGTGTGGCAGGCAGTTTTCGAAAATGGGGTGGGGATATGCCTGTTCTTCTTCTTTGAGTGTGAAGCCTTTTTTTTCCAAGCTATATTGCTTGACGGCCTTCATGCCTGTACCGGTAAAGGATTGGTAGGTACTGATGACCAATCGCTTGATGTCGAAGGCTTGGTGCAATGGATTGAGCGCGACCACCATCTGGATAGTAGAACAGTTGGGGTTAGCGATGATCTTGTCGGCATCGCTGAGCACGTGGGCATTCACCTCTGGGACTACCAACTTGATGTGAGGCTCCATGCGCCAAGCTGAAGAGTTATCGATCACGGTAGTGCCTATTTCTGCAAATCGGGGAGCCCATTGGCGTGATACCGTAGCGCCTGCTGAGAAAAGTGCAAGGTGGGGACGTGCAGCGAGAGCTTCTTCGAGGGTGTGCACCCGTACAGTGCGCCCTTGAAAGCTCAGGGCCTTGCCTGTCGATCGATCAGAGGCAACGGGGATGAGTTCACGTACGGGGAATTGGCGCGTTTCGAGCACTTGAAGCATCACTTGTCCTACTAATCCTGTCGCGCCAACTACTGCAACTTTCATTGGGATGTAGTTTACTTAAAATGTAAAATGCTAAAGTAGTTTAGGCGCAAAGATAGAAAGATAGGTATTGCCCAATTGGGAACATGTTTTTTGGCGATCCATTACTTCGCTTTGTGCTAATGGTCAAAAACTCATATGCCCTTCATCGGCAAAGCTGTAATAATGGTTGCCCCCAATGATGAGATGATCAAGCACTGCTATATCTAGAGTTTGCCCTGCGCGTACCAGTTTGCGCGTTAGTCGCAAGTCGGCTTCTGAAGGAGTGATATTGCCCGATGGGTGGTTGTGTACCAATATAATGCTACAGGCACCTGACAAAATGCTATGGCGAAACACCATGCTGGCCTCTACTACGGTACCAGAGGTACCGCCGCTGCTCATGCGTACTTTACCTATTAAGCGATTGGCGCGGTTGAGTAGCAATATCCAGAACTCTTCGTGGGGCAGGTCGCTCAGCAGGGGACTGATGGTTGCGAAGGCATCTTTGCTCGATCTGATGAGGGGGCGTAATGGCAGCTCGGCCAGCTGGTGGCGTCGGCCCAACTCCAAAGCTGCAGCAATGCTGAGTGCTTTAGCTTGCCCCACACCTTTGAACTGCATGAGCTGCTGAATGGAAAGTCGCCCCAATTCGCGCAGGTTATTACCGGCGGTGTGGAGCATGCGCTGGGCGAGGGCTACAGCAGTTTCTTCTCTGCTGCCTGAGCCCAAGATGATGGCCAACAACTCGGCATCGCTAAGTGCTTGGCGCCCCTTTTGCAACATCTTTTCTCGGGGCCGGTCAGCTTCGGCCCAGCTCTTGATGGTTCTGTGGCAGTTGGTATCGTATGTCGGCATGTGATCTGGTTTTGCAGGCAAAAAGGTGGTCGGTACTCGTATGCTGTCGAGCGAGTTGTCCTATTTTGAAGAGTAACCGTAAGCGCTGTTTGCACAAAAAAAGCTGCCCGAGCTGATATCCCAGCTCGGGCAGCTTAGAAGCATAGTGGCTACATCAGAAGATGTAGTTGTATTTGAGGAGTATGGCTTCTGTGAAGCTCGGCTTGCGTGCCAACTCGCCTTCTTCATAGATGCCGTTTTTGTTGACGTCGTATTGTACGCGCACATCGTAGTCGTAGAAAAGCTCTGTATGGAGGTTGAGCGAAATGTTTTTGATGAGTGTCCAACTGAGATCAGTCTGCCACAGCACGTCGATGCGTTGTGGGTCTTTGAGGTAGTTGCTGAATAGATCAACAGTGCTTTTGAGACTCATTTTGTCTTCGAAGAACTTCTGTTGAAATGTAGCGTTGAGGTTGGCACCAAACTGAAAGAAGCTGTTTTTGCCCGCTTCGTTGCCGTGCACGTTACGTGCTGCGATGGAGTCGTCGGCTACGTAGATGAGGCGTATGGTGGCTGGTGCTGCGTAAATGGACCAATGAGCATTGGGTTTGTAGTTGATACCTGTAGAAATTGACAGTCGTAAGGGAGCACCGAACTTGGCTATGACGGGCAGGGTATCGCTCTTTAGGAGGTTGCCTTCGTAGGTTTTGAAAAGGAGGGATTCAAAAGTCACTTCACCTGCTACAGACCACTTTTCATCATTGGTTTGGTAGCCTGCACGTGAGCCCAAGCGCAGCACGTCGAGGTTTTTCTGAAAAGGTTGAGTGCGCCCACCTATGCGTTGAGCCGATAACTGGAAAGACCCTTGATTTTCCCAGCTGAATCGATCTTTTTTGTAGTGCGCAAAAAAATTGCCCAACCCGCCAAAACCCAAGCGGTTGCTGCCTCCACCTACGCGTGGATTGATAATGGCTAATTGGGTGAAGTCTAGTCCAATACCACCGCCCAGCTTCCAGCCATTTTCCAGTTCATCGGCTTGAGCCCAGCTGTATTGGTTAGTGAGGCAACAAGTGAATAGTGCTATTAAGAGGTACCAAGCAGTAGTGTGTGTCTGTTTCATTTGATTTTTTTGATTTTGTTGGAAGGTATGAAGGTAGATTGTCTTTATCGTTCTTAGTCGGCAGTTGCCTCTTTGCGTTGAATGATTTCGACTTTCTCTGTAGTGAGTTTGTGCATAGGGATTACCGTGAGACGCCCATCTTCACTGCGCAGTGTGATCGATGTACTGTCAATTTGAATGATTTCACCACGTGCCCCATCGATGTGCACAATATCTCCTATGTGCACCTTAGACCGGCTGTAGAAAGAGGCCAAAAAGTTAGCCATAGTGTGGCGCGAGGCTAAACCATAGCCTATGGCAAAAGCTACTACGATGCCACTGAGAATGACAGTCACATTGGCTGTAATGAGCTCCGTTTCGATTTTAGCTTGGGCCAATGCGCTGATCGTCATGGTGAGGAAAACCAGGTAAAAGGCAAAGTTAGCGATGATATTAGCTGAAGGAATACCTAAGGAATGACAGGCAGCTAATGTCACTTTTTTAACCGCTTCTGATAACAAAATTCCTATAATAAACAGTAATACTGCAGCTACGAAATTGGGAATGTAAGCAATTAGATCTGCAACCATCTGTGACACAATCGGTAAGCCCAACACATCGGTGGCTGTCATCAAAAAGATGAGAAGACTGAAGTAGTATACGACTTTGGCGATAATTCGACTAGGGACGATCTTTATCTGGGCTCGTTTGGCAAAACTCGTTTCATTGATGTTTTTTGCCATTTTGTTGATACCCGACTTTTCGAGAAGTTTCCACAATGCCTTGCCCAGCACCCGAGAGATTATCCATCCTACTAGGGCCACTACAATGGCTCCAACTATGTTGGGAATAGTAGCCGCAAATTGGGCCAATACTTCCATTAGTATATCTATGACTTGCATAGTTTAGATTTTGAAATATGAAGGTTCTATTTCGATTTGTTTTTTTTAGCTGTACGTTTAGATCTGGATGGTGGATGAATAGGTTCTTTTTGGGAAAACATTTCCCCTATGTGATGTACCGAATGGCCCATCATTTGGAAGAGCATTTGTACGAGTTGGGGCATATACAGCTCTACAGCTTTACCCATAATTTGAAGTAGGTATATCTGTGCCATCACTCGCTGTTCGAGTTCGGGTGGAGGTACATACTCCTTTTCTTTTTCTTCTGCCAGCCTTTTGAAGCTATTTTGGGGCATGGCTCGTATCGTTAATTAACTTTGGAGGTTTCACAAAATGATCATCTTAAAAAATCACCGAATAGCTTTACATAAGCTTTATGGGCTTTAGCTTTGGCTCTTTTGATTTTCATCTTAACTGCACTTTCCGTTTTGTCGAGTGCCTCAGCTATTTCTTTGATTTGCATTCCGTCTTGGTATTTCATCAATAAGATGACTTTATCGTCAGGTGGAATGGCATCTAATACAGCTTCCAACCTGTCTAACTCCATTTCTAATAGCACCTTGTCGTGTACTTCCTGAACATCTTCTGCGATCGGGTCGGGGTCTTCGACATTGTCGCCAAATTGTATAATATCTTTATGATGGCGTCTAATTTGATCTATGCAATGATTATAGGTGATGGCATAAATCCAAGTGCTGAGGCGGGCCTTTTTGTTGAACTTATGGAGGTTGAGAAAGAGCTTGGCAAAAATATCCTGAACCGCATCTTGGGCTCGTGCCTCATCTTTTAACATAGAGATGCACTTGCTATAAACTTTGGCAGCATATCTTCGGTAGAGCAAATTGAAGTAAGACGTGTCTTGCGTTTGCAAGAACTTTTCTATGAGCTCGTGGTCTTTCAGCTTGTCGAGTGACCCTCCCAAATCGATTCCGGCTTGGTTTAGGTTGATAATTTAGGCTCAAATATAGAGTAGATGAGGCTTATAGGTGAAGTGCACCCTCATAGCATGTGGATTTGCTATCATTGGTACGCACGTATTGCGAAAAAGACACTACTGGAATGACTCGAGTTGTTCTTTCTGCTACTGCAAGGTGCAAATAGGTCTCTTGCATGTGGAGGGAAAGCTCGGTCAGATTGCGCTAGGATGTGCAAAGGAAAAAAACAAAAAGAGGCAGCGCTGTAAAGCACTACCTCAGCCCTAACCAAATAAAACCAAATTATTCTTTTTACTTACGAAAGTTTGAATGTCAAACTAAGGATGTTGTACAATGTACAATTATTAGACTTGTGCTCGCCAATTTATTGCTTTTTTGTAAAAAAAAAAATTTTTCGAGCAAAAAACTTTCTTTTCTCCTCTATTCAGGGAGCAAATCCAGTCTATAAAGGCATCGTAGCTTTTGCACAATACCACAAATTATAAATGTGTTATTTGTACACTAATAAGATGCGCTACTTGACTAAAGTGGCTACTGTGGAGGAATATATAGCCCGAAGCGTCGTATTCTTGTGCTGCTTTTTTCCTGAGCAAATACATGAGATATGACGAGTACATGCAAAATGTGGTGGCTGTCTATATGGGTTGTTTTTTTGTGCTTGCCTGTGTCTTATGGGCAAGTGCAACAGGTGGATCACCAGGCAGATGCTTCTTTTATCAGAAAAATCTATGATCAGGCGCTGACGGATTGTGCTGCTTATTCCTGGCTCACACACCTTTCAGAAGATATTGGGGGTAGGCTAGCAGGTTCTCCCCAAGCGGCTGCAGCGGTGAGTTGGGCACAGCAGCTAATGGATACTTTAGGCTTTGACTCAGTCTGGCTGCAGCCCTGTATGGTTCCTCATTGGGTGCGGGGCGAACGCGAACAAGTACGAGTGGCTGCTTCGGTGCTTGGCTCGTTTGATTTGCGTGCATTGGCCTTGGGCAATTCGGTAGGTACTGGCCCTGAAGGGGTATTGGCCGAAGTGGTGGAAGTCTTTACGCTCAAAGCGGTCGATAGCTTAGGGGCAGCACTAAAGGACAAGATCGTGTTCTACAACCGACCCATGGATCCTACACGCATCAATACTTTTGAGGCCTACGGTGCGGCAGTGGATCAGCGCGTGTTTGGCGCTTCGCGCGCTGCGCGTTATGGGGCAAAAGCAGTGGTGGTGCGCTCACTGACTACCCGCATAGACGACATACCTCATACAGGCACATTGCGCTACGAAGAGGGCGTGCCCGCCATTCCAGCCTTGGCTATCAGTACGCGTGATGCCGAGCTGTTGCATGAGCTGCTGCAAAAGGGGCCTGTACAACTTTACGTGCGTGCCGATGCTCACATGTTGCCTCCAGTGCGTAGCTGGAACGTCATTGGAGAAATACGGGGTAGCACACACCCCGATCAAATTATATTGGTAGGCGGGCATTTGGATTCGTGGGACGTCGGTGGTGGAGCACATGACGATGGGGCGGGTTGTGTGCATGCTTTGGCAGTGATTGAGTTGTTGCGCAAACTCAACTATCGGCCCAAACGCACCATTCGCTGTGTGCTATTCATGAATGAGGAAAATGGCATGGCTGGTGCGCGTACGTATTGGGCCGTGTCGGATTCTTTGGAAGAATATCACATGGCTGCCATTGAGTCGGATCGCGGCGGGTTTACGCCTCGAGGTTTCACCGTTGATGCCTTACCCGAGCTGCTCGATCAAAAGTTTGAGGCTGTAATGGATTGGGCGCCCTTACTTGAGCCTTATGGGCTGCATTTGGAAAAAGGAGGGAGTGGGGCAGACATTGGTGGTTTGCGTACTCAGGGAGCTTTGCTATTTGGCTTTAAGCCCGACCCACAGCGCTATTTTGACTTTCATCACGCGGAAACAGATCGCATTCAGGCTGTCAATAAACGCGAATTAGAGCTGGGAGCAGCGGCCATTACGGCATTGGTGTATTTGCTCGACAAATATGGTTTACCTTATTGAGATGATGCCAAAAGATTTTGATTGTTTTGCACCCTCAATTGTGTGCACAATAGCCGCTGTGGCTGTGCAATGAAAAGCAATGCGATGAAAAAATCGGAAAAGCCGGGCAGAGTCAGAGCACACGACCTGATATTTGAAGAGATGTTAAGTGCGTCGGCGATACAAACGCGTGTCACAGCTTTGGGTCAACAAATTGCTCGTGACTACGTGCACAGGCGACCTGTGGTGCTTTCCGTACTTAATGGCTCATTCATTTTTACGGCTGATCTAATGCGCGCCTGCCCTATAGATTGCGAAGTGTCTTTTGTCAAGGTAGCTTCCTATGTGGGGCAACATTCTTCGGGCAAAGTGCGTCAACTGATTGGGCTAGATGAACAGTTGCGGGGGCGTCACGTCATTATTTCCGAAGATATTGTGGACTCGGGTTTTACGATGCGTTGGCTGATGGAGGAAGTTCGGCACATGGAACCCGCTTCCGTGTCGTTAGCCGTACTCTTGCTCAAGCCAGAAGCACTGCAAACAGAAGTCGCGATTGATTATTTGGGCTTTGAGATACCGAATGTGTTTGTCATTGGCTATGGGCTTGACTACAATGGATTAGGACGCAACTTGCCTGCCATCTATCAAAAATGCGATGAATAATGCAACTGGAGCACATTTGCCAACAGGCCATGGAGCTGATTAAGGCGGTAGGGCAGTGGCAACTGGCTGAACAGCAACGCGTACGCACAGCCGATGTAGAAGTGAAAGCGCACAATAGCTTGGTCAGCTATGTGGACAAAGAGTCTGAGCGCCGGCTGGTAGCGGGCCTTTTGGATATCTTGCCCCAAAGTACTTTCCTGACTGAAGAACGGACTGTGGCTGCGCGAACAAGTGCCCAGCAATGGATTATCGACCCACTCGATGGCACTACTAACTACCTGCACGGATTGCCGTGTTTTGGCATAAGTGTGGCTTTACAGTTGGACGGTGCATTAGTAGCTGGGTTGGTCTACGATCCACCCCATGATGAGCTTTTTGTGGCTTGGAGGGGGGGCGGGGCATGGTGTAATGGACAACGCATTACTGTGCGAGCCAATAAACAGCTTGCACAAGCACTCTTAGCTACGGGCTTTCCTTATTACGATTATTCTTTGTTAGGCAACTACTTACGAGCTTTCAAACATTTCGTGCAGCATACACGTGGGGTGCGCCGATGGGGAGCTGCTGCTATCGATTTGGCTTGGACAGCTTGTGGGCGTTTTGATGGTTTCTTTGAGTACAGCCTCAATCCTTGGGATGTAGCAGCTGGTATCGTGTTGGTGTGCGAAGCAGGTGGCTATGTCAGCGACTTCCATGGCTATGATCGTGCACTGGACAGTGGGCAGATATTGGCTGCCTCACCTACCATCCATCGAGCCATGTTAGAAGTGTTGTGCTCAGCTTTTTCGACAAATGACGCATAGGGTGAGTCTGTCTGAATGTAGTAGAGGTTGATCGAACAAAGTGCTCTGGCAATTCGTACTGGTGCATTTTTGCCGTATTCGACTCCAACTCATCGTGGCAAGGCTATGAACGTACAAATGCTGGAAAACATTCGCATTGCTTGGCAGTCGGTGCGAACCAACCTGCTCAGAGCTGTACTCACGCTGGCAATTATTGCTCTGGGCATCATGGCTTTGGTCGGCATTCTCACTGCTATAGATAGTGCGATATATAGTCTTAATGCCAATTTCAATCAGTTAGGCGCTAATTCATTTACAATAGAACCAAAGGGTAGTGGGGTGTCGGGGCATCGAGGTGGCCGACGTGCCAAAAAAGGCGAGCCCATCACCTGGAAGCAAGCTGTAGATTTTAAGGAGCGGTTTGATTTTCCTGCTCGCGTATCGGTCAATTTTACCTGTACTTCTTCAGCTGTAGTCAAGCACGCTGAGGAGCAAACCAATCCCATTGTACTGATCGAAGCTGTGGACGAGGTGTATCTCGAGGTGCATAGCTTTGAACTAGCGGAAGGGCGCAATTTTACCGTACGCGAAGCATGGGAAGGAAGCCATGTAGCCATTATCGGTCACGATATAGTCAAACAGCTCTTCGAGAATAAACCACAGAGGGCATTAGGCCAAGTCATCGCTATTGGTAATCTGAAGTTTCGCGTCGTAGGTGTACTGCAGTCCAGAGGGACGAGCATGAATAGAAGCGAAGATCGACGGGTGCTCATTCCGTTAGTTATAGGCAAGCGATTCTTTGGCTCATCGCGCACCAACTACCAAATAGAAGTAGCTACTTATCGTACCGAAGACATAGACCACGCCATTGCTGCAGCTACCGCTTTGATGCGCAACGTGCGGCGCCTAAAAGCTGCACAGGACAATGACTTTGAGATGTACAAGAGCGATAGCCTGGTGAAAACCATTAGAGAAGATACCACCAAGTTTCGCCTGGGTGCCGTTGCCATTGGCCTAATGACGCTTTTGGGAGCTGCCATTGGCTTGATGAATATCATGCTGGTATCAGTTACTGAACGCACGCGAGAGATTGGTATTCGCAAGGCATTGGGTGCTACGCGCAAAAGTATTTTGGCCCAATTTCTCACCGAAGCAGTAATGATTTGTCAGATGGGCGGGATAGTGGGCATTGTCTTGGGAATTTTGGTGGGCAACCTCGTGACGCTATGGATGGGAGGTACTTTTCTCATTCCCTGGCTGTGGATCGGGTTGGCAATAGCCGTTACTATGGCAGTAGGCCTCATTTCGGGGTTATACCCAGCATTGAAGGCAGCTCACCTCGATCCTATAGAGTCATTGCGGTATGAATAAGGAATCTGAGAGAACTATCCAGTAGGCTTGCGAGACTTCTACCCTAAGAATGGCTGCTCAGCTCATTCACCAAAGAGAGCCGTAGTAACGGCAGGCATGTGGATTGTAAGCTGTACTCTGTTATGCTTCTATAGCCCACAAAATGAGGGTGCGATCGTCGCTGGCAGATACGAGGTGTCGTTCGTCAAGCCAGCGCAGCGCATTGACCGAATGAGCATGGCCCCGATCACGCACGCGTTCCAGCCCTTTGAGTAATGTGAGCTGCTCTGAATCCCATAACCGGATGGTCTTGTCGCGGCTGCCCGTAGCGATGTATTTTCCGCTAGGATGCACGGCAATGCTATTGATGGTAAACATATGGGCAGGCACTGTTTGGTGTACTGTAGGTGAATCGGCCAATACCCATCGCTTGAGCTGAGCATCGCGGCCTCCACTCAGCAACCAGGTAGTGTGAGGCACATATCGCACGGTAAAGACAGAGTTGTCATGTGCTGATTCAATGCAGTGTCGAATAGAGAAGTCTTCGGCATCGAGCAAGTAAATATTGTGATCACTTGCACCTACAGCAATTTCATTGCGGGAGGCATAGTAATCTAGTGTACGCAGGCTTCTTGTGGCGAGATGTAGTTGCCAGGAGCAGGTACTCGTATCGACATCCCATAGGTTGAGATCCCCATCTTCTCCTGCTGTAAGAATGTATTTGCCTATGGGCAGAATGGCGAAAATGGCGCCTTTATGGGCTTGTACATGTCGCGGTTGGCCCTTGCCTATAGGCAGCCAGTGCAGCATTCCTTGCATCGTACCTGCCAATACGAGTTGCTTGTCTGGAAGCGTGCATAGTGCAAACACTTGTCCAGAAGTACGTGCAATTAGCTGCCCTTGTTCGGGCTGGTCTTTTTTCCAGCCAGCCACAAGTGCATCGCCACCACCACTCACGAAATCGTAAGGACCTATAGGCCCACCCAAAGCGTAAATACACGCCCTATGGCCAGACAGCTGGTTAAGCGCTTTTGATTTCACGTCGGGAAAATAGGACAATTTTTTCATCATAAAAGCATGGTTGGAACAATTTGATTTCAGAAAGTTGTGCGTACCACTACTACTCAGCAAGTCTGTACTGCTGCTATGCAACGGATGGCGTTTACTGTAATAAGCACAAGTGAATCTCGGCACGCAACTGCACGATTGCTGCAATGCGTTGTTGGGATTGCGGATACATCCATTGCGTGCTTTCGAGTAGCTGTTGCAGGTGTGCTATTCGACTATGCCATGCGGCTCGTTCGAGCACCTGCCATAGCTGGGGGTGTGTCTGAGCGGACAATTCAATGAGAAATGTAGCTGAGCCACTACCCCATAACGGCGCGGAAAGGAGCTGCCACGCGCGCTGCACGAGCTCGTCCGACCACGCTTTTTGTGCTTTGGCTAAAATGGTGCGGGCAGCTGGAGCTGCATTGAGATTTTTTTGGCGCTGCAGCACTTGCACCATCCATTGGGAATAGGTGTGGGAAGGCGTGACGTCGAGCAAGGCCTGCATAGCCCATGGCCAAGAATGTGTGGCAGTAGGGGGGGCTTCAATCCAGAAGTCCCACAAAGCGCGCAAAAGTGCATTGTAGCCAAAAGTGCGTACAGCCAAGGCACTGCCCCCAAGGAGTGCCCCGGCAAAATGCGTGCGGGCAGCAGCTTGTACCCACCGATTGGGGCCCCAGCCCAAGTGCTGGAGCAGCAGTTTGGGCGGTACTAGTGAAAGTAGATACCACAGCCAGTATGCTTCTTGCATGGTGTAGGCATGCGACGAAGTGTTGGGTGGCGCTATAAGGCTGGGCAAATGCATTATGCTAGCCGAATCCATGGCAAGGCGCCGCCACCAAAGATCAAAAGTAGCCGAATCATCGAATGTGAGATGGAGCTGTTGCCGCTTGGGGTGTAGGGTACGTGCAAGTGCTGCCAATATTTCCGTTCGAAAGGGATGCTGCTCAAATCGGGCAAGAAGGGTAGCTGCTAAATAGCGGGAAGGAGCTTCCGCTACCTCTAAAGCCCATACGACCAAGGGCAGGTCTGTTGGCTGTAGTTGGCGTTCCAGAATTTGAAGCAGTGCATTTTGCCAAGATGGCCGTGCGGAGAAGGCTGCCTGCCATGCTTGTGCAAAGCAGGCGGGCTGTGTTTTGCGCAAGCGCAACAGTTCTAACCATTGGTCTTGTGTGCCAGAGTGCAACGTGGCAGGCGCACTGCTGATAGCTTTGAGCCATGGTAGATGTTGGGTGGCGATCCAGCGTGCACGCGCATCGGCTATGGGAGCCAGTAATGGCCATAGGCGAGGTGCTGCAGTGCAGCAATCGAATAGTGCTGGCCAGAGTTCATCCGGGATGGTGCGCTTGTGTTGGCGCAATTGCCAGATAAACTCAGGTAGTCCTTCTCGCCATTGGGGCTGGGTGAGGCGCTTCAACAGAGAAATTGCACTTTGGCCAATCACCTTTTGGGAGGTCGTAGAAGGGGGTGGTGTAGGCAGACCACCTGACCACTTTTCTAAAGGGAAGCCAGCACGGCGTCGGAGCCACGTCCAACTCAAGGCGCGCAGCAGCCATGTAGCGTCGTCAGCTTCTACAATCCCTGCTTTGATAAGTATGCGCAGCAACTCATCGGGAAGGATCGCTCGTTGGGATCCCAAAAGGGCGATACGCACTAAGGTTTCCCAAGACATGTGCTCTGATTGCGGCATGATGTGGGATTAATATGGTGACACCTTTAGCCAAAGGGATGCGAATGCTTATCCACGTATCCACAGCAGATAAACAGCAGCGTATGGCAATAAAAAGATAAACCCATCGAAGCGGTCAAGCATTCCCCCATGGCCAGGCATGATCACTCCCGAATCTTTGACACCTACACTGCGCTTGAGCATCGACTCAACTAAATCGCCAATGGTGCCAAATACTCCTACAATGCCTCCCAGAATTATCCAATCGAAGGTTGGGAGCTCATCAAAAATGTACCCTAGCAACCCGCCTACAGCTACTGTAATCAGTATGCCACCTAAGGTGCCCTCTACTGTTTTATTAGGCGATACATGAGGCGCCAGTGGGTGCCGTCCCAGTGTAGAGCCAACCACATAAGCACCTGTATCGTTAGCCCATGTGAGCAGCAGCAATCCAAATACAGTATTGGCAAAAAACTCTTGTTCTTTGAAGGCTATGAAGTCCAACAATGCAAAAGGTGCACCGATGTACACCATGCCTAATACCAACCAAGCCATATTTTGAAATGCATGGCGAGAACCAATTGCCAACTCGTAAATAAATCCTAGAAAAATAAGTGGAGAAAAGAGCAGTGCACTGGCAATGACGAATTCTTCGTTAAAATGGATGTAGTGAAACTGCAATAGCGTAGCTAAGACGAATGGCGTGAGGCCCAAAGCAATGCCTAACCCTATTCGCACCAATTCTCGAGTACGCCTATACCCCATCACCATTCGGTAAAACTCCCACAAACACAAAGCAGTGATTAAGGCAAACAGGGAAATAAACGAATAACGCCCCCCATACAAACCGCCTAACATGACCACTATGAAGATTGCAGCTGAAATAATGCGGCGGATAAGTCCTTTCATATTGTGGGGTGGTTTTGCGTGGAGGTCGAAGTAGAAGTCTCTTCAGCCACAAGCCGATGTATATGATGCCCGATGAGGAGCACCAAGGCCAACGAAGCCAGACTGCTAGGCCAAGTGAAGGGTTCTGCACTTTCTGGCTCTAACTCTACGACTAGCTCGCGAAAATAATAGGCGGCTAACACCTGGACTGCGTTGTTGGCAAAATGAGCCAGTATGGGAATCCACAAGTTGCGGGTCCAATAGAACAGATAACCCAGCACAGCACCTAGTGCAAAGCGAGGCAAGAAACCCTCAAACTGCATGTGAAAAGCACTGAATAGCAATGCAGTAATCCATATGGCAGCTATGCCTTGTCCCCACATTTTTTCAAATGTCTGTTGCAAGAGACCGCGAAAAATGAACTCTTCACCTATAGCTGGCACTAAGGCAATAATCAGCAGGTTGACTAGTAGCTCATGGGGTGTTTCCATCACCAGTAATGCCTTGATCATTTCATTAGTCGCATCTTCCATATGCACCATCCATTCGGGCAAGGGCATTTGGTGGTTGATCCAGTACAGTGCTTGTGCCAAGGGAAATGACACCAAAATGAAAAGTACCCCCCATCCAGCCAATACCACATGAGGTGGGCGATGTACTTTAAGTGCCCAAGGCCACTGCGCTCTAAAAAGTACCCAGGCTGTGGCTAATGCCGGCAATAGGAAGGTACACAAGTGATTGATGAAAATGCTCCACCGGATAAACCTACGCGTGGATCGGTCGCTGTGCTCGTTGAAAGTTGCCAACACTGAAGGTAAATCATAGCCCCACTCCTGCCCAAAAAGCCATACGGCAAAACTGCCCAGCAGGGTACCTAAAAAGATAAAGCCTATCAGAAGGATCAGTTGGAGATGTACGGGCCAACTATCTCCGATACTTTTATAGTTTAGATGCGAAGAGCTATTGGTCAAGTTCATGTCCATTCCCGTTTGTCTTGCTCGATATATTTGGTTTGGTGGGGCAAATTGTGGAGCATAGGGGGCATTTTCGACAGCGAAATCCGACATTTGCGCCGTAGTTATTTGCCACAATAGGTAGCAAGATATATAGCCTTTTTCCTATCAGCTTAATCCATAGCCATGGCTCAGACCCATACGCGATTGAGTGTCAATGTCAATAAAGTGGCCCTATTGCGCAACTCAAGAGGCGGCAATTTACCCAATCTAGTACAGGTAGCCAAAGACTGTGAGGCCTTCGGTGCCGAAGGCATTACCGTACATCCTCGTCCCGATGAGCGCCACATTCGCTACGCAGATGTGCCGGCATTGAAAGAGGTACTCACTACTGAGTTCAATATCGAGGGGTATCCTTCGGAGCGCTTCCTCGAGCTGGTGTGCACATATCGCCCACACCAGTGTACATTGGTACCTGACGATCCCCACCAGCTTACCTCCGATCACGGGTGGGATACCATTGGCCAAAGGGCTTTTCTACAAGAAGTGGTAGCGCGTTTACACGAGCATGGTATCCGCGTCAGTCTCTTTATTGATCCTACTCCCGAGCTTGTCGAAGGAGCTAAGACAGTAGGGGCCGATCGCGTGGAGCTTTACACAGGCCCCTATGCCCATCAGTTTGCACAAGACCCAGATGCCGCTATTGGGCCTTATGTGCGAGCTGCACAAGCAGCCCAACACATTGGCCTCGGTCTCAATGCAGGCCATGACCTCAATTTGGATAACCTACAGTTTTTCAAACAGCACGTGCCTGGCCTGCTCGAAGTCTCAATTGGGCATGCGCTCATATGCGATGCTTTGTATTATGGCCTCCACAATACGATCCAGATGTATTTGCGTCAATTGCGGTAAATACAGTGCAGCTGTGCCCCTAATGTACTACGACTAGCTCTTCGGGATCCCAGCGAATGATGCGCTCCTCGAAGTAACTGTTGTTGCACAACAGTGCAGGAGCTGCTGCACGGTAACCAAAAAGTGCATCTTCAATTACAGGATTCCCTGTACGCATGCTGTGAAAAAAGTTGACGAAGTGATCGTAATGAGCGCCTTTATAGTGAGGTTCAGCCTGATAATGCATTTTCTTGGGTGGAAGCATACGTGCTCGAGGTGCTACGGGCGTGCCCCCTTCTGATATCTTTTGTTGGAAGAAGGCATCGTCAAGTGGGTCAACAGAAATGTTTTTGTACAAAAACACGTCGTTCCAAGTGACGTCCATGGCACCTTCATTGCCCACCAGGCGCAAAAACGTATTGCCTGAAGTGCCATCTACAAAGTTGACGCGCAGCGACAAATTGAACCCAGGATGCGTGGTGCACTCTGGATAGTCAAATATGCCCAACAGCACATCAGGCACTTCTCGACCATCTTTCCAATAGCGCAATCCACCAGTAGCTACGATCTTGCGAGGCCCCTTGCTACTTGTGATGTAGTGTAGGCTTGAAAAAAGATGCACGAATAAATCACCAGATACGCCTGTGCCGTAATCGCGATAATTGCGCCAGCGGAAAAATCGCAATGGGTCCCATGGCCGTTGCATGGTAATGCTCAAATAACGGTCCCAATCGACAGTCTCGGGGGACGCATCCTCTGGAATGGGATATTGCCAGGCGCCCAATGGCGAATTACGCGCCCAAAACCCCTCAGCATAGTTTAACTGTCCGATCGCACCTGCTTCATACAGCTCTTTAGCCTTTTCATTGCCCAATGAGCTCATTCCTTGGCTACCCACTTGAAAGACCTTGCCACTTTGTTGTTGGGCAGCAATGATGGCAGCTCCTTCATCTACAGCATACACCATGGGCTTTTCGCAGTACACGGCCTTGCCAGCTGCTAAGGCTTCTACAGCAATCTTTTTGTGCCAAAAGTCGGGCGTGGCGACAATGACCGCATCAATTTCGGAACGAGCCAATATTTCGCGATAATCGCGCGTGACGAACAGGTCTTTCCCCCAGCGCTGGCGGGCTTGAGCCAGGCGTCCATCGTACAAGTCACATGCAGCTACTATCTGAACCCCAGGTATAGAAAGGGCTGTGGTCACATCAGCTATCCCCATACCTCCAGCGCCAATTACGGCAATTTGAATGTGATCGTTGGCGCTGAAAGAACGCCGGCGGCTCAGCCATTCGGGAAGCACATCGGGTTGGCGACCCAACAGCTCTACGCCACAGGCCATTGCTGCCGACCCCCAGGCAAGCTTGTGCAAAAAGCTACGTCGAGAAGAGCGGGACATAAAATGGGTGATTTTTGAGATGAATAAAACTAAGATTGCGTGCTAAGAGCTGTTGGCGAGCTGTTGAAAGGTGAACATACACAAACTCAGATGACTCAATATTAGCGATTTTCGAGCATTCTGTCCAAATGGAATCTCTATAGCCTTAGTTCATTTTCATCTGCGGCTAATTGCCTGAAGCCCACGAAAGTGAGCGCTGCACTCGAAACCATGGGGCTACGGCCTATGGCCAAGTTGCCATGTTGCCCATTTTTCGCCTTTCGGCAAACATGCAACTGCATGCCACTGCTGTGTGTCGGGATAGGGAAAATGCAGCTGCCAGGCATGGAGTGCAATCTGCCCCTTTTGCCATGCAATGGTACTGCCATAGGCGGCGTCACCTACGATAGGCATCTGGGCCAGCGCCAGCTGGATTCTTATCTGATGAAACCGCCCACTGAGCGGTTGCACTTCGAGCAGATATAACTGCTCATGCTGTTGGAGTATGCGCCAGCGCAATTGGCATGGCGTAGCGCCTTTTTCACCACGCGTTGCTTCTACGCTGCGCTTGCGATCTACACTGCGCTTCAGCCAATGGGTGAGTGTGCCCCTGGCAGCAGGTGGTGTGCCGAATACTACCGCCAAATAGCGTTTGCGCACTTGGCGGAGGCGAAAGGCCGTATGTAAACGGCGCAGAGCACTTCTGCGCTTGGCAAACAATAGCACGCCACTTACGGGCTTGTCCAGCCGGTGTACTACTCCTACAAAGGGCTGTCGCACGCTTTGGCTCAAATAGCCAGCTACCCATTCTTCCACTGTAGGCGATTCAAAGGGATTGCGTTCGACAATTAGCCCTGCCGGCTTGTGCACTGCAAGCCAGTGTTTCTCTTCTCTGATGATCTGGAGCATGGCCAAAAGGTAAATTACTCGCGTCGTTTTTTCATGGCACGATCAGAAGGCGTATTTCCCCTGTTTTGCGTTGCCTTTCCCAAGCTCGTACAGTATATAAGCCAGGGGGCCAGCTCGACACATCTACGTAGTGTGGCAACACGCCTTCGTACATTACTTGGCCAGTTGCATTTGATATGCGGAGGTGCCATTTGCCGGAAGGCCATTCAAAAAATACTGACTCTCGAGCTGGGTTGGGCCACATAGCCCAAGCTGGCAGTGGGATGGTGGGCTGTAGCGATGTGGTGTTGCCATTCCATTGAGCAACGAACAGATCGTACCAACCAGCTGAGTTGTAAGTCTGGTCGAGCCAAACATCCATATCGAAATGCCCTAGTACAATTGGCCATCCATTAGCAGTGTAGTCCAAGTCGGTCAGCTGTACAATGCCCTGCCCAGGTAGGTGCAACAATTGAGATGCAGTGGTGTCATCTGAGTGGAATTGGGCCAGCCATCCATCTGGCAGATCATCCGCAGCAATCTGAGTGAAAGGAGGTAGCGAAAAACTTTGGGCAAAAGAGCCCCCAAGCCAACAGGTATTGCCAAAGCACGAGGCGTCGAGCAGCTGATCATCGGCGAGGCCACCTATGCGTTGGGCACTCAGAGGGTGTCCCCATGTATCCCATTTGAGCCAAAAGCCGTCGTAGTGAAAACCAGGAGTGACGATGCCAATTGAGTCGTTCATATTAAGCACGCCGAGAAAAGAGCCCCATAAGTGAATGTGCCCTTGCTGATCTGTACTTATGGCGTGGGTGCGAGCCTCGTGCACACCACCAGCCATGCGGGCCCATAACGGAACACCTTGCGCGTCGAGCACAGCGACAAATACGTCGTGGTCTAAAGTGGATGAGTACAAAGTATCCTGGCCAAATACTAATTGGCCCTTGAAACGCCCGCCGATGGCAAGTTGCTCGTCGGGTAGCAGACAGCTCGCTTCGGCACGCACGCTACCTTGACCGCCTGCATGAAAGGAAAATATGGGCTGCCCTACGTCGTTGAGGCGTAGCGCAAATAGATCATGCGCACCTGTAGCGATGAGGGTATCTGGCTCGACAAAGAGCGAGTCGCTGAAGTAACCGGTAAGCCATATGCCCTGACTAGAGGGAATAATAGAAGCCAATTCCTTTTGCCCACTTCCAGATAAGACCAAGGACCACAGGCGTTGGCCATGCGCTGTGTGGAGCGCATGTACAAAAATGCCTTTGCTGCCACCAACTGTGTTGAGGGTCGTGTCGAGTAGCGTGGCCTGATTCCAAAAATAACCGCCCCACAAGATCGCGTCGTTGTGGGTGTTTAGTGCCACTGAAGCATCGTCATAGGCACTAGCTAATTGTTGCCACCAGCGGGTTTGCCCGTTAGTGTCCAGTGCCAGTAGCACGGCATCGTCTTGCATGGGGTCGAGTAGTTGCCCGTCGAGCCATAAAGGGCCACCCAGCGTAAAGGCTATGAACACATGCCCATAGCTATCTGTACAAATATCAGCTGGCTGTTCGTTGCCACTTGAGCCTATCCATCGCACCCATTGCCATTGAAAGGCGTAGATGTGTGAAATTGAAAGGACAACAAGCAATGACAGGATGCCAATAGCTCGTGGGGCAATTAGGGGCATATACGGCCTAGCCATAGAATGAATTTTGTGTAAACATGCAATAAATACGCTGTAGTGTGATTTGTTGTTTGACGACATGTAGTGTTGAATAGGGCAAAGAGCATGTGCAGGAAGCATGTAGCTTTGCGAATCAAAATTAGGATGCTAAAGATGAAGCAAATTACAGCGAGGTGGTGCTTAGTGGCCCTATTAGGCTGGTTGATTTTCTTATCGGCATGTACTGATGAAGTGCAAAAGCCACAAAGTGTGCCAGCACCAGACCCCACTATTGAATCGCTCAACGCGCAAATTGAAAAGACACCCAACAATCCGGCCCTGTATGCCCAACGCGGGCAGCTGTATTATCAATTGGGGGGAATGGATGAGGCCATCGCTGATTTTAAACACGCCTTGCAACTCGATTCCAATCAGGTGGAATATTGGCATCAATTGGCCGATGCCTATCTGGACTATTACCAATCGTACAATGCATTGAAAACTATGGAGTGGGCTGCCGCCAAATTTCCCCAGCGCATTCCCACTTTGTTGAAGCTGGCTGAATTCCAGCTGATTCTAAAAAAATACGAAGCTGCCTTGCGCACCTTAGAGCGCATCCGCAAAATTGATCCACTCCATACAGAGATGTTCTATATGTTTGGCTTGGTGTTCAAAGAGATGGGCAAAACAGAGCAGGCGATCAATGCTTTCCAGTCAGCAGTAGAGCAAGATGCAGACCACCTGGACGCTTGGCTCGAGCTAGGCCAGCTTTTTGCGCAGCAGAAAAATCCTATTGCTATGCGCTACTTCGACAATGCCTTGCGTATCGATGCGGCAAATGTAATGGTACTGCATGCCAAGGCTTACGCGCTGGCCAATTATTTCGATGAGGTGGAGCAAGCACTGGAAATTTATCGAAAAATTAGCCGCATCGACCCGCAATATCCCGATGCGTATTACAATGCAGGGCTCCTTTTGCTCGATTTGCACAAACCCGACGAAGCACTAAAGCAATTTGATTTGGCTGTACAAGTACATCCTGCTTTCAAAGAGGCATGGTATTATCGAGGAGTAGCCCATGAATTATTGGGCCAATTGGCCGCTGCCAAGACCGATTACGAAAATGCCCTCAATTTTGATCCGGATTGGGAAACTGCTCGCCAAGCACTCGCACGTATAGAGCAACAAGTGCAATGACCTATTATCTAAGGCAACATGTTGCGCACCTTCCACGCATACATGCCTAAACTTTCCAACTCACCGCAATTCACTTCAGAAGCCAAAGCGTCAAATTGTTGGGTGCGTCCGTTCCATGAGGGGCGCGTAATTAGCCACTCAGCTTGTTTCCACGGGCTTTTTTCTAAGAGCGACACAATGCCCGTGGGGGCAAAAAGGCTGGTGCGGCAAATTTCTCGGGCAGTATACATGTCGTTTTGGGCAACTACCTGTGTGTTGTAGATAAGCAGTGGTAGCTCTGTAGCAATTACTTCGGCAGGTATGCCGTTTGTCGAAAGGCGTCCCTCAATGATGTGGAGCAGATTGAGCGAATTGTATTCTTGTGCCAAGCGTTCCAACACATACCCCTGATGCATGAGCATAGCTTCGAAGGTCATCAAATAATACAACTCGTGTTCAGTATTAATTGCGCGCAACAACGCAGTGGTGAGGTAAAGGTAGCCGCCAGGTAAGCAAAAGGCACGTATGCGTTCTTCGTCTTGTAATACATGTACTTTCCATGGGCGATATTGATTCCACCGATTGTGGGAAGGTGACTTGCGGTCCAAGTGTATGCGCAAAGTCGCTTGGTCGTATAGCGCTTGGAGAAAATCATATACCGAAGTATCGTATGGTGGTGCATCGGGCAAGAATACAGTAGCAGGATCACTAGCAATAGCCTTGGCTAAAATGTCGCCTAAGCGCTCGCGCTGGGTTCGAGAAAACTCTTCGGGCTTAGGTATAGAAAACTTGCGCGGCTGACAAGACCATCCCCCACCAATTAGAACCCATATCAACCACGGGGCAATTCGATGAAACGACATGTGTATCGTGTTTGTCCCTGCATATGCGGCAGTGGCCGCAACAATACTGTTTGTCAGATTTGTTTTGCTGCAAACATCGATGCAAAGCTATCGCAAAAAATCTACTGCTGCCAAGTACACAAGAGCAAGGCCCTATTTGAAATGTGAAAAATATGCCTGCATGCAGTAGCAAGGACATCTCTTTTTATGTGGGAATAGTTATGAGCTCTTGGATGGTGTGGCGAAAACGAAGAGGAAGAGCATGAATGTAACTGTGGAGTGCTACAACTTTTTAGGGCGTTTGTCCTTAATTTTGGCAATGGGCGCAGCTCATGGCTGGGTAAGGCTAACCAAAGTTTTTCTCCAAGTGTACCTATCACTATGATTATTCCAATTGGCGACGACCAAGTAAGAGGTGGGCATTTCCCTTACTTCTCATATGCTTTTATTGCTTTGAATGTGTTCATCTTTTTAGTGCAAAATTCCCTTGAGCCTGGGACCTTGGAAAGGTACTTTTACCTGTTTGGCGCGGTACCCAAGTGGCTATTCGAAGGTGAGGGCATGTTGGGTATGTTGACCAGTCAGTTTGTGCACATTGGTTGGGGGCATCTATTGGGCAATATGCTCTTTATGTGGATATTCGCCGACAATATTGAAGCCACTATCGGTAGCAAGCGATTTGTGCTTTTTTACCTCATAGGAGGCTTGTTGGCTGTATGGGCTCATGCCTGGATACACCCTGAAAGTGAAGTGCCATTGGTAGGAGCTAGTGGGGCAATCTCCGCAGTAATGGGAGCCTATCTGGTGCTCTTCCCCACTTCGCGCATCAAACTTTTGTTTCTCGTCTTTCCATTTCGCATACATGCAGTGATTTTTCTGGTCTTTTGGTTTTATCAGCAGGCAATGGCTGGCATAGAGGAGGTCAATGGGCTAACGTTGGGCCAAGTCGCGTGGTGGGCTCATATCGGCGGGTTTGTTTATGGGATGCTCATGGGTGGATGGTATCGCCTTAAGGGCGATCGGGCCGAGGTGCAGTTGGAGTGAGCTTGTCGACTTCAATGGCATGGGGTGGCTTGAGGTGACTGCGTTTCCATCGGCGGTGCGTCCATAACCAGTATTGAGGAGCTGATCGGATGAGCGCTTCGAGCTTATGCGCAAAGGCTGCGGTGATGGCACCCCGAGGAGTGGTAGGTGTCACATCGAGCAGTTGCTCAAAGCTCGCTTCATAGCGAGCCCATCCGCATTTGCGTACCGCTGCAAAATAAACAGGAAAGCCGCTTTTGCGGGCGATCTTATCTACCCCGTGAAAAAAGGGCGTATCTTGTGCTAAGAACTGTAGCCAATGAGCATGATGTATGTCCAGTGGCGTTTGATCAGCTACAAACAGCGCTACAGCAGGCCAGCGCTTCATCTGAGCCAGCATGCGTGGCACTTGATCGTGAGGACATAGCTTGAGCCCTAAATGAGTGCGACAATGCTGCATCAACATGTCGATGAGCGGATTGGATAGCGGCTTGTATACGGCCCAAGCATCAAAAGGTGCCGTAGCCAATGCCAACATATGGCTGAGCCATTCCCAATTGCCATAATGTCCACTTATGAGAAGGACACTTTGTCCTTGCAATAGATGCTTCTGGATGGCTTGAAATCCTTTTAGAGAAAAACGGTGACTAAGCACATGAGGCTTAATGGCAAAGCCCTTGAGTGTCTCTGCAATGAGCTCACCGAAGTGTAGGTAAAAACCCGCTTCAACTTCTTGGAGTTGTTGAGGGGGATGACGAGGAAAAGACTGCTGCAAGTTGTGGCGTACGATGGTCTTGCGATAGCCCGCTACAGAGAAGGTGAAAAAAGAAATCATGCGTGCTAAAGCCTTCCACATCGGCCAAGGTAACTTACTCGCCAAGCTAATGCAGCTGTATAGTACTCGCACAATCCCATGTAGGGCCTTATGATTACGAGCTTGTGTATTTTGGGCCTTGTTTTTCATCCTTGATGCAATCCACTAAAAATGCACAGCAGGCGAAAGTTTATCCTACAAAGCTTATTGGGAGCTTGGGTATGGGCTTTTGGGGTTCAATCATCGTGGCTTCGTGCGCAGCGCCGGCACCGCAAAAATCCGAAAAAAAGTCTTCCGCTCGTGTTGTCCACGTGGAATCATGGCCTTCCGGCAAATGAAGTGGCATGGAATACACTTCAGCATGGCGGATCTGTAGTTGATGCAGTAGAAGCCGGCGTACGTGTGCCCGAAGCTGATCCAAAAGTACGGTCGGTGGGGTATGGCGGCTTGCCCGATCGCGAAGGCCGCGTAACACTTGATGCGTCTATCATGGGGCCTGATGGCCGTTGTGGTGCAGTGTGCTTTTTAGAGCATATCAAACACCCCATTTCGGTAGCGCGCAAGGTCATGGAGCAAACACCCCATGTGTTGTTGGCAGGAGAAGGCGCCTTGCAATTTGCCCTATCGCAGCAGTTCCCAAAGGAAACACTGTTGACGCAACAAGCCCGAAAAGCTTGGGAAAAGTGGCTGCAAAGTAGCCACTATCAACCCCAAATAAATGTGGAAAATCACGACACAATCGGCATGTTAGCTGTAGACAGGCAAGGTGATATGGCGGGAGCCTGTACCACTAGTGGCTTGGCCTTTAAGATGAGGGGGCGCGTAGGCGATTCACCTATCATTGGAGCGGGCCTGTATGTAGACAATCGCATAGGTGCAGCTGTAGCTACAGGTTTAGGAGAGGCTGTATTGCGCACATTGAGTACCTACCAGGTAGTGGAAGAGATGCGTAGAGGTGCTACGCCTCAACAAGCTTGTGAAATGGCTATCCAACGCATTATCGAATGGCATGGCAACGTACCACCAGACTTTCAAGTGGGGCTATTGGCAGTAGATAAAGGCGGTTCATGGGGAGCTTTCAGTATTCATTCAGGGTTTACTTTTGCCCTGACCACTTCCCATGGAAGCCAATTGCATACAGCGCCCTCTCGTTTCTGACGCTAATCAGCTAAAAGCTTGCTATATTTTGGCAAATATGTAGCATGTCTTGACAATTTGAGGATGTTACCATTAATTTAGCGACCCAAAGATGAACTATTCAACCTCCCTTGGCCAAAAAGGAGAGGTAAAAAAAAGAATCCCATGAGCATTCCAACCTTGCCTTACTGTGGCTGTGCCCACAGCTTATGCCGATTTATACGCGAGCTTTCCTGCCCCAATAATGTCCAAAGTTTGGTACATGGCTCTTTGTTGAGCGTCGGCGATGTTGTCATATTGCGATTTATGCATATGGAACGAGATTTGAGAGCTCAATGATGGACGAGAGCTCAACTCTCGTGGGGTAGCTGGCGTGCTTTGTCAAACAAGTTCGCCTTTGCTTAAAAGTTACACATGCAAAAGTGCAAGGTGAATTATTATCCCAAATGTATCCAAAACCGAAAAACATGCCTGAAGCGCTTGTGGTGAAGCGGGTGGTGCTTGCTGATGATCATCCCATCTTGATGATAGCCCTTTCCTCCCTATTACACACTAGCAAAAAATACAAGTTCGAAGTAGTGGCAAAAGCATACAACGGTGAAGAAGCCCTACATGCCGTGCGTGCGTTTTTGCCCGATTTACTCATTCTCGATCTCAATATGCCTCAACTCGATGGCTTGTCTGTGTTGGACCGATTGGGCTCCAAATGGTCCAATTTACACATATGTGTATTATCCGCATATGATGACTGCAAAATCGTGCGGCAAGCTTTTCGAAAAGGTGCAGATGGCTATGTGCTAAAGCAGAGTAGCCCATCAGATATATTGAAAGCTTTTGAAGATGTGGTGGAAGGAAATACGGTATTAGGTCAAGGTGTAGCTTTGCCAGGTCAGGTAAATGGGCATACCGTGCATCACGCGCACATCTCTTCTTCTAATTGCTTTGCTGATGCCTTTATACGAAGGCAAAAACTTACCAAAAGAGAGCTCGAAGTGCTGAGACTCATCTCTCAGGCTATGAGTAATAAGGAGATTGCTAAAAAATTGTATATTAGTGATCAGACTGTAAGTGTACACCGAAAAAATATCATGCGCAAATTGGGTGTCACTAACACAGCAGGGCTGTTGAAAGCTGCTTATGAAAATGCTTTAATCTGAAAAAAAAAGATGTATTTACCCCATTTAGGGTAGTGGTTGATTGCTTACATTGCTGTAAATTTGCCGTGACTACTATCTGTTGAACTTTAATATGGTTTTTTTAGTGAAGTATTTGGTTTTTTTGTAAGTGATAGATAGCTTTGCATGGTACTTTCTGTACGTGCTCAAAATCCCATGAACAGGCCTGCCTCAGTAATCGGGTGTTCTGAAACCCAAGTTTGCCTTAAGCTCTGAGAAGAAAGCTCTGCTTGTGCTTGCCTAATTCGTGGGATTTTGCGCTCTTTTTGAAAAGTAAAGCATTGTTGGGCGTGTGCCTTTTGCTGCTAATAAAGTTATTGTTTTATTATTAACAAATTGTGATCTTATGGAAAGAACGAATTTTACCATTGCACGTCAAGCAAGGTGGTTGCTGGCATCCTTGGCTATGCTCCTTGTGGGGAGTGGTGCCTGGGCCCAGTCCATGGCTTGTAATGACAACGTGCAGGTTTCGGCAAGCCCAGACCTTAATACCTGTGAGGTGTCGCTTTCTGCCGATGACCTTCTCGAAGCACCTGATCCGAACACCACTTATACTATTATGGTGTTTCAGGGTGTGAACTTACTGTTTCAGGGAGCTTCACCTGTAGTCTTCAATGCCTCTGACCTGTTAGGCGTCAACCTGGTGGCAAAGGTGATTGATGACAACACGGGTAATGCCTGCTGGAGCAGCTTTGTAGTAGAAGACAAGGCCGCTCCTGTGATTACTTGTCAAAATGCTGTGATTTCGTGCTCGGACGACTACAACCTGCCCTTTGGCAATGGTGTTGTGGGCACCACGGTTACAGCTGATGACAACTGTTCAGCTGATGGAGATATCCAAATCCTGATGGTGGACAATTGGTGGAACGATACTGATCCTTGCGATGGCGATAACGCTGTAGTATTGATCCGCACTTTTGTCGCTGTCGATGCTTCGGGTAATGAGTCTGATGTATGCTTTCAAACAATCACCATTGAGCGTCCCGACTTCATCGACATGCCCGATGATTTGACTGTTGATTGCGCTGCTTATGCAGCTAATCCCAGCCAGATTGACGCTACACCTGTATCTGAAGGTGGCGCAGGTGTGCCCATGGGGTGGACGGCTTCGTCGAATGGCCCAGTAAGCCTGGATGGCCAGTACTGTAGGTATACTTACTCGCATTCGGATGAGAATTTGGCTGCTTGCGGTACGACTTTCAAGATCGTGCGTACGTGGACGGTGATCGACTGGTGCTTGGGTCAAGTAGTTACTTTGTTCTTCGATCCATTGACTGGTAATGTGGAAGATGCTATCCAGATCATCAAGGTCACCGACACGACGGCTCCGAGCATTCAGATGGACGACTATACGGTGAATGCGAACATACCTGGGGTGCATCCGCAGCCATGTAAGTCGACGGGCTTTTTGCCACCGGCTCAGATTACGGACGACTG
>JALSGS010000053.1 GCA_026982695.1 Saprospiraceae bacterium
CCAATTGTAAGCGGAAGATGACCGACATAGCGGCCCCGATCAAGGCCCAAATCATACCCGTGATCAGAAACTGCTTGGCAATCATCTTGTGATCTTGGCTGAAGATGTACTTGGTGATGAAGTTCGACTGGAACTTATCACCATGGTGATGTTCGTGAAAATGGTCGTCGAAGCCGTACTTCTCGATCAGTTCATCGGTATTGTACACTTGCTTCTCGACCGGCTGGGTTACCACTGTATTTGCCATGGGTGGTAGTATTTAAAAGTTAAACCTTGAATGTGTTATGGGTTGCCACATTCTTTATTTACCCATTATGCGAATTTCTACTCTTCTATTAGCAGCACGCCCCGCTTCGGTGTCGTTGGTGTCCACCGGTTGAGTGGCACCGTAGCCTTTAACCACCAATCTCGTGGCGTCAATGCCCTTGTTGTTGATCAAATAGTCGGCTACAGCTTGTGCACGTGCTTGAGAAAGCTCCTGATTGGCCTCAGCATTACCCGTATCATCTGTATGCCCTGCAATCTCGATGCGCACGTCGGAATATTTCTTCAGCGCTTCAGCCAGTGCATCCAACTCGTAATGCGAAATGGGAGCGAGTTGAGCTGATCCTTCCACAAAATTGATATGAGGCAGTGGTATAGATTGCACGCCAGGTGCAGCAGAAAGAGCTTCTTCCAGCTTGCTGTTCAAATCTTGCTTGAGTTGCTCAATTTCCTGAGGAAAAAGCTTATCCACATGAGGATCTTCCTCTGTACCTCGTATGGTAGAGAAGTAGTAGGACTGCTGTTCTTGCAACCACTGCTCGTATTCCTCTTCAGTAACGACACGCACGATTTTGCGCATTGAGAAGTGGCCTTTGCCACAAAGTTCCGCACAAGCCAGCTCGAAATTGAAAGTTTTCCAGCGAGGCTCACTCTCTGGATCATTGGGATCCGTGGGTTCCCACCACTCTGGGTACTTCGGGTTGCCATCTTCATCACGCTCGCCTAGCTTACGCCGATATTCTTCAGTAGTCATCGTAGGGGTAAAGACAAAGAAAGTAGGCATACCCGGTACGGCATCCATCTTGACGCGGAAGTGTGGCAAATAAAAGTTGTGCAGCACGTCTCGCGAGGTAATGCGCACGCGCACTGGCTTGCCCACAGGCAACACTAGATCTGTAGGCTGGAAGTCGTCGAGGTTAGCCTCGTCAGTCCAATCTTGCCCCAATGGATTTGTAGCGGTGATCTTGCGATAATCACGTGCACCGAGCTTGTGGTCGGGCCCTGGATAACGCAGGTACCACAAAAATTGTGAGCCTGTAGCTTCTACTTCTATATAATCTTTACCGGGCACGGCATCTGCTGGAATATCAACCATGATCTCATTCCAGGCTATGAGCCCGCGGATCACCAAGAAGGTCATTACCACAGCAGGCACGCCCGTCCACAGCAACTCCAAGCGGTCATCATGAGGGTAGAAGTCCGCTTTGTGCCCCTTGCGCCCGCGATATTTCCATGCGAAGTAGAACAAGGCTACTTGTGTGGCAATAAAGACCAAGCCGGTGAAAAACAACGTCACGTTGAACATGCTGTCGATCTCTCCGCCATGCGCAGAAGCGGACTCCAGAGGGCCGTAACCCAGCATGAGATTTTTGTAGTGAATGGCAGACCACACACAAAAAGCCAAAAAGAAAACCATAAACCACAGCATCATGCTGCCATTTACCCTGTTGGTGGCGTATTGCGCTTCTTCTTCTCCGCGAATTTTGCGCGCCAGCTCGGATATCTTCCCGATCTGGATGAGCACTACGACAATCAGAACAATGGATGCTATCGCCAGAAAAGCCGTCATAGTTTCGCTAAGGTTTGGAGGGTTTCCCCTCAGTATTTACGAACAAGATGTAAAACAGAACTGCAAGTTTTGTTCACAGCTTTTGCAAAAAATAATTAACCAAAGGGCCAAACGTGGTGATGCAAGCTTTCTTCTTTGTACGGATCGTTCTTGGGCAGCAGTGGCACTTTTTCCAATTGGCGCATCACCACATACAAGAACAACCCCAAAAAGCCGATCAATGTGCCCAGCTCGAGCAGCCCCGGAATGGTAAAGCCCATCACAAAATGAGATCCATGCTCAGCCGCATGCCCAGCCTCTTCTGCGGCGTGAGCCAAATGTTGTACATTGATCAACGCACCTGGCTTAATGGCCTGGAAATAGTCCCACCAATGGCCGAAGAACACCAAGATCGATACAAAAATTAACGTACCCATTTTGCGCTTAGCCGTATTGGGCATCAGTACTAAGAAGGGCAGCACGAAGTTTAGAATTAAGTTGCCGTAGAAGAGTACGGGATAATTGTCGAGACGTTCTTTGAAGTAAATGGTCTCTTCCCCTACGTTGCCGTACCAGATTAGCATGTACTGATCATACCAAAGGTACGTCCAGAAAATGCTGAAGGCAAACATAAACTTGCCCATATCGTGTAGGTGATCGTCGTTGAGCCAAGGCATATAGCCATTGCTACGCAGCCAGATAAGCACCAAGATCATCAAGGCAGTAGCACCTACAAACCAGCTAGCAGTCATGTACCAGGCATACATGGTGCTATACCAATGAGCATCTATCGACATGAGCCACAGCCAGATCAAGGCAGCACTCGAAAAGGCTGCAAAAAGCAGAAAACCCGCCGAGTACTTGCGCATCTGTTTGTGGAAGGTGAAGTTAAGAGGGCCTCCCTTTTCATCCTCTTCGAGCGAAAGGCTACGCAGCTTACGAGCTACCCAGTACCAAACACCCACAAAGATGAGTGTGCCAAAAGTAAACCAGCCTTTGTTGAGAAAAGCCGACTTGTGCTGCAACACCTCATCAGTAGCTACTGCCTGCGGGTCGGCCCAATGATACAGGTGATGCAAATGCCCCCATATACCTGCAGCCACAATCAGCATTAGTACCAAGCCTACTGGCAAGAAAAGGGTAAAAGCTTCAACTACTCGCTTGAAAGCTATATACCAACCACCCCATGCCGTAATAGCAGCAGCAAGGAAGAATAGTGAGATAAAAGAGATTCCCGTAAAAAAAGCGCTATTGTGCAAAAAGTTGGTCCAAAAGCGCATATGTCCGGGCGTATGGTCGGTGAAGAACGTCCACAACAGACACACGAGGCCCACCGCCATCATGCCATACAGGAACTTCTTCCGATTGCCGTCAAAGGTGAAATCGCTCATTGTATCTTTTCACATTTATAAATGAACTAAACCTGTTTCAAAGTTGGTTTTGCCGAAAGGCAAAGGGCTATAGCCAATTAATGCATCTGGCTATTCACCTGGTCATTCTGTCCTTCTTTCACAGCAGGAGCAGGTGCTACATTGTGTTCGGCTACTACGGGGCGCAATAACGCCGCGGGAGTGCCGAACTCGGGGTTTAACGTGTTTTCGTTTTCGTCGTATTTCAGCTTGCGATCTTTGGCTTGCAACGCACGAATCCAGTGGATCACCTGCCACCGCTCTTCATACGACAGTTTGTCGGCATAGCTCCCCATGACATTAATGCCATGCATAATGGCATGATAATATCGGCCATTAGAAGCCTGCACGTATTCGTCCAACAAAAAGTTCTTAGGTGCTGCAGGATATACACCTCCATCTTCACGTACTAGGTAGCCATTGCCATCGCCTTTTTCGCCATGGCAAATGCCGCAATAGATATCGTAGAGCTCTTTACCTCGTGCTAAGCCCTCGGCAGTAATGGGAAAAGGGTTTTGAATGATTTCTGCAGTAGCACGTGCACGACCTTCCTCTGTATTCGGGTAGTAGTACGGCACATGGCCATTGAGCGGTACGCCAATAGCATTACCTTTCTTACCTAGCAGCACATCAAGCTCTTGAGCTGTCTGGGACTCATCGGCAGCCAAAGCAATGCCCGTATACCCGCGTGGGATAGTACCTGCTACCGGCTGACGGGGCTTTGACAATTCATAACGCCCCAGCACACTTTCTTCATCAAAGCTGTTCAATGGATAGTTGATATACACATTCGCCTCATATGCGATGGAATGTGCCATGCCTGGAATAAATTCACTACCTGTCTGATTGGGGCCAGGCTGTTGGCAGGCACTGCCCATGAGCAACAGGCCTGCTAACAGGCCAATCAACAGAATATAGTTGGTCTTTTTCATTGTTACGATTCGTGCTTGGTTGCCAAATCAAATTTCACAGCCCATTACACAGGCTGCACCTAATTTTATTTCTTCTCAATTGTTTTTTCATGCACTTCACTAGCACCTGTACGCTTGAGAAAGTCGCGCAACTGATCCACTTCTGCTTGGCTCTTACCCGACTTGTCAAAAGCCAAGCAGAACTTGTCATCCGTGATGCGATCATCAAGCGTGGGATTATCCACTCCAAAGCCTTGCCCATTGACGATGTAAAAACTTACCGTCATGCCAATGGCTGCAAAGAGCACGGTAAGCTCAAAAGTGATGGGGATAAACGCAGGCACTGACCAAAACGGCTTACCACCAAAAATTATAGGATAGTCCTTGGTGAAGATCCACGTCATACCTAAAAAAGCCGTCAGGGTACCTATCATGCCATACACAAAGCCTGCAATGTGCAGGCGAGACTCGGCCAGGCCCAAGGCCTGCTCCATGCCGTGCACAGGGAAAGGTGTAAACACATCCATGATATCCAGATGCTGCTGTCGCGCTTCCTTGACGGCTTTGAGCAGGATTTCTTCGTCGTCATATAAGCCGAAGAGTACGTCCTTCTTTTTCATTTATTGAGCAGTTTACGGTTGTTCGCTATTCGTTTTGTTGGAATTGCCTGTCGGCAAATGCACACTGCCACAGCACATCAATGCGATGCTGCCGCTTCTGCCTTTTTCGCAGCCTCTACACCTACATACTGATCACCAGCCGTCTTGAGAATGGCTTTCACCTCAGCTACAGCCACTACTGGCGCCACCTTCACAAAAATGAGATAGAGCGTAAAGAACAGCCCAAAGGTGCCCAAATAGATGCCAATCTCTACCCAGCTAGGCCAATAGTAACTCCAACTCGAGGGCAAATAGTCACGAGCCAAAGTCGACACAATGATCACATATCGCTCGAACCACATGCCAATATTGACAAAAATGGACATGAAGAAAGTAATGGTGACATTTCGGCGAAACTTCTTGATCCAGAATATATTAGGCGAAAGCACGTTGCAACCCATCATTCCAATATAAGCCCAATAATAGGGGCCAAACACGCGATTGTAAAAGGCAAACATCTCATAAATATAACCTGAATACCAGGCGATAAACAACTCAGTCAGGTAAGCCGTACCTACAATCCAACCTGTCAGCAAGATCACCTTGTTCATGCTCTCGATATGCGCAATGGTGATATAGTCTTCCAGCTTGAGCAGCTTGCGCGTGATGGTCATCAGCGTTTGCACCATGGCAAAACCCGAGAAGATGGCCCCTGCCACGAAGTATGGCGGGAAGATGGTAGTATGCCAACCTGGAATCACAGAAGTGGCGAAGTCAAAACTCACAATCGTGTGCACAGAAAGTACCAGTGGCGTGGCCAAGCCTGCCAAAATCAGCGACAGCGATTCAAAGCGCTGCCAATGTTTGGCAGATCCCGTCCAGCCCATCGCAAAAAAGCCATAAATCTTGCGGCGCAAGCCCTTGGCCCTGTCACGCACGGTAGCCAAGTCAGGTACCAAGCCCGTGTACCAGAACAGCAGCGATACCGTGAAGTAAGTAGAAATGGCGAACAGATCCCACAACAGCGGCGAGTTGAAGTTCACCCACAACGGGCCGCGCGTGTTGGGGTAAGGAAACATAAAGAAATCAAACCATGGGCGCCCAGTATGTGTCGCGGGAAACAGCCCCGCACACATCACGGCAAAAATGGTCATGGCTTCTGCTGCCCGGTTGACACCTGTACGCCACTTTTGGCGGAACAGCAGCAAGATGGCCGAAATCAGCGTACCAGCATGGCCAATACCGATCCACCAAACGAAGTTGGTAATGTCATACCCCCAGCCAATGGTGCGGTTCACGTTCCACGAACCGATCCCGACCCAGAAAGTCCAGATAAGACAAAACACGCCATAGGCCAACAGCAAAGCTGAAGCCATGGTAGCCAAAGCCCAGCTCACCGTGGTTTTTTCGGTGGGCGACACCAAGTCTTCCGTAATGTCGTGATAAGTCTTGTGGCCCGTGATGAGCGGCTCGCGTATAGGAGAAACTGGCTGACTCATTTGTATTCAGTGATTTTTCATTTTCACAAAAAAAGCGGCAAGCTTAACCCAACGCCTCTACTTTGTTGGTCACCTTAGCCTTGTATTGCACCGAAGGCCGCACACCAATCTCTTCGAGGACGACATAGTTCAGTTCCGAGTTGTATTGCTGGCGTACCGCACTCTTTTCGTTGTTGGTGTCGCCAAAAGTGATAGCGCCTGTGGGGCAAGCTGTCTGGCAAGCAGTCTTCACGTCGTGATCTTCCAACTTGCGGCCTTCGCGCTTAGCCGTGAGCTTGCCTTCTTGTATGCGCTGCACGCAGAAGCTACACTTTTCCATTACCCCGCGCTCGCGTACCGTCACATCGGGGTTGAGCACCATGCGCACCAGATTGTCGGCATAGACTACTTCGCCATTGACCTCATTCTCATTGATGGGGAACAAGTCGGCTGTGGTGTAGTCCAACCAATTGAAGCGACGCACTTTGTAAGGGCAGTTGTTAGCGCAATAGCGCGTACCGATACAGCGGTTGTAAGCCATCTGGTTGAGCCCTTCCGCACTGTGATTAGTGGCTGACACTGGGCATACATTCTCGCAAGGCGCATTGTCGCAATGCTGACACATCATCGGCTGATAGACCACATTGGGGTTTTCGTAATCGCCAAAGAAGTAGCGATCAATGCGCAACCACGTCATCTCATGATGGCGGAACACTTCGTATTTGCCCACCACCGGTACGTTGTTCTCTGCCATGCAGGCCACTTCACAAGCTCCACAACCAATGCAGGCATTTAAGTCGATATGCATGCCCCAATGGTGGCCTTGCGAATAGTACTTTTCCTTGTATTCTTCGTACGGGTAAAGTGTTTGCTGATTGAGATGCTCGGCCTCGTGGCGCTCTTCCTTCAATTCTTCGACAAATTTGTCGAGCTCTGAAAGATTCGCCCTGCGTATGATGGTGCGATCGACCAACCCACCTTGATACCCTTCCTTGATGGTCGTCACGGCCTGCTCATCTACATTGATCACCTCATCACTACCCTCTTTCTTGCCCGTCACACCCATGGTGTGATGGTACTGTACACAGGCCATCTCGTATTTGCCAGCTTTGCCGAGTACTTTCACATCCGTATTGTAGTACTGAGTGTTGCCATCAGCATCTATAGTGAGCCAAGGATTAGCATCTACACCCACACCTACACCAGCTTTGCCCGCTACGCGACGGCCATAGCCCAGTGCTAAGCCCACCGTACCGCGCATCTGGCCAAACTGACGTACTACAGGCAACACGGCTTTCCGTCCAGCCACTTCAATTTCTGCCTTATCAGCAAAACCGTAAAATTCCTCTTGGTTAAAGCCAGCAAAGGGACCTTCGCCGTCGAAGTGGCGATGACCATCGAACACTACCGGCACCATCAAGTAGTTATCCCACACACAGCGGTTGATGGGATCGGGCAACTCCATGAGCCACGGATTGTCGGCATACTGGCCGTTGCCTATATTAACTGTCTCGACAAACTGAATTTCCAGCTCACTATTGGCGGGCTTGGTGACTTTTGCGGCAGCAGCTTGCACATCACCAGCGAAGCTCACTTGTGGCTCCTGCTCTTCCAGCTCGAATACTCCGTCGTGCAAGCTCATGTCCCAAAAGCGCTGGAAGGTGGCATATTTGGTCTGACGCGGGAACATATCGTGCTCCCAAGTAGCCTTCAAATACTCGTAATAAGGCTGCTCAGTTTGTGTATTGAGGTTAGCACTCTCTGCCCAACGCAACAGCGTTTCTTCTGCCTGTCGTGTATCGAAAAGGGGCGCAATGGTAGGCTGTATCAAGCTATACATGCCGCGCTTGGGCTCAGCATCGCCCCAACTTTCGAGTAGGTGATGGGTAGGTGCTACATAATCACACAGAGCCGTAGTTTCATCGGGCATACCCGAAAACGACACCTTCAGCTTGACCTTCTGCAGTGCTTCGGCAAAAGCATCGGCATTGGGCAGTTCGTAGGCTGGATTAGCCCCCCAGAAGAACACGGCATCAACTGCGCCCTTGTTCATCTCACCGATCAGTTGCTGTACATCTCGGTCGATGCCCTGGCGCTGCAAAGAAGCATTGGCAAAACGCACCGTCTTGCCAATATTGCCCAGCATATTATTGATGGCATTGACCAAAATCTGTTCACCTATATTGTTGGTGCCACTCACCACCAACGACTGACCTCGATGACGCCACAAATCCTCAGCGGCTTGTTTGAGCATGGCCGCAGCTTTGTCATTCACTTTAGGCGCTGAAACTGTGGGCTGTCCTGCCTTCCGAGCAAGCTCGTTGTACAGAGCAGCTATGGCAGCTCCTTGCTCCGAGGGCTTGACCAAGATGCGATGGTCTGCATTCGAGCCTGTAAGCGTCATGGCAGCCTCTACCTGATAGTGGCGCGACATCTTGGCCTTGTGCACGTCCTCAATCTTACGGTTGGCCGCATATTGCCGTGCATACTCGACTGGGGAGATCCAAGTGCCCAAAAAGTCTGCTCCAAAGCTCACGATCACGTCTGCCTGGTCAAAGCGGTAATTGGGCACTACGCGCTGGCCAAAGCAAGCTTCATTGGCCTGAATCAATGCTGAGGCCGACACCGGATCATAGGTTACCACTTTTGCATTGGGATAGGCAGCTTGAAACTCTTCTAATACCTTTTTAGCTGTGGGGCTCAAAAGCGTATGAGTCACTATGCGGATATGGCTATTTGCCGTAAGGCTGTTCATCACAGCCTGGTCCACATCTTTCCACGACTGCTGGGTAAAGCGCCCTTGCTCCATCTTTCCAGGTCCAGCAAAGCGATTGGTGTCGTACAAGCTCAACACAACGGCTTGCGCACGTGCACTTGTGCCTCCATAGGTCACATTCGACAAGCTGTTGCCCTCAATTTTGATCGGCCGCCCCTCACGCGTCTTGACCAACACGGCACAGTAATCCCCACCATTGACGAAGCTCGAAGCATAGTAAGTGGCCACGCCAGGCACAATGGTGTCGGGCTTGACCACATAAGGAATTGCGCGCTTAACAGGAATATCGCAACTGGCAGCGATGGTAGCAGCGCCCAGGCTAAAGCCCAAAAACTTGAGAAAGTCACGACGATTGGCAGCTACCTTGTCCACCTCTTTGCCTACGGGCAAATCCGGAAATTCGCGAGCAGCTGCCTCTTCAAAAGCTGCTGCATTTTCGAGTTGATCGATGCCGATCCAGGTGTGGTTCTTCTTAGTCTTGTTTTCCATTTTTATGCTGGAATATTTGAGTCAAACAAATTAGGACACACGAGCAGTACAAGCTGCTAATTAATAGTGACACTTCTGGCACTCGGTACCACCGATGTCTTCGACGGTGACTTTGTCGCGCTTACCTGAAGCGATTTCCTCGTGCAAACGCTCGTAGGACTTGTAGTACTCGTTATCGGCAAACTTGACTTCCGTTTTGCGGTGGCAATTGACACACCAGCCCATTGAGAGCGGTGCATATTGTGCTACGACTTCCATCTCTTCGATGGGGCCATGACACTTCTGGCATTCGATCTTTCCTACACTGACGTGCTGGGCATGACTAAAGAAGACGTGATCGGGCAAGTTGTGAATGCGCACCCAAGGGATCTCGCCCTGAATCTGCGGCTTGGTCTCGGTAGTGAGTGATCGTACAATGCCTTCCCATTGTTCTTCGATCTCTAACTCACCTTCGGCATCAAGCGTACCCTTATCTTTGACGTATTCGTCGGTAATCCACTTCTTGTAGATCTTCTCTATTTCCTCTTGACTGAGCTGCTCGTAGTTTTCGATATACTTGTCAGTAGAAGGATCATAGCCTACAGATGCAAAGATCTTCGTCAGCTCAGCTGTGCCATATTTAGAGCCTTTCTTGATCGCTCGGTGGCAGTTCATGCATGTGTTGGCTGCTGGAATAATCGAATGCTTAGAACGACGTGCCCCATCATGACAATACTGACAATCGATCTTGTGCAAGCCCGCATGCGTGGCATGCGAAAACTTGATAGGCTGATCGGGCTGATATCCTTGTTGGCGCCCAAGCATAATGGCGCGATTCACAGTCGTATAGCCTCCTACTACGACGATAGCGAAAATCACAAAGCTCACTACACTCTTGCTCGTCAAAATATCCATGAGCGTCTTGCGCTCGACTTCTTGCCCTTCCTTGGCAGCCATCAGGTAGTTGAGATTGGCCACGATACGCGCCAACACCAAAGCTAACACGGCTAAAATGACGAAAAGTGTAGCGATGAGAAAGGTATTGTCTTGCCCAGCACCAGTGGTAGGCCCCCTTGGAGCACTACCACCTGTAGTAGCCACCTCATCTTTTTTGGTGTACTCGTACTCTATATAGGCGAGGATATTCTCAATGTCCTGGTCGCTAAGGTTGGGGAAGTTATTCATCACCGTGGGCTTCCAAACATTCCAAAGCTCTACAGCCCTTGGGTGCCCTTGGGCAATAAGCGCCTGCGAATTGCGAATCCATTTGTAGAGATCCTCTCGTGGGTAATCGGCCCAACGCTCTTCAACGCCTCCCAATGCAGGACCCGTCAGGTCATCCTTCATATTGCGGTTGTGGCAAGCAGCACAAAGATTTTTAAATAGCGTCTTACCTGCCTCGATGTCAGCTTCTTGAGCCCAAACCGAATTGGAAGCCCACGCCAATAATAGCGTGAAAACATAGGTTGTCAAAGACTTATACGACATCTTCACAGTGGTTGATTTTTCAAAAATGCCCCGATATATGAAGCTTTCTTCAAGCTGGGCGCAAAGATATACGGCCATTATTTTTTTACCAATGAGTAGTAAGCCCCTCAGCTTATTTAGACCTTCTCAAAATAGATTTAAGACTTTGTTAACACTTCTCCCAAGTACACACATCCCCTTTATCCTCTGTGTAATATAGTACACCCAGGATCAAGTCCACTTTTCATCTACTATGTGCATGGTAAAGCCAAAGGTGGAACTGCAAAACACTGCACATGTTCAGCAGGCCCTGATGATTTTTATCACTTTGCTGTGTGGAGGTGACGCGCAAATATAGGATTGTCTTAATAAAGTCTTAAAAACAATTTTGGCTTCGTACAAATTATTTTGATCTTTCATTTTACAATATTCAATCTCCCTTTCCAATGACTTTTGAAAACCGGCCCTGATCATACAGCCACTTGTGCCTTGATATGGGGATGTGGATCGTAGCCTACAAGCTCAAAGTCTTCATATCGGAAGGAGAAAATGTCCTTTACCTCCGGATTGAGTTTCATTTGCGGAAGCGGCCTAGGCGTACGACTTAGCTGCAACTTGGCCTGCTCCAGGTGGTTGTTGTACAGGTGAGCATCACCCAAAGTGTGAATAAACTCGCCTGGCTGATAACCGGTCACTTGTGCCATCATAAGTGTAAGGAGTGCATAGGAAGCGATGTTAAAGGGCACGCCTAAGAAGCAGTCAGCTGAGCGCTGGTAGAGTTGGCACGACAACTTGCCGTCAGCTACATAGAACTGAAAAAGCACATGGCAGGGTGCCAATGCCATTTTGGGCAAATCAGCCACATTCCATGCACTGATCAGAATGCGCCGGCTGTTGGGATTGTGTTTCAGTTGGTGTACGGCCTGAGCGATTTGGTTGATCGTCTGACCTCGGCCATCTTCCCATGCTACCCACTGTTTGCCGTAGATAGGGCCCAAGTCGCCGTGTTCATCGGCCCATTCGTTCCAAATGCGCACACCGTGCTGTTGTAAATAGCGCACGTTGGTGTCGCCTTTCAAGAACCACAGCAACTCATAAATAATGCTCTTGAGGTGCAGCTTTTTGGTCGTGACCAGTGGAAATCCTTCACTCAGGTCGAATCGCATCTGATGCCCAAAAATACTAATAGTACCCACCCCTGTGCGGTCACTTTTAGGCACACCTTCTTGGAGCACCTTGCGAAGTAAGTTCAAGTATTGGCGCATATGGCAAAGGGGTTTTCTTAGATAGAGCTTTCAACTAAATTTGTTGCAATCACATCAAATTCACAGAAGCACACAACGCCTATGCGCAAAAGTATGATACTTATTTCCACAAACATAGCACGGTAGAGCATGAGATCTCGGCTTGTGTTCGCAGGAGTAGTAATTATTTGCATAGGTGTAAATACGGAAAGAGCAATTGCACAAATAGTCTGGCAGTTGAAAAAAGACGTAGCGGGCATTCGCGTGTTTACGCGCCAGCAAAGCTCTTCTCAGATCAAGGAACTGAAAATAGAAACTACACTCGAAGCATCTTTATCTAATGTAGCAGCATTACTCAACGATGCCAACAACTACCAGAACTGGGTTTACCGCGTCACTTCTTCTCGCATAGTAAAAAAGATTTCTCATACTCAATTGGTGTACTATTCGAAAATAGACTTCCCTTGGCCATTGAGCGATCGCGAGCTCTACGCACTCAGCGAAATGCATTTAGACTCCAGCACTTCTCAATTAATTTTTGAATCGACTATATGGCGACATGCGCCTCCACCATCCGAAGAAGTAGTTCGCATTCCATATTATTTCTCCAAATGGGTTTTCACGCCATTAGACTCCGGCCTACTTCGTTTAGAGTATTACCTCCAATCAGATCCTGGTGGGATGATTCCCGCCTGGTTAATTAACTTGGCCATAGACCAAGGCCCCATTGCTACCATCAAAGCACTCAAATATGTGGTGAAGCGGCCACCTTACAATGATAGGGAGTTAGCCAAAATAGGAGATCAGTAAACTAAGTGTGAGCCTCCTCTTTGGCCAACTAAGGCATCCATTTTACCTTTCGGCCAAAAGTTGCTCCATGAGCTATGCCTCGCTTGCCCAAGCTGCCCGCGATCTGGAACGCCACGGTCAGTTGGTGCGCATCAAAGAAGAAGTGGATCCATATCTGGAAATGGCCACTATTCACTTGCGCGTACACGCCGCCGGTGGGCCTGCGCTGCTCTTCGAGCGCGTCAAGGGCAGTCCCTTTCCCGCCTTGTCGAATTTGTACGGCACCAAAGCCCGCACCGAATGGCTTTTCAGGTATACGCTGCGGCGCGTCAAGCAAGTCATTGAGCTAAAAAAAGATCCTACACAGGCCTTGCTCAACCCTTGGTCCTATCGGGCAGCTCCGTTCACCGCGCTCAAAGCCCTACCCCGCCGCGTATACGGACGTGTACCCGTACAATACAGGCGCACGCACATTAGTGCGCTTCCGCAAATCGTATGCTGGCCCATGGACGGCGGTGCCTTTATCACTTTACCTCAAGTGTTGACCCTGCCGCCCGGCAGCCGCAACATCATGCAGTCGAATTTGGGCATGTACCGCATTCAGCTTTCAGGCAACGCCTATGTGCCCGATCGTGAGGTAGGCATGCACTACCAGCTGCATCGCGGCATCGGCGTACATCACGCCGCCTACAACCAATCGGACTTGCCCTTTCGAGCCAGCATCTTCGTAGGTGGCCCCCCAGCACATGCCTTTGCAGCCATTATGCCGCTACCCGAAGGACTCAGCGAACTGACCTTTGCCGGTATGCTCGGCGGGCGCCGATTTCGATATAAGTGGCATGGGGGATATATACTCAGCGCCGATGCCGACTTTGTCATTACGGGCATCATCCGAAAAGACCTGAAAAAACCAGAAGGCCCCTTCGGCGACCACCTGGGCTACTACAGCCTCCAACACGACTTCCCAGTGATGGAAGTGGAAGAGGTATGGCATCGCAAAGATGCCATCTGGCACTTCACCGTCGTGGGGCGCCCACCACAAGAAGATTCTTCCTTTGGCTGGCTCATCCACGAGCTGGTCGAACCGCTCACCCCAGCCGAATTTCCGGGCATCCACGAGCTGCATGCCGTAGATGAAGCCGGCGTACATCCGCTCTTATTAGCCATCGGTTCAGAACGATATATGCCCTTTCGGGAAAAGAAACCCGAAGAGCTCCTCACCCAAGCCAATCACTTACTGGGCAAGGGCCAAACTTCGCTGGCCAAATACCTCTTTATCGCCGAACGCAACGACGCCCCCCAGCTGCGCACCTACGACACGCAGGCTTTTTTCCGACACCTGCTTCAACGAGTGGACTTCTCGCGCGACTTGCACTTCTATACACACACTACTATAGACACACTGGACTATTCAGGCACTGGCTGGAACGAAGGGTCCAAGCTCGTCATTGCAGTCTGTGGCCCCACCCGCAGACAGTTGTCGACTCAGCTGCCTGCAACCTTCAATTTGCCGAAAGGCTTCTCCAACCCCCAACTGATCCAGCCCGGCATACTAGCCGTAGAAGGGCCTACCTTCAGCCATCCAGATGGCTATGCGCAAGCCGCCCACTTGGCCGACCATCTGGGTCGACACGACATGCAAGGCCTGCCACTGGTCGTACTGTGCGACGATGCCAATTTTGTGGCAGCCTCTTGGGCCAACTTTTTGTGGGTCACCTTCACGCGCTCCAATCCCTCACACGACGTGCACGGTGCTCAAGCCCAATGCGTGCATAAGCACTGGCGCTGTCAAGTACCACTGCTGATCGACGCGCGCATCAAGCCTCATCACGCCCCCCCCCTAGAACTGGACCCCACCGTGGCCCAACGCGTAGCAAATCGCTTTTTCCGAAAAGGCAAGCCACTGGCTCAGTGGGGCTGAGCAAGTCAGATCAATACTCGATTTTTGAACTGCAGATGCCCCTTATCCTTTGCTGCGCCAATTGTCCGATGTAAAAACCACGACAATTCCTACCTATACACTTGAATATATATGACACATGTTTTTTTGTAATGCAATTGCAAAACACCAATTGGCTGATCAGCCTGAGCGATTAGATTGTTTTTACCATCAAAAAACATTGATTATGAAACAACTACTCTATTGGGCTCTTTGCCTGGTCGCATCCGCATGGTGGGGTCAAGCACTCCAAGCACAGACCATCGACTTGTCTCAGTTCGACCAGCTAAAAAAAGTACCTGCCGATCAGTTAGTGGAGTTTGAGTCGAGCTTTGTATTCGAGGAAGGGCTGTTTAGGGGCGCAGATATTTCGCCACTGCAGCCTTATCTGGCCCAAACAGAAATCGAATCTTTGGTCGAAGCCATGGCACGCAGTACCCAGACCGAAGTGCGCAAGCAAAGTGGCCCAAAGGTATTTTTCGACAAACGCCCCATCACACGTGGTTGTAAGCCCAAAAAGAATTGGGTTTGCGTAGTATACGGCGATATCGTACATTGAACATGACAAAAGTGGGCTTCAGCTTGAAGCCCACCTTCTTACTTATTATTAGAAAGCATATCTCATGCATGCCTGCAAAAGCATTTTTTGCCTATTCATAGGCAGTGCCGCCATAATGCTTTGGAATAGTTGCAAGCTCAACTATCGCATGCCATACGAAAAGCTCGAAGACTGCGGCCATTTTCTGAGCAAGCACTTTGAACCCGATACCGCTCAATGGCATGTTGTCGTCCTTTCGAGCCCTTATTGCGGCTACTGCTGGGTAGCCAAACGCAGCTTCAAAAAACAGGGATTGTACGCTTCCTTGCCTGTGACGTGGGTAGAAGCCGACAGCCTGTCAGCTTCTTTTCGCGCCAAGGCCCGAGAAGCTGGATGGTATGAAGACACTAATGTGCTACAACTGGATGACTGCACCAAGCGCGTCAAGATGATGCCTGTCTTCTTGCTATATCGGCAAGGCAAAAAGAGGCCCGTATACATCGTTAAAGGATGGTACCCCGACACGGGCCGACGCCTGCTGCGTTATGCCCAGCGCCGTTGATGTTTACACCAAATCAAAGAGCGAAGGCACGCCAGGTGTGCGTACACAGATAAAACCTTCGGCAAACTCAACTCCTATGGGCCGGCCATACACACGTGCTCGAGCACGTAAATAAGCCAAGAAGTCTTCGCCAGAAATGGGCGTTTGTGGCTCATCGGCATATTGGTGGGCCTTGGGGTTGTGAAACTGCGACTCAAAAGCCTGCACCAGCTGGAGTTTGCGCTCCATATACGAGCTGATATCCACGACAAAGTCGGCCTCGAGCTGGTAGTCTTGTATGTAGTGGTATGCAGCCTGAGGGCGATGTGGCGCTTGCGCTTGCCCCGCTTCATCGGTGGTGACTATGCGGCGCAAGCCCGAGTAGAACAAGGCATCGGCGCACAACTTGGCAGCACGCCCGTGATCGGGATGTCGATCCTGCGGCGCATTCATCAACACGATCTTTGGCCTGCACCAGCGTACCACCTGTGCGATGGCCAAGATGTGTTCAGGTACATGCTGAAAAAAGCCATCTGGCATGCCCAGATTTTTGCGAAAGCACGCCCCCATAAGCTCAGCTGCACGAGCTGCTTCCTTCAAGCGAATTTCAGTTGTGCCGCGCGAGCCCAGCTCACCGCGCGTCAGATCGAGCAGCCCCACTCGATAACCCATGTCGATGTGTTTGAGCAATGTACCGCTACAACTCAACTCCACATCGTCGGGATGCGCACCTATGGCGAGAATATCTACCTGCATGGATTGTTTGATTTTGGGGCAAAAGTGCCAAATTTCGCTTAGCCCAAGCGCTATCAGTATAGTTGCAGCATACCCTCCACCTCAGCCTGTACTAGCCAAACCATAGGGGCTAAAAAGCACCCACACAAACACCACGCCGGCAATAAGTGCCACAGTCCACCAAAAATCGGGGTTGGAAGGCCGAAAGGCCATAGCAGGATCTCGGTTGGGCTCGTAGGTCACATCTTTGAGTCTCTCTGGCGGCTCAGGTGGCGCTGTCAAACTGACGCCCAACATGATCAGGACACTGACCAGAAAGAGAAATATGGCGAAGTGCAAAAAGTTGGAAGTGACAAAGTACTCGGCCAAGCCACCAGGAGCAGGTATCCACCAGCCATTGTTCACGGCCACCTCGGCGATAAGACGACCAATACCCAGCACAAATCCCGCCCACAGCGCACTGATGGCACCGCGCCCGTTGATGCGCTTGACGAACAGGCCCAACAAAAAAGCCGCAGCAATAGGCGGCGAGATATACGCCTGAATGCTCTGTAGGATCTGATAAAAACTGCTGCCTTCCAGCCATGCTTGTAAGATGGGAATCCACGCCAAGCTGATGAGCACCAGCACTACCGTAGCCACCTGCCCTACCCACACTAGCTCGCGCTCTGAAGACTGAGGCCGCCAACGCTTGTAAAAATCAATAGTAAATAAAGTGGAACACGAATTGAATACAGAAGAGAGTGAACTCATCAGCGCTGCCAACAAGCCCGCCAAAATCAGACCGCGTACGCCTGCCGGCAAAAAGTCAGTGATCATGGCCGGCAATGCCTGCTCGGGATTATCCAGCTGGATCATCCCTTTTTGCGAAAGTGCAAAAGCAATTACACCGGGAATAATAAAAATGAAAATGGGCAGTAGCTTGAGAAAGCCCCCAAAAATGGTGCCCCTACGCGCTTCACTCACAGTGGGCGCCGACAACACCCGCTGCACGATGAATTGATCGGTGCACCAATACCACACACCCAAAATGGGCGCACCGAAAAAAATGCCCGTCCAGGGATAGTCCGGATCATCGCCCGGGCGCCACAAGTTGAAAAACTTTGCACGCGACAAGTCCGGATTGCTCGCCGTAGCCTGGTCGAGCGTGTGCATCAGGCCATCCCAACCACCCAACGCCTCTAGGCCATACACCGTCAGCGCGATAGAGCCAACTACCAATACAAACATTTGCATCATGTCGGTATAGACCACTGCCCGCAACCCACCAAATACGGTATAAATACCCGTAGCTACCACCACTACAATGGCCCCCGTCCAGAACTCCAAGCCCAACACCTCAAAAACTAATGCCCCCGCCAAGATTGTCATGGAAATCTTGGTCAGGATGTAGGCCAAAATTGACATGATGGACAAGTAGTCGCGAGATGCTCTGTTATAGCGCCGTTCGAGAAATTCTGGCATAGTGAACACACCACTCTTGATGTAGAACGGCACAAACACCCAGCCTAATAAGATGAGAATCAATGATGCCAACACTTCAAATTGCCCAGCAGGCATATCGCCACGCGCACCTGAACCAGCCAAGCCAACTAAGTGCTCCGACCCAATATTGGAAGCAAACAAAGACGCCCCAATAACAAACCAGCCGATGTTTTTCCCACCCAAAAAGTAATCACTCGAGCCATACCGCTCTTTTTTGGCTCTTCGCTCCTGTACCGTAACCCACCACGCAAGGGTAAATATAGTTACAAAATACAACACTACAATGACGACATCAAATGTGGATACTGCACCAAGCATTGCTTTTCGTTTTGTTCTGCACCATTCAGCAAATAAAATTTCAAAATAGCGCAACCAAAGTAGCAAATACTTGGCTCATTGTAGAATTTACACCAAGCAAGCATAAACATCTCGTTTTTTTTGCCTCTATGCGGGCTACACGAGGCACAAACCTCCTTTGGCATGTAGCTCGCGCTACTTACCACTACGCCATTTTGCATCGGGTTAATGCTTAGCTATAAGCACTAAAAACGAGGGCACTGTACGCGCTCACGCCATTTGGCAGGCTGCAAATAGATAAATGAAAACTCCAAAGCCCCTCGATAGTTAGTGGGCTGACTCAGTTTGGCCATATTTACATCATAGCTGATCCCCATTTGCCACTTGGTCATTTCCAACACAGCTGACACCGTAAGATTGGAAAATGCTTTGGGATCCAGGTAGTCATTGACCACGTGAGCCCACATACCAAAGCGAAGGGCTACCTCATTCCAATCGTGATTGGTATAGCGCACAGCCGTTCCCATCATACTAATCAGGGAAGGTCCCTGGCCCATAACTACTATAGCAGGAAGCAAAGACATTTCTCTATTCAAAGGCAACTCACCACCCATTTGCCCTACCCACCGCAAGGGAATCTGATAGGGCAGTGCATTTTCCACAAAAGAAATAGTAGGTGCATTGAGATGATGGATGCTCCCCCCCATGTATAAGCTAAAATCATCGTCGAAGATGGCCCACCAAAGCAGGCCAGCATTGAAATTGAGATAAGGTTTAGTGGCATTGAGCAAACTCTCACCAGAAGCCAGCGTATAATCTACGCGCTCTTCAACTACATCAAACTGAGTAGAAAACCACAAGTTGTCGTAATTAATCGAGTGCTGCCCTGCCCCCAGCTGTACGCCTGCTACCAAAAACTGGTTCGTATGTGTATAGCGCCCACCAGAAAGTCGTTTGAGAAACGACCCCATCAGTGCTCCTTCTACACGCGTGTAATTTGAGCGCCCTGAAAAGTCATTAGTAGCCTGCAAGCCCCAAGCAAAATAATCGTTTCGCCCCACGCGCTCACGCACATCAAAAGATGCCACAAAGGTACGAAATGGCGTAGTGGCCATTACACTATTCCACTGCTCGCGATAGTTGACTACAAAGCGACTTTTTCCTCCATGCACTCCCGCCATGGCTGGATTGTAATAAGTGGGCGCTGCAAAAAATTGGGACAAATGCGGGTCTTGTGCATGGGCTGGTGTCCATTTTCCCAAACCCAAACAACAGACTATACACATGCACATGACAAATGGCCGAATCAACTTCATTAGTATCGATCTTTTAAAAAGTGCCCCAACATAGTAGGAGCACGGGAAAGCACAAGAATGAAATTCAAAAAGTTTTATCGGATAAGCGTCGTTTGGCCCCTAAAGTGGCCTATATACCCGTCAACAAACTCCGCTTCGATATACCAAATATACACACCAGGGGGTGCTGGCTCACCTCTAAACTGCCCATCCCACCCTACATGCGTATTCACGGGAAAGTCAAAAGCCTCGTACACGCGTTCACCCCATCTATCGAACAGCTGAAAGTGCAAAATGCGCGTACCCTGCTGGCCAAATACTTCTAACACATCATTTATCCCATCGCCATTAGGAGTAAAGCCAGTAGGCACTGCAATAATGCGCTCTTTAAGTACACGCACCTGCACCGTCGCCTCGGCATAACATCCCTTTTCATCTATAGCACTCAACACGTATTCTATAGTGTACATAGGGCGCGCCCAAGTGCTGGCACAGGTATCGCATGCAAGCGTGCCTGGCCAAGGGGCCAACCACGTATAGGCCACTTGCCCTTGTGCATTGATGGGCACTGCTGTGAGCAATACACTGTCGGCCAATTCTATTTCAAAATATGAACCTATGACCGTGTCTGCACGCACTGCCAAGCTAAATGGAGGCGGATTATCCACCTGTGCCGTACCTACCCATTGGCAATCGTGCTCGTCCCAAACCATTATCTCGTATATGCCTTCATTCAAGTTGTAAAATACGCCATTGCCCAGGATGCCATTACCACTCGCTTCATAATAATAAGGTGGGGTACCTCCAGTTGGTACAATAGCTATTTGTCCATCGCCTGCACCAAAGCAACTGACATGGGTTACATCCAAGCTCACCTCTATCGGTGGAGGATCTATCAACTCGATAGACTGCTCCCACTGGCATCCATGTGCATCTTGCACAGTAACGGTATAAGTGCCTTGCGGCAAATTGTCCACTTCAGCTGTAGTAGCCCCTATATTCCACTGGTAGGTATAAGGAGGCGTGCCTCCTGACACAGTTAGGGAGATAGCTCCTGAAGTATCACCATGGCACAAGTTCGGGGCCACATCCCAACTACCTACTACAGCGGGTGGCTCAATGACGGTAAACGACAAGGTATCAGCACAGGCGTACAGATCATTTACGTAAAGGGTATAATTGCCTGGGCAAAGCCCTGTAATGGGCAACTGATTCCATATTTGCTGTGTACCGTCTTCCAAATTCACCACGACGAAAGTGAGCGGATCGTAATATTGGTACACGTTCAAGGCCAATACCGCATCACAATTGCCTGCGCAGCTCGTCATCAACTGGCTAGTAATAGTATCTAAAGCCACGAACAATTGGCACTGAGTCGCACAAGTACTCGAACCGACATCTATCCCACATACCTCACTTTGAGCTACGATTCGCACATACAGCGTCGCCTCACTGCCGCTGGGCACCCCCGTCAACAAATGCGATAAAGGCCCATTATTGGGCGGCCCCCAGTTTACGCTATCGGTACTTACTTCATAACTCAGCCCTGACACCACATCCGTCCATTCAAATTGCAAGGTGCCAGGTACCACCTCATAGCAGCTCACATCTGGAGCCGGCAAAGTACCATAGGTAAATATGGATATGGAATCATCTATACTGCAGCCATATCGATCCGCTGCACTTACTACGTAAGTCTGCGCCCCGGTGGGCGTAATGACAGGGTCAGGGCAAGTGAAGCAACTCAGTCCTATCGTAGGTGACCACTGATACTGAATGTCGTTTTGTGCTACAAAGGCAATGCTCCACCACTTGAGCAAGCTGTTGGTTGTCAAGCCAAAGTCGTCAGATACGAGTAAAGCCCATTTACCATTAGTGGGTGAGCTGGCCAATGAAAGCCAATCGCCCTGTGGTGCAAAATTGCCCGTAAAAGGTGGTGAGCCACTCGCAATAGGTGGTGCCAAAGGTGAAGTGACAAAACACGTCTGTTTGAAATGATCGCCACTTCCACCTACATTTTCAGCTAAGGACATGACCGTGCCGTTGGGAGCGCGAAGCCGGATGCGAATGTCGGCATCAAAATCTGTCTCAATATCCACACATATGTGGACGATGGACTGCAGTGGATTGGTAAGGGTATAAGGATAAATAGAGTTGACGTCAATTTCACTAATCAAAGGGTCGTTTGCAGGATGATCACCTGCATTGAAAGTAGCATTGGGATAAGTCTCAAAAGTTACAGTATCGATCATCTCTACATAACCACTCACATCATAAGCCAATGTTTCGCCAATACAGATAGAAGTATCAGGAGCTGGGGTAAGCAACTCCTCACAAGTGCGGCAATCGGGATGTGTCTGTGGCAGTACCTGCACGTGAAACATCGTGTCCCATGCACAACCAAAATCATCCGTTACACGAAAGGTATAACTAGCTGTGCCCGCACTTTGTGGCGCTGCCGCAATAGAGTCTTGGGTGGAGTAGAAAATAGAAGGATGATATAGCCACTCATAATCGACCAACTGCGGTGTGAAAGTCTCTACATTGGGGTACAAGTCGGGATTGAAATTGATGCCCCAAGAGAAGATATAGCCATTGTCAATGGCCCAAAGATCTTGTACGGTAATCGTCCACTCGCCATTTAGTGGGCAGCCCACTAAATTGTCCAGTGGTTCATAACTGCTATAATCGCCTGGTGGGAGCGTCTGCGGGTTATAAATATTGGCATATTGAATCCAGGTGGGATTAGGTGCATTAGGCGTCCAACAATAATCGTATCCCACGCCGGGAATAGGAGGAATAAGTCCTTCATCGGCCTCAAAGGGTTCCCCTAAAAATACCTCGCCGCCAATCTGACCGGGATGATCGTGCAACACCACAGAAGTACCATTAGGGCATTCAATTGTAATCTGCAAATCGCGCATCCAGCTATGTTCCATATTGACACATATACCCAATAAATCATTCACATCCGTCAATACCTGCCCTGGCGCGAAATCTGTAAAAGTGATGCTAGTTTGATAAGATGTTCCATCACCATCGGGCAAAGGCAAGGAGTCAGAGCGCACGCCCTGCACCAAAAAGCTACCTTCAGTAGGAGCTACTGAAATATTGTGCATGGTGTCGATCTGGTTGACCATGGAGTTGAGCTGTACCGTATCTCCTACACAGATAAAATCAGGCACATCGCGGCCATTGGAGAACTGTGGTCGTGTACTGACACGTATGCGTTGAGTAATAAAGTTGGTATTTGTACAGCCAAACTGATCCGTAATCACCAGCTGCACCACATATCCTCCTGGCTCATCGTACACATGCGTGACCTGCGGACCTACACCAAAGGTACCATCGCCGAAATCCCACTCAAAGCTACTGGTCAAATCAGAGTGATTGTATACGACGCCGTCTTGTGGATACAACCCTGAGCCATAAAAAAACACGCGATCGCCCGGACAGATATCGATCCAACCCGTATCAACAGGTATAGCTGCTGGTAGCGTACTGTCCAGCTGAGCCAAAATCGTCTGACATGCGGGGATACACGCTACCGACGCACTCCAGCCTTCGCCCACTCCCGCATCGTCTGAATCAAAAGTGATGGTAATACAACCAGAAGGGTTGGCTGCTGTAGCCTGAATGATAAAAGCTGAAGCTCCATTAAACTCCGAGGCACAAGCCAAAGGTGGCGCATTGACATCTGGGCCATCAAAAAAACACAGCTCATCTCCCGAACCAATATCTACACCACTGAAGGTGAGTTGCACGTGCGTACCCGAGCTACCATCGCTACACAACACCAGGGTATAGTGCTCGTTGTTTTGATATCCTTGCAGGCTTCCCCCTGAATCTTGAAAAAAACCTGAGCAAGCACTTACTTGTCCGTCTTGCATCAAAATTTCTTGTCCGTATCCGCTCACTACAACCAGTCCCCCAATCATCCAAAGAGAGGTAAACAACCGCTTCATAAGCGTTTGATCTTTTGAAAAACTTCAAATCGACAAGCTACCATGCAACAACTCTGTTCATGGGAGAGCGATTCGTTCGTAGTGAGACTATTGGCCAAGCTATCACCACAAGGGATCGGATTAGTGAAGCTGGATGAACTTAATTCCACACCCTATCACCTATTTACCTGCCTGTTGCTCAACCCATGAAGGCCATTCAGGGGGGATTGGATCATCCATCGAAAGAGGAAGATCCCCTCTTTTCCGCAATTATTATAGATGAATTTTAGCAGGGGCTCATAAAGGTGTGGAATAGTAGCTGATGGCAAATATAAATTTCGCATTGTACAGTGACAACATTCAAAGATTTTATTATAGCTAGTGATGCAAAAAACAAGCAATTTGCCAACTGGCGTACAATAATGCCTGCTGAGCTAATGAGCTAACAAAAAAGCCAAAGAGGAGATTCCCCTTTGGCTTTGCCTTCGTCTGGTTATCAGCTATACAAGTCAATACTTGACGATGCGCTGGGTAGTAAGGGCATCATCGGCTTCAACTACCAAGTAGTATACCCCTTGGGGCAAACCATCCAATGCAATGCGCTCGGAATAAGCGCCCGCTGCCAATGGGCCTTTTGGCAAAAAGCGCACTTGCTGCCCCAGTGCATCCATGAGTCGGATGTACACCTGCTTACGCACATCCAAATTCAGATACAAGTTGACAAAATCACCTGCCGGGTTGGGTGCTACAAGCACGCGACCTGGAAATACCGGCTCTTCTACCGAAGTGGTCATATCTCCTACCAATTGGAAGAAAAACTCTCCAGGCAAATCAGTAGTCAGGCGCGTAGTGACACGTAGGTAAAATTCGGTAGGTTCCGAAGGTAGATTGGAGAAAGTATCGACCACAAAAGGCTGGTCGTCAGAAACAAAAAAGCAGTTGTCAACAATTACAGAGGTGTCAACCATCTCCGTACAGCTTTGCCACAGATCCACGTAGAACTGAGCCCCTGGTGTGACGGTACTAAAGCGAATTTCAATATCGGTATTGCCCAAACTGTTAAACTTGTACCATACTGTCGCAAACTCACCTCCGGATTGATTAGACAAGCAAACAGGGAAAAGGAATGACTCGGGATCGAAATCGGCATACTCAGTCGTACCCATATGCGTCACCTCGAAGTCATCGGCTTGTTGTGCTGTAATGATCCAAGCAGTATCGGCATTTTCACAAAGGTCGTTGGCAGGTGGCTCTGGCGGCGTAAATTCCACCAAGTCAAAGGTACCTTGCCCTTGTTCGCCACCAAAACCACCCAGGCGTAGCAGATAGGTCTTGCCTGCCTCTACGTCAAAAAACAGAGAAGAAGTAAAGCCAGGACAACCCGGGCCATCATCGTTGCATTCGTACAAATCGGCATCCGTTACAGGGCAACTCGCATCCGGGCCATACACAGCCAAGCGCGTGTCAAACGACGCTGTGGCACAAGTCGTCCACAATACCGTACCTGAAAACTCAGGCGTAAAGCTATACCAGATGTCGGCCTGGACGGTATTGTCGCCAAAGCCAAAGCAAGGATTACCCGGATGCTCAGGCCCATCTGTGGTAGCATCGAAATTGTCAAACTCAAATCCTTCGACAAGATCAATAACTGCCGCATTAGCACAATCGTTGTTAGGAGGACCTGCAGGTGGTATATATGGCGAGATAGTAAAGGTACCACTACCCGATTCACCACCATAGCCACCCAAACGCAAGTAATAGGTCTGGCCTGCCATTACGTCCCACACTACTTCAGAGGTAAAGCCAGGACAGTCTGGGCCATCTTCGTTACATGCCAAAAGGTCATCAGGGCCAAAAGGACAAGTAAGGCCTGGCTTGTACACTGCAATGCGCGTGTCAAAGTCTGCTGTGCCGCACATCGACCAAATGGCCTGACCATCCCACTCTGCCGTCCATACATACCAGATGTCGGAATAGATGGTATCGTTATCTGTAGAGCAGGGGTTGTTCGGATGAAAAGGCCCTTCCCAAGTAGCATCAATAGTAGAAAATTCCACAGTGTCGCCAGCCATTACCACAATAGCATTCTGACAACTGTCATTCTCGGGGGCTTGAGCATAGCTCATCTGGACAAACAGCCCCATACACATCCAAAGTAGAAGTTGCTTCATAGCAAATGGTTTTTTGTTCAAAAATGCCCCCCAAAATAACAATTGATTAGATAGATACAAGAATTCCTTGTTTCTGTTTTCCTTTTACGATTGTTACATTGGGCTGCTGATTTCTCCTTATAGAAAAAATTCACCCGGCTATGAGAAGAATTTTTTTGACTTTCGCTTTGTGTTGTATGGGCCAAGCTGCCTGGCTACAAGCCACATGGGATTATGCTGCCCTGGCGCGCGAGCGTGCCCCTTTGGCCATTCCCGAATTCATCGAGTTGCTATCGCTACCCAACGACGCACATTTTCCCGAACACGTACGACAAAACGTACAGTGGGCCGAGGTGGCTTTCGCCAAACGCGGATTCCAGACCCAACGCCTCGAAACAGCAGGGCCTCCACTCTTACTGTGCACGCGCCAGGTGCCAAAAGCCACCAAGACTATTCTTTTTTATTCGCACATGGATGGCCAACCCGTCGATCCAGCCAAATGGCATCAGGCTGACCCCTGGCAACCCGTATTGAAACGCCAGACCGCTGCTGGGCAATGGGAAGCCATCCCCTGGTTATGGATCCAAGAGCAAGGGATAGACCCAGAATGGCGCATCTTCGCTCGCTCGGCTTCCGACGACAAAGGCCCCGTAATGATGTTTCTCGCTGCCCTCGATGCCCTCAAGCAAGCCGGTATCGAACCTGCCTACCACATCAAATACATCTTAGACTTCGAAGAAGAGCAGGGATCCAAACATCTACCCCAGGCAGTAGAGCAGTATAGGTCGCTGCTCAAAGCCGATGCACTTATCATTCTCGACGGGCCAAGACATTATCCTTCTAACCGCCCCACACTCTCATTTGGTGCACGCGGCATTGCCACCATTACCTTGACTGTGTATGGGCCACGCATGCCAGTGCATTCAGGACACTATGGCAACTGGGCTCCTAATCCCGCTTTACAACTAGCACAATTACTTGCCAGTATGAAAGACAGCGATGGGCGCGTGCTCATTCCAGGCTTTTACGACGGTATCGAGCTATCGGAAGAAGTACGTGCCACGCTGGCACAAGTGCCTGACAACGAACCATTGCTCAAGCAGCAATTAGGGTTTGTGCAAGCAGAAAAAGTAGGTGCAAGCCTTCAAGAAGCACTTCAGTATCCCTCGCTCAACATTCGTGGCATGGCCAGTGGCTGGATAGGCGATAAGGTGCGTACCATCGTGCCCGACAAGGCCGTAGCAGAAATTGACATCCGTCTGGTAAAAGAGTCGGATCCCGAACAACTCATACAGTTAGTGCGACAGCACATCGAATCGCAAGGCTACTGCGTGCTCGACAGTGAGCCTACAGAAGAGGCGCGAATGCAATGCTCGCGTTTGTGCCGCTTCGACGCACATATTGCCTATCGCGCTTTTCGCACAGATGTGAATAGCCCTTACGGAAAATGGCTACAGCGGGCATTGTCCGTAGCTTTCGGTCAGGCACCCGTTGTGAAGCGCACTAGTGGCGGGTCTATACCCATTGCGCCTTTTGTCGAAACACTAGGCATCCCTGCCATAACAGTACCTACTGTAAATGCAGACAACAACCAGCATAGCCCGAACGAAAATCTGCGTTTGGGCAACTTCATAGAAGGCATTCAGACCATGCTCGCACTGCTCACCGTCCCCATAGAACAGTGAATGGCTTTACACGAAAAAGGGCGGCTGGCAAGAGGCAGCCGCCCTTCCTTTCTGTGCACAGATGGCAACAGGAAAAGAGTAGGTGGGACTCTTTTTTTATCGTCAGCTCAGCTGTGCCAAAGCCTTCTGAATGCGGTTACACGCTTCCGTCAAAGCTTCTTCTGAAGCTGCAAAGGACAAACGCAAGCACGATGGTGCGCCGAAAGCAGAACCAGATACTGTGGCCACATGTACTTCCAGCAATAAATATTCGGCCAAGTCATCCGCATGAGCGATCACTTTGTCGCCATACCTTTTTCCAAAAAAGCTACTCACATCAGGAAAGACATAAAAAGCACCTTGCGGCTCATTCACTTTCATGCCCTCTATTTGACGCAATAAACCAACGACCAGATCCCGCCTTTTTTGAAAAGCCTCCCGCATCCGATAGGTAGGCGTCATATCCAAGCGAAGTGCTACAGCAGCTGCTTTTTGCCCAAAGGCATTAGCACCAGAGGTGAACTGACCCTGAATCTTAGCACATGCCGTAGCGATCCATTGCGGTGCGCCCATATAGCCGAGGCGCCAACCTGTCATGGCAAACCCCTTGGCAAAACCATTGACGGTAATGGTGCGGTCCTTTATGCCGGGATGCGTACCTATACTCACATGTGCACCAGCAAAGTTGATATACTCGTAAATCTCGTCAGATACGACAAAAATTTCGGGATGCAGCGCCAACACATCGGCAATGGCATATAGCTCTTCCCGAGTGTACACAGAACCCGTAGGATTGCACGGAGAGCTAAACAACACCATCTTGGTACGCGGTGTAATGGCTGCAGCTACCTGTTCAGCACTTACCTTGTAGTCTTGCTCCACCCCTGCAGCTACGCAAACAGGAGTAGCACCTGTCATGCGAATAATTTCATAATACGACACCCAATAAGGGGTAAACACGATCACCTCATCGCCCGGATCGAGTAAGGCCAAGCATATATTGGCTATCGATTGTTTAGCACCATTCGACACCACAATTTGGTTGACATCGAACTCCAAGTCGTTATCCCGTCGAAACTTCTCTACAATGGCTTCTCGCAGCACTAATAAGCCCGGCACCGGGGTGTATTTTGTATACCCTTCGTCCAAGGCTTCTTTTGCCGCCTGCTTAATGTGTTCAGGCGTATCAAAATCGGGTTCACCCAAACTCAAACTAATCACCTGATGCCCTTGAGCCGCCAAATCACGCGCCATTTGTGCCATTTTAATCGTGGCACTTTCTTTCATGTTGCGCACTAGCTTGGAAAGCGGCTGAGAAATTGTCTTGTCCATCTTTTAGTTTTTAGTTGCCTTTGCTTTTGCAAAAAAGAAAATTCGCCATCATTTACGTATGAAAGCTGTCTTTTACATACCGACGCCCAAAACTGCGTGTGCTCAAACCAAATCGGATTCATCATAGGCTTTTTGTCTCAACTTCTCTTTCTGACGTCGGCGGGCCAGCTCGGCCAACAAGTCCTCTTCTTCCCGTTTCCCAGCTTCCAGGTGCTGCAATTCTCGGGCCAGCTCGCGCACTTGCCATTCAGAAGTGGGATAGGAAGTGCCCGGCCAACCAAATGTTTTGAAATAGTGCATCACTATACCCAGCCCCCATCCCAACATGGGATAAACAACCCACCAGTGGTGTGGTGAAGTAATCCAATTGAGCCCAATGAGGAAGACCATTGTACTGATGTAGGTACTCAAATTTTTGTAGAAACGCTTTTTTTGCTGTACGCGACGGCGAGCCAATCGGTACAATTTCGCTCTTTCGTCCATATATGTATCATACTTTACTTAAGGCCAGCTCAATAATAGCCTCATCCCCAGCTACTGTAAATCCAAAATCGACCTATTGCACACAGTGCAAGACCAAAGTTCAAGCCCGACGTGGTGCCCACAACCGTTGCGCTTCATAACCTACCCAAGCACCTATGCTTGCCACTATGCCACCCAATAACGCGGTGAGCCCTACCAGCTGTACTGGCGACAAGTCGCCGAACAAGGCACCTATTTTGCTACTTAAAATATGCTCATTTTGCCAGTCGCGCAACAAAGCATACTCGCCCCAAAGCAAAAAGCCCGCTAAAAAGCCCACTAAAATCGGCGTCCTGGCACGACGCCAAGGAAACCAAGCCGCCACAATAGCTGCACTGCCCGCTAACGACCACCATGGGAAAAACCACTGGAATACTATAGCTAAAACCAACGTACTGATCAATTGAAAAAGTACTTTCATAATACTTAAACATTTTACTCGCCCTGCCAAAGCTCGGCCTAAAAAAGCGCATTCAGTCCATGGCCTTGCCTTTCGGCAAAAAGAGCCAGGTAGTGGTCACATGTGAGGGGTCTTCATCGGGGCGCTTCCAAAAGCGCAGCCGATAGTATTTGCCTGCTACCCAATCATCCACCATGTGGTCGTACCACTTGCTGCCCGGATTGCCCGAAGCACCACCTGGATAGATACCCCACGCTTGCACTGTATCGGCCAACTCGACGACCATGCGCCATGAGGGGCCATGATGAGTCTGCATGGCGTTGAGTGCATGTCGAAAGCCTCCCACTTGGAGATGATGGCGCCCAAAAGCAGAGATCTGCCCCAGATGATTAATCTCGGTATCTTTCCATGCTGCCCAATCTGTCTGCGCTTCTTCCAACTGATTTTGGATTTCATCCAGCATTTGCTGAAAAGCAATAGTAGCCAAATCAAAAGCTGTTTCCTGCTCTGAGGTGCTTATTCGGTCGAAGAAACTGTGAGTAGGTGATTGCTCAGCCAGTGCGATGGTGCGCCATGTCTCGGGCCAAAGCACATCCATTTGATCTTGGTATTGTGCCACTTCATCCCAAGTGAGGTGATAGAAGCGATCCCACCATTCAGTGACCAGTATAGGAGCACGCAAATGGGCCTCAAAACGGTGATTCCAGTTGGCCACAGTATCGAGCCAGGGGCGTTGTGCAGGTGTACAGGTTTCGGCATCGATTAAGCGCAGCATCAACCATTTGACTTCTTCTCCAAAAATGGAATAGTTATCGGTCTGTAAAGCCATCATGTCAGCCACCGTGATGGAATCCATCTGGCTGAGCCGGCGCACCACATATCGGCCTCGGTAGTCGTCAAAATTGCCGTGATGGTAGTACGGGTAAGTAGTATCTGTAGAGTGTTGGTTGGCTGAAGCTACGAAACCTCGCGAAGGATTGACTACAGAAGGCAGATGCGCACGAGGTACAAAACCACGCCAACCATTGGCTGAGCGGTGACCTTCTTGCACAAAACGCCCTTGCTGGGGTGCTCGTAGCGGAAACTTGCCATTGACAGTCATGGCAATATCACCTGAGCGAGCAGCAAAAGCGAAGTTTTGAGCTGGATAGTCGTAGTGTGCCAGTGCCTTGCGGTAGTCAGCTAAGCTGCGCCCCTGATTCAGGCCCAAAAAGCTCAACAGCTGCGTAGGCTGCACGGGCAAATTGCTCAGCCAGTACATAGCCAGATCGGCATACCTGCCGTTGGCATCTTCGTACACTACTGGCCCCCAATGCGTATGCCGGACTGTATCATACACCACGCCCTGGCCTTTGACTGCGATAGCTTCTACCACCCATGCTACAGGCTTGAGCTGACCATCGAGGAAATACGAAGTTTTAGCACTATCGGCCCAATGGATGCGATACCAGTCGCGCACATCTTGCCCCACATTGGTAATGCCCCACGCAATGTGCTCGTTGAATCCCGAAATCACACCCGGCAATGCCGGCAATGAAGCCCCATACACATTCATCTGTGGCGTGTGTATCTGTAGTTCATACCATATCGCAGGTAGGGTGAGGCGCAGGTGGGGGTCGTTGCACAAAATAGGGTAACCATTAGCAGTTTTTTGTGGAGCTACTGCCCAATTATTCGATCCAACGAAGGGAGGTGTTCCGGGTTCGTCACGCCACGGAAATACTTGCCCAATTGCTTGAGGGGCTTGCCACGAGGTATCTACAGGGGCAAAGGGCCAAGGCGTCCCACTGGGTATGACGGGTTTCTGCTTAGGATTCCATTCGGGATACAGCCACTGAAAAAGGCTATCGCCCCATACCGCGCGCATATTGGAAGCTCGTACATCGTCAGCCCCATAGTTCAATGTCAGCGCCATAGATTGTACAAACAAAGCGGACTTTTCCACCGACCACAACTCAGGTGCATACCCCAACAGTTTGAACTCGAGCGGCCAATCGCGCGGTCGTAGGGAGGTAATCCAGTCGTTGACACCACGCACATAGGCCTCTATCAGTGCATACAATTCAGGCGCTCGTTTCCACGATTCCACTGCACGCGCTGCAGCTCTATGCAACCCTCGGCGGCGCTGGAGCTTGTCACGCGCTAAAGTACGAGGCCCCAGCACTTCGGAAAGCCTGCCTGCTGCATCGCGCATGCTCATGTCCATTTGCCACAAGCGATCGCGAGCTGTAATATACCCTTGCAAGTACAAAGCATCCTCTAAGTTGTTGGCGAAGATGTGCGGCACGCGTCGCTCGTCGAACACTACCCAAGCCGAATCTTTCAGCTGGGGCAAAGACTGCACTACGGCCAGCGGTGCAACCACCGGCTCGGCTTGCTGCCAAAACCCCGTGAATGGCGAAAAAAAAGGCCCTATCGCAGGCACAGGTTTACCATCTATCTGCCATGTTCTATTGCCCAAATAAACAAACAACGCAAGCACGGCCACTGCCCATATCAATCGCAACCAATACTTCATCTCGATGTACACTTTGGCTGTGGCCAAAATAAAAGCATTTTACTTTAGTGAGGAATGACATGCTACCATCATGGGATACTATTTATGTGACAACCCCCCCGTTATTCACAGAAAATCACTGAAAATTAATAAAAAAGCTTTTGTCATTTTGCTAAAATGATTTATAATTGCCGACGAAAAGTAGTTTTTGTGTTTATTTGTTTGGGTTAGAGGCCCTTGGTTGTATGACCAAGGGTTTTTTGTTTTTATCTCATACGTCTACACCTAAAAAAGGCTCCTATCCCCCGATACTGAGATAGGAGCCGGAGCCCTTGGGCGCTTCAGATAGGGAAATTACATCAGAAGCCACTTTTACTAGCGGGCACTCCCTCCTCTTGCGGTGCAGGAGCTACTACTTTGCCCTTAATCCGCAAGATATGCCTTCCTGTGGGCTCATTAGTCGTAATAGTTACCGTTTTGGTGAATGGCCCGATGCGATTCGTGTCGTAACGCACTTCGATTTCACCCTCTTCTCCTGGCATGATGGGTTCTTTGGGCCACTTGGGCACGGTACACCCACAGCTACCACGAGCATTTTTGATCACCAATGGCTCCGTACCCGTATTTTTAAATTTGAACACGCGCAACGGATCACTTCCCTTCTCAATAGTACCGTAGTCGATTTCAGTTGTTTCAAATGACATGACTGGGCCTTGAGCATCCTGGGGCTCCTGTACCGGTTGCGCTGCCTTCTGCCCCATAGCCATCGTGACAAACAGCATTGCCGAAGTGATAAATGCACCGATTTTTTTCATCGCCAACGTGATTTTGTTTTTTGGAAATTGTGCAGCAACAAATTTACCGCTTTTCAAACACCGCACAATTCCACAAGGCCATATATAGAGTTAATGAGTTGTTAATCGAGAAAGCCGCGTCATTTTAGGTCATTATGCTTGTTGCACTGACAGGAATCAACGCATAGAAAGACAAAATTTTGTAAATTGGCCACAGTCGAAATTGACAAATTTTAAAATTTTATTTCATATCCATTGATTTTGCAGTTTTTTATTTTAAAACCCCACAAGCAAGTCCTAACAGATCACCCCAAAGCCCTACATTTATCTAATTTTTTTCGGACGCCGAAACACAGCTGTATTTTAAACAGTTGCTTTACACAGAGCCTTCAACCTACTACCAAATAAACCAGCCAAATTAACCATTATCGCTATGTTGAAAGATGCGTTAACTACTCAATCATCCGACCTTTCAGAGCTTAACCAACCTTTGGATCATGAAGAAGTACTTAGGGACTATCGATTGGCTTGTCTGAGTCGAGAAATCAGCATCTTAGGGCGCCGCGAAGTGCTGACTGGCAAGGCAAAATTCGGCATCTTTGGCGATGGAAAAGAAGTTGCCCAAGTGGCATTGGCTCATTACTTGAAAAAAGGCGATTGGCGCTCGGGCTACTATCGCGATCAAACCCTCATCTTTGCTTTAGGCATCGGCACACCTCACGACTTCTTTGCACAGCTCTATGCCGACCCACTACATGATCCTTTTTCTGGCGGCCGCCAGATGAACGCACACTTCATGACGCCCACCGTTGATGAAAAGGGGCAATGGCGCGATCTGCGCGAGCAATTCAACAGCTCGGCTGATATCTCGCCCACAGCAGGACAAATGGCACGCGCTTTGGGTTTGGCACTGGCTTCAAAAAAGTTCAGAGAGCTGCCTCACCTCCAAAAACTAGGACCCTTTTCGCGCAATGGCGATGAGATCACACTATGTACTATTGGAGATGCCAGTACTTCTGAGGGCATTTTCTGGGAAACGGTCAACGCTGCCGGTGTGATGCAAGTGCCTTTGGCCATTGTCGTTTGGGATGATGGCTACGGTATCTCAGTGCCTAAAAAGTACCAGACTACTAAGGGCAGCATTTCAGAAGTGTTGCGCGGCTTCGAGCCTGGGCCTACCGAGCAAGGTGTGCGCATCTATCGCGCCAAAGCATGGGACTACGAGGGCCTACGCCGCACCTTTGCAGAAGGCCTGGCCCGCGTGCGCCAACTACACGAACCAGCAGTCTTTCACATTACGGAATGCACCCAGCCACAGGGGCATTCAACCTCCGGCTCACACGAACGGTACAAGTCCAAAGAGCGCCTGCAGTGGGAAGCCGAGTTCGATGGCATCAAACAAATGGGTGACTGGATGGTGGCGCTGGGCATTGCTATGCGCAAAGAAATCGATGCAATTCGAGCTGAAGCCAAAAAACAGGCCCGACAAATACGCGATGAAGCGTGGAAACGCTATCAGCAACCCATCCGACAAGCTTTTCAAGAGATGCTGGCCATATTCGAGCAGCTCAAGGCTGAGCTGCCCGAACTGGATGAGTTGATGAGTCGTTCCATTCGCACACTCACTCAACACCCTGCATTGCTACTGGCCGACATCGTCAAGATAGCTCGCCAAGTGTGGTTTCGCACAGCAGGTTATCAAAGTCAAGCACGCATACGCCTCAAGGAATGGTTGGATCAAAGAGCCACTCAGGCAGCTGAGCACTATCACGCTCATTTCTTCGCCGACACACCTCACTCAGCACTGAATGTGCCCATTATTCCACCTACCTACTCGGAAGGCAGCCCCCTGAAAAATGGCTATGAAATTCTCAACATCTTCTTTCGAAAAGCCTTTGAAAAATATCCGCATCTGTTTGCCTTTGGCGAAGATGTAGGAAAAATTGGCGGGGTAAATCAAGCCTTTGCGGGGCTGCAAGCCAAGTTTGGCGAAAGCCGCATCTTCGACACGGGCATCCGTGAATGGACAATCATGGGGCAAGCTATTGGTATGGCCATGCGGGGGTTGCGCCCCATAGGCGAGATTCAATACCTCGACTATCTCATCTATGGCCTAGAGCCCCTGAGTGACGACCTGGCCACCTTGCGGTATCGCACCGACGGACAACAAAAAGCACCCGCCATCATCCGCACACGTGGCCACCGATTAGAAGGCATCTGGCATAGCGGCTCCCCCATGGGGATGCTCCTCAATGCCATCAGAGGCATTTATCTGTGCGTACCGCGCAATATGGTACAAGCTGCAGGTATGTATCACACGCTCTTGCGCTCTGACGAACCAGGCATCATCGTCGAACGGCTCAATGCCTATCGCCTCAAAGAGCGCCTGCCCGACAACATCGGGGAGTACACCGTACCGATGGGCATGCCAGAAATCTTGCAAGAAGGGTCAGATGTCACACTTGTCACCTATGGCTCCTGTATTCCAGTAGCACAACAAGCTATGGAACAGCTGGCTCATTTTGGCATCTCAGTCGAGCTCATCGACGTGCAAACACTATTGCCCTTTGACTTGGAAGGCATCATCGTACACTCGTTGGCAAAGACCAATCGCGTAATCTTCCTCGACGAAGATGTGCCAGGAGGCGCCACTGCCTATATGATGCAGCAAGTGCTAGAAATACAAGGTGGCTATCGCTATTTGGACGCTGAACCCGTCACCATCACTGCAGCTGCGCATAGACCCCCTTATGGCACCGACGGCGATTACTTCTCCAAGCCCAATGCAGAAGACGTCTTTGAAGCTATATATCGACTCATTCGCGAAGCTGAACCCCATCGGCTACCTGCACTCTAATTCGGTAGTCAAAATTGAAATCGCCCTAAGAGGTGAGCTTTGAAGAGAGCTCATCTCTTTTGTTTTACAAAATAAAAAACTAATTATCAACTAATTAACCACACGGCATAATAAATATTCTAGTCTGAATAGCCTTGTAGCAAAAACCAAATATTAATTTTGCCACACCTGTCAAACCCGAATATCGCATCAAACCTATTCGTTAAACCAAAATTTCGTAGCATGAGACTATGGTGTACAAAAGTGGTACTCCTTGCTGCAGTGCTGCTGGGTTCTTTAAATGCAATGGCCCAGTTTACTGCCAGTGGTAAGGTGACCGATTCAGATGGCAACCCCTTGATTGGGGTAACAGTAGCAGTAAAAGGTACGGCCATTGGTACCTTTACCGATTTTGATGGTCGGTACGAGATTGACGTACCCACCGATCAAGCCACGCTCGAATTCACCTATATTGGTTATGCGCCGGTGGAAGTAGAAGTGAGCAAAGACAACCCCAGTGTCGATGTCGTCATGGCCAATGAAGCCACACAATTAGACGAGGTAGTGGTAACGGGCTTGGCTACCAGTGTGAAGCGAAGCAACTTGGCCAACTCCGTAGCACAAATCGATGCACGGCAGCTCACGGGTGTCACTACCCAACAAACGATGGATGGTGCCCTGTACGGAAAATTTGCTGGTGCCAACATTATCAAGAATTCAGGTGCTCCAGGCGGCGGCATTTCCATTAAGCTGCGCGGCATCACCTCGCTGACAGCTAATTCCCAGCCGCTCTTCATCATCGATGGAGTGTACCTGGACAACTCAGCAATTAAGGCTGGCTTCGACTTTGTGTCCAAGTCTCAAGCAGGGGGTAGTCAAAGCGTGCAAGACGACCCCTCCAACCGCATTGCTGATATTGACCCTGAAGATATCGAAACCATCGAAATTCTCAAAGGAGCCTCAGCTGCTGGTATTTATGGCTCGCGCGCTGGTGCAGGTGTAGTCATCATTACCACTAAACGCGGTAAGGCCGGTAAGACAACTGTAAATGTTGCACAGACGTTTAGTATGAATGCCCTGCTCAATCCACGTGGCATGCGCCAATGGGACTCGGACAAAGTAGCCGCTTCGTGGGGCCCAGATGAAGTGCCCATCTACGAAGCAGCCGTTGCTGCAGGCAAGATTTATGATTACGAGCGCGAACTATATGACAACCGCCAACTTGGTTACCAAACGCGAGTGAGCATCAGTGGTGGTGACGACAAAACGCGCTTCTTCACAGGACTGACCTACAAAAACGATCCCGGTATTGTACTCAATACGGGTTATCAAAAGACCAGCTTCCGCTTAAACCTAGACCGAAAGCTGTCAGACTTTATGGACTTGAAAGTCAGCTCCAACTATATCAAGTCGTCAGCTGATCGCGGATATTTCAACAACGACAACTCAGGAACTACCATTGGTATTTCGTTCATCTCTACACCGCCATGGGCCGAACTACATCCCGATGAAAATGGAAATTATCCCGACAACCCCTACTCTGGCGGAAACCCATTGCAAACAGCTGCTTTGGTGACCAACAACGAAAGCGTAGATCGCATTATCTCGGGTGCTACACTCACTACCCATTTGGTACGCCGCGATAATCAAAGCCTACGGCTCATACTGCGCGGGGGAATGGATTACTACACGTTGAAAAACTCCGCCATTTTTCCCCGAGAGCTTCAATTCCAAAAGAACGGAAATGGCACCGACGGTGCTGTGATCATTACAACAGCTCAAAACCGCAACTCCAATCTCGATGCCTTCTTAGTTCATTCATTCTATACGAGCTCGGGCATCAACTTCCGCACTCAGTTGGGATATACCGCTCAAAACTTCGACCAAGACGTCATTCGCTCTACAGCTTCGTTCCTGGTAGGCACGCAAACCAACCTCGACCAGGCTAGCTCAATTTTCGTCGAAGAAGACCGCCTTATCCAAAAAGACCGAGGCTTTTTCGTACAAGAGGAGGTCAACCTCAACGACCGCATGATCTTCACTCTAGGTATACGCGGCGACAAGTCGACTAATAATGGCGACCCTAACCAGCTCTTCTACTATCCAAAAGCTTCGGTTGCACTCAACCTGCACGAATTCGACTTTTGGAACAACGCGGCATTGAGCACCATGAAGCTGCGCTTGGCCTATGGTCAGTCAGGTAACTTCCCTGTCTTTGGTGCCAAGTTTACTCCTTTGGTGCCTGTAGTGATAGGTGGCAGCACCGGCTCACTGATCGGTGCTACGCGCGGCAAAAGTGACATTGGCCCCGAACGCCAAAGTGAGATTGAAGCTGGCATGGATGTCGGGCTGATGGGAAATAAAGTATTGATGGAACTTACGGTATACCAAAAAACCATCGACGACCTCGTACTTAACGTACAGGTGCCTGCCTCTAGCGGCTTTACCTCAAAATGGGAAAACGTCGGCTCGCTGCAAAACCGCGGTATCGAAATAAGCCTCACGACTTCACCTATTCAAAAAAACCACTTCTCATGGGATAGCCGTACCACTTTCTGGCTCAACCGCGCGCTGGTGACCGAACTACGCGTGCCCCCCTACAACACAGGTGCATTCGGTGCTACGCTGGGCACCTATCGCATCGAAGAAGGCAAAAGCCCTACGCAGCTGGTGGGCATCACCGACGATCCTAACGACGAAGACGGTATTGCCGTATTTGGCGATGCCGAACCCGACTTCCAAATGTCGTTCTGGAACTCGGTCAATTATGACAATTGGGAGCTAGCCTTCTTGTTCCACTGGAAAAAAGGCGGCGACAACATCAACCTCACCACCCTACTGACCGATATCTTTGGCACTAGCCCTGACTACGACGACAAGACGCTTGACCCCACCGGACAACTGACCAATGGCGAATATCGCCTGGCCGCACTGGGTGTGACAGCTGCACCCTGGATTGAAGATGCCGGCTACTTGCGTTTGCGCGAAGTAGGGCTGTTCTATCGCATTCCACGTGCCAAGCTCAACGATGTATGTAGCCTCAAGATCGGCCTGTCTGGTCGCAATATCTTGAACTTCTTTAAGTACAACAGCTACGACCCCGAAGTGTCAAACTTCGGCTCGAACGCTATTTCCAACAACGTAGAGGTAACGCCTTACCCCTCTGCGAAGAGCTACTACTTCACCATCCGTGCAAGCTTCTAAGCTGAACAGCTGTTGGAAAATGATTTGTAAATCAAAAAAGAAAAAAACATGTTTTTGAAAAATATATGGACGCAAAAGCTGGCTGCCCTACTATTCGTAGCGGCTATGGCTGGAAGCTACTCCTCTTGCCAGCTCGAAGACATTCCTGATCCCAACAACCCCAGCTTGGGTGTCATCGAATCAAATGCCACATTGGGCGAAATTCAAAACTTGGTGGACGGCATCCAAGCCTGGATGCGGGACCGATTAGGCACCTACCTGGACGGTGTAGGCGTGATCGGGCGTGAGTACTATCGCTTCTCTGGCTCTGACCCGCGTTTCACTTCCGACCTACTGGGCAAGGGCAATGCCGTGCTGGATGACAATACATTCTACACCACGCGCCCCTTCCAGTCGCGCTACCGGGTAGTGAAAAACTGCAACATCCTACTGACTGCCATCCAAAACACCTCTGCAACCATCACTGATGCAGAAAAACGCGCTGCCCAAGGCTATGCCAAAACCATTATGGCTCATGAGCTGCTCATGGTGCTCAACCAGCAATACAACAACGGCATCCGTGTGGATGTAGCCGACCCAGAGAATCTCGGCCCCTTCCTCTCTTTGTCCGAGTCGCTCGATGCTATAGCAGCAATGCTGGACGAAGCAGCTGAAGACCTCAAGGCCGGCGGTGACCGCTTCCCCTTCACCTTGAGCAGCGGCTTTGCCGGGTACGATACGCCAGGTACTTTCCTGGAGTTTAACCGCGCCCTAGCCGCTCGCGTCGATCTGTACCGTCAAGACTGGAGCGGTGCCATCAATGCCCTCAACGAATCATTCTTCGATATGGGTGGCGACTTTTACGACGGCGTGTATTACATCTTCTCTACAGCTGGTGGTGACCAGCTCAACGAAATGTGGTATCCACTTAACTCTACGGGCGAGTTGCGCGTCGCACATCCTTCGTACGTCACAGATATTGAAGCCGGTGACGACCGCATCAGCAAGGTGACGCAGCGAAATGACCCCGCATTCCAGGATGACCTTACAAGCGAATGGGATGTGACAATCTACCAGTCTAATACAGACCCCATGCCTATTATCCGCAACGAAGAACTCATCCTCATCTACGCTGAAGCTAATGCACAGATGGACAACACTAATGAGGCCGTAATGGCCATCAACACCATCCGAAATGCCCATGGCTTGAGCAACTACAGCGGCGGCATGACTACCAATGAATTAATAGACGAGATTCTCACACAGCGTCGCTTTTCGCTCTTCGGCGAAGGCCATCGCTGGATCGACATGCGCCGCTATGATCGCCTAGATGAATTACCCATCGATCGCGACGGCGACGATGTATGGGTACAATTTCCACGCCCTGCCTCTGAAAACTGATGATAGCTATTGCAGATAAACAATAGTAGGTGCAGAGGGAAGCCAGTTAATTGGCTTCCCTCTTTGCTTTTCGGATTTAGGAGCTGTTTTGTACCCCCTCTTCCACCACCGAATTTCCCATCTTTGCAATCCAGCAATTGAGACCCATTCCCCCATGCCAAAAGCAGAGCTATGAAAACACCACTTAAATCTCATAGAACTCATGTATTCCGATTCAAGCATTTTGCCATCAAGCAAGAGACTTGCCCTATGAAAGTGGGCACCGATGGCGTGCTCTTAGGTGCATGGGTTGACATGCAGCAAGTGAGTCGTGCACTCGATGTAGGGACAGGCACAGGACTCATCGCCTTGATGCTCGCTCAGCGATCCGAGCAAGCCATCATCGAAGCAGTAGACATCGACGGCGCTGCTTGTGCCGAGGCACAACACAACGCAACGGCTTCGCCCTGGGCGTCGCGTATCCACGTACATCACATGGCAGTGCAAGATTTGGCTCCAAAGAAAATAGCTCAGTTCGACTTGGTCGTGAGCAATCCACCTTTTTTCTCCGGTGGTGTACTTTCCTCTTACCAAGACCGCAATGTGGTCCGACACACCGTAAAGCTACCTCATGGCGATTTGCTGGCGGCAGCCCGTACCATGCTCCGACCACAGGGACGACTGGCCGTCATTTTGCCTTATCTCGAAGGGCTGCGCTTCGGAGAGCTCGCTGCCACTTATGGCTTTTTCCTTTGCCGACGCACCAAAGTACGCCCCAAACCTGCTCAGCCCTTCCACCGCCTTTTATTAGAGTTTAGTCGCGATGTCCGTCCCTTACAAGAATCTACATTGACCCTACACGATGCCCACAACCATCGCACCAAAGACTACATAAAGCTCACTGAAAATTTCTACATAGATCCCATATAAGCATCAAAGCCCTTACATCTGGGATGTAAGGGCTTTACCATTTATAAAGCACAAAAAGAACACTAAGGTGTGGCTTTCGCACGATGCTCCTCAATGATCTTTTTGGCCAAATTCAGAATTGTTTCATCTTCAATATGTACGACTCCCCCGCCCGGGCCCGGCTCGTAATGCCAACCTGGAATTTCATTGGCATCTTGAATTTTCTTAGCGCCGAAATAGTTGCGCACTGTTTGTTCCGAAATCCCGAGCTCTTGAGCAATGCGTGCTACGCTACCCGTAGGGAGGCTGTGTTTGATAGCCCGTAGCTCATTGAATGTAATCACCATGGTACTATGAATTTAATAGTAAAATCGAATAGGGGAAACAAATCCAAGTAAAAATTTTAGCCTGCTATAAAAGCACATTGACACACTTTATTTGGCTAAAATTAAAACTTTCAAAAACCAATTGCAAGTGATAAAATGGGTTTTTGCACTTGCAATCCATATTTTACATTTTTAATACCTATCCTTTGATCAAACAACTCATTATAGCATTTTACACAGCGGTGGGCCACAAGAACTGATTGCATCCACTCTTTTGGTATTAATTTTGATATTAATTTATAAAAAACTCATTGTACGGTAATTTTTCAGCCGTAAGATCAGAATCTTAAGCACAATCATCCATAAATTCTGCAATCATGAAAAAAGGATTCATCAGCCTGTTCTTAGCTACATGGGCCATTCTGGCAAATGCACAAGCACCTAATGCTACCTGCTATTCCGCCTTAGCTCATGATGTATTTGGCAATGTATTGGCTGAGCAAGAAATCACCTTGCGCATGTCGATCTTGGAGGGAGGCGCTACAGGCAATTTGATCTATCAAGAGATCCACAAAACGCAAACGAACGATCAAGGGCTCTTTACCGTAAACATTGGCGAAGGCGAGTATTCGGGTGGACCAATAGACGAGTTTCGCAATATCAATTGGGCACAAGGCGATTACTGGATCAAAGTAGAGATGGATGCCAGCGGTGGGCAAAACTTCGAGCTAATGGGTATTTCCCAAATTCTTTCGGTTGTTTATGCCTTGCACGCCAACACTGCTAACCACTCGCTGTACACAGATACGGCAACCATTGCGAACATCGCACTACAAGCGGTGCAAACAGTGGGTGACAATGATGGAGACCCCACCAATGAGCTTCAAACCATTTCCAAAAATGGCAATGTGGTAGAGTTGTCAGACGGAGGTGGAAGTTTCATTGATGAAGTCAACGATGCCGATGCCGACCCGACTAACGAGCTGCAAACACTTAGTTTTAGCAACGGAGTATTGAGTATCTCGGGGGGCAATGCCATCTCCTTCAACGAGCAGCCCTTTTCTGCCCCTGGCTCTTCTGCGGATCTGCCATTGGGCATTATAGGCGAGCACATAGTACTCACTACAGGCGATTATATTGTCCCACCCAACAAAATACTCTTCATCACATCGGGTGGCCCTAACGTAATACTCAACGGGTTTGGCAACCTCACAGGTGTACACGTACATCCCACCACACCGAACATGCCTGTATTTCCACCCAATACACACATCACGGATTGCATGTGTACCGGCATTTTGATAGACACCTCTTTTTCTTTCATCGAACCCATAGTGATTGACCTCACATTTGGCTCTTATTTAGTGCCCTCTAACAAGGTATTGTTTATAAAAAGCGGCTTACCCAACGACCAAATGGGGCGCCTGGTTGTCAACAATGTGCTTATGGAATTCTTGCGCCCCAACTATACACGTGGCACGCGCATTATCACTTTTCCGGCAGGCACAGTAATCAAAAAGCCATCTGACATTACAGAACTAGTGCTGACAGGCTACCTCATCGACGCCAATTAAGCCCCTCGATTCCAAACTACCTAGAGGCATTACGATCATGCCCCTAATTCTGGAAATAAAAAAACATGCCTGTCATGATTTGGGAAAAAACTATATCCGTAGCTATCTATCTGTGCCTCATACAAAGCTGGGGCTTTGCACAGCGCATCGTCCACCAGACGCTTGCCACCACAGCCGTACCTGCCACCTCAGTCAACGCCACCCTTTTCTACGTGATAGGAGGCTCTTGCGTAGGCTGTAGTGCATTGCAAGGCGATCTCACAGGTACGACGATCTACCCTGGCTTTCCCACACCAGGAGCCGACACTTGCTTTTCAATGGGTGTCGTAGTAGAAGAGACGCAAGACGATTGTGGCACCTACTATCAGTTTTACTACACAGGTAACGCAGCTTCGGGCCAAGTGCAGTTTGAATGGCACTTTGGTACAGGGGCCTACCCACAAATAGCCTACCTGCCCGAAGTATCAGATGTCGCCTTCGACGACACAGGTGCCAAAGACATTCTGCTACGAGTCAGCGATGGAAGCGGATGCGAAAAGGAATATGCCTTCACTATTGAAGTGATGGGCACAGGCTTTGCTGCCAACCCACTCGTCACACATGTCGACTGTTTTGGCGAAGCCACAGGCAGCATCGAACTGGAACTGCTGAATGGCACCATGCCCTTCGACTTTCAATGGGACAATGGCGGGCAAACCATCCTCTTGGAAAACTTGCCTGCAGGCCAATATGCTTTTACGGTAACCGATGCACAGGGCTGTAGCTATGACAATATAGCACTCGTCCAACAACCCGACAGCCCCATTGAACTAAACATCATACCCACCGACGAGACATGTATTTCTACTACTGACGGTATGCTATTCGCACAGGCCACAGGAGGTACTCCGCCTTATCGCTTCGAATGGAATACGGGGGATACCACTCAACAGCTCACACAAATACCATCGGGTGAGTATTTTCTCACTGTAACCGATGCACGCGGATGCACCACCGCTCGTTCTGTCTTCTTAGGTCAGGCATGCAACCCCCGCGCCATGGACGTGATCACCCCCAATGGCGATGGCATCAACGACGTATGGGTTGTAGATAACCTCGAAAACTTCCCAGATAACGAAGTGCGCATTTACAACCGATGGGGCGAACTGGTGTATAGCACTAAAGGCTACACCAACGACTGGGGTGGAATGGGCAATAAAGGCAAAATGCTGCCTGCCGGTGCCTATTACTACGTGTTGCGCATCAATGGCGACACCTTCGGCCTGCCTCCTATACGCACCGGTGCCATCAACCTGATCCGATAGCGCACTGTTTTTTCCTGCGTTCATCGAGTAAACAAGCAAATCATGAAAAGATTTCTATACGCACTTTCCATAACCTTGTCGCTGGCAAGTAATTCCATTTGGGCCCAGCAACAACCCCTGTTTTCCAACTTCTTTCAAAATGAGTTTGCCTTCAACCCTGCCATGGCAGGTGTACATCCCTATATGCAATTGCGTGCCCTGATGCGCAGGCAGTGGGTCAATGTACCTGGTTCACCCACCACCCAGGTACTTACAGGTAGTGCACGCATCGCAGGAGCTCCCTTTGGCGTAGGTGCTGTCATGTACAACGACTTGGCAGCTAAAATGCAACGTAGTGGTGGCAATGTAGCTGCTGCCCTCCGCCAACCTATACTTGACTCTACCACTACACTGGCTGTAGGCCTCTCTATAGGTTTCTTTCAATGGCGTGTGCAGCCAGGTATTACCGTAGAAAACGAATCGGATGCCTTGCTCATCAGTGCCCAAAATGGGCTATGGGTACCTGAGTTCAACGTGGGGCTACATCTCGAAATGCAAAATGGCCTCTTCTTAGGCATTGCCGCACCCCAAGTAGTGACACAGCGAGCCGCTTTTGACCCTGAAAACCCCGATTTGGGGCACGCCAATTTCGTACCACACTATCAAATGCTGGTGGGCATGCGCAAATTTGCAGGCCCTGATCAACGCGTTTGCTTTGAGCCCACGGTCCTACTCAAGGTGGTCGAAGGCGCACCGCTACAATACGATGCAGGTATGCGCCTTATCTTGAACAGCAAATTTTGGGCAGGAGCTATCTACCGACGCCAAGACGCTATCTCAGCCCTCATCGGCTACCAGCTAGGCGACCGACTCGACTTGAGCTACTCCTACGACTACACCCTCTCCGATCTGAAACGCACCAGTACTGGTAGCCACGAAATCACTGTAGGATACCGCTTCGTACCGCTCAAAGATAGCGACCAGGATGGCGTTCCTGACGACAAAGACCAATGCCCCGGCAAATGGGGCCCAGCAAACAACAACGGCTGCCCAAGAGAGGAAATCGCCAACCTCGACGACCGCGATGGCGATGGCATTCCCAATGACCAAGACCAATGCCCCGACGAGGCAGGCCCTAAGCAGTTCAATGGATGCCCTTGGAAAGATCGCGACGGCGACGGCATTCACGACATGCAAGATGCCTGTGCCGACCTGTGGGGCATAGCTTCCAATGGCGGATGCCCACGCGATGATACAGACCGAGATGGCATCTTAGGTGCAGCTGACAAATGTCCTGATCAACCTGGCACCTTAGCTACACAGGGATGCCCCAACATCGATAGCGATGGCGACGGCATCATTGATGGACTGGACCGATGCCCCAACCAGCCTGGCCGCATCGACAACGAAGGATGCCCCATCGCCGCTGTAGCTGCATTGCCCAACGACATCCAGCAAATTTTGGAGCTAGCAGAGCGCAAGGTCTTTTTCGATGTAGATAGCGACGAAATCAAACCAGATGCCTTCGAATACCTGGACAAACTGGCAGAAGTACTCATCGCACATCCCAATTGGAAGTTGCGCCTCACCGGCCATGCCGACGCCACCGGCCCTGAAGACTACAATATCGAGCTATCAAAGCGAAGAGCAGAAGTCGTCTTATTCTACCTACTCAACCGGGGTGTGCCACGCCACCAAATCATGGCAGCATATTACGGCGAGTCGCAACCCATCGCACCTAATGAAAACCCCCGATTGCGTTATCTGAATCGGCGCGTAGAAATGCACTTCATTATTGACAACCAAGAATTTGGCACGCGCAATCATATTTACGAAGAAAGATCCCATTATCGAAATGATAAATAACACCACTTGCCTCTACAAGAAGTGTCAACTTGTGTAGGCTTGGGACTTTTGCTTCGCTTTGCATTTATTTATGGATGATGCTTATACACTGAGGATGGCTCTTGAGAGCCATCCTTGTTTTTTTCTTTCAAGTAGATCAGCCACTTGTACAAATCAAGACACCACAATGGTATAGTTGTGCGGCCACACAACTGCTGCTCAAGTACTGTAGCAAGGCTTTCAATTGTACGCAAAGGGAAAATGGCAGTTAGCCAACTCCATTGTGCCGCCTGACGCTGCAAGCGAGTGCGTATCGGTATGCCCATTTGCTCAAGTGTTACTAGATTGGCTATTGCCTCCCGAGTCTTGCGCAAAAAGACATCAGCGGGCTCTAAACCCAGATGATAAAGCGGATTGTCGATATGGCACACCTGTACTTTATGATCGCGCAGGCTTTCGCCAAAAAGAGTGTCCTCATGCCCATACCCCTGCAGCCGTTCATCAAAGCCTCCTATTTGGAAAAATAGCTCTCTTTGAATCAAAAAGTTGTGTGTACGAAAGGAGTCCCATGGCTTACGCCGCCGCATCACTACAGGCACTTGCTCGCGCCTGCGCCCGTAGTGCCAACGCAGCCAAAGAGCTGGATCGTCGGGCGGTGCCTGCTGATAGATCGTACCTCCCACTACTACCTGTGCTCGATGAGCCGCACGCACATAGCGCTCGAAAAAATCGGGATAGCGCACTGCTGAATCGGCATCGGCAAAAAGCAGCCATTCGCACTGCGCTACCTTGGCCAACAAATTACGCACCTTAGCCCGCCCTACATTTTCCTCTAAGGCCATTACCTGAACTCCCTGACGACGCAACGAACAATTGACTCGTTGCCACTTTGGCAAAGATGCATCGTCAGCAACAATAAACTCCACAGACACAGCTGAGCGAGCAGCCAAACCTAATAACTGTCGGACAAAGGGGCGTGCATCCTGATTGCGCACAGGTATCAATACAGACAAGCGCAATGGCAACATTTTTGGCGAAAGCCGAAAAAACAATACTGCAAAACAAATGAATCTGGGTCAATCTGCACCCTTACTTTTACTCCTTGCACATAATATACTCGACAAGCTTCCCTGTTGTACCTTTGCCTCATTGCACGCAATAGTAAACTTCAGCAACGATGAAACCAGCCAAGCTGCAGACTATCTGTAACGATCATTCACTCGACAACACACTGCGTCGCATCGCTGAAAAAGTAATGGAAGGTACGCGCATCACTCCCGAAGAAGGCCTCTATCTGTACGAACACGGACCCCTAGGTTTTGTAGGAGCGCTGGCCAACTACATGCGCGAACAACGCCATGGCGACAATACCTATTTCAATCGCAACTTCCACATCGAGCCTACCAATGTCTGCATTTACGATTGCAAGTTTTGCTCCTATTCCCGGCGCATCAAAAAAAGGGAAGACGGCTGGGAACTCAGCATGGACCAGATCATGGAGCAAGTCAAGCAATACGACGGCCAACCAATTACGGAAGTACATATCGTAGGTGGCGTGCTACCTCAATACGACCTGGAGTTCTACACCGAACTCTTTAGGCGCATTAAAGCACACCGCCCTGACCTACACATCAAAGCACTTACACCTGTAGAATATCACTACATTTTTAAAAAAGCTAAAGTCAGCTACGAGCAGGGAATGCAAATGATGAAAGAAGCTGGGCTGGATTCCATACCTGGTGGCGGTGCTGAAATCTTCGATTCTGAAATTCGAAAAAAGATCTGTGCGGACAAATGCACCGCAGCACAATGGCTACAGATCCACGAAATTTGGCACCGTATGGGAGGTCGCTCCAACGCCACCATGCTCTACGGCCACATAGAAGCATATCACCATCGCATCGATCATATGGAGCGACTGCGGCAATTGCAAGATCGCACTGGCGGGTTTCAGACTTTCATCCCGCTCAAGTTTCGCAACAAAGACAACCAGATGGCGCACATCCCCGAAGTAAGTGTTATTGAAGACTTGCGCAACTATGCCATCAGCCGCATCTATCTGGACAATTTCCCGCATATAAAAGCATACTGGCCCATGATAGGCCGCCAGGTAGCACAGCTATCACTTGCTTTTGGCGTCGATGACATCGACGGCACCATCGATGACACGACCAAGATCTACTCGATGGCAGGCGCTGAAGAACAGCACCCCGCCATGAGCACAGAAGAGCTCGTCCAACTGATTCGACGTGTAGGCCGGCGACCACTTGAACGCGATACCCTCTATCACATCATTAAAGACTATACCGACTACCAGTTCGACTCTGACAAAGAAATCAGGGGGTATATTTCCTTACCTGTAATAGGCAAAAATTAACACACTACCACCTGTTAGCAAATGATACTCTGTGACAAGAGTTTACACATGGAACCCATAAGAGTTACTGCTGTAAGCTACCTCAATACCAAGCCATTTCTCTACGGCTTATTGCATGCAGGAATGGAAGCACACATGGCACTGAGCCTAGACATTCCCAGTGAGTGTGCACGCAAACTCATTGAGAATGAAGCCGACTTGGCACTCATGCCTGTAGCTGCTATCCCTCAAGTGCCCCATGCTCAAATTGTATCGGATTATTGCATCGGTGCAGAAGATGAAGTGCGTACTGTATGCTTATTTGCCCAAAAGCCCATCCATCAGCTCACACATATCTACTTAGACTACCAGTCACGTACATCGGTAGCCCTGTTACAGTTGTTGCTCAAACACTTTTGGCAACACGAAGTAATACTGTTGCCCAGCAGCCCTGGCTTTGAAAAGAAAATTGCCGGTACTACGGGCGCATTGGTCATTGGCGATCGCACCATTCAACTGGAGCGCCAGACAGCTTTTGCATACGACTTAGCCCAGGCCTGGAAGCAATGGACAGGCCTACCTTTTGTCTTTGCCGCATGGGTAGCCAACAAGCCATTGCCTGCCGATTGGCTCCGGCAGTTTAATCGAGCACTAGCCTTGGGCATCCAAAGTGTACCTAAACTCAGTTTGCTATTGCAAAAACCTGCACCTTGGTTCGACTTGCAGGAGTACTTTACCCGATACATCCGTTACGAACTCAACGAGGCAAGGCGACGTGGACTGCAACACTTCCTCGAACAACTGCGAATGGCCAGGCTCACAACCGCTACCGCTCACCTTTGAAACAGAGCTGGTGGAGGGTCCATCTGTGCCTTCCCTTTCCGATCCTGAGGTGAGGAAGGTATACTGGGCTGTGCAAACGCCACGCGCAAGTGGTAACCATCAAGCGCCACTAGTATGGGAGCCAACATGGTCTGCAACAATTCGACAGCCTTTTTCTTGGCCCGATCAAATACTTGATCTTCTCGGATAGCCTCCTCGCGAAAAGCCTCGCCCAGCAACTCAAAATGCTCGTTAAAATCACTACTTTCTATCTCGCGCAGCCAGCCTATGTCAAGTTTGTCCACTCGTGGGTACACCTCATGACTCAATATTTCAGGCTGTGGCAGCACAACTACCACCTCTTTTCGAGCAGGCACTACGTGCAAATCAAAGTATTTATCCAACCGAAAACCCACTTTCAATACGCTCATGGCCGAGACTTGCACTTCTGTTTCCGATACGGCAAAACCAAAAAACTTGGTCTGCATCTGCTTGCTCAGCCCCTTGCGCTGGCGCACCTCTACAGTCGCCAGCTCGGCAATTGCGCGCGTCACCTTCTCCTTGAGCATCCCCTTAGAACGCGAAAAATCCTCAATGCGTGCACGGGCCTCTAAGCGCTCGATCATGGGCATTAGCGCTTCTGATAGGGCTACACCACAAGGCGAATCGGCTCGAAGGCCCTTGACCCACATCAACCCTTGCTCATCGGTAAATACTTTGGCAATCACCCCATTGATCACCGTACAAGCATATCGCGCAGCCACCTCATAAAATCGCGATACGGCATTAGTCGAAAGCGTTTGATACCAGGACTCATAAGTAGCCGACGCCGTATCGCGCAAGCGGGTATAGTCTTCAAAGATCAGCTCGCTGACCCACTCGTGCTGTTGTTCATAGGCCTGCTGCATGGCTGTACGTATGCTGTCGGGCACACCCAGTCGATTGGCTAAATGGTCTAGCATCGCCGTATGCAATTGGTAAACCAACTGCACAAACTCCCGATGATAGCGAAAAGGATGTGTGAGTACAGGTAAGGCCAACGCTTCGTCAATTTTACCGCGAAATGCACTTGGTTGAAAAGTAAGCTGTACCTGTACAGGCTCTGCTGTATATGCTGAATTGGCCTGATAATACTGATAGGCGATTACCATCGCTGCTGTAACCACTGATACAATCAACAGCCAAGTGGTGAACTTGCCAGTGGACGGCTTAGCACGCTGCTCACTACTCATGCACATTCAATTGAGTGAAACTCAAGTACTAATTGTACTACACAGGGCCACTCCTACTCAGTCCAAGTTGTATTGCTTGATCTTGCGATACAAGGTACGTTCAGAAATGCCCAACTCCCGAGCGGCATCTTTCCTCCGGCCATTGTGCTTCTTGAGGGCTTTTTTGATGTATTCCTTTTCCATCTCCTCAAGCGACAGGTTTTCCTCTATGACTTCCGCCTCTGCTTTTTCCACTTCAGTAGGCAAGATGACTGGCCGATATGCTCCACCAGTAGCAGGCTGATGACTATCACCAGCCACTGCAGCAGAAACCGTAGAAGGGGGAGTGGAAGAGATGAAATCAGCTTTCACGGGCAATCGGGCACGCCACTCCCGCTCGGGCACTACTGTAGGGAGTGCCGTACCATCGGGCATATTCAAACCATTCTTTTGCACCAGCTCTACCACCAACGACTTCAAAGCATTGAGATCGCGCTTCATTTCGAAAAGGAGCTTGTAGAGTATTTCGCGCTCACTCATGTCGAAATGGGCTTGGCCTTCTTCGTTGGGCACAGCCAAACTCACCGAGCTGACTTCAACAATTTGTGGCGCTACTTGGAGCAAATCCTCTGGGCCGATTTCTCGCTTTTCCGACAGAATCGATAATCGCTCTACTACATTTTTCAGTTCGCGAATATTGCCGGGCCAGCGATATTGCAACATCATATCGAGCGCTTCTGGCGTGAACCGGATGGGATCGGTACGATAGCGCTCGGCAAACTCCACGGCAAACTTTCGGGCAAGAATCGGAATGTCTTCTGGCCGTTCGCGCAGCGCAGGTAAACGGATAGGCACCGTAGCCAATCGATAATAGAGGTCTTCGCGAAACTTACCCTTCTTTACCTGCTCTTCCAGATCCTTGTTGGTGGCAGCTATGACACGCACATCGGTTTTGAGCACCTTTGACGAGCCCACCCGCATAAACTCCCCATATTCCAGTACGCGCAACAGATAGGCTTGCGTGTCCAGAGGCATCTCGCCAATCTCGTCCAAAAAAATCGTCCCCCCATTAACCGTTTCGAAATATCCCTTGCGGTCAGAAGTAGCACCTGTAAATGCCCCTTTTTCGTGTCCGAACAGTTCGGAGTTGATCGTACCTTCTGGAATAGCACCACAATTGATCGCAATAAAGTCATTGTGTTTTCTGGGGCTGAGCGAATGAATGACTTTGGAAAACACTTCCTTGCCTACCCCGCTCTCACCCATGAGCAAAACCGTGAGGTCAGTAGGTGCCACCCGAATAGTCGTGTGCAGCGCTCTGTCGAGCAATTTGGAATTGCCAATAATGCCAAAGCGGCGTTTAATCGATTGAAGTGTTTTATCCATGCGCTGTGATCTGATTCAAACCAAGCATTCCCGAACGGCCCATCACCTACTTGTGCATCTCTTCTTGAGGCGCATCCACAATATGGCCCAGTAGCGTAGCACTAGTAGCCTCATCTACTTGCACCCATACGTAATCTCCAGGATTCAGCCCCTCCTCTTTGGGAAACACCAACATCTTGTTCTGGGAGTTCCGCCCCTTGAAATGCTGGTCGCTGCGACGCGAATTGCCTTCAATGAGCACTTTGAACACTTTGCCCACATCGGCTAGGTTATGCTCCAAAGACTTGCGCGTCTGCAATTCGATGATTTCTTGCAGCCTGCGTTTCTTGACTTCCAAAGGCACATTGTCTTTGAGCTTGCGCGCGGCAAGTGTACCAGGGCGCTCCGAATAGTAAAACATGTAGGCCATGCTGAAGTTGGCCCATTCCATCAAGCTTAGCGTGTCGCGATGAGCCTCTTCCGTTTCGGTACAAAAACCAGCAATCACATCTGTAGAAATGGCACATTCGGGTAAAATGCGCCGAATGGCCTCGACGCGCTCCATATACCACTCGCGATCGTAGGTGCGATTCATCAGCTTGAGAATGCGACTATTGCCCGACTGCACAGGTAAGTGAATGTATTTGCAAATGTTTTCGTAGCGCGCCATAGTGTACAGCACCTCATCGGTGATGTCTTTGGGATGTGAAGTGCTAAATCGCACGCGCAAATCGGGATGAATTTGCGCCACCATCTCAAGCAATTGAGCGAAATTCACCCATTGCCCCGTCTCTGGGTGCTGCCACTTGTACGAATCTACATTTTGCCCCAGCAGCGTGACATCGCGGTAGCCACGCTCGAATAGCTCTGTGGCCTCGGCCACAATGGTAAAGGGATCTCGGCTGCGCTCGCGGCCCCGTGTAAAGGGTACCACGCAAAACGAGCACATATTGTCGCAACCGCGCATAATAGAAATGAAAGCCGTGACCCCATTGCTATCCAAACGCATAGGGCTGATGTCGGCATAGGTTTCTTCGCGCGACAAGAATACATTTACCCCTTTTCCACCCTCTTCAGCTGTAGCCACCAGTTTGGGTAAGTCGCGATAAGCATCTGGCCCCACCACTAAGTCGACCAATTTCTCTTCTTCGAGCAATTTGGCCTTCAGCCGCTCAGCCATACAGCCCAATACCCCTACTAGCGTACCCGGCCGCTGCTGCTTGATCCGATCGAAAAGACGCAAGCGTTTGCGCACCGTCTCTTCGGCTTTTTCCCGAATCGAACACGTATTGATCAAAATCAAATCGGCTTGCGCCAGCTGACGGGTAGGACGAAAGCCGGCTTTCGCCAAAATGGATGCTACAATTTCACTGTCGCTAAAATTCATCTGGCAGCCATAGCTCTCGATGTAAAAATGGCGCGCAGCCCCAGTGGCTTGTTCCTCTGGCATTTGCTGAAAATACACCTCGCCCTGACGCTGTTCATCTATTTGCCGGATGCCTTCCAATGTGGGGTTGTCGTTATACATATGACTCATGATGAATAATACAGCTCAAAAATACTCGTCGAAAAAACGCGCTACTCACCAACAGGTTTTACAAAGGGAGGCAAAGATACGCAAATCTTCTCCAAGTACTGTCATTTTGGCAGCACAAGCTTTTGCGCTTACGCAAACGCCGATCAGTCACCCGCTCGTCGCACAGCATAATCTATCCTTAACGTAAAAGTGCGTACTGGCTCAAGTAAGGCAGGCCGAAACATGTACTCCTCGTTGAAGAGATTATCTACCAAAAAGCTCAGCTTCCAAGTATCGTTCACTTGCCAGGAAGCACGCGCACTTGCGATAAAGTGCCCCTGCATATGCTGTTGTCGCCAGCTCTTTAGGCCTTTAACCACCAAGTCAGACTCAAAAATGGCATCGATGGCTTCCATAAAGCTATTGTAAAAGGCGTTGAGCCCTACACTGATTGGTTTTTTCGTCAGTTGTACATCTATCTTGGCAGAGTGCCGAAAACGATATTTCAACACGTTGTAATCGGCGCTACTACCTTGATCGATTTGATCCGACCAATTGATAAATCTCGGGTCGATCCATGTATAGCCTCCTAACAAGTCCAGCTGCCATGCCCCCACCTGTCCTTGCCCCGCCACATTTACATCTACTCCGCGAATGCGCGTATTGCCAATATTTTGTGCCTGAAAAGCCAAAAAGTTTTGCGCAAAGCCGAACTCTATCATGTCGTAGTACTCCGTCCAGAAGCCGGCAAGGTCAATAAACCCGTGCCAATCTGCCACTTTGAGGCCTTGCTTCACACCCAATTCGCCACTCCAGCCTGTTTCACTAGTAAGCTGCAGGTTAGGAATGATCGGAATGCCACCAAAAGTGGTAGTAATAAACTTTTCGGCTACAGTGGGAAAGCGATACCCTTGCCCCCAAGAGGCGCGCAAGTAAGTATAAGGCGCTACTTGATAGTTGGCCCCCAAACGAACGACGGGCTTGGCCTCTACAGATTTGTTGGCCTCGATGGTTTGCCCCAGGTACTCAAAGGGCGGATTCTGGAGGGTATAGCGCTCATAGCGCATTCCTGCCGAGAGGTTGAGGCGATCGTAGTACTTGCGCTCATATTGCAAATAGGCCGCCAAATTGGTACCCGTAAAAGTCGTGTCGCCATACAACTCGGCAGCTACAAAAGTAGCGGCATGCACCACGCCTGCTGTCAGCACTGCTTGCCGGGCCTCCCATCGATGCTGGTACTGAAATTCGTTGTACAAAAAGTCAGAGCTGTTCGACTGGTTGTTGGTCACCTCGTTGGCAGCGTGAAACCAACGACCAATGTAGCGATACTTGTTGCCTTTGGCATCAAAATACGTGACATACGGATCGATCATATAACGCCATTTGTTAGGCGTTTCTGTGATCGTAGAAGGATTGGCCCGATAGGTACCCGTTTCGCCATCGCGCCACAGAAAAAAGCTGCCACTGCGCCCCTTGTTGAAGTTGCCGTATAGACCTGCCGTGAGGCGATCCGCAAGCCGATATTGGGCACTAAAGTTTACCCGACCGTATCGATTGTAGGTCGCCTCATTGTAGCTGCGTTCATCATAAGCATATCCACCTATTATGAGATCTAGCTTGTCAAACTTTTGGCTATGTGAAAAACCTATACCCACTTTATGGGGTACAGTATCTCGGCTCCACCACTTTTTAGCTTTGTCTTTAGGCGCATCATACACCCCCGAAAAGGCAAAAGCCTTTGTCTCACTCCCACTTTTAGCGTAAGCCGTACGAATATTGACAATACCATTCATGGCAGAGGAGCCATAAAGCGCTGAAGCAGCACCTTTTACCACTTCTACTTGGCTGATATTCTCCACTGGTACATCATTCCAATTGGTGAAGCCCGCATCAGCCTGTAGAGCTGGCACATCATTGACCAGCAGCAGTACGCGCGAGCCTGCACCATAACTAAAACCCGATCCGCCTCGAATATTGGCCTGCCCACCAATGATATGCATACCTGGCACCTTGACCAATGCCTGATCAATAGATGCGCTGTTGGTGCGCTGTACTAAATCCGGTTTGAGCACTTCAAGTGAAACGGTGACCTCACCTAGTGGTTTTTCGTACTTTCCCGATGTTACTGTAGCAGTAGCCAACACATTGGGCTCTTCCTTCAGCTGTACATCTACACGCAGCTCTTGCCCTGCTGATACCTGAATATCCCGACTCAGCGACTGGTAGCCCACATAACTAAAAGTTAGTGTCCATTCACCGGCCTCCAACCACAACTCATAGTGCCCTTCCAAGTCCGTCACCGTCCCTCGACCATCAACCAATATCGTAGCAGCAATGAGGGGATCATGCGTCTGTGCATCTGTTACTGTACCATATATGCGAACTTGTTGCCCCCACCCCAAAGCGACGTACAACACACAAATCACCACAACCCATAGTCTTTGCATGGCCATTCCGTTTTGTACATGGAAAAATAAAACAATCTCTACTTACTTGTAGAGCAAGAAAAACAACAATAGGGCGCAATACACGCTAATGCGTGCGGTAGCTACTGGCGGAAGTCGAACCCTAAGGCTGCAATATAACAGAATACAAAGGCCTACCACACCTCCTTCTGACTATGCGCCGTATATGTTATCTTGCATCCATAAAGGAAAAGTACACCCACCACTATTGTCTATTGATCGCCCTTATCTCGATCCAAACCCGCTTTTTGCATCATTAAAACGCAAACGCATGAACAGATTTGTGTTACTATTCTTGTCGCTGTTGTTCTGCATGACCATTCATGCCCAAAATGAAGTGTGCCAACCCGACCCCATGTATGCCGACTCGAGTGCCGGCATTTACCCTGCTCCCTACCACCCCGAGCTGAACCCCGATGGTGGCATCCAAACTCCAGCATGCCGCAATACGTATTATGAGTTCACCTTTACCGCTATTGTCCCTGACTCCATTCAGGCCCCACCCCCTTTTCCACCTGTAATGATTTCACTAGACAGTTTCAAGATCGCTACCACAGGTGCCATTATCGGATTGCCCTCCAACTTTTCTTATGCCTGTAATCCGCCTACTTGTGTAATTCCCAAAAACGAAACAGGCTGCCTCAAAATATTTGGCGTGACCGACGACACAGTGGGGATGTATGACATACAAGTCAAAGTAAAAATATTTTCCATGCTCACACCTACAGGTGTAGATGTAACTGTGCCTGATGATCCCGAGCAAGGCTTTTTTCCTGGCACATACACCATCACGGTACTGGAAGAAGGATCGCCCGAATGTATGGTGACCAACACCAAAGAGCTTTATCCAGGAAACTTGCGTGCCACGCTTTCACCCAATCCTGCTATTGCCACAGCTACTCTCGACATCTATACCTCTCAAGCTGGCACCTATCAATTTACACTTACCGACCTGACGGGCAAAGTACTACGTGAACAATTGCCCTATTTGCCGCAAGGCAATAGCCAAAGCACGATTGATGTAAGTCAGCTGCCCCAAGGCATGTATCTCTGGACGCTACGCAATGCCCAAACCCAAGTCTCGGGTAAGCTTGTCGTCGTGCGATAGGCAATTCTGACCCATGCCAAGTATGAAGAAAAGCAGCCTTGTAGTACTCGTCCAGCTACAAGGCTGCTCTTGTGAAAAACGCCGTACACTTCACGCACATCGAGTAAATTTGGAACTGCGCATGTGCATCTGACGCTCTTACACCTTACACTTCACCACGCTCAACCACGCGGAAAAATGAAAATCAGTAGAAAGGCTTTCTTCAAAGGGCTGGCATTTGGCACACTGGCATTACCTGGTGTACTAAGATTGCTCGGATGGCGGGGCCAAGCACAACAAAGCTCCGGCCCCAACATCATTACGCGCAAGCGCTACCAGTGGAAAATGGTCACTACCTGGCCACCCAACTTCCCCATCTTACAAGAAGGCTGCGAACAGTTAGCCCAATGGATACACGAAATGACAGACGGGCAATTGCACATCCAGGTATTTGCCGGAGGAGAGCTGGTCCCCCCTTTAGAGATCTTTGATGCTGTGCGCAATGGCGTGGCGGAGATGGGTAGTGGCGCAGCTTACTACTGGGCTGGAAAAATTCCAGCCGCGCAGTTTTTTGCCTCTGTGCCCTTTGGCATGAACGCCCAACAACTCAACAGCTGGCTACTCGCAGGGCAAGGCCTCGAACTCTGGCGCGAGCTGTATAGCCACTACGACTTAGTGCCATTTCCCGCTGGCAACACAGGCGTACAAATGGGTGGATGGTTCAACAAAGAGATCAATAGCGTACACGACCTCAAAGGGCTCAAAATGCGCATTCCAGGCCTGGGAGGAAAAGTGCTCGAAAAAGCTGGCGGATCCCCCGTATTGCTAGCAGGTAGTGAACTGTATACAGGGCTGGAGCGCGGTGTCATCGATGCCACAGAATGGCTCAGCCCCTTCCACGACTACAAAATGGGCTTCCATCAAATTGCCCGATATTATTACACTCCTGGCTGGCACGAGCCTGGCACCACCCTCGAGCTGATCGTCTCTAAAACACATTACGATCAATTGCCTACACACCTGCAAGCTATTATCACTGCGGCAGCCAGCCGCCTCAATGAATGGACATTGGCCGCTATGGAGGCAGCCAACGGCATCTACCTAGAAAAAATAAAAGCTGTCAAAGGCCTACAAATCAGGTCCTTCTCTGATGAAGTACTCCAAGAGCTCAAAAAATATACAGTTACCGTAATAGAAGAACTCACCCAAAATGATCCCTTCGCACAACGCGTATATCAGTCTTATCACGCCTTTCGGCAAAAAGCTACCGCCTGGGCCGATCTGTCAGAGCACCAATACTACGAACGCCTCAGCACGCCTCCAACTACCGTACAGTAGCCTCTATTCTTACAAGACAACTGGTGCCTTTCGGCAAAAAGCACAATGGGGACATTTTAATGTCATAGGCATTTTAGCAATACAAGTCACACTAACCAAAGCAACTACCATTATATCTTTGCCGCCAATTTAGAAAAAGCCCTCCCGATACAATTAACTTGCCATGAAGCATCTACGCGTGTTCAAATTTGGCGGCGCATCTATCCGTGACGCAGCACATATGCGCAACGTGGCCCACATCATTGCTCACCACGCTACTCAAAGTTCCCTAGCTGTAGTAGTCTCGGCTCTGGGCAAAACGACCAACGCTCTGGAAGAAGTCATCGCCAGCCACGCACAACGCAACGGTCGCGCTTTCGAACTGCTCGAACGCATCAAACAACAGCATTACGCATTGGCACGCGAGCTTTTTGGCACACAACACCCCGTATTCGACTTGCTCAATGACCGATTTGCCGAAGCAGAATGGGTGCTGGAAGACGAACCCCACCCTAATTACGATTACATGTACGATCAAATCATCTGTGTAGGCGAGTTGGCATCTTCTACTATTTTAGCTCACTTGCTCATCCAAGAAGGCCTGCCTACTGAATGGGTCGACGCCCGCGATTTGATCATCACCGACAATATCTTCCGAGAAGGCTGGGTCCAATGGGACGAAACCCACCAGCTCATCCAACAACGCGCCAAACCTCTACTGGCAGCAGGTAAGATCCTGCTCACCCAAGGCTTTATCGCTTCTACACGCGATAACGAAACTACTACCCTCGGACGAGAAGGTTCAGACTACACTGCCGCCATCCTCGCCTACTGCCTCGATGCTCATTCCATGACCATTTGGAAAGACGTACCCGGCATCCTTACTGGCGATCCACGTATCTTCGACAATGTAACCAAACTCGACGAAGTGAGCTATCGCGAAGCCATCGAGATGACCTACTATGGCGCCAAAGTGATTCATCCCAAAACGATCAAACCCCTCCAAAACAAGAGTATTCCACTCTACGTCAAATCATTTGTCGATCCACAAGCCCCCGGTACAGTCATCTCTGCTGATGCCGAAGACAACTATCCGCCCATCGTCGTGCTCGAACGCAATCAAGCACTGCTACACATCAGTACACGCGACTTCAGCTTTGTAGCAGAACATCATATGAGCTATCTGTTCAACAAGATTGCTGCCATGCGCCTGCAGGTCAATATGATGCAGAATACAGCCATCAGCTTTAGTATTTGCGTCAATGACATTGACGACCGAGTCGATCGATTTGCGCAAAGTATCCAAGAACAATTCAAAGTTAAAGTAGACCGAGGGCTCGAACTCATCACCGTGCGCTATTACCAACCCGAACTGCTGAAAAACTTGAGACAGGGCAAAGTCGTGCTCCTCGAAGAACGCATCCGGAAGACCGTCCAATGGGTAGTCAAAGACGTGCCTGTAATGAAACGAAAAAGCCAATCCGCCTAAAGACTTCACTCATTCTGAGTACTGCATTCAATTCAAGGGTTGCCCTAAAAGGCAACCCTTTTTTCTTTCTAATACTCAACAAGAAGATTTATTGCTTTTACATAGCTATCTCAGAAACTGCCCTTTCCATTAAACCTTTCAAGCACTCGCTCACCTAATATGCACCACCACAGGCGATTGTACTTGTTTTTTCCCTCACTGAAAACAATAACTCATGGATCGCAGAACGACTTTTGAAAAACTTTTTGGCCGTACTACTCTCGCCACCCAAGCAGCACGGCCCGAAGCACTTGTCACCTCGGGCTTAGAGCCCTATACAGGCCCATGGGAATATGCCCAAGCGGCACACTTGCTGCGACGCACTACTTATGGCCCTAGCATCCAGCAAATAAAAGATGCACTGAACGCTGGCCTCGATGGCACAGTAAGCCAACTTCTGGCCGATGCCCCCGAGCCAGATCCACCCATCAATCCAGATTTCGAAGAAGATCCCTATGTACCTGTAGGCGAAACATGGGTAGATAAAACCTATCCCGTTCCTCCTGGCATAGCATCTGGTTATCGCCGACGCTCCCTTTTCGCATGGCAGTTCGAACGATACCTTGCCGAAGGCACCTCAGCTCGAGAAAAAATGACGCTTTTTTGGCACAATCACTTCGTCGTGGAAGCCAGCGCAGTGCAAGATGCCAAATACTTGTACCGCTATCTGCAACTGCTGCGCAAGCACGCCTTTGGCAACTTCAAAGAGCTGACCAAGCTGGTCACCATAGATCCCGCTATGTTGCGCTACCTCAATGGTAATCAAAACACCAACACTGCACCTAACGAAAACTACGCACGCGAGCTACTCGAGCTATTTACCATTGGCAAAGGGCCACAAATAGGCCCTGGTGACTACAGCAACTACACTGAAGAAGACGTCATCCAAATCGCACGCGTACTTACTGGGTGGCGCGACAGAGGCTACTTCACCATTAATCCCGACATTGAAGTACAGTCCTTCTTCCAACCCAATCGCCACGATACTGGCAACAAACAACTATCCTATCACTTCGACGAGGCAATCATCACCAACGAGGGCGAAAACGAATACGCCCACCTCATCGACATCATCTTTAGCAAGGTCGAAGTAGCCCGATTTATATGCAGAAAACTGTATCGCTGGTTCGTCTACTACGACATCACTCCTCAGGCTGAGAGCGATGTGATTGAACCTATGGCGCAAATGCTCATCGACAACGCTTACGAAGTCAAACCCGTATTGGAAGCTTTCTTCAAAAGCGCACACTTCTTCGACATGCTCAATGTAGGCCCCATGATCAAAAACCCCATAGACTTCGTCATGTCCGTACTCAAGCCCTTCAACGTACAGTTCCCCCAAGAGATCTCAGACAGATATCTGGCCCTAATGCGTACCTCTCGCAGGATGAACACGATGCAAATGGCTCCCTTATTCCCACCTAATGTGGCCGGCTGGCCAGCTTATTACCAAGAGCCCAACTTCTACCGCATCTGGATCTCCTCAAGTACGCTATTAGCCCGACAACAATTTACAGACAGCATTATCCGGCCCAACGGATTGGGGCTAGGCAACGGCATTCGGTTGCGCATCAATGTATTAGAATGGGTACAAACACTCGAAACCCCCTCCGACCCCAACGCCCTAATCGACGAAATTGCTCAACTGCTGTATCCCCAGCCACTTACCCAAGCGCAAAAGGACTATCTCAAAGAAGTGCTCATCCCGGGCCTGCCCGACTACGAATGGACAGTAGAGTACAGCGAATGGGCTGCCGACCCCGCTAACCCCGACTTGGCGGCACCTGTAGATGCCAAGTTGCGCACACTGCTCCAAGTTATGTACTCAATGCCTGAGTTTCACCTTAGCTAACTTTTCGCCTTTTGGAAAATTATCCACATTCAACCCTTTGCCATGAAAAGAAGAAAATTTCTCCAGACGTCTTTGGCCGTATCGCTGCCCATCGCACTCAACGGAATGGGCTTGCGCGTGATCCCCCGCCGTGCCCTATACTCACTCATCAATCCCGATTCTGACCGCGTGTTGGTACTCATCCAGCTCAATGGCGGCAACGATGGCCTCAATACGATCGTACCACTCGACTACTACGACCAACTAGCCAATGCACGCCCCAACATTCTACTACCGCAGTCCAGCCTGCTTCAGGTCGATGACTTGCACGCCTTCCATCCCACCATGACAGGCCTCAAAGCGGTATACGACGATGCAGGCCTTACTGTAGTGCAAAGTGTAGGCTATCCCAACCAAAATCGATCGCATTTCCGCTCAAATGATATTTGGACATCGGCCTCGGCAGCCGATGAAATCGTCACTACTGGCTGGCTGGGCCGATGGTTGCAACAACTCTACCCCGGTTTTCCACAAGACTATCCCAATGCCGACTTTCCCGATCCCTTCGCCATCGCCATGGGCTCTACCGTATCTGCTACCTGCCAAGGAACTATTGCCAACTTTAGCATGGCCATCACTGATCCCACCAACCTCGGTAGTCTCCTTGAAGGTATCGATGACGAAGTACCCAACACTCCCTACGGCGAAGAACTGCTCTTCTTGCGCCAAAGCATTGCACAGACCAACGCCTACACCGATGTAGTGACCAATGCCGCCAACCTTGGCGCCAATACTGTCGATTACCCACAAGACAACAGCCTCGCACAACAGCTGCGCAACGTCGCGCTACTCATCTCGGGTGGCTTGCGTACCAAGATATATGTCGTAAATCTAGGTGGCTTCGATACCCATGCCAACCAAGTCGATGCCTCCGACCCCACACAAGGCATACATGCACAACTACTGCAAAGCTTGTCAGATGCCATCAAGCTATTTCGCGATGACCTGAAAAATCAGGGCCTCGATCAACGCGTTGTAGGCATGACCTTCTCAGAATTTGGCCGGCGCATACACGCAAATGACAGCTTAGGTACCGATCACGGCGATGCAGCACCACTGCTGGTCTTCGGCACGTGTATCAACCCAGGATTCCTGGGCGACAACCCCGAAATACCCGACCAAGTCGAAATATCCGAAGGCGTCGCCATGCAATACGACTTCCGCAATATATACGGCTCCATACTCATAGACTGGTTCGAAGTATCAGAAGCAGATGTGAAAGACCTGATATTCGAAGACTTTCAATACATTCCCGTGCTCAACCCATGCCTGACCACCGATACTCAAGGATCTGCCAAGCAACCCGTCGAAGCTCGTGCCTTTCCAAACCCCTTCTCACAACGCACCACGATCGAGTTCACCTCAGTACACGAACGCGTCAGGCTTAGCATTTTTAACAATATGGGGCAACTCATGGAAGTACTCTTCGACAAAACCCTACCCGCAGGCACTCACCAAGTATCATGGGATGCCAGTAACTATCCAACGGGTAATTACTACTTTCACCTGCAACTCGCCGATGGCCGCGTCAAGACACGCCCCCTTATCAAGGCATGGTGAGTTGTTTTGCCCTCTGAATGACACCTCTAATTCGCCACAAAGCCGTGAAGCCTTTAGGCTTCGCGGCTTTAGATCACCCGTCTCTTCATCGCACTACTGCACTTTCGTAAAAAGCCTTTACCTCCCTGGCCAGCTGCTTCAAACACGACTCCTTGATGTACATCATATGACCCGACTCGTAATAGCTCATACTGATATGCTGACGCAAGGCACTTGGCAACCCCATGTGGCTTATGGTATATTCTGTAGCAAAAAAAGGCGTTGCCAAATCATAGTACCCATTGGCAATATGCACTTTAAGTGCAGGATTTTGCGTCATGGCCTGCCGCAAAGTCTCCGCAGCATTTAAATACTGATTTTGCACATTGTCGTAGCTCCAAGGACGCACCCTACTGGTTAGAATCTCGTATGGCAGCTCATTCTTATAGCGCAGCTCGCGCCGCAAATAGTCATTGAGCAATGCCGTGTAAGGCCCCTGAATGGCCGCATAGCTGGGATCGTATTCAAAACGTTCGCCTGCTGCATCGTAATCTATACCAGTAAAGCGACTGTCAAGCCGTCCTACCGTCAATCCTTCTTCGCGCAAAAGCTCCTTGACAAACCGATAAATAGGCACCCGCAGATGACAAGCCAACAGATAATCAGCTCGCAAGCCCGTGTAACGCGCCAGCTGCTGGGCTATGTGTTGGGCTTCTGCCTGAGACAACTCGTCGCCAGCCATCAGTGCTGTCGCATAAGGCCCTTTAGCAAATGCCCTTACTTCCTCGAGCACTTCTTCAAGTGCGCGCGCTTGCAGCTCGGCTGGCAACTGCTTGTGATACCACGCCGTAGCTATGTAAGTAGGTAAAAAGAGAATATACGGCAAGTCATTACCACGATGAAAGCGCGCCGTCTGAAAGTGAGTAATGGCAGAAATCAGCACAATCCCATTCAGGTACATGCCATGACGGCGCTGTAAATAACCCGAGAGCCCTGCCGCACGCGTGGTGCCATAACTCTCACCTGCCAAGAACTTAGGTGAAGCCCAACGCTCAAATATCGTGGTCCACAACCGGATAAACTCGCCTACTGATTCGATATCTTCCTCATACCCATGAAACTGCTTGGAATCTACACCAATAGCCGCACGCGAATAACCCGTCGTCACTGGATCTATGAAGACCAAATCCGTCCATTGTAGCCAAGTGTGAGGATTATCGACCAGCTGATAAGGAGGCGGCAAAGCAAACCCCTCCGAGCTCATTAATACGCGTTTTGGACCCAAGGCCCCCAGATGTAGCCACACAGAAGAAGAGCCAGGCCCCCCATTAAAAGCAAACGTCACGGGGCGATGCCGAAGATCCTCCTCACCCTTCTTTCGGTAATACACGAAAAACACATTAGCTCGATGCCCCCCTTGTTCGTCGAACAGCGACAAATAGCCCGTCGTAGCTATATAGCGAAACAGCTCACCATTGATCATCACATGATGCTCAGTAGTCACCCATTCACGCGAAGGCAAACGTTCGGGCCGATACTTTTTTGCATTCGCCAACGCATCATCTTGGGCACCTAAATGCACACTCATACAACACCAACATGCAATCCATATATATTTGTACTTCATTGTACATATCTATTTTTTCTTTTATTGAAATGCTTTAGTGCGTCTTGGCAATTTGTACCACAGCTTCTATCAAGCGATCCAGATCTTTACTGAGTGTATACACGTTAGGAGTGATCCGCACACCCTCTATACCTTCCCAATCGATTGCCACCGTGTGAATTTTTAACTCATTAAAAAGCTTCTGGGCCACCTGTTGGGGGCTCATACCCTCAATGGAAAAAATGCCCAGTGCACACGACCATTCTGGCTCCAGCGACATGCCTAAGCGCACGCGCGGCACCTGGCTGATGGCTGTAGCCCAATACTTTTTCAGATAATGCAATCGCGCTGCTTTACGCTCGCCTCCTATCAGCTCGTAAAAATCAATCGCATGGCCTATAGCCTGCTCTATGGGGAAGGATCGCGTACCCAAATGCTCAAACTTGCGAATGTCATCGGCCTCAGGATCCGGCGCCGCCAACAATGGATACAAGCTCTTGATCTTTTCCTTGCGCACATATAGCAATCCACTACCAAAAGGTGCACATAGCCATTTGTGTAAGCTAGAGCCAAAATAATCACATTCCAGCTCGGGAATCGAAAAAGGAAAGTGTGCAAAAGTATGCGCACCATCTACCACCACCTCAATACCGCGCTGGTGTGCCCGGCGCGCAATGGCACGCACGGGAAGAATCTGGCCACACCAGTTGATCATATGCGTAAGGTGCACTACACGTGTGCGCTCAGTAAACTGTGCCTCATACGCATCGACAAAATATTGCACCTCTTCCTTGGGCAACGCTAAATCTACCCACCGCAACACAATGCCGTCACGATGCGCACGTTGTTTCCAGGCATGAATCATGTTAGGATAATCCTGCTTGGCCAAAACCACTTCGTCACCTGCTTGCAATCGCAAACCAAAAATGACTGTCTCCAGTGCTTCAGAGCTATTGCGATTAATGGCCAGCTCTTCCCCACTACAGCCAGCCAACTCGGCCAAACGGGCACGCAAGGGCTCTCGCCCCTTATCTAGCACACGCCACATGTAGTACGAAGGTGCCTCATTACTCAAGCGATTGTAGTACACCAATGCCTCCTGCACCACACGCGGCTGTGGCGACACACCACCATTGTTCAAGTTGAGTATAGTCGGAGAAACTGTATAGGCCTGCTTGACCAAATGCCAAAACGACTCATCAGCAGCTAACGACAAGGCCGATTCACCTGCCTGTGCACCAATGGTTGCCAACAGAGCTTGCCCTTGCTCACTAGAAAAGAAAGGAGAAAATGCCAAAGCACCACTGGCCATAGCCAGCTTTCGCAAAAAGTTTCGCCGAGTATGCATTTGCAGCTTTTTATTTTGACAAGACGAGATATACCAAACACAACACGGCTTCAATTTACGCTTTCGAAAAAAAATAGCTGCAACACGGTAGGATGTGTTGCAGCTATTCGCCGAAATGCCATTATTTGTCCAAGGCTAATCCACCTTAGTGAAAATTGCCCTTCCAGCTTTTCCATGCTGAGCCACCCACAGTACATACTGCCCAGCAGTCAGCTCATCAGGTAATGCCACTTTCAGTGGTGCACCATCAAACAGTACCTCACGCTCCCATACCAGACGGCCCAACATATCGTAAATGCGCAAGCTACTTGCCCCCCACTCTTCAAAACTCAAGAACAACTCCTCTGTGGTGGGGTTAGGCCAAAGATTGAGCCGTACAATAGGCATGCCATCCGGCGATTCGATGGAAGTAAGCAACAGATCTTGTGCGAAGAACACATTGTCGGGCAAAGCACTCATGTCGTAATTGCTATTGCGCCGGATTACATCAGCCAAACGCGTTTGCTTCAGCCAAGCTTTTTCATCATCAGTGAGGTTCGGATCATTTTCATAATAGAAACGATCTCCATCGCGCAAAGCCTGAAATTGCACGCTGACAATAAGCATAGCGGTCTCGCCAAATAAGGCATCGGGCATGTGATCTTCAGCCAACATGCCAACCCATGGATCAATGTCGTCTATATCACCATATACCATTTCCATACTCATGTTCATGAGCGGATCGCTACTCAAATCGTCAAACGAGCTCAGCGGCGGCAAGCCAAAAGACATGCGCATCGTGTTGTAGTCGGCCAGGCCGCGCTCCCTACCCCGCATGATATTGAGCGCTACCAAGTCCAAGCCACCTTGCCCTGGCTGGCCAAAGAGGAAGTTGCGCAATTCATCAATCACCTTGCAATCAAAGTCTTGCTGCATTTGCGTGACCTGTCCCAAAAAGTAAGGTTCGGGTCCTCCTACTTCTACTAAAGCATAGGGGTTGAAAAAGGCATCTCTCAAACCAATAGGCCCTTGCGGCAAAGGAGCACCATCGGGGCCCAGACGCAACAACTGATGATTAATGGTAGTATGGCCATAGCGGAAGGCCGCTGTCGCAAATTCGTTGAGGATAGTCGGGTTCAACTCAGGTTTGTACGAGGCATAGGGCCCCAAATGAATACCCAACGCTGGCAACCATTCTTCATACACAATCGCCTGAATCATCCCCCCTACCAACTGCCGTGCCTTTTGGTATAGTTGCTCATCCGTCCAGTCAGGATGCTGTAGCGCCAACTCGTCACACAACCGATTGTGTTCACGTACAAACAGCGTGTGAAAAGCCAGCAGAAAAGGGTTTTCATTTGCCCGAATATCACCCGCTACAAAATACTTCTCCACCCAAGGATATGCCATAGCCATCTCAGGCGCATTGGGGTCTATGGGATCGTCATACTCGCCCGTGATCGTATTGTATGGCAGCAAATTGCCACTCGAAGTCTTCAGTTTGCCTCCTACAAAAGTGCGTAGCCAAGCTGCACGGGTCGAATCAGAACCGTATACCGCTGACCCATCTATAAATGAAGTAATCCCATTGTAAAACCGGCGGGGATTTCCCGGGCCTGTACCCGTACCTGGTCGGTAATCCGACCTATTCATGGGAATTACTGCAGTACCCGTACCCTGAGGATCGAAAAAGGGATCGCCGATCGGCACTTCAATGTATACCTGCTCGTCGTGGCGTTCTGGGCTTAACGTAATATCGTGATCGACGAACTGACCAAACCCCCAAGCAAAAGCACTCAAGCCACGTTCATCCATGGCCATCGTATTTTGCACAAAGAGCAAGTTGCTAATGAGCCTAGGGCTAGGCCTTGACGCACCGTTGGGCTCACCTACACCATCAGCAAATACCAAAGGCGAAAACTGCTGCATCAGTGCATTAGTAGAGCCCCACATGGGGTAGCTCGGGTTATTGCCATAACCACTGATTGTTCGGTATTCTTGTCCCAATGTAGTAAGGAAAGAGGCGCTACCTAGGAAAAGAACCAAAAGGGTAAAGGCTTTTTTCATGGGAACATAATTTTGTTAGCACGCTTAAAAAACACTTAGCGTCCAAAGGCCAGCATTTCTTAATGCTATTTAAATATACAGCACAACTACCATACTAAAAATAGCTCACCAAAAAAATTCTTATGTGTGGAGGTAAATCTGAAGGGAGTTCGAAAGGAGGAAAGCAAACTTTGGATGCCGAAAAATAGCACAAAATATGCTAATCATTCAAGCACAATTGATATAACAAAATAAATTCCAACAAATTTGTTCATATGCACCTCTCTCCCCCTTGCCCTTTTCACTGACTAACATCTCAACCCAAATTTTTTTACAAAAAAGGGACAAAGCCTTCCAGCTTTGCCCCTAAAGTGATCACAATTTGTTAGCAGCCTAACTTATCGAATGACAGTAATATGCCCTCGGATAATCTCGCCTTGGTCCAAATCTAACCGCAATATATAGTAATAAGTTCCTTGAGGCAAAGGCTGACCACTCATATTAGTGCCTCGCCAGTCGTTGTTGTAGGGACTAGCCCGATAGACGATATCGCCCCACCGGTTAAAGATAACAATTTCGTTGTCGGGATAGCGATCTGTATTGGCCAATAATACATCAATGATAAAAGCATCATTAATGCCATCGCCATTGGGCGTAATACCATTAGGCACGTTGTCTTTATCTACCTCAATGACTCGATCTACAAAGATGGTCACCGTGGCAGTGTCGCATAAATCGGGGCAATAGGTATAGCATACCTCATAATCAAAAGAGGCTTCACCTGTAAAGTAGGGCTGCACGACAAACTGGAATGCACCTTGCGCTAAGGCCGGTTTCACCGATCCGCCATATGGGCTACCGATGACGTTGACAATCAAAGGCACATCCGGAACTACCACATCATTATCCAACACACTAAAGTCGATGCTATCCACTTCTTCAGGCAACATAATGCCATCAGGCACTGCTGTAGGTGGCACATTTAATGCCAAAAATGATACTGTATCCGCGCTGTAATTTTCGCAATTACCTCCTGAGAGGGTCCAGACAAATTGATTTACCCCTGCAGGAAGCTCTACTGCGGCCGTGAGGAAATTATCGGGCTCTACAATTAAGCCACCTTGCAGGCTGGTCCACATACCAGCAGTATTATCGGGCAAGTTAGCAAACAACATGGCTTCGCCCACGCAAGTATCGCCACTTACTTCCGCCAATGCGGGTGGCAAATCGATGACCACTTCTACCAAGACCGAGTCAATAGCTTCGCAGCCACGAGCTTCATCGCGTACTACCAGATAATACCAACCTGGCACCGCTACTGTTGCCTGCGGTGTGTTGATGCCAATAGGGTTGCCCAAAGCATTGAGCCAACTGTAACTGATATTAGGTCCCGCTTCCGAAGCTGATCCATCGAGCACCACTTCGTCGTCTAGGCATCCCATTTGCGCATCAGCCCCTGCCTCCGCTGCAGGAGGCCATGTCTCATCGGCAACTAATACCTCATCAGTGGCAATACATCCATTTTGGTTGTTAGTCACTTGAAGTTGATAAGTGCCTGGGGCCAGCACTGTAGGCGTGAGCGAGGTTTCATCTCCTGGCTGAATCTGGCCACCATCCAGGGGAATCCACAGATAGTCGAATGCACCAGGCGCGCCCTGCGACGATCCAGACCCGTCGAGCTGGGTAGTGGGTTGCACACAAGTAATGGGCTCTGCCATTCCTGCCTCGGCAGTGGGCGGTACAGTATTGGCATTGACTCCAACCAACGTGCTTCCTGTACAGCCATTTGACACATCAGTAGCTACTACCGTATACCCACCTGGAGTACATACTGTCGCTACAGAGGAATCGGCATTGAGAATTTGTGCATTGGGATCAAGAGGTATCCATTCGTAGGAATAAGTAGCTGCCGGCGTAGCCTCTGCATAGACCAATACGCAAGTGTCCGCACATGTCAATTCATCAGGCGCCATAGCCACCACAGAAGGGGCAGTGATGTGCTCTTCGACCTCTACTGTGAGGCTGTCTGCACAACCATTGCTCAAATCTGTAACGATCACCTGATACGTACCTGCACAATTGGCTTGTGCCATTGCTTCATTTGTTTGTAGCACACATGGCCCTGCCCATGAAAACTGCAACTGGTCACCCGTAGAGGCCGAAGCATCGAGCAATACGGTGTCGACTATGCAGGTAATGGCGCTCGAGACGCTTACTTGTATCTGAGGTGCTTGGCTGTTTTCCAACACCTTAACTGAATCAAGCGCCGTACACCCATTATCCGTGTTAGTTACCATCAAATAATACCACCCCGGTTGGCTAACTGTTGGCATTAAGGTATTGGCATTCTGAATGGGTGCGCCCACTGGCCCAGTCCATTGATAGGTATAAAGCCCCGTACTGTCTTGCGAAGAGTTGGCACCATCGAGCGTCAAGGCGGGGTTGATACAGCTCAACTCTACTTCTGAAGGGCCTGCTTCAGCTACTGGTGGCATTGTGTCAATACCGACCATCACTTCGTCCATATCGAAGCAGCCATTGGTGGTATCTGTTACAGTGAGTTGATAGGTACCTGGCGCAAGTATTACGGGGTTTAATCCGTTTTCCGTACCTGGCTGAATAGCTCCTTGGCCCTCTGGGCTCCATTCATAGACGAGATTTTGCCCTTGAGAAGAGGCCATAGCACTGAGTTGCACGCTTGGCGTAGCACAAGTGAGCAAAGTGTCCGGGCCCGCATCAGCTGTGGGCTTTAAAGTATCACCGTCTACGACAACTTCATCCACGCCAAAGCAACCATTCGTGGTATCTATCACGGTTAACAGAAAAGTATCGATCGAATATGCTTGGGCTGTTAGCCCATTGGGTACAATTTCGCCATTGTTTTTGGCCGTCCATTGATAAATTAAATTGGGGCCTTGCGAAGAGTTGCTGCCATCCAGCTCGACAAATTCCGTTTGGCAATCTAAATATTGATCGGCACCTGCATCAGCGACAGGCATGCTAATGTTTTCATCTACAAATATGCTATCGATAGTACCGCAACTATTGGTCGGATTAATCACCTCGACAAAATACCATCCACCTGCCGTAACCAAAGCCATAGGTTGCGTTTCACTACCCGGAACAATTTGGCCTTGATCGGTAGTCCATTGAATATCATAGGTACCTGGAGGCGATATGGTTACTTCTATTGGCACTGTATCAGTTTCACAAGTTACCAGCATATCCATAGCTGAAAGTGAAATACCTGGCTTCACAGCTGCGTACACTACTACTGTGTCTCGTACCGAGCAGCCTGTAGTAGTATCCGTCACGGTGAGCACATAGCTACTGGCACCAATAAAGGAGTTTTGTAGGCTATTGCCAGGTGGTGCGACAAACCCCAGCCCCAACGAAGACCATTCGTACACGTAATTAGGCCCAGTAGATGAACCCGTGCCATCAAGTACACCTTGCACTTCGCCACATTCCAAAGAAAAATCTTCACCTGCATTAGCTATAGGTACATTAGGTGCTAGTGGCACATCGAAACACGCATCGATTTCCAAAAGAGAGACGTTGTCCGTAACCGTTACACAGACCGTGCCCACCGGCAATTCACTGGCAGTAGGCCCTGTCTGAATAGGTGTGGTATTCCACACATAAGTATAATCGCCTGAGCCGCCATCTGCTACAACACTGACCGATCCGTCACTTCCTCCTGGGCAGCTCACGGCTGTAATCGTAGTATCTGCAAGTAAAAGGGTCTGATTGATACACACCGACCCATTAGACACATCAGCACCGATATTGGAACTACCTGTCTGAGCGGCAAGTACCGTAATCTGCTGAAGGGTATTGGTGATATCTACAGGGCTACACTCGGGAAACTGCCCTACCATGTTATAGCAGATAGTAAACAGCGTATCGCCCGTAGCCAGTGTGTCGCCATTTACGGGATCAGCCGATGCCCATGAGAGCACCAATTGGCCATTGGTTACTGACGTCAAGTCAAAGTTGGCCATGGAAAAGCCCGACAAGGGCGCTAGCTGCGTAATTTGCGTATAGTCGGCCACTGCCTCATCCCATTCGAGCGTAAATGCCAATTCTGTAATGCCAATGAAATTCGTGACTGTCACGGGCACACATACTTCACCACCTACCGCACCACCTGAGCTACCCACGTTCAAAGCAAAGCCGATGGGGTTAGTAATACATACTTCGCCTGCCTGCCCGCTGAGGCCCACATCAGAAAATCCGGAGGTTGTCGTAGTAGCTAAAAGTGGGCAGGGAAAATCCACAAAGGTAATTGGTGCACAATCTCCTGGATTGCCCACTATGTTGAAGCACACTTGAAATAAAGTAGTACCCGGCAGCACTGTCTGCCCCGCAGCGTTCACCCAATCTAGGCATAAATTTCCACCTCCTACGTTGCTTTCATCAAAATCGGCTGCATCCAGGCCACTGAGATTGTAATTGGTCGTTTGGATGTATTCAAGCACATTGGGTTCCCAGCTCAGGGTGAAAGCTACTTCTGTCACATCTTCAAAATCTTGGGCCTGAATATCGATGCAAATCATTTCACCTGGGTTTCCTGCATCAGTACCAGCCACTAAGGTCACCCCACCACAAGACTCTACCAATACCAGCCCGTTGTTGGAGTTGATGCCGATGTTATCGTTGTTGCCAAATTCCGTCACGTAAATAGGCACAGGACTATTGGCAATGGACACTGTGCTACTACTTCCGCTAGGGCCTACCGATTGAAAGCGCAGCCTAAAAAGCGTGCCCCCATCAGGCAACGAAGCGCCAAACCCAAACTGTTGCCATTCCACGGTAATGATTCCTTGGCTAGCACTCGTAGTATTAACCGAGTTGACAAAGAGAAAAGAAGCGAGGTCTTGAGGTGCACCTACCAACTGAAGTACATTGGGGTTCCAAATAAGAGAAAAGTCCAGCTCAGTAATTTGAACAAAGTCTTCCACCGTCAAATCTACAAAGAAGGTTTCACCAGGGCAGACCGTATCACTTGATACGTTGATGGTGATCCCGTCGGGAAACACGCAGTTAGTAGTCACATTAGCTGGATCACTCAATATACCGATGTTTTGTCCATTGGAGGTAGTAACCGCATTGATTACTTCTATAGCTGAGGGCATATCGCTCACCCACACCGCCGCATTGTCACCACACTCGCCCAAGACGGTAAAACACAGCTGCAGAATCTGCGTACCATCGGGCACTGATGTACCATTGCTCACATCACTAGACACCCATGAAATAACGACATTGCCCGCAGCCGTATCGACTGCCACATTAGCTCCAGTAAAACCTGGCAAATTCAGGGCGGCAACACTTTCGAATGCCAATAGTGCCGTATCCCATTGAATGGAAAATTGAAGCCCAACAATAGACTGAAAATCCACTACCGACAAATCGACACAAGCCACTTCTCCTGGATTCCCACTCACCGAAGAGATATTGATCGTAAGTGGATCGACGCCAATAGATACACAGCCATTGTCGATAAACTGGCCAATATCCATCGGGTAGGCATTTACACGCGTCACATAAGTGGGCAAAGGATCATCTGTAATGGCAATTTCCGTGTTTTGGCCATAGCTGCCTACCCCCGTAAAACATATCTCGAACAAGACTTCGTCGTCGGCCAGTGTCACTCCATTTCCATTCACATCTGTACTCCAGTCGAACAGAATAATGCCATTGCCAGCTTCCACCAAGTCAAAATCTGTCATGTCCAAGTCAGATACAGCTGAATTGACATTTTGTATCTGATCAAAAGAGAGGACCGTGGGGTCCCAATTGATAGAATATTGGATAGCCAGCAGATCCGTAAAGTCTTTTACCTTTACGGGAATGCATATCTGAGCACCATTGTCGAGTACTACATTACAAGGCATGTAAAATGTAGGTTGTGCCCACGTCTCGTAGGTGGCACCCAACAGTAAGACTGCACAAACAACAACGCGAATTGCCTTTTTCATGAAATTTATATTTTGCTATAGCACCATGGTGCTAAAAGGAAGGTTCTCAAGTGCTTTTGACTAAACTGCTATACCTATCTCATTTGTCGAAGGAATAAGTCAGTTGAATCTCGTGGGTTCCCCCCACCTCAGGGCCAAACGTGGTGAATGAGTAGTCAAAGGCATACCCAATGCGCAAGGTGTTATCGTAACCATAGTCGCCGCCAATTTGGAAGCCCGTCTCTAAGTGTATCGCACCACCAGACGAGCCACCTGCCCCCACCCAAAAGGGTGGTGCAATTTGATAGCGGAGGTTAAAGTCGACATTGATTGGTGCATTGAGTACATACTTAACCCACACAGAAGGTTGCAAAAAGCCACCGTTATCAAAAAACTTGAACATGCCCAACTGCGCATAGTAGTGTTGGGTACGCTCGATAAAGAATTCACCTTGCTCATTGCGAAAAGTAAGGTTAATGCCAAACACCTGGGGAATTGAGATGCCACCATAGAGGTAATCTCCTTCAAAGCCTCGCCCATCCAACATGGCATAGCCAAAAATGCCTACCCCTACATCGGGGTACATCTGATTCTGATCTTGTATTCCCAACACATCTCCCTCTTCGCGCAAGCGAATATCACTGACATTAAGCCGATATTGATTGGCACCTGCCGACAGCCCCACAATCAGCCCGCCGAATCGAGGGTCACCAGAAATCAGTCCCGCTACTCGGCCATACAACCCTGTAAAGCCCGTAGGGCCTGTTTGATCATTGACTAAAAAGCCCCCTGTAAGGAAATGAACCCCCCCTCCTGTCTCAAACAGGAAAGAACCTCTAAATACCTGGGTAGTAGGTCCCCCCGGCAAATCGTTCCATTGCTTCCGATAAGACACCCCCACGGAAAAGGGCTGCTGATAAGCCAAAAAATCGTTGGAAGGTGCTGCAGGATTGATGAGGGTAAGTGCTTCTCGATACTGGGTAAATAAAGAAAGCTGCTGAGAAAATACGCTTACACTTGTACTACATGAAATGACAAACAGCGCAAGGCTGAGCAGGAGACGTAACCTGTTCATGGGATTAAAGTTTTCAGCAAATTGGGCAAGCAAGCCAGATCCCCTGTAGCGCCAAAAGATCACTTTGGGGAACACAGGGTGCTCCGCGTTCATATGCAGTGGGTTAAATCAGTCATTGGGACAGATACTGCGAAAGTAGCACAGCTACCTCAATCGCCATATGTTTTCAATGCCATAAAGCCGACAAAGTCCTATAAGTTTTTCTCATCATCCATGCACATCTCATATTCAAACATAGTTTTATGAGAAAAAAATATCGTTTATCATTGCGCGATTATCACCAATATACAAATGTAAAAACCCGAAAAATTATTTTAACAAAAAAAATTTATCTTTTTCGCTTAAAAGACCAAGTGATATACACCCGAGCTACTACTTGCCCCGAACCATCAGTAGCTTCTGCCTTCATACGGATAGTTTTGGGTGCACTACTTTGGACTACATCTGATATCACTTGACGCACTTGTTCTCCTTGTTGGCAATGAAAGTACACCCGCTCAGTCGCTTTTTTGACAAACTCTGCTTCCTGATGCAGGACTAACATAGACACTGACGGTTGGCCACACAAAGCCTGCAGCGCCAAAATACCCGTGGCAAACTCCCCTGCACCTACTAAGGCTGCAAAATAGATAGATCGAAAGGGGTTTTTCGTATACCAGTTAAAGGGCAAGCTCACGATTGCCTGATGTGCTTCAAGCTGTTCTACTCGAATCCCCCACCACCATGCTGTCGGTAAGCGCCAAAGAAAGTACAACTTGGCTTGCCAAGAGGTAGTAAGACTTCGCAATTGATTCATTGTCACATTACTGCCCATCTGGCTCATTGAGTTGCTAATATGCGCGCCCAAATTAAGGGCATTTGAATCAAATACACACAATCCCATAAACAATTCACGGCTCAATTTAATTTGTGACACATATTATAGATAGGAGTTACTACAGTAACACTTTATCGAACTTTTCGCCTTTTTTCGCATTTACTGAATCAACCACACAAATTGAATGTGAATAGCATTTATGCGACCGATCTTTCTATTGGCCATAATTATCTTCGTCGAAGTATACGCATTCCAGGCAGTACGTACATTTACAACGGGATGGAACGAATGGACCAAGCAATGGGTCCACATAGCATATTGGTCTTTTCCTGTACTGGCTGCAGTGCTGTACCTATGGGCTCAGCAAGGCCCATTACACCAACCTTGGAAGGGGGTCTTTCTCATATTGCGCGCCATAGTCGTAATTGCCTATTTGTCCAAGCTGCTCACTGTACTATTTGTTTTCATCGATGATGTGAGGCGACTGACTTGGAAAGGCGCTCATTGGGCAGGGTTAGTACCCGAATTCGACGCAGGGCGCTCGCGTTTTCTCAATCAATTGGCCTTGTTGCTCGGCTTAACACCTTTTGCCACGCTCACCTATGGCATCACGCGCCGTCATGACTACCAAGTGCGGCGGGTGTGCATTCCAATCAAAGGGTTGCACAAAGGGCTAGAAGGTCTACGCATTGTACAAATTTCAGATATCCACTCGGGAAGTTTTACCGACAACCACGCAGTAGCTGCAGCTATACGCCTCATCAATGCCCAAGTACCTGATATTGTACTTTTTACAGGCGACTTAGTCAATGCCACAGCTGATGAGGCGCTACCTTTTGTGCCCATATTCCGAAAGATCAGGGCGCGCTATGGGGTCTTTTCCATTTTGGGCAACCACGATTACGGTGACTACCACCACTGGCCTAATGCCGAAGCCAAAGCTGCCAACATGCGGCTGCTGGAACACATCCACAAACGACAACTGGGCTGGAATCTATTGCGCAATGAGCACCAAAGCGTGTTCATCAACGGTGCGCAACTCGACATTATCGGCGTAGATAACTACTCAGCTCTACGCCGCTTTCAGAAATATGGAGATCTGGCTAAAGCATGGCAAGGCACCTCAGGTGACCTAAAGATTCTCCTCTCTCATGATCCCACTCATTGGGAGTTGCAGGTGTTAGACTATCCGGACATTGCAATCACTTTTTCAGGGCACACTCACGGCATGCAATTTGGCATCGACATACCTGGATGGATTAAATGGAGCCCAGCTCAATATGTGTACAAACAGTGGGCAGGTCTTTATCAAAAAGATCACCAATTTCTGTACGTCAATCGCGGCTTGGGGTATTTAGCGTATCCGGGCCGAGTGGGAATATTGCCTGAAATCACCCTTGTGGAATTGACAGGTGATACGACTACTCCTCCTACTGAAGAGGTTTTGATGACCCACTATCAGAGGTGACGGCTTGCTCCACCAAGATAAAAAAGGAAATGCACGTAACTCGACATGCACTTCCTCAATCAAAGGGGGAAGGATAGGTTTTATTTATTTTCTTACTTAGTCCGTTTTTTTACAGGTGGTTCCAGCTTTTGCTTTTTGCGCTTTTTGCGTTCAGCAGCAATCCGCTTGAGGCGTTTGCGGCGTTCTTTGAGTGCCTGGCGCCGTTTGCGCTGATGCTCCTTGAGTTTCTGCCGGCGTAACAACTCCTTGTCGTTGTATTTCCGCTTAAACTGCTCGTATTTGGGATCAAAGTCCAGACCATAGCGATCCGTCAAGTTGACCGACAAAGTCAGCCCCATAAATACGTATAGATCATTTGTTTGCGGATCTCCACGCAGTTCACCTACCGGATTATCGCCATATTCGCCTGTGAGCTCAGGAGTTCGATACGACAGCACAGCGGCCATTTCGTCATATTCCCACAACTCGACAAAATCTGGATAGGTACCACTGACATCGTCTAAGTAATCAGTAAAGGTTTTACGAAAACCTACCTCTATGCCAAAATTGGCTTGATAGCTCAAATTGAACTTGAAGCCAAATCCTAAAGGTACAGCTATCTGCCACAAGGCATACGGCGTACCATCCATCATCTGGCCTTCGGTGCCCATGCCGCGCAACTCGTACCACTGCCCGCGAAACTCTCCCTCTGGATTAAAGTGGAACAGTGCAACACCCGCAAATAGATAAGGACTGGCCGTTTTGCGTTCGCGTATGGCAAAGGGTACCAAATTGAGCTCGCCCGTCACGGCCAATTCCAGTACATCAGATCGGAAATTCAGATTGCGCATGCGCAATTGCGGGTCAGCAGCTACAGCATCCGTGCCTTGAATGCGCCCATAAGTCATGCTGGCCTTGACAGCCAAAAAGCGGCTATAGTTCAAACGCGAATACACGCCCATAGCTGGCCCCGATTGGCTAAACATCAGGCGCTGACCGTTTAACTCACCTTTGTAATTGGCAAAGCCCATATAAGTACCTGCCTCCCAATACTGAGCCCGCACACTGATGGCACAAGTACTTACCAGCGCAAAAACACACAGCAAAGAAAACAGCGATTTTTTCGTATTCATGGATCTCTATTTTGAAGGATGATGCCGCCTTTGGGCAAATGCGTCATATAAGTCCTACACAAATAGAGTTCCAATTTTAATCTGTATTGAGAAAGAATTTCAGATTTATAAACATTATCACTTTTCTTACAAAGAAAAAACCGCAGTATTGGTGCTCCAAAAACGCCTAAGCTTTTGGGCTTCCCCAACATCTTGGCGATTTCATTCGTTATTTTGCTCGAAGCAGTCCTAATTAGTAGGCACGCACAATTATTACCCATGAAGTCATCGGCTTTTTGCTCTCTACTGCTCGCAGGCATACTCATGGTACTGAGTCATCACACGCTGCAGGCTCAAATTCGGCTTTCGCCAAATGATACCGCTCAGATACACCGATATGAAGACACACTGGTGGTTTTGAGCTATGCGGTACTCAACGACTCGATACCCCTAAATCGCTTTGCCGCCTGCAAGCGAGCCATTACCACGCTGGTACAAGCACTACAGATACCAGGCTCTTTTGCATATCCATTCTCAAGGCTGAAATCTATTTCCATACAATACCCACCCGACAGCACATTTCGGATCTTCACCTGGCAACTCGACCGCGGCGATGGCACCTTCCGACAATATGGAGCCATACAGATGCGTGCCCAAGAGCTGGTACTACATCCATTGATCGACCGCTCGCATCAGATGGACTGGCCTGAAGAGCTCACGCTAAGCCCAGAGCAATGGTATGGGGCCATATACTACCACATCGAGCCTTTTCAAGGCCCCAATGGCCAACCTATGTATGTACTCTTTGGCTTCGATACCCATCGTCCTTATCAGCACCGAAAAGTAGCTGATATCTTGTGGTTCGACTCCACAACGGGAAAACCATACTTCGGCGCTCCTGTATTTGTCAAGGAAAGCGAATCGGAGCCACTCACACGCCATCGCATCGTTCTGGAATACTGGGCAGAGGCAGCCATTCGCCTCAACTATGATTCCCAGTTGGAACTGATCATTTTTGATTTTTTACAACCTGTAAGCAAATACTTGCCTGGACAAGGCAAGATCCTTACGTGGATTCCCGACGGCACTTACGAAGGCTTTCGATTGGGGGCGGATGGCTTATGGCACCACATTCCCAAAGTGTTTCATCAAACCCTCGAACGCCCTCCTTTAGAGATACAGACCAATAGTAAGCACCGACGCGACCTCTTTGGCCGAAGGATACGCCAATAGAATAACGCTCACTTGCGCCCTACTACGCGAATAACTGCCGCCTGCCCTTGGTGGTAAGGCCCTTCGTCCAATACCACTACAGCCTCCTCAATTTCGAAAGTTGATAGGCTTTGAAAATCCGATTTTAACATAGCTCGATCAAAAAGCAGCGCCTCTTGTTTTGGCCCTCCCGATGTATAGTGGAGCTGTTTTTTGGAAAACCCCTCCAGCAACAGCATACCACCCGGCCGCAACCAATGCACCGCGCGCTCGTGCAACAACTTGCGCTCAGGCGTATGGGCAAAGATGAGCGCTACCACATCGAAATACTCCTCAGGATAAGACGCTTCTTGATGAGTACACAAATCGTAGCGAAAATGTAGTTCACCACATTTTTGCGCCAAGCTCATTGCCTTTTCCCGCGCTGCCTCTGAAAAGTCATAAGCCCACACTTCCCAACCTTTGCACGCGGCATACACCGCATTGCGACCTTCTCCTTCCGCAGGCAATAAAAGCTTACCTACAGGCAGTAAATCGAGCTGCTGGCGAAAAAACACATTGGGTTGCTCGCCATATGCGTATTCTTGGGCAGCAAAACGCTGGCTCCAAAAGTCCTTCATCGGATTTGCCTTTCGGCAAAAATGAATCATTTATCCTTGTGAAAAAAGTTGCTATGCCACAAGTCCAGCATGTGCGTTTTAAAGTAGCGCGTACCGCACACTGCTATGTAATGGGCCCTACGGATGGCACTGCCACAGAGTTGTGGATAGCCTGCCATGGATATGGACAATTAGCTAAGCACTTCATCTGCCGTTTTGACGTCGTGCAGGACGACCATCGGCTCATCGTTGCACCTCAGGGCCTCTCCCTGTACTACACCAAAGGGCTCAACAAACAGCCCGGCGCCAGTTGGATGACTCGCGAAAACCGACTCGACGAAATCGAGGACTACGCTACATGGCTACAAATTGTATATGGCCATTTTGTAGGGCAGTGTGCGTCCTGCCCCCGAATCATCCTATTTGGCTTTTCACAAGGATGCGCCACCGTAATGCGTTGGATAGTGCGTTGCCGCCCACACTTCGACGTATTGATGCTATGGGCAGGCCTCACACCCGAAGACATTGACTATAAGCCCCTACATCCCTATTTTGCCGAAAGGCAATTGTGGCAAGCCTGGAGCCCACAAGACGAATTCTTGCCTACTGCACGACAACAGTGGCAACACCAATTCAACAGCATGCAAGGGCTCAATTTTACCTACTTTATTTACAAAGGAGGACACCGACTACCTCGGCATGCGCTTAAACAGTGGGAAAACAGCACACGGAACGTTGGCCCATAAGCTAGCAGTGCACTCAAAAAAATGGCAGCTTAATTTTCATCCTCTAACTCAGCCATTGTATCGACAAACTTCATCATAGCACTGTCCATCGCACTGAACAAACGCGACAATACAGATCGAAACTCCGTGGGCTTGGGTACAAAGAGCTCAGCCGATACCCACACATTATCTCCAACCACCTGCACTTTAGCCACTTTCGTAGAAGCATTAGCCACATTGCAGGCAAACAATGCATACAAGCGCTCTTGATCACTTTCAATTTCCCATATATAGGGCAACATCAAGCCAAAAAACTGAGGATCATCAGGATGCACACTGATGAAGTAGGCGAGCTCTTCGCGCTCGAACTGCACATCACCATCCTCGTCCACAGAAGGCACATAGCCGGCGTCGCGCAAGCCCTCTACGTATATTTGTTGAAGTTGTTTTTTTACCTGGTCTAATTCTAGGGTATCATCTTGCGCCCAAACAGGTGATGCTGTCAAAAAGATGATGCCACTACAGGCCAATATAAGCCCACAACGCTCGAGTAGTTGCATAAAAAGCCATTTTTAAAGTAAAAAGCTCTATACCTCTTCCCGCTCATTTATAGCCACTACATGCGGCAATGTGCCACACGCCATGCAAGTGGCTGACTTTTTGTCAGTAGATCCCGCCCTGGTTGCTGCCACTTTGCAATAAAGATAAAAATATTCAATTCAAAACGGCAGGAATGGCGTAAAAAGGCGGCTTGGCACATAGCTTGAGCATCACAAGTAGCTCACAAAGGCAAGATAGCAAAGAACAATTGAAAACTCAAAATAGGAAAAAGTTATGAGTAAGATTATTGGTATAGACCTCGGTACGACCAACTCATGTGTGGCAGTCATGGAGGGCAACGAGCCCGTTGTGATTCCCAACGAGGAAGGTCGTCGTACTACTCCTTCGGTAGTAGCTTTTCTGGACAATGGTGAACGAAAGATAGGTGATCCAGCCAAACGCCAAGCGATCACTAACCCTACGCGTACGATCTTTTCGATCAAGCGCTTTATGGGTCGGCGTTATTCTGAAGTAACGGATGAGATCAAGCGCGTACCTTACAAGGTAGTACGCGGCGAAAACGATACAGTACGCATCGATATTGATGGCCGCTTGTACACGCCCCAAGAGATTTCGGCTATGATTCTTCAAAAGATGAAGAAAATTGCCGAAGATTATTTGGGCCAAGAAGTGAAAGAGGCCGTAATCACCGTACCGGCATATTTCAACGACTCACAGCGACAAGCTACCAAAGAAGCCGGTGAAATTGCAGGCTTGAATGTACGTCGGATCATCAACGAGCCTACAGCGGCCGCATTGGCCTACGGTTTGGACAAACGAGGCAAAGAGATGACCATTGCCGTATACGACTTAGGCGGTGGTACTTTCGACATCTCGATTCTCGAGCTGGGCGAAGGCGTCTTCGAAGTAAAATCGACCAATGGCGATACCCACTTGGGTGGCGACGACTTCGACCAAAAACTAATCGATTACTTGGCCGACGAGTTCAAAAAAGAAGAAGGCGTCGATTTGCGCAAAGACCCAATGGCACTGCAGCGCCTGAAAGAAGCTGCTGAAAAAGCTAAGATCGAACTGTCTTCGTCGTCTGAAACAGAAGTCAATTTGCCCTATATCACAGCTGTAGACGGCGTGCCCAAACACCTGGTGAAAAAGATCACGCGTTCGAAGTTCGAACAACTCATCGACGACTTGGTAGAGCGCACGCTTGAGCCTTGCCGCTTGGCACTCAAAGACGCCGGCCTGACAGTTAAAGACATCGACGAAGTAATCTTGGTAGGAGGCTCTACGCGTATTCCACGCATCCAGCAAGCTGTAGAGCAGTTCTTTGGCAAGAAGCCCAACAAGAGCGTGAACCCCGACGAAGTAGTAGCTATTGGTGCAGCTATTCAAGGTGGTGTATTGAGCGGCGATGTACAAGATGTGCTATTGCTCGACGTCACACCGCTGTCGCTGGGTATCGAAACGCTGGGCGGCGTAATGGACATACTCATCCCTGCCAATACGACTATCCCCGTGCGCAAGGCGAAAATCTATTCGACTGCTGCTGACAACCAGACCTCAGTTGAGATCCACGTATTGCAGGGTGAACGCCCAATGGCTAAAGACAACCGTACAGTAGCACGATTCATCCTCGACGGTATTCCGCCTGCACCGCGTGGTGTACCTCAAATCGAGGTAACGTTCGACATCGATGCTAACGGTATCCTCAACGTATCGGCCAAAGACAAAGCCACAGGTAAAGAACAGAGTGTACGCGTAGAAGCTTCGACGGGCCTGAGCAAAGAAGAAATCGAGCGCATGCGCCGCGAAGCAGAAGCCAATGCAGAGGCAGACCGTAAAGCACGCGAGCAGGCCGAAAAACTGGTAGCTGCTGACTCACTGATCTTCCAGACGGAAAAACAACTCAAAGAGTTTGGTGACAAACTGCCATCGGAAAAGAAAGGCGCTATCGAATCGGCACTTAACGAGCTCAAAGAAGCACACAAGGCAGAAGACATCGAGCGCATCGACAAAGCCATGGCTGCACTCAACGCAGCTTGGCAAGCTGCCAGCCAAGAAATGTATCAAGCACAACAACAGGCAGGTAGCACCACGAATGGCGATGGTGGCGCGCAAAGCGGTGCTTCGTCAAGCAGTGGCGCAGAAGATGTCACTGACGTAGAATACGAAGAAGTGGATGACAAGTAATCCATTTGAAATTTGACTTTATGGCTCTGCCCCATCACATCGGGAGCAGAGCCTTTTTCATTTTTGGTGCTCGCCCCGTTTTGGGAAATTCTGCCTCGCTTCAAATACTACATTTCCCGCTCATCCAAAAAACAATACCTCTCAATCGGCAACGCTCAACAAAATTATTGAATAATTACAACCCGTGTTTCCCTCTTTCAGGACTGGCTGGTTTTTTGTTTGACAGAAAAAAGAAACGAAATACTGATGTCACAACTTACCAGCACATGGATCGGCGTACGCTTGGCGCGCAGCAGACTCGATCAGAATTTTTTAGTCAAGTCTGTGTTGCCCATGTTTAATGCCGTAGTGACTTCTGGCATTGCCGAATGGCCCTATTACTCAAGCCAGCAACACCCATCTAACCTACACATATGGCTATATCTCAACGACATGCAATCGTTTTCCATCCTCCGGCCAGCTATAGAAGAGCATTTCGAAGCTTGGCTGGACTGTTCCCTATCTACACCCAAATTATCACTTCAATATAAGCAATGTCCGCACCTGGGGAATTACCCCGAAGCACTTATGCCTGTCATGATCAAACTGTACCATCTGATTTCCATTACTTGCCTGCAACAGATGCATTACAAGCGCTATGAATGGACTACTGAGTACAGCATGCACACTGCTGTAGTCCTCAGTCTGCTAATAGTCAAAAATACCACAACTTTAGATACCGAAGCCATATGCATGCTCGAACAGTTTTACAAGGCCAGTGCTAGCCAGCTTATTGCTGAATGGCCCCAACTAACGCGCATGCAACAAATAGAAGCCCTTGAACGTGAGCGAGCCCGATATTGCACGACTAATCCTACACTGTGGGCCGTCCTCCGGCAATTGAGTGTCAAGTTGTGGAATCAGCGCCAGATACACCATGAGTCACCTGCCATCCAGCGCTTTGCCAATCTCTGTGAAGTATTGGGCACGCAACTAAAGCAACAGCTACAAGCCGCACACATACCCCGTGCCACCCATCAGAACTGGCGCATGATCCACCAGCTACTCGAGCAAGTGCACAACAACTTGCTCCACGGTGCACGTCACGCTACCATGAGCTATGCCCTTTTGCCACAAGCCATTCAGCAAGCCACTTCACAATTGAGCTGATTTTTTGCACTTCCAAAGTGCGACTCAAGGCCTAAATTGGCGGCTCACAGGTAAAAGCAAAAAGCCATGCCCCAAATATTAGACGGAAAGGCCCTTGCCAAAATCATTAAAGGCGAACTTGCTGCCCAAGTCGCATCAATGAAAGCTGCAGGTCAACGTCCTCCACATCTGGCAGCCGTTTTAGTAGGCGACGATCCTGCCAGCCAGGTATATGTGCGTAACAAGGTACGCGCCTGTGAGGAAGTAGGTTTTGACTCCACACTCATTCGAAAACCCGCACAAATTGAACAGGCAGAGCTGTTAGCGACCATACAGGAGCTCAACGCAGACCCTCTCATCGACGGCTTTATCGTCCAGTTACCGATCCCAAAGCACCTAGATGAAGAAGCAGTCACTCTAGCGATCGACCCGCGAAAAGACGTAGATGGGTTCCACCCAGTCAATTTTGGCCGTATGGCACAAGGGCTGCCCGCCTATCTGCCTGCCACTCCACTAGGTATCCTAGAGATGTTGCGCCGATACGAAATTGCCACTGAAGGTGCTCATGCCATAGTGGTAGGCCGCAGTCATATTGTAGGTACGCCTATGGCTCTGCTTTTGTCGCGCAAAGCATACCCTGGCAACTGTACTGTCACCTTGTGCCATAGCCGTACACGCGATATTGCCGCTGAGCTCCGCCGTGCAGATATCGTAGTGGCCGCCATTGGCAAAGCTGAGTTCATCACTGGCGATATGATCAAAGAAGGCGCCGTGGTGATCGATGTGGGCATTAACCGCGTGGAAGACCCTTTGGCTCGTAAAGGCTATCGCCTCAAGGGCGACGTCCATTTCGAAACTGTAGCGCCCAAAGCCAGCTATATTACTCCTGTGCCTGGAGGAGTAGGCCCTATGACGGTCACCTCATTATTGCTCAATACGCTGAAAGCAGCTCGAAAAGAAATTTATGACTGAGATCGCTACAGTACATTTCCGAGGTTCGCATGCTAACGCCAAGCATCTCGATGGTCTCTGGCAAATTCCCTAAAGCTCTTGGGAGGTCGCCCCAACACTTGAGCTACTTCTTGAGTGACGCGCGCTTCTTTGCCACTGCGCACCAATCGAAATAGATCTACAGTAGCAGCAGCAGTTCCCGGATCCCAGCCGTATTCTTCCACCATCAACCGCTGAAATTCATCATCCTCTAAAGATATATGATTGACTAAAGTACCTGTAGCTACACTAATGAGGCGTGCTACTGTGTCATAATTAATAGCTTCAGGCCCTGTAAGTGTCAGGACATGATGGTCCCATTTGCCATCAAAGGTGGCCGCAGCCACGCATACCACGTCACGCACATCGATCATAGCCGTTTGGGCAGTGCCTGCAGGAGTATAAAACCTACCCTCGGTACGGATCATAGCTCCCAGCCAATTCACCATGTTTTGCATAAACCAGCTAGGCCGCAGAATTGTCCACTTACAAGGGAGTGTACGTACGTACTCCTCTATTTCATACAGCAAGCTACCTGGCACATCACCGGTAGTGGCACCACTGAGCATAGTCACGTGCTCTATATCCTTGCTCAAGGCCAAATCGAGCAGGGATTTTGCAGGATCAGGCCCTAAAGATTTTGGTGGAGCTATCAAATACAGTGCTTGTACACCTTTTAATACCTGTTCCCAAGTATGAGGGCAGCAATAGTCGAATGTGCGCATGGTAAAGGCATCGAGCGGGATGCCTGCTTTGGCAAACTGGCTAGCTGCCGCATCGGGATTGCGCACAGCCGCAATGGCTTGTCGACCTGCTTTCGACAAGTGGCGCACCAATTCTGTGCCTGTTTTCCCAGTAGCACCCAAAACAAGTATGCGATGAGCCATGGCAAATAAAATTTTTGCCGGCAAAGTTAAAAAGGCACCAATGTTTTGGTGCCTCAGCCTCTATCAATAGCACATTATTTAGCGCCACACTAGCTATTTGCGCGCATAGGCGGCAAACCACGAACACTCTTTGATGGCCTGCTGATAAAATTTCGTATCAGCATAATGCGATTTGAGCAATTGGAAATGAGTAGTATACTCTTCGGGCAATACCGGAATGCAATTGGCACATGGTGGAGGTTGATAATCTGTACTGGTAAAGTACATATTGCGCTCACAGCGCGCAGCCATAAACGCCGCTTTGGCTTGCGACTCGCGGCTACGTGCTTGCAATCGAGCTTTTTCAAAATAGGCCAATGCACGTGTGCAATCGGTGTATTCGCGATTGAACACCCCTTTGCGACCAGGGACGGGAAAAAGCTGCGTTTGCCAAAGCCGACGCCAACTTGCACCCGATCTATAGTAATCGAGCGCTCGCCAAGCTTGGCCGAAATAAGTCATATTGTACCAAGCCACACCCAATTGAAAATATTGGCGTGCATTGCGCTCAGGGGTAGCCCGTATTTCAAAGTTCAAGTCCATCAGTGCTTGAATGAGCTCACCCCTGTTGTACATATTGGTAGAATCCAATGATAGAGGCACATTCACGCGTTCCTTAAAGCTAACTACAAAGGGCTCTACCTGCAGCAATGCATCCCATTCACTACGCGGTATTTCCTGATACACTTGCCAAGCTGCTTCGAGCTGGTTTTGCTGTAGGTATAGCGTGGCCTTCATGTCGAGCATAGCCGTTTCTAGGCTACGCCCATCAGCATCGCTAGTCAGCCAGCGCACAAAGCGCGAACGCGGATTGCGCGCTGCATTCAAAATATCTTCTACCAATTCCATTTTTGGGTCGTAACGCAGGTCACGCCATGGGTGGTGACACAAAAATGCCAGCCCTGGATGCCCTTCGCGCTGATATAGCCACGCCATTTTATCGGCGATGAAGTCGGCAAAGTCGGGATACTTGCGGTAAATCGGATCAGTGCGGACAAATTGGAAAATTTCATTTTCAATTTCAGGAGTTAGTTCCACGATTGAGCTAATGCGCAAAGCCCATTGCATTGCCTGGATTTGTTCGGATAGCTGGGGTTGCGACAGCTTTGGAGCCACCTGTTCAAAGGTCTTCGCAGCAGCATAATAATCTCCCCGAAGCAATTGCAAATATCCCACAGCCATATGCCAAAAAGATAGATGAGGCACGTACCCGTCTTTGAGTACCTGCCGGACGAATTGCTCTAACTCGATGGCATATGCGCCAGCCTGATCTCGCGGAATGTCATAACGGCGCTTGTTCTGCTCAGCCTGGTCGTTGAAGGCAAGTCCTAGTAGGTCGCGTTCCAGCTCGCGCAATTCTTTTGCCAAGAGCATTTCGAGATAAGGTCCTTGTGGCCACAACGTATAGATCTGTTTCATTTCCTCCAGTGCTCGGCTGTCAGGTGTGCTTCCGCGAATGGCATAGAGGGTAGCGCGCTCGCGATCGTCTTGGCAAAGCGCATAGCACTGCTGCCACTCTTCATCAGTACGTATGTCAAAGCTGCGATAAGCCGATTCTCTCCGGCTGGGGCAATTGAGGAAAATGCGCGCAAAGAGATAGGATGCCAGTACGCGCTGGCCCAGCGCACGTAGGGCACCAGCCTTGTGCCCCAAGATCCACCACGGTAATAGGCTGGTGTGCAGACGCGCTCTATCGGGGTCAATCTTAGGCATGAGATAGTCGTACAAGTCGAGCACCCGTTGATATTGCCCTGCATAGTGCGCCAAACGCACAATCTGATAGGCATAGCGTAAGCGCATATAGTCCGATCGAGTTTTCAAGAAGGCTTTACGCCCTTCAGCGATTAATGCCAACATAGCGACTGTATCGCGTCGAGGCACCGACCAGGGATTGAGGGCAACGACATGGGGCTCACATTTTTTGGCGAAAGCCAAATAGTCGATCGTCTCGACACATCGCTGTGCATATAAAAACTCGGCAAAGGAATTGCCCTGTAAACGCAGGGGCACAGGCAGCTTGCGGCTCGTAGTGGCCGACTGCAACATCTGTATGTCGGTCAGCGGGGCTTTGTACACGAGAAAATACACGTCCTCGGGCTCAGCCTCTCGGCATACTCGCTCGGTCCATTCCCGTACATTGTATTGCGTTTTGCGCGCTTCGACCGATTGGTAGTACTTATACGCGTCGTCGATACCTAGATAAAAGGGCAAAAAAGCCCGCTCTTGCACCCACACCTCGGGTTCAAAGAAAGAATAGCCTGAAAACCCATTGTCGAATGGGCCACAGTTGGTCAACAACTGGGGAGGGAGCCATATCAACAATGTAGCTGCCAGCACACCTTTAACGAGCTGTCGTCTCCAATATCTGATACAGTTGATCATGAGTCCACAATTGAGGTACGGTAGTATCGAAGTGGTAAAAAGCCACTCGTGTCGGTGTACGTGCAAGGGCATCTGCCAAAATAGCTGCTGCCTGCTGCAAGGTATCGAAAGGAACGCGCTCGAGGCGAATGGAATCGCCTGAATACAAATAGTAGCCTTTGAGCCAAGTAGCGCGCCTCACGGAAAAGTGCAGCTTGTCGGAAGAGGCAAATCGCGACGAGTCGGCCAAGTCTTGTGCTGACAACGGGCTAATGAGCCGAATAAAGCGACCTTCGCGCCACAACACGCCCCAACTAAACAAAGGCCACACTACATCGAGCGGCAGGGGATAGGTATCAAAGCCGTACAAGTATTGTTTGAGCACCTCTGTTTGCAATATCGCATTGCGCACACCACGGCGCCGTACGTCGCCCGTATGGTACACCATGAGCATGCCTTTATCGACAGGGGGCACACCTGTACGCGCTGCCCATTTCACTTGATGCAACCGGATGGTGGCACTCAACACGATATGAGGAGATAGAATTTGCTGAAAGGCAGAAAGCAACTTAAAATACTTGGCCCGCAGCGAAGGCGTCCAATCACAATCGAGTTGCACCTCTGCCAACTGCACGCCAGCCGCTTGAGCCATCGTATCCAACAAGCGATACATGCGGCTAGCCAAAGTGGCGAGTGTGTGTTGCGGTACTACCTCCAAAGCACGCGTAGTGATAAATACCACTGCGGCAAGGGTATCGGGCAAAGGAGCCGTCCAACTCAACTGCGAGATGGGCTCCACATCACGCCCATCGGCTGAGAGGTCAAGGTCGAAAAAGCGCACATACCACCACGTAGGTCCCAAACCCTCAGCCCAGGTGCGCATGGCCTCATTGGGCGCCCATTGGCCTTGCCAGTGGTAAAGCGCCAAACGGGGTTGTACATCGGACTGGCAGCCATAAAAGGCCACACTGCTTAAACCCAGCCACACCGCAAATGTTACCTTTGCAATTAGATGCATTTTTAGACTGATTAAATACTCGCACAAATATGGAAACGAAAACGAAGAGTCCTGTACTTATCTACACCGAACAAACTCCTAACCCCGAGACACTGAAGTTCGTCACCAACCGCATGTTGTACCGCGGCACGGCCGACTTTCAAGATCCCGATTTGGCACAAGAGTGGTCGCCGTTGGCTACCGAACTGTTTAAACAGCCATACGTAAAAGGCGTGTATATCTGCAACAACTTCGTCAGCATCACCAAGCAGGTGAATTACGAATGGGCCGATATCATGCTGCGCCTCAAGGAGTTCATCAAATCGTATGTGGCCGAAGGCAACCCCATCGTCAAGGAGGGCTTTGACGAGTTCATGGCTCAACTGGAAGCCGAGCGAGGTGCAGGCATGGAATACAGCGAGGACGAAGCGGTAATTGTCAAAAAGATCAAAGAACTCATCGATACTTATGTCAAGCCCGCAGTAGAAATGGATGGCGGCAATATCGAGTTTGAGCGCTACGAAGATGGCGTGGTCTACTTGACGATGCAAGGCGCATGTAGTGGCTGCCCTTCTTCTACTGTTACGCTCAAGTCGGGCATTGAAGGCATGCTCAAGCGAATGATTCCCGAAGTGAAAGAGGTAGTAGCAGCAATGGGTTAACGAGCCGTATGCTACGCACATATTGCCAGTGTCATGCTTCCCTTGCATCGCAGGCCAAGCCAGTGTGGCACTTGCTAGCGGGTATCTCAGCCAAAGGGCAGTCCTTCGCCGCGATAAGTAGGCACGCGATCTACAATGCGCCCACCTTGTACCAGATACAAATGGCTGAAATGGGCGCATAGCTCGCCTGCTTTAAAATGGCGAAACAGAATGGCATCGCCCAACTTGAGGGGCAATGCTTGCTCGAGCCGCAGGGGTGTTTGCACCTCTCCTGCCCCTTCTTGTGGCAAAAGTATACTGCCTTTCGGCAAATAGGGATGTGGCAGGCGCTCTAGTGCTGCTGGCCCTGAAGCCACATAGCCCCCCATTTGGCATACTACTATGTCGGGCTTGGGCTGTCGCACCACTTCTAAAGCAAAAAAAGCAGCAGGTACAAAAGGACGTATTCGATAATAATCGAATTGTGCAGGTGCAAAAAAGGCCGATCCCGCCGTGACTTCACTGACCCATGCCTCTTGCGCAGTCCATGCCAACGAACCCGTACCGCCCGCATTCACAAAGCGTAAATGCATATCACTCAGCGCATTAACTATTTCTCGCCTGCGCCGACGCACTGCCCTTGCAGATAAGCGCTTGAGCCAAGGCACCAGGTTACGCGCCCAACCTAACGAAGGGAGATTTTCGGGCAAGCCTGCCAACTGGGCTTCATAGGCCAATAGACCATCCAAATACACAAAGCGAGAAGAGCAAACGCGCATTGCTAGCTGGCGTACCTCTACCGCTCGCTGCAATGGCGAACGCCACACACCAAAGTGAAAGCCCAACCAATGAGAAGACATATCGATATCGATGCACACGGGCACGGTGACGCGCATGCGTGCAGCTACGCGTTCTATTTGCTCCAAATGTGCCTCATTATCGATGGTGAGTACCAGGTGCTTGCCTTGCGCATTTTCCCGGCATACAGCAGCTATCGCCTCAATTTGCATACTGGGATATGCCACCAGAATATCGTCAAAGCCACGCTGACTGAGCCAAACGGCTTCTTCAGGGTGGAAAGCCATGAGTCCTTCAAATAAAGGCTCTGCTTGCAGCAAATGCTCCAGCAGCCGCACACAACGTATTGACTTGGTAGCCACACGCACGCTTTTGGGATGAGCCCGCTGTTTCACTTCCAAAATGTTGACATCAAGTGCATCCATATCTACCAGCGCACAAGGCTTGGGTAGTGGTGCTACCAACTCATTCCACAGCTCGTATTTGGCCCAAGCTTCCTTATGCTTCATATGCCTCCTGCTCTTCCCAAACTACCGACGACGACATAGCTCGCTTCCAATCGACCCATCCTTTGATGCTCAACAACAAGTACACTACAAAAAGAAACGAAGTGACGTATAGGCCTTTGAGGTAGTAAATTTGTATAGCTGCTACATCTACTATAATCCATATAAGCCAGTTTTCCAGCTTTTTGCGCGCCATGAGGTATTGCGCCACGAGGCTCGCTACAGTGGTAAATGCGTCAAAATAGGGAAAATCGGCATCTGTATGAGTGGCCATTAGTTTGCCCCATAACAACGTACCCACCACAATGAGCACCGCCCAGGCTATGCGGGTTGCTGTGCGCAAATAAGTCACAGGCAACTGGTGGGTGCGTGTACCATCGGCACGCGACCAATACCACCAACCATAGACATTGAGCCCCACGTAAATCACGTTGAGTATGGCATCGGAATACAGGCGCGACTCAAAAAAAATCCAGCTATAAATAGCAGTACTGATAATCCCAGCGGGCCAGCCCAGAATGTGTTGCCGCGCCATCAACCACACGCACACAATGCCAAACACAGTAGCAACCCACTCCATCATGCCCAACCATTCCATCTGGTCCCTGTATTAAGTTCGGTCATAAAAAAACATGCTCATTGCACATCCAACACCTCCGCAACACAGCTCGCCCCAGGCAGCTCTTTGCACCATTCAGACCCAAACACTTGCACACCCCTCAACGATCTAAGCCCAATAGTTTTCGAATACTCTGTTGGTCTGTAGCGGCGCCAGCAAAGTCGTCGAAAGCTTTTTGCGTAGCTTCAATAATGTGTTGCTTGATAAAAGGCGCTCCTTCGCGCGCGCCCTGCTCAGCCGACTTGATGCAGCACTCCCACTCCAGGACAGCCCAACTGCCATAGCCGTATTGCGTCAGCTTGCTGAAAACACCCTTAAAATCGACTTGGCCATCACCCAATGAGCGAAAGCGCCCCGCACGTGCTATCCAGCCTGCATAGCCGCCGTACACACCTTGCCGACCATCGGGGTTGAACTCCGCATCTTTTACGTGAAAAGCCTTAATGCGCTCGTGATAGTGATCGATAAAAGCCAAATAGTCGAGCTGCTGCAGCACGAAATGACTGGGATCGTAGTTGATACAGGCCCGCGCATGCCCCTCTACCGCATCGACAAAACGCTCAAACGACACACCGTCAAAGAGATCCTCACCAGGGTGCAGTTCAAAACACACATCCACACCTTGCTCGTCGAAAGCATTGAGGATGGGCCGCCAGCGCCGCGCCAATTCTTCAAATCCTGCCTCTACTAAGCCGGGTGGCCGCTGCGGCCAAGGATACAAATAAGGCCATACCAAAGCACCTGAAAAAGTGACATGTGCATCAAGCCCCAAATGGCGGCTGGCTTTTGCCGCCCACAACAGTTGTTGAGTAGCCCACTGCGCACGCGCTCGACCATTGCCTCGTACCTGCTCAGGCGCAAAGGCATCGAACAATGCATCATAGGCCGGATGCACGGCTACGAGTTGTCCTTGCAGATGGGTGCTCAACTCAGTGATCTGGAGACCATGCGCAGCCACGCGTTCCTTGAGTTCAGCACAGTAGTCCTTGCTCTGAGCAGCCAGTTCCAAATCGATAAGGCGCGCATCCCAAGTGGGGATTTGCACTCCCACATATCCCAGCGAAGCTGCCCAGGCACAGATGTGGTCCAGCGTGTCGAAAGGTGGCACACCTCCCATAAACTGCGCCAAAAAAATTGCAGGACCTTTAATGGTTTTCATAAGCGATCATTTTGGCACGGCAAGACGGTGCCAAAATAGCTATTTTGTGCACAGCTCAAGTACTTACGAACTCCCTTCTATTCACCTACGCGCAATCTTTTTACTCATGAATCGCCACACCAACCGCCGCCGCTGGCTCAAGCACATAAGCGCCAGTCTGCTCGGCATAACAGCAGCCCCATTAGTTCGCCTTTCGGCAAATGCTCCCCTGCCGCTGGCCTCTACCTCAGGGCGTATTCGCCATTCGCTCTGTCGTTGGACTTTCCACTCGGTGCCGCTCGAGGAGCTCTGCCTACACGTCAAGCCATTAGGTATCGAAAGTATCGAGCTCACCACACCCGACGAATGGCCCATTTTGCGCAAGCATGGACTCACCTGTGCGGTAGCCACCCACCGCAATGTCAGCTTGACCAAAGGATTCAACAACCCCCAATACCACGCTCAGCTTCAGGTTACCTACCGCCAGCTCATCGATCAAGCTGCCGATGCAGGCATTGGTCAAGTAATCGTCTTTTCAGGCAATAGAAATGGAATAAACGACGCCGAAGGGTTGGAATACTGCGCGCAAGGACTGGACCCGTTGGTCAAACAGGCCGAGCGACGGGGCGTGCGCATCATCATGGAACTGCTCAACAGCAAAGTAGATCATCCCGACTATCAGTGTGATCATACGTCTTGGGGGGTGGCTTTGGTAGACAAAATTGGCTCTCCGCAATTCAAGTTATTATACGACATCTATCACATGCAAATCATGGAAGGCGACATCATCGCCACCATCACTCAGTTTAAAGACTACATCGCCCACTACCACACAGCAGGCGTGCCCGGCCGCCACGAGATCGACCACACGCAAGAACTCAACTATCCCGCCATTATGCGTGCCATTGCCGATACGGGCTTTAAGGGATTTGTCGCTCAAGAGTTTATTCCAAAAAGCGAGTACCCCTTTTTGTCATTGGCAACAGCTATCAGGCTATGCAGTGTACAAACTTAAAGTTTTGTTAAGCATGTAAGGGCTGTTTAAACGCATTGAAGTGCCACGCACTCCTACGAGTGTCTTCTATTGCTGTTCTCCAACCTTAAACACACGCAATATGAAAACCTGGATGACACGTTTGCAAGTTCCACTTCTCGGATTAGCAGCCTTGTTGGGCTTTTTCTTGTGCACAGCAGCTGCACCCTACCCTAGCGACGCTCCGGGCACTGCAATAGCCCCTTTACACCGTTGGGAAAAGCTCGGACAACGCCGCGTCAATTATAGCTTAGACCGAGACGAAATCTTAGTTACGGCCCGTGATGGGCGCTTCAGTGCTCTAAAACTCGTCGTGCGCAAAGCCTCTATCAACCTGCATCGCGTAGTCGTGTACTTCGGCAACGGCCAACACATGGAAGTACACATCCGCAAACGCATTGCTGCGGGAAGTGAAACGCGTGTAATCGGCCTACCAGGCAAGAAAAGAGTGATCAAAAAGGTCGTATTTTGGTACGACACACGCGGCTTGGCACGCGGAAAAGCCATCGTAGAGCTCTGGGGCCGACACTAAGCCATCTGAAGAAAAGGTGGAATGCGCACATGGTTACCCCTCTTTTTCTCCCTCATACCAAACAATGACCTCTTCAGCACGCTTTCGCTGTAGATCCGGTACGGTAGCACCTGCTGCAGGATAACCCACAGGAATGAGCAAAAACGGACGCTCGTTTTCTGGGCGATTTAAGATCTTTTGCAGAAAATTCATCGGGCTGGGCGTATGGGTCAAAGCGACCAGCCCTGCATGGTGGATGGCCGCCAACAAAAATCCGGTGGCCAGCCCTACCGACTCGTTGACGTAATAGTTTTTCCGCTTTTGCCCGTCTATTACGTCATATACCTTTTTGAAGACCACAATCAAGTAAGGTGCTATCTCTAAGAAGGGCTTGTGCCAGTCCGTACCCAGTGGTGCTAAGTCGCGCAGCCAATCTTCGCTCATGCGGCCATGGTAGTTCTCAAATTCTTCTTTTTCCGCTGCTTCCCGAATTTGCCGTTTGAGCTGTGGATCGCCAACCACGCAAAAAGTCCATGGTTGTTTGTGCGCACCCGATGGCGCTGTAGCCGCCGTCATCACCAGGTGCATAATGAGCTGGCGAGGTATGGGGCGGTCTGAAAACTCGCGCACGCTGCACCGACGGTTCATGTATTCGTAAAACTGGCGGGCACGGGCCAAGCTTTCTACTTCTGAAAAACTCTGCCCCTGATACGGCACGAAAGGAAAGTCCTTGGCAGCTCGATTCATGGCAATCACTTTTTAGCCAACAAAAAGACATACATTCTGCGAATGAGTACTACGCTCAAGGCGTAGATACCGACACAGGCAATACCTTGCCATTGAAATACCGATGGCCATGCAGGGCGAACCACCCTACAAAAGCACCCATTTCTTCGCTGCGCACTGGCGCTTGGTAACCCGGAAAAGCTTGAGCCAGCATCTCGGTCTGCACCGCTCCGAGCGCAAGTGTGTTGAATGCAATGCCCTGCTCTTTGAACTCCTCGGCCAAGCATTCACTCAAACTGGCCAATGCCGCCTTGCTGGCACTGTAAGCCGACAAACCTGGGAACTTGGCACTTCCCTGAAAGCCACCCATACTACCTATCTGCACTACATGAGCCCGAGGTGCCTGCTGCAACTTGGGCAACAACGCCCGGATCAAACGCACCGCCCCCATTACATTGACTTGCCACATCGCCAACCACGCCTCATCAGTCAACTGCTCGAAAGGCTGGTGAATGAGCAAACCCGCATTGTTGATCAACACATCCAAATGGGGCATGTGGGGTAATATTTGGGCAATCGACTGATCGATTGCCTCGGCTTGGGCCAAATCTGAAACCACCACGTGAATGCGTCCTGGCTGGTCTTTTGCCGACTGAGCTAATGAAGTGAGCTTTTCTGCACTACGCGACAATGCCCATATTTCATGGCCCTGCTGGGCTAAATACAAAGCCGTATCGCGACCCACACCACGGCTGGCACCACTTACCAATACGTACATCAATAAATCGTTTGGTGAAATCCAAGGCAAGTTAGGATCTACTGGTGAAAAGTCCATTGCATGCACCACAACGCAAAAAAAGAGGTCAGAGCACAAGGCCCTGACCCCCTGAATAAACACCTAAAACCCTATTAACTAACCTAAACTCTTATTTCACATCAATCTTGCGTGCGGGCTTTTCTTTAGCTTCTTCTTTCTTGGGCAGCTCAATGACCAATACGCCATTCTCATAATTTGCACTGATCTGGTCTGCGTTCACCGTTTCTGGCAACTGGAAGCTGCGTTGGAAAGAAGTATAGTTAAACTCCCGCCGTACAAAATTCTCGTTTTCATCCACTTGCTCTTCCTGCTTTTGGACAGAGATCGTCAGCACATCGTTGTCCAATTCAATGTGAAAGTCGTTTTTGTCGTAGCCCGGCGCCGCCATTTCAATGCGGAATTTGTCGGGCCCTTCCACAATATTGACCGAAGGCTGACTTACAAATTGATCGCTGCCCACAAAGTTAGAAAGATTTTTTTCAAAAAAAGAGTCTAACAATTGATCAAAAGTCTCACTTACTGAAAAAGGGTTATATCTAATAATTGCCATATCTATTTATTTTTTAAAGTTTTAAAAAACACAAGGCTTACAACTCACATTGAACTTACTGACCTCAAAAAGACGATCCTTACACAAATATGACATTCTTTAATCTGCCACTTACTTGATTTCGATCTTTTTAGGCGCTTGCTCCTTGGCTTCCTCTTTTTTGGGCAGTGCTACCGTCAGGATGCCATTCTTGTAGGTAGCTTTGATTTTATCGACGTTCACTGTGTCGGGCAAGCTGAAACTGCGCTCGAAGTTGTAGTAGGCAAACTCTCGGCGACGGAACTCGTGCCCCTCTTCCAATTTCCATTCCTTGTTCACAGAAATGGTCAGTACCCCTTGATCCACTTTGAGTTCAAAATCATTTTTTTCAAGGCCCGGTGCTGCCATTTCGATGCGGTAGTGATCGGGTGCCTCCACAATATTGACAGCAGCCACTGTGGCACTACTACCCGATAAGAAGTTGGACATCATCTCACTCATCATACGGTCAAATACAGTCAAGGGGTTGTGTTGTGTTGTTTCTTTTTGTTCTTGCTTGCGGGGGAAAATCATCAGTTTCATAGCTTTCAGTTTTTTGGTTCAACCATTCACCAACGCATGATTCAATCCGCGTTCCAAAGTGGATTAGCCGCATTTTTTTGCCCAAAAGGGCACAAGTGCAAGACAATATGTCGCATCTTTACCTACACTTCGTGACATAATGTCATTAAAACATCTATCCATGCTCCTAGCCTACGGAAAAGTTCATTGCACGTATTTTTGCCGCAAACTCGGCATTCATGCTCCGACTTCTTCGGCAAGTACACATTACCGATCCATCATCTTCTCATCATGGCCACATTTTAGATCTCTTGTTAGATGGGGGTCAGATTGCAGCGATAGCGCCTAAACTCGATATAGCTGCTGCTGAAGTCATCGAAGTGCCCCAGATGCACGTATCTCCTGGATGGTGCGACATAGGAGCCTGGGTCGGTGATCCCGGATACGAGCATCGCGAAGACTTCCACAGTCTTGCCCAAGCAGCTGCGCGAGGCGGTTATACAGATATAGCTATATGGCCCAATACTTGCCCTGTAGTGGACAGCAAGGCAGAAGTGCGATACGTGCATCAGCAACAACACTTACCCGTACGCCTTCACCCTATCGGGGCATTAACCCGAGGCTGTCAAGGGAAAGAGATCACCGAGATGCACGACATGCGCCACGCTGGCGCTATTGCCTTTTCGGATGGGCTTCACCCCGTACAGCATGCAGGTGTCATGCTGCGGGCTATGCAATACGTGCTGCCTTTTGATGGTCTGATTGTTAACAGGCCTTTCGACCCCAGCATGGTACCAGAGGGACAAATACACGAAGGAGAGGTGAGCACGCTGTTGGGGCTAAAGGGCATTCCGACCCTTAGTGAAGTGCTCATGTTACAGCGCGACATACACCTATTGCGCTATACGAGTTCGCGTTTGCTGGTATACGGAGTTTCTTCGGCAGCAAGTATCGAATGGATTCGTCGGGCTAAAGCAGAAGGCCTCCGCATATGGGCCAGTGTCCCCATTATGAACTTGTTGTATACCGAAGAAGATGTGCGCACATTCGACACCCGCTTTAAGGTACTACCTCCTTTGCGCAGTGCGACAGACCGAGCCGCCCTGCGTCAGGCATTACGCGACGGCACCATAGATTGTGTCGTGAGCAATCATTTACCTGTAGCAGCAGAGCACAAGGAAATGGAATTTGCATTTGCCGACTTTGGCGCCAGCACTATTCAAACTGTGTGGCAAGCACTTCGCCAAGCGGGGTTTTCCATAGAGATGATTCCCGAACTATTGGCACACCGCCCTAGAGAAATTCTAGGGCTGCCACCCGCCACCATTGAGGAAAGCGAAACTGCCAATCTCGTCTGCTACACTCCGCACACGCCTTGGACTTTAGACCACTCTACCAACCGCTCGAAAAGCCTGCACAGCCCATGGTTTGCACAACAGCTCACGGGGCATATTCGGGGAATTGTGCGAGGGAATGCATGGATGTGGCTCGATTGAGCGTCACTCATCGATGTACTGTAGATGTATGTCTATCATGGTTAGCTGCTGCAATACAAATGCAATACCTTAAGCATTAGCTCTACTCGAGCTATACAAATACTATTGCTTACCAAAATCTGTACAAAATGAATGAAACCACGCGTTTAGCAGCTTCCTACAAACCAATAGCCCTTCACTACGGGCTGATTGGTGGTGCCATCTTGGTCATCATTGGGCTTATCAGCTACCTTTTAGGTCTATCTGATCCACTCAAGCAAGAAGGGGCTGTCAAATGGATCAACAATTTGATCACGATCGCCGTAATCGGATGGGCCGTTTTTACCGCTATGAAAACCTACCGAGATCAAGAGCTCAATGGCCACATGAGCTACGGGCGAGGGCTCGCTGTGGGGTCTTTTGTATCACTCATTCTGGCAGTGATCACTATTGTGTGGAGCCTGCTCTTTTTCATCGCCATTGCCCCTGAGACAGTCAATCAAGTCAGAGAAATGGCCATTATCAAAATGGAACAGCAGGGACTAAGTGACAGCCAAATCGAACAGCAAGCAAAAATGATGGACATCTTTACATCGCCTACAGCTATGGCAATCATTGCTGGCGTGAGTACTTTTGCGCTCAGCTTTGTTGTCTCGCTTATTTTGGCAGGTATCGCCAAAAAAGACCAGATAGAAACGCAATGACACTATATGTGGCATAAGCTTTTTGTCAAATACGGCCTTGTAGCAGGAACAAGTACTATTGCGTTGTTCCTGCTTTTTTACTTGCTCGCTCCCCAGGGCATGTTACATCCAGCTGTGTGGTGGGGCTCACTGATCATTTACATATCGTGTATGTGGATAGCGGGCCGTCGTGGCCGCCAAAGTGCTTCCACGGCGCCCAGCTTTAGGCAGCTGATGCAGTTCACCTTTCCGGTATTTGTCGTAGCGAATGTCGTGTTTTACACCTTTTGGTATTTACTGCTACAGTACGATTCTCAACTAGTTGAGTTGCAATATGAAGCTTTACGACAAGGGGGGTGGCAAGGACAGATGGAAGACTTGGCACCTCGTTTGGGCACTTTTGTGTGGACGCTCCTACAAAGCTTTTTAGGTGGTGCTATATTGAGCGCCCTGTTGGCATGGGGCCTTAAAGAAGAATAAATATTTGCCCATAATGCATGGCCTAAGGCGTTGCTTTTCTGACTGATCATTTTACTTATGACAGACAACAGCTTGGACATATCGGTGGTCATACCGCTATACAACGAAGAGGAATCGTTGCCGGAATTAATCGAGTGGATCGAACAAGTAATGCGTCAACATGGCTTTCGATACGAGCTCATTCTCGTAGACGATGGCTCTAACGACGGCTCATGGCACGTAATTCGGCGACTGGCCAGCAGTAGGCCTCATATTCGCGCCATCCGTTTTCGGCGCAACTACGGCAAATCGGCGGCCCTGAACGAAGGGTTCCGCATCGCTCGCGGCCGAGTCGTGATCACCATGGATGCCGACTTGCAGGATAGCCCAGACGAAATACCAGAGCTATATCACATGATTGAAGAAGAAGGATACGACTTGGTTTCGGGTTGGAAAAAAGTACGTCACGATCCGCTATCGAAGACCATTCCTTCGCGCTTCTTCAATGCAGTGACGCGTGCCATCAGCCACATTCCACTACACGATTTCAACTGCGGTTTGAAGGCCTATAAACGCGATGTAGTGAAAAGCATAGAGGTATATGGCGAGATGCACCGCTATATTCCACTATTGGCCAAATGGGCTGGCTTTAAAAACATTGGTGAAAAAGTAGTGGCTCATCGGCCGCGCAAATACGGCACAACCAAGTTTGGCCTTGAACGCTTCATCAATGGCTTTTTGGATTTACTCACCATCACTTTTGTGGGCAAATTTGGCAAGCGTCCCATGCATTTCTTTGGCACGCTGGGCATCTTGTTTTTTCTTATGGGCTTTGTCATACTCACTTATTTGAGCATAGCCAAGTTGGTGTACGAAGCCTATGGCATCGCCGAACGCCCGCTGTTTTTCTTCGGTATACTCACCTTGATCATCGGCACACAGCTTTTTGTTACGGGTTTTTTGGCCGAGTTGGTAAGCCGCAGTGCCACCAACCGCAACCACTACCTCATTAGTGAGACCATCGAATCGGAATCCTGATGCGCATTGCTCTGCTCAGTCCAGCACATCCCTTGCGTGGCGGCATCGCTGCTTCGAGCGAACGCTTGGCTCAACAACTACAACTGATGGGCCACGAGGTGATGCTGTACTCCTTCAAACTACAGTATCCCGAATGCTTGTTCCCTGGCAAAACGCAATACACTGACGACCCACCACCGGCTCAACTACGCATCCAGCCACTCATTCACTCAGTCAACCCACTCAACTGGCCACAGTCGGCACGCCACATTCGCAACTGGCAACCACAAATCGTATTAGCTCGCTATTGGTTGCCCTTTATAGCGCCTTCTTTGGGCAGTATTTTGCGACTTGTAGGTAAAGGGCCAGTGCGCTTGGCACTCATCGACAACGCCCTACCCCACGAGCGGCGCCTCGGCGACCAAGTGCTGACGCGTTGGTTTTTGCACAGCATTGATGGCGCTTTAGTCATGTCGGATGCGGTAGCTGCCGATCTGGCCAGCCTACACTTTGACAAACCCATTCGGCAAGCCCCCCATCCCGTGTACGACCACTACGGCGCGGCTATACCTCGTGGGCAAGCCCTACAACAGCTCCACTTACCCACCGATGCGCAGTGGTTGCTCTTTTTTGGTTTTATCCGGCCCTATAAAGGGCTCGACCTAGCCATCTACGCCTTAGCCTCGCCCGTTTTGCGCAAGCACCCCAAACTCAAACTCCTGGTAGCTGGTGAGAGCTATACCAATTTGGAGGAATATCGAGCATTGGCTCGCGCCCTCGGTGTGGCCAATCGCATTGTGTGGCACACGCACTATATCCCCACTGAAGAAGTGAAATACTACTTTTGTGCCGCTGATCTGGTGGTGCAGCCCTACAAGTCGGCCACCCAGAGTGGCATCACGCAAATCGCCTTTCACTTTGCCAAGCCCATGGTGGTGACCCGAGTGGGCGGGTTACCCGAAATGGTACCTCACGAGCAAGCAGGATTAGTAGTAGCGCCCGATGCACAGGCCATCGCCCAAGCCATCGATCGCTATTTTTCCGATCCGGATTTGGTCCACCGACTGGAGCATGGCGTTCGCCAAATCGCGGCACGCTACACTTGGTCGCACTTGGTCCACACACTGCTAGCATTGAGCTGTACGATTCGACCTGAAAACTGCAGTGAGCCATGAGCCCAAAGCGAAAAAGGCGCCCCAATCGCCACACGGCCCTTCGCCTCGCACTTGTAGGCGGCTTTGCCTTGGCCGCAGTATTTGGCGCAGTCATTTGGCTCGACGAATGGCTGGTAAAAATGGTTCCGCAGCATGCTGCCAATCTCCAGGTAGCCATAATGCTGCTGGCTACCTGGCTGATGACAGGCATATTGGTGCGTGCCATCCATTATAAACAGCCCAAACTCCCGTGGTGGACACTATGGCTGGCTGCTACAGCTGCCACCACTATCGGCATTACGCTTTTCTTGGCTGCCATTTTGCTGTTCCCAAGCCTACAGGTCTTGTATATAGCACAATCTGATGCAGCTAAATGGGTAGGTACAATGTGGAGTTTTTTTTCTGCCTTGGGCTTGCTCTTTTCCCTTATGGCCCTCATCAAGGTGCGCATCGGCAACCAGCTATGGAGCAACCTGCTCGAAATTGGCCTATTGCTCTTGGTGCTATTACTTATCATCAAACTGGCATAAACACATGAGACAATTCATATTTGACGCCCTCCAACAGAGCATACAAACCAAACAGCGCATACTGCACGACGAAATGCTTTGTACCCAGATCGAGCATGCAGCTCAAATGATGTGTGCTGCCTTTCGGCAAAAGGGTAAAGTACTCTTTTGCGGTAATGGCGGCAGCGCCGCCGATGCCCAGCACATCGCTGCTGAGCTCTCCGGACGCTTCTACAAAGACCGCCCCCCCCTATTTGCCGAAGCCCTACACGTCAACACCTCTTTTCTCACTGCTGTAGCCAACGATTACGGATACGACGAAGCCTTTGCCCGTGCTATAGCAGCCATGGGTCGCCCCGGCGACGTGCTAGTCGGCATCAGCACCTCGGGCAACTCGCCCAACGTGATAAAGGCCATCGAAAAAGCACGACAACAAGACATGTACACCATAGGCCTTACAGGCCAACAAGGCGGAGCCATGCGCCACCTCTGCCATCATTGCATCTTGGTGCCCCACCACGATACACCGCGCATCCAAGAAGCCCACATCACCATTGGCCACATCTGGTGTGCTTGGATAGAAAAAGAATTATTTGGATAATATTTTTATTTCATAAAGATCTGAGGATCTCGGAGATAAATCTATCTTTTAGATACTTGTTGCCTATCTTGAGTAGATCTTCCTTCCTTTGAAAGAGAAATGTTTTTAGTTGCTCTACGCTGCGCACATCTTTTTCAAATTTTCTTTTGTGATGCGCATCTACCCCGTAATGACAAAGGATACACAAGCATTGTAAGTTTTCAGGTCGATTGTCTGATTTGTCTCCATTCCTGTGATGAGTGTGAAAGTGATGTAAATCGTCTTTAATTTTCAAGCCACACGACTCGCATTTTCCTTTTACTTCACGAAAACGCCTACTCATCACAGGAAAACTTGCGTGATATTCATGGGCATTTTTGAGTTGTTTTCTAGCCCTCTCTATAGCATCCTTAAACTGATGATAAAAATCTTCAGTGGTTTTAGGCAGATTATTGCGGCGCATTCTAGCCATACAATTCATGCAAAGATCCAGCTTTACCCCTCATATTCTTCGCCCGTATCTGCATTGACAACAGGCACCTTGGGCTCACTGGCCCATAAATATCGCCTACGAAATCGTCCCTCATTCATAAATTCCTGTATGGTTTCACAAACAGTAATGTGAAACTTAGGAAAAGCATTATATCTACTAATGTAATACTCTTTTATATAAACAAATCCTGGCACATTAGTCCCCTGAATATGTAGTTCAATAGATCCCTTATCTTCATCGAAAGAAACTATATCTTCCTCTATTACCTTGTTAAAGTCTATCCACTTGAACTCAAAATTGCTATTTCCATCGAGGCGTACTCCAATCCTTTCTATATAGCTTCTCAATCTTTCAAAGGAATACAGTGACTGATTAGCCATGATAGGGTTTTTCATTTATTAATCATTGTAAACACCTTTTCAACTAAGCTTTCGCTAGAAGGTACCAGTTTAAACTCCACTCTACGCGACAAGCGATTGTCAGCTGGCAGGCCGGAATAGTAAGTGAGGTTTTTATTGGCATCTATGGTACGGCCATACGACAAGCCATTGGCAGTAAGCCAAAACTGCACTGTACGCCTATCTTCGGGCGATAGGTTCTTAAAATACTCCATCTCTCGGAAGTAGCGCAATACGGCAGTGGCGCGCATTTGGGAGAGCAGCACATTGCCCACGTAGGGATCTCTATCGTACTCATAAGCTGGCACCGTGTCGGTATGTCCTTCGATGCGCACTTCCACGATCTTATCGCGATACTGGGGTTTGAGGAGAATATTAAAATAGGCTGGCAAAAACTCATCCAAGATTTTGCGAAAGCGCGTGCGGATACGCGTCTTGCCAGAGCGAAAAAGCACCTCTGGATTGATAAACTTGATCGACAAATCGCGATCAAAGATCACCCCCCATTCTTCAAACTTATCGTAAAAAGTGGAATCCAGCTCCATGTACAGTTCCTCGCGCGTCTGCATAAATTCTTTCAAAATCTCATCGCGCTCTGCCTGCTTGCGCTGAATCTCCACGATATAGGTGATGGCAATAAACATAAAAATCACCATCAGGCCCGTCATGATATCCGAAAAGGACACCCAAGGGTTTCCTTCCTCTTTTACCTGTTTTGTATCCTTCATCTATTGTCTAGTTTTGCAACTACCCTATTTATCGCCCATTAGTGTGGTGCCTCATCCAGCTTTGGATTAATTCGTCGAGTTGTTGAAAAGAGTTATTGATTCTGTTATAGAACGCACTATCAATATTTTGCAGATCCCCACTAAGCCTTTGAGAGGCTTTTTTCACTAGGCCAGCAGCTTCTTCAAGATTGCTTTTAATTTCTTGCCAAAAACTATGAGTTATATCTTTAATTTTATTAATCTCTTCTAGCTTGGCAATAAGCGAATAGGTTGCATCTTGCAGTTGTTGATGCCCAGCAACCCACTGTTGTAAATTCCTAGACGTTACTTTCAAATTCTCCGTATTCTCATAAGCCAACTGTGCCACATCTTGTAGCTTATTACTTACGTCAACCAATTTGTTTTCTTCCACTAATACAGTACGGAGCTCCTCCAAGATTGCTGCTAATTTGCCGCCTTCGCCCACCAGTTCTTGGGTATAACTGACCACTTTTTGGATTTCTTCTTCGGCAATTTGGAAACCTTCTACTACCGATCTGAATTGCTCGGTCAATTGGGCAATCATCTCCTTGTTTTCCTGCTGCCAGGTGTTGAGGCGTTCAACACTTTGATTGAGCGCCTCGAAGTTTTCCTTGACCAAGCGATCGATCAGCTCGCGCATCTGCTCATTGAACGAGCGCGTGGCCTCTTCCATCACTTGTACCAAAGCTTCTGTATTGCTCTTTTGCAGCAGATCGCTGAACTCGTCAAATTTTTCCTCGAGCAATCTACTGTTTGCTCCCATTGTCTCAATGATGTGCGCCACGTGCTCAGCTAAAGCTTCCGCATGCTGGAGCTGGCCTTCTTTCAGTGCCCGCAACTCCGTATTGGTCTCTTGAGTCAGTACGCGTTGGCCTTCGATTTTATCGTCAATAGCGGCAAGCTTGGCATCCGATGCTTTCCAACTCATCGAGCAATTGATTGCTCCTTGTGGCCTGCACGGTGGTTTCGGAAGTAGACTTGCGTACCTCCTCCAATAGCTTGTGGCTGGCATTCAGCGCCTCCAACACACGGCCAATAGCATCGCGCAGCGTGGCAACATCTTTGTTTTCCTCCTGGTATAGCTTTTTGCGAATGGCTGTCACATCATAATTTTGCTCTTTTTGAAGGTCTACCATGGTTTTGGATTGTGTCACGACCTGTGTCATTGCCTCTTGTAAAGCAGATTTTTGCGCTTGCATCGCTCCAAGAATGCTGTCGAGCTTCTCATTTTGTATCTCCATAGGTGAAGGGAGACGTGCTTCGCCGAAGTTGTGCCATCCACGTGCCACCAGGCTCATGACCAGCGACAGCGAGATGCCCGCAATCGAGGTGGCAAATGCCGTTTTCATCCCTTCCAACAAGCGCGGAATGCTATTGGTAATGTCGTCTACATTGAAGTCTTGCAGGCCGATAAAAATGCCCAAAAAGGTACCCAACACACCCAGCACTGTATACACACTGTTAAGTTGCTGAATCCAATTGGCCTTCTGCTGAAATGCTCCACCTATTACGCCAGAAATAAGTAGCAGGTGAATCAACAATACTACAGCCATTACGCCAAAAATGGCCATGTTCACAGGAGTCAAAATCCAATCCATTGACTATCTATATTTTTCAACACCGTGACCTACAAAAACAACAAAACACAATATAAAAGTTACAAGAACAAATCAACAATAAATGCATACGTTACTCAATTACTGGGCATACACGCATTTTTTCAATACGCAGCTTGTCCAACAAGGATGCAAATACACTATTCAATGTCCACATGCTTGATGCCACATGTGGCTCTTGCAATCACACGCACTGACAAAAAGGCCTTATCTTTGCACTCATCAATTCATCCAGCGCTGCTGAATGGTTGATTTTATAGAGAAGGGGGGAGAGACCGGGCTCGACGAACCCCTGGCAACCGGACGCCAACGGCGTGTCAGCGGTGCCAATTCCCGCCAGATTGTGGAAATATAAAATCAACATGATCGATGCCAGTATTGCACTACGACCAGCCCTTTGAGCTGGAAAGCGGCGCTGTCTTGCCCGCACTCGACATTGCTTACCACACTTGGGGCAGACCTACGCCTGAACGTGACAACGTCGTATGGATTTTTCATGCCCTTACGGGTGATGCCCGAGCTGACCAGTGGTGGTCAGGCTTGGTAGGCTCAGGAAAATTGCTTGATCCCAAGCAGTACTACATTATCTGTGCCAACATGTTGGGTTCTTGTTATGGTACTACGGGACCTGCCAGTCTCCATCCTCATACGGGCAAGAAGTGGGGCCCTGACTTTCCGCTCATTACGGTACGCGATATGGTCGCTGCGCATCGGATCTTGGCCCAGGCTTTAGATGTCGATCGCATTTGGTTGGGTATTGGAGGATCGATGGGTGGCCAACAACTACTCGAATGGGCTGCTACTGAGCCTGAGCGCTTCACCATGATCGTGCCCATAGCGACCAATGCGCGCCACTCAGCATGGGGAATTGCATTCAATGAGGCGCAGCGCATGGCCATTGAGGCAGAGTTGGCTCGCTACGACGATCCCACAGAAGCTGGACGCTATGGTCTCAAGGCAGCTCGCGCCATCGCGATGCTTTCTTATCGAAATTATCACACCTATCGGACCACCCAAGACGAAGAACAAGAAAAGCTGTACGACTATCGAGCCAGTTCCTACCAACGCTATCAGGGCGAAAAATTGGTGCGCCGATTTGACGTGTACAGCTACTTGACACTAAGCAAGGCCATGGATAGTCACAACATTGGTCGTGGTCGTGGAGGCGTAGCTCGTGCTTTGGCCAATATCCAAGCGCGCACCTTGACCATCAGTGTCGATAGCGATATTCTGTTTCCACCTGAAGAGCAGCAGCTCATTGCCCAACACATACCCAATGGGCATCACGCTACCCTTTACTCTCTCTATGGGCATGACGCCTTTTTAATTGAACTTGATCAGCTCCAATCGCTGATCCAGCAATTCTTGGCTGGAGAGGGTTTTCCACCTCAAACACCTATTGCACCCACTGCTCGGCCCATTCAGCTCCCTCGCCCACCCATCCCTGGTAGTGAATTTTTCTGAACTCGCTCGGAATAGGCAAGCATAGTACTTGTAAACAATTGCAGCACAACAAGTTGATTTTTAGCAGCATAAAAAGCACAAACCCTCACTGGGCATCGGTGCCTTTCCTTGCATTTCGGGCCGTAATGGGTAGATAGCGGCTCTACCTTTGCTACTACAAAGCAAAGTGAGCCATGCCCAAACTCAACAAATACAGCCGCCGGATCACTCAAGACGACAGCCAGCCTGCAGCTCAAGCCATGCTTTATGGCATCGGGCTCAGCGATGAAGACATGCAAAAAGCACAAGTCGGCATCGCAAGCACGGGGTGGGAAGGCAACACATGCAATATGCACCTCAACAGCTTGGCCGAACGCATCAAGCACAGTGTGCGCGATGCCGATTTGGTAGGGTTGATTTTCCACACCATTGGGGTGAGCGACGGCATCTCCATGGGCACTAGTGGTATGCGCTATTCGCTGCCTTCACGCGACCTCATCGCCGACAGCATCGAATCGGTAGTGGGTGCTCAGTGGTACGATGGCTTAGTGACGGTGGTAGGCTGCGACAAAAACATGCCTGGTGCAGTAATGGCCTTGGCACGTCTCAATCGCCCGGGTTTAGTCGTATATGGTGGTACGATCAGTCCAGGTTGCTGGGCTGGAAAAAAGCTCGACATCGTGTCGGCTTTCGAAGCACTGGGGCAACGCATTGTCGGCAAGATCGATGAGATGACTTTCCGGCAAATTGTCAAACACGCTTGCCCTGGCCCTGGCGCTTGTGGTGGCATGTATACGGCCAACACGATGGCTTCCGCTATTGAGGCACTCGGGTTGGCCTTGCCAGGCAACTCTTCTATTCCGGCAACGTTCCCTGAAAAGCAACAAGAGCTAGAGCAGGTTGGCCCAGCCATTCGCCTCCTGCTCGAACGCGACATCAAACCCCGCGATATCCTCACACGCGAAGCATTCGAAAATGCCATTACACTGGTCACCGTGTTAGGAGGCTCGACCAATGCCGTATTGCACCTCATTGCCATGGCCAAAGCCGCACAAGTGCCGCTTAGCCTCGATGACTTTCAACGCATCAGCAACCGAACGCCCTTTTTAGCCGATCTCAAGCCCAGTGGCCAATACGTCATGCAAGATTTATACGAAGTAGGCGGAGTGCCCGCTGTAATGAAGATGCTACTGGCAGAAGGCATGTTACACGGCGATTGCCTCACAGTCACTGGCCACACGCTAGCTGAGAATTTGGCGCAAGCTCCCGATCTCAAGCAAGGGCAACAGATCATTCGCCCCCTTGAGCAACCCATTAAGCCTACAGGACATATTCAAATCCTCTACGGCAATCTCGCTCCACAAGGGGCTGTAGCCAAAATCACGGGCAAGGAAGGCGAACTATTCACCGGCCCTGCACGAGTGTTCGACGGCGAAGATGCCGCCAATGAAGCCATCAAGCGCAAAGAAATACAAGCTGGCGAAGTCATCGTAATCCGCTACTGCGGGCCCAAAGGCGGCCCTGGCATGCCGGAAATGCTCAAACCAACTTCTGCAATCATGGGTGAAGGGCTAGGCGACAAAGTAGCACTCATCACTGATGGCCGGTTTTCTGGTGGCACGCATGGCTTTGTCGTGGGGCACATCACTCCTGAGGCGCAAGTCGGTGGGCCCATTGCTTTGATAGAAGATGGCGATATCATCACTATCGACGCCATTCACAATCGTCTGGAAGTGCAGCTCTCTGAAGCTGAACTCGCCGCTCGTAGCACTCAATGGCAACCTAGGCCGCTGCCTGTCGCACGCGGCTATCTGCGCAAGTATGCCTTCACGGTGAGCTCAGCCAGTGAAGGGTGCGTCACGGACGAATTGGCTGAGCCCAACCAAGCTCCTGCTTCCACTGCGATCAAATAAACCCTTTAGTGTCATGAAACACATGCCTACGCCAATAGCTAATAGTACGCACACGACGACCATACCACAACCGACTATTTCAGGTGCAGAAGCTGTATTGCGGTGCCTACTCGAAGAAGGAGTAGACATCATCTTTGGCTATCCGGGTGGTGCCATCATGCCCGTATACGACAGCCTCTATCGCTATCAAGATCGCATCCGCCACATCTTGCCTCGCCATGAGCAAGGCGCGATCCATGCTGCTGAGGGCTATGCGCGCGTGACACGCAAAACAGGCGTATGTATGGTCACTTCCGGCCCTGGCGCTATGAACCTAATGACTGGGCTGGCCGATGCCATGCTTGACTCCACGCCATTGGTGTGTATTACAGGACAAGTATTTAGCCACTTGCTGGGAAGCGATGCCTTTCAGGAGACCGACGTAGTGGGCTGCACAATGCCAGTGACCAAGTGGAACTACCAAATTACACGGGCAGAGGAGATCCCTGAAGTATTTGCCAAAGCATTTCACATTGCCAACAGCGGTCGGCCTGGCCCTGTAGTAATCGACATCACCAAAGATGCGCAACTGCAAAACCTCCAATGGCACTACATGCGGCATCCACGCGTGCGCAGCTACACTCCCAAGCCCAAGCTCGACATGGCGCAAGTGGACGCGGCAGCCGCATTGATCAATGCGGCCAAAAGACCTTTTATTCTTGCCGGCCACGGCATTCAGATAGCCGGTGCCCAAGAGGTGTTTCGGCAGTTTGTAGAAAAGACGGGAATCCCTGTAGGATTCACCTTACACGGCCTTTCTACTTTGCCTACGCGTCATCCGCTCAATATGGGCATGCTGGGCATGCATGGTCACTACGCTCCCAATCTCAAGACCAACGAATGCGACGTACTGCTCGCCATTGGCATGCGCTTTGACGATCGCGTCACGGGCAACTTACAGCGCTATGCCAAACAGGCCAAAGTGATTCACATCGAGATCGACCGCTCAGAAATCGACAAAAACGTCAAAGCACACATCCCCATCCACGCCGATGCTGCCGAAGCGCTCCAGGCATTACTGCCACGTGTAGCACCTCGTCAACACGAGGAGTGGGTAGCCTCCTTTCACGAGCTGGCGCAAATCGAACGCGAAAAAGTCATCAAGCCCGCTATGCAACCTACTGCCAATGGTAGCATGCGCATGCCAATGGTAATTGCCGAGGTGTCGCGCCAAACCAAAGGCCAAGCCATTATCACTACCGATGTAGGTCAACACCAAATGATGGCAGCGCGCTACTACGAATTTGCGGCCAGCAATCAGATGGTCACTTCAGGTGGAGCAGGCACTATGGGTTTTGGTTTGCCAGCAGCCTTTGGTGCCAAGCTGGCGCAACCCGATAAAGAAGTCATTGCCTTCATTGGCGACGGCGGGTTCCAAATGACGCTACAAGAGCTCGGCATGCTGGCACAATGGGATGTGGCTGCCAAGATCGTCTTGCTCGACAACAACTACTTAGGCATGGTGCGCCAGTGGCAGCAACTCTTCTTCGACCGCCGATACTCTGAAGTCGCCTTGCAAAATCCCGACTTCGTCACTATCGCCCGCGGTTTTGGCGTAGCCGGCCGCCGCATCGAAAAAGCCAATGAGCTACCGCAAGCTGTGAGTGAAATGTTGAATCATCCAGGGCCATTTCTGCTCCATGTCTTAGTAGAGAAGGAGGAAAACGTATTTCCCATGGTACCAGCAGGTGCAGCTGTAGATGAAGTACGGCTCGAGTAAAGTAGTGTACCCAGATTCAGCGACCACTACATTCACTTAATCCACATGCAACACCGCAGCAGCCATGGAGAAAGAATATACCATCACGGTATTTACCGAAAATCACGCGGGCCTCATGTCGCGCGTCGTATCGGTATTTACGCGCAGGCACATCAACATTGAGAGCTTGACCACTTCGACTTCATCTATTGCGGGCATTCACCGCTTTACGATCGTAGTGCGCGTGCCCGAAACACAGATCGACAAGCTGGTTGCTCAGCTGGACAAACAGGTAGAAGTGCTCAAAGCCTTTGCTTACGAAAACGAAGACATCGTCTATCAAGAACTGGCCTTGTACAAAGTACCTACTAAAGCCTTCAACGACAACACACGTGTAGAACGCCTCATACGCGATCACAATGCCCGCATCTTAGAAATCGAACCTCAATACATCGTCATTGAAAAGACGGGCCACCCTGAAGAAATCGACGCTTTATTAAATGAATTGCGCCGCATTGGCATCTTCGAGTTCGTGCGTTCGGGGCGAGTGGCTATCGTTCGCCCTATGGAGCGGCTCAATCGATATCTCGAAGCACTCGAGGCAAAAATGAATTCATAGGCCAGGTGCTGCGCTTCGCCAAGTGCACCAAGTTGGCCTTTTGGCAAATCGCTTATTCAAAAATTGGATCAAATGGCAAAATTGAATTTTGGTGGAGTATGGGAAGAAGTCGTCATGCGCGACGAATTTCCATTGGAAAAAGCTAAAGAAGTACTGGCCGATGAAACTTTAGCTGTTATTGGCTATGGCGTACAGGGCCCCGGCCAAGCCCTCAACTTACGCGATAATGGTTTCAACGTCATTGTCGGCCAACGCAGCCCCAGTAAGAGTTGGGATAAAGCCATTGCTGACGGATGGGAGCCCGGCAAAACGCTATTTAGCATCGAAGAAGCCGCTCAACGCGGTACGATTATCATGTACTTGCTCTCCGATGCAGCACAGATTTCTCAATGGCCCACCATCAAAAAGCATCTTACGGCTAGTAAAGGGCTTTACTTCTCTCATGGTTTTGGCGTCACTTATCACGATCGCACGGGCATCGTCCCGCCCAAAGACGTAGACGTCTTTTTGGTGGCACCTAAGGGCTCGGGCACCAGTTTGCGTCGCATGTTTTTGGCAGGGCGTGGCCTCAATTCCAGCTATGCCGTCTATCAGGATGCCACAGGGCGAGCACGCGAGCGCGCGCTGGCCGTAGGCATTGGCATCGGATCGGGTTACTTGTTCGAGACTACTTTCCAAAAGGAAGTGTATAGCGATCTGACGGGCGAACGCGGCACGCTCATGGGGGCCATTGCTGGCCTATTTGAAGCCCAGTACCAGGTTTTGCGCAAGCACGGCCACTCGCCTAGCGAAGCCTTCAACGAAACAGTAGAAGAACTTACGCAGAGCCTCATGCCATTGGTAGCGGAAAACGGCATGGACTGGATGTATGCCAACTGCTCGACTACAGCACAGCGCGGTGCGCTCGACTGGAAAGACCGCTTCCGCGATGCCGTATTACCCGTATTCGAAGAGCTGTACGCCAAAGTAGCTTCGGGTGAAGAGGCCCAACGCGCCATCAATGCCAATAGCCAGCCCGACTACCGAGAAAAACTATCCGAAGAGTTGCGCGCTATACGCGAAAGTGAATTGTGGCAAGCCGGCGCCACTGTACGTAGCCTGCGCCCCGAGCGCCAACGTCAACCTGAATCGATCGAATAACACAGCCCATGACTACCAAGCAAGAGACCGCATCGCCTAGCGTGCGGCTCGAAGCAGTCTATAAGGCACGCACGCGCTTGCAGGGCGTAGCTCAGCACACACCCTTGCAGCACCACATCCACCTTTCGGAAAAATACGGCTGTGAGGTATGGCTCAAACGCGAAGACCTGCAACCCGTGCGATCCTATAAGATTCGAGGTGCCTACAACAAAATGGCTTCGCTAGCTGAGGCACAGCGCAAGCGTGGGGTAGTATGTGCCAGCGCAGGCAATCACGCCCAAGGCGTAGCCTTTGCTTGTAGAAAGCTCGGCATTGCCGGCACGATATTTATGCCGGCCGTCACGCCCAACCAAAAGGTGGATAAGGTCCGCCTTTTTGGCAAGCAATGGGTCGACGTGGTGCTATGCGGCGACACCTTCGACGATGCTTATGGCCAAGCCTTGGCCTTCTCTAAAAGCGAAGGCCGCCCCTTCATCCATCCCTTTGACGACTTGCACGTCATAGAAGGCCAAGCCACCGTAGGCCTCGAAATCTTGGACGATTGTGCCGCCCACCCTCCCGACTTGTTGCTACTACCCATCGGGGGTGGCGGGCTGGCTGCAGGTGTCACTTCTGTGTTCCGGCAGCTCCATCCAGAAACAACCATCATAGGCGTAGAACCCGCTGGTGCCCCTGCCATGTATGAATCTATCAAACAAAAGCGCCTCGTACAGCTCGACAAGATTGACGCCTTCGTGGATGGCGCTGCTGTACGGCAAGTGGGGCACTACACCTTCCACATCTGCCGCAACACCTTAGACGAAATCGCACTGATCCCCGAAGGGCTCGTATGTGCAACCATACTCGAACTCTACAATGAAGAGGGGATCGTCGTAGAGCCTGCCGGAGCACTGAGCATTGCCGCACTGCGCCTGCTGGGCAACAAATGGCAAGGTAAAAAAGTAGTGTGCATCGTCAGTGGAAGCAACAACGACATCACCCGAACCGAAGAAATCAAGGAGCGCGCACTACTCTACGAAGGACTGAAACACTACTTTCTCATCAGCTTCCCACAACGTGCAGGCGCCTTACGCGAATTTCTCAATAACGTCTTGGGCCCCGACGACGATATCACCCGCTTTGAATACACCAAAAAGAGCCACCGCGAAAGAGGCCCTGCATTAGTAGGCATCGAGCTCAAACGCAAAGAAGACTACCAAGCACTTCTCAAACGCATGGACAAGCATCGCATCAGCTACCAAACCCTCAACGACAATCCCATGCTATTCGAAATGCTCGTATGAATGAGTAGCAACAGAAGAAAAAATGCAGGTAGTGCCGTAGCACACACCTGCATATCCACATTTTCCCAACTATACTTACTACTGTAGCAATAGATGCATCAATCTGAAAAAAAGATGTATGCAGCAATAGTTTATCTCCTTAAGCGATGTATAACCCACCTGCCGTTTTTCCCGGTTCCGCAGTCTGGGCAATCACTTCCTCTTCGTATAAGAATCGCACCTTAGCTTTCAATGGATGGTCTACGCCCACTAGGCCTGAAGGTCTGAAGTCTTCTTCACACAAAGCCTTGCATACCTGGATCAACTCATCCGTTTTAGGCATGATGCCCGGATGAATGTGGTAGTCAATTGTACCACCAAAAAAGCCCGTTTGCGCCACGTGATTGAGTATACCCTGGTAAGTTTGCAGCACAGTCTGTGCAAAACGCTCGAACGAATCAAAGCCTATAGCTACCAACACATTGCCATTCTCTTTGTGTTGCCCTATTTGAAGAAAAGAGCCATCGTCCTCACCCTGTACCATTTCCTTGGGATCATCCATCACGGCAATAGCTGTAATCTGGCCATCCATCACCATGAAAAGCGAAGTGGTAATCGGCTCACTTTCCCCAGATTGATACATCTGGCTGGCAATATGTGCCAAGCGCTCTACCTGATCCTGTTGCTCGTAATCTACCGCCATGAGAAATCCTTGCATTGGAATGGCCACGACAATCGACCTAGCTTCCAACTGCTCCTGTATTTGCTTCATGCGCTCACTATCAATGATTGCCTCTGCAGTCAGCGCGTGATTCTGCAAAAAGGCAACTTTAAAACCTTCCACATCTTCTACTACGATCTCTAATGTGATATCGCGCAAAGTGGCCAATGCTTCTTCCCTGTATTTGGGCAACAACACCTGGAGCTCTTCTTCGCTCTGAGCTTCTTGAATACGTACGTCTTCGCCTTCAAGCTTGCCGTATACGATGACGGGGCTCTTTGGATGCTCGGCCAATGGTTGGCGAAAAATGAGGGGATGGTTTTCAGCCCAACCTGCCGGTTTGAGGATAGGTACAATTGACATGAGAAAAAATTAAAAAGTGAACAGATTTACTCTTTTTAGGTGAGCACATTCCTTAGAAGTATTTCCAACTGCTTGCATCTAACAATAGGGACAGAGTTGAAGTTGCTTTATCTTGCAAATAAAGCAAATTTGCCCTACCAAAGTACGCCCCTGTGGATGCTAAGCACATCTAATTAGCGCAATGCATCTTCACGAGCATTGCAGGTGCAATGTTTTACTATATCGCGAGCCACACGAACGGAAACGCCAACTTGTCCCAACTTTTGCCGCAAAGCCTCATACCCCGCTGACAAGGCACTTCTTCGCTCAGGCACAAAAAGGGCCTTTAGCGCCGCACTTGTGCGCCGCTCGTTGAAATCCGATTGGATGAGCTCCTCCACTAACGGCTCATCCATAATCAAATTGACCAAGGAAATGTAAGGCACTTTGACAAGCCTACGTGCAATGTAGTACGACAACCAATTGCCGCGATAACACACCACCTGTGGCACGCCGAACATAGCAGCTTCTAATGTGGCCGTACCCGAAGTGACTAAAGCAGCATCGGCTACACTAAGCAAGGGCCATGTCTGCCCATGCACCCACTTAACGCCATGCTGCACCTGCCCTGCCCCCTGCAGCAATGACGCAAAATAAGACGGCGGCAGAGAAGGTGCCGCAGCAACGACAAATTGCTTGTCTGCATGGCGATTGGCGACCCCCAACATGACTTGCAACGACCGCTCGATCTCCTGCTTGCGGCTACCCGGCAATAACGCCACTATGGGGCGCTGGGGGTTTAACCCGTGCCTTTCGGCAAACGCTACCCTGTCAGGCGGGTGCTGCATCCGAAACTCGTGCACCTCATCCACAATAGGATGCCCAAAGTAATGAGCCTGGATACCATGACGCGCATAAAAATCAGCTTCAAAGGGCAAGATCACATATAAGCGATCGACTACGCTGCCTATCGTGTGCACCCGGCTTTCCTTCCACGCCCATACCTGAGGGCTAATGTAGTAGCACACTTTTATTCCTTGTGCATGTGCCCATTGAGCCATGCGCAAGTTGAAACCCGGATAATCGATGAGAATAAGTGCGTGGGGCTGAAAACGGCTCACATCGCGCTTGCAGCGCTTCATAAGTCGAAAAATAGCTGGCAAATTGCGCACTACTTCGACAAAGCCCATGAAAGCGGTATGCCGGTAGTGTACGTCCAATTGCATACCCTGAGCAGCCATTAAGTCGCCACCCCAACCGCGCAGTACTGCCTCCGGATCCATTTGACGCAATGCACGTACCAACTGTGCTCCATGTAGATCACCTGAGGCCTCTCCAGCTATGAGATAATATTTCATGGCAGGTTTTGAAAAAAGTAGCACTTCTGCATTCCCGCACTCACAACAGCTTTCTGCCATACACCCACATCCACAAAATGATGAAGATCGAAGTAGGCAGTACTACACCACGCATTGCCTTCCACATGCGCCGTTTTTGATAACGCTGCAATAATAATGCATTGGCAGCCAGCGCTACTAAAGCGATGGTACGCGCGCGAAAATTCTCCGATAGAGAAAGTGCCGCTACCAGGCCAGCCCTATCGAGCAATTCAAACACTCCATACAACAACAGATATACCGCTAGGGGAAGCAAAACCCCTGCCACTACGCCCTGTTGCCAACTATCTTTTTGCTTTTTCATCGCGATATTTTTGCCTGCACTTGTTCCAGCTCCCGCAGTGGCTCAATTGCGCCATGCACTGTCAGGTCGTGCCCAGTAGGCACTACCGACACATAACCCCGCATTAGGGCACCTACATCTGTATCCGGCCCATCATCTTCACAAACAAAACGCCCCGTGAGCCAATAGTAGGGCTCGCCACGCGGATCGCGCCCCTCCATAAAGTCTTCTTCCCATCGACCCCTTGCTTGACGACAAATGCGCATACCCGCAATCTCCGAAAGAGGCAACTTGGGCACGTTGACATTGAGCAAATTGCAGCCCGATAAGCCGCCACACAACACCCACTCGATGAGTATTCGGGCATAATGCTGAGCTGCAGAAAAATCCGCATCCCAGCTGTAGTCGAGCAGTGAAAAGCCAATAGACGGGATACCTTCCAATGAAGCTTCCATAGCGGCGGAAAGCGTACCTGAATAGATGATATTGATCGAGGCATTAGAGCCATGATTGATACCCGAAACACACAAATCAGGTTTTCGCCCCTTGAGCACCACATGGCGGGCCAGCTTGACGCAATCCACAGGAGTACCTGAACACTCCCATGCCTCGTGCTCATCAAACATGTCTACCTGCCGCAACCGCAAAGGCTCCGCGATGGTGATGGCATGCCCTTGGGCCGACTGAGGCGAATCAGGTGCTACGATGTACACTTGTCCAAAACGACTAGCCACTTCGACCAAGGCGTGCAAGCCCGGTGCGGCAATGCCGTCATCGTTGGTGACCAAGATGAGTTTTTTTTCCATCGCAAGTAGATTAGGATGCCAAAGATAGGGTTTTGTCTGAGGCCAATATGCTTCGTGTCATCCCTTCTTTTACACGCTGCTTACAGTACACAAAGGGGTTTGCCGTAGCTTCGCGTCGCATAAACAAGTGAAATTCATGGCCCAAAAAGTAGCAACCATCCCTACCACAACCGGCCCTATTGGCGTACTATTGGTCAATTTAGGTACGCCCGATGCACCACGACGACGGCATGTCTTTCGCTATCTAAAGCAATTTCTCACCGATCCTAGAGTAATTGATGTACCGCTGGCGCGCAAACTCATTATGCCATGGCTGGTAGTTCCCCTGCGGGCAGGGCAAAGTGCTCGTGCCTATCGCAAATTGTGGACTGAGCAGGGATCTCCATTGAAGGTCTATGGATATGCCTTAGCCGAAGGCGTACAAGCTCAGCTAGGCGACGATTTTGTCGTCGCGCTGGCCATGCGTTATCAGCAGCCATCCATAGAAAATGCGATTGTACACCTGCTCGAACAGCATATTCGGCATTTAGTCGTCTTGCCGCTCTTTCCCCAGTACGCTGCCAGTACCACAGCCAGCATTCAGGCGGAAGTGATGCGTGTACTGCAGCAATTCTGGTACATCCCTCCACTTACGATAGCCGACAGTTTTTACCATCACCCTCGCTTTTTAGAGCTGTTTGCCCAAAAGGGCAAACTATACCCCATAGCCGATTACGATCACTTTATCTTTAGCTATCACGGTGTACCAGAGCGCCACCTGACCAAAGCACCACAGGGCAATCAGTGTCTTACAGCCTCGTGTTGTAACGCCATTGGCCCTCACAACCAGTACTGTTACAGAGCTCAATGTGCTGCTACCACACGAGGCATTGCCCAAAAGCTGGGGCTACAACCCCATCAGTACACCATGAGCTTCCAGTCGCGCCTGGGCCGCGACCCCTGGTTACAACCCTATACAGAAGAGGTAGTACGCACCCTTGCCCAAAAAGGGGCCCGAAAAGTACTGGTGTGCTCACCTGCATTTGTCGCCGATTGCCTCGAGACAACCATTGAAATCGGCGAAGAATATGCCGAACTATTCACTAAACATGGCGGTACTCAACTCGACCTAGTTCCTTCGCTGAACGATGATCCTGAATGGATCGATTTTATCGCTCATTGGGTGGAACAATGGGTACCGATGGCCAAAAGCGCACACGACTTCCCAGCCCAATAAAAATTTTCGCCCAACAGTTGTTTCATTTTCAAACACAAGTGAAACTCAATATCACTTTCCCGCATTAGTATCACTGAATTTTTTGCACGCAGGGCTTGCAAATCTTTTGGATGGCCTTATCTTTGCATCGCCTTTAAAAACGGGGGTCGCCCCGACAAGATCAAGGCCAATATCATAAGGGCGACTCCGTAGCTCAGCTGGTTAGAGCACCTGACTTTTAATCAGGGGGTCCTGGGTTCGAATCCCAGCGGAGTCACAACAAAAGGCCACCATCGCGCGATGGTGGCCTTTTTAGTTTTTCACTTTACTTCGACAAAATCAATGCATAAAACGACTCAAAAATCGGATAATCCTGTTGACGTTATAACGCGCATACAGTGCCATAGCCTTGTCTGTACGTGCTTCGCCATCGGGCAAGCGATCGATATTGGAAGCAGCCTCATTGATGTGTGCCGAGATCGATGAGATCAACAGAATGCGACTCTCTGGGTAGGGAATGCCATATTTTCGAGCATACACCAACAAAAATCGACAGATCTGAACGGCCATCTTGTTCAGATCCTCTTTCTTGAACTCCTCCCGCACTAAAGAACACGAGTGCAAAAAAGTGCGATAGTACTCGCGCAAACAACGATTAGTCAATTTTACGGCTAAAGAGTAACGCCCAGCAAGGATAGCCCCATCAATACGGCGCAAATAGCGATTCACCTTTTCGATGTGCTTCTCTCTGTTGGGCAAATCAGGTACCCACTCGCCCTTGCCTTCGAGCATCATTCGGATCTCAAAGGTCTCTATCGGATAGTGAAACTGTAAGTCTTGACATACCTGCTGCGCCACTTCCGTCAAGTCCTCTTCCGACAAGTCGAGCAATAAGTGATACACGGCATTGGGCGTGAGCGAATCACCTGGCTTGGGCAGCCAGACATTTGATTCGAACAGTTCGGGACGCTTGAGCCGTACTAAGGCATACAAGTTGTGCAGCGACCACTCACTGCCCGCCTGACCCTCGGCCTTACGCACTAATTCGATCAATTTACTTGTAAGACGCGGCCCGTTGATTTCCATAGAGTTGGCAGTTTCTGCAAAGATAAGCACATATATGAAGAGTACATCATTAATCTAACGTTCTTACAGCTAAATTTGCTGCATGGCAACGTGCAAGTAACCGACGATACAGCGGCTGCGATTCGAGCACCTCACGTGTACCTATAATGACGACTTGCTCGCGTGCACGTGTCATGGCCACATTGAGTTTGCGATCTACGCCCTCATCGTTGAGCTTGACAATGGTACTTAGCTGATCGACCGAATTAGTAACTAAAGACAGGATAACGACATCGCGTGCACCCCCTTGATAGCGCTCCACCGTGTCAATTGTCCATTGATTGGGATCTATGCCATGCCTTTCGAGTTCCTGCCGAATACAGGCAATCTGGGCGCGATAAGGCACAATCACGCCAATAGTGGGCAGCACCTCGCTTTGCGCGTACATGTGCATAAAGGTCCGAATCACCTCCACTACTTGCTGGGCCTCGTAGGTGTTTTGCTTTAACATGTCGATTTCTTCTGGCTGAGTGGGGATGTATACCATCCGATGGCGCGCCAAGATGCACGCTAATTCCGTAGTAGGTGTAGGCAAAGGCCTATTAAGAGGCTGATACAGGTGTTGGGCAGCTTGGATAGAATTGGGCAGCGGCTGGAGCATGTGCTCGTAGAATTCTTCATTGGCGAAAGTCATCAATTCGACGTGCATGCGTCCTTGCTGGTTAAGGTGGTCAAAGGCATAGGTCCATCCTTTTTCGCGAAAGCGCATGTATAGACGTTCAAAAAGCGAGTTACCCAAATCTTTCAAGCCAATCTGCTGTAAGCGCTCGTCGTGCACTTTGGTATAGCGGTCGGGTTGGGCTACCACAGCAGGCAACTGCCGGTGATCGCCGATGAGCATCACTTTTGGAAACTGGGCGAGCAGCCCTGCAATCATGGGCTCTGTCAATTGGGAAGCCTCGTCGACGATGACGCGGTGGAACTTTTTCAATTCAAAAAGTTCGGGGCGATTGGACAGAGTAGACACCGTGCCCACTACAATGCGTCGTTGGTTGAGTAGGGTGATCAGCTCGGCACGGCAATCGATCTGCTTTACCTGTTCACTTAAAAGCTGGCCGCGAAAGCGCGGGTGAGTTGCGTGACGCCCTCCTACTCTTAGATAGTAGTCGTGGATCGACGAGCCTGCAGGCAACCAAGCAGCATCAATTGCCTCAAGTGCATGGCAAATTTCATCGACAGCCCGATTCGTATAGGCCAATAAGAGGATGTGTTCATCAGTGAATCGCAACAGCCATTGCACCCAAGCGCGCAACATCTGGCTGGTCTTGCCCGTACCAGGCGGCCCCCAAAGCAAGAAACACTCTCCTGCTTCGAGCCCCTTGCGAAACACGCGCTGCTGCTCACTCGTCAGTCCTTGAGGTACTATCTCAGTATGGCTGAGCGATTTGGACTGTTGTGGTTGTCGTATCCCTAACCACAATGCGCGTTTGTCTTTGGGGGCTTGAGCAAAGGCAAACAAACTGCGATACAGGTTGTAGAAAGCGCTATCGAGCACATCGGGCTCTAGATGCCAGCGTTCAAATTTTGCAAATAGCGAACTACTCACCTGACGGGCCCGCAAGCGCACCTGTACGCTTTGGGGCTCGAGGGTTACAATGGTACACTTGAACAACTGATTGTTCAAAGGGCTTCCGTCCGTTTTGGGGTAGAGCACGGCAATATCACCTTTTCGGAAGTTGCTCAGTTTGACCGTATCGTTGGTATAAGCAAGCGATAAAACTGGGTCCGCTTCACCTGCTCTGTTCTCTACAAGTACCAAATCATTGAGGATTTCAAAGCGCTGTTTTTTGAGTCCAATGGGGTCGAGCCATAGAGTTGCTTGTCTTCCTCTTGCCGCATCTACATTATCTGATCCTACTTTGGCAAACCGATGCTCACGTGCTATAAAGGTGATAAATGCCGCAAACCAGCGTTGCTCGAGTGGGTCGAGCTGTCGCATAGTTTGCGCAAATCGCATCAAATCCGATCGGTGAAAGCCCTTAACTTGTGGCAGATGTTCGGAATGCAGCCGCAACAGGATGTGCCATAGCTGTTCGAAATGCCGTGGATACTGATGTGGCAATGGCTTGCTGAGCCTTCGGTCTAGTGCCACGAGCTCGTTGCGCAACTGGATTGCTTCGTGCTGAATAGCCCGAACGGGAGGTGCATAGCGCAAAGGCGTATCGTTGGTCTGAGAATAGAGCAGATAGTTGCGTCGCTGTGTCTGCCCGCCGAAGGCAGACTCCATCAGCAAGTCGTATAATAAAGTTTGTACGTAGTGATTGCTATTGATGCCATAGGCATTGGCATTAAAAATCTTGCCGCTTTTTAGCTCTACTAAAGAAGAGGTGCCATCTGAGGCACGATGCAACAAGTCCAAGCGCCCCTGCAGACCGTATTTGCTTGAGTAAAAGGTGGGCTCTATATGCACATTGGCCAAGTCAATATGGTGTGGTGCTTTGGGCAATTGGCAAAGTACTGCTTTGAGCGTAGCAAAATGGCCTCTTAGTTTTTGCAGCAGCTGTCTGACAGCTCTATCGTCCATTTTTGCGAAGGCAAATGGGTTTAACTTAAATAACTCGCGTAGTAATGGGCGACTCCAGGTGAGATTTGTTTGGGCAAATAGTTGATCGAACAAGTAATTGACAGCATGCCCTAATAGCAAGTGCGGGGAGGCCGACCACGGCAAAAAACGCTGTAGCAAGTACAGCTCAGGAATGGCTCCACTTGTTTGAAAACAATTGGCTATTGCAGTTACATCGATCAGCCAATCAGGCTCAAGCACGATAAGCCATACGATAGCCTCATCCCGCCGTATTACCTGCACATTCAATAGGGTGGCTACAACGGGAAAGCCAAAATCTCGGCTGATGAGGCGTACTGTTTGTGCGAAATAGTCTTCTGTTTTGTGATGTGGCTTGAGCGTGTAGCGCCTACCGGTTTCATCTTCAGCTAACAAAGAATCTTGACTGCCATGGTCCAAAAGTACTACGCGCAGCTGATCCAGCTGCTGCTGCTCGGGTAGTTCTCGAGGCAAGGATGGTAACGAAGGCAGTGCACTGCACAATGTCTCGGGCACTGTCAGGCCCGTCATTTGAGCTACGGCTTCACTTAGCGCTCGGGCACCTATTAACAACTCGCGCTCACGCCATTGGATAGTGGGCGAGTGCAACCACCGATCGTATTTGCGACGAAATTGGTGAACGGCTCTTTCTACTGCATCATTTACAGGTATTAGCTGAAAAGCAAAGGCTACACGAGAAAAAAGCGTATAGAAATGTAGGCCACTATCTTCTGTAATGGTCTGGAAAAACTGGTGTAACAGCGTGCCCAACCAACGCACTCGGGCCTCTGAAGGCAAATGGCTTGCTGCAACCCACTTTTGCAGCTTGCCAAAAAAATAGCGACCAATAATTTCGCTTTTGGGAGCATCCACATGTTTTACTTTTTTATACGCGGATCTCCATCGGCTTCACGCCTGCTCGCCGCGCAATATCTGACGGGAAATCACGAGTTTCTGAATCTCGGAAGTGCCTTCACCTATGGTGCAGAGTTTGGCATCCCGATAGTGCTTTTCGACGGGAAAGTCTTTCGTGTAGCCATAGCCACCAAAGATTTGCACGGCCTCATTGGCTACTTGCACGGCAATTTCCGAGGCGTAGAGTTTGGCCATGGCAGAAATCGTCGTAGTGCGTTGGCCGGCATCTTTCTTGGCGCCGGCTTTGCGCGTGAGCAATTCAGCAGCCTGAATTTTAGTAGCCATATCGGCCAACTTGAACGAAATTGCTTGAAAATTGGCAATAGGCTGGCCAAACTGGTGGCGCTCTTTGGCGTAAGCCACCGAGGCTTCATAAGCGCCTTTAGCAATGCCCAAAGCCAAAGCAGCGATGGAGATGCGCCCACCATCCAGAATCTTCATGGCTTGGATAAAGCCTTCACCTGCCTGGCCCAGTACCTGATTTTTGGGGATGCGGCAATCGTCGAAGATCATCTCTGCTGTCTCGGAAGCACGCATACCCAGTTTATTTTCCTTTTTTCCAGCAGTAAACCCAGGTGTACCCCGCTCGACGATAAAAGCCGTCATGCCGTGTTTGTCGAGCAGCTCGCCTGTGCGCGCAATAACTACTGCTACATGGCCCGATTTGCCGTGCGTGATAAAGTTTTTCGTGCCGTTGAGTACGTACTCGTCACCATCTGCTACGGCCACGCACTTCATACGCGCCGCATCACTGCCCGTGTTGGGTTCGGTCAGGCCCCAAGCACCTATCCACTCACCACTGGCCAGTTTGGGCAAATAACGTTGTTTTTGTGCCTCTGTACCAAATTGCAGGATGTGGTTGGTACAAAGCGAATTGTGTGCAGCCACTGAAAGGCCTATGGAGCCACACACTTTAGCTATTTCTTCTATAATGGTAATATACTCTTGATAGCCCAAGCCGGCACCACCGTATACCTCAGGCACCAATACGCCCATAAATCCATAGGCACCCATCTGATGAAAAAGATCGATGGGGAAGTGCTGACTTTCGTCCCACTCCATTACGTGAGGTCGAATGTATTTCTCGGCAAAATCACGCGCACTGTCCCGTATCATTGTCAAGTTGTCCAGCTGTTCGATGCTGATCATGCAAATAAAGTTTTTCGGATTGAAGAATCTGGCCCTTATGGCGCGGTGAAGATAAGGCCTCAACAGCAACTTATCGAGTCATGGCACACTTTTGCGCCAGCTGTTTGCAGAGGATCACAAGCCCAGTAAATGGGCAATTTTGTGCTGCAGTGCTGTATTGTCATAAATGCCACCAAACTGCTCGGCACCGGGCCCATAGGCAAATACAGGTACCATCGTGGCAGTATGGCTGTTGGTGGAAAAGGCTTCTGCAATGCGGCGTTTGCGCGAAGGAGGTGGTATCGACATGCCTCCCGTTTCGTGATCTGCTGTAACGATGACTAAAGTATGCCCATCGGCTTGGGCAAAAGCCAAAGCGGCCCCAATTGCGCGATCTAAATCTTGTATTTCCCGAAGGATAAAATGCAAGTCATTGGCATGTCCTCCCCAATCGATTTGCGAGCCCTCAACCATTAGCATAAAACCCCTATCGCCTGCACAACGCGCCAAAAACCGAGCACCCAAACTGACGGCTGATGCCAAATAACTGCGTCCTAGCTCAGCAGCAGACGGATGATTGCGAGCAGCAAACCATGCAAACCTGTGTGCCTTACGCATAAGTGCCCAGGAAAGCCCGCCATCTTCGTAGGTGCATACCTTGACGCCTTGATGGCGCAAGCTGTCTTTGAGGTTCTGCCCATCTTCTCGCTCAGTAAAATACTGCAAGCCACCACCCACCAGAAAGTCCACACCTGAATGCACGATGTCTTTGGCTATGGCATAATAGCGCGTGCGATGAGGCTGGTGTGCCAGAAAAGCTGCTGGTGTGGCATGGGTCAGCGCCGCCGTAGCGATTACTCCTGTACAACTGCCCCGCTGCTCCAGCAGCTCAAACAAATTGGTACAGGCTCGACCCAAGCTATCCATACCTATGGCATTGTTGTAGGTTTTGCAACCACAGGCAAAGGCTGTCGCGCCTGCAGCCGAATCGGTAATGAGGTTGTCAGCGGCATGAGTTTTTATAAATCCCACTACTGGCATGGATTCCCAATGCATGGACCGCTTTTGGCTATAGGCTGCAGCACTCAGCTGCGCCAACCCCATACCATCACCAATGATGAGAATTACGTTTCGCGGCGAATCGCGCCATGGCCCCATAGGGCGAGAAGCAGCTTGGTAGCACGATAACCCCACTATCAGTAAGGCACACCAAACTGCAAAGCGATTCCAACAAACGTGCAGCTTCAAAAAACACTTCATATGCTTCAAAACAGTTGCTATAGCTACGTGTTGAATTTGGCAGCTGTTTTTTAGTCCACATAGGCTAATACTCAGCCCCTTCTTTTCGGCGGAAAATTGCCACCTTTCATCCAACAAATGTGTTCCACTAATAGACAAAGAGTTCAATTTTGCCATTGAAAGTAAAAACAGCATGAAAACACCGACCCTTTATCACATTCTAATTGCCTTTTTCTTGGGGTGGTGGACCCCAGCAGGAAGTGCCCAGCCCTTGCCCAGCCTCATGGAAGAGCTACAAAAGGCGCAAAGATGGAAAGTGTCGATCCGTGCCAACTTCACCCAACTGATGCAAGATACTCAGCAAAGTGATTGGCTACCCGCTATCCTCAAATTTGAAGGCCGTCGCTGGGAGCACCCCATCCAAGCCAAGATCAGGTTGCGCGGTCGATTTAGACGCATGAATTGCGACTTCCCCCCCATCAAAATCAAAATTCCCAAAGCACAATTGGCTTCTTTGGGCCTTCAGCCCCAGTTTAACGACTTCAAACTCGTGACGCATTGCCTCTTTAGCCCATTTATGGGCAACACCCTAGTATTGCGCGAGTACATGGCCTACAAGCTGTATCAAGCACTTACACCGAAAAGCTTCCGCGTCCAGCTATTGCGCATCACGTACATCGACACGGGTAATGGCGACAAAAAAACCAAACGCTACGGGTTTCTCATCGAAGACAAAGATGAGTTGGCTGCTCGCTTGCACAGCACCAAAGTGGACACACCCTTTGGCATTGATCTGGAGCAAATTGACCCACAACAGCTACACCTAATGGTACTCTTTCAATTGCTGATTGGAAATTACGACTGGGATCTGAATATGGGGCGCAACATTGCGTTTTTCTACAGCGAAGCGTGTGGTTGCTATGTTCCCGTTCCCTATGATTTTGACTTTTCGGACTTAGTTCATGCCCCCTACCGCAATCCTCCTCATGGTACGACGGATGCAATCCTCTCTCAATTGAAACTTCAGGATATATACAAGAGCCAAATGGCGAGCTATTTGCTGGCTAAAAGGGAAAAACTCCTTGCCCTTGTTGCCGCTCAACGATACTTACCCGAGTCTGAAAAGGAGTTTTTGATGGATTTTTTACAACACTCCATTAATCAGCTAGAAAAAAATTTCATTTTTCCGAAAATAAGAAAACAAAAAGCAGTTGAAATTGTGGAATAAATGAGAAAGATGCATCGTTTATTGGCAATCACAACCATTGATAGTTTCATACACATCCAATTTTGGCCTGGGCATAATGCCCAGGTTTTTTTGTTTATAGCGAAATATTTTCTTTGCACACATGGATGGGAAACGATCAATGCGCAAGCCACTCTATTTCGTAGCGACCTTGCCCCCCTACATGATTCGGCAAGAAGTAAGTGCCATGAAAAAAGAGATTGCCACGCGCTGGGGGCCTAAACACGCACTCAAATCGCCACCTCACATCACCTTAGTACCACCTTTTCGTTGGCCCGAAGCCAAAGAAGAGCAATTGAAAAATGTGCTCTTTCAATTTGCCAAGCACAATCATGGTTTCCACGTCGTACTTGAAGATTTCGGTCGTTTCGGCCAGAGAGTCATCTTTGTGCACATACGCCACAACGCCGCGTTGGCTCGCCTCCACTACGATTTGTGCGCTCACTTGGATCACACTATTGGGCTACACTGCCCCAGCCACCATCCCTTTCGGCCCCACATGACTATTGCCCATCGCGATTTGACCCGCGACCTCTTCCCGAAAGTATGGCAAACATTTGCCGAAAGGCGCTACCAAAGGCATTATACGGCCTCACATCTCAGTCTACTCAAACACAATGGCCGCCATTGGGAAATAGTGGCCGAATATCCTCTGGGCTGACCTCCTTGGCAAGTACCCTACCCTTTCACTTTGAAAATGCCACCTTTTCATTTTGAAAAGGTAACCCCTTCCTTACACCCGATAATCAGCGTCGAGAAATATTTTAATACACTCATTTTCAAAAACATACAAAAAACACTGAGACATATTGGCATACTCGGTACAGCTTTAGCCATAAGGATAGGCAAATAAGCAAAAGATGTGGCAAGTGTGGTTATTCGTGGGGCTTTTTATTCTACTGACTCTGGCTGCATGGCTCATTACACTTGCCGAACGGCGAGGCGAAAACAAACAATCATCAATCAAAAACGGGAACCATGACCGCACTTGAATTCAATCGGTACTTCACAGAAATGGAACACCAACTTTTGCCCTTTGCACTGCGCATGACCAAAAATGTGGAGGACGCCCGTGATCTATTGCAAGAAACAGCCATGCGAGCGTGGTTTCACAAAGACAAATTTGAAGTAGGTACCAATTTCAAAGCTTGGGCAACTACCATCATGCGCAATACCTTTATCAATATGTACCGCAAGAAGCGCAATCGCGCTACCAGTGCTGAACCATCTGATAGCCACATTTTCATCAACGAGCGTCACGCTACCGAAAACGAGGCCCACAGTCGCATCATGATGGCCGAACTCGATCAGATCATCGATGAAATTGGCTCCACCTATAGTGTTCCCTTCATGATGTACTACAAAGGATTCAAATATGAAGAAATCGCTGCACAGCTCGATATTCCCATTGGTACAGTAAAAAGCCGCATATTCACTGCACGACAAAAGCTACGCGAAGCCATACTAAAACGTTTTCCAGAAATGCAATGTAGTGAGTAATTAGCTCATTAGCTACTCACATGGTCATACACAATAGCACACGACACAATACCTTCAGTAAGTTTCTGTCGGCACTATCGGCAGAAACTTTTTTCTTTGAGTTATAGGCCGAACACAAGACGAGTATGACACGCAGGACACAATGGGACGAAATCGCTGCTGCAATCGATCGCCACTTAAAGCAAGGCTTGAGCTTCTTAACTCAAGTATTTCAGGATGTGTGGGAAGAGTTTGGGGCGCCATTAACTTACGTAAAGACTAAAATCCGCGTAGCGCTATTGTTACTTTTTGGCGCCATCGCTTTATTAGGTGGTGTAGGTTCTTGGGCATTGCACAGCATCTCGGAGCATGCCGTGCAGATGATGGAGGAAAACTACCAATCGATGGCCTATACCAGAGAAATGTCGATGGCACTTACGGAAATGGTACAGGTCATCGCTTTGCAGCAAAGTACGTCTTCGTTTAGGCGCGTCAACCTGCGCAAGGCCTTCGATCGCTTTGAGCGATACCTGGAGTTGCTCAAAAGCCACATCGACGAGCCTTCTCAGTTTGAGTTGCTCGATCAAGTAACTTCGGGCTATGAAATGCTCAAAGCCAACCTCAAGCAGTTGCAGAACACCCGTGAGTTAAGCCCTCAAGTGTACATTCAACTACTCAACTTGCAGAGCTTGCTCGAGTCGGTATATCGATTACACGAGGTAGAAATCAAGCACAAATCTACAGAGGTGAAACGCACTGCCGATCAAGTGTCGCTTTTCATGATCATGCTCGGCATTGTGTTCTTCATCTTTGCACTACTGGCCATGTACTATTTTCCGCTCTACATCACGCGGCCAATTGCCGAGTTGCATCACGGCATCAAGCAAGTAGCCGCCAAAAACTATAGCGAGCGCCTCGACCTGCCTCAGCACGACGAGTTTGGCATGTTAGCCAGAGCCTTCAACGAAATGGCAGCTCGCTTAGAACACTACGAAAAACTCAACTACGAGCAACTCTTAGCTGAGAAAAGACGTATAGAGACGCTCATCAACGAAACACGCGATGCCATCTTCGGCTTGGACAATGACGGCACTATCCTGTTTGCCAACAAGGCAGCCCGTCATCTATTGGGAGCCGAGTCGAGCCAACAGCTCGAAGGGGCCCACCCGCGTCAGCTCAAGGAGCAGTTCCCTTTATCCGAAAGGATATTTCACGAGCTGCTCCAAGGTCCTATTACAGAACACACCACCTTTCCCACTATTGCCATCGACCACTCACATCAAGAACTATTTTACACCAAAGACATACTAGTAGTACACAGTGAAAACGATGCATCTAAGCCACCCATTGGCTACATCCTCGTACTAAAAAACGTCACTGAGCTCAAGCAACAAGACTTGGCAAAAACCAGATTCATGGCCACACTCTCTCACGAGCTCAAAACGCCTATTTCTGCTATTGGCATGTCATTGCGGCTGTTGCAAGACCCGCGCGTTGGCCAGCTGAACCACGAGCAAGAAGAGTTGCTCCAAACAATCGGCCAAAATGCTACGCGGCTACTCCAAATGATCAACGAAGTGTTGGATATCTCGCGCATTGAAACGGGCAAATTGATCTATGAAATTGAAACAGCTGCCCCCTGCAGATTGGCTCAACAAGCGATCAACCAAATCGCCACATTTGCACACGACAAACGCTTGCAAGTGCTGCTCGACTGTGCCGAGGCCATTCCTATGGTACAGGCCGACGCAAAAAAAACCATTGCGATACTGACCAATCTGCTCACCAACGCCATCCGATATGCGCCTGAAAAAAGTACCATCCGAGTAAAAGTCTATGCTCCTAAGCTCCAGGAAATAGCCTTCGCCGTCATTGATCAAGGTCCTGGCATTGCTGCCGAAGAGTTGCCACGCCTCTTCGGCCGTTACGAACGACGCGCTGGCGACCAAACCAAGGGCACAGGCCTTGGTTTAGCCATATCGAAAGAATTTGCAGAAGGACAAAATGGAAGAATTGAAGTCCACAGCACGCCTGGCCAAGGCAGTACTTTCATCCTAATTCTGCCTGCCGCCTCCTAAGATGCCTTTTGTAAAGGTGTCTTAATAAATGATTAGGGTGCCACGCTCCATATGGCACAGCACCCTAATGGCAATGGCTAGCTTCCACACAATTCACCGTTGCATCGCTATTCACGCTTTCTCTTTATCCCTTTATCCCTTACAGGTGTTTGAGCAGCTCGCGCTCTATGGCAGCAGCACCACGCAGCCCAATAGCGACAATGCGTCCTTCGCGATCGATGAGAAACGACTTGGGAATGGAACGCACACCATACAACGCTGCAGCTGAAGACTCCCATTTTTTCAAATCGCTCACGTGATAGGGCCACTCTAAACCATCGTCTTCAATGGCTTTTATCCAGCGCTCTTTGGCGCGCGCTCTGAAGTTCTCTACCTTTTCAGGGTTTCCCAAACGCGCGGCTGTACGGCTATCCACACCATCAAGCGAGACGCTAAATACGGTAAAGCCTTTGTCTTTGTACTTTTTGTACACCTGCACCACGTTGGGGTTCTCACGACGACAAGGACCACACCAGCTGGCCCAGAAATCGAGCAATACTACTTTGCCACGCAAATCCGAAAGGCGATATACTGTGCCATTAGGGCTGGGAAGGGCAATATCCGGTGCAGGTGATCCTATTTTGATCTTTTCAGCGGCCTGCCGTTGTAGCGCTTGTTGCTCCAAAGAAGCAATATATTGCGTATAAAGCTGCGTGTATTCACTCCCGGGCATCTCTTTTTCCAGACGCTGGCCGATGGCCTTGTACACATCCATAAAACGAGTATCATTGCCAAGCGCTTGCACCGCCAAATACATCCCCAATAAAGGATTAGGCCAAGTATCCCCAATTTGGCGAATATCATCAGAGGTTACCTGCCCCGCCATAAGGCCTTTTACCATTTCCAAAAGCTTCTGAGTGTCTTCCGAACCGGACACTGAGTAGTCAAAATCTTGCAGGGTAGTGAGGTCGCCCTCAATGCGCACTTTATCTTCGTTCCCATTCAGAATGAGTACGATTTGTTTGGCACCGATGCGCAAGCGGTAAATGCCTTTCCCTGGGTGTTTGTCCAGCTTAAAGACAAAATGTCCATTGGCATCTGTTTCGGTACGCTCTAAAGCGAGTATCTGGCTACTACGGACCATCGTAGTGCGATCCAGGTGCACACTCAAATTGGGCGCATTGGCAATATCACCTTCTATAATCAAGCCTCCACGTGGAACTGAGTCTTGTTGGCATGCCGCCAAGGATAGAAATATCCACAAGGCCGTACCAACCCAAACAAACACTTTTTTCATAACTAACATGGCAAATTTTTAGCTGCTATTTTCAATTGTTTTTATCAATTCAACACTTCATTTAGATGGTGTTCATATACCTGTTTCCAAGCCGACACATGCCCAAAGTCCTCACCATCAACGATCAGCTGGCCAGTAGTCACTTCACCTAAGCGCACAAATGAAACATGCTCACGCGACAGAAAAGCCAACAAGGTATCTTCCACTTCAGGATTCACACTGACAACTACCCTACCTTGGCTTTCGCCAAAAAGAAAGGCATCCTTTCTAAAGGCCTCCACCGTTTCAATATCAAAGCCCAAGCTACGGATCATTGCGCTCTCCATCAAGCTCACAAATAGCCCACCTTCTGAGACGTCATGAGCCGACTGAATTAGGCCTTTGCGGATGAGTTTATTCACCAATTGCTGAAGTTCGTACTCCTCTAATAGATTGAACTGAGGCGCCGGGCTAAAGTGCACCCCATGAATGAGACGCAAGTATTCTGAGCAAGCAATATCATTAGTTACATTGCCCAACAAAAAGATGGAGTCATTAGGCTTTTTGAAGTCCAGCGTCATGTGCCACTTTATCTCTTCTAATAAACCAACCATACCTATAGTCGGAGTTGGATGTACTGGCTCCACGCCATCTTTACCTACTGTCTGATTGTAAAAACTCACATTCCCCCCCGTCACAGGGGTTTGGAACTGCTTACACGCATCTCCCATACCCTTTATGGCAAATACAAATTGCCAGTATACTTCCGGATTATAAGGATTACCAAAATTGAGGCAGTTGGTCACTGCCAGGGGTTTGCCTCCTGAGCATACGATGTTGCGAGCAGCCTCAGCCACAGCGATCATAGTACCTTTATAGGGATCAGCAAATACATAGTTGCTATTGCAATCTGTGGTCATGACCAAAGCCTTATCCGTCCCCTTAATGCGGACTACTGCTGCATCTGAGGGTTTGTTGGTGGTCAATGTATTGATACGCACCATGGAGTCGTACTGTTCGTACACCCAGCGCTTCGACACGATGTTGGGCGAATGGAACAACTTCCACGCAACTTCTTTGAAGTCAGTGGGCACATCGATCTTGTGTGGATTAAACTTGCTGATTTTTCGGAAGTACTCAGGCTTGGTGTATTCGCGCTGGTATACGGGCGCTCCACCGCCCAGCACCAACTCGTGTGCCGGCACGTCAGCAACCAATTCGCCATGCATGTAATATTCGAGGCGGCCCGTATCTGTCACCTCGCCAATTTCTGCACATTCTAAGTCCCATTTTTCAAACACGCGCATGAGCGCCTCTTCTTGGCCACGCTGAGCCACAACCAACATGCGCTCTTGGCTTTCTGAGAGCAGGATTTCAAAAGGCTTCATGTCGGGTTCTCGGGTAGGCACCTTATCAAGGTAAATGCGCATACCCGTACCACTTTTGGCACTCATCTCTGAAGTGGAACAAGTGATGCCAGCTGCCCCCATGTCTTGCATGCCAACAATGGCTCCCGTACCAATAGCTTCAAGCGATGCTTCGAGCAAGAGTTTTTCCTGAAAGGGATCTCCTACCTGTACAGAGGGTAAGTCTTTAGCTGAATCTTCCGTGAGGTCAGCTGAAGCAAAGGTGGCACCGTGAATGCCGTCGCGCCCTGTGCGCGCTCCTACAATAAATACGGGATTGCCTGGGCCATCTGCACGAGCTGGTACGGTTTTGCCCACCTCGACTATACCAACAGACATGGCATTGACCAAGATATTTTGATTGTAACAGGGATCAAAATATACTTCCCCACCGACTGTAGGCACCCCAAAGCAATTGCCATAGTCGCCTATGCCTTTCACTACGCCCTTGATCAAATGTCGCATATGGGGGCGCTGTGGATCGCCAAAGCGCAAAGAGTTAAGCGCAGCAATAGGCCGTGCACCCATAGTAAAGATATCTCTATGAATGCCCCCTACACCCGTAGCTGCCCCTTGATAGGGCTCTATGGCGGAAGGATGGTTATGCGACTCGATCTTGAAGGCACAAGCCAGCCCTTGGCCAATATCGACTAAGCCTGCATTTTCCTCGCCAGCGCTCACCAACAGGTGCTTACCTTCACGTGGCAGCGTTTTCAACCAAAATATAGAGTTTTTATACGAGCAGTGCTCCGACCACATCACAGAAAAGATGCTCAATTCGGTGAAGTTGGGCATGCGCCCAAGCTTGCACTTCACCATTTCAAACTCCTCTTCTGTGAGCCCCAACTTGAGCGCTATATCGACCGAAACTTCCGTTTGCACCTGGCTCATAACAGTTGCATGTGATAGAGAATGACAAAATGCACCCTATAGGACGCGGCCACAAAGATACAAATGCAAATGAAGGAAAAACGAATAAGCAATCAGATGTAGGCCTATACAGTTCAACCAATTATCGCATTGATCATCAACACTAAAAGCAAAAACACCCAAAGCCCATCAATAAAATGCCAATACATACGCAATAGACGCAAGCGCAAGCGTTGTTCTGCATCCGAAAAAAAGATAAGTGGCCCTGCTTCATGGGCTAATCTTTTGTGGGTTTGATACCAGAACACGCCCAAAAAAGGCAGCCCCAATACGACATGCAAAAAGTGCAAGCCTGACAAGGCGTACAAATAGCCCATTGAGTTGTTGGCACTAGGCCCCAGGTTTTGCAAAAAGAGTACATACCAAGCTACCAGTTGCGAAAGCAGGAAAAGCACGGACAACACTAACGTATATACCAGGTATTTCAATAATACTTGTACTTCATCGCGTTCATAAGCACGCTGTACTCGCTCCATACTCCAACTCGCCCCCAAGAGCAACAAAGTGTTGGGATAAAAAAGCCATGGAATACGCACTGCTGGCAGCTCAGCATTAAAGCGATTATATATCCAGGCACCCACTACACCTAAAAACAGCATTCCCATAGCACTCATCAACAGTACCAAAATGACATTGTAGGGATGGAATGCTAATTGCTCATATTCGCTGTGTGGAAGTTGTGATTGCTTTTTGGCCATGAGTTGAACAATTGCCGAAAAGTCAGTCCGCTGGGTAAATCACTGTGGTAGTAAGTTGCAAATATGGCAATTCGACATAAAACAAATGAGGCTACAAGCTGCACTTGTAGCCTCGTTTATCTCTAACCAACACTGACATTCACTGCTTGATGATACCACCGCATGCATTTTTGATGCGCTCAAGGAAGATCTGATGCCTTCTTTCTTTCCCCCCATGGGTATTGGCTTGATCTCTGCGTGATATCTCCTTGCCCTGCAGCTGCCTTAGGTGATCCAGCCCTCTAGATTTATTCCGCTTGCTTCCCATAGTATTACCTTTTTCAAATGTTCAAATAGTGCCTCACGGGATATTGGTTTAGGGCAAATGTCGCAAATTTCAAGCCGAAAAGTCCAGCCTTTACAAACATATTTTTACTGATTATGAGTCGATCACATAATTTGTCAGTTTGTGCCATTCCTACTAAAGCTGGCCAATAGATTGAGCAAGTCGTTGCGACGACGCCTCGCCACGGGTATTTCTGCTCCATCGCGCATTAGGAGTGTGGAATCAGCACGAACCATCTTGTATACATAGTTGAGGTTAATCAAATGCGCCCGATGTGTACGGAAGAAACCATGGGGTGATAACATATCTTCATAGGTACCAATAGTATGGGACAGTGTAATGGTCCGATAGGCATCTTTGCCATTTTTCAATATTACTTCTGTGTAATTGCCCGAAGCGACCATGCGCACCACTTCATCGATAGGCACCACATAGATCTCGTTTTGCGTGCTAAAAGTGATCTTGTCTAAGGTACTTCTATCACGAGTAGTATAGTGTATCACTTGTTCCACACGAGGCCCAATATGGCGCCCTTTATAGGTGGCAGCTCGCTCTATTGCCTTATTGAGCATTTCTTCGGAAATGGGCTTGTTTAAGTAAGCAATAGAAGCATAGTTACAAGCCTTGCGTGCAAACTCGTCGTAAGCTGTAATGAAGATAATTTCAAACTGTATTGGGCTTACAGCCTCTAGCAAGTCAAACACAGGGCCATCAGGCAAGTCGATATCTAAAAAGGCAATATCGGGGGGGTGTCTGAGTGTGTGCAAGCAAGTGATGGCTTCTTGTACAGAGCTGCACGAGGCAAGCAGTTCAACGTCAGCTACGTGCACTTTTTGCTCAATCATTTCCTCAAGCATGTGCCGAGTGCGCAGCTCATCTTCCACCAAGATCGCTCGGTATTGAGGTAAAGCTGGATTCATCGTTCAAGGGATTGTTATGTAAAAGCTTAGTGTGCTTAAAGGTAAGAGGAATTCCCAAAATTTCATTCATTTTCGTGACATTACTCATCTATGTTTTTTTGGCCGAGCCATTGTCAAAGCTTCTTCATATGCAATTTTGGGAAACACCTCTAATTGGCCTTCAACTGTGGCATCAAAAATTTGTCGCCCATCGCGCAGATAGTGGTAATTGGCCAAATGATAAGACACTTCTGAGCCATATACGTCAGCCAGTTGCCAGGGTTGTCCTTTGAAGTAATCGGGATGAAAGTGATTTTCATCGGCGCCTTCATATATCTGTATTTCGTGCGCACTTCCCTTTTGTTTGAAACTGTGATCTACACCGATGAGAAACACGCGTTTAAAACCCATAAAATAGGCTATTTGCATGGCTACATAAGTTACTGTATTACCTTCGCATATGGGTTGGGTAATATCCGTATAGAAGCTCCAAATGTTGAGTGTGTGCAGATAATATAGATGTTCTTTGGGTGGAAAGAGATGGCGTGATGCAGTCCAGGATAAGAAAATGGGAAAAAGCAATTGAGGGTATATCTCCTTGCTTTGTTCAATGACAAAAGGGTTAGTCGCTACTAAATAGCTCAAATTCAGATCTACCCGATCGAAGATCAGATAGATTTTATTGAGCCCAAAAGTGTGGTAATGTGCCAAGGGGCTCAGGTCCATTTTATTGAGAGAAGGACCATTGCCAATGATAAAGCAGTCCTGGCCCTTGTGCTTATCCTTAAATTGCCGCAAGCGCGGTGCTTGGCGCCAGCGCCACCACAAGTAGTCTTTTCCTTCACGCAATTTTTGCGCCCATCCTTTCTTTTCCAATAAGTTCACCCCGTACAATGCGCCTTGTGGTCTTCTCATAATAGCTGTTTAAGTGTGTGCACTTCGATAGTGAATGTATTAGAGATCTTTGAGTACTGAGCTGATACCTCCATCAAGCATAATATTGGCTCCATGGATAAATCCAGTGTGCTCTTCGGCCAGGAACCAGGCCAAGCGAGCCACATCGTCTGGGGTACCGATGCGTTGGACAGGGTGGATGTGCCGCAAGGTGTCCAGTGCATGAGGCTGACCTTTAAAGCCATCGCGCAACATTTCAGTTTCGACAGCAGCGGGGCTAATGCAGTTGACTCGCACGCGCCCTTGCAGGTCTACAGCCATTGCTTTTGTAAGCGTGACCAAAGCACCTTTTGAAGTAGCATACGCTACAAAACGCGGTTTAGTCAGCCTGTAATGAATACTCCCGATATTGATAATAGCACCATGAGTGGCTTCAAGACGCTGAACGAATAGTTTGCTCAGCAGCATAGGGGCTGTGAGATTGACGTTGAGCGTCTCGTGCCAGTCATCCAAAGTGATATCTTCTAGCGGGTCGAGCAGTTGTACTGCTGCGTTATTGATCAACACGTTGAGCTTAGGCACTAGCTCATCCAACTCGGTGGTTTTGCGGATGCGGTATTCGGCATTGCGTACAAATTCGTGTAGGTCAAAGCGGATAAACCGATGACAATCGCTTTTATAGTCTTCGCGTTTATCCAAGCCGTATACGTAATAGCGCCCTTGTCGAAAACGACGAGCAATAGCGGCACCAATACCGCCTAAAACTCCTGTAATGAGCACTGTTTTCATGGTTTAGCGTCTTTTGGACATTGCCTATATTAGGAGCCCGCACTATGCCACGCCGAGCAAATCGAACAATAGTGCTACAGCCCGTTGTGTAGCGCGGCGCACCGCATCTACGGTATTGGAGGCATTGTGTGTGCCAAAGATACAGCGCGAGCACTGGCGCAGGGGTGAGTCAGCTGGTAAGGGCTCGTGTTCGTATACATCGAGTGCGGCGCTATGAACTTTACCTGAGCTGAGCGCATCTACCAGGGCACTTTCCGATATGATGGGTCCTCGAGATACATTGACGATGCGCACGCCATCTTTCATTTTGGCGAAAGCCGAATGATCGAGCATGTGATGGGTCTGAGGTGTAAGCGCACAAGTGACAACGACAAAGTCGGCCTGTTCGAGCTGTTGTGGCCACTGGGCAAAGTGGTATTGCGATAGCGCCTGGGCAGTAGAGCAGACATAGGGATCGTATACGGTCAACGTCATCTCATGAGCCACAGCTCGGCGGGCAGTATGACGCCCTATATCGCCAAAACCGATAAGTGCCACGTGTTTCCCCTGCAGCGAAATGCCAGCTGGTTTCGGCCACTGCCCCTTGCGCACCGCTCTATCGATCCAAAAAGTATGACGTGCCAGGCCTATGAGATAGTGGATAGCTATGTCGGCCACTTCGGCACCAAACATGCGCGGTGTATGGGCCACTTGTATGCCCAAGGTGCGCGCTGCCTCAAAGTCCACGTTATCTACGCCAACGCCCCACTTTACCGCTGCTTTGAGGCGGCCAGCACAACCTGCCCGAAAGACGCGCTCGGTGGCAGGATCGTCGCCAATGATCCAGCCATCAACTGTGGGCACTAATTGTTCGAGCACATCCTCGCTAAGCGTTTGTACTACATTTGGCGTGATAAGCTCGATACCTTTCTCTTCGAACAGAGGCCTAAACTCAGAGATAAGGCCCAACATGGGTGGGCAAGTTACCAACACGCGCATAGAAACTCGTTTTCAATACTTTTGTGTGAAATGTCGATTTGCCGAAAGGCCATATCGTGCACCTAGCCTAATAGATTGGCAAGTCTGTGTTTTCTTTGCAGGGGCAAAGGTGATCAATTGAACGCAAAAAATCACATGGCTACCTCATCTCGATACAAACGCCCCACTCCACTACAACAGAAACTGCACGAAATCATTTTCGAGGCCGACACGCCTGCAGGCAAATGGTTTGATGTGGGCCTGCTCATAGCCATTGTACTGTCTATTATCGCGGTAATGCTCGAAACAGTTGAGCCGTTCAGTGAAAACCACCGCACATTGCTCAACATAACGGAATGGGTGCTCACTGGTCTGTTTACAATCGAGTATGCAGCGCGATTATATGCGGTGACAGAACCACGTAAATATGCCATGAGCTTTTACGGAATCATCGACTTATTGGCCATATTGCCCACTTACTTGAGTATTTTCATACCTGGTACAGAATCCTTTCTGGTAATTCGCGCCTTGCGCATTCTGCGCGTATTTCGCATTTTCAAGCTTACCCATTTCTTGGCCGAAGGGCGCCTGATCGTACGCGCGATGGAAGCCAGCCGGGAGAAGATTACGGTATTTTTTTTGTTTGTCTTATTGATGGTCACCATTCTGGGATCGATCATGTACCTGATCGAGGGGGGGGTCAATCCCGATTTTTCCTCTATTCCCAAAGCCGTCTATTGGGCCATTGTCACGCTGACTACAGTGGGTTATGGCGACATTACACCTGTCACAGGGTTGGGGCAGTTTCTCTCTGCTTTTGTCATGATTTTGGGCTATGCCGTAATTGCGGTACCTACGGGTATTGTCACGGCTGAGCTGGTGCATTCCACTCCAAGTACGCAGACCCAAGCTTGCCCTGCCTGTGGGCGTGAAGGGCACGATGACGACGCATTGTTTTGCAAGTATTGTGGGGCTGAGCTATACCCCGAGCATTCATCGACCTGAGGCAACAACTATTTTTTCCGTTCGCCAACAAGGGCAATGCCGTATTCCTCTATTTTGCGATAAAGCGTGGTCAGGCCAATGCCAAGCAGCTGAGCAGCGCGGGTTTTATTGCCATGAGTGTGCTGCAACACGCGTACGATGTGAGCGCGTTCCATCTGAGCGAGGCTCCAGTCGGCTAGTAGCTGTGTGTTACTTCCAGGCAAGGCAAGCAAATCTGGAGTCAGTTGGCCATGCGGGGCCAAGATCACTGCGCGCTCAATAGCATTGCGCAATTCGCGCACGTTACCCTTCCACTCCATGCGCATGAGTTGCTCTACAAAGTCGGGATGCATTTGAGGTGGATGTTGTCGCATGCGCAATGCGATCTGCTCTACAAAATGCTGGGCCAGCAAGGGGATATCCTCAGGGCGTTGGCGCAGAGGAGGCAATTCAATGCGAAATACCGACAGCCGGTAGTAGAGATCTGCGCGAAAGGTGCCCGATTGGCTAGCTGCCGCCAAATCGCGATTGGTAGCGGCAATGACCCGCACATTTACTTTTGTTTCTTTTGTCTCACCTACCTTGATAAAGGTACCCGTTTCGAGCACGCGCAAGAGCTTGGCCTGCAGCTCAAGATCCATTTCGCCAATCTCGTCGAGAAAGAGCGTACCTCCAGAAGCTTCCTCAAACAGGCCCTTTTTGTCGCGTGTGGCACCCGTAAAAGCTCCTGCTTTATGGCCGAACAGTTCACTTTCGAGCAAGTCGCGCCCCAAAGCCGAGCAGTTGATTGCTACGAAGGGCTTTCCTCTCCTGGGGCTTTCATAGTGGATGGCTTGCGCAAATACTTCTTTGCCAGTGCCTGTCTCGCCTGTAAGGAGTACGGTGGCTTCAGTAGCAGCTACTCGCTGGGCCAATGTAATAGCTTGTTTGAGGGCAGCAGACTGGCCCACAATATCGGCAAAGGAATGGCGCTGGCCTGCCTGCGCTTCTAATTCTCGTACCCGAAACTGCAACAGAGCCTTGTCTGCAGCTTTGTGGATCAGGGGAATGATGCGATTGTTGTCGTCACCTTTTGTAATGTAGTCGAAAGCGCCGTTTTTGATGGCACGCACGCCATCTTCAATATTGCCAAAGGCCGTAAGCAAGATGACTTCCGTTTCGGGAGAGATTTTCTTGATCTCAGCTACCAGCTCGACACCATAGCCGTCGGGCAAGCGCACATCGCTGAGCACTACGTGAGGCTCGAAAGTACGCACGCGTGCTAGTCCCTGCTGCGCCGTAGCTTCTTGGGCTACCTCAAACCCTTCGAGCTTGAGCATACGCGTCAGTAGATTGCGAATGTCAGCTTCGTCTTCAATAATGAGCAGGCGGATCATAAGCACTTTGTTCTATTTAGGGGGCAAGATTACATTGCAGGCTTTCTCCCGTTTTCCACTATGACGCTACTTTTGTGAAGATAAAAAACCCCTTTTCACCTCATTCTTGTTCAATGCTCATCGAGGCACTTTTGTAGTAGCAAAAATGCGTCGAACACTATAGCGCCCACTGCCATGAGCCATCACGTGTAGCACGCCGCCAGCAATAGCTAAATTGCGCATAAACATAATAGCTTCATAGCGCTGGACATCTATTGGATCGTTCCACCACGAATGCACGATAAAAGTCACAGGCAGCCAATACAGCAATACTAGTGTGCCACCTAACCTCACCCGATAACCTATAAGGAGGAGTATTCCCCCAAACAGCAGTGTGAGAATAGCGCCCACCAACAACAAATCACGGCTTTGCGCAATGCCATAAGCGGCCATCTGCAACTTGGTAGCTTTGTAGTAAAAAATCGAATCATAGGCTTCATACAAAAAAATGAAGCTCAACAAAACGCGACCCAAAAAATCGAATGTATCTTTCATGTTACCATTGATTTTTAATCGATTCACTTTTTTTTATTCACTACTTACTCCCCCACAGACACCAATTGTCCTAAGGCCGTTACATTCAACCTCTATTCACTATTTTCATGGGCAATGCCTATCCATTGTGCTACACTATGCGCAGTGTTTTGTCCATCCATTGCTGCTGATATGATACCGCCTGCATAGCCTGCCCCTTCTCCGGTAGGAAAGAGCCCTAACACCTGTGGATGCATGCGACTTTTCGGATCTCGAGGGATGCGCACAGGAGCCGAAGTGCGACTTTCCGTTGCAATCACATTGGCTTCAGCAGTCAAATACCCTTTCATCTTTCTATCAAAGATGCGTACGGCTTTGCACAAACGGGTATAGATAAAATCGGGCAACAGCTCGTGTACAGGCGCACTAAACAGCCCTGGAATATAGGACGATGGCGGCAAAGTGATCGACAGCCGTCCAGCTACAAAGTCTGGAAGCCGCTGAGCGGGTGCCTTTTGTGAGCCATCGCCTGCAGCAAAGCAGCGCTGCTCTACGTGTTGTTGTAAAGCTAGCCCGGCAAAAACACCTCGATCGGCCCAGCCCTGCCAATCACGTGCATCTAGGGCAGTCACAGTGCCACTATTGGCATAGGCCGAATCGCGCCGCGACATCGACATGCCATTGACTACGATCTCGCCAGGTGCTGTAGCAGCTGGCACTACCAATCCACCTGGGCACATGCAGAACGAAAACACGCCTTTTTGCGCTATCTGGCACACCAACTTGTAGCTGGCTGCTGGCAAGTTGGGATGACGCGGACTGTGTTTGTACTGTATCTCATCGATGAGTGCTTGCGGATGTTCAATGCGCACGCCCAAAGCAAAAGGCTTAGGCTCGAGCAATAATCCCTTTTGGTGGAGCAAGTAGTATATATCGCGTGCGGAGTGACCTGTAGCTAGTATGACTGCTTTGGCCCAAAACACGCCCTTCCCTTCTACATGTACCCCTCGAATGCGCCCTTGGGCTATGAGCAAATCCGTGACGAAATGCTCAAAGTGGATTTCTCCACCATGCGCCAAAATTGTCTGACGAATGTTGGCCACTACTTTAGGCAACTTGTTCGAGCCTATGTGTGGATGTGCATCTATAAGTATATCGGGCTGAGCTCCATGAGCTACCAACAACTTAAGTGCCTTGTAAATGTCGCCACGCTTATGGCTACGGGTATAGAGCTTGCCATCTGAATAGGTACCTGCGCCTCCCTCGCCAAAGCAATAATTGCTGTGTGGATTAACTTGACCAAATTGCTGAATGGCCCGCAAATCGCGTCGTCGAGCACGCACATCTTTGCCTCTTTCCAATATAATGGGCTTGAGGCCCAACGCCAATAGTTCTAATGCGGCAAAATATCCCGCAGGCCCTGCTCCTACAATGAGGACGGGTTCGCTATCCGACACATCTCGAAATAGGGGCAAGTGTACGGCCTCTGGCTCAAATGGCTCAGCCAACGACACGTCATAGCGCAGCACATACACGGGTTCCCGGCCACGTGCATCGATAGAGCGCTTGCGCAAGCGCATATCCACAATTTCTTCATCAGCCACGCCGATACGACGCGCTACAGCACGCCGATGTGCACTTGGATCGTTTATTAGTCCGGGAGCTATCCGGATATCGACTTGTTGAGCCATCAAATACAGTTGTATCCCATTTGCCGAAAGGCAAACATGCGTATTTACTTCACTTGCACACGTGCTCTTCCTTCAGAAAAATCGCGCACATCTAAAAAGTTTGGAGCGATGACGAGTTCCCCGTCTTTATTTATAAAGCCAATTCCTTCAGCAAAAGCTACTCGTGCCAACCCCTCTTTGAAGGCCCAAGCCAAGCCAAAATGTGGAGGCGTCACCGCAATCCCCATCGTATCGAGGTATCCCCATAAAAAATCGTTCATGTAAGGTGCCAAGCCTTCAGAAAAGGGTGCAATCTGATCCCATTTGGGCTCAAGCACTATTTGCGCCTGCGCGTCCAGTAAGCCAAATTTTCCTGCTTGGCTCACGATCCATCTATGTGCATTGCCCCATGCCACGTAGTCCCATTGTGGTGCACTTACTACCTGTCCGAGGGTGTCGATAAATCCCCATTGTCCTTGCTGCTGTACAGGTGCCAGGCCTTGGTGAAAGTCCCCTGCTTGCGTCCAACGCGCATCAATCGTCCATTGGCCTTTGGCATCTACATAGCCTACCTGCGAACCTTTTTTAGCACGAGCTCTACCTTCGCTAAAGGGCCAGAGCCTATCAAATTGGAAAGGTAGGGCTTCTTGGCCGCTCAGATCAATCATGCCGTACTTCTCCCCGCGTTGCACTACGGCTACTCCATTCTGAAAATGGGTTGCTTTATCGTACAGGGGTGGTATTACCTGCTTACCCTCCCGATCGATGTAGCCCCATCGTCCTTGTTGGCTAAACCTTGCGCGCCCCTCGTGAAAATCGTCTGCAGTAAACGGCAACAAGGGTAAGACTTCCTTACCTCGAGCATTTATGTAGGTGGTGTGCCCTTCATAAGTTGTGACTCTCCCTAGCCCTTCGCAGAAGCTATAAGCCTCCTTATATTTTGGTGAGGCCACTTCTCGTCCATCCCGATCGATGTAGCCCCAATAACCACCAATGCGCACTGCTGCCAGCCCATTGACAAACTCGCGGCAATCGTCGTATTGGGCATCAATAACAACTTGCCCCTGCCTATCGATATAGCCCCACTTGTGCTCGGCTATAGGATAATCCGCTTGAGGTGGCGGCAACTGCTCTTGATTTGTCGAAGTATCATCCGGCTGGCAGGCACTCCACAACAGCAGTACACTGAAATAGTATAAAATGCGCATCATGCGGTTAGGTGTTTTTCATTAAATATCAAAATCTACCGCCTTGCGAAGGGCACCCAATGTATCTTTTCGGCGCATGCGCTCCCATGCAACCTTATCAAAGCTATATAACTTGGCGGGGCGATGTGCCACACCCTCCTGTTTGCCTACCTCCTTGAGCAGCCCTGTCTTCAAGATGCGTGACCTAAAATTGCGTTTGTTGAAGCCTTCTTGCACCCCCATTACCTTTTCATAGATCTGTTGCAGTTGAGTAAGCGTGAACACCGCAGGCAATAATTCAAAAACGACGGGCTCGTGTCGCACTTTTTGCCTTAGGCATTCTATAGCTACTACCATGATTTCATCGTGATCAAAGGCCAAAGGCGGCAATTGATCGATCTCAAACCACTGCACACAACGCGCATCGGAGCTGGGATGCACTGGATGATCTTCAAGATTGACCAAAGCATAGTGGGCCACACTCACCACGCGTCCTCGAGGATCGCGATCTGGGCGGCCAAAAGTGTGGAACTGCTCGATGTACACATCGCGTACTCCCGTCTCTTCTTCCAGCTCGCGCAAAGCCGCTGCCTCTAAGTCTTCGTCTATACCTACAAAACCTCCCGGCAAAGCCCAATAGCCCAAATATGGCTCATTGGCGCGTTGAATGAGCAATACTTTGAGTACACTGCCAGCATCGAGGCCAAAGATCACACAGTCCACTGTAAGCGCTGGCCTAGGGTATTCGTAGCAATAAGACATATAATTACTTTTTTCAAAAATATTTTGACATCGCGCGCTCAAGTTACCCAATCGATGCCCTTTTGCAGCCATTTCAAGGTATGTGCCTCAGCACTATCCTCAGGTGGATGATAGTCGTATTTCCATTGAGCTAGAGGAGGCAAGCTCATCAAAATAGATTCTGTACGCCCCTGAGTATCCAGCCCAAAGCGCGTGCCCTTGTCGTACACCAAGTTGAACTCCACGTAGCGCCCTCTCCTCAATGCTTGCCATTGTCGTTGCCGTTCGGCAAATGGACGGTCTTTGTGCTTACGCGCAAGTGGTACATAGATGGGGCAAAAAGCTTCACCTACTGCACGCACAAAAGCAAAACGATCAGCTTTGTCAAAGCCCGCCTCAGCACCAAGCCGATCAAAGAAAATACCTCCTACACCACGCGTCTCGTGGCGATGGGGTAAATAGAAATAATTATCTGCCCACTCTTTAAATCGAGTATAATAGCCTGCATCGAAGCGATCGCACACAGCTTTGAGTTGCCGATGGAACCACCGCGCATCCTCTTCTTCTACATAGTGAGGTGTCAGATCAATTCCGCCACCAAACCACCACGTCCCTTCTTCGAGTTCAAAGTAGCGCACGTTGGCATGAATGATGGGCACATATGGATTGATGGGATGCAATACAATAGATACACCGGTAGCAAAAAAGTGCACTGCTGCAACCCCCAAAACCTGGGCAATGCGTTGAGGTAACACACCATGTACAGCAGAGAAATTAACCCCGCCCTTTTCGATTACTTGCCCTTCAAGAATACGGGTACGACCGCCACCACCACCTGGACGTTGCCACAGATCTTCGCGAAAACGTCCCGCACTATCCAATGCCTCCAGCTCCACACAAATATCATCTTGAAGCTGTTTAAAGTACAGCTCAATTACTTGCTTACTCACTCCCATAGTCCACACTACTTTTGCATCAGTGCCTCTTTAGCAGCTGCAATACTTTTTTTGCTACTACCCACAAACGCCTCTTCGCCCACCACAATTACGGGCCGCTTTAAAAAGGTGTAGTTTTCCAATATTAACTGCCGATAATCACGCTCAGACAACACGTGCTGGTGCAATCCCAATGCCCGATACTGACGGGCTCTCTTCGAGAACAACGCCTCATAGCTACCTACTTTTTGTCGCAGTGCATCCAGCTCTCGTACCTCAATAGGTCGCTCTTTAATTTCGTGGTGCTCTACATCTTCCAGTACATCGGCCAACTCTTTCATGATGCGCTTGCAAGTGCTACAGGTGGCCAGATAGTAGATTTTCTTCATACACGATGGCATTAGGCTTAAGATCAAGGACAAGGTGCACCCAATTTCCAACAAAGCCCCTTGATATTTTTTACTTTTCAATCGGATGCGTTTCCTTTGCCCGACGAACAAAGGTCTTAAAAACACTCCATACCTACCACCTTCCTCTCATCCACTCACCTTTTGCCAAATCAGAAAACAATATTCAAACGAAGCACTATGCAATACCTACACGACTCCGAGCTGATCCTCAACCCCGATGGCAGCATCTACCATCTCAATCTCCTTCCTGACGAAATCGGTCAAATTATCTTTACAGTAGGTGACCCACAAAGAGTAGAGATGGTATCTCAACACTTCGATGCAATAGAAATAAAAAAATCCAAGCGCGAGTTTGTCACCCATACGGGGCGATTGGGCAACAAACGCGTCAGTGTAATGAGCACGGGCATTGGTCCAGACAATATCGACATCGTCGTTAATGAGTTAGATGCCTTGGTCAATATCGACTTACAGGCACGTATCCCAAAACCCAAACACACCTCCCTTATCATCATCAGGCTGGGCACTTCTGGGAGTCTACAGCCCGATATCGAAGTCGACCAAACAGTAGTCTCTGCGTGGGGCGTGGGCCTGGACAACCTTCTGTTCTTTTACCCCGACTACCGCAAAGTACACCACAAAGAACTGGCCCACCGCGTCGAACTGGCCCTAGACAACAAACTGGCGGTATACGCAGTAGAAGGAGCCCCTTCACTCGTAGCACATTTTTCTAGGCACTTTAAACACCTTGGCATCACCTTGACTAGCCCCGGCTTTTATGGCCCACAGGGGCGGTCGCTACGCCTCCCTACGGTACTACAACCTACTCACCTCGACGAGCTACGTGCCCTGCGATGGGGGCACTGGCGCATCACTAACTTCGAAATGGAGACTGCTGCACTTTTTGGTCTGGCACGTCTGTTGGGGCACCGGCCACTGTCGTGCAATACTATTCTGGCCAATCGATCTGGGGGCAGCTTTAGCCCAGACCCCTACCGAGCAATCAGAAAAATGATTGAACGTGCTATGGAAACAGTAGATGCCCTGTAAAAAAAATGATGACCTCTGATTGTTGAACCAGAGGTCACCGACAAAGAAACGCTCCGAGAAGGTGTTGGCAAAAACCGGGTAGGAAAGAACTATTCGCAACCGAAAAGGTGGGAAAGCTTGCCAACGCCCTAAAGATACGCAACTGATTAGTTTGCCTACAAGTGTTTTAACAAAGTTTTTTCACACCTATTCGACAACATATCACATACGCACCTACTACCTGTAAGCTATTTTATACCAAAGCCCCAAGGCCCGTAAACTTGGTCAAATGGATTAAAGGACCTATCTTTGCGCACCTTTAAAAAAATTCGGTTTCACCCAAAACAATTATCCATGTTTGCGATTGTTACCATTGCCGGTCAGCAATTTAAAGTGAAGGAGGGCGACAAGCTCTTCGTCCACCGGCTGGCAGCTCAGCAAGGTGATACGCTCACCTTTTCCGAAGTATTGCTCGTCGATAAAGACGGAAAAGTACAAATCGGCACCCCTACGGTAGCCAATGCCAAAGTAGAAGCCAAAGTACTGGACCACGTGAAGGGCGACAAAGTCATCGTCTTTAAGAAAAAACGGCGCAAAGGCTATCGCGTGAAAAAAGGCCACCGCCAACAATTCACGCAAATCGAAGTAACTGCCATTCAGGCCTAATCACATTATTGCTCACTTGAAAACTCTCTATCATGGCACATAAGAAAGGTGTAGGTAGTACAGATAATGGCCGCGATTCCCATAGCAAACGATTGGGTGTGAAACTGTTTGGCGGTCAAGTGGCTCGCCCTGGCAACATCATCGTGCGCCAACGTGGCACGAAATATCATCCGGGCAAAAACGTCTACATGGGGAAAGACTTCACGATCCATGCAGCTATAGAAGGCGTAGTTACCTTCAAGCGCGGCCGCAAAAACCGCACGTTTATTCACGTATTGCCCTTGGAAGAAGTAGCCGAAGTAGCTGCCCCCGCAGCAGTAGCACGCCAGGCCAAAGCCCGTAAAACTCCAGAACAAACTACAACGAGTAGTAAGACGCAAAAGGAGTCGCCAGCTGACGATCTGCGCAAAATTGAGGGCATAGGCCCTAAAATTGCTTCATTGCTCGTAGAGGCGGGTATTGACACTTTTGCTAAGCTAGCTGCTACCGATGCAGACAAAATCCGTGAAATTCTCGAAGCTGCTGGTAGCCGTTACAAAGTACACGACCCCACTACCTGGCCACAACAGGCTGCACTAGCTGCTGAAGGCAAGTGGGAGGCGTTAGCCGAGCTTCAGGATAAACTAAAAGGAGGGAGGCAGTAGCACTGCGCTTTTCGCTTTTATTCCACACCTATCCAAAGAGGCATCTACTCATCATACCACTGACGGAGAGTAGATGCCTTCACTCTCCTGTTATGTATAACCAATATCCCTTTCCCCACACTACTCCAAATGGTGCAGATCCAACACACTCACAAACTCTACATCGCCAACCCACACCCAGCCTTCACGGCCATCTGGCAACACGACTTTAAGCCAATCGCTAATGCGGTCGATGCGCTGCAACTCCACACCTGATGCCAAAGTACTTACTGGTGGTGCATCTTCACTAGCTCCTTTCCGTGCCGTCGTTTCCTGAAGCACCACTACCTGAGGATGATTTCTTTCTAGGCTTGCTCGAGTAACGCCCAACGCAATGGATATTGCCACTAAAAAAAGCGCAAACACTGCAAGGCGTGCCCACCATCTGTGCCTTTTGCGAAACCACAACCAACCAAAAACGACACTACCCCATGCCCATAAAATGCACCACACAGCCCACACATCTGAGGAAAAGCAGTTGGCCCACGCTTGCCACCAACGCAAAAGAAAAAAAGGTGACAGCGGCGGATGCTCATAAGCTACACGCTGACGTGCTACATTGAGATTGTGCACTATCCGCTTGTCCCAAGGTGCCCATAGCTGTGCCCTGCGCAAATACAGCACAGCCCGCCCTATATCATCCTGCATTAAATAAGCTGTACCCAAGTTGTAGTACAGCTCAGCCGACCACCACCCCTGGCGCTCTAATGAGTCGAGCAAATGCACTGCCTCACCCACTGCACCTTGATCCAATAAGCGAATAGCACGTTGCCACATGGTATCAGGAAGAACATTCGTAGCAGGTAAGGCCGATATCCATAGGCTCAGACCTAAGGCCCAAAAATACCACCTCATCTTTCCGTGTTTTTGGGAATAAACAGATCTTCAACCGATTGGGGCCTGCTGTGATAGTGCCATTGAAAACCTCTCAGTTTCAGCGACTGGTGATCAGCTTGTTGCATCGGCAATACTTCCATCTCTGGAGCTCCAAGAAAGCGAATAGCTTCTACTTCATTACGGTCAAAGTTAAGCCACATCTCGCTACACACTGTCTTGTTCACACCTATATAGGCCTCCTCTTCATCGAGCATGTAGTAAATAGCTGTGGCATTGCCCTGTACATGCAGACGTGCCAAATCTTCCCCTGTAAAGAAGGCCTTAATCTGCCGGCCAAATATCTGATTGAAGAATAGCTCGTCTTTTGTGTTTAATATCAAAGCATTAGGCCTAAGCACCATCCAATCGATCGCCTCACCAGTCATATGCATCCACATCGTATCAGCTGTAAACTGTGTGGTATCTGCCCACAAGATGGGCTGACCATAAAAACTAAAAAGCGAGTCGCCGCTAAAATAGGACAAGCTGTCGCAGAGGGCTTGCAAGTCCGATTTATACACACGTACATCGTACCAAGCCGATACAAAGCGATTACTATCTTGGCTGAGACTATCAGTTGGTTGCCACGACATGAGCGTATCTGCTGTCAGAAAAAGCGAATCACTCTCCCACACAGCAATAAACAGTGGGCGTCCCTTTGTGCCCCCACTAGCTTTAAAAAAACCAGCGTGCTGATTATACTGCGCCTCTTCGCATAAGATAGTCCAACCGGCTGCCGTATCTTGCCATATCACCTCGCCTTTAGCTATGCCCAAGCCTCTCTCATCCACGTACTCGATAGCCAAGGCTTCCAGGCGTCGACCCTCGTTCCACACTACCGTATGCCCGCGAGTGGTATAAGTTTGTGTTTGCCCAAAAAACGTTACGGTATCGCTGCGAATCGAGCGGCCAGGTTCGAGAATAACTACTTGCCCCTTTAGCGTTGAAAGCTTTGTCTGCTCCTCGTATTGGATGTGGTCCGCACGGATTAATCGATCATGCTCTTTAATGCGGGCATGCCCCACCAACTCAACCTGACCTTGCGCAGCGTGATAAAAAATTGAATCGGCTATACCCTGCTGTGCACCGCGCACATATTGCGGGCTACCCGTAAAAGCACCCTTTCGACTCTGGATATCAAACCAACCCGATTCGCAATACAACAAAACAGTATCTACGCGTAACAAGGTAGGCCCCAAAAACTCAACCCGACGCGCACTGGGCAAAAATTTAAGTGTATCCGCATGAAGTTCAAACTGAGCACCTACTACTTTCACACTATCCTTGAAGTAAATGGCATCTTCATCCAAGTAGTAATACCCCCGCTCGCTACGCAAATAAGTCGAATCATTGGTCAGCAAAGCCCTAGAGGCATAATAGGCTAAGTTGCGCTGGAAGTCATAGTCGAGCCGATCTGTAAAGAGCGTTTGATCACCTCGCTGTAACACTACGCGCCCAAACAAGTGGCCCTGCCGCATCAAACCCGAATATTCCAGTGAGTCGGAAAAGATGAGTAGACTGTCGCCATGTTCGATTTGCACCTGCCCCCAGGCACTAAGGGCATGTCCGTTGCGCAATCGCGCGGAGTCGCACAACATACGCGTACTGTCGTGGCGCAATACGACATTACCACTAAGCACCATGATGGTGTCGGAGCCTTCTTTTTGATACAAAAACTCATCTGACCACTCTATCTGGACTTCAGCACTCGCAGAGTCAGCAGCAATCTGCTGAGCATATATCACACCACTGCACAACAAGCCCATAAGGAGCATCCAATAGCGCAAATCGTTCATCTCACTAAACCTGCTTGATTGATGCCTTACGGCAAATGACACAACAACAATTGTCCCCACTCAAAGTGCCTCATGCACCATAACTGCTGCCTCTTGTCCTATCAAAGACCCAATAGCTACTCCCATTCCCCCCAGGCGTACCGCTACATGCATGCGGGGGCTAAGGCTTCGCACAATAGGACTTTTGGAAGCGCCCACCCCCATGATGCCACTCCACCAATAAGCTGGCTGGGCCATTCCATTGGGCAGCACCACTTCACGCAACATGCTGAGCAAAAACGAGCGAATGCGCTGAGTAGTACCTAGCTCATCAGTACATTCCTCCTCAAAATCCAAATGACGCCCACCGCCTAGCAAGATGCGGCCATCTACATTTCGAAAGTACACATACCCCTTACAATAGTGAAAAGCAGCATCAAAAGGCAAAGCTGGTACGGGCTGTGTGATAAGCACCTGGTTGCGGGCAGGCTGTACGTCCAGCTGTGGCAACAACCTACGTGCAAAGCCATTGACAGTACACAATACATGCTTGGCGCTAAAAGTATAGCCCACTTGCGTGTGGACGCATACTTCTCGATCTTTTTCCTCCCATGCTCCCACCTCCACACCATACAGCAAATTAGCACCTCGCATCCGCGCTAAGTCCATCAGTGCATGCATCATTGCCCCCGTATCTATCAATCCTTCTCCTTCGGTACGAATCAAATGTGCCACACGCCTAAAACCAAAAGCATCGATGCGATCATCAGCCACTTGCCACGTAGAGGATATGCCGCTAATGGCTTGCATCTTTTGGTTGAAGACCTCCATATACGCACAGCAAGTTTCAAAGGTGTCTTCATCACGCTGTATCTCAAACAGTTCATAACCACCCGTTGGACGGAAGCCTATGCGTCTGTCACCCAAACGATGGCGCAACAATTGTAAGCCCTGCCAACGGCGTGCGACCAACTGCCAAGCAGCTTCAGATCCCATCTGTGCTATATCGTCGAGTAGCTCGGTCATGCTCCCAAAGCAGGCAAAACCCGCATTGCGCGTACTGGCCCCTATGGGCAGAAAGCCACGATCCAATACGGTCACTTTCAATTGGGGGGCCATGTCTAAAAGCGAAATCGCAGCACTGAGTCCTGTAATACCTCCCCCTACAATCAACACATCGCAAGGATATAAGAAAGCAGCGCGCTCCCAATAACTCCAATCCATTGTATGCACTTTGAGTTGTAGTTTTTTGCTTTTTAATATATAATTATACGATGTACAAATTGGGAAAGCGCCTAAAGTTAGTAGCCTAATAAAATGATTGTACTACTTATCACAGCTGCTGTCTTTTGAGTTTATCTTTGTCGGCCTATTTGTTCACAAAAAAAGCTTGCCCATGATTCAACGGATTCAAACACTCTACCTCTTAGCAGCTGCTGTGGCCACAGCAGTGACCATATGGCTACCTTTGGCTACTACCGATGAACCCATGAGTAGTAGTGCACTTTTCGCCGATAGCCAATTCACAGCTACCGACCACCCTGCCTTGGTGGGCTTATTGGGATTGGCATCACTTGCCTCGCTGATTACCATATTTTTATACCGCAATCGTCCCTTGCAATTGCGCCTCAGTGTGGTGAGCATGTTAGCTACGATCTTGGCATTGATCATTGCAATGGCACTCTATCTGAACGAGGCTCGTAGCCTCACCGACCTCAACACTAAAGAAGGCTGGGGCATTGCACTACCCGTCTTGGCCATCGTCTTATGGGCCATGGCCCAGCGCCGCATCCGAAAAGATGAAGCTTTGGTGCGTGCTATGGACCGGCTGCGCTAAAAGTGAGCTGTCCAATCATACAGTGCGACTTATTTCGAAAAGCGAAAAAGCGCGTGCGGAGGCTTTTACCCCGAACGCGCTTTTTATCACCAAGCAAGTTGCTACTACTCTCGATGACTTACTCGACCTTAGGACGGGCCGAATAGTTGACGAGCAACTGACCAGATTTGCGCAGCTTGGTCTTCACATCCGTGACAATGCCCATTGTCACATCACCATCTACGCGCAGCGAAGTAGTGATGCGCCCATGCTGGCTCTCTGGCACCGTGAGTTTGTGCTTTTCAATAAAAAGCGGAATATCCTCAAGAGTAGCAAACTTGTCACCTAGCTGAAGGCGAGGCGAGGTGCCATAGACAGCTTGGTATTTTTTCAATGGCCGCCCAATATACATGTAATGCACCAGCGACTTTTGCTCCAGCTTGTCCAGCTCGGTAGCCTCCGGCACAATGACGCGCACCATCAACTCGGAGTCGCGCAACACCGTCACCACCATAAAGAAGAACAACAACATGAAGATGATGTCGGGTAGCGAAGCCGTAGAGATGGCAGGCGTTGTTTTGCCCCTCTTTTTTTTAAACTTGGCCATAACGAGCGTTTTAAAAAATCAAATGGAGTTATACAAAATGCCTGTAAATGATTCATTCAGAGCATCACTATTGCTCCTCACCATAATTTGTAGGCTCGGCCTCAGACAGAACGAAGGGGATCTTCTTCTTGATCGCCTTACGCATAGCCAAAGGCAAATCCTCACTATACGGCACGCCATACATCTTACGGCATTCCTCATCCCATAGTTCATTATAGGCTGCCTTCAACTCATTGTACACCTGTAGGTAAGTCTTGTAGTTGGTACCTCGGTCGTTCTTGAGCGAGATGATGGCCTTGGTGGGCTTTTCTGCCAAATCTGGCCGGTTGTTGGGGTTCATAATGAACTCCTTAGCCCGATCCTTCAGCTCATCGAGCTTAGCCAGCTCGCCACGCACCAATAACTGGTTTTGAGCATTGACCAACACGCTGAACACATTGCGCTCCTTGAGCCTCTGGATATCGGGTTCCTCATCCGACCAAGGTGGCAATTTCACCCTGATGCCTTTGTCTACATCGATTGTGGTTGTCACTAAAAAGAAGATGAGTAGCAGAAAAGCAATGTCGGCCATTGAGCCTGCATTGATTTCCGTAGAGACCTTGTCCCGTGCTTTACTCTTTGCCATGAGTCAAATTATTTAAAGAAGTTGCGCACTTCGGATAGCACTACAGCCACTGCTGCCAAGCCTGCCATCACCAGTGCGGTGGTCAAAGCGCCAGAAATAGTAGCACTTTGCTCGGGCGTCACGTTAAACTCACGGGCCGTTTCAGCAAGGCTGCCTGCATCTGGAGCTGCCATAGTACGCGAAACAAAGAATATGGCCACCAATAGCCCTACGCCAATAATGCCCTTGAGCGAGCCTTTGGGGTTGTCCACCACATGATAGATCCCAAACAGGATGGCCACGCCAGCACACAACACTGTCAATACAATGGCTGCATAAAGACCGAAGTTAAATATGTCCGACGTCTTTTGCTGTTCCTGAGGCAAGAGGCTGAACTCTTCTAATCCATTCATCACGTTGCCAAAGAAGATGAGGATGAGCAACAGCCCCAAGCCAAAGGCCACAGCCTGACCATGTTTTATCAAAAAGTTATACATCATTGGTTTCTTTTTGTTTAAAGCTTACTTCTTGAGCATACCGCTGTCGATCAAGATGTCGATCAGGGCAATCGAGGCTTCCTCCATCTTCTGCGTAATGCCATCGATTTTGGAGACGATATAGTTGTAGAAAATTTGGAGAATAATGGCGACAATCAGACCGAATACCGTAGTAAGCAGGGCCACCTTGATACCACCGGCCACTACAGAAGGCGACAAGTCACCTACAGCCTCAATGCGGTCAAAGGCTTGAATCATACCAATCACCGTACCCATAAAACCGAGCATCGGGGCAATGGCAATAAATAGAGAAATCCAAACGAGCCCTTTCTCCAACAAACCCATTTGCACACTGCCGTACGATACAATAGCCTTTTCTACAGCTTCAGCACCCTTATTGACATGCTTGAGGCCTTCATACAGAATGGCTGCTGTGGGGCCAGGCGTAGCCTTGCACACTTCCATGGCACCTTCCAAGTCACCTTCTCTGAGGTGTTCGTCAATGCGCGCCAAGAGCTTGTCCGTATTGGTAGTTGCAATGTTCAAAGTAATAATGCGCTCAATACAGAAAGCCAGACCCAAAATCAAACACAACAACACAAGGCTCATAAAGCGCCAGTCGCCTTCAATGAACTTCTCTTTGAGCACCTGAAAGCCTGTAGGCTCTTCGCTGGCACGCTCATCAGCGGGAGCAGCTGCTGGTACTTCTGCTGCTTGTTCTCCTTCCTGGACAGCAGCAGCTGTAGTGTCTGAGTTTACAGCTTGTGCATCATCTGCGGCAGCTTCCTCAGTCTGTTCAGGCTGGTTTTCGTCTTGTGCGTATGCGTCGTTGACCTGGAATACCGCGAGGCCAAACACCAGCATCAGAGCTAACAATTTTCGCATAGTCAGGAAAATTTAATTTGTGAATAGTTGGTCTTTCAAAAAATGGCGGAGAGAGCGGGATTCGAACCCGCGATCCCGGTCTTCCCGGGATACACGCTTTCCAGGCGTGCGCCTTCGACCACTCGGCCACCTCTCCGTATGCAATGCAAAAAATAGCTTTTAAGGCCTAACTGGTAAAAGGGAAGTCCCTTGAATGTATGCGATCTCGACTCCAAAATTAACAATCCCAGCATGCATTCATGCCTGGTCATTTATTTGATTTTGGCTCGGGGCAAAAATAGGTACCTCAACACGTATTTGCCGACAAAAAGGGTGACAAAAATTACCTTCTTCCTGAAATTATCCAAATAATCAATGGATACAAGAAAGAAGGCCCCATTTTTTATCCTCATCTGATGCAATAAAGAACCTTTTTGGCGTTAGAATCGGGGCAAAAATATTCCTTTTCAGACGCTGCCCAAGCACAATTTTACTTTTTTCATTGAGCAACTGAAGATTTTAGCTCAAAAAACTTGCGAAACACCTCCCGCGCATTTCCAGTAGTACGGGCTGCTATTTTGTCTATGGACAGTTGTTGTACTTCGGCCAACTTGCGCGCAATGAGTGGGAGGTAGCTGCTTTCATTGCGTTTGCCTCGCCATGGAGTAGGTGCCAACCACGGGGCATCGGTCTCGAGCACCAGATGCTCCACGTCTACTGAAGCCAATACTCGATCTAAACCGCTATTTTTAAAAGTAAGCACACCGCCTACACCAAGCTTTAACCCCAGATCAATGGCGCGCTGGGCCTCTTCCTGACTACCTGTAAAACAGTGCATAATGCCATACAAGCGTGCATCAGCGATAGATTCCAAAATATCTAGCACATGAGAGATAGTTTTTCTCGTGTGGATCACCACAGGCAGATCCAATGCCATAGCCCACTTTACTTGAAGAGCAAAAGCTTCTTTTTGCTGAGCAAACCAAGTGTCGTCCCAGTGCAAATCTAGGCCAATTTCACCTACTGCAGCAAAAGACTGCTTGCCCAGCCACTTGTAGACTCTGTCCAGTGCCTCCCTATAATCTTGCTGGACTGAACAAGGGTGCAAACCCATCATCGGCACGCAATATTCTGGCCACATAGATGCCACTTCTAACATAGGCTCAATGGAAGCCTCATCGATATTAGGCATAAACATGTGTGTCACACCAGCTGCCAAAGCACGTGCCACTACTGCTTCCCGATCCGAGTCGAACGCCTCGGCGTAGAGATGTACGTGTGTGTCAATATACTGGAGCATCGTTTCCAATTTTCGGCCAAAGGTACGGGCTTCGACCAAAGCTCAGAAAGAAATGCCCATGACGACAAATAGCTACCTTTGTTTCATTACTACAGGAAGGAAGAATTTGCCAGCGCGTCAGGAGCAAATAAACAAATGTGTTATCACACGCAATGAGCTGAATGTCTTTGCATTTTTGACAATAGAAATAAATTTGCACAAAAGCCACCTAAACGAATAGTTAGCCCAAATACGCGCTTTTATCTTACCCTATTCACTTATCTTCCAATAAATAGTGTATTTCAAAAATTCAACTAATCGAAGGTCATCATGGACAAATTAATTAAGCTACTTACACTGGGAATCCTCGCCAGTATATTTTCCATCGGATGGTTGAGCTGTGAACAGGTCAACCCCAACTGGAAAGAAGAGGCGCACAATGCGGAGTTTATCCACCGCTCGATGCAACAGCTTACAGACGTGATCGTACACGACATTTTCTCCCCACCAGTAGCTGCACGCATTTACGTTTACCCCTCTATTGCGGCCTATGAAGCCTTGCGCCACGACTTTCCCGAATATCGAACACTAGCTGGCCAGCTCAATGAGTTAACTCCCTTACCCGAACCTGAAGCAAATAAAGAATACTGTTTTCCACTAGCTTCCATTAAGGCCTTTCTCACAGTAGGCAAAGCACTAATATTTTCTGAGGCGATGATGGAAGAGTTTGAGCAAACGCTTATGCAAGAGTTCGCAGCCATTCAAATGCCTTCAGATGTCTTTAACAGGTCTGTGGCTTACGGGCAAGCTGTGGCCCAACACATCCTCCAATGGGCTGACAAAGACATGTACAAGCAAACGCGCACTTATCCTAAATATACCATTACTGACGACCCTGCACGCTGGCGCCCCACCCCACCTGATTACATGGATGGCATTGAACCTCATTGGAACAAAATTCGCACCCTAGTCCTCGACTCTGCACAGCAATTCGTTCCGCCACCTCCTACGCCCTTCTCCACTGACCCTAATAGTCAGTTTTGGAAAGAAACTATGGAGGTATACCATGCCCTTAATGTACCAGACTCAGCTGAACGCCAAGAACGCATTGCCATTGCAAAGTTTTGGGACTGTAACCCCTATGTGTCGCATCACAAGGGGCACGTCATGTTTGCGGTAAAGAAAATCACGCCAGGTGGCCATTGGATGGGCATTTGTGCTACCGCTTGCAAAAAGGCCAAGGCCAATATGATGGAATCGGTTAATGCCTACGTGTGGACATCTGTGGCCCTGTTTGATGCCTTCATTTCGTGCTGGGACGAGAAGTATCGATCGAACCTGATTCGGCCCGAAACGGTAATCAATACTTACTACGACGAAAACTGGAAGCCTCTGCTACAAACACCCCCTTTCCCCGAATACACGAGTGGGCATAGTGTAATTTCGCGAGCCGCAGCAGTAGCACTTACACATGTATTTGGCGAGCCATTTCCCTACGTAGACTCAGTAGAAGTGGCATACGGCATGCCTCCCCGCTCATTCAACTCTTTCATAGAAGCATCTGACGAAGCGGCTATTAGCCGTCTGTACGGAGGCATTCACTATCGGCCCGCTTGTATGATTGGTGTACAGCAAGGCAATAAAGTGGGTCAATTCATCACTACTCACCTGGTCACCAAAGAAAGCCAGCTAAGCAGCAGATAATCGAATAGCTGATACTTGTGGCCTGCAGCAAAGGCATTGCTGCAGGCCATTGCTTTTCTAGCACTCAGGCGCCTATTACTTTGCGCAAATCTTCTATTTGGCTGGCCCATAATTGACGCGTGTCATCCACTTCGTCCTCATCACAGAAGTCCGTAATCTCCAGTACCGTTTCCCCCGTGATAGGCGACTTAGAGATGCGATACTCTAGATATTCACCTTCTCTGTCGTCGTCGAGCCACTCGAATCGCAAGCGCTCATTTTCGACCGACTCGACCAATTGTGCGACTTCCTCACTTCCACTCCATTCAAAGGTGAACACATCGCCCGATATATCCACACTATCGCAAAACCAACGAACCAATATGGCTGGCTGCAAAAAATATCGATACAGGATCTCTGGCGAACAACGCATAATGAATTCCATGTCAACCTTTACCCGATCCATATGTCAAATTTGAATAACCAAAAATACATGACACACATGGCGGCAACACTTTGCACTCATGCGCAATAAAAACCAAATTCGGCATATATCAAAACTAAATGATCACACATCATACAATATGCAGTGTAGGGCCACCACACAAACAGCCCCCAAATGCCTATTGTTGCCATCCCACGCACCATGCCAAAGAAAATTTGGCCTACCATCCGCATCATCCTTGACAGCGAAGCCAAAAAGGAATACCTTTGCACGACGCTGGCTAAATTAGTGCGATTCACTCTGCTTGAGGCATTGGAAAACCATGCACAGAAGCAACTTGAAAATGAACGCAAATCTCGTCGACTCACCTTGTCCTACCTCAACGGGTGGGCTTTTTTGCAATTATTCCCACTGTCATTCAACAAAAAAGAGAATTGCGCATTAACACCTTGGCCCCTTCTTTAAATAGGGTGAATAGGGTGGATCAAGATGTGGAGTTTTTGCTCGTATAGATGAAAAACGTTGATAGATGAGACAACTAAAAATCACCAAGTCTATTACCAATCGCGAAAGCCAATCGTTGGAGAAGTATCTCCAAGAGATTGGGAAAGTAGATTTGCTGACCCCTGAAGAAGAAGTAGAGCTTGCCAAGCGCATCAAACAAGGTGATCAGGAAGCCCTCGAAAAACTCACTAAGGCCAACTTGCGCTTTGTCGTTTCTGTAGCCAAGCAATACCAAAACCAAGGCTTGTCGCTCAGTGACCTAATCAATGAAGGAAATTTGGGTCTCATCAAAGCAGCACAGCGTTTCGACGAAACACGTGGCTTCAAGTTTATCTCTTACGCCGTGTGGTGGATCCGTCAGTCCATTCTTCAAGCGCTAGCCGAACAATCACGCATTGTGCGTTTACCACTCAATAAAGTGGGCTCACTCAATAAAATCAACAAAGCCTTTAGCCAACTAGAGCAAGAATTCGAACGCGAACCCAGTGCCGAGGAGCTAGCTGAAGTGCTCGAAATCTCTTCTGACGAGGTGGAAACTACGCTAAGCGTCGCAGCGCGCCATGTATCCATGGATGCCCCCTTTGTCGATGGGGAAGACAACTCGCTGCTCGACGTGCTCGAAAATAGTACCACACCCAAAACCGATGAAGATTTAGAATACAGAGAGTCGTTGCGCCGCGAGATCGAACGCTCGCTAAGCACTCTGACCGAACGCCAGCGCGACGTGGTGAAGCTCTACTTCGGCATTGGTGTAGAGCACCCCATGTCGTTGGAAGATATAGGCGAAAAATTCGGCTTGACGCGCGAGCGCGTGCGCCAAATCAAAGACAAAGCCATTAGCAAGCTGCGCGCTACTAACCGCAGCAAGCTGCTCAAATACTACCTAGGCGCTTAAATCCCCCTTGCTGCTTTGGAAGAAAAAGCACCCTGCAAATCACTGCTGGGTGCTTTTTCTTTGCATAAAAACTATCATCACAGCGTTATGGAAACACCAACTGACCACAAGTCGGGATTCGTCAACATCATTGGCAACCCCAACGTTGGCAAGTCTACACTGATGAACGCACTGGTAGGAGAAAAGCTAGCTATTATCACCAACAAGCCGCAAACTACGCGCCAGCGCATCATCGGCATCGTCAACGATGCCCACTACCAGATTGTCTTTTCCGACACACCTGGCTTTGTGCATCAACCTGCCTATAAAATGCACGAGCTGATGAATCGCTTTATACACACCAGCCTCGAAGACGCCGACGTGTTGCTGTTTGTCACAGACGTCAAAGAGATCTATCCCGACGACCACCCACTGCTCGAAGCACTGCACAAAACTCAAGTACCTATTATCTTCGTATTGAACAAAGTGGATCTATCGACTCAGGATGAAATAAAAACCAAACTGGCATTGTGGAAAAAACGCATCAACTACACTGAAGGCATCCCCACCGCAGCATTACATGGTTACAATGTGGACAAAGTATTTGATACCATCTTGAAGTATTTGCCGCAAGCCCCCCCCTATTATCCCAAGGATCAACTAAGCGATAAGCCCGAACGGTTTTTCGTAGCCGAGATCATTAGAGAAAAAATATTCGAGCAATACCGACAAGAAATCCCATATGCTACGGAAGTAGTTGTCGAATCCTTCAAGGAAGGCACTACCACCCAAGGTATACCCATCGTACGCATTATGGCCTACATCTTTGTAGAACGCAACTCGCAGAAAAACATCATCATTGGTCATAAGGGCGAAGCCATCAAGCGAGTAGGCATGGAAGCCCGTCGCGCCTTAGAAGCATGGCTCGACCGAAAGGTACACTTGGAACTGCGCGTAAAAGTGCGCGAAAAATGGCGCAACAACGAAAACTTACTCAAAAAACTGGGTTACCAATAGTAAATACCTCATACCATACTCAAAAGCAACTAATCGTGAGCAACATAGTAGCTATCGTAGGGCGCCCCAATGTGGGTAAATCCACATTTTATAACCGCCTCATTGGCCAACGCCAAGCCATTATCGAAGATATGCCCGGTGTAACGCGTGACCGCCAATACGGCCTCACTGAATGGAACGGCAAAACCTTCACCGTAGTGGACACAGGTGGGTTTGTGCCCAACCCCAATGACATCTTCGAGCAGTCTATTCGCGAACAGGTACAAATCGCCATTGAAGAGGCGAGTGTGCTTATCTTTATGGTTGACGTCACTACGGGCATCACCGACTTAGACGAGATGATGGCCGACCTGCTACGCCGCACCGATAAGCCCGTGTTCGTGGCTGTTAATAAGGTAGACAATAGCGAACGCTACTTCGAAGCCAACGAATTTTGGAGCTTGGGCTTTGAAAATACCTTTTTCATATCCAGCCTTACGGGTAGTGGCACCGGAGATCTGCTCGACGCGCTCACTGAACACCTCGAAGATGAGCCCGCCCAAATTAACACCAATCTGCCGCGTTTTGCCATTGTAGGCCAACCCAATGTAGGCAAATCCTCACTTACCAATGCATTATTGGGCGAAGACCGTACACTGGTCACCCCCATTGCAGGTACCACGCGCGATAGCATCCACAGCGTGTACAACAAATACGGCAAGCAATTCGTACTGGTCGATACCGCAGGTATCCGGAAAAAGTCCAAAGTGCACGAGAATATAGAGTTCTACTCGGTGATGCGCGCTGTAAAGGCCATCGAGCAATCAGATGTGGTATGGCTGCTAATCGACGCCACACTTGGCATCGAAACGCAAGACCTCAAGATCATGCGATTGGCACAACGCCGCCACAAAGGGCTCATCATTTTGGTCAATAAATGGGATGCCATAGACAAAGACACTCATACGGCCAAAAATTTCGAACAAACCATTAAAAAACGCATTGCTCCATTCACCGATGTGCCCATCATTTTCATTTCCGCATTGGAAAAAACGCGCATCTTCAAAACCATAGATGCTGCCCTGCAAGTGTACGAGAACCGACGCCGAAAGATCAAAACTTCCGAACTCAACGACATACTCTTGCCCCTTATAGAAAAAACGCCCCCCCCTATGCATAGAGGCAAGCGCATAAAAATCAAATACATCACCCAACTACCCATGGCCTATCCGGCCTTTGCATTCTTCTGCAACCACCCCAAACACATCAAAGAGCACTATAAAAATTTCTTGGAAAACCAGCTTCGCAAGCACTTCGGCTTTACGGGTGTGCCCATTTCCATATTTTTCAGGGAAAAATAAGCATTCCACCTCAGGGCAAAAAGGAACAGTTATTGTTGTGGAAGGCTTACATGCACTTGCCCTGAACACGCGCAGCTAAACCCCATTTGTTTCACACCACCAAACCAACGCGAACATTCATGCCTTTCAGGGAAACGGGAATCGACGGACTTTTGCTCTTCGAGCCTCGCCTTTATAAGGACACACGTGGCTATTTTTTTGAAAGCTTCAACAAGCGCCTATTCGAACAGGCGGGCATCCCTGCCGATTTTGTACAAGACAACCAAGCGCGCTCGGTATATGGCGTCGTACGTGGGTTGCATTATCAATTAGCACCTATGGCCCAAGCCAAGCTCGTCCGCGTACTCGAAGGTCGAGTGCTCGATGTAGTAGTCGATCTGCGTGAAGATTCCGCCACCTACGGGCACACCTTTAGCGTAGAGCTATCGGCCCAAAACAACTTACAGCTCTACGTGCCACGTGGCTTCGCCCATGGCTATGCCGTATTAAGCCCTACAGCCGTGTTTTTCTACAAATGCGACAATTACTACTCGCCCCCACACGAAGGTGGTATACGCTATGACGACCCTACCCTTCAAATCGATTGGCAGCTACCTCAACAAGACATTGTCATATCAGAAAAAGACAGCAAGCTACCGCCTTTCGGCAAACACCGCCGCAAGTTGGACGATCCCGTTTTTCTTCACTCAACCTGACGTGCTATGAAACCACTGATACTCATCACTGGGGCATACGGCCAATTGGGACAATCATTTCAAGAGCTTGCAGTACAATACGATGAGATGAGCTTTCTCTTCACCTCCCGTGCCCAACTAGACATAACCGATGAGCATACAGTGACTAACTTCTTTCAAAAACACCAATTACACGCCTGTATCAATGCAGCCGCCTACACAGCTGTAGATCTGGCCGAACAAGAAGCCGACAAAGCACTACAAACCAACGTCACGGCAGTCTATCACCTGGCCAAAGCCGCCGCCCAACGTCGTATCCCGTTTATACATTTTTCCACCGACTACGTCTATCACAATGAGCTCAACCGCCCCTTGCGTGAAACGGATCCCCTATTGCCCCGCAGCGTGTATGCACGCACCAAGCTCAAGGGCGAACAAATGGCCCAACAAGTACACCCTGCAAGCACCATCTTTCGCACCTCCTGGGTCTATTCCCGCCACGGCCACAACTTTTTAAAAACCATGCTACGCTTAGCTCAAGAGCGAAGCCAACTTCAAGTAGTGTACGACCAAGTAGGCGCACCTACCTGGGCCCAAGACTTAGCCCAAGCCATACTCGACATATTGCGCGCCTTTTTTTCCGGCCAATTGTCCGGCCGCTATCTCAGTGGCATATTCAACTATGCCAACGAAGGCGTGAGCAGTTGGTATGACTTTGCCAAAGCCATCTTCAAGCTCACGGGTAGCTCATGCCAAGTACTTCCCATACGATCTGAGCAATACCACACAGCTGCACCACGCCCACACTATAGCCTCTTGGACAAAAGCCGCTTTCGCAAAACCTTTCAACTCGACATCCCCCATTGGCACGACAGCCTCGAACGCTGCCTCTCAGAGATGGAGCTACATCGCACGCCCACTTCAACTAACCACAGTAACAACAACTCTTGAACTCCTAAAAAAACACTTCTCATTGTACACAGCACCTCGTAACCTCGCGCTACACTATCCCATACACCCTTTCCAGCTTACCCTACAAGACTCATAAACCTTCCCCACTAACAACCACAACGGGCACATTAAAGCGTTTGTATATAAAAAAATGAACAAAAAAGGACTTACCACTCACCTATGCCTTTAGAGAATCAACCTAAATTGGCATTGCCTTGGGAATGGTAAAACTGTTTGCATCATCGAATCTGTCGATTATGAAATATTATCTCCCCATTGTATTCTTATTCTGCTTGCCCATCAGCGTGTGGGCTACCCACAACCGTGCGGGTGACATCAGCATCGAGCAGCTGGAAGACGAAAATGGCGTATGTGGCCTTAAAATACGCGCTACCATTACCACCTATACTAAAGCCAGCTCAATAGCTGCTGATCGCGACACGCTGACCATCTGCTGGGGTGATGGCTCATGCGAGAAAGTAGCCCGCATCAATGGCAATGGCAATGGCGTATTGCTGGGCAATGATATCAAAAAGAACATCTACATCGCCGAACACACTTATCCAGGACGCGGCATCTACCGCATCACCATGACCGACCCCAACCGCAATGGCGGCATCCTCAACGTCAATTATCCCAATTCCGACCAAGTCCCCTTTCATTTAGCTACCACCTACGCCTTTCTCAACCCACAATTCGATGGGTGCAATAACACCCCAGTGCTCCTACAACCCCCAATCGATTTCGGTTGCGTAGGCCAACCCTTCATCCATAACCCCAATGCCTACGACATCGATGGCGACAGTATCTCCTACCAGCTTAGTGTGCCCCTAATGGATGTAGGCACCCAAGTGCCCAATTACGTATATCCCCACTTAGTACCTGGCAATGAAGGCAGCTTTATCGATTTCAATGAAATCACGGGTGACTTTATCTGGGACAACCCCCAAATACCCGGCGAATATGTCATCTCCATGCTCATTATCTCTTGGCGCAATGGTGCCCCCATCGACACTGTGCGTCGCGATATGCAGTTCACCATACGCCAGTGTGAAGACAATCTACCGCCACAAATCGAAGTGCCCGACGAGATTTGTGTGGTGGCAGGGCAGCTCATCGAGTTTGACGTAGTAGCTACCGACCCCAATACTGATGACCTCATTGAGCTCAGTGCATTAGGGGGACCATTTGAAGTGAGTATCAGCCCTGCCGATGACGCAAATGGATGGGCCAACCCCACTTATCAGCCTCAACCTGTGGTCAAAACTTTTAGATGGCAAACCACCTGCGAACACATATCTGATAGCTATTACTCTGTCGTGTTTAAAGCCGTGGACAACCACTTCGACTCAGTGGGTTTGGCTACCCTAAAAACCGTCCGCATCAAAGTGGTAGGGCCACCACCTCAAGACGTGCAAGCTGATGTAGGGTCTGGGCAGGTGCTCGTACACTGGGCCAACCCTTATAGCTGTGATCAGGCTGCAGCGGACTACTTTTTTGGCTTCAGTGTATGGCGACGAGAAGGCGCTCAAAACATTTTAATCGATACATGTACTCCACCCGATTTGAGCAATTACGGATACACTCTTATCGAGCCTACCACCAAAGAAATACAAGGTGGCCGGTATAGCTTCCTCGACACCAATGTAGCACGAGGCCGTACCTATTGCTATCGAATTGTAGCCAAATTTGCCCGTTACACTAATCTGAATCCTCCTCAGCCTTACAACGTAGTGCAAAGTCTACCCAGCAATGAGTTATGCGTACAACTCAGTCGAGATGTACCACTTATGACCCATGCATCTGTGGCACTTACCGACCCACAAGACGGGCAAATATTCGTATCATGGTCAAAACCCAAAGCTGATGACCTGGACACATTACTCCATCCTGGCCCCTATCGTTATGAGCTGTGGCGCAGCACAGGCATCGGCACCGAGGATTTTGTCCCAACGGGCTTCGCTGCCTCTGCCGACGAATTCTGGCAAGCCAACGATACCACCTTTGTCGACGTAGGTATAGACACTCGTACACAAGGTTATACCTACACCATTGCATTCTATAGTGGCACTCAAAGCGAACCTCTGGGTTGGTCTGCACCTGCATCTACGACCTACCTGACAGCGATCGGTCAAGACGAAGCCATACACTTAAACTGGACTTATAAGGTGCCTTGGAACAACAAATCATTCGCCGTATTCCGCCTCAATCCCGCTACTAATCAATGGGACAGCATTGGGCAGACCTATGAGCCATTCTTTATCGATGTAGGCCTAGTGAACGGGCGTGAATACTGCTACTACGTGCGTGCCACAGGTAGTTACGGTATCGAAGGCATTGCAGATCCACTCATCAACTACTCACAACAAACGTGCACTGTACCAGTCGACTCCATGCCACCCTGTCCTCCTCAGCTACATGTGAGCAACATCTGTACACAGGGGGGTAACTCTTGCGATGCAAATGAGCTGAGCAACCTACTCGAATGGTCCCACCCGCAAGTAGTTTGCCCCGAAAGCAACGATGTCATAGGATACAGAATCTACTATGCGCCCACTCAATCGGCCAATTTAGAACTGGTAGCCCAAATTGAGCAAGCTGACCAGTTCAGCTTCTTCCACGAGCCTCCTGATGGGCTTGCTGGCTGCTATGCACTCACCGCTATAGACAGCTTTTACAATGAAAGTGCCTTGAGCGAGATCATCTGTGTGGACAATTGCCCCATCTACACCTTACCCAATACCTTTACCCCTAACGGCGATGGGCAAAACGACCTGTTCCAACCTTATCCCTACTGTTTCATCGACCACGTAATCTTTGAAGTGTACAATGTATGGGGACAGCTGGTCTTCCGCACAGAAGACCCTTCACTCAACTGGGACGGCACCAATCTCAGTGGGCAAGATTTGCCGGAAGGCACTTATTACTATATCTGTCGCGTATTTGAGCAACGAGTAGAAGGCGTGAGCGAGCGCCCAGAGCTATTGCGTGGATTCATCGAACTAATCCGCCACAAGCCATAATTGTGAAATTGACGCGACATGCACAGATTCTTCGCGTCACTATAAGCTCAGTGCACCTGCACCAATGCCCAACAGCAACGCTGCAATGCGCATGCCCACTACCTGATGGGCACTTTGTGGATCTGTCTCAAACACAATGGTAGTGGCAATGTGTAGAAAAGAACCTGCAACCAATGCCAATAAAGTATGTGCACGCTCATGCAGTACAGGCATGACCTCACCCAGCCACACTCCCAGAGGGCTGGCTATGGAAAAAAACGCGACAATGAGCCAAGGAAAACGCCTTCGGTAATTCATGCACATCGCCGTCAAGGCCATAGCAGCTGGCAACTTGTGCCATACAATAGCCAGTAGTAGAGGGAGCTCACGCCCGTCGGTAGCGCCTAATGGCATCCCCTCAAACAATGAGTGCAAGCCCAACCCTACTGATAAAGCAAAGCCTGGCATTCGGCCATGTAGGTGCACATGACCGTGTTCTACCCCACCACTGAAGTGTTCTAAAAACAGTTGCAAAAGCAGGCCACTTAGCACCATCCATCCTACTTCTATACCATTGTGGCTATATACATCAGGCAACAAGTGCAGTACCGTTACTGCTAATATGTACCCCCCACTAAAAGCTAATAATCCCGGTAGCAAATGCCGGCGCTGCTGAGCAAATAGCCAGGCGATGGCGGCCCCTATCCATACCGTAGTGAACAAAACTGCCACTGCCAACAATGCGTTCATCAATCTGGAATTTTTTGAACAGCCTCAGGCTCAACTATCTCTCGCATCACTACGGCATTAAGCCACCCGATGAATGTGCCTAATAAGGCACCGGCCAACACGTCTAATGGAAAATGTACGCCCACATACACCTGTGCGAAAGCTATAGACGCCGCCCAGAGCAGCCACAAATATCTACCTCTTCGGAAAAATCGCCCCATCGTTCCTATCAAGTACACGGCCAATGCAAAGTGATTTGTAGCATGAGCACTGGGGAAGCTATACCCACCACCACAGGGTACCAGCACCTCCGCACGCTCGTGCACCAATACATCGCGGCAGGGTCGCTCGCGTTGCACAAAAGGCTTGAGCACTTTGCTACTGATAGTATCTGAAATGGCAATAGTCACCACAGCTCCCAACACAATCCACGCGCCCTTTCCTCGCAGATTGAGCCACAAAAATACAGCCACACCTACATAAAGGGGTATCCAGAAAAACTTGTTGCGCAGATAAGGCATAAGCACGTCCAACCATGGATGGTGCATTCCCGGGTTGACGCTCTGAAAGGCCGCATAATCCCAATGAAGCAAAGCCTCAAGCATGAAATCACTCAATTAGCACACCGCCTGGCTACAGCGGTGGGAGTTTGCGACATACCATAATTAGGCGATCAGACTGCCGGCGCACATACGGATTGAGCTCGTAATCGCCATACACCCTATTGATGTACAAGCCCACTTGTTTAAACATGTCCTTGAAGTCTTCAAGCCTAAAAGCCCGTACCCGCTCTTCAAAATGCCAATGACGCCCCTCAGCATAGAATTCAATTTCCTTGACGATTGTGCGCAAAGAAGGCAAGTAGTACTTGTTGATGTGAAAATCGATTCCATCGATTTTTTTCACCTCAGAAACGGGCAAAGTACGCAGCACCTTTTTGGTATTGAAATAGTCCAGCACAAATACACCCTTGGGCTTGAGCCCATCGGCCACATTCTGCAAGGTACGCAAATGATCTTTGTCGTACTCAAAGTAACCAAAGCTGGTAAAGAAATTGAAGATGCAGTCGAAATAGTTGGTTCGGCAAGGCCGACGCATGTCGTGTTTGTAGAAAGAAAGATGGTCATTTTCGAACTGACGGGCAAACTCAATGTTGGTATCCGAGATGTCAATACCCGTGACGTGAAAGCCCTTTTCGGCCAAATACCGAGCAAAGCGCCCTTTGCCACACCCTAAATCCAAAATTTCTGCACCTGAAGGGATGGGCAATGCCTGCTCTAACAAGTCGATAAACCGACGCGCTTCTTGCTCGTCGTGGTGCTTATACAAAATGTCGTAATACGGCGAATTGAACCACTCAATAAACCACTCACCTTTGTGCACAGCTGAAATATTTGCCATGCGCAAATATAAATGCAAAAGTTGCCGCTTAGCACATCACACTCACTGAGGCAAAACAATTTTCAACTAAGGGCGCTCTCCAGATTTGCTTTCGCTAAATTTGCCGCGTTGTCTACCAAAATTCCCGTGTCTTGACTTTTATTAAATCTATTTCGGGCTTCAGAGGTACTATTGGCGGCAAAACAGGCGAAAATCTCACACCCGAAGATGTAGTGGCATGTACTGCAGCTTATGGCCAATGGCTACTCGATCGAGGACATACCCCAAAAGTAGTAGTAGGACGCGATGCACGACGCTCAGGCCAGATTATCAGCCAGTTGGTGTGCAGTACATTGCGCAGTATGGGCATTGACGTAGTCGACTTGGGGCTGAGCACGACACCCACAGTAGAAATGGCCGTAGCACATGAACGTGCAGGAGGCGGCATCATACTCACTGCCAGCCACAATACCGAACAATGGAACGCCCTCAAACTGCTCAACGAAAAGGGTGAGTTCATCTCCGCCCAAGACGGCCGAACCGTCCTGCAATATTTGGACAATGGCCGAATCACTTATGCCCCTGTAGATCGCCTGGGCAACTATACCTTCAAAGAGGGGGGTTATATCGAATGGCACGTACGCCAAATCCTCGAGCTACCATTAGTCGATGTAGCAGCTATTCGTGCAAAGGGTTATAAAGTAGTGGTCGACCCTGTAAATTCAACAGGTGCGCTGGCAGTACCAGCACTGCTCGAAAGCTTGGGATGCCAAGTACGACTCATCAATGGCGAGCCCAATGGACACTTCGCCCACAACCCCGAGCCACTACCCCAACACCTCACCGAACTCTCCCAACAAGTACGCCTACAGCGCGCACACTTGGGCATCGCTGTCGATCCCGATGTAGACCGGCTCGCTTTGGTATGTGAAGATGGCAGTATGTTTGGCGAAGAGTACACACTCGTAGCCGCAGCAGACTACGTGCTGCGCCACCAGCCAGGCAATACCGTATCGAACCTGTCGTCTACCCGAGCCCTGCGCGACCTAACCCTCCAACGCGGCGGTCAGTACTACGCCTCAGCAGTAGGCGAAGTGAATGTAGTAGCTAAAATGAAAGCAGTCAATGCCGTAATCGGCGGCGAAGGCAATGGTGGCGTCATCTATCCGGCGCTCCATTACGGCCGCGACGCATTGGTAGGCATCGCACTCATCTTGTCGCATTTAGCGCAAAGCGACATGAGCTTGTCGCACTTGCGCGCGCAGTATCCCAACTACTACATGCACAAAGGCAAAATACAACTCGAAGGGCTCGATGTAGATGCCATCCTTGGGTGGCTCCAGCGCAAATATGCTTTTGCCCAACTCGACACCACTGACGGATTGAAAATCGACTTGGAAGAAGGATGGATTCACCTGCGCAAGAGCAACACCGAACCTATCGTACGCATTTACACAGAAAGCACTTCAGAGGTGTTGGCTGCACGACTGGCCGAAAAAATCAAGGCAGACATTCAAGAGTTTTTTCGACAAGGCTGCTAATCCCTCCAAATCACTTGCCCATGAAAAAAAGTGTATATCTCGACAATGCGGCCACTACCCCGCTTCTCCCCGAAGTAATTGAGCTGATGAATGATATCATGAAAAATCAGTTTGGCAATCCCAGCTCAATACACGAAGAAGGACGCAAAGCACGGGCTATTATCGAAGATGCCCGCAAGACAGTAGCACGTGCCATTGGCGCCTCCATCGGAGAGATATTTTTCACTTCTGGCGGAACTGAAAGCAACAACTGGGCTCTAAAAGGCGCTGTGCGCGATTTAGGCATCAAACGCATCATTAGCTCGCCTACAGAACATCACTGTGTGCTACATTCATTACAAAGTATTGAAGCGCACTACGATGTGACGCTTATTTTCTTACATACTGACCAACTAGGACATATCGATTACACCCAACTCGAAGACCTACTTGCCGACTCAACAGTACCTACGCTTGTATCGCTCATGCATGCTAACAACGAAATGGGCACCTTGCACGATATTGAACGCGTTGGCCAGCTATGTCACCAATACGGTGCACTCTTTCATTCCGATACTGTACAAACAATAGGTCACTACCCACTCGACGTTCAAGACCTCTATATCACTTTCCTTTCTGGAAGTGCCCACAAGTTTCATGGACCCAAAGGAGTAGGTTTTCTCTACATCAACAGCAATCATTTCATCAAGCCCTACATTGATGGAGGGTCACAAGAGCGCAATATGCGTGGTGGCACGGAAAACATCTATGGCATCGCGGGCATGGCCAAAGCACTTGAGCTGGCAATGGATCAACTCGATAGTCGTCGTGCTCATATCGAATCGTTACGCTGCTATTTCGTACAAAAGCTGACTGATACATTTGGCGACATCCAGTTCAACGGCGACTGGGAAAATGGCCTGTATACCGTCCTCAATGTGAGCTTTCCGCCATCTGACAGATCAGACCTATTGCTCATACTCCTGGATATTGCCGGCATACGTGCATCAGGTGGCAGTGCATGCAGCTCGGGGGCAGAAACACACTCACACGTGCTACAAGCCATCCAAGCTGATCCTGCACGTAAAGCAGTGCGCTTTTCCTTTTCACATTTCAACACAGCTGGAGAAATAGATTACGTCGTAGAGCAGCTAAAGACAATTTTTTCCCAAAAAGCTACTGTGTGATCAATATACCCAACAAAAAGAGGGTATGACATTGGTCATACCCTTCGCTAACAAACAAAACCAACTAAAAACCAAGTATCTTTTATGAGTATACCATATTGGCAAAAAAAAGATCAACTCGTTCCTGTCTTTCCAACCTCTATTGCAAATAACGCACATTTTGCCAAATAAAAAAAGCCATGTAGCGCTTACTACATGGCTTCAAAAGCAATGATAAATTCCACGAAGAAATATCTTGAATGTTTACCTCGCCACTTGAATTTTCTTCGAGATCGTTCCGGCTGTCGTGATGGCGCGCACCACATACATGCCTGGCGGGTAATCCCTTACACTCATCTGCCAATGCTTGGCCCATATTTGTCCTGAATCGTATAGCATTTGCCCCGCAAGTGTAAAGAGTTGCACGCGATTGAATTCATTGCTCCAACCATTGATGTGCAAATCAAGCACGTCGCGTGCAGGGTTGGGATAGGCTTTAAGCAAAGAGGCATCAGTCACGGGAACATCCTCCTTAGTGGTTGCACCCCAACGAAGCGTTACTTGCGTTTGCGCACCAGGCAGTGCGCCCATATATCCACTGCCCAACATGAATGTGCCACCTTGCAACTGGATAGGCAACTGCACCTGCCCTTGACCAATCTTAAATCCAGGTAGGTCATCTACTACGATAAATCGTATGGTGCCAATAATGCCATATCCATGTACTGCCTTGCCGCTGGTACGCGTAATTGCTGCGTCAAGCCGCCCAGAAGTAGGTTGATGTGTCATGTAGAGCAGTGGCGAGTCATAGCCCAGCCAGCTCTGTGTAGCCTGTTCGAAATCGATTTGTACCTCTTCAAATATCGAAGGCTCATAGGCAATGCTAAAGCTAATGCCATAGCCATCCTGTACGGGATACTCGGGCGTGCCCAGCCAAATTTGTGCTTCTAGTACATCTCCTGGGCTAATCACCGTATCGAGTGGCACGATATAGGGCTGCAGGCCTTCAATTGCAGGTAAAGGCTCTACATACGGCAAGTGCACCTGACCGTAGAAAGCAGCAATGGCAGCTGTATCACTAGCACTTACCACGCCATCGCCATCTGTATCGACATTTTTGGCATCAAAGCCCATAAGGCCCAATTGTAAGCCCCAGTCTTCACCAAACTGGCCGTACCATTCATTCAAATTGGGGTTAGCACGAGCTTCTCCCACCTCGCCCATACACAGACCAATGGGCAACAAATCAGCCAGATCGACTTTTCCGTCCCAGTTCACATCGCCAGGCCATACACAGTGTTTGGCCACGCAATACTGGTCGGCAGGCACTGCAATATCTTTCACCTCAATCTGCACTTGGATGGAAGGACAGTTATTGCTATTAGCCCCTATGCAATAGGAAAAGTCAAAGCTATCGGATCCCGAAAATCCCGAGTCGGGGGTATATACCAAAAGGTTGAAGCCTTCTACGATCTGGCCACCAATAGTAAGTGTATGCCAGCCCGGGTAGTAAGCTACTGTACCGTGCTGAGGTTGGGTGAGGATGCTGAGCGAATAGTTAAATACTGGGATATTGTAGCCCACTACCAGGGGTTTGTCTTTGGTAGTAGTCAGCGGAAATACACTATCTGCTGGCTCAAAACTACTTACCACCACGTAGACTATCGCTTCTTCCGGTGCACCACTAAAGCCAGCCGGATAAGCCAAATAGGTAAACTTATCTACCCCTTCAAAACCAGCATCAGGCTCATAGGCAAACACACCACTACCCAAATAAGTCACAGTACCGTGTGCGGCATCCTGACCCAAGACAAATTCTAACGTAGTACCACCTACATCGTTATGATACACGGCCACCTCGACGGAAGTATCGGGCGTGGTAAAAGCTACATCATTGAAGGCAAAGGTCTGTACATCAGGTGCATCGAACACCTGTATAATAGCTGTACGCGTGAATACATCCTGACCTACTGTCTTGGTATAAATAAATTCATCCCAGCCAGTAAAACCAGCATCGGGCTGATACCACAACCGACCAGCCTGCATCTGCAAGGTGCCATGTGCAGGTGCCTGGCTCAACTGATAGCCCGATACATCCATGAGCACTACTTGCGCCTGGTTTTTGATCGTAAATAACTGAATAGTATCGCTCACAGGTGGGGTGTCAGCTATTACCTGGATAGTAGCGACAGCTACATCGCAGGTACCTACATCGTCGCAAATGGTATAGTGGAAAGAGGCCAAGCCTGAAAAAGAAGCACCTGGAGTAAAAGTGGCCAAGGTACTGTCAGCATTTAGGCTCACTTGGCCATTATTTGACAACGCAATTGAAGAGATTTTCAGCACATTACCACCTACGGTAAAATCGTTGGCCAAAACATCTACTGTAACACTGGTACCTTGAGTAGTAGTGGCAAAATCGTTTTGGGCAGTGACCACACTCGGCACAACTTCAAAAGCTACAAAGAGGTCTGCCGGGTCGGCGCTACCATAGGGATTGAGCACCCAATAGTCAATGCCTACTGTATCTAAACCCAAAAAGCCTGGATCAGGTGTATAGTACAGTTCATTATTGCCTGGCACCCCCAAGTTGGGGTTGTTACCACCTAAGAGTTGTGCCGAACCATATTGGGGTTGTTGACTAATTTGAGGAAGGTACACAATGCTACCCGAATAGAAGCTGTAAGTGGCCGTAGTACCACTCACCACTTGTATACGGTCAAAAGTGATGGCATTTTGTGCAGTTGTTTGGGGTAACACGCCCCACACGCAGCCCCAGCTCAACACGAGCACCCAGACCGCTTTTAAAGGCGTAGAGGATATATTCATGGTTCGTGGATTTTTCATTGCCTGGAACAGATGCTGTACACAAAATGATTCAGCTGTACCGGTCCAGATTGGCTTTCAATATACAATATTCTCAAAACATTTCGCGTGCGTGCCAGTACAGCTATCAGTAAATGTGAATGTTAAATCCAATTCACTTGCACAAAAGTAAAATTCGCACAGTTCTGGTACAAAGATACTTAAAGTTTTATCATATGCATTTTTTCTTTTTTTTGTGAAAAAAATTAATACTTACTTTTACTTTACGAAAACAAAGCTCAAAAGTTCCTCTTTCTTAGCAAACAGCATATGAGAAGCAGCAAATTGTATTCCATACTTGAAACTTTTAACAAATATGAACAAAATCGATTGAGAAAATTTTTGCACTCCCCCTATTTCAACAAGAATGAGCGCATCCATGTGCTGTTCGAGTTGCTCACTCAAGATGTCAACAAACCACAAGAAAAGCGCCCCAAGGAATTGGACAAATACCAGCTTTGGGCGGCACTCCATCCCGCCAAAACCTACGACGATGTACGTTTCCGCAAATACTGCTCCGATTTACTCAAGTTGGTAGAAGCCTACTTAGCTCAAGAAATGTTCGAGTCCAACCCACTATACAAAGCGACACTGCTCATTGAAGCTGTAGGTCACCGTAAGATTGAGAAGTTGTACAACTCAGTAATGCGCACAGCCAATCGCTATGCAGAAAACTATCCGTACAAATCAGCGCTGTACTACTATCATCAGTACCAGAAGGAAAAAAACTTTTACGACTTAAACGAAGCTGAGTTGAAGCGTGCTGAAAAGAGCAACATGGAAGAGATTGCCAACAATCTCGACCGCTTTTTTTTAGCCGAAAAGCTGCGCATTTATTGTGCCGTACTTAACCAGCAAAAGCTCGTATCCGTAGAATACAACCTGCTCTTCATTGAAGAGATCATTCGGCACATCGAACAGCATTTGGAAGACAAATATGCAGAAGTACCACCTATTGCAGTGTATTACCAAATATACTTAGCCACCCAATATCCTCAAGAGGAACGGCACTATAGAAAGCTCAAAAAGTTATTGGCCAAGCACATAGATGCTTTTCCCAAAAAGGAAGCACTGACCATATACTACTCAGCTATCAACTATTGCATACAAAAAGTCATTCATGGCCATGCCGAGTTTCAAAAAGAGCTATTTGACCTGTATCGCACCATGCTCGAAAAAGACATCTTGTTGGCCAATGGCGAGCTTTCTCCTTGGGATTTCAAAAATATCGTATTGGTCGGTTTGCGCATGAAGGCATATGACTGGACGGAGCAGTTTATCCGAAACTATCAGAATGACCTGCCGGAGCAGTTTCGGCGCAACGCTGTAACCTACAACCTGGCCACCCTTTATTTCCGCAAAAAGGAATACCCCAAGGTAGTGGAGCTATTGCGCGAAGTAGAATACGAGGAATTCAGCTACAACCTCAACTCAAAAGTACTGCTAATGGCTACCTATTACGAAATGGAAGAGTTTGACCCATTGCACTTCCTTATGGAAAGCTTTCGCACTTACCTGATGCGGCACAAAGAAATTCCGCCGGACCGCAGAAAGATCTTCAGCAACTTCATTCGCTATACCCGAAAACTTACGCGCCTCATTCCTGGCGATGTAAAGGCTATAGAAAAGGTGCAAAAGGAGCTGGAAGCCGACAAAGAAGTAGTCAATAAAGATTGGTTACTCGAAAAACTGGAAGAACTCAAATAGTGCCATCAATACAAATACAGATAGCTGAAGTAAAGTATGCGGCCCGAAGAGGAGGTCATTCCTACTTCGGGCCGCTCAACTTTTCACCACAAAGTACGATTACAATCAGCTATTTGCTACATGCATTAGAAGTTGACTTTGATACCAGCACTCCAGGTGCGACCAAAGCCAAACACACCTCGGTTGTCGTAGAACTCGTTGCGATCGGGGGTGTTGGGATCGTCTTGGATATTGGTCACCAATTCCGATACGTACTGCTCATCCAACACGTTGTACATATTGAACTTCACGCGTACGGGCAGTTCACCCATCTTAAAGCGATAGGAGATACCTGCATCGACTAATGAGTAGGCAGGCAGTTGCACTATTTGGCCACCTGGCTGGAGGAACTGGCTATCAGTCACATCATAGCGTGCGTACAAGTTGTCGGCTATGTAATAGTCCGCCCAGAAGCGCAGGCCTTTCACGGGTTTGAGTACAAAGCCCAAACTTGCAGTGGTTTGCGCAGCATCACCTACTTTGAGGCCATCGGCATAGATGGTAAGGGTACCTTCGGGCTTGTTCTGGTCGAGGTTGTATCCCTGAGCTTCGAAGTTAGAGCTGTACACCCAGTTGCCTACAGATAACATACCATTGATTTCGATCATGCTTGAAGGCTTAGCCGTGAACTCCAACTCGATACCCGAATGCGTTTGCGATACGTTTTCAAAGTTGTAGAACACTTCTTCGCCCAAGTCGTTGTCAACTGTAATATCAAACTGACGGTTGCCCCAAACGGTGTAGTAGTAGTTGAGGTCTACATCTATTGCTGCACTGCGATAGCCGTACCCTATTTCAAATGCCGAAACCGTCTGGTTTTTGACGTCCTCGTTGATGTCGTTACGGTAGTTGATAAAGACGTTGTCAAAAATGGGTTGACGTGAGAAGTAGCCACCATTGACAAATACATTGTGATGCTCGTTAATGTTGTAGTTGGCACCTGCCTTCACAGTGCCGCCAAGGAAGTTTTGCCAATCTGTAGCTTGATTTGGATCGTTGTCTGCGTAATTAAAGTAGTCTATACGCTTAAAGCCTTGATTAGACCCCGTCAGTGCAATGAAAGCAGAGAACTGATCGGTAGTGTATTCCAACTGTGTAAACAGACCCATCCAGGTGACCAAGCCATCGTTGTAGTAATTGATCACATTGGTGCGATCGCGATAATCGGTGTTGTAGAATGAGCCGAACTTTGCAGGAGCTTCAATTGTGATGTAGCGCCCTCCAGGTGCATTGACATCAGCAGTAGACAGGTAAGCATCGTTGCCCAGCAAGTTTTCCACACGGCGGAAGTGCTCCCCTTTATACCAGCGACCATCTATACCAGCAATCAAGTTCAGGTTGCTGTTAAACTTGTGCGTCAGGGTCGAGTATATTCCGTACCAACGATGGTAGTTCATTGAAGCACGGCGGATGAAACCTTCACCCGATCGCGTCGTGATGTACTTACCTGCAAAGGGACCATCGGCTTCGGGTGCTTTTTGCCCCCACACATCCGTATTTACTGCCTGGCCTTGGTTCCAAGCTACAATGTCGTCAAATAATACATGGCCATTTTCATCGCGTAGGCGGCTATCCGAATCATAAATGCGGCCATTGGGGCTGTTGATACGGCCGCGGGGGCCCGTACCGCCACCTATACCCCACGAAGCATACAAAGAAGTTTTAACGTCAGTTTTGGGCGAGATGGTCCAATAGTGGTTGACAAAAGCGATGGGCTTGTTGTAGAAGTTGCGGCGCCAGTTAAATTCTTCACCGTTGAGGGTGCCCCACAACCAATTGTACTTGATACCACGATTCGTACCGGGTTCACCCGTATTGTCAGGATCGACAAAGGTGCGCAGCGTCACACCGTCGAAACGGCCAGGGATAAAGCGCTGGTGGTGCCATTGGGGTGCCCCTAATGCAGTAATGGCTAGCGTGTGCTTGTCATTAAATTGCTTGGTCAGCGACAGAAAATAAGAATACGCACGGAACATCGTGCCTTCTACGTAGCCATCGCCACGCGTATGAGTCAATTGTCCTGTAAAGGCAAAGCCCTTGTCGCTCAAGCCGGTATTATACACCAAGGCATACTTCTGGTAACCATCGTTGCCGATATTGACTGCTACCGAACCGCCCTTCTTCATGCTGGCGGCATTGGTTACGATATTAATCGAACCACCCACAGAGGGCACGACTAGCTTGGAAGCACCTAGCCCGCGCTGATAGTCGATGCGGCTGGTCACATCAGCCAAACCTGCCCAGTTCGACCAGTACACCCAGCCGTTCTCCATGTCGTTGACAGGTACACCATTGATCATTACGGCGGTGTTGCGCTGGTCAAAGCCGCGCACGTTGATGCGGCTATCGCCAAAGCCGCCACCTTGTTTGGTTACATAGACGGAAGGCGACTTGCGCAGTACTTCTGGAAATTCTTGGTTGCCTACCACTTCAGCAATGTAATCGCCTTTGAGCGAGGTCACAGCCACAGGTGTACGACGATCGATAGCTACAGAGGCAATCACCTCTACCTCTGAGAGCCCTACAGCTCCAAAGCCTACTTCGATTGTACCCAGGTCGGTGTCACCCTTCACGTTAAGCGGCACTTCAGTAGTTTCGTAGCCAGTGTAGCTGATCACCAGTGTGTACGCTCCATTGTCGAGACGCAACTCGAACATACCGTCCAGGTCGGTCACTGTGCCCTGATCGGTGCCTTTGACCACCACCGAAGCGCCAATAAGTGACTCGCCCGTTTCGGCATCTACCACTTTACCCTTGACCATGTTTTGCGCATAGCCAGCAAGGGCAAATACAGCCAACAGGAGTGTTGCCACAAACTTGTTCATAACTAATGATTTGGTTAGAAAATTGGCAATAATAGCTTTGAATTGATACAAAAAGCCACCGCTCCCACCTGACAAGTGGAAGCAAGTATACGTATACCCAAAAGTGCAAGGTGGGGAAAAGGCCTCCAGTGAAAAGGCACTGGAAAGGCACTCAACCATTGAAGAGCTTACGGTGCTGTCGCACTTTAGTTTCATTCACGCAAAGTTGTGCACCGAAGTGCAGGCCTCTATCTATGACTTAGGCTCTCTGAGGCTATGCAAAGATAAGGCGGCAGAGGCAAATCCACCCGTTTTACAAGCAGCAAAGTTAGCTTTCTCATCACTTGGCGCAAGCAATCATGGTCACTTGAGCACATTAAGTTTTCGTAAACAAAGCCCGTAACTGATCAATTGTGTGCCACACCTTTGCAAGTAGCATCACACACGCGTAAAGAGCTAAGAAAAAGCATATTACACAAAAAACGATAGAGATTTGGCAGGTCGAATCTAATCATATTGAGCGACAAAGTGAAATGCCCACAGCTCAGACATTCCTCGTAGTGTGATTAGAAAGGAGTACGCAAAATGGAGTTTCATTAAGGTGGAAAAAATTAGTACTTCTTTTTAAAGAAATTTTTGGAAAAGTAATTGACAAGAAAAAAATAAACCAAAATATTTTCAGAAACAAATGATTTGGTTCAGAATAATTATTCATTATATTTGCCGAAAGGCCAATAATTTCCATTATTTATGAAGAAGCAATCGATCAATAGAAAGCACAACTTTGCCGATCCAGAGCTTCACTTGCGCGCGATGAAAGCTATTCAGATGGCGCATCGCGACTTGGATGCCTTCAAGCAATACGGCTACGATTTGGAACGGCTCAAGCGCTTTAAAGCCTTGGCAGATAAATTTCGGGATTTACCCGACGATGACGAGTTGTTGGGTGACCAGATGTTGATGACTGAAAAAAAGTATCAAGCGGCTAATCGTTTGCGCGCCGCCATTCGCAGCCTCATGACACGCGTGGCGATCAAATACAGCAATCGATCGGGGCGTTATCGCAAGTTTGGCACGGCCAAATTGGGCGACATGACTGATGCACACTTGCTCTTCTGCGCCCGCCGGGTAGTACGCGTAGCGCGTCAACAAATGGATTTTTTGGCAGACGTAGGCGTAAACGAATCGCTCTTGGCACGCATCACAGAGGCAGCCAAAGACTTCGAGCAGGCAGTCAATCTACAACAGGACCGCATCGCCGATCGAGATATTGCCGTGGAGCGCCGTATCGAGATGGGCAACAAACTCTATGACGAACTAGTAGTAGTATGCGACATTGGAAAAGACATTTGGAAGGATCTGGACCGCGACAAATACGAGCAGTATTGCCTTTACGAAAGCAATAACGAGTATAAAAAAGCACTTAAAGCGCGCAAGATGCAAAGCCGGCAAGATGTACATACTTCAGAAGACTGAGCACATTATTTGCTAGCAGGCACAAAACGCAGTGAGACAGAATTGATACAATAGCGCAACCCTGTAGGTGGTGGCCCATCGGGGAAGACGTGCCCTAAATGCCCATCGCAACGCGCACACAACACTTCTGTACGCACCATGCCATAAGAAGTATCGACCTGTTCGGCTACGCACCACTCATTAATGGGCTGAAAGAAGCTGGGCCACCCAGTACCAGAATCGTATTTGGTATCGCTTTGGAATAAGGGTAAGCCACAAGCACGGCATAAGTAAGTGCCTTTTTGCTTCCAATTCCAGTATTCACCTGTGAAGGCTCGTTCGGTGCCCTTTTCGCGCAGCACGTAGTATTCGAAATCAGTGAGTATTTGGCGCCATTCTGAGTCAGACTTTTGGATGCGCCACATGGTATCGCCCTCGGAAATGTGTATCCACGGCATTTGCTTTTGCGAGGCAGCAGGTTGTGGCTGCGTGACTTGACAGGCTCCCAAAAAAGGCAGACACATCCAACAGATCCACAACTTCTTAGCGTATTGCATGACTCAATGAAGTTAAATTCGAGGCACCTAAATGCGTTTGCGCGGCTTGCGATAGCGCAGGCGTGGTTGGTTCCATTCTTCGCGCTGGGCATAAGCCACAATGCGCTTGATCAGCCCCATGATGGAAAGAAAAACCAAATAACAAAAACCCAACACAAAAAAGATCCATCTATAAGTACCTGCCTCGTTTATCGGTATACCAGAGATGAGGCGTGCCAGTAGCCAGGATACGGCTACCAATGCTAAAAAAGCAAGGATGGATCGCCCCATGTAGTGGTCGATATTTTTGCTGCTAAGACTAAAGACGGCGTTGAAAATCGCATACACCAATAGGAAAGAAGCAGCGGTGAGCCACGGGAAGCTCTGCGACACGCCCATCCATCCCATGGCATAACACAATTTGCCACCCAACATGACCAGTAAAGAGATGCCACCGACTATCGCACTGATCAGGAACGGGTTATAAGCTTTTGCTAAATAGGATCTCCGTTCGTATATTTCTCTAATGTCTTCCATGATGGGTGTTGTTTTTACTTGAAACAAAGATAGCTGCCTCAAGTTTGTGGGGGTATAGTGACCAAACGCCCATACAAGTCATATTCTGTAGCTTCTACGATCTGTACTGACGCAAAATCGCCCACGCGCACGTAGTGGTCACGTGCGGACACGCGCACTTCATTGTCTACTTCTGGCGAATCGCCTTCGGTACGCCCTACGAAATAACCATCTTCTAAGCGGTCAAATAGCACTTTGAATGTTTGACCCACTTTTTGGAGGTTTTTGCGCAAGCTGATTTGCTGCTGAATACGCATGAGTTGCTGCGCACGTGCTTCTTTGACATGTGGCGGCACATCATCGGGCAATTGGTAGGCTCGGGTCTGTGCTTCATGCGAATACTGGAAAACTCCTACCCGATCGAACTCCATTTCCTCTACAAAGTGACAGAGCGCATCGAATGCCTCCTCTGTTTCACCCGGGAAGCCCACCAAAAAAGTGGTACGCAGCGTGATATCAGGTACGCGCTCCCGTATTTGATGAATGAGTTGTTCGGTCTGGGCACGAGTAATTTGCCGACGCATGCGTGTCAACACATCGTCATGGGCGTGCTGCAACGGGATATCGAGGTAGTTGCACACTTCAGGGCGTTGTGCCATGACGTCGAGCACTTTCATGGGGAATTTGCTGGGATACGCATAGTGCAGACGGATCCATTCAACACCAGGCACATCGGCTAAGGCATGTAACAACTCTGGCAAGGCTCTTTTTTTATACCTATCCAAGCCATAATATGTCAGCTCTTGGGCGATGAGTATAAGTTCTTTAGTGCCGTGCTTGGCCAAGTATTTGGCTTCGGCCACCAGCTCTTCGATGGGTCGCGACACGTGTTTACCCCGCATCAGGGGGATGGCGCAAAAGCTGCAAGTGCGGTTACAGCCTTCAGAGATTTTCAAGTAGGCATAATGGCGAGGTGTCATGATTTGGCGCTCGCCCAGAAGTTCATGCCGATAATCAGCTTGAAAGCGCGCCAGGAGCATGGGCAAGTCCATCGTGCCGAACCAGTCGTCTACTTCGGGTATTTCGCGCTGTAGCTCTTCTCGATAGCGTTGAGACAAACAGCCCGTGACATATAGCTTGCGAATACGACCCTCACTTTTTGCCTGGGCAAACTCAAGTATGGTCTCGATGCTTTGAGCTTTGGCCAAATCGATAAATCCGCAAGTGTTGACAATTACAATTTCTGCTTCTTGTACATCAGCATCATGGACGACCTGCCAACAGGCATGTCGCAGCTGGGTTGCGATGTTTTCACTATCTACCTGATTTTTGGCGCAGCCCAAAGTGACGACATTGACGCGAGGCTGTTTGTCAGGTCTTACCTTCATAATACAAGTGGTTTGTGGCGTCGACGCGCCAAGAACTGTTTGGTATTCAAGCTTTGAGCTTATCTGAGGCGCCTTGAGGCAGTGGATTTCGTGGTGGAATCAGGTCTTTGGGTGGTTCAGTAATTTGAGGCGTGAGGCCTAATTCTTGCCCTTTGCGCAGCATAAAGTGCCAGGCGGCCTCAAAGTCGTTGGGAATCTCGCCATCGAGTATAGCCTCCCTAATTGCTCTTTTGATGATACCTACTTGGCGAGAAGGTTGGATACCAAAAGCCTGCATAATCAGTTCGCCGCTAATAGGGGGTTGCCAATTGCGGATTCGATCCTTGGCCTCTACTTCTTGCAGGCGTTGGCGCACCAGTTCGTAGTTTTCAAGGTAGCGTTTTACTTTTCGTGGGTTCTTACTCGTAATATCGCTTTCACAAAGGATCATGAGATCTTCCAGGTGGTCACCTGCATCGAATAGCAGCCTTCGTATGGCACTATCTGTAATATTTTCTTTGGTCAGGCTAATGGGTCGCAAATGGAGCGCCACCAATTTTTGTACGTATTTCATTTTGTGATCGAGCGGCAAGCGCAAGCGGCGAAATATTTTGGGAACCATAGCGGCACCTACAGCATCGTGCCCGTGGAAGGTCCATCCTTTGTCTTTTTCAAATCGCTTGGTAGGTGCTTTGCCAATATCGTGGAGCAGCGCAGCCCAGCGCAACCATAGGTTGTTGGAGCGCTGGGCGACATTGTCGAGCACTTGGAGAGTGTGATAGAAATTATCTTTATGACCTTTGTTGTCTACGTATTCGACGCCACGCAAGGCAGCCAGTTCAGGCAGGATGCGTGCAAGCAGCCCTGATTGTTCCAACAGTTTGAAGCCAATAGATGGTTTGGCTGCAGCCAAAATTTTGTTCAGTTCGGTGGCAATGCGCTCCATCGACACGATGTGGATGCGAGCCGCATTAGTCACAATACCTTGCCAGGTAGTGGGTTCAATGACAAACTTGAGTTGGGTGGCAAAACGAATGGCGCGAAGCATGCGCAGGGGGTCGTCGCTAAATGTCTTACTCGGGTCAGTAGGCGTACGGATTATCTTTTGCTCCAAATCTTCCAGCCCATGAAAAGGGTCGATGATGGTGCCAAAGTCCTCGGGATTAAGGCTTACAGCCAACGCATTGATGGTGAAATCTCGACGAAGCTGGTCGTCCTCCAAAGAACCCGGCACGACATCGGGCTTGCGCGAGTCGATGCGATAGCTTTCCTTACGTGCACCGACAAACTCGATTTCCATACGGCGGTAGCGTAGCATGGCCGTACCAAAACGGCTATAGACGGTAACGCGTGGCAGAGGTCTCAGTTTAGAAGCCACATGACGTGCCAGTGCAATGCCATCACCAACACAGACAATATCCATATCTTTAGATGGGCGGCCCAGCAAGCGGTCGCGCACATAACCACCCACCACATATGCAGACACACACAACTCTTGGGCCGCTTCGCTGATGAGATAAAACAATTTTCTTTCAAAGGGTTGTATGTCGAATATCACAGTTGGTTATTTTGATGTAGGGCATAGGCACTACGAGCATCTGTTTGCAGTGCGGCATAGTGCGCCTCCAGTTCATCGAGTATATCGAATAACACCTGGGGATCCTCTTCAGTGACCAGACGAGTGCGAAATAGCTTGATATGGGGCAAGCCACGGAAATAATTGGTGTAGTGGCGTCTCATTTCGAGCACACCCAGTTTGGGGCCTTTCCACTCCAGTGATCGACGCAAGTGAGTGCGTGCGGCTGCTACTCGTTCATGAATTGTGGGTGGGTCCAGCAGCTGGCCCGTGGCAAAGTAGTGCTTAATTTCTCTGAAAATCCATGGATACCCAATTGCCGCACGACCAATCATAATTCCATCTACGCCATAGCGACGCCGATATTCGAGCGCCTTTTGCGGGCTATCGATGTCGCCATTGCCAAAAATGGGGATATGCATCCGGGGGTTTTCCTTCACCTTGGCAATCCAAGACCAATCAGCCTGCCCTTTGTACATCTGCTTACGCGTACGAGCATGAATGCTAAGTGCCTTAATGCCGACATCTTGAAGGCGCTCGGCTACCTCTACAATGCGAATGCTATGCTCATCCCATCCCAAGCGCGTTTTGACGGTAACGGGCAAGCTCGTGCGCTTGACAATGGCTTCTGTGAGTTTGACCATCTTGGGAATGTCGCGCAGGATACCGGCACCCGCCATTTTGCACACTACTTTCTTGACTGGGCAGCCGAAGTTGATGTCGAGCACTTCGGGCTGTGCTGCTTCCACAATCTCAGCGGCGCGAATCATCGAGTCGAGTTCGGCACCAAAAATCTGAATGCCTATGGGGCGCTCTTCGTCGTAAATGTCGAGTTTTTTGACGCTCTTTTGGGCATCTCGGATCAGCCCTTCTACCGAAATAAATTCGGTAAACATCATATCGGCTCCCTGCTGCTTGCACAGCGCACGGAAAGGCGGATCACTCACATCCTCCATAGGTGCGAGCAACAGCGGAAAGGCGCCAAAAGACAAATTGCCTATTTGAACCATTGTATCTGTTTTGTGCCCCTTTGAGCCTGCAAAAATAAGGTGCCTTATGGCAACAACCGCATTTTCCTATCCATGAGTTGCTCAGCTGGTCAAATACATCCAATTAGAAATTGACCATTTTCTTACGAAAAGGCGCCGATATTCTGCCTGGCTAGGCACGGATTTCTGCTATTTTAGCCGCCGTTTGCCAAATTGTTGTACATCCTATAAGGAAAAGAGTTCATGCTTACAGCCATCGTCGCCACTTTCATCATTGGGTATTTGGTCATTGTTTTTGAGCATCCGCTACGGCTGGACAAATCGGTACCTGCACTGATCATGGGTGCGCTTATATGGGCACTCATCTCACTTAGCGGTTTAGATGTAGTAGATCACCTACACAAAATCTCAAAACTCGACCCAGTACTGCTCCATCATACAGGCAAGACTGCTGAAATTCTCTTTTTCTTATTGGGTGCCATGACGATTGTGGAGTTGGTAGACTTACATCGAGGGTTTGCCGTAATCACCAACCGCATCACCACGCATAGCAAAGTCAAACTGATGTGGTTATTATGTGTGCTGTCATTTTTTCTATCTGCTACATTAGACAACTTGGCTGCCACCATCGTGCTTGTTTCTCTACTGAGACGGTTAGTGCCCCATCGAGAAGAACGGCTGTGGTTTGTCTCGATGGCTGTCATTGGCGCCAACGCGGGAGGAGCTTGGTCGCCCATAGGCGATGTCACTACCACGATGCTGTGGATTGGCAAAAAAGTCAGCACGCCCGGGTTGATCGAACACCTGGTATTGCCGTCAATTGTATGCATTGTAGTACCTGCAATTATTGCCTCGTTTCTGAAACCTTTTCGCGGCCCTATACAGGTATCGCACGATTCAAGTTTATCGCGCAACAGGGAATTGTTGCTGTCGAGTAAGACGATGTTATTCGTAGGTATTGGCGCATTGATTTTCGTACCTATATTCAAGACGGTCACTCATCTTCCTCCTTATGTGGGCATGATGCTATCGTTGGGGTTTGTGTGGATGGTATCGGAATACATTCACCCCGAAGAGGACTTTTCAGAAGAGCGCCGCCACATGTACTCGGTACACAAGGCACTATCGCGTGTGGAATTGTCGAGTATTACCTTCTTTTTGGGCATCTTATTGGCTGTAGCAGGTCTGGAATCAGTGGCTGTCACGCACAACGGCCATCAGGTAGGCTTTTTGATGTACTTGGCCGAGGTGCTCCAGCAAGCTGTACCCAATCAGAATATTGTAGTGATGATCTTGGGCGTACTTTCTGCCATTGTAGACAACGTGCCATTAGTAGCAGCTACGATGGGCATGTATACTGAGCCCATAGATGCTTCTTTGTGGCACTTCATCGCCTATTCGGCAGGTACGGGTGGCAGTATGCTCATCATTGGCTCAGCAGCAGGAGTGGCAGCTATGGGTATGGAGCGCATCAATTTTATTTGGTATTTAAAAAATATCAGTTGGTTGGCAGCTTTGGGATTCGTCTCGGGTGCCTTGACATTTTTAGCTGTTAGTGGCCTAATTGACTAAGGCATGCAACTTTTTTAACTTATGGTACATAGCGATCGACTTTGGCGCTTTAGCATAGGTGTGATATTATTCATTTGGGCCGGATGCGAGCTATTCTTCCCCGAACGCTTATTGGAGGGGCAATGGCAAGCTACAGTGGTGCTGGAAGAAGGTGATACGTTACCTGTAGATGTAGGGCAAATTCGGCTGATATTCGACGACGAAGGGCACTACCGCTATCACAGCACGCTCAACTATCGAGAAGCAGGTTTCTACAAGTTGGAAGGTGCACTACTCTACACCCGCGATACAACTCATCGCGACACAGTGCTCGAGCGCTTCGTCAAGGTGCCCGTACTCACCACCGACTCAATGGTCGTGCTCATGCGCACGCGGGAAGACAAAGAACGCCTCCTTCGCTTCAGAAGGATTCCTGATAGTCCCTCATCTGACCACTGAACACAATCTCCGGTCGATGACCTTTCCTTGGCTGTCTTTCAGCTGAAACAGATAGGTGCCCGAGGGCAAGCGATGGTGTATGCGGGCCGTAGTGCCGTTTGCCGAAAGGCGCTTCACACATCGCCCGTGCAAGTCATACCACTCGAGTGTCATTTGATCGGGGTAGTCCCATTGGACCGATAGGACGCCATCGTTAGGGTTGGGATACAGCCGCACGCCAATGCCTTCATTGGGGGTATCAGTGGATACAGGCGTAAAGACACAGCCATCGCTATCTTTTAGTGTGCTACGCGGGCCATTGAGTGTGGCCCACATCAGGTCGCGCTGCTGGGGCGTAAAGAGTGCCATACAGGCATCGTTGGTATAATACATGAAGTTCATACTCATGTCGGGCGTACCACAACTAAATACCAACCAAGTAGGACATTCGCCCTGGTAAGTAAGCTCAGAGAGCGGGGTATCATCTATACCATCGTCTTGGTTACAAGTAGGTGCATCGGGCCCCCATGGATGCGGCAAGCCCAGATAATGACCTACCTCATGTACTGTGGTGATACCTTGATCGTAGGGCACTGTAGCGTCTTTTCCAAAAAAGGCATAGTGCACTTCTACTCCATCTTCAGCTGCTGGGCCTTGCTCCGGAAAAGAGGCAGTACCCGTGATGCCACCTGCAAAGCGCGTCACCCAGATATTGAGATATCGTTGAGGGTCCCACGCATCGAGGCCGCCCATGCTGGTGTAGTGGAGTTCGGTGGTGCCACCGAGGGCAATGTTTGAGTTAGTGTGCCGCCGCTCAATGCCGGTAGTGGGCAGCCCCTGCGGATCTCGGGTAGCCAGACAGAAGCGAATTTTGGTATCGGTGATGTAAGGTGAAAACACGGATTGCGCCATCCAATCGGGAATGTGCTGCGCGCCAAAAGCTTCGTTTAGTGCCTCTATTTGGCTCCATACCCGCTCATCAGGGATGTTTTCTTCAGGCTCTTGCCAAACAATGTGTACTACTACTGGGATAACTATTTCATCGGATAATGGGCCTGAAAATGGCAGTGCAGTTACTTCCCTTTCGGGGGTGACAAAACCGCAACGCTGGCTTACGGAAACACTTGCAGCCAATTGAAATACAAGAAACAACAAATATACGCGCACCGACATGTGGCTAAATGTTGTGGTTTGTTTTACAAAGTTAAAGATACCAGCCACACCACACTAGGCCAAACTGCAAGATCATGGTGCCATCGAGCAGACCTGTAAAGTAATAGTCGTGAGTCATTTTTGGCGAAAGCCATATCCACCACCCAGAAAATGCTAATGCTAGCGCAAAGGCAAGCACTACACCAAAGGGGTAACAGCCAATAGCTGCGTTAAGTAGTACACATAGTGCCGTAATAGCCAAAGCACCTTCGGCCATCCAGATTGCTTTGTGTGGGCCCAAACGCACCGGCAAGGTGTATACACCAGCTTGGAGATCGACTGCTCGATCGCGCAAGTCGAAAGGCACGGTAATGGCAAAGAGAAAAGTAAAACGCTCGAGCAACATTAACCAGGTGGCTATTTGGCCTTGCAAATGCCACTCTACGGCCGGTAGCCACACGGTAAGCCAGGTATAGGCGAAAGCAATAAAGAAGATTTTTGAGCTGCCAAAATCGCGCAACCGCCTACCCTTTTTCCCCCATGGCACCACATATGCGCCTGAGACCACAGCTGCAGGGACAATCCACAGCTGTTGCCGCCACGGCATGCGTAGCAAATGCCATAAGCTCATCAGGCCAGCTAACAGACCATAGGTAATGATGTGATGCCGGTGCTCGTAGATTACCTGATAGCGCCCTTCCCGAACAAAGGCCATGAACTTACTCAGCCCAATGATACGATGGAAAGCATAGAGTGAGAGCGTGCCGAAAAAAACAAAAGCCACGCCATGAGTCCAACGCACATTACCCGACAAGAGCAGTTGCGTCTGGGCATACATGGCAGCTGCTCCCAAGGCAATCCACAGATTGCTGTACAATATCAGATCGATGAGTTGGCGACCCCAGCTCACGAGCTGTTTACAAATAGTGGAAGCTCTGGCCGTATTCAATGCGTTTTAACGTTTCCAACAACAGCAATACCACGTGTTCAATATCATCTTTATGTGCCATTTCTACAGTAGTATGCATGTAGCGCAAAGGCAAAGAGATCAAGGCAGAGGGCACCCCACCCCCTGAATAGGCAAAGGCATCGGTATCGGTGCCGGTAGAGCGGCTCGCCACTTCGCGCTGCAACGGAATATCGGCTGCTGCCGCAGCCTCTACGATTAGCTGTAACAGCTTGTTGTGTACAGCAGGCGCATAAGTAATTGTAGGCCCTTTGCCACAGGCTATCTCGCCGTGTTTTTTCTTATCCACCAGCGGTGTAGTGGTATCATGTGTCACATCGGTCACTAAGGCGACGTTGGGCTGTATGGTATGGGCAATCATTCCCGCACCGCGAAGCCCCACTTCTTCTTGCACCGAATTGACGATGTAGAGCGAATAAGGTAGTTCGATACTTTGCTCGCGAATGAGGCGGGCCACTTGTGCAATGCAAAAGCCACCCATGCGATTGTCGAGGGCACGGCCAGTATAAAAGCGACCGTTGAGTTTGACAAGCTCATCTTCAAAAGTAATGACACAACCCACATGTATGCCCATCGACAAAACTTCCTCGCGATCTTTGGCGCCTACGTCGATAAAGATATTGTCAAGTGTAGGGGTTAGCTTGCTATCACTTCGGCGTGTGTGTATGGCTGGCCATCCAAATACACCTTTGACAACTCCCTTGGCTGTGTGTATATGCACGCGCTTAGACGGCGCAATCTGATGATCAGAGCCACCATTTCGGGCTACGTAGATAAAGCCATCATCCGTGATGTAGTGTACGAACCAGCTGATTTCGTCGGCATGCGCTTCAATGACTACTTTGTAGTCTTTAGCGGGGTTAATCACGCCATATACTGTGCCATACTCGTCACTTCCCCATTCGTCTACAAAGGGACGCACATAATCGAGCCACAGCTTTTGCCCTTCTACTTCGAAGCCCGTAGGAGAGGAGTTGTTCAAATACTCAAATAGAAAAGTTTCGGTTTCCTTGTTGATGATGGACATGTATTCGTTTTTGGGTTATTCAATGGATTGCGTTGTCCAATGAGCGGGATCTTGGCGCCATGCTTCGAGCAAGTCGAGCCAATGAGCCTCTAAGTAATGAGAGGCCACAGCTTCTTCGAGTAACACCTGATAATTCGTCAACGTGCTCCAAGGCAGCTGGGCTTGTTCAAAGGCCTTTGCTGCTTGCGCAAAACCATACGTAAAGATCGCCAATACACCTATTATTTCTACACCGACTTGCTGCAAAGCATCTGCAGCTCGCAATACACTATTGCCCGTAGAGATGAGGTCCTCGATGATCAATGCACGCTGGCCTGCATGCACCCTACCTTCAATTTGATTTTGACGACCATGCTCCTTAGGCTTACTGCGCACATAAGCAAAAGGCTTGTCCAGCTGGTCGGCCAATAGCACGCCATGCGCAATACCTGCAGTAGCCACTCCCGCTACTAAATCGAAAGGCTCAAAGTGGCCTGCCTTTTCGGCAAACTGATTTTTAATAAAAGTACGTACCTCAGGGAAAGACAGAATCAAGCGATTGTCACAATAAATAGGAGCCTTCCAGCCCGAAGCCCAAGTAAAGGGATGCACTGGCTCAAGCTGGATTGCTTTTATTTGCAAAAGATATTTTGCAAGCTTTCTTGCTGTATTCATGCTTTAAAAATTAAGGGCCAAATGTACAAAATCTATGTGAACGACCGCCCCCTCATATTAGCTGAAAAGGACGAGTCCCTACAACTATCTGAACGTGCACAAGTTCTTGAAAATGACTATTTAGGCAAACCTAAACACCTACTTCCATACGTAGACCTAATGGAAAAGTCGCAGCGCTACGACGCAGTGATTATCCGTCATACACCAGCCCTGTTGCTATGGCAAGATTTCCAATTACTCTTCCACCTAATCGAGGCTGCAGGTGGCGTAGTGCACCGCACCGACTTACCTGCCCAAATACTGATGATTCTGCGACGCAATGTGTGGGATTTGCCAAAAGGAAAAATTGATGAAGGTGAAACACCCCAACAGGCTGCCCTCAGAGAAGTGGCCGAAGAAACAGGGCTAGTGTGCACCCTAGAGCAACGCCTAACACATACTTTCCATACCTACCGATTAAAACGCAAGCGCATCCTAAAAAAGACCGGGTGGTATCGCATGATCACTCATTCACCCAATGAATTAAAGCTGCAACGAACCGAAGAGATCGAAAGTGCTTGCTGGATCGAACCACAACAGGCACTGCATGAACTTCATCCCATGTGGCAAAATATTCGAGATGTATTGCACATCGAGGCACTCAAAACATCACATGAATAACAAAACACATCACCATTTTAAAAATTATCGCACAATTCACAATTCATCTGCCAAAGCATTCGTTAATTACTGCCCAATACAAACAGATCATTTATCGTTTTACGCCATTGACCCAATAATGATTCAACAATTGTCGGCTTATTGATAATTTTTTTGATTGTAAAGCGACTTCTATAAAACGCACTTACACTGATGCCTTTTATCTTTGAGTGCTGTTTTTGGCAATCCACTTATTCACAAATTATAAAACCATGACGATGAAAAAGGGTATCGTGCTCGGTGTCCTGTTGATTTGCCTTGGCGGGGTGACAATGGCGCAAAATGCGGTAGAAGGCGATGGCGAGAAAACGCCTTTGCTCAAGGAGCTGACCAGTAGCGATTGGTCTTTTTTTGTAGACAAAGAGCAAGGGGTATATTTTATCGATTTCGAACTTTTCAAAGAAAATTTGAAAGAGATCCTCGTCACCGATTCTACAGGAAAAATTGTATATCACGACGAGCTTTGGGACCTACCTGTAAATACCATTTACGAGTTAGATTTCAACAAAATTGGGCAAGGCGACTTTACCATTGAGCTGCATAGTTATACGCATGTTTACCGGAAAAACCTCACAGTCCAATAAAGCAAGTGAGGGCTTATCGAATCCTAATGCAAGCCAAGCGGCTGCGTGCAATGACGCATGCAGCCACTTGGCATTTTAGCGCAACAAAGTTACATTGCCTTTTAGTACAATGGTTTTTCCCCCCACACATGCGATCCATGCTTGCCAAGCATATACATCAGGTGGCAATGAGCGCCCCTGGAAGGTGCCATCCCAAGCTTGCGTCACATCAGTAGTACGAAACACTTCTTCGCCCCAGCGGTCGTATACTACCAATTCTATTTGTGCAACAGGCCCATATACTTGAAACTGATCATTAATACCATCGCCATTGGGCGAAAACGTATTGGGTACATACACGTAAGGAGGCACGCACCCTCCTAATACAGGTACCCACAAGCTATAGCTCCACATACACCCTCTAAAATCGGTTACAGTAGCTACAAAAGTCGTAGGCTCTTGGAGCACGGCTGTCACTTGTTGAGGGCTTACCAACTCAAATGGCACAGATGGATCGGCATACCAATCAATAGAGGGAAAAGATAAATTTTCTAAAGTGACACTTACTTCTTGGCCCGCATAAACAGGAGTGGGAAAAGCCTGCATTGAAGCAAAGGGTCGAGCAAACACTTCTACCTGTACTATGCCGTGGGCAGTACATCCAGCAGCATTGACGGCTTCGAACTGATAGAGTGTGCTCTCCAAAGGGCTCACGGCAATGACGGGTTCATTGGGGTCAGTAAGGATGGCCTCCTGGGGCTGCCAAGAGACTGACCAAGGAATTGAGCTGGCATTGGCAAGAGCAAGCTGAAGTGTATCCTGCCCACGGCATAGGGTGTAGAAGTTGTACCAAGACAATTGCAACCCTTTGTGAACTACTTCCACCGTATCATACCCTGGGCAAGCTTTTGGATGCGTAGCCTCGACGATCAATACATTCGTATCGGTAGGTTGCCAGGTGTAATTGGGGCCAAGATGTACGGGATTTGCCGTATCGGGCCACACATACCACTGGATCAGTGCTGGCAAATTCGTCATAGCATTTAGAGATATGGCCTCCCCACAGCTAGCTGTATCCGCTGGCAATGTCACTTGCACAGGTGGCAATGAGAAGACGTGCACCGTATCGATCAGTTGACACTGGGGCATCGCTAAGGAGTGTACTTGTGCGATATACGTACCTGGGGCCAATACAGTAGGTTGGGTTGCTGTGGGGTCAAGTACATTTTGGGGTGGTGCCCACAAAAAGCCAAGTCCAGGGGGCAAATCGAATGTCAGCGCAGTGGGAAAGTTGCAGGCGAGGGCTGAATCGGGCAATGGTGGCGCGATGGGTGCAGCATGCAATATAGCCCAAGCAGTGTCGCGGCAGCCCGGTTGCGTGTAGACGGCCAGGCCCACCCATAAGGTATCGGGATACACCCACTGCGCCCAGAGTGAGTCGCCTGAAATCAAGGTATCGGCAGGCGCAAACCATGTCAGTTGTGCGATGGGTTGATCAGTGGACGTGGCATTGACAAACAAACCAGTAGCCATGCTATCGCATGCGAGGAGTTGGGCGTCTATGGCAGATTGGACTCCTGGCTCGTCCAGCGTGACGAGGAAAGGCACGGGCTCAAGACAAGTGAGGCTATCGCCAAAAGTCAGTACAGCCAAGTAGGTGCCCGTACTGCCGTAATCCCAGCTGACGGGGCTTCCGCTAGCTTGGGCAGTGGGGTGATCTGGATCGCCGAACAGCCAATGTGCGATAGCTGCATTCACACCTTGCAGGGAAAAAGCGACTTCTGTACCTGCGCAGGGCACCCATTCCACCAAAGGGGATTGATTGGTAGTGTCAGGCACAAAGATACTGAAGGTATCGCTCCACGTACAGCCGGCGGCATTGGTCGCATTTACCGAAAGGCCATACCCACCAGCTTGTTCAGGTACTAGCCAGGCGCTGTAGGGAAGATCTGATTGCCACCCTTCTCCAGCAAAAGTGATGGTTACAGTAGAATCACTACTTAGAAAGGTAACATAGGCCGTATCGGCCGGGCAAACAGCGTGTGGACCTACGAGTTGAGCCTGTATCCCCACATCGAGTAACAATACCGAGTCTGTAGTAGTGCAGCCATGTATATCGATGAGCTGCACGTACCATGTGGGATTGCCCGCCACGGATACCTGCAATGAATCTTCATAGCTCCATATAGCGTCAAAATCGGATTGAGTAGCCCAGGCAATTTCCGCTATTCCATCCCAATTGGCATAGAGCATTATGGAGTCGTCGCAGCTGGTCAGTGTATCAGTTAGACCAAGCTGAGGTAAGGGCCATACCTCGACCCACACTTGGCGCGTAATGCTGCAATTACCCTGTATATCGGTAATGGTTACCACATACAAAGTACTGGTACTAGGAGTGGCTACGGGGTTTTGCGCCAAGCTATCGTCAAGGCTAGAAGCGGGGCTCCAGTAAAACAACAAGGCAGGATGGTTGCCATTATTGAGCAGCACACTTTGCCCTGCACACAACTGTAGGCTATCGGCAGGTAGCTCGTAATCGATCAGTGAAACATTGAGCCACTGGCTGAGTTGGGTACTACAACCTGCCGTATTAGTCACTTGTAGCGTGATTTGATAAGTACCACTTTTGTAAAAAACGAACTGGGGCTCAGGATCGTGGCTCAATACAAGCGTATCATTGAGCAGCCAAGTCCAGGAGGCAGGGACAAACAGAGTATCAACAGTCGTATTGTACACTTGATATATTACACTATCTGTACAGGTAAGCGGCACGAGTGTGAAGTTGGGTATAAGCGACTCGGGCAACAGGTGTATGCTCTGGGTGAATGTATCGACACAATTGGAATTTGCTGCTGCGATGAGTGTCACATCGTACCAGCCAGTATCGGGAAATATCCAGGTAGGTGTTATGTCTGTGGAAGTACCTATTGCCGCGCCATCTTGCGAAAAGATCCAGAAAAAGGATTCGGCTTCTTCGCTCAAATTGACAAATGTCACTTCAAACTGGCCACATATCGCTTCAGGCGCAAAAAAGGCTGCAGTAGTCTGGCCACAGACACCTACATTGTACTGAAAATCTCGCCGATAAGTACCTATCAATACCCCATCTCGATATTCTTCTAAGCAAATGCCCACTACGAACTGACCAATAGTGTTGGGCAACCCCGTGAGCAAGCCCGTATGTGGATCAATAGCAAGTGGGTCACCACCAGGTATGCCATTGAGCATGTTGTTTTCATCATAAGGAGGCAACCAAGGCACGGGCTGATACGGCGGAGGTGCAGGTGGTTGCGGCATGGGATCTATCGGGCTGGCACCGTTTAGGGGTGTGCATAAGCGATAGACCAGTGAGTCTCCATCGGCATCATAAGCCGACTGATCGAACCAGATTGGCTCATTGACACAGATATACAACGGCGGCCAAGCATTGAACTGGGGACCTGAGTTGCACTCGAGCAAGGCTTTTTCAGAAATGGTGGCCATATAGGTACTGCCCACAGCTAATGGATCGACAATATTGGAGATCGTACCATTGCGGCAACAACGCTGATAAGCCAAGATATACCCTCCTGGAAGTGGCGGCAGCGTAACAATGGCGCTATAAGTAGTGGTATGTACACACACATCGGGCGGTACGACGAAACACTCGTCACTAAGCATGGGGTTGAGCGTGTCGTTGAGCATCTCGTCCCAAGGGATGAGTAGCTCCTGCACTAATTGGGACTGCGCATTGAATATGCCAATGGAAGCTGGATCATCGAACCAAGCCTGTGGATTGCCATTGTAGCAATCGCGAAAAATGGTGAGCCGTATTTCGTACTGATTGTTGCCCAAGCAAGTATAAGTCAATTCACCACCTACAATATGAGTAGCCTGCCCCAGCACAGGCCACAGCACGTAGCCTACAACGAGGCCAAAGAGATAGCGGAAGGGCAGACAAGCACGCAACCGAGATACAGCAGTCATTCTCAGGGGTTAAAGGTTGTATATATAGCGTAAGCTAAATCTTCGCAAAAGATAAAGGCTTTTTCCCCAACAATGCCCATATATCTAAAAAAGAAAAAGAGGCCCGATACTATTGTTTCAAGCCTCTTTTTTGTATTCCCAATCGAACAGGAAAGGGAAATTTCACCTATTTACCTCCTTCAATGGCGTGCTTTAGCAGCAGCTCTAGAAAAGGAAGACTTCTGCTTCTTAGCACCCACTCGAATATCTCCACTTAGGTCGCTCATCACCGGCGTAGCGATGAAGATCGACGAGTAAGTACCTACAATAATGCCTATCATCAAAGCAAAGGCAAAGCCTTTTATGCTTGTCCCTCCAAAGAAGAAGAGCAGAGCCACTACGAAGAAAGTAGTCAACGAAGTGATGATGGTTCGGCTGAAGGTATTGTTGATAGCATCGTTAATGATTTCGTCTTTGCTCCTGTCGCTATACAGGCCAAAAAACTCGCGGATGCGGTCAAAAACTACTACGGTGTCGTTGATGGAATAACCTACTACAGTGAGGATGGCAGCTACAAAAGCCTGATCGATCTCGAGTGACCAAGGCACGGTACCGTGCAAGAGAGAGAACATGCCCAAGGTGATAAGCACATCGTGGAACAGTGCTGCGACAGCCCCCAGCGAGTATTGCCATCTATTGAACCGGATAAGGATGTACAAAAAGATAACGAGTAAGGCGAAGATCGTAGCCTCCCAGGCCGAGTTTTTGATGTCGTCGGCAATAGTGGGCCCTACTTTGCTGAGGGTAGAGATATGCGTAACGCCTTCGGCATCTGAATGGCTAAAGTGCGCCAATGACGTATTTACCACATTGATCTGCTTGAGGCCTTCGTACAATTTGGCAATCACCTGGTTTTGTGCATCCTTATCATCGCTATCTACTAGATAGTCCGTCACGATATTATAGGTATTCTTGGTGTCTACAGCCTTCACTACAGGTGCATGCCCATCGAAAGCTTCGGTGAGCACACTACGCAACTGATCAGCCGAAGGCACCTCACCCGCAAACTCTACATTGAAGGAGTAGCCCCCCTTAAAGTCAACGCCCAAGTCAAAACCTCTCGTGAACATTGAGATCAAGCCAGCTACGATCAGCACACTCGAAATTGAGTAAGCTAACCGACGCTTGCCTACCCAATCAAAGTTGAGGTTGACAAACTTGTCTTTCGACCAGTTGGTCCAAAAGGAGAGGTGTTTCCCCTTTGAGATCCACCAGTCGATAACCAGGCGAGCCAACAACACAGCAGTAAACAGCGAGCTCAATACCCCAATGATGAGTACCACGGCAAAACCCTTAATGGGCCCCAAACCAAACCATGCAAGGATAATAGCGGTAAAAAGCGTGGTGACATTGGCATCAACAATCGCTGAATAAGAATACTTGAAGCCATCAGAGATGGCCAACATCAGTGTTTTGCCGTTGCGCAACTCCTCGCGTACCCGTTCAAAGATGATGACGTTGGCATCTACCGCCATACCGATAGTGAGGATAATTCCAGCAATACCCGGCAAAGTCAACACTGTACCTACTGAAGCCAACGTGCCCAAGATGAAAAAGATATTGGCAAATAGCGCCACGATTGATACGACACCAGCACTACCATAGTAGGCTACCATAAATAACACGACGATGAGGAAGCCTGCCAGCAAGGCCTTGAGGCTACGGCTGATATTTTTAGCTCCTAGCGAAGGGCCAACAATCGACTCTTGGATGATTTGCGTGCGTGCAGGCAACTTGCCCACCTGGAGGATGTTTGCCAGGTCTTTAGCTTCTTGCGTAGTAAAGTTGCCCGTAATCTGAGAATTGCCCGAAAGAATGGGGTTGATCACTCGGGGCGCAGAAACTACCTCGTTGTCTAGCACGATGGCAATTTCCCGATTATTGTCTTGCGCGGCCCTGGTTGTCATCTGCCCCCACTTGCGAGCCCCCACATCGTCCATAGCCAAGTCGACTTTCATTTCACCCGTGTTGGGGTCTGGATTGGCCAAAGCATTGATTACGTGATCGCCTTCAAGTGGTGCACGTGTACTGCCGCGCTCCATCTTGATGGCATAGAGCTCGTATAGGTCGGTCAACTCACCCGTTTCGGGATCCTTGATGGGTTTGCGCGACCACAGGAACTTGACGTCCTTTGGGAAAAGCTCGCGAATACCTGGCCGGTTGAGGAGTTCTATGACGCGCTCTCGTTGGTTTTTACGTGCAGTACCGATTACAGCCAAGCCACGCGCACCATTGGAGTTGAGCTGGAGGATGTCAAATAGGGGGCCCTGATTGCCAGCTGCTGCATTGTCTGTGTAGATGGTATCTACACTCAACACTACAGAGCTATCGACATTGCCCAGAGAGTCAGTGCCATAGGTGTAGTGCAACTCATAAGGGCGCTCCGAATCAGCGTCTTCTCCTGCTTCCATTTTGCGCAGCTTTTCGTTGGCACGCACAAAGGCGTCGAGGATGCCAGGGTCAGAGACGCGATACACGTTCCAGAATTCGAGTTTGGCTGCAGCCTGCAAAAACTGGCGGGCACGCTCGGGGTTGTCTACCCCAGGCAGCTCTACCACGATCAGGTCACGCGATTTGTCGAGCGACACATTGGGCTGTGTAACCCCCAGCTTGTCGATGCGCTCTTTGAGTAGCTTATAGGTAAGTTCTACCGTCTCGTCTGCTTTTTGACGCAATACGCGCAACACCTCGTCGTCGGGTGTATTGGCATGGATCTGGTCAGAGAGCACTTCATTGCGACGGAAGATCGAATTGAGTGGCTTGCCATTGGCTACCTCCTTCCACGCTTCTCCGAACAACGTCACAAAGTCCGACTGTGAACTTTTGAGCTTTTGGCTAGCCAAATCAAGTGCCTGGCGGAAAGTGGGGTCATCACTGTTGTTGGCCAAAGCGACGATAAAATCGCGAAGATCCACCTGGAGTACTACGCTCATTCCACCCTTGAGGTCCAGACCAAGGGCCAATTGCTGGGCTTTGAGATCCTGATAGGTAAAATCTTTGACGAGCGGAATGCGAAACACCACCTCAGAGGACATAGAATCCAAAAAGGCAGTACGTGCTGCCTTATATACCTCTGTTTTTTGCTCGGGGTCGGTCACCTTGCCAGCTACCTGCTCGGCATAAGCTTCAGCAGCACGTTCCACCTTGCGCGCCGGCAACATGAGCAGAAACTGGTACAAAGTGACCAGTATCATCACCACGAGAAAAAACTTCACAATTCCTTTTCCTTGCATGATTCATACTTGTTTAACTTGTCGGATATGTGATTAGTTGGTTCACAATTAGTTATCCATGTAAAAGTGGTAAAAACTGCCCACTTCTATGCCCTTAGTAGGAACAAAAATTTTCGGCACGGCCCCCCCTGCCGAAAAACCCCGCAAATATAAACCTTTTCACAACTTAACCTCCGGATAAAAACGATGTGACCTTATCATTTCGTAGCTCGTATCAAGAAATTAGATATCCTACTTATAAAGGCATATCTTTATTTTTTTAACCAAAGAAAACGACAACATGGGACTTTTCTCATTTCTCAAAGAAGCCGGTAAAGGGCTAGTGGGTTACAAAAAACAACCAGCTACACCTACACCTGAAGAAAGAGCAAAAGCTAATCAAGAGCTAGCCGAGTTATTGCGCAAAGAAATTGAGGCGCACGGCTTCGAGGTCAAAGACTTGGTGATAGATGTAGATGAAGACAAAGTATCCATCACTGGCGAGGTAGCCTCACAGGATATTAAAGAAAAAGTAGTATTGCTGGCAGGTAATGTACGAGGTATAGCCGTAGTGGAAGAATGCATAGAGGTAGTAGAACCTTCGCCTGAGGCACAGTTTTACACCGTACAGAAAGGCGATTCGCTCTCCAAAATTGCCAAGCAGTTTTACGGCGATGCCATGAAGTATCCAGTGATTTTCGAGGCCAATAAGCCCATGCTCAAAGATCCCAACCTCATATATCCTGGGCAAGTGCTGCGCATTCCAGCGCTGGAAGAAGATGCACAATAAAACTCCTATAAACAAAAGAAGAGCAGCTTTCTTCCTGGGAGCTGCTCTTTTTGGTTAGCTCATTCGCGAGCTTTACGTTTGGCTAACCACTCAGCGATATTGCGCGCTACTCCTTGAATAAGGCGTTGTCGTGCTTCGCGCGTAGCCCAAGCCATGTGGGGCGTAATGATGCAATTGGGCAAGCCAATAAGAGGGCTACCGCGGCGCGGTGGTTCTTCAGCTAACACGTCGAGTGCAGCTCCTGCGATAAGGCCTTGTTGCAGTGCATCAGCCAAGTGTTGTTCATGTACTAGCCCACCCCGCCCCGTATTGATCAGTAGTGCAGTGGGTTTCATCAGACGGAGATGTTCATTCCGGATCAGGTGATGTGTTTGCCGCGTAAGGGGCACGTGCAAGCTCAGCACATCGCTTTTGCGAAAAACCTCTTCTAAGGTGGCCAGTTGTACGCCTGGAGGTGCTCCCCTTTGTGGTTTTTTTCGAAAAGCCATCACCTTCATACCTATAGCTTGTGCTACATTGGCCACAGCAGTACCAATAGCCCCCAGCCCAATAATTCCCATACACTTGCCCCGCAACTCTGGGATGGTGCCCAATGTGAAGCACCAGTCGGGCGAGCGGCTCCAGGCACCTTGCTGCACTTGAGCATTGTGTGCTGCTACTTTATTGGTCAGAGCCAAGAGCAAGGCAAAGACATGTTGTGCTACCGAATAGGTGCTATACCCCTTGACGTTTTTTACGGGGATGCCACGTTGCTGCGCAGCTTCAAGGTCGATGTTATTCATGCCAGTAGCCAACACACAAATGAGTTTGAGTTGAGGCAATTGCTCGAGCTCTGAGGGGCCGATAACTACCTTATTGACGACGATCACATCGGCATGTTGAGCCCGCTGTACCACTTGTTCTGGCGGGGTGCGCGGCCATACGGTTAGTTGTCCAAAAGATTCGAGGGGGGCCCAAGAAAGGTCGCCTGGGTTGGCAGTGTGTCCATCTAATACTACTATTTTCATGCCCTGATTTTTTGCTTAGTACAAGGATAATACGAAGCGCCAAATTCCGTTTTTGCGGCATGAAAGAAATAATTTCCCTCTTATATGCTATGGCCTTGGCCATAGGGCTTGATGCTCAATCGTACACTACAGCAGCAGGTATGCGTCTGGGCACCGATTGGGGTCTGACTTTGCAACAACGCTTGTTGAAGCACACTACAGCAGAGTTCATCGTACAGTCAAGTCTTCAGCGCGAGGAAGTGTTGCTGACGCTGTTAGCCGAACAACACCAACCCATTTTATCCAAGCGAGTCAATATTTACGGCGGCGGCGGGCTACACAAAGGTTTCGTTACTGCTTCTGATGTGCCGTGGGCTGCACCTTGGGGCATTACACTTATTGGTGGAGCGGAATTCACCATAGCACGCGTGGTGTTGAGTTGGGACTTCAAGCCCACTGTCAACTTGCATGGCGGCGAAAAGGGTTTTTATGCCCAGACAGGAGTGTCGGTACGCTATGTATGGATAAAGGGCAACGTATTTGAAAAAAGACGACGCCAGAAACAGCGCGACAAGCGGCGCAAAGCGCGCGAGCAAGCAGGCATTCCGCCTTGGCAAATTTGGCGCAAGCCGCAATAAATTATTGCCGTGATTACTGGTACAGTGGCACTTCGAGTGGCTCAAAAATAAGGGGATGCCCCAAGGGGTTTTCAAAGCGAATGCGCCATTTACCGGAAGGCAACGCCTCCAAGCTACATGCCCCTACAGAAGCACGACACGTCGCTTCCCAAGGGAAAATCAACACAGCGCCTATGGGTTGAGGCAAATAACGCCGGAGCTCATGATGGAACCGATCGAGCGGGGGGAGATTGGGCAAGCGGAAGAGCTGCCCTTCCAGCAGCCCCCCCTTCAGTCCCAAGAAAAGCACTAGTGTGCTGTCATTTTGCTTCGCTACGTAAAATCCGACCAAGTCTTCCACATGCCAAGGGGGTACTACCAAGCGACCTTGGGCATCGAGCCGAGCGAGGGTATGCCACGCTGTATCGGGGACAGGGCCCTTCGTATAGCGCTGTGCAATGTGCCAGCCACTTGAGTCAGGTATCAATGCATAGATCAGCTCGTAGTCGGCCCACTGACCAATAGCATAATCAATAGCACCTATGGATAAAAGACTTTTGTCTTTTACGGTTGTATCACAGTTGATGAGCTCGTCGAGCTTGATGCGCACGTCATCCGTTTGGACAAAAATTTCACATAGGTACCACCCAGTACTGTCGGTCGGATGCGTGTGATATACAAAGCTGGGATGTGGCAAGGGCTCGGGTGCAGGTCCATTACAGCTCGCCAGCCAGCCCATGCCAGCTACCCACAAACTCATTACTGCAATCCGCCATTTCGATTTCATGTGCCAAAGGTAGGCAATGAGCAGCTATCCTCACGTCTTGCGCTTTTTCTTCCTAGCTGCAGGGAACAAGACGTTGTTGAGAATAAGCCGGTATCCTGGCGAGTTGGGATGCAAACTCAGATCGGTTTCGGGATCATTGACGTAATGGCGGTAATCTTCAGGGTCATGGCCGCCGTAGAAAGTCCAAAAGCCTTGCCCCAACTCGCCGTGGATATAACGCGCTTCGTCGAGGGGGCGCGTCTCTCCCAGAATGAGCACATTAGGCTTGATGTACTGTTTGCGAAAAGCGGTAGTTTGCCCCATAAACCCTTTGACGGTGCGCGTATGGCACTGCGTGAGCATCGTGGGCACGGGATCCCATTTTGCCGAGAAGTCGAAGAGGGTAAAATAATCTTGATCGGGGGGAATATTGCGCCGCAAAGAGTTGTCGATACTGGAGAATTCGTATTCCAAGGGGTTCATGCTGAGCTGGAAGTCGCGGAAAGCAAAACAATTGTCGAAGTTGAGCTTCTGCTGTGCGTTGGGGTCCATTGGATCGCCATCGTAGTATTCGGCACAGATATCGACGCCATCGGCAGCCAGGGCAATATCATAGGTGTCGGTAGCCGAGCACATGGCAAACATAAAGCCACCGCCAATGACGTATTCTCTAATTTTTTTAACCACTGCCAGCTTTAATTGAGAGACCTTTTCGTAGCCGTGCTTGTGAGCCAACTCGGTCAGTAGCCGCACATTCTCCTTGTACCATGGGTAGTTGTGATAGCTGGCGTAAAAGCGCCCGAACTGCCCCGTAAAATCTTCGTGGTGCAGGTGCAACCAGTCGTACTGAGGTAGCTTATCGGCCAAGACTTCGTCGTCATACACGGTTTCGTAGGGTATTTCGGCATAGGTGAGCACCAATGTAACGGCATCGTCCCATGGTTGGATCCGATCGCCCCGCTGGCTTTTGAAGCCTTCGGGTGGAGTATAGACAGCGATTTTGGGTGCTTTTTCCAGCTTAATGGCGTCCATATTGACCTCAGGATCGGCGATTTGCTCCAGAATGGCATTAAAGGCTGCATCGGGCAGTATTTCATAGCTGACGCCCCGCGTTTTGCACTCTTTTTCGAAGATGGGGTTAGCTCTAAAAGCAAAGCTACCACCTCGATAGTTGAGTAGCCACCAAGCTTCTACACCATTTTCAAGTACCCAATAAGTAATGCCATAAGCCTTAAGATGATTGCTCTGGCTTTCGGCATCCATGGGTAAAAGCATGTAGGCAGCCCGAAGGGGCGAGAAAGCAGCAATCCAAAGAACCCACAGGAGGATATATAATCTCATCGCAAAAAATGAATTTTTCAATCATTTGATTGTGCTCGTCGAAAAGGCCATTTTCAGAAACGCTATGTGACAAACAGCGGTTGTATAGAAGGGATATTTTTTGCGTTATGCACCTACAATTTATTTATTCCTCCTCATCAATCAAGCCTATTGGCAAGCGCATCCATAACTGTCGTTGCTGCTCATCTACCTTACTGATGAGCGCTTGATGCAGGGGCACGAGCAGTTCGCGTTTTTTATAAGATATGATAGCCATTTCTTGCTGGGGGAATTCTCGCACTTCCTCAATGCGGCCAATGCGGCCTAATCGCTCATCTATTAAGGTATAGCCCTCAGCCCATGCGAAGGCCAGTGTATCTACCTCGAGCTGGCGCTGATCGTCGGGGATCAAATCCTTTTCGGCTAACAAAAGGGGGCGTGAGGTGAGTGGCAGGGCCTCATCGCGCAGCTCGACGTCCTCCAGCTTGAGGATTGGCCAGCGGTCCATGCGTACCGACTCCACGCGAAAAGGCACTAAGCCATCGGGCAGCTCGAGGAAGATAAACTCGACCTGCAAGAGGTCTTCGAGATAGCGCGGTACTACTTGTACGTGCAACTCGCCATGCACCCCATGTGCTTTGCGCGTATGCCCGATGGGCACCAAGGGTTCGGGCTTGGCCATAGGAATACCTATTTGCCTTTAAATATGGGCTTGCGCTTCTCTACAAAAGCGCGTGCTCCTTCCTGAAAATCTTGCGTGCCTGTGGTATAACCAAAGGCCTTGATTTCTTCGGCAAAGCCATCCACATCATGGCGGTAGTATGCCTGCACCAGTTCGATGATTTTGGCAACAGCCAACGGCCCTTTGGCGGCAATCTTTTCGACAAGGGCATGAGCTTCTGCCAAAAGGTCGGCTTGCGGCACCACGCGATTGACCAAGCCGAGGCGATGAGCCGTCTCGGCATCGATCATGTCGGCTGTGAGTAACAGCTCCATAGCGTTGCCTTTGCCGATATACTGGATGAGGCGTTGCGTGCCGCCATAACCAGGGATAATGCCCAAATTGACTTCTGGCTGCCCAAAGCGCGCTTGAGGAGCAGCCAAACGCAAGTGACAAGCCATGGCCAACTCACATCCACCTCCCAGTGCAAATCCATTGACGGCAGCTACTACCGGCCGCGCAAAGCGCTCAATGAGGTTGAAGGTTTCGTGGCCATAGCGGGCCATCGCTTCGCCCTGAGCGGCGTCCAGATCGAGAAATTCCTTGATGTCGGCACCGGCAACAAATGATTTATCGCCAGCACCTGTGAGGACCACGCCTTTCAAACCTTCGCGCTTGGGCAAGTCTTGAGCAAACAAGTAGTTAAGCTCCTGCATCGTACGCCGATTCAAGGCGTTGAGCGCTTTGGGCCGGTTGACGGTAACTGTCGCTATGCCCTTTTCAAAGTCTATGAGTAGGTTTTCGTATCGCATTATGTATCGTATTTACTTTCTCACCTCAGTTTAAGCCGTACTTTTTTTTGAACAAAAACTCGGCTATTTGAAAGTCAATTTCTTCGTCTATGTCTTGCGCTTCTTCGCGCGGTATCTCCAGCAGATAGGGCCGATCTCCAATGCGGTTGTGCTTGCGTGCCAGCAACTGGCGCGTAAACAAGTAAAGGCAAGAGTTTTCCTCATAGACAGGTGGCAGATCTTGAGTGCGCAACAAGATGTTGGGGTTGTGATTGATGGCCCGCCCCAGCGGGTCCCAAAGGCGCGTTTGCAAGCGCGTCACCGTGAACAGCGAATCGTATATGGGATAGTGCTCCAAGAACAAATCCACAGCCCGTGCAATGCTCTGTGCCGACAACAAGGGATTGGTGCTGTGCGTCTGCAAATAAAACTGCGCTTCCACTTGGCTGGTGGTGTGCAACAACACGTCGTTCATAGGTACTTCGCCAGCACGCAAATGCTCGGGCCGCTCCAGCAAGCGCACTTGAGGAAAGTGTTGCACTGCATCCGCCATGATTGTCGGACTGTCCGTATCGATAACGACTTGATCGATCTGCGGCACCTCCAACAAAGCATGCACCACGTGATGATATAAAGGCTTACCTGCAAACAGGCGATAGTTCTTGCCAGGTACGCGCTCACTGCTGTGACGCATCGGCACAATGGCAACCAAGCAGGGTTTCATCGACTCTTTTATTTTGGCGCCTTTCGGCAAATGAGGCCCAAAAATACACTTGCCCGCTCTCCTTTGCGGCACTAATCTATGGGAAAAGTAGTTTTTTCATCACACACGCGGTAAGCCGAGTCATCTACCTCTCTATTTTTCAGCCCATCTGCGCAATTAAGTCAATCGGGCGTCAGAACGAGTACTTTGCAAAAGCAGAAAACGCCCTGCACCTTTGACTTGAATATTTTGGAGGCGCGCAAACAACTGAGTTTATGAAAAAATGTATACCACTACTTCTCCTCGTTCTTGTATGGGATGCCTGCACCGATTTGTCTGAGCTGGAACGCATACAGAGTGATGGTGCACCGGAATACGCTTTTGCCCTCTTTCACGGAGAGGTGTCGATCCGGCAGTTTTTGGAATCGTTTGATGACACGGGCTTGCTCATCATCGAACCCGATGGCACCCTTACTATACGCTACCGCGGCAATACCATCTACCGCACTACCAAAGATGCGTTAGCACCTGCACTTGCGCTCTTGCAGCTGCCCATTCCAGTGACTGATACACTCTTCGAATTGCCCTTTCGCTACGACGACATTCTGGAAGTAGACTCTGCACGCTTCAAAGGCGGCACGCTCACCTACTTTTTCAACAATGCACATCCCGACACAGTAGTAGTCACTGTCACCTTCCCTCAGCTCCAAAAAGACGGACAACCTCTGGTACTCACGCACAGCTTGCCTCCAGCAAATGGCACCCCCGTGCCGCTCTTCCCCACTCCACAAGTAGACCTGAGTGGCTACACATTGGCACCTGATGCGGATGGGAAGATGTGGTTGCGCTATGAAGCACGCCGTCAGCCCAGCATGATGTCAGACACCTTATCAGACTTTTACTTGCTGATGCAAAATGTAGCATTCAGTTACATACAGGGCTATCTGGGCAATTACTTGTACGATGGGGCCCGTGACACTATTGAGATCGAGTTTTTAGAAAATTGGCGACGCGGCGAAGTGTACTTTGCCGATCCCCGCGTATACCTGTACGTAGAGAACAGTTTTGGCCTACCCACCCGCTCGGTAGTCAATGTTTTTGACGTGTACACGCTCGATGGGCAAGTGCTTCAATTGACCAGCCCACTTTTCCAAAATGGGGGGCTTGACTTTGTGTATCCTTCTTTGGACGAAGTGGGCCAAGTAAAGACTCAGACAATTGTACTTGACAAAAGCAACTCTAACATTGCTGAGATCTTAGGCGCCAATCCTCTAGCAGTAGACTACGACATCGATGCATTGACCAACCCCGATACGATTACTGCTATTCGCGGCTTTCTCACCGACTCGAGCTATTACCGCTTCCAGGTAGAGGTGGAACTACCTGTCTACGGTCAAGCCCGACAATTCGAAGTGCTCGATACCTTTCCAATCGATATGGGCAGTTTTGCACAAGTACAACAAGCTACAATCAAGCTATGGGTACAAAACGAACTGCCCATCGGCGTAGAAGCACAAGTATATGTAGCCGATGCCCAAGGCATCACTGACTCGCTGTTCGATGCCCCGACTTTTCTCATTCCCGCTGCAGCAGTCAACAGCAATGGCTTTCCGGATGGGGCACGTACCGAAACGCTTTATATCGATCTGTTGGGCAATCGCTTGCAGCATCTGCTGGCTAGCACACACTTGATTTTAAAAGCCACTTTCAGCACAACCCAGGATGGACAAGTGCCCGTGCGCATGGAGTTCGACAACAAGGTCGAAATACGGGCTGGTATCAAGGTGCAATAATGCCAATGTAAGTAAGCCGCGAAGGGAGACCCCCACACCATCAGCCAGCACCCATACGAGTGCTACTGTCTGTCGTCACTGCATTTTCAGTAGCCAGGCAAGGCCAAGTTGCGCCCTGAGAGATATTCTTCCAATACGTAGAGGATATGTTCGGGTTTAAGTGGCCGCCAGTTGAAGTCGTTCAGCGCACCACCGAAATAGATAAAATCGTGTAGGTGTGTTTGTTTGAGTTCGTCTTCGACGTGTGGCAACAGGTTGACAAAGCAGACCCAGCCATCCACTTCCGCTACTTCTTCAAACCATTCTTCGTAGTAATCGGTGTCGAGGCCATGAAAGTTCAAGACATTTTCCATGATGAGTACAAACTTGCGCACTCCATAAGTCATAAGGGGTTCGATAACTTTCCGCTTGAGAAACATCACGTCGTTGTACAGACAATCATTCCATTCTCCGATCATTTCCAGTATGGCGAATCCGTGCTCATAATCGGCCCACAGCAGCTTGGTGTACAAGGTATTGGATCCAAACGCATCCCATTGCGGATGGATGACGTAGTTGTAGATTTGGTTAGTAAAATAAAATTCGCTGTACTGGCGTCCGAAGAAAGGTGAACGCTCGTCTGCCTCTGCCATATATCGGTCGCGCCAATTGTAGAAAGGTTCGAGGTCGTGCATATTGGGCGTTTTTCAAATTTCGATTTTGGCGAAAGCCAACCGAAAGACAACAGCTCAAGCATGGCAAAGTTAGACCAGTATGAATGGAATTTCATTCAAAAAAATAGTGATCACAGGGCCAGAATCAAGCGGCAAGAGTAGCCTGACACAAGCGCTATCCGACCAGCTACGCATACCCGCAGCACCGGAATATGCGCGCTTATACCTCAGTCTCTTTGGTCCGCAATATCAACGCGACGACTTGGCACATATGGCTCACGGGCAAGTGGCACTAGAAGTGGAAGCAGCTATGCGCAGCAAAGGTTTTTTTCTCTGCGACACCTCACTGGAAGTGATCTACATCTGGTGGGAGATGCGATTTGGCCCTCCACCCACCTGGTTGTCTCATTTGATGGAGCGCCATTTGGGGCATTTCTACCTGTTATGTGCGCCAGACATCACATGGGTTCCCGACCCTTTGCGCGAACACCCCTACCCACACCAACGCAGTCAGCTGTTTGCACGTTACCAGCGCTTGCTCGAATCGCTAGGCGTGCCTTACGGGGTGGTACAAGGGCAGGGCCCCAAGCGGCTACAATGTGCCTTGGAGTTGCTCTACAAAGCGCCTTTTTCCATTCCGTAGTGCAGTTCAACAGATAGTTACTTCCCTCGTGCACGCAAATAATCGATCAAGGCCTTTCGAATATCACTACGCACATCATCGGGCTGTACGGGGCGATCCAAGCCCACGACCTGTGGATTGTCAGGAGTAAAAAAGTCTATTCCTATTTCCAAGCCTGTGAGCAAAAAATCAGGCACGATGATATGGTACACTGCCTGATCGTCTAAGGGTGAGGCGCCCACTGTCCATTCGGCATTGTCCTTACTGATGCCGTAAGCATGGAGAAAGCCTCCAGTGCCTTTGTTGTGTTGGCCCTGGTCGAGCAGGCGCCGCAGCAGTACCCCCTGCAAATCCACCTCTACCAAGCTTCCGCCAAACGGCAAAGTGCGAAATATATCTACCGCTGTAATGGCACCTTGCAGCAAATCATCTACACGGATAGAGCCACCATTGAGGATAGCTGCATCGACGGGCTGGCGGGCAGCAGCAGCCATAGCGCGTGTAATGAGCTGCGTGAGGTTAGTACTGTGATTGCGTACCGAAGCTTCGCGCCCATCGAGTGGTTGGTGGGCATACATCAGCACTTCATCGGGATCGACGCCCACAGCACGGATGGCTTCGTTTTGCAAGTGGATCCATTTCTGCACCACTTCCTCGACATAAGGATCGGCAGATAGGGTACTGTCGATGCGGCGCACATATGACTTTCTACCTACATAGCCGGGTGCTAGTACCTTGTCTACCTCAAAGCGATGGATCCACGCCGTTTTGGCATTGGCATCGGCCTTGAAGATGTGCACATTACCCACGCTATCGTGGTGCAATTCGTGCTCATGCCCACCCATGATAAGCGGCACATTGGGCAATAAAGTGGCCAGCTTTCGGTCCATATCCAAGTCGAGGTGTGTAAGGCCGATTACCACATCGCATCGGGCATTGAGCTCCAAGTACGCCTTTATGGCTTCTTCGTAGCAATCTTCGTAATGCACGTAATCTTTAGGGTTTGCAGGTAGCACGGCACTGAAGAAACCTACTTTCAGGGTAGTGCCATCGGCATCTTCTATTTCCCAGATAAAGTTTTCGGGAAAGTAGTATTTAAAGTTACCGTAATGCGCAAAGAAAGGCTGCAGCCGATCTCCATTTCGGTATAGCACATTGGTCGCCAGCCATTCAAATTCCGACTCGTCGAAGCGCTGTTGCAAATCGGCATATTTGAGGTCAAATTCGTGGTTGCCAAAAGCTACCAGATCGACGCCGGCTCGGTTCATCACTTCCACCATGTGGCGCCCTGCGATGCGTTGACCATTCATTTTGAGGCTTCCCAAGAGAGAAGGGTTGAGAAAATCACCGGCCAAGACAAAGAGCGTGTTGGGGTTTTGATTATAGAGGCTGTCGTACAAGGTTTTGAGGCGCGCAAAGCCCCCGAGGTTGTCGCCGGGAAGGGGTGCAATTTCATACACATCGTTGATGTGGAGTATCTGGAAGCTAATATGCCCATCGTCGGTAGTGGGCGGTGGCACAAGCACCAATTCCTCAAAAGGATCAGATGCCTGACCGTCCGTCTGGCGAGGTGCCGATACGCGGCACGCACTCAAAACCAGCCCCATAAGTACAAAAAAGGCACAAACACGTGTGGAGATCATACACATGACTTATTAAATTTAGGTGGCGGCGATGTATTGCGTTTCAAATATACCGCTTAACCGCTTAGCTGGGCGACTGTAGGTGCCAAACTGCAGCAGCTCATAGGTTTACCTTCAAAGCAAGGCTTAATTCGTGATTGTTTTTGAAGTTACCCTGTATATTTAGATCAAGCATACAATTAAAGGCAGATTACACATATTGGAAATTTTCGCTTTCAAGTCTTCTCGCAATTTCAAACTTGGCTTGGCGCCACATTGAGGCTCGTTGTGGAAGCCAGTCTCACGAGAAAAGCGATCTGTTCGGTATAGCAAAGCGCTCATCCGACTTGACACAGACTCAAAGGATGTCTTCAAGCTGCAACTGAGGTGAGCTACAAGACAAGCCCGCAGCTATAGCCTACGCTATGCAAACAACTTAAGGGGAAAAGCAGTATCGCACTTGTTTTGGCGCGTTATCTTTCAGGCCCGACAGCTTCGAGAATAGGACCAGCTTCCAGTTGGCGAAAATCGACTGGCGTAACGGCCGACACACCCTCTTCAGACATGTATACGCCATAGATGATGTCCACGGCAGCCATCGTCAGCTTATTGTGCGTGACGATGATAAACTGCGAATCTTTAGAGAATTTCTTGATGATGCGGTTGAACTTCTCGATGTTCACATCGTCGAGCGGGGCATCTACCTCGTCGAAGATGCAGAAAGGAGCTGGCTTGAGCAGGTACAAAGCAAAGAGGAGCGCTGTGGCCGTGAGCGTTTTTTCACCCCCTGACAACTGTGAGATGGTCTGCGGTCGTTTGCCTTTAGGCTTAGCCACAATTTCTATCTTAGAGTTGAGCGGATCATCGGGGGTGAGCAAGATAAGGTCCGCTGTGTCACCCTCACTGAAGAGGCTTCGGAATACATCGATAAAGTAGGTGCGCACGCGCTCAAATGCATCGAGAAACTGTCGCGTAGCCGTGTCTTCTATTTCCTTGATGGTTTCGATGAGATCTTCTTTGGCCTTGAGGATATCGTCGCGCTGGCTTTGGATAGTCTGATAGCGCTGCTGCATTTCTTCATAGGCCTCGACGGCCATGGGGTTGATTTCTCCATAGTTATCCAATCGATTTTTGAGCTTTGTCACTTTGGCTTCCAGCTCGGCCACACGTGCCGGATCGGTTTGCGCATCCTGCATTGCTTCGGGCAACTCATTGACTGAGACGTTGAACTCCACGCGCAAGCGTTCATTAACGCTTTGTAGCTGCAACTGCACTTCAGTACGCTTATCTTTAAGTTCGTTGATAAGGGCTTGAAGGTCTTGCCTTTTTCTGCCGAGTTTGCGCAACCGATCCTCTAACTCATTGATACCTCCTCTTGCTTGGAAGTAAGCCTTTTCCGCTTCGGTGAGCAAGGCACGTTGTTCATCGCGTTGGGCATAAGCTGCCAACAATTGCTGGTTGAGCTTTTCTATGGCCTCAATTGTTTCATCCTGTTGGGTGATGGCTTCCTCTAAGGCTTGTTGGTCGCGCCGGATGCGTGCATCGAGTTCGTTCATTTGCCTTTCGGCAAAAGCCAACTCTTTTTGCAATGCACCTACTTTGTTCTGTTGCTTGATAAACTCGATGTGTGCCTGATTAAAACGAGCACTGGCCTCACTAAGAGACTCAGCTACCGCTCGATAAGACTGGTCTGCTTGGCTGATGTGCGTGCGCATGCTACGCAGTTGCGCAGTCAACTCGCTGAGGGCTTGTTCAAGTGTTTGCAGTTGCTGTTGCAGCTGCCCTTGGTGTGTTTGGATTTCGCGCAATCGGGTGGCATCTCCCGAAAGGGACTGCTCGAACTGCTCCAACCGAGCAGCTACTGTAGCGCGTTGGCTGACAATGGCATTGAGTTGACGCTGGACTTGTTGTATGCCTTTTTTAAGATCCTTTTGCCGCAAGGTGTCCAAGTGCTTTTTCAAGCCAAAGTACTGGGTAGCCAGCTGTTGAGATTCCTGTTCGATCTTTCGGATGGCCCTGTCCAGCATTTCGATATTCTTCTGCCGGCCAATTTTTTTGCCCTCAAAGAGGCCTACGCTGCCTCCTGAAATGCTATATCGCCGCCTGATAAAGGTGCCATCGGCGGCCAACCACACCAAGTCCGGATCATCCCATTCCGTAGCATCTAAGCGATTCTCGGGCGTCACTACCACGCCATCGAGTAGAAAGGCAACTAACTTGCGATAGGGCGGATCGCATTGTACTAAGTCGATGGCTGGACGAGCGCCCGTGGGCAATAGACGCATGCTCGGCTCGTAGTCTTCAAATGCATCGAGCAAAAAGAAATGAGCTTTGCCCTTTTGCGAACTATGTAATAGGCGCACAGCCTGGTGCGCCGTAGCCAAGTCTGGCACTACGTAGAAATTGAGCCAAGGCTCCAAATAGTTTTCTATGGCTACTCGATAGCTTTCTTCTACATAGATGAGGTCGCTGAGCAATTGAGCCTTGCCTGCCCACTCTTTTTTGCTACTGAGAAAACGAATACTTTCAGGAAACCCTTCGAGCTTTTCCACCATGGATCGCATGAGCTTCAGCTCATTGCGCTTGGCGTCGAGCTGTCGGTTGAGCTGAGCACGGGCCTGGTCGAGCTGTTCGAGTTGGTTGCGCGTTTCTTCTATGGCTTTTTGCCGGTCGGCTTCGGCTTCTTCGAGCTGAGCCAACGCTGCGCGCAGGCGTGCCTCTTCTTCGCTGAGGGCGGCAAGTTGAGCCTGTAAGTCAGTTGCTTCCTTTTTGCTTTTTTCTTCGGCTTGCGCCAAACGCTGAGCTTCTTGTTCGAGGCTTTGCAGCTGATTTTGGATGATGGCCTTGTGTTTTTCCTTTTCGAAAAGCTGGCGTTCGAGCGTTTGTTGCTGCTGAAGGATGGTGTCGAGGTCGGCTTTGAGGGTACCGTGCGCTTTCTTCTTTTCCGCAAGGACAGTTTCCGCTTCATCGAGCTGGGCTTCCAAAGAAGCCTCGAGCTGTTTTTCTACTGTCAGTTGCTCGCGCACGTGCTCCACTTGCTGGGTTAGTTGTTCAAACTGCGCTTTGTTTTCCGCTATTTGTTGTGCCAACTTTTTGCGCTTTTCTTCAACAAACTGTGCTTGTTGTTGCCACATGCGCTTGTCGGCTTCCATGCTCCTGATCTTGCCCACCAAGGCATTGAGTGTGCGCTGCCGTTCGGATAAGCGCTGTTCTTTGTCGAGATGTGCCTTTCGTTCGGCCTCCAGGGCTGCTTCAGTTTGTCGCACCTGCACTTCTACCTGCCGGAAGGCGTCTTCTTGCTGTGCCACACTTTGAACCAGTGACTTGAACTTCCGCTTCAAGCCAGCAGTGCGCCAAGCAGCCAACTCAAGGCTTAAGGCTTTGTATTGATTCTTCAGCTCGAAGTATCGACGAGTGCGGCGAGCTTGCTTCTCCAGGCTCTTGAGATTGTGCTCGATCTCATAGAGCAAGTCTTCTACGCGATCCAGGTCTGCCGTAGTCTGATTGAGTTTGCTGAGCGTTTCGCGCTTGCGCGTTTTGTACTTACTGATGCCGGCAGCTTGTTCGAACATGCGTTGACGCGCATTGTCTTTGTCTGCCAGGATATCATCTACCATAGAGAGGGCAATGATGGCATAAGAGTTGGAGCCAATGCCCGTATCCATCAGCAAGTTAGTGATGTCTTTTAGGCGGCAACTGACGCCATTGAGCCGGTATTCGCTCTCGCCACTTCGGTATAAGATTCGAGTGATGCTCACCGTGTGGTACTCGGTGGGCAATACGTTTTTCGTATTGTCGAAGGTGAGCGTTACTTGGGCCATACCCGCTGGGCGTCGCTTTTTCGTGCCATTGAAAATCACACTAGACATCTGGTCAAGACGCAACTCGCGCGTCTTTTGCTCGCCCAACACCCAACGCACTGCGTCCACGATGTTGGACTTGCCCGAGCCATTGGGCCCTACAATGCCTATTACATCCGCATCGAAGTGGATGACCGTCTCGTTGGCAAACGATTTAAATCCCTTTATCTCGATTGTCTTGAGTCGCATGGCGGGCAAAGATACTTCTTTGTACAATGGCACATTGAAGTGCCAGGTAAAAAAGCTTTCTTCCTATTATACGCGTAATTAGTCAAAATTTGGCCTGAGCTGGCATTCAGCCCAACACCTACAAGCGCCTTTTTACGGATAATTCTACTCGAACACCCAACACTTGCCGTGTTTATTCCGTGTACCTTGATGAATAGCTACTCTCAAAAACCGATTTGCTCACCAAAATTCCAAGCCAACATGCCTCTTTTTTTTACGATCCTCGCCCTGTACAGTACTTCCCTGTGGGCACAAAACCCGTCATACACCATTCACGTTTCAGGACACGTACACGATGAGTTTGGTGCCCCAATAGTAGGTGCGACAGTGGCCATATTCACCGACTCAACTGGCGGCCTAATGTATTACCACGAAGTGACTACTGATGCTACAGGCTATTACGAAGACACATTCGAAGTGTCCGCTTCACTTAGTCAAGGTACCGTATTTGTCGCGTTGTGGGATTGCCCTTTAGACCCTAGTGGCAATCAAAATTTGTCTCTACTCAGCTGGTCTGTTAATCACACCATGCTGACAGCTGATTTCATCTGCCCCCAAACATCTCCTTGTAGTGTCATGATTCATTACCAACCTGACAGCACGGGCATGGTAGCCACCTTAACAGCAGTAGCCACGGGCATTGCGCCTTTGCACTACCTGTGGTCCAATGGACAGATAAACCCTACCACATCAGTCAGTGGGCCTGGCACCTGGTGTGTGACCGTAACTGACTCAGTAGATTGTGTGGCTACGGATTGCTACACAATACCCGATAGTAGCACTTGCGGTGTAGTGGTAGAGATACTCTCTGACCATCTGGCAGCCACAGCCTGGGGAGCTGCACCCATCACTTATACGTGGTCTGATGGAAGTATGGGTCACTCCCTAATGCCCGATAGTACTGGCACGTATTGCCTTACGATTACAGATACCGACGGATGTAGTGCCGACACGTGCGTGTGGTTCGAGATAAGCAACAACGACACTTGTAATGCAGAAGTGACGATCACAGTAGCACAGGCGGGCACCTGGCTTGCCGTTCAAGAAACGGGTACGCACCCGCCCATTACCTATCTGTGGAGCACCGGCAGCACAAACCCTCATATACCCATTGATCCTGCCATCAATTCCTATTGTGTAACAATCACTGATGCAATGGGGTGCTCTGCTTCCGACTGCATCAATCTCGATAGTACGGAATGTAGCGCAACGATCACGTCTATGCCCCACAACGGCACCATAACAGCTATACCTACAGGTATAGCACCTTTTACCTTTCTTTGGAGTACTGGCGAGATCACTGAAGCAATTTCTCCTACCCAGGCAGGCACCTACTGCGTCACCATCACGGATGCCGTTGGCTGTACAGCAACTGCTTGCCATCAAATCGACACCTTACCCGAATGCCAGGTACACATCGCAGACTCCACCAGCACCACCGGCCTGCTTTGGGCATGGGCAGAAGGGGGTACCCACCCTTATTCCTTCAAATGGATTTCACCTGCTGGCCAAACGCATTTGGGTGCCAGTGTATGGCCCGACACCAGTGGCACGTGGTGCGTAGTCATGATCGACTCACTGGGTTGCACGGATTCGGCTTGCCTCGAAGTGGAGCTTACGCCAATGTCTTGCGCAGACATGAGTGTACACGTAGCAGACTCTACAAGTGCAGGGCAGCCCTATTTCGCTTGGATCGAAGGAGGTACTCCTCCCTACTCTATCCACTGGATTTCGCCTGTAGGTACGGTTTATACGGGCCCACACCTATGGCCCGATACTCCGGGCATATGGCATGTAATAGCTACCGATGTGTTCGGATGTGTCGATACTACAGCTTTTGAAGTGGACATGGAATGCGGTGTCCATATCTCTGTAGTGCAACATCAAGGTGCTTTATGGCTCAAGGCCATCCCCTGGGGCACACATCCTTTTAGTTATGTATGGAGCACAGGCGACACCACCCAATCTATTCCCTTCTCACCCCAGATCACAGTCTCGGTGACTATTACCGACGCCTCAGGCTGTAGCAGCACAGCACATATTACCACTACTACACCTCAGATTGACTTTAACATTTCGGGTTGGGTGTATAGTGCCGACAGTATCTCGCCTTGGCCCTTGCCCATCACTGGCATTGCCGAGCTGTGGCAGGTCAACAGCACTACGATGCCACCCACATTAGTCGATACCACCGCCTTAGGATGGGCACTCAATGCGCCCTTCTACGATTTTGGAACACATGCCCAAGGGCACTATCTAGTGCGCATTATACCTGCTGATACTGCCTTTTTACCCACTTATTATTTCTCTGCACTCGAATGGCAAGACGCCATTGATATTGTGTTGCCTACTTATGGTCCTGCCATTTCTTACGACGTGATGCTCGTCGCGCAGGTGCCTTTGACTGGTCCGGGACAAATTTCTGGACTCGCACAAACAGATGATGGCTGGCAGGACCACGGCGAGCCCGAAGCAAGCAATCCACTCACAGGACTGACGATCCTTTTGTACGACCACAACGGCCTACCTTTACAGTGGCGGCCTACCGAAGCCGACGGTACTTTCCACTTTACCAATTTGCCCTGGGGTACCTATGAGCTCGTGTTGGAACGCACAGGATACGATCAAGTGCGTCAATGGGTTACACTCAGCCCGGATCATCCTCAGGTACAAGTCGTGTTCACTATTAGCGAAGATGGCGCTACCGTTACTGGGACGAGCCAAATACAACAAGATGCTTCTACCTTGCAGTTGCAGCTTGTACCCAACCCTACAACTACCGACACTTATCTCAAACTACACAGTGAGTTAGCTACTGACATCTACCTCCGACTGTACGATAGCACCGGACAACTGCTTTGGCAAAACGAGGCCGATGCAGCCACCACTACATGGCGCATTCCTACCGCTCATTTGCCGAAAGGCATATACCTCATCCAGGTAGTGAGCGATCGAGGCATGCGTACTTTGCGTTTGGCTAAACAGTAGGCTTTACATTTAGTGTAGCAGGCCCTATTGGGCTTGCTACACATGCTACTTAAAGGTACACATGAAGCTATCTGAGGCATTTTTAGAAAAATGCCGCGCCCGCGATCACCGTGCACTGGCACAATTGCACCGGCAGGTTTTCAGCCTGCTGATGGGTGTATGCCGTCGCTATTGCTACAACGAAGATGAAATACGCGCTGCACACAATGGCGCCTTCCTCAAAATTGTGCACCAACTCGACAAATACCATCCACATATTCCATTTGCTGTATGGGCGCGCCGCGTGACCATCAACTACCTCATCGACGAATACCGAAAGCACTGGAAGTATAGAACCTATACTACGCTGCCTGCCCAAATGCCCGATAACCAAAGTACCCATAACATCATCCTCGACCAAGAAGAAGCCGAATGGCTCGAAGCGGCGTTGCACCACTTGCCGCCCACTACGCGACAAGTGTTCAATCTGTATGCTATGGATGGCTATAGCCATGAAGAGATCGGCAAAATGCTACACATCAGTGCTTCTACCTCCCGTTGGCATTTGGCGGAAGCCAGAAAGAAGTTGAGCCAAGTATTAGGGCTACAACCGGCGCAAAAGAGAAAAAACCATGAATAGGGAACATGACATAGACAAGCTATTCAAACAAGTACTCGAAGGGCGCCACTTTCCCTATCAGCCGCATATGTGGCAAGAGGTAGCTCAACAGTTGCCTACCACCTCTAGTCGTATACGAGGGTTGTGGTGGGTGCTGAGTGTCTTCTTGTTAGCTGTAGCTATGGGATTGCTGTGGTACCTTTCGGCAACCGACACATCTGAGCAGGTACTTGGCGAGTGGCCATTACCCAGTCAGCGCTATCAGTTGTCTTTGGCTTTAAATACATCTCCTACCTCCCTTACTAAAGAGGCATCCTCCAACAATCGGACGCTACATCCTCAAGATGCATTGCTTACCGACAACCTTTTGGCAAAAGCACGGCTGCCGCAAACCCCCAAAAGCCTCACCATGCCCCCCCCACAGCTACAAGCAGGTAGTGGTGCCCCACTAGTGTACACCCTCTCACAGCAGAGACAATTGCCCCCTTATGCTCCCGCTCCTATCATCAGCTACTCATTTAACCCCTTAGCACCATTGGTCATTCATCCTATCATAAAGGGTAGTCCTTCCGTACTTCCCCTCTCAGTGCACCATTTAGCATTAGGCTCTTTGCAACAATGGCACCAACAAGTAGCTACAAAACTAAGTGCTCAGGGGTTCCACTTCTACAGTAGTTTGCACCGGCAACGCCTTTGGCGTAGGCATTGGTGGTTGTATACTGGTATAGGCCTACGCCTTGAGCCACTGGCACGTACACCTCAGATGCAACAACAAGCGGTTTACTCCTTCGGGCTCACCGTAGACGAATATCAGCTCATCTATCACCGCCAGTTATCTGCTCAACTCGAGTTGGGATTACGACGCCGAGTGATACAGCGACATTGGGCTAGCATTGGAGTGGCTTTAGCCAGCCCGCTGATGCAAGAGCGGAGCCTCTCTTATCGCTCATGGAGTTGGTCGGCTGCGGCACAACAATGGGTACTACAAGCACGCCAATGGGGTTGGACAGGCTGGTCTGCTACCTTGTGGGGACAAGCTAACTACCATTGGCAACTTACCAACCGATGGGCGATTGGCTTGATGGCGCAATGGCCACTAACACCCATGGCGATGGATACCGGCAGTGGTATTTGGTTTAGTATCAGTTGGAAATGGTGAAAAGTAACGCGATCATGACAGACACAAAAAGCACATATTTTCTATACGGCATCATTAGTTATTGCATTTTGGCGATGTGGTGGGGGTGCCGACCACTCACGTTGCCACCACTGCAGGACGATGCACCCAAATTTTTCGTTGAAGCTACAATAGCGGGCCAACCAATACTTCTGGAAGCAGGTGTTGATAGCACCTTCATGCACACTAAAGCATATGTAGAAGACGAGCGAGAATGGCGACAAGGCGCATTGGCACCACTGGCATGTACTACAAATACATGTGGCCCTGCATTAGGCTTTGTGTTTTGGAAAGAAAGTGCTCCCGATCTACCTTTTGGTGCTGAATGGCAATGGCAAGGCCCATGGTACACCGCTACCAACCAAGTACCTCTACAAACGATGCTTCAAGAGATGTGGACACTGGATGCCAGCCATTCTATTGCCACCGACACAATTGTTGCTTTCCGATGGATGATCGACTCACAACAGCTCTATTTTCGCACCTATCCCCAGCTCCAGTTGCCCATGCCTCCAGACGACAGCCCGCACTTCGTCCAGCTTGAAACGATCGACGCCAATGGCTGCCGCAGTCAATATGCTACCTACATACGGCCTCACCAACCTCTTCCCGACACTACAGGCCTCCAAGTGTACGTATCGGCCCAGCCTGCTGGTGGCTATATCCTCGCCGCCACGTGGCTGCCCGCTACTACTACGCCTCCGTCCGACTTTTCCTGGAGCAATGGGCTTACTGGCCCGATCAATATCCTACTGGAAGGCGGCATCTCCTGCGTCAGCTCAACTGATAGCTTTTCCAATTTCTTTGGGCAGCTTTGTGTACAAGTACTTGAAACTACGGGCAATGACTTGCCTCCGTTTTGTATGGCACGCTTTGCCAGTCTTCCCACCTTCGACACCCTGTATCAACCTCATTCACCATTTACTGATGGCATTGGGATGATGGCCATATGGTATGTCGATGCACAAGGACATTATTACGATTCCCGCTTGGGGCCCCAGCCCGACAATTCGGCCTTCACCATCGGTAACAGCTACCCTTACTTGGACAACGACAAAGGCCAGCCTACCCAACAGCTCGAAATTGAAGGTGGTGCTGCACGGCTCTACGACACAAATGGTCAATCTATCCCCATAGAAGTACAACGCGCTCGCATTGCTGTGGCCAAGTGGCCATAGTGCATCGCACAGATGCTAAGAAAAGGATGCCGCATACCAAATCAAAGGCTAACTTGCGTTGGCTTGCCCAAAGATCTATAACCACAAAACCTATGATGCACCGGTGGATAATTGCCTTGTGCGGTATTGCCCTTCCCCTCATAGGGTTTAGCCAATGGGGCATATACGGACACTACCTCAACACTACTTTACCCGAATGGCAACAACTGTCTCAAGAAGCGCATGGCAATTCCTTTGCCGTACAGGCATCGGGCCCAGCAATAGGTGTCAACTACTGGTTTCGGCTGAAGACGCGCCGCATAGAGTTTTGGCCAGGCCTGCAAATAAGTTTACAACAATTGAGGCTTTCGCCAAACGCCACTGTTACCTTAGTCATTCACCAGCTCAGTGCTGAGTGGCCCATTGCGATCTATCCCTTTGATCTGGGAAGCGACTGCCATTGTCCCACCTTTTCCAAGCAAGGCCCTGCACTGGCCAAAGGATTCTTCGTCGCCCTGATACCGACCTTGAGCTGGCTGCACTATCTCCCCACCGACTCATCCCTTTTGCCCCCAGACAGCCAGTGGATCACACAACTGGGTTTGCGCATCGGGCTTGATATAGGACTGAGCCGCCGCTGGACATTCACTCCTTATGTGGGCCATCAATGGGCTCAATCTTGGCAATACGCCTCGATCGGGCCCCTCCTCGATCTCCCCGCCACCAATGTCCCACCTAGCCGTGCTTATAGCTGGCAGGCGGGGCTACAGTTGCGCTGGCGCTGGCAACAGTGAGGAAAATCATTAATTGAAGGATTGAACGCATGCCCCTACTCAGTGGTTGAAAGCACGCATTTCCTTACGTCCTCAAGCTTTCACCAAAAATGACAATGCCGTGAATCAGCTCTTGAAGCAACTCTTTATCCTTCCCATTCGACTGTACCAATGGACACTCTCACCGCTCATCGGGCCGACTTGCAGGTATCAGCCTACCTGCTCACACTACATGATACAGGCTATCGACGAGTGGGGTGTGGTGCGAGGCATTGCTATGGGCCTACGACGCATTGGTCGCTGCCATCCCTGGAGCCAACACGCTCCCCACGACCCCGTACCGCCTAATCCCAATCGAACGCGCAAACAAAAAACAAATAAAAACCATGCATAGAAGGCCAAGACGCAACCGACAGCATAAAGCCGTACGCGACTTAGTACGCGAAACGCACCTACTTACCGACCATCTGGTATACCCACTGTTCCTCGTGGAAGGGCAAGGAGTCAAGGAAGAGATCCCATCTTTGCCGGGCAACTTCCGCATGTCGCTCGATGTAATGTTGCGTGAAATTGAGACATGCATGCAAATGGGGTTACGCAGCTTCATCCTCTTTCCTGCTGTACCCAACCAATACAAAGACAAGGAAGCTACCTACAGCTATCAGCCCGACAATTTTTACCTCAAAGCTGCACGTGCCATCAAGAAAGAGCTACCCGAGTGCTTGCTCATCAGCGATGTAGCTATGGATCCCTACAGCGCTGATGGGCATGATGGCCTGGTACGCCAGGGCAAAATACTTAACGATGAAACCCTTGTCATTCTGGCACGCATGGCCGTAGCACAGGCCGAAGCTGGGTTCGACTTTCTTGGCCCTTCCGATATGATGGACGGCCGTGTGGGCTATTTGCGCGAAGCGCTCGACACAGCAGGTTTTACCAATACGGGTATTTTGTCGTATACAGCCAAATACGCCAGCGCTTTTTACGGGCCTTTCCGCGATGCACTGGACAGTGCGCCACGCGCCGATGCCCACATCCCCAAAGACAAGAAAACATATCAGATGGACCCCGCCAACAAGCGGGAAGCACTTATCGAAGCAGAACTCGACACTATAGAAGGGGCCGACATGCTCATGGTCAAGCCTGCACTTCACTACCTCGACGTTATTCACTTGCTTAAAAGCGAATTTGAGTTGCCCATCGCGGCTTATCACGTCAGTGGCGAGTGCGCCATGCTCATAGCGGCCTGTCGCAATGGATGGTTGGAGTATACACAAGCTATGCCCGAAGCATTGCTCAGCATCCGTAGGGCTGGTGCCGACATCATCCTCACCTATTTCGCCAAGGACTATGCGCGCATGCAACAGCTATAGATATAAGTAGAACACAGAAAGCCGAATGAGCCTTGTTCGCTCACTCGGCTTTTAGCTTTTTGCGTTCACGGGACATGAGATGGTCATTTGGGGTTATGATTGTGACCACATGCCCATTGGCGTTCAAGCCTCTTCGTGCTGTAAGACGTATGCTTGCTGTGCAACCATCTTGCGAATGTTGATCAGTGCATAGCGCATACGCCCCAATGCCGTGTTGATGCTCACGCGCGTCAGAGCAGCGATTTCCTTAAAGCTCATGTCGGCATAATGACGCAAGATGACCACTTCGCGCTGTTCAGGTGGCAAACGATCGATGAGTTCGCGCACTTTCTGATGTGCCTGGCTCTTAATGAGCTGTTGTTCGCCATTGGGTTCTTTACTACCCAACACATCGAAAATGTCAAACTCCTCAGTAGCATAAAGTGTGGGGCGCCGTTTGTTGCGGCGAAAGTTGTCCACGCATAAGTTATAGGCAATGCGCATAACCCACTGGCTAAATTTGCCCTGGTGATTGTACTTGCCTTTGCGCAGCGTGTCCACTACCTTGATAAACACCTCTTGAAACAAGTCCTCTGCCTGCGCCTTGTCCTTGACAAACAGGTAGATTGAGGTGTACACTTTGTCTTTGTAGCGGTTAAGCAGCGTTTCAAATGCCTTGTCGTCGCCCTTCAGATAGCGGTCGATAAGCTGCTGGTCGTTCAGCGGCGTAACGTTCATAACTAAACCGTTTTAGGTTAATGAGCAATGTGGTACGATTTAGTGTAGAGTTACGCCGATACGCTATCTGTTTTTAGATGAGAAAAGAAAATTTGGCTTTGCAAGTTGACCGTGCAAATATGACGCCAAATATATGCGCTTTTGCCAAAAAAAGCCAAAGCAAATGACGCCTTTTTAACAAAAGCTTAAGGCACGAGCCATGTGCTTTGTGCACGTAGCTCATTACTTGAAGCCCGTCGGTTTAAGGCACAATCGTATGAAAAGCAATAACTTCTACAGGCACACCCCACATGCGCGTAGTCAGTGTATCGGGCCGCATCCGTACTCTTACCTTGACGCGCCGGCCTGGCATTTTGAGCTGCTCGGGCATTTGTATGGGCTCGTAGCGATTGCCTTTGTCATCGACGATGCCCCACACGCCCATTTCAATTGCTTCAAATACGACTTTTCCCTCTATTGTCTTGACTTGTGACATACTGCGATGTTTGCTGGCCTAAAATATGAAATACTCTTTGGCCCCCCAACCCAGACAAAAAAACGAAGTAGGTATTTTCTTTTCTTTCTTTGCAATGGCATATTGCAGCTGGTAAAGCACAGCCTAGTTTATACAAAAAAATAGACATATGAAAAAATTGCCATTGCATTTGTTGTGGATTGTCATTTTCTCATATAGTAGTCGTGTGTGGGCTGGCGAAGGCATGTGGTTGCCTTTGTTGTTGCAGGCCCTCAACGAGGACGAGATGCAGGCCATGGGTATGAAGATGAGTGCTGAAGACATCTACTCGATAAACCACGGGTCGCTCAAGGATGCCATCGTACATTTTGGTGGTTTTTGTACTTCCTCCATCATTTCTCCCGAAGGGCTGCTGTTGACCAACCACCATTGTGGATATGGGGCCATTCAGGATCACTCTTCGCTAGATCGCAACTACCTCGAAGAGGGCTTTTGGGCGCGTAGCAGGGAAGAAGAACTGATGAATCCAGGGCTTACTGCCACGCTGATTGTGCGCATTGAAGATGTGACGCAGAAGGTATTGCGCGGCGTACGCGACGAAATGGAAGAAGCAGAGCGCCAATCACTTATCGACCAGAACATCGCCTATGTACAGCAGCATATTCAAAAGGAAGACTGGCAAGATGTAGCTATCAAGCCATTTTTTCACGGCAACCAGTATTTCGCATTTATCACCGTTACTTATCGCGATGTCCGTTTGGTAGGAGCTCCACCCTCTTCCATTGGTAAGTTCGGCGCTGACACGGACAACTGGATATGGCCACGCCATACGGGCGACTTTTCTCTCTTTCGCATCTATGCGGGCCCCGACAATTTGCCCGCAGATCCCTCGCCCGACAACGTGCCCTATCGCCCAAAGCATTTTCTACCCATCTCGCTCGATGGAGTGGCTGAAGGCGATTTCACACTCGTGTTTGGCTTTCCTGGCCGTACCAATGAGTACTTGCCTGCTGTTGCTGTCGATCACATCGCCACCCAGATCGATCCGCTGCGCATCGCTATCCGAGACAAGACACTTAAAATCTGGGACGAGGCCATGCGCAGCGACCCACAAGTCAAAATACAATATGCCAGCAAGTTTGCCAGCCTAGCCAACGGCTGGAAGAAGTGGCAAGGCGAGGTATTGGGGCTGAAAAAAACCGATGCAGTGGGCAAAAAGCGGCGTTACGAAGAACAATTTGCCGAACTAGTGGCCTCACGCCCCAATTGGAAAGCACAATACAGCCATATCTTGCCCACCTTCGAGCAGCTTTACGCACAAGTTGGACCATTAGAAATCGCTCAAACGCGCTACTACGAAACAGTCACTCGCAACATTGAGATGCTGCGCATTGCTTCCTACCTGCGGCGCCTGGTACGCACCTGGAAACACAATGGCCCTGAAGCCTATGTCTCCTACCGCAACCGCCTGGTCAGCTATCTGGAAGGCTTTTACAAAGATTATCGCCCCGAGTTGGACCAACGCGTCTTTGCGCAACAGATGGCCGATTACTTCCAGCACGGCACGGAGTTGTTACTCAACGACACAATCCGAAACTTTCTACCACCTGTAGTGCAGCCATTCACACAATTGGCTGCGCAGCTCTACAGTCAATCTCTTTTGCCGAAAGGCTCTGAGCTGCTCAAGCTGCTCACACAAGACGACGGCGACAAGGTCACAGCAGCTATCCTCTCCGACCCAGCCTATCAACTCTTTGAAGCACTTGAAGCGCAATATCAGCGGGCGGTAGGCACGCCACTCCAGCCTCTACGCCAGCAGGTCGACCGATTGATGCGCCTGTACATGCGCGCCCAAATGGAAGTCTTTGCGCAAAAAAGGTTTTATCCCGATGCTAATGGCACCATGCGCGTATCGTATGGACGCGTAGAGGGCTACTATCCGCGCGACGGCGTGCACTATCTGGCACAGACGTGGCTCGAAGGCGTGATGGAAAAATACATCCCGGGCGACTACGAGTTCGACCTACCTCAGAAATTGCGCCGCCTCTACCAGCGAAAGGACTATGGACCCTACGGCGAAAATGGGCGCATGCCTGTGTGTTTTATCGGCTCGAACCACACCACGGGTGGCAACTCTGGCAGCCCCGTCATCGATGCCTATGGCAATCTCATTGGGTTGAACTTCGACCGCGCCTGGGAAGGAACCATGAGCGACCTCAACTACGACATCCGATTGTGCCGCAACATCATGGTCGACATCCGCTACGTATTGTTCATCATCGACAAATTTGCCGAAGCTCACTGGCTCATCGATGAGATGAAGCTGGTCCACCCCAAGCGCACGGCTCACAAGTGAGTTGTCTATAAGGTACAGATGCCTGCGCGCCAAAACAATACTCAATATTGCGCAATCATGCAGATCTCTTTTGAACAGTTGATGGAGCAATTGAAGGAAAAACAATATCACCCCGTGTACTTGCTCCATGGTGAAGAGCCTTTCTTCATCGATAAAGTGGTGCGGCATTTTGAGCACGAGGTACTTGAAGCGCATCAACGCGCATTTAATCTCACAGTGGTATATGGCAAAGACACCGACGCCCAACAAATTCGCGATGCGGCCATGCGCTACCCCATGATGGCTCCTCGCCAAGTGATCATCGTCAAGGAAGCTCAGGAAATGCGCGACCTGTCAGCACTGTTGCCTTATGTGCAAAAGCCCGCACCTACCACCATCTTAGTATTGGCCCATAAGCACAAGCGCCTCAAGACACACACCAAGCTAGGCAAGGCTCTTGCTGCTCAGGCAGTAGTCATGGAAAGCAAACCCCTATATGAAAACCAAGTCCCTACATGGATTGCCAATCACTTGGAGTCGTATGGCTTCACCATTAGCGACGAAAGTAGCCAACTGCTGGCAGAATACCTAGGCACCGACCTGTCGCGTATCGCCAACGAGCTGAACAAACTCGTGCTCAACCTCCAAAAAGGGACGTGCATCACGCCCCAACACATCGAAACCCATATTGGTATCAGCCGTGAATTCAATGTATTCGAATTACAACGCGCCTTAGCCCATGGCGACACCACTCGATTGGGCCGCATTTTGGCATTTTTTGTGGCCAACCACAAAAAACACCCACCTATCATGGTGATCGCCACCCTATTCAACTTTTTCTCGCGCCTGTACATGTTCCACTATTTGCGCAAACGCCCCGAAAAGGAAGTACTACAAGCCATGGGCTTGCGCAGCTCGTGGTTCTTAAAAGACTATAAAGCAGCGGCTCGCCGCTATGGCCCCACACAAGTAGCGCGCATCATCCACCTGCTGCGCCGCTACGACCTAAAGGCCAAAGGTGTGGATTTCGCAGGTACCGCTGACTCTGAGCTACTCAAAGAGCTCCTGTGGCAAATCATCACATTGGCCACAGTGCCCGAGCACATTGTAAAGCCCCCTCAATAAAGCTTCAATGTACCACACTGAGCAAGGTATTGCTGGCGTCTGATTTTGAGTTTTTTTGTCAGAATTTGCAGTCCGTGCCTTTGGGTGATCGGAATTGGCTTATTTTTCCATTCCATTTCAGCACTCCACCATTAGGGGAAAAGACTGATACTATGCATGTTCACAAAAAACGCACATACCATGAAGATGATGCTCATGTTGTGGAGTACTTGGGTAATCTTGTGCTTTTTAGTTCAGTCCAAGGCCCAAGTCGGAATGAGTGATGAAAAGAAAGCTGCCATCACCACAATCGAACAGCAACAAGCCCAGCTCATCGAGCTGAGTGACCAGATTTGGGCAGCTGCCGAGACGGCTTTTCGCGAAGAAAGTTCGTCGCGCTTGCTGGCCGACTATGCCGAAGCACAGGGCTTCTCTGTACAGCGAGGCGTAGCTGGCATGCCTACTGCCTTTGTCGCTGAATACGGCAGTGGACGCCCCATCATCGGCATTCTGGGGGAGTTCGACGCCTTACCCGGCCTATCGCAAAAAGCAGTACCCCACAAAGAGCCACTCCAACCGGGAGCGGCAGGGCATGGTTGTGGTCACAACCTATTTGGGGTAGGTAGCCTTGGCGCAGCTGTTGCCATCAAGGAGCTCATCGAGCAAGGCAAGCTGCAAGGCACAATCCGCTTTTATGGCACGCCAGCCGAAGAGAAGTATTTTGGCAAGCTGTACATAGCTCGCACAGGCCTCTTCGACGATTTGGACGCCTGCCTAGACTGGCACCCCAGCGCTACGACCAAAGCCAACGTACAGAGCTCACTGGCCATGGTCGATTTTGAGGTGGAATTCTTTGGACAGGCTGCCCATGCCTCAGGCGACCCCTGGAATGGACGCAGCGCCGTAGATGCCCTGGAATTGTACACCACTGGTATTCAGTATTTGCGTGAACACATTAAACCCACTGTACGCATACACTACCAGATCGAAAAAGCTGGTGATGTGGCCAATGTCGTTCCCGATTACGCCCGCATCTGGACGCGCGTGCGCGATACCAAACGCGAAGGCATGATGGAAGTGTATGAACGCGTGCAACAAATCGCCAAAGGCGCTGCCATCATGGCCAATGTCGATTACAAGATCACGCTCGTTGCCGGTTTGCACGAAGTGCTGGTCAATCGCACAGGTGGCGAAGTACTACACCACAATCTCGAGCTGCTTGGCCCCATCGAGTACACGCCAGAGGAAATCGAATTTGCTAAAGCCATCCAACGTGCTACGGGCAAACCAGAAAAGGGCATAGATGGATCCATACAGCCCCTGGAAGAGACCAAAGAACATCCGGGCGGCGGCTCTACTGATGTAGGTGATGTCAGCTGGATTGTACCTGAAATTCGATTGGGAGTAACGACTGCACCCATCGATACACCCTGGCACTCGTGGGCAGTAGTGGCTTGCGGAGGCATGTCGATCGGCCACAAGGGTATGCTGCATGCCGCTAAAGCACTAGCCATGACTATCGTAGACCTGATGAAAAACCCCGACATACTCCAGCAGATGCGCCAGGAATTCAACGAAAAGCGCGGCGACTACCAGTACAAGCCCATCTTGCCCGATGGGCCACCCCCTATTCATCAATAAATCACCCGTCTGTTATAGGCTACCGCACTGCGACAGAGACACAACGCGTTGTGTCTCTGTCATCTCTGTTGCTTTTGCTTTTGCCAAAAGTATCCGCCTCACTTAACGCATAAGCGTCACTTCGCCTTTGATCATTTCCTCCTTTCCACCAAAGCGATAGTGCAAAGTCCATATGTATACGTCGGCAGGTGCTTGCTTGCCATTGATGATGCCATCCCAGATAGGTAGCGTGCCATGTCTATATACCAGCTGACCCCACCGATTGTACACTTTGAAATCCAGAATCTGGATGGCATCGGTATAGAGCACCTCAAACTGATCATTAACACCATCGCCATTAGGTGTAAATAGGTTGGGCACATCGATTTTAGTTTCGCGCACCACCACTGGGATCTTCACCTCACCACTGCAGCCGTATTGATCGTTGACCAATAGCGTAAAGAACATTTGCACCTGTGGGCCTTCAATTTCTGGAGCCACTACCTGCAATATGGGGACGGTAGTCACACCCAAGAGCTCACCTGCAGGATCGATCCAAGTATATTGCGGCCCTGCCAGTACTTCAGGAGTAGTATAACCGTGCAACGCAAAGCCTTGCCCTTCATATACCGTATCGGGAATAGCTACAGCGCTGTCAAGACTAAAGGGCGAGATGAGGTGTACCCAAACGGAATCTTCTACTATACCACAAGGTGTAGTCAACTGCACTGTGTAGCGGATGGTAGCGTCAGGCATCACAGTTATCTGAGCTCCTACAAGGCTATCTGGCAACCACAAATACTGACCTTGCGGCAAATTGGAAGTAGCCATCAAGTTTACAACCTCACCCTTGCACACACTTTGGTCGGGGCCTGCATCTACTACGGCATCTTCCCCAATAAAGACGGTTACTGAATCCTGTAAGGGGCTACAGCCCGGATAGCTAATTTGCAAATAGTAGGTAGTAGTCGTGGTCGGCTGTACTACAGGTGCAGGCCCAGTGGTACTAAATGTGCCGTCGGAGGAGGTCCATACATACATCCAAGTAGTATCGGGTGCCTGATTGAGTACAACTTGGTCACCCAAACAGATGACTGGATCGTTGGGCAATACCCAATGTGGTTGGGGCAATACTTCTACCGTGACGCTAGCACTATTAGGGCAATTGTTCACTTCCGCATTTACCATATAGGTAGTAGTTTGAGAAGGTATAGCTACTGGATTGGGGCAATTGCTACAACTGAGCGAATTTTCGGGTGACCAAGTCAAGGTAGCAGGCTCACTGGTCGTAACCTCGAGTTGAATACTTTCACCAGGACAGATAGCTGCACCTTGCGGCAACACTTCTATTTCCACTATAGGTTGTACGCCTACCGTAGCTTCAGCTGTATCCACGCAAAAACCGTTGCGGGCTATGCGCAAATAGGTAGTGGTACTATCGGGCTGTACAACCAAATGGTATAGCGTATCGGGCGACTGCTGTCCAAAAGATGGCAACCACTGAAATTCGAGATTCGCAAAATGAGCTGGTTCGTACACTGCTGAGTGCAACACGACCAGTTCTCCCTGACAGATCAGCGTATCGGCAGGCATGATGGCCATATTTTGCGGAAGCGAATCCACACCGACAAACACTGAGTCGAAGCGGATACATTCATCGGTCATAGCTTTCGCAAAATACCAGCCAGATTCCTGCGGGATTAAAATGACTTGTGTGCCTAAAGTGTCAATCCACACTTGGGGTTCGGGGAATACCCATTCTAGCTGAACATCGGCAGGAAAGACGGAAGCAGACAGCTGAAGTGTGTCCATACGGCAATGTCCCACCGTATCGGGCAATCCCAGGTCGACTTGTATGGCACGCACATCGACATTGACCGTATCGGTTGTCGTACAGGAAGCTCGGCTCGCAGTGAGCACATATTTCGTGGTGCCAGCAGGTGGCAAAGCTAAGGTGTTGAGTGCCGTGGAGTCGCTCAACCCCCAAGAGGGTGACCACACATAGCTGACATCTACTTCCGAAGGCTGTAAGGCCAGCATCAGCGGTTGTCCTTCACACACCACTGTGTCAGGGATAAGTACCACCTCTGGCTTTGCTACCACCTGCACCGTGACGCTGTCGTAAGCCGGTATAGGGCATATGCCATTTTCAGCAGTGAGGTAATAGGTGGTAGACTGTACAGGAACTACCACAGGATCGGGCTGTGTACTGCTGAAACCAGCAGGTACAGACGACCAACTGAAATTCTGACCAGCCGCAGCGCTGAGCATCAGTGCGACACTGTCGCCTGCACAGATAGTCGTATCGGCAATGAGTGCAAACTGTGGCGCCGGATGCGGCAAGACGGTAAGTGTCATCTCATCGGTAAAACTGCAGGTAGACCCAATTGCCGTAACTGTATACGTAAATGTGCCTGCTTCATTAGCCGTAATGGTGGGGTCGGGACAGTCCGTACAACTCAAAGTACCTGCAGGCCCCTGCCACAGGTACTGGATGCCACTAAACTCACTGCCAGCCACAATTTGCAGGTCTTCCCCTAAGCAAACTGTTCGGTCGGGCCCCGCATCGACAGCCAACATTTGTACAGTAACTTCTAAGGTGTCGACCTGGCAGATACTATGGATGGCTACTCGATAGGTAGTTGTCTGGTCTACAACAGCTACCGGATTGGGGCAATAGACACAGCTGAGCCCTTGAGCAGGAAACCATTGATAAAATGTACCTCCAGAAGCCTGTAGCTGGACCGGCTCACCAAGGCAAACCACTGTGTCTGGGCCGGCAGTGAACTCAAGGGGCTCAGCATCGAGCACACCAGCTGTAGTAGCACTGAAGTCGATAGCTACTGCCCCTGTAATGATATTGCCGCCCCAGTCATTGACCAGCACCAGATAGACCTCGCCTTGCTGTACGGGCAAAGTAGCCACAAAGTCATCGCCGCCAGCACCTTCACATGTATCAGTCACAGCTAAGCCCGTAACGGGATGAGTATCAGCTAAACCCGTAGGGTCAGCACCAGCGGCGTAGGAGCTACGTATGGGTGCATGAGTTAACGCATAGGTGCACGCTTGGGCAATGTCGTCGATAGGGCCCCAAATTTGAAAATCGACATCGGAAGCTTCCGCAGGATTGGCCGCCTGCATTGTAAAGCCAAACTGGCCGTCGGCCTGAGCCTCAAACCAGAAAAAGGTGTAGTTGAGCGGGAAAGACGTACCCCAACATCCAATGTTCACCTCCGGATCTATGAAGTCGGGATCGCCTTGACCTGGCCCTACTGTAATGATAGCAGGTAAGTCACCACAGCCATTGAGCGAAAGTGCGTCTTCGCATTCAGCAGCCGAAGGAAATACCACGGGGCAATCGGCATAGTCGATCACAATATCAAAAGGCGTACAAGCCTGGGCGTTGTCCACTACGATGTAGTAAGTACCTGGGGTTTCGAGAAAAGCCGAGTTGATGGCAGGATTGCTCTGACCCAAGCCACCACCAGCCTGCGCAATACATGTAGTAGCCGCACTCGGGCAATCGGCATAGATACCTACACCTGTAGCTTCCAAGGTGCCGCTTAGCTGTACGGAGATACATTCTTGTCCTGGAGATTCGTAGATGAACACGTAATCCTCTCCGCTGAGGTACCCCCCTCCATTGCACGGCCCTTCGTTGACCGAATTACCGGCAAGACAAGTACTCAAGCCACTCATGGCAAAAGGCAAAGTGGGGATAAGCGCGGGCTCAGCACACGAGACAATAGGAAGTATATCGCACTCCACCGGCGCACAGCTCCAAGTCATTTCGAAGCCAGCTTCGGTCACCGATCCATCCGAGGTGAATTGTAAGGTGACACAACTGCTGTTGACAGATATGTCAAAATCCGATCCTGATCCGTCAAGTGTGTATGCCTGAGGACTGCCCACATTTGGCCCTGCAAAAATATTAAGTGCATCGAAGCCACCTTCAATTGAGTAAGTATTGAAGTGCAAGCTAATGCACTCGGTATAGTCCTGGGGGCATATGGTGAGACTGAGGTTTTGCCCATTACTGTAATCGCCATCAGGGCCACCATCGTCATAAAGCGTTCCCGTACAGGTCTGCACCAAAGGAACATCACCCATATTAATTGCCGGTACATACTGAGTGATACAGAGGGTGAAGTTGCCCCAATTAGGTGTAGCTGAAGCGCTGTAGTCATTGATACGCAGAAAATAAGTAACACCTGGTGTCAGCCCCAACAAATGTAGAGAAAGGCTCTGGTCGCCAAAGTCGGAGGTAGCACATGCCACCTCCTGCAAACCATCCAACACACAATCGCCGCGATAGACGGCTACCTGTGGCTGTACAAGCGCATTGTTCCCCACCCCCTGTAGCAGGACAGTAAAGTCCAATACGCTACCGTCTGGGGGGACGGTAAAGCTAAACCACACATCGCGTGGCACCACCCCGCTGTTAAAACATGCAGGAATGTTATAATTGGGATCACTAAACACGTTGCTCTGCGTAGCATCTACATTGGAAAAAGTATCTGTAGGGCATACAGGCACCTGCCCCAGATCAATAAGCCCGGCACAATCGTCATTGAGCGGCTGGGCATCAACGAGCACCGTAGCCCCCATAAAGGCTATCAACAAGGAAATAAGCAATTTCATCACTATAAATGGAATTATCGTTTTTCCGAATTGGCACCAAGTTCTATTGATCAATACAACTCGACAAAACACTAATGACATTTTGGTATCAACACGTCATTTTTATCACGCCAAGGCGGTAGTTGAGCCAAGCAGGTCGTTGCCAATCCTTGATCAGCAACCAAACAAAAAGACCACAACATACACCCAGCACACTGCCTGCCAACACATCTTCCAGAAAGTGTTGTACCAGATATATGCGAGAAAGGCCCACTAATATGGCTAAGAACGCACAGAGCCCTTGTTGAAAACGCCCACTACCCGACCACAAAGCAGCCAGCGTAAAGAGAACAAAAGCCGACATAGTGTGTCCTGAAGGGAAAGAGGTAGCCCCCGTAAACACATTAACACCTTCTACTAAAGGAATTACTTCATCAGGATGCATTTTCTGGAACCATGGTAAGGGACGCTCATGGCCAAACAACCACTTGAGGCTTACGCTCAAAATAGCTACAACTATAGCAGCCAATGGCAAAGATACAAGAGCCCGAAAGTGCCGAAACGCCAAAAAAGCTGCCACTAACAGGTATCCCAGGGGCTCACCTAGTTTCGTACCCCAAATAAACAATTGATCTGCCCAGCTACTTCTGTGGTGGGCAAAAAACAAAATCTCATCACCTCTTGCTGACACCAAGTAAACAACAAAGCTCACTACCCAAAAAGTAGCTACTACTGTAAAGAACCACCGGCGCTTTCGAATTATCAAACAAATCGACTGCATAGCTGTAGACAATCACATAGCAGAGAATAGCGTGAATATACACAGCTATACTTTCCACTATAAATCCAAACTTGATGACAAGAAAAAAGGCAAGGGCGTAAACCTTGCCAAAGGTTAAAAAAAGCTAATGGTAATTTTTTGCCTCCAAAAAGTCATACCTTAAAATAGTCAGAAATCCGAGCACTTATCTCCTCACCAATAACGATAGATGTACATTTGAATAAACTCAGTTAACAAGGTGCCAGGCATTTTCTCGCTGGCGACGTAACCACTGCTGCAACCCCGGATCGTAGTACAACAAGCGCAATGATTGCGCAATAGCTATTGCAGGATCAGTTACCGAATCAATAGATATGCGCAACATACCTTGGCAGTTATCCAAATCTAAAGGCAATGTAGTCACTATCACACCTGATTGTCTACACACCCACTTTAGTGGCTCATATTCCAGCGCCAGCCAAATGTTGGAAGGCAAATGCATGGCTTGCGCTCTTGTCACATATGCCTGTCTGAGTGTAGCAGGCAAATTGTAACCCAAATGGTCTTTTTCCCAATCAGCTATCTCACCTACCCAACGCACAAAAAGTCGACGGCGACGTGCCAACGTGAGTGAATGAAAAAACATCTGGATAGCCTTATATGCAATGCCATTACGCTCGGACGTACATCCCAATACAACGCTCAATACTGTTTCTCTCATAGGACAATGTGAATGTATGTATGACAATATTATTAATTAATAAAAGCAGCGGTTCACAAATGTTACTGAAACTAGGCAGAAAAACATCACCCCACCCCAAAGGACAGAGGTGTCAATAATGTAGATGGGATTATAACTTGTCAGGAGAGAAAAGTACCAATTACAAGACACAACAATTAAAAAAACATTAATTTAATTAAATAAACATTCAACAAACTCGTGACACCAAATATGCCAAAGCTTGGAATAATACTACAATACAAAAAACAATAAATAACTAATAATCAATCAAATAAGAAAATAAAAACAAAATAAATCATTACAATTTTCCAGAAATGATAAAGGTGCCCAAATCAAGCAATCGAAACACATTGTAGTACAGTGAGTTCACTTTTTCGTTTTAAAAAAACACAAAAAGTTTCATATTGCGTCAAAATTTGTCCTATGATGGATGAATTCGCCATGTACTTGCAAGATGAGCCCTTTAGTGATCCTTTTGAGCTAAGTCATACTACTGGCGCAAATCCGGCAGGTAAACAAGCATTGCCCCAAGAACAGAGATCCAACGAATATGCATCGCATGCAGCCACTGAGGCACATTCTGCATTCACTCCTATCCGAGAGCATTTTCCCGAAGCTGGGAGCAAATATCTAGGTGGTACTTGTGATGGTTACGTATATCGCACTATTTTTCGCGGTCGCACATTGTCACACAGCTATGAGATGGTCGTATCTTTTTTGCAAGAACATGGATACGGCGATATACCACTACCTGCCGATGCCGATGAGCTGTTGTTATTTCGCTTGCCTACACGCAACCGTCAGATCTTGATGTTCGAAGACAACGGCTATGTCCACAATCCCATAAAAATTCTCTTTCCCATCCATGCTCGGCAGGTACGTCCGCGTACGCTCATTCTCGAGTTGTACAATGAACAGGCCCCCAAGCATCTATTGCGCTTTCACAGAAAGATCGAATAGCTAATGCGCAAGATAGTTGGCAGCGCTCCGTGCTCTTGACACAATTGCAAGGACATTTGCCATGTAGCTGGATAGACGTAGCTGTGTCGCGTCGTTTAGTGGCTCACACATTAGCTTTGTTTTTTGCTACCTTTGATAAGCCCAACGACGCGACATACTATGAGAATAGAAAAACTACATCCAGATAGTTGGCTCAACGTCATGCCGTTTTTCACCAAACACATTATCGATTGGGCACAATGGTCCGATGCCACACTACTGCTTGACCGACTATTGGCGGGTCAGTTGCAGCAACACATTGTTGCCAATGAGACTCAAGACAAACACTTATCGGCCATTTACTTTGCGGGAAAGAACCATCGGCGCTTGGCAGGGATACACAGCATTGCGGTGGGTTACCCTTTTATACTCACTTCCCACCAACGCGAGATGGTCGTAGCTCCTCTGTGCTTTTGGCAACTCAAGCTTGAGCCCGGCCCACTGGCTGCCCATTGGGTCATGACGCGATCGGCACAAATGCCCGTATTGTGGAACCACTTCTTACTAGATCAAATACAACGCAGCTACGGACTATTGCTACCTGCTTCGCTCAAAGAGAAAGCTGCACTTGGGCAACTACACATACCCCAGTTGTACCGATGGATCGACGAGTTGTGTACCCTGAGTGGATGGCACAATGGCATGGATGACCACAAACTCGCCCCCTTTCCTGGTGTAGCCCAGTTAGGCGAGCAAACTCAAAAAGGTACGGTATGGCCTACAGCACTCTTGGGCCACTTCCCGCCGCCACTCCACCTCCCTGCACGCCCGCGTCCTGATGAGGCATTTGCGCCTGAGTCCATGGCTCCTGTAGATTACTTTCCAGTACGAGTAGCACTTACGCCCTCTCAGGCCAGTGCCATGCAGCTCAGTACGTGTACTTCAGTCAGTGCCATCCGATGTACGCACTATGAGCAACGCCTGGAATGGATTGTAGCTATGGTAGCCCGTTACTTTACGGCAGGCAAGCGCTGCATGGTCGTTTCAGATCGCGCCAGCACATTGCGCCGTATTCAGGAACGACTTAACGATTTAGGTTTTGGCCCTACTACTGTGCTACTTACCGACCCGTGGAACGATCATCACCTACTTCGCGACACAGCCCGCATTGTGCTACAAGGAGCTAACTCGGACAGATATTCGCCACCTTCGGCTCAGCAATTAGCTACTGCCACTCAAACGGCTCACCGACTTAAGCATATACAAAATTCCTATGGTGCCCTACGCCGCCCCATCTTCGGCTCAGCACATTGGACGGATGCTGTAGGCCTATTTTTAAAATATCAGCGCCAAGGGGGAAAAGAGCTCCTCAATCCACTTTTAGATCCTAAGCCCTTTGCCTTTACCCAAGAAGAATTTGAGTTACTATTCGACTCCTTACAAACGGGCTATAAGTTGTTTCAGCCTGTGGGCGACTTACACCATCCCTTGACCCAACTACATCCGCGTTTTTTTACCGAGCTGGACCGAGCCGCTGCTCAACAGTTGGTTGTTCGCCTGCTCCTCTCATTTGCCAAAAGGCTTCATGAATTGCTATGGGCTTATGTGTGCCTTATGGATGAATGGATCGATCAGCTACAACACTACTATCAGCACAAAGCTTTTGATCTATCCAAGCGCCTTGAAAATCTCCAACAACAACTGATCGAATTGCGCCAAGCATTTGGGCAGGCTTACGCCAAAAAGAGTGGCCTTGCCACCCTGACAGCCCAGGGAAAGGAACGCAAGGCTGCGCAAAAAGAATTGTTGGCACAATACAGCTCATTGATAGAAAGCTGGCCAGAATGGCCGGAACTGAAGTTGGACGTACCCAAGAGGGTAAAAAGCATCGCTACATTGGAGCGCGTGTTGCCATTATTCATAGACAAGCTAGCACAGTGGCGCCAAGGCATTCCGGTGTTGGTCCACGAACAGCTAAAAAGGCTCAGTAGCCAGCACATCCTCTCCACCGACGAGGCTTTTGGCCAACGAGTAAGGGATCTGGAGCAAACGCTGGATGAATTGTTAGAACAACTCAATGCGAGCAAGCTACTAGCACAGCCCGTCACGCATCAAATGCTCACCATACCCCAAAAACGCACGTTCATCGAACAGTTGGCCGAGCGCTTCGACACCTTGCAACATGCCATGCGCGACTTTGCCGATTTTCACCCTTGGCAGCGCCATTACTTGCTCATGCCACCTCAAGCCCAAAAGGTGTTGGCCATCCTGATACGTCTTAAACCCAAGGACCCTACAGCGGTTTTTGCCAGTTGGTATCTACATCAAGTTTTGAGCCGACGCCAACACCCCGACTTGCCCGAGGACATGCATCCACTAGAGGCAGTTTCTTCACACGAGGAAAGACAAGCCCAAAAGGTATGGCAACAATATGCCTTGTGGCGTTGGCAGCAACAGTGGCACCAAGCATTAAAAGCGCTCAGAGCACAGAACAAAACCTTATACCAACACCTCACCACTAAACGCCCACCACCACAAGTGCCTTCGCTCGAACAACAACTGACTCAGGGGCAGCACTTCTGGCCTACACTCTTCCCCATTGCATTATTAACGCCTGCAGTGGCAATCACTTGGCGACAAGCTATCCCCCAGCAACCAGTAGCTGATTTGCTCCTCATCGATGAGGCCAACCGCATGCCTGCAGCTCAAGGTGCCTATATGCGCTCTTTGGCACACCAGATCGTAGCTACGGGCAGTCCACACTACCTCACCTATCAGACCAGTGTATTGCAATGGCTCGAAGAGCACGAACGCCCATTTTACCACATCGTGCCCGATCAACTCAAATACTTTACGCCGTGGTATGAACCACCTCAGCATTGGCATGTCATTCATGCAGAAGGGCGCTACGATAGCCAAAGCCACACTAACGCATCCGAAGCTATACAAGTAACCCGCCAACTGCTCAAGATCAAGACAGGCACACAGCGTACCTTCCCCTCAGTAGGCGTTGTATGCCTTACCAAAGCACAACGCAACCTGGTATATAGCCACATATTACAAATCAAACAACAGCATCAACAAGGCGCTGACAAACTCGAACAACTCGAACGCAATGGCCTACTAGTGCTTACGCCAGATGAACTACATGGCCAACAGTTCGACCTATTATTGATAAGTGTCACTTATGGCCAAGTCAATGTCCAAGGTGGAGTGACACGTCATCTAGGGCTACTCGACGAGCCAGAGCAAGTTGAAGCACTACATCTAATTGCAAGACGACAGGCGCAATCCATTGTATGGATACACAGCATTCCCTCTGCGCGCATCCAGCACATGAGCCGAAGTGAAGAAGCGCCTGGGCAACGCTTGCTGGCTCAATTGATCTTATTGGCCCAAGCTATACACTTGCAACACCGCAATCGCGCCATTGAGATAGCCAAAGAAATCGGCCTTCCCCTGCCTTGGCAAAAGTACACCTCGCCTTTTGTGACCGAAGTAGCTCAGCTAATGCGAGATTACCTCTCACCCGAACGGATACAATTAGCACGGCGAAGTGACGATCTCGTCCTTGACCTGCTCATACAACCAGCCCATGCTATAGGTAAACCCTTGGCATTGGTCCCTGATGCATTTTTAGCTCATACTCCTATGACGGCACCTGAATGGGAGCGCCACCAATGGCAACAACTCCAGAAAAAGCAATGGAGCCCGCTGCCCCTATGGAGCTTGCGTTGGTGGAAGGACTACAAGTCAGAAGCCCGCAAATTAGCCAGTGCGATTATCAAGCGCGACCAACAAGCACTCAAGCCCACTGTATCGCCTACTGCCATAGCCCAAAAAGAGAAAGAGAAAGAGAAA
>JALSGS010000054.1 GCA_026982695.1 Saprospiraceae bacterium
AAAGAGAAAGAGAAAGAGAAAAAACAGGAGTAAGAGGCAAAACACCCAGCTAACATGCTGACAAGAAGGTGACATGGTCCATGATGCATCACTGAGGTGTATCAACTACAAGCCCTAACAACTCAAGCTGTCGATATGTGCACAAATGCGCGCCACCACATCCATTGGTGGCCCTGCGGCAGGTACTTGCAGTTGAGCACGAGCATACCATTTGCCGCGCTCAGTCAACTTTTCGGCCACAAAGGAGGCTAAGGCCTGCTCATCAGGCAATTGTTGCAATAAAGGGCGATGTGCACGTTCATTGAGCAAGCGCTTGACCAACACATCTACAGGCACCTCCAAAAATATGGTGAGCCCTTGCGCATTCATTTGCGCCATGTTGTCGAAGAAACAAGGCGTACCGCCACCTGTAGCGACGACGGCATCGCCTTTTGGCAAATGCTGCAAGGCATCGCGCTCTATTTGGCGAAAGCCTGCTTCTCCTATTTGAACAAATAATTGCGCTATGCGCTGCCCAGTACGCTGTTCGATATAAGCATCCAGATCGATAAAAGGCACACGGAGCACTTGGGCCAAGCGACGCCCAATAAACGTCTTGCCCGAGCCCATAAATCCAATTAGAAAAATGCGCATAAATAGAATGCTATTGGCCATTACTTGGGTGCAGCTATCTGTAGTTTAGTGCTCGTCATCTCCGTCTTCATCGAACATACCGGCCAGCAAATCGCGAAATGAAACGCGTCCCTCCAACACATCTTTACTCACCACTTCAAACTCCGCCAAGCCGTGCAAGACCAACTCCATGAAAAACACTTTGTCGGACTCGGCTACACCTGCAGCGCGCGCAGCCCGCTCTAAACCAGCTACCGAGCTGAGAGCTTGAAGATATTGCTCATCGCTCAAGTCGGTGGGCAACTCCAGCACATTACCTGCACCGAACCACTGCCGAATGACGCCATAAAAGTCTTGGTCGCTATCGCGTTGTTGGTCAGGGTTGGGGAAGTAACGCAAAAAGAGCTTTTTCATCGCCTTGTCCATCAGATGTAGCGCTATGGCCACGGGCCCCTCTTGCTCGCCTTCGTACACCAACTCGATCTTACCCGTAATGGCGGGAATAATGGCCATGAAATCGGACAGGCGCACGGCTGTGCGCTTTTGAGCGTGTTTGAGTAAACGCAGCTCTGCACTACTCACCAGATGTTCCATGGCTGAAATGCTCAAACGCGCTGATACGCCACTTTTTTCATCTACATATTCGCTGGCACGCGCCTCAAACGCGATCTGCTCGAGCAATATTCGAGCCGCCTCGGGTATATGAATGTGATCCAACTGCTGCGGCAAAAGACGTGCTTCTTGCTGCGTAATAGCCATGGCTTCTTCCACCGTGCGAGGATAATGCGTCAGGATCTGGCTCTCAATGCGGTCTTTCAATGGCGTAATAATACTACCGCGGTTTGTGTAATCTTCCGGGTTAGCTGTAAAGACAAAGGCTACATCCAGTGGCAATCGCAGCTTAAAGCCTCGAATCTGTATATCTCCTTCCTGCAAGATATTGAACAGGGCTACCTGAATGCGAGCCTGTAGATCGGGCAATTCGTTGATCACAAAAATAGAGCGATGTGCACGCGGAATCAGCCCAAAGTGTAACACGCGCTCATCGGAGTAAGGTAGCTTCAAAGTAGCTGCCTTGATGGGATCTACATCGCCTATGAGATCAGCCACGCTCACATCTGGAGTAGCTAATTTTTCCACATAGCGCTCCGAACGATGTATCCACTCAATAGGTGTCTGATCTCCTTTAGCAGCAATGAGGTCGCGAGCATAGCGCGACAGCGGGCACATCGGGTCGTCGTTGAGCTCACTACCGGCGACTACAGGCACGTACTCGTCGAGCAAATCAACCAGTTGTCGTGCTATGCGTGTCTTGGCCTGCCCACGAAGCCCCAACAACAAGATATTGTGCCGAGCCAGAATAGCACGCTGCAAGTCGGGAATGACGGTTTGGTCAAAACCAATAATACCGGGAAATAACTTTTCGCCACTGCGCAATTTACGCACCAGTCGCTCGCGCAGCTCTTCTCTCACACTACGCGGGCGATAGCCGCTTGCCTTCAGCTCACCCAACGTCCGTATGGAAGGTTTTTGTGAAACATCCATGAAAAAACGTGATTTGTGCAACTGACCACAACCCTATTTCAAAAGCCTCGTTCGTCTGCTTGGGCCTCATTTGGCAAAACCTCAGAACCCCAAAAACCACAGCTTTATTTCAGCACGCAAAAAACGCAAATGCAAAAGTAAGATAGGCCCTGTTTTTTCCTAGTCCACCCGCACCGACTGCCATGCCACCAATTTCCAATCCATTGGGCGCCGCACATACACATCGATATAGCGCAACTTTAAGTCGAAATCGCGTTCTTGATAGCGCCCCTGTACATTGATCACCCCAGTTAGTACGGCCGTCTTTCCGTAAAGGCGTACGTCCATATGCTGTGGTTGAATAGCGCGATAAACGATTTGGCCAGAAGCAATGCGGGCAATGTGCTCGTCTTTGCTTTCAACTAAGCCATTGGAATGCGTATAGGTAAGTGACACATCGAGTACTCTTTTCAGAAAAGCCACATCCTTTTGGGTCATGGCCTCAAACCGGGCTCGCTCCAAGCTGAGCAATACTCGCTCTTTTTTGCTTTGCGCAAAAAGAACAGGTGTGATCAACAACATGATAGGCATAAGGGGTAATATACGCATGTAAAACAATTTGAATATGAACATTATACAAGAAACTATAAGATAAATCGCTTATCTTTGACCATCAGAAACAGTCAGATCTGATTCCCCCCTGTACTATTTTGCCTGTAATAAAAGTGCTTTAACGGGCCTACTATCCAAATCCGTGAGTGGCATCTCGTATCATATATTAAGCCTGGTGCAAAAGCTATGAGCGTGCAAGTTACTGATAATCCCTTCAGCAGTCTAGCTCAACCACTCCACGAGTATTTCCGAAAGGTCGCTACTACCCATAGCGAACGAGCTGCACTTATACACGAAGGGCAGACGATCAGCTACGCAGTATTAGACCAGCGATCCGACTGGTTAGCACATCACCTGCACGCCTTAGGCATACGTCCACAGACTTTTGTAGCTATCAGCATGGAACGTAGCTTTGATCTACTCATAGCTATCTGGGGCATCCTCAAGGCTGGTGGTGCCTATGTACCACTCGACATAGATCTGCCACCCGAGCGCCGAGCGTTTATGCTGGCTGATGCTGGCACCTCTATTTTGATCACGCAAAGTAAGTATATCAATGCATTTCGCTCACATCCTACAGTCCAGCTCATCGCCATCGATACACTTTGGCCCGAGCTTGAAAAGCGCTACGCTAATGCCTCACCTCCACACACCCATAGCCAAGCTACCGATTTGGCGTACATGATTTACACTTCAGGCTCTACGGGCAAGCCTAAAGGTGTGATGATTCAGCACGATCATGTGTGGCATCAGCTCGAAGGTCAACATGCTATTGCGCCTGAAAAGATGGAGGCGACCCTACTGACTGCGTCCATTTCTTTCGATGTATCGGTGTTAACCATCTTTTGGACGCTTCTCACCGGCAAACCATTAGTCATACCCCGACAAGGCCAAGAAAAGGACATGCGATCGCTGGCCTCACTCATTGCCCACACGAAGGTGACGCATATGCTCACCTTACCCTCTCTACACACCCTGTTGCTCGATCAGGCCGATCCCGACCAATTGCGCAGCCTGCGCTTGGTCAATGTCTCGGGCGAGGTATGCCCCACCTCACTTGTACAAAAGCACCAACGGCGCATCCCATGGGCCCAGCTGTATAACCTATATGGCCCTACAGAAGCTACTGTGAATTGCACGTATTTCCGCCTACCCAAGGGCTTCGACCAACCCAAGGTGCCCATTGGTCAGCCCATTCCCAACTACCACATTTTTATCCTTTCGGAAAACATGAAGCCCGTCAGTGGCCGTGAGGTGGGCGAGATATACATTGGGGGAAGCAAGCCCGTCGTAGCACGCGGCTACTGGAAACGCCCCCAGCTCACAGCTGAACGCTTCGTATCCAACCCCTTTGCCGAAGGAGGCGACAAGCTGTACAAAACAGGTGACCTGGCCCGCTGGATGGACGACGGCCACATAGAGTTTCTCGGACGCGTAGATCACCAAGTCAAGTTTAGAGGCTATCGCATTGAATTGGGCGAAATAGAAGTAGCACTGGGCAATCATCCGGCAGTACGCGAAGCTGTGGTGATGCTGCACGGACAAACGCCTCAACAGCAACGAATGGTGGCATGGTTGACCTTCCACACCAACCAATCAGCTAGCGTCAGTGAGTTGCGCCAGTGGCTCGAGCACAGCCTACCCGAATACATGATCCCTTCAGTTTTTGTCTTTCTCGAGCGCATGCCATTGACCACCAATGGAAAAATCGATCGCAAGGCACTACCCGATCCACCCAATCAGCGCCCCCAACTGGCTCAAGACTACGAGTCCCCTCAAGGCCCATTAGAACAGCTCATCGCTGCCCAATGGGCTGAGCTGCTCCAAGTACAGCCCATCGGGCGACATGACAAGTTTTTCGAACTGGGGGGCCATTCGCTGTTGGCCGCGCGTTTCATTGGCCAGTGGCAACAGGCACTCCATACATCTATTTTCATCACGACCATCTTCGATCACCCTACGGTGGCTTCTTTTGCTGCCATGCTACAACGCGAGTATGGCCAAGAGCTGGAAGCCTTTTTTGCCGAAAGGCAGGAAAAGCAAAGTGCTCACAAAGCACTTGCAGCTATAGAAGATGCTCAGGCCAATAAGCCGCAATTGAGCGATGAAGAGGTATCGGCTTTCGCCAAATATTTGCCGCATTATCCGCCACCTAAGCTTCCTGTTGGGCGCACTATAGGCAAAGCAGTATTTATCCTAGCTCCACCTCGATCTGGCACTACGCTCTTGCGCGTGATGCTGGCTGGTCATCCGCAGCTGTTTGCGGCCAACGAGTTGCAGCTATGGCACTTCGACACCTTGCAACAGCGCGCACGCACCTATTCTGGTAAATACGCCTTGTGGCAAGAGGGGTTGATACGTGCCGTGATGGAGCTGAGGTCGTGCGACGCCGACCAAGCCCGGGCACACATACTCGACATGGAGCAAAAGGGCGCCACTACGCCCGATATGTGGCAGTGGCTTGAAAGACACAGCGGTTGCATTGTAGTAGACAAGTCGCCAAGTTATGCGCTCGACCCTCAGGCCCTGCAGCGCATCGCACAATGCTGCGACGAGCCCATCTTTGTACATCTAGTGCGCCACCCCTGGTCGGTAGCTCGGTCTTTTGCCCGATACCACATGCATCAGGTAGTTTTCATGCCCGAGCACCCCTACACACCGCTGCAATTGGGTGAGCTCATCTGGCTGTACAGTCATCGCCACATTTTAGACTTCCTACAGGGCATTCCGCACGATCGCTACATTCGCATCCACTACGAACAGCTGGTGCGCACGCCAGAACCCTTTCTTCGCCAGTTATGTGCACAAATTGGGATCCCCTTCCACGAAGGGGTACTCGACCCTTATGCCGATTTGAGCTCGAAAATGGTCGATGGCATCTACGACAACTCGCGTAGCATGGGCGATCTGCACTTTGAGCAGCGTCGCAAGCTTGATGTAGCGCAAGCTGATAAGTGGCAAGGTGTATGGCAAGACAACTTCCTCGCTGCCGATACCTGGCAGCTCGCTGCCCAATTGGGCTATCCCACGTGCCCCAATCAAAAGGCGCTATTCCATGCTGTTTCTGTTCCGACCCAAAAATCAACTCAAGACAAAGAAGCACATACAACTTTCCAAGTCGATACAACTGACGAGCCCATTGCCATCATCGGTATGGCTGTGCGGCTGCCCGGCGCCGACGATATCGATACTTTCTGGCAAAACCTCCTCGCTAAGCGCGACGTAGGTGAGGCTGTGAGCCCCGATGATTTGGCTGCCGAAGGCCTGGACCCTCACTTGCTGCACCAGCCCAATTACGTAGCGCGTCGATATGTACTCAAAGATGCCGACTGTTTCGATGCAGCTTTCTTTGGCATCAATCCACGCGAAGCGGCACTGATGGATCCCCAACACCGCGTCATGCTGGAAACAGCATGGTGGGTACTTGAAGCTGCCGGATATGATCCTGCGCGCTATACAGGCCGTATTGGTGTAGTAGGCGGGGTGGCACGTAACAGCTACCTTACTCACAACCTTGCCAGCCACGACGATCTGCGCCAGCAAGCAGGTGCCTATCACTACATGTTAGGCAACGAGTCGTCGTTTGCCATTACGCGCATTGCATATCTGTTGGGGCTCAAAGGGCCAGCTATCGATGTACAGACGGCTTGTGCTACAGGGGGAGTAGCTCTCCATCTGGCCGTAGAATTGCTGCGCCGTGGCGAGGCCGATATGATGCTAGTAGGCGGTGGGCGCATCCAACCACCACTACGCACTGGCTATCGCTATCGCGAAGGCCAGCCGCTCTCTGCCGATGGCTATGTACGGCCATTTGATGCACAGGCCAACGGCATGGTACAAGGGCATGGCATCGCGTTCGTCTTGCTCAAGCCACTGCGTAGCGCAGTACGCGACGGCGATCACATATATGCCATCATCAAGGGTTCGGCTATTAACAACGACGGCAACGACAAAACGGGTTTCACCGCTCCAAGTGCCAGTGGTCAAGCGGCTGTGATTGAAGCGGCCCTCCAACGCGCTGGCATCAGTGCAGAAGAAGTAGCATTTGTGGAAGCCCACGGCACCGGTACGCTTTTGGGCGACCCCATAGAACTTACCGGCTTGACACAGGCCTTTCGCAAGTACACGCAAAAGAAGCACTATTGCGCCCTCCACTCCGTCAAAGCCCATTTAGGCCATCTCGACGCTGGAGCGGGCATCATTGGGCTCATCACTGCGGCGCTGGCGCTGGCACGCCAGACCATCCCTGCCCTTCAGCACTTTCAACAGCCCAATCCTCAAGTCGATTGGGAAAACTCGCCCTTTATCGTGCCCACACAACCACGACTATGGCCTCGCCAGCAAGCGCAGCCCCGCCGTGCAGGTGTCAGCTCCTTTGGGCTGGGTGGTACCAACGCGCACCTCGTACTCGAAGAAGCCCCTACCCTGCCACCTACTGATTACTCACCCCGATCGACTGAGTGGCTGTGCCTTTCGGCAAAAAACGAAGCAGCACTCCAACAAATGGCGCAACAACTGGCCACCCACTTCGAACAACACAACGAGCTGGAGTTGGCAGATGTGGCATTCACTCTTAGCCAGCGCCCCCAGCTCTCCTATCGGCTATGCGTGTTGGCTTCCGACATACCTACAGCTATCCAGCAGTTGCGCAAGCTGCAAGGGCGTTCGATAGTGCGTGGGCAGGTACAAGAGCCTAAAAAAATAGGTTGGCTTTTCCCTGGTGGTGGCAGCCAATATGTGGGCATGGCAGCAGGTTTATATCAGGCATTGCCCATATTCCGCAAATGGGTCGACGAGCTGTGTACACTGGTTGCAGCACGACATCAACTACAGCTCAATGAGCTGTTTCAACCCCATGCCGACCCACCTCAAGTATATATTGAACGCCCCTCTTGGGCACTGCCTGCGCTCTTTGTCGTAGAGGTAGCCCTGGTCCGCACGCTCGAGCACTTCGGCATACGCCCCGACTATCTGATCGGGCACAGTGCTGGAGCCTATGTGGCTGCCCATATAGCAGGCGTATTTGCTCTGGAAGACGCATTGGACCTAGTCGTCTTGCGGGGCAAACTCTTCGAATCGATCGACACCGAAGGGGCCATGTTGAGTGTAGCGCTGAGTGAGGCGGCATTGAACCCTTGGCTCGACGAATCGTTAAGCATCGCTGCAATCAACAAGCCTGACAATTGCGTAGTTGCTGGCCCTGTTGCCGCCATCGATGCATTAGCGCAACGCCTTAGCCAACAAGACATCGACTGCCGTCGCCTCCACATCAGGGTTGCTGCTCATTCACCCCAAATTGAGCCCATCCTGCCCGCTTTCGCACAAGCACTCGAACAAATCGAGCTGCATCCACCCACACTGCCCATCATTTCCAACCTAACGGGCCAATGGGCCGACCCACAACAAATGGCTACACCGCAGTATTGGATCGATCACCTGCGCCAGCCAGTGCGCTGGGCCGACGGCATCGCCACACTTCTGAAAAGCGATGTAGGTGTATGCATTGAAGTGGGGCCAGGCCAGACCCTGACTACTTTCACACGTCAGCACCCGCAATGGAAAGGCGACAAAATGGCGCTAGCTACACTGCGCCATCCACGCGAACAAATCGATGATTGCTACTTCTTCTTGCGGCAACTAGCCCAGCTGTGGACCAAAGGTGTCCATCTGGATCCAACAGCGCTATACGAAGAGAGGCGTTGTCGCTGTCCGCTACCCACTTACCCATTTGCGCGTCAGCGCCACTGGATTGAGCCTGCTGCTACAGGCACTAGTAAGTCTTTGGAAGATGAAACACCAAAAATGGTCACTAACAATTCTTTGTCACAAGACATACAAGCACCGCATGTTTCAAGTGCACACACTTCACCCTCGCGCCAGCAAAGGTTAGAGCAGGAGGTAAAAAAAGTACTGACTCAACTAAGTGGCTTGTCTGAAGAAGCACTCCTCACTGAGGCTACCTTTCTCGAGCTGGGCTTCGACTCGCTCTTTCTCAGCCAGATAGTCATTGCCCTCAACGAGCACTTCGACACCCAGATTTCCTTTCGTCAGCTCTTCGAAGAGACCCCTACCATAGCTGAGCTGGTACAATGGCTCGATGCACAGCTGCCATCAGATGTCTTTACACCGCCTTCGCCCTCTGAAGACACATCCCCACCACAGCCACTGGCACAAGCGGCGCAAGCGCTGCTACCACAAGCCCCGCCCAATGTAGCTGCACTCATCCAGCAGCAGCTCGAGCTAATGGCACGCCAGCTCGATCTATTGCAAGGCAAAATAGTTGAGTCGCCACCTGCCACAAAGCCCGCCCCCCCACCTGCAACCTCATCCAGCACAACTCCGCCCAAAGGCATCACCGCCAAATTGAAACGCACTACCGACAAGCGTGGCCCTATTGAGCTGGATGCTGGCCAACGCGCATGGCTTCAACGCTTCATCGAGCGATATACGCGCAAAACGGCCAAGTCGAAGGCACTAGCTGCACGCCACAAACGCGTCTATGCCGACCCACGCGCCATCACAGGATTCCATCGGCTGTGGAAAGAAGTCACTTACCAGCTGGCGGCGGAGCAATCGAAAGGTAGTCGATTCACTGATTTGGATGGCAATCAGTACATCGACTACGTCATGAGCTATGGCGTAGCGCTCTTCGGGCACTCGCCCGACTTTGTGCGCGAAGCCATCCGCCAGCAACTCGACAAAGGCACTGGGTTGGACTTGTTGTCTCCTTTAGCTACCGAGGTGGGCGAACGCTTGTGCCGACTCTCGGGCAAAGATCGCATGACACTGGCCAACACGGGTACAGAAGCACTGGTAGCTGCAGTGCGCGCTGCCAGAGCTGCAACAGGCCGCGACAAAATTGCCGTATTTGATACCGACTACCACGGTTTGACTGATGAGTTTCTGCTACGAGCTTTCGCCATAGGAGACAAACAGATCATCCGACCATTAGCTGCCGGTATACCCCAATATCTGGCCGATCACGTACTGGTACTCGACTACCATCAACCCGACAAAGCACTCAGTCGCATCGAGGAGCAAGCTCATCAACTAGCGGCTGTAGTGGTCGAACCCATCCAAGCCCAAAACCCCCATTGGCAGCACTTCGAGCTGATGCCACGTTTGCGCGAGCTGACACAGCGCCTCGACATTCCCCTGATCTTCGACGAAATCATCAACGGCTTTCGCCTACATGCCCGTGGCGCCCAAGCTTGGTACGACGTCGAAGCTGATATAGTAGCTTATGGCAAAGCCATTACGGGCGGCTTACCACTAGCTGCTATTGCAGGGCACGAGCGATACCTCAATGTATTTGATGGTGGTCCATGGCAGTTTGGCGATGCCTCAGTGCCTGAGGCTACCCTCACCTATTTTGCCGGCACCTTTATCAAAAACCCTTTGAGCCTGGCGTCAGCTCATGCGGCACTCACCCAAATCGAGCAACAAAGCCCTCAGCTCCAGGCACAACTCAACCGCACGGGCTACCGCTTTGCCCACGCCCTGGCCAAATTGTTTAGCAAAATGGGTGCTCCACTTTACGTTACTGCTACCAGTTCGATTTTCAACATCAAATTTGCCGACAATAACCCACTCAATCAGCTGTTTTTTCCACTGTTGGCACTTAACGGCGTGCACATGCGCGCACGCCCCTGTTTTATCTCCACTGCGCATGGTGAGGACGATTTGCAACAAACGCTGCAAGCTGTAGGGGCTACCCTCGAAGAGTTGCTCCAACATGGCATCATGAAACCTTGGGAGGGCGAATTGCTCAACGCCATAGTAGCTCCCCCTTGGTGGTCGGACCAAGACATAGCCACTGCCCAGGCAAGTAGCTTTTCCATACCACAGATACGTCTTTTGGAAAAAGAAGCGCCTCTTACCGATAGTCAGCAAGAGATCTTTCTACAACATCAACTCAGCGAGGCAGCGGGGAAAGCCTACATCATTGGCACACAAATACATTTGAAAGGCGTATTGGATCGCACTGCCCTTCAAAAAGCCATCGCGCAGCTCGTGCAGCGCCATGAAGCACTACGCATGACCATCAATGAATCAGGTACACACATGCGCATTGCGCCTGAGCGCTCGCTCGAACTGCCCTATCACAATCTCAGTGATATGGAAGCCCAGCAGCGGCAATCGGAATGGGAAAGGCTCTTGGCGCTCGAGGGTCATACTCCCTTCGACTTGAAGAAAGGGCCACTCAGTCGCTTCCGCCTCGTACAGCTCCAACCCAATCATCACGTATTGCTGCTCACCGTACATCACATTGCTGTCGATGGCTGGAGTCTGGGCATACTGACACGCGAACTGGGCATGCTCTACGCCGCCCAGCTCTCAGGACAACCAGCTCAGCTGCCTCCCGCTGTACCCGTTAGCCGATATGCGCGTGAGGAAGTCGCATGGCAGCAATCCGAAGCCTTCACCAAGCACTTGGAGTGGTGGCACAAACAGTTTGCTGAAGGCGTACCCACATGTGAGTTGCCCACCGACTTTCCCAGGCCCGCACAACGCAGCTTCCGGGGGGGTATGGAACGCCTGCGCTTCGATGCCCCATTTGCCGAAAGGCTGAAGAAAAGTGCCCATCAACTGCGCACCACCTTATTCATCTACATGTTGGCTGCCTTTGAAGCCTTCTTATACAGGCTGAGCGGCCAGCAAACACTGGTAGTAGGTATCGCTGCAGCTGGACATAACCTACCCAGATATGCACAGTTAGTAGCACACGCCATTCATCTACTGCCGCTACGTACTCAGATAGACGATCATCTGCCTTTCGGCAAATGGATAAGCACAGTGCGGCAGCACGTACTCGATGCATTTGAACATCAAAGGCTGAGCCTAGGTCGCTTGGTACGCAGCCTCGACTTGCCACGCAGCCCTGCGCGCAATACGCTCGTATCCGTGGTGTTCAACATGGACAGCCCCTTGGAAGGCCTCGACTTTGGTCCACTTGAGATCACCACTCAGCCGCTGCCACGCCATTACGAAACCTTCGATATATACATCAATCTCAAACCGGTAGGTCAGCAACTGTGGTTTGAGTGGAACTATAATGCCGATTTGTGGCGCCCCGAAACTATTCGGATGCGACTAGCTGAATTTGAGACCTTCTTAAAAGCTGCGCTTGAACAGCCCGAGCAAACTATTGCCGCTTTGCCACTGCTACCCTCCACCGAACGCGCGCTGATCCACATATGGCAACACGGATGTGCTGCGCCCTTTAAATGGCAATCTACCCTACATGCGCTGTTGGAAAATACTGCCCAGCGCTGGCCCGATCGCATCGCTGTGCGCCAAGGCACCAGCCAACTGACTTTCCGACAACTCAACCAACGAGCCAACCAGGTAGCCTATGCCCTTCGCCAGGCAGGCCATCGGCCTGGGCAACGCGTAGGTGTCATGTTGGATCGGCACCCGCGCATGTTGGCCGTACTGTATGGCATCCTCAAAGCGGGTGGTGCCTACGTGCCCGTCGAAACGTTTAATCCACTGACTCGTGCACGCCACATCGTCCAGGATGCGGCCTGCCAGTGGCTCATCACAGCGCGCCGACATCGAAGCATGGCCAACCAGCTGGGGGTTGAAGTACTCGATATCGACCAAGCTGCTTTTTGGCAACAGCCTGTCACATCACTCGCTCAGCACGTAAGGCCCGAACAAGAGGCCTATATCATCTACACAAGTGGGTCGACGGGGCAACCCAAAGGCGTTGCAATTGCCCATCAGGCTGCTCTACATACACTGCTGGCTATTGATCGTCTTTGGCAAATAGGACCCGACGACCGATGCGTGTCGGTGTCGAGCATGTCTTTTGACATGAGCATACCTGACTACTTTCTCATGCCTGCCCGTGGTGCAACGCTCATCTTAGTCGATGACGAGACGCGCCGCAATGGGCTGGCATTGCGGCAGCTGCTCGAGCAAGTACAACCTACCGTGATGCAAGCGACCCCAGCCACCTGGCGCATGTTGCTTGCCGCGTCTTGGCCAGGCACACCTCAGCTACGCGCTGTGGCTGGTGGCGAAGCGCTGACTAAAGATTTGGCTGCAGCCCTCCTGCCTTGCGTGCACACGCTCTGGAATGGCTATGGCCCCACAGAAACCGCTATCTATGCTACCTGGCAACGCGTCACTGAGGCCGAGCTGCGGGCACCTTTCGGCGAAACGATTCCCATTGGACGGCCCTTAGCCCATGTATCGCTGGCTGTGCTCGACTGCCATGGCCAACCTGTGGGCGTAGGCATTCCCGGCGAGTTGTACATTAGCGGTCCTGGCGTAGCTATAGGGTATCTCAACAGTCTCGAACAGCACCAAACTGCCTTTATCACCCGCAACAATGGCTCGCGCTGGTATCGTACAGGAGATCGCGTGCGCCATCTACCTACAGGCGAGTTGGAATTTCTGGGGCGCGGCGACGCGCAAATCAAAATTCGAGGCTACCGCATCGAAATAGGCGAAGTGGAAGCGCGCCTCAACGAGCTATCAGAAGTGCGCGAAGGCGTTGTACATTTTTGGCCCAAGGGCCCCAAAGGGCAACCTGCTTTGGTAGCCTACTACGTGCCTACCCAAGAATCTCACACGACTGAACAAGTGCGCAATGCCTTGAGTCAGTATCTACCTGAGTGGATGATGCCTACTCATTTTATGCCCATGACATCACTGCCCCGAAACAGCGCTTTAAAAGTCGATCGGCAAGCATTGCCCGAGCCCCAAGTAGCCCCACCCACACCCGCCAAGGCCAAGGTCTCTACAGCTACTACCTACTCGGACACAGAAAATTGGCTAGCCGAGCAATGGCAATCGCTGTTAGGACACACCCCTCGACCCGACGATGACTTCTTCGCTTTGGGCGGGCATTCCCTGCTGGCAACCCAGCTTATGGCAACGATTTACAAAGAAAAAGGCATCCGCCTACCCCTCGCCACCCTGCTCCAGTACAGTACGCTGCGCCAGCTAGCTGCACAGATCGATGCAGCCAACACTACGGCGAGCCACACATTTAGCTCATTAGTACCCATCCGCACCCAAGGAAAAAAGGCGCCGCTTTTCCTCGTACACGGTGGTGGACTACACGTATTGTTTTACGAAGCACTTACGCGCCACATGGACAAAGACCGCCCCATCTATGCCTTACAGGCCAAAGGCTTAGATGGCAGAGAAGAGCCCCTAGCCCGTATAGAAGACATGGCTGTTCACTACATTCGAGAAATCAAGCAAGTGCAGCCACAAGGCCCCTATCATCTGGCTGGCTATTCGCTGGGCGGACTCATCGCCTTCGAAATGGCACGCCAATTGGCAGCAGATGGCGAGCTATTAGGCGAAGTGGCTCTGTTCGATGCCGTAGCCAAAGACATGGTGCGCCAACAAAAGCGCTGGTGGAAGCGCCTAAAAAAGGCCGGCTATACGCTTCAGTTATTAGTCAGTGCACCCATCCGCACCCTGTCGTACAAATCGCAGGTGTTGCACACACAACTAAAACACCTGATAGGCAAATGGCGCATAGCTTGGTTCGACCCACAACACGAGCAACTGCACGAAGGATACTTGCCTTTCGGCAAAAAAGTCTATGACAAATGCTTAGAAGCGTACGAGCGCTATCAAATGCAGCCAGCACCGGTAAGTGTGACCGTCTTTCGGGCCAAAGAACAAATGTTCTACCTCGAAGATGCCGACTACTTGGGGTGGAAGGACTTCGCACTTGGCGGCGTAGAGGTTATTGACATCGAAGGTAATCACTTAACTTTGTTTGACGAGCCCCACGTACAGACTGTTGCACGCATACTCTCAAAACGACTTGCTAAAAAGGACCACCCTGTACTACTCTCATGAGCACATAACCTCGACTGAGGCAAAAAGTAGCTACTCAAGCTACAAAAAATCACAGAATATCAATCGATTTGGCATGCCTCAAAAAGTGCTACTACATTCTGGCAATCCACTTATTTGCAGCTGGATATATCGCTGGACACAATGGAAAGAGTGGGCTATTGATCGAATGAATTGGTTATCCAAAGAAGAACACCAAAATAGGGACGCTATTCAGAATGAAGTAGCCAAAGAGCGCTTTTTAGTCACGCGCACCCTATGGCGCCTGTTATTAGGTCAGTTTCTGGACATTTCTCCTGAAGAAGTGCCCCTAACGCATTGGCCCAAAGGGCGCCCTTCGCTGCCGGGCTATCCTCATGTGGCGTTGAGCAGCAGTCATTCCAACGAGTGGGTTATATTTGCCATGTGCCCAGAAGGCGGGCAGCTAGGTGTAGATATGGAAGTAGTCATACCTGATTTCGACTACAAGCAAATCATGGATGCATGGTTCCCTCTTTCAGTCAAGCAGCACATACACAATGTCGAAGACTTTTATCGCGCCTGGACTCTGCGCGAGGCAGTAGCCAAAGCACGCGGTACAGGCCTAACTGAAGAGCTGCTGCAAATGACCGACGAAGCACTCCTACCTCCTCACACCCGTTATGGCACACGTACTTTGGGCAACCATTGCCTCATTTCCTACGTGTGGTGGCCATAAGCTCTCCTCTTTACTATAGTGGAATGTTGCCGTGCTTTTTCTTAGGTAGGTTCACCACTTTGTTTTCTAAAAGGACAAAGGCCTTGATGAGCTTGCGTCGCGTTTGGGCCGGATCGATCACTTCATCGATAAAGCCACGGGCAGCAGCTCTCCACGGGTTTGCGAATTTTTTTTGATACGCTTTTTCCTTTTGTGCCAGCAGCTCATGGGGGTTGTCAGCAGCTGCAATTTCCTTTCGAAAAATGATTTCACTGGCTCCTTTAGCGCCCATCACAGCGATCTCGGCAGTAGGCCAAGCAAAGTTGAAGTCCGCACCGATGTGTTTGGAGTTCATCACATCATAAGCACCACCGTAGGCCTTCCGAGTGATCAGCGTAACCCGCGGCACGGTAGCCTCGCTAAAAGCGTACAATAGCTTGGCGCCATTGGCAATAATGCCATTCCACTCTTGATCTGTGCCCGGCAAAAAGCCCGGCACATCGACCAGTACGAGTAGCGGGATGTTGAAGCAGTCACAGAAGCGCACAAAGCGTGCTGCCTTCCGACTGCTATTCACGTCCAACACGCCTGCCAAACTGGTGGGCTGATTACCTACTACGCCAATACTTCTACCGGCTAAGCGCGCAAAGCCCACCACGATGTTGTCCGCCCAATCGGGATGGATTTCGAAAAATGATTCGGGATCCACTATCCCGTCAATTACTTCGCGCATGTCGTAGGGCTGTTGTGGATTAGGCGGCACCACCTGACGCAACTGCGGACGCAGTTCGTCGCCTAATTCACAGGGCACCACTGGTGGTGCTTCTTCACAGTTTTGGGGTAAATAGCTCAATAACTGTTTGATTTTTTCCAAGCAGTCAATATCGTTGGCAGCAGTGAGGTGCGTCACCCCCGAACGCGAGGCATGAGCAAAAGCGCCTCCCAGTTCTTCAGCACTCACATCCTCATTCGTCACGGTTTTCACCACATTGGGCCCTGTAACGAACATGTAGGAAGTGCGCTCCACCATAATGACAAAGTCAGTTATGGCAGGCGAATACACAGCACCTCCTGCACAAGGCCCCATGATGGCAGAAATCTGCGGAATCACGCCTGAGGCCATCACATTGCGATAGAAGATATCAGCATAGCCCGCCAAGGACTTGACGCCTTCCTGGATGCGCGCGCCTCCGCTGTCGTTGAGCCCGATGAGTGGCACACCCGTGCGCATGGCTAAGTCCATCACTTTGCAAATTTTTTCAGCATGTGTTTCCGACAAGCTTCCGCCAAAAACGGTAAAATCTTGGGCAAAGACATACACGGGTCTTCCCTGTATGGTGCCATAGCCCGTCACCACTCCATCGCCCAGAATTTGCTGCTTTTCCATGCCGAAATCCGTACAGCGATGGGTGACGAACATGCCGATTTCTTCGAACGAGCCTGCGTCCAGCAAGTAGTGAATGCGCTCCCGTGCCGTAAGCTTGCCTTGCTGGTGCTGCTTGTCGATACGAGCTTGCCCACCGCCCAGTTGGGCGGTAGCTATTTTTTCTCGTAATTCTTTGAGTTTGTCTTTCATGATTGACGTTTTCCTTTGCGCGCGCTACCAGTTTACTAAAGCCATCTGTTTAGTGCTTTTTGCGCACCACAAAACCATGTCCTATTTGAGTATGTGTCCAGCCAAACAAGGCATTGTCTAAAGCAATGATCACATCAGTGAGGCAAGCCAGTACAGGTTCTTGGGTAGTAGGGCGCAGCTGTAGCCGTCGAGACCTCGATTGTGCTAAGTTAGCTGCATTGGCTTTGAACAAGCGCTGTATAATTCCCGTCCAATACGCTTCCAATAGCCCAACCAAATACCGGCTTAGGCCTCGTGCGACTACTATCTCGAGTCCTGCAGCTTGAGCCCATTGCTGAAAGGCTGCCCCGTCTATAAGATACTCATGCCCAAAAGCATAAGCGCCCTGAGCTATATGGCCTGCACCTATCCACCCCAAGATTTTGTTGATCGGGTCGTAGGTTATGGGAAAATGCACAGAGGGAAAGGTCAGTATCGCCACTCCACCTGGGCGCAAGACGCGTGCCAGCTCGTGGGTCATTTGGACGGGGTCACCTACGTGTTCCATCACCTCTACCGATACAATTAAGTCGAAGTAGTTGTCGGGAAAGCTGAGCGCCAGGGCATTTTCCACCTGGTAAGTGATGTGACTAATATGGCTATTGAGCTTTTTGGCGAAAGCCACATCCGCTTCATTGATGTCGCAGGCAATTAGTTGTGTGCAATGCGCTGCAATCATGGGGTCGTAGTCGCCCTCACCAGTACCCAAGCTCAAGCCACGCCCGTATTTGCCGGAAGGCGGTAAAAAGTGGCGCAGCTGGGTAGCGACAAAGCGATAGCGGTTTCGATATGTAGGGAAAAGCAATTTGTAATTCATTCTTGTTTGTTTACCCTACTGCAGCTGGGCTGCAGCCTGACGGTAGCGCTGTGCTTGTTCGCTATAGCCTAGCTGTTCGTACACATGAGCTGCCAGCTCGTAAGCCTGCCGAAAACGCGTATTGGCCTGGATAGCTTTGTTGAGTAGCTCTATAGCTCGGGTACCCTCGCCTTGCTGTGCTTTGATGTAGCCCATGTAATACCAAGCTGCGGCAAAGTTTTCTTGTGCTACTGCCGCCTCAAATTGTGCATAAGCTTCCTCGAGCTTACCCTGGTTGACTAAAGCCATGCCTAAAAAGTAGTATGCCTGGCTGTTTTGAGGTGCCACTTTGAGCGCCTGTCGTGCTGCTTCTTCGGCTTCAGCGAGTTGCTGGCGCATCAAGTACACATTGGCCAATTGTGTCCATGCCAGTTCATTGTCGGGATACAGGCGCAATTCAGCTTTCAGCTCACGGAAAGCAGTGTCGTAATCGCGTTGCTTTATCGCCTGATTGGCGCGGAAAGCATGGTGTGCCGTATCGCGTTCGATGGCTGTAAGCGGCACGCCATTGGCGGCAAGCGTATGCACTGCCTTGCTGTTGGGCCAGTTGAGGCTGCGCAAGTGGGGGCCTCTGATGTAGCGCGAGGGAAAGATACCGTAATCCCAATACTTGCTATAGCGATCGTTGAAGCGCACGTAGGTGCCCTTGGCCTGCCCACGCCAAGGGATGAGATAGACACCCAAGTTGTAGCTAAAAGACGAGGCAATAGTCAGTGGCTGATCGGCATCAGCTGGTGGCAATGCTCCGCTATGGCCCAACCATTTCACTGCCTGCTTCATGCTCACCCCCCAATAGTCAGTCTCAAAGCGGCCAAAAGCATGGCTGATGCCGCCTGAAACCATATTGAAATACACATAGGGCCAATGTGGATTACGCGCAATGAACAAAGCAGGTTCCAACAGCATGAGCCCCAAGGCCAAGTACAATGCTTGGCGCGTGCGTGCAAAAGCTGCATACCGCTGTTCGAGCCACAACCAACTGAGGGTCGCCCATACAACCATAGGCGGATAGACGAATAGCAAGTGGCGCCACCCATCGTGTAAAGTCGAATCGCGCACGATGACATATACGATGGGGAAAAGTGCGGAAAACACCGCCAGTAAAACAGGCAATGGCTGATAGTATCGCAACAGGCGTGGCAACCATACTATACCTACCACCAGACCTAGCAAAACGCTCAATGGAATGGTGCGCCAAATCCAGTCGGGCAAATAATACCACGGCGTTTCATCCGACATGATGTTCATCCCTTGATACAGCACTCGGATACGCACACCCAATTTGGAAAACTCGCTAAGCGCCTCCAGCGGATGGCTAAGAGGCTGCTGCAAAGCCCAAGGCCACACAGCTATGCCGAGCAAGTAGCCTCCAGCAGCTGCTGCCAAGCCCCAACCTACATAGCTGCGCCACAATGCAGCATTGCCCAACCACGACCATCTATAGCGCAACCACAAGTCGAGTAAGGCAAATAGGCCCAGATAGCCAAACAACAACAGCCCGCCTGCACGCGTACCCAAAGCAATGCCAACACCCAAAGCTAAACCCCACAGATCAGTTTTGCGTGGGCGCGGCATGTGTTGCAATAATCCCACCATAAAATAAGTAGCCATGGCAAAGCCAAGTGCAAAAGGTATGTCCTTGGGATTCATCAAGCCATGGCCTAGCAAGCGCGGCGACAAAAAGGCAATTACCAAAGCCCATATGGCTCCTCGCCAACCGGCCAGTTTGTGCACAAATAGGGCGATGAATACTATGGTCAGCCAACCAAACAAAGCATTGCACACATGGCGCAAGTCGTAATAGGCCAAATCATCGGGAGTCCATCCCATAGCACGATTGGCCAATCCGGTAAGCAAATCGAAAAAGCCGCCATATAGGTGCATGTTGCCCTTTTCTACATGCAGGGCAGCGGTGTCAGCACCTAATGTCAAGTAATAGTTGACGAGTTTTTCCGAATAATCTACCTGGTACTCATCGTCGGCATTGATCCCCGAGCCCAAGGCCATGGCAATCATCAGTATCAACGCGACGAGTGCTGTAGCCCAAAAGGCTTTGCGAAAGAAGCCATTTTCGTCAGGTGGCGTTGGGCGTTCGGGCCATCGGCCAGTAGGAGTTACTGCCGCTACTCTTTTTTTTACAGCAGACGAGCGCCGCAAAGTCGTTTTGCGTGCTGGTTTGTTTCTTTTCTTTTTTGCCATAGCTAAGGGCCTTGTTTGGCTCGCGCCTTTAGCAAACGAGCTCAACTTAGAAAGATGGTGCTTCGGGTTTGTTCTGCAAGATCTGCTCAATGCGCGTGCACACCTCATCATTGAGTAAGGGCACTACATCGAGTGCGTCCAGTGTTTCTTGCAATTGCTCCACTCGAGAAGCCCCTAAAATGACGGAGCTTACATTGGGGTTTTTCAGGCACCAGGCAATAGCCAGTCGGGGCAACGTCGTACAAAGCTGCACGGCCAAGTCATTTAATTGGCGCACCTTTTCGAGCCGTTCGGGTGTCAGCGCCAGATCGCGCAACCACTCTAACCCTTCCATACTCAGCCTAGTGCCCTCGGGGAACTGATCGATATACTTGTTCGTCAACACGCCAGAGGCCAATGGCGACCAGATGGTAGTCCCTAATCCCACCGCCTGATACAGGCGGCGATATTCCACTTCTACCCGTGCTCGATGAAACATGTTGTATTGCGGCTGCTCCATCACTGGCCCAATGAGGTGATGCTGGCGCGCTACCATGTGAGCTTCCATAATTTCTTGAGCAGACCATTCTGAGGTGCCCCAATAGAGGATTTTGCCCTGCTGAATGAGGATATTCATCGTCCAGACCGTCTCTTCAATAGGGGTATGCCGATCGGGACGATGACAGAAATACAGATCGATGTACTCAACTTGCAAACGCTTAAGTGAGGCATGACACGCCTCCACGACGTGCTTGCGACTCAAGCCCTTTTGGGTAGGCCGGTCACCTCCATCACCAAAATACACCTTACTGGACACCAGATAGCTGCTGCGTTCCCAGCCTGCCCGCTTCAATATGCGGCCCATTACCACTTCCGACTGTCCCTTGGCATAGATTTCGGCATTGTCGAAAAAATTGACGCCACGATCATAAGCCAAGTGCATCAATTGTTCAGCCGTTTCGTCTGTGATCTGCTTGCCAAAGGTGAGCCACGAGCCCAACGACAACGCACTGATGTGTACTCCTGATTTGCCTAATTTTCTATATTCCATCGATATTGGTTTTTCGCTAACTCCTCGACGAACCGCACCTCATGTTTGCAGCTGCCGCCAAAAGTCGCTATTCAGTTCGACCTGTCCAAACAATAAAAGTGCCTCCACGTCGCAGCGCAAACACATCTGTTGGTTATTGTTTTTTCTGCGCTGTTGCATATGATAAGGCATAAAAATTGGTTTACTTCAGGCCCACTTTGGACGAACAAGCCTCCAGAAAGCATCTTGTGCCTTGCAGGCGTTTTCAATAAAACATCAAATACATATGGAATTTTTCGATCAAGCACATATACGGCATCTGGGCAATCTCGAATTACTAGCACGTCAAGTAGTGGAGGGTTTTATCATTGGCTTGCACAAAAGTCCCTTTCACGGCTTTTCTGTAGAATTTGCCGAACATCGGCTTTACAACCCAGGCGAACCCGTCAAAGACATCGATTGGAAAGTATATGCACGTACTGACCGACTGTATAGCAAGCGCTTTGAAGAGGAGACTAACTTGCGTTGCCAAATTGTAATAGACGCCTCCTCATCGATGTACTTTCCCGAAGTGACAGCCCACAGCAAATACTACATCAATAAAATTCGGTGGTCGGCACTGGCAGCAGCATCCCTGATGCACTTGCTTCAACGCCAACGCGATGCCTTTGGGCTATCGGTATTCGATAGCCAAGTACGGCAACACACACGCGCACGTTCTAGCACTGCACATTACCAGCTAATGCTCAGCCACCTTCACCAACTCATCACCCAACCTGAACGCCCGCGAAGCACGGCTGCTGCCCAAGCCCTCCATCAAATTGCCGATAGCATCCATAAGCGCTCAATGGTCATTATTTTCAGCGACATGTTCGACCAAGCAGCACAGCCTGATGAACTATTCGCTGCACTACAACATCTCAAGCACAACAAGCACGAGGTCATCCTCTTTCACACAATCGATAGGGCACTCGAGTACGATTTCGAATTCAAAAATCGCCCCTACCTGTTTATCGACATGGAAACAGGTGAACGTGTACGCCTACAACCCTCCCAGATAAAGGATTACTACGTGGCACAGATGCGCCAATATACCGAGCGGCTACGCCTCAAGTGCCTACAATACAAGATCGACTTTGTAGCAGCTGATATACAAAAAGGATTTCACCAAGTGCTACAGGCTTGGCTGGTCAAGCGTAGCAAAATGCGCGTTTGATTCATTGAGCGCTCTTTCTTGCCAATAACATTACTTTTCGAACCATTCATCAAAAAGTGTAGTACTACGTATTTTCCGGTAGGGTTTTTGCTCCGAGCAATAACATCCCCCCTGTATATTCGATCCCCCCTGTCCCTTATACCACGTCATACACCATGTGGCTGTGCACTCATCTAGCTTATTGCTCAGAAGCAGACACTTCAAAACCACAATGATTATGAGCCAAGACAAAATCAAGGTATTACTCGTAGAAGACAACCTCGTCTTTCAAACGGGCATTTCCTTCCTCATCCAAGGGGGCGATAAATTCGAACTAGTCGACAAAGTGGCCAATGGTACTGACGCAGTAGCCCGCGTCAAGACAATGGAAGTCGATGTGGTCATCATGGATCTATTTTTACCCGGCATCGACGGGGTGGAAGCCACTAAGCAAATTCTGGAATACAATCCCGAGATCAAAGTGCTGGCCTGCTCTGCCGAGCGTGATGAGGAAAAAATTCTACAGATCGTACAAGCCGGCGCACTGGGATTTATTTACAAAAATGCCAGCACCGAAGAATTCAGAAAAGCGCTCGAAATTGTAGCATCCGGCAATACCTATTTTAGTCGGGAGATCTTTTCCATACTGGTCACCTATTTGCAAAAAGCCGGTCAGGTAGACCACAGCCAGCCTGGTCCGGCCTCACCTGAAAAGCTCAAGGAGCTGAAGGAAAAGCTCAGCCCCCGCGAGCTGGAGATTCTCAAATACATCGCAGAAGAAATGACCAACAAGGAAATTGCCGAAAAACTGTTCATCAGTCCCCGCACCGTAGATACACACCGCCGCAATTTGCTGCAAAAGCTCAAAGTGAAGAACACGGCTGGTCTAGTCAAATACTACATGGCCATGATGATGTGATAAAAGATGCTGCCCCACCCCCCCAACTTTTTCATATTGCTCACTATCATGCTGATATACCCATATCCGCTTGCACTTTATAGATAACTGGAACGAGCCTTTGCACCAACAACTCAACGCTAAGTGCTCACCAAAATATTCACGTCTCAGAGCAGCTATTTCCCTAATACATTTCTTACCTGCCAGGAAGCCTCAGATAAGCTGGCCAATTACTTGCTACCTAACTGAAGGCAAAAGTCACTCATCGACTTGCAACTGAATCTGTATTGAAGAGTTGTGTAAATAACGGGGTATCACAAGCCATGAGGTTGTATGGAAAGCTCACGTGGCAATGCACACAAATAAGCCATCTGTGCATCTTTGCACCTACTTTTTGACCTTTACCACATAAAACATGAAATCGCCATTAACAACGTGAAACGCAAAACATACAAGATAAAAGAAATATACTACACACTGCAAGGGGAGGGCGCACACACAGGGCGCCCTGCCATCTTTTGTCGCTTTAGCGGTTGCAATCTGTGGAATGGCCGGGAGCAAGATCGAGCTAAAGCCATTTGCACCTTCTGCGATACGGACTTTGTAGGCACTGACGGCACGGGTGGGGGACGCTACGACGCATGCACACTGGCCCATAAAGTAGCCAGCTTGTGGCCTGCGGGCCAAAGTGGTCGCCCCTACGTAGTATGTACGGGTGGTGAGCCACTGCTCCAGCTCGACGAAGTACTTATCGAAGCTTTTCATGCACAGGGTTTGGAAGTAGGCATCGAGACCAATGGCACTATTGCTGTGCCCAAAGGTGTCGATTGGATTTGCGTGAGTCCTAAAGCAGGCGCTCCACTCGTACAGCGTAGCGGCCATGAGCTCAAGCTCGTCTATCGCCAGGAAGGGGCACTGCCCGAGCAGTTCGAGCAGCTCGACTTTCAGCACTTTTTTCTACAGCCCATGGATGGGCCTCAGCGCGAGCACTTTACCCAAGAGGCTATCGCCTATTGCATGGCACACCCCCAATGGCGCCTCAGCCTACAGACGCACAAGTTGTTGGGCATCGACTAAAAGACAATAGAGCGGCGTTGGTCAAGCCCTATGTGACAATAGTCGATGCTTCTGCCCTCATTTTTGCCAAAAGGCAGCATATTGTAACGACATGCACAACTCACCAAAATGACAACGATGAATCAAGAAGAGCTCAAGCGCAGCCAGCAAGCCGATATCATCATCCGCAATCACGTCATCTGGAGCATGGGTGCAGGCTTCATTCCCGTCGTAGTGGCTGACGTACTGGCCGTAAGTGCCTTACAACTCGACATGATTCGGCAGCTGTGTCGCGCATATCAAGTCGACTTCAGCGAAACGCAAGGCAAGGCCATCGTGTCTAGCCTGACGACCAGTACACTGGCGCGCATTGCAGCGGGCAGCGTAGCCAAGCTCATTCCCGGCGTGGGCTCCGTATTGGGTGGCGTGACTACTTCTGTATTTGCAGGGGCTTCCACCTATGCTTTGGGCCAAGTGTTCAAAACGCATTTCGAGATGGGGGGCACCATCCTCGATTTTGACCCTAACAGGCTCAAGAAGATGTACAAAGAACAGTTTGAAAAAGGCAAACGCGTGGCCCAGGAATGGAAAAAGGAAGCCGAACAGGAGAAAAGTAGCGAGCCGCCCCGCAAACGCGCCCGTGTAGTGATGAACGACGATGCCGAAGTACTAGCCCAGCTTCGCGAACTGGCTCAACTTCACAAAGAAGGCGTACTGACTGATGAAGAATTTGCAGCGATGAAGAAAAAGCTCATCGGCGATCAGTAACCTCTTATTAGCCACTACAGGTAGGCATTGTGCAAAAAAGGGGCATTCAGCTGAATGCCCCCTTTTGCCAACTTTAAGGTCCTCATTATTTATTCGATATCGCCCAGATTGCGAATAGTGATCTCGTAATCGTTGAATTGAGCGAGGATACCTGTGACGTTAACCGCACCCGTTGGCAAAGGCTCGTTGGCAAATGTCGCTGCGGAACGCGTGTAGATGATGATATTGCCCGTGCCGTCACTCAGCGTGCGGTTTCCTGAAAAAGTAGCTCCTCCACTAAGCGTGCAGTTTTCCACTTTGACTAAAGTGCTTTCCCAGTTTTCAGCATTGGTCAAGATTTCGGCTACAGTGGCCACGCGCGGTGTAGGAAGGGTGCCCATGCCCTTGCTCGTAGCTCGGTCGAGAAATACGTTGTTGACTTGGAGCAAACCGTTGAACTCGTTGAGCTGCATGCCCGAGATGTCCACTTCGAGCTCTTCGCCCAAGTTGAAGCTATGTGCTTCGGTAAAACGCACCACAATGCCGTAATCACCATCTTGCAACACTAAGTTTTGCGGATGAATATTGCCATTGGCACGATCGGAGATCACCACACCTCGAATGTATTTGTCATCGGGTGCAGCAGAAGCACCACTGGCAAAGAGGTTGCGCACTTCCTCAATGCTGAGCTGGTTGCTGCCCGATCCTGTTCCCGTATCGCAGCGCTCAGTGGTCATGGCTACATCATCTAATTCGCGGATGTAGAGCTGCAGATCATCGCGATAAATGCTAAACACAGCCGTAAGGGAGCCATTGCCTGTAGGCGTACTATCGGAAGCAAATTCGGCATAGCCACTGGAGCGCAAGATAATGGTGTTGCCGTTGCAGTCCTCTATCATTCGGTTGACAGAGATGCGATTGACGGCATCGGCAAAGGGCTGACCCGCATCGTCGGTGGTGAATTGCACGCTGTCGAGCTGGATGAGCGTACTCAGATCAGCTGGAGTGAGTTCGCTGATGGTGCGCTTGCGAGGTGTGACGGGCTGGTTGCGCGGCCCCTTGATGATGTAATCGTCGAGCAAGACGGGCTCAATGAAAGCCAATACTTCGTTGCCATTGTTATCAATCGTAGTGCCTCCCCCTAGCTGATATTGACCATTGTAGTCGCCTAACCATAGGCCTTGCGGCTTAATATAGACTTTGCGGCCAATGGGATAATCGTTGTACAACTCAGTGGCGTTGATGCGCAAGTCGATGCCTCCGGTTTCGTCTTGTACGACAATAGTTCGGTAGAAGTTGCCACTTCGATCATCGGCTATGACGACGGCTTCTATGATCCAGTCTTGCGTCACTTCCTCAAATTGACCGATGGTGTGCAATGCACGTAAGTCGGCAATAGTAGCATTAGGAGTGAGTTGTACCTCTTCCCCTTCAGGTGGCGGCGCATCGAATTCCAGATCGACACAAGCACTTCCGATCAGGGTAAAGAAAAAGGCCACAGAAAGCAGTTTGAAATATTTCATTTTGCCAAGTTTTCTTCCAAGTTAGCGTCACAAGATGCAAAGCTGTATTTGACACCAGTCTGCTATACCAGCACTTGTATCACCAGTTGAAGCTGATGTTGAGGAAATAGGTACGGCCCCAAGCGTAGTAATAGCGGTTGGGGAACACATTGGGATCTTTGGTCTCGAAATCGAAGCGCAATTGCTCATAACCACCACTGATGATGTCCTGGCGATCGAGGATATTGTCAACCCCTATATTGAGGCGCAGGAAGTAGTCGCCAAAGCGGAAAGACTTTCCGCCAAAGAAGTCGAGCGTGGTAGCTGCCGGGGCTTTTTCCTGCCACAAGATGGCACGCCACAATTCAGATTCCACTTCCACGCCATCTACTGCAGCAGCAGTACGACGATCTGGGTTAAAGTCGAGCCAGAGCTGGTCGAAGTAGTTGAGGTTGAGGCTGGCCCACCAATAGCCCTTGCCCTCATAGCTAAGCCCTACAGTCATGGCACGTTGCGGCGTGCGCGGCACGTAGAAGTTTTTCATGTATACGGTACGTCCTTCCACCAATACGTCGGCATTGTTGTCTTGAGTGATCGTTGCAGTAGGGCGCGAAGTGTAGTAGTACTGACCTAGCGCTGCTACTGCCTGAGCACTGAGGCCACCGAGAAGTTTTGCTTCAGCAGCAAACTCTAGGCCGAGGTGGCGCTGATCGATACCCGACAAGGCGTAATTGACGAAGCTTTGCTGATCGTCGTGATAAAACGACATGGTGCGCACCTGATCTTTCAGGTCGGTATAATAGCCCGTGAGTTGTGCCTTGAGTTGGGGAGCACGCAATATATAACCTGCTTCACCTGCCTGAATGCGCGTTACTTTCAGGCCAGGAGTTAGCTGATCGCGTGTGCGTGGCGAGACATAGGCATGGCGAAATAAGGGTGCACGTGTACCCACATATCCATTGGCAAACAAATAGTTGCGGCCATTAATTTTCCACGTAAGCCCTACTTTGGCAGCGCCTGTAGTAAAGCGCTTTTTTGCACCTGGGCCAAAAGAGTTGTCGGGAAAGCGCCCATTGCGCATATTGCCCGTACGCCAAAAGAGTGTGTGTCCCCATTGTGCTGCCACAAAGGCATCGAGGTGGTTTCCTTCGTAGCGCCCCTGCACCCAAGCTTCACCCATGCGGATGTCGCCGTCGTAGTCGTAGCCAAAGCGATCACCTACACGTACGAGGCGGTTGGGGCGGTTGAGGTCGTTTTGCAGTGCATCGGGATTGTCGGGAAAATCGCGCTCGGCAAATCGATCTATGTCTACCCAGAAGTCGGCACCCAGCAGATCATCTACTACTTTGAAGTGCTCACCCCGATACCAGCGATAAGCTGCTCCCACTTGCAAGCTCCACTGCTCATTGAGCTGTTGGGTAAGGTAAGTATACACATTGGCGCGTTTGCTGTCGTAGCGCCGATCTTCGACGATGTATTTGGCACGCAAGCCCGTGATGTTATTTCCGGCAATACCATCTACATTTTCGATGGTCTCAAGGCTATTGTAATTGACCTGATAGAGGTAGTTCCAATCAATTTGGCGCAGCGCCTCATCGGCTCTGAGCTTTTGCTCTACTAATGCTCTTTGTTGACTTTGCACATAGCTGGGCAATCTCCTGTAGTAGTCGGGCCGGGGGTCTCGCGCACCATACCAGTTGAGTGCTGTGCTACCACTACGACCTGCCTGGAAAGAAGCAGCTGTAGTGAGTGAGGCAGCGTCGGTGAGCTTCCAGTCATGACGCAAAATAGCCATGGGCTGATGAGTGCGTGCCACGCGGCTATTGCGCTTGCGACCATTCTGATAGCCCCAATAGGCGTTGTAGTAGTTCGTGCCAGCCAGGTCAAAAAGTTCTTGGATGGCTGCACTGTTGCGACCGCGCGTATTGGGCGCACCTACTATTGTAAGGTTGAGCTGGTGGTGAACATTGATTTTTTTATCTACAGAAAGAAAATAAGCATAGGCATCGTAAAAGGTGCCAGGCACATAGCCTTCCTGAGCCCAACGACGAGAAGCTGAGATCGAGAAAGCCCATCCATTTTTGGTATAGCCCGAGCTCCACGTACCCATCACGCGATGGGTGTAGTTAGTGTTGCCCAACGAATAGGTGAAACGCGTCTGCTTGCGCTGCGTGGCAGCCCGTGTATCGAAGAAAGTGGCGCCGCCAATGTCGCCAAAACCAAAGTCTACGGGCCGCAGCCCAATGACCGATTCGCGGTTGCGCGTCACGTCGTTGAGGCCGCTCCAGTGGCTCCACGGCACCCATCCCAATTCGGGATCATTGACAGGTACGCCGTTGAACCAGGCAGCCGTATAGGCCGACTCATACCCCCGAATGCGAAAGCGCAAAAAGCCAAATACATAGGCCGAGGTGCGCGCAAATAAATCGGAGGAAGCATGCAACAAGCCCGACACCTGCGTCATGCTGTTGTCGTCCAGGTCGGTACCGCTTAGCAAAGGCACAGCGCCCTCTTCATCTTCGAGCATATCTGGCCACAAGGCTATCTCGCCCAGTACAATTTCAGGGCTGCGAGGTTCTACTCTGGTAAGCGTGCGATATCCTTCTCGCGTGATGGTAATGACTAACTCCTCATCATGGGCCATCAATTTGAGCATAAATGCCCCCTGTGCATCGGTCAACGCGCGCACATCTTCCACCTTCACCTCTACTTGCGGTAGAGGCTCCCACGTCTGTGCATCGCGCACTACACCACTAATCACCACCTCTTCTTGAGCATTTGTCCCACTAATAGCACCCAACACCAACAGCAATCCTATGCTCCATTCCAGTATGCTACGATTGGTTTCCATAGTTTTTTTGTTCTGAGCTACAGCGTTCCATATCAAATAAAGATAGGCACGACAAAGGAAGATGCAAGGTAGACGTTCAGCCTACACAACCACGCTATTTATGATGTCATTTTTTCGCGAATAGCCGACGAATTGCACATAATTCTCATACTACATGCCTTCATTCAGCCTTTCGGCAAAAAATTGCCAAAGCGGATCCGAAGGTACAGGTGCCCGTACCATCTGCCACTCCCCAGTAACAGGATGATCAAAAGCCAACTGGTAGGCGTGCAAATGAATAGATCGATCGCGATTACCTCGGCGAAAGCCATACTTGACATCGCCCTTTACGGGAGCACCTATCGCCGCCAATTGGGCCCGAATCTGATGGTGGCGCCCCGTGATGAGTTCAATATCGAGCAAGTGATAGCGATCGCTCGAACACACATGCCGATAGTACAAGACAGCCTCTTTGGCGCCTTTCGTGCCCTCTGGCACTACGAAGCTTTTATTCAGCCGACCATCGCGCTTGAGCCAATGGCGCAGTTCCCCTTCCGGTGGTTCGGGTAGTTGTGCTACTACTGCTAAGTAGCGCTTCGCTACACGTCGTTGCTGAAATTGCTCATTGAGCTGTACCAAAGCGCGTGTTTTTTTTGCGAAAAGCACCACTCCGGAAGCGGGCCGGTCCAAGCGATGGATCAACAGCAATGGATGTTGACAATAGCTCTGAGCTAAATCGAGCAAGCATACATGTCCGGTCTTGTCAGCCTGTACCGGCAACGCCGGTGGCTTGTTGAACGCTATGAGCTGGTTGTTTTTGTACACTACCCAGTCGCCCGGGCGATAGGTCAGCTGTTGTTCCATAACACAGGGATAACTTGCTGCCAGCTGGCAGATTTGCTTCTACCCAACCGAGTAATTTTACACATGCAAAAAGTCAAGCCTGTCCTTTAAGAATGACCCATCAAATCTTCCATGCCAAAGCAGCCCGTGCGGCCGAGCAACCATTCTGCCGCATCAAGCGCACCGCTGGCAAAACCCTCGCGTCCGTGGGCCATATGAGTCAGTTCAATGCGATCGACAGGAGAATCAAATCTCAAGATATGGGTGCCAGGCACCTCTCCTTTACGACGTGCATACACGGGCAATTGGTCGTCTGCTTTGCTATCGAGGCACCAACCTTGAAGGCGCTTGAGATGCATCAAGACGCGCTGAGCTAAGGTGATGGCCGTACCACTGGGTGCATCTTTTTTGTGCTGATGATGAATTTCTTCAATGCTTGGCTGATAGTCCAGCTGCTGGGCCATGAGACTACTGAGCATATCGGCAGCCTGCATAAACAGCCAAATACCTTTGCTGAAATTACTTGCGTAAAAGAAAGCTCCTTTTTTTTGCTGTACCAATTGGCGCACTTCGTTCATGTGGTCTAGCCAGCCCGTGGAGCCACTCACCACCGGAACACCTGCTTCGATGCAAGTGACGATGTTGTCAAAAGCAGCATCCGGCCCAGTAAATTCGATGGCCACATCGGCTTGTTGGAGGCGTTGTGGGCTGAGCTCGTGGCGATTGTTGCGCCCGATGCGCAAAACGATTTTATGGCCGCGTTTTTGCGCCAGCTGGTCAATCATGCGCCCCATCTTGCCGTATCCGATCAGTGCAATGTTCATGGCTCGTCGACGTATGAATGGCTGAAGAAAATGAAGTGGGGCAGTGCACATAGCCGTGCCCCATATGTAAAGATTTACTTTTTTACGATAATAAGTTGCTGTTGGCGCACAACGTCATCTCTTTTTACCTCGATTATGTACTTACCCGCTCGCAGATAGATATGGCCATCATCGGCTTCCTTGAGGCGCACTGGTGCTTCATCATCCTGACGTCCTTCATTGAGCCAACGCTCATAGGCTTCGCGTACTGCAGCGTCGACGTACAGCGGTATTTCGAGATAGTTCAGTCCTCGAGCTACGGCCAAGTGGTGTTGGGCCACGACCTGTTCTCCAGCATATACGCTCACTTGTACAGTATCTGCCTGAGTAGTCCAAAGCGGCAAAGTGACTGTTGGCATTTCGCGTTCCATCCAGCTAGGTCCATTACCCCAACGGCTACTGTAGCGCACTGATTGGACTGCAAACACGTGTAGCGGTTCAGTCATGAGCGAATCGGTTAGCTGCTGCAAATGCCCCACGTAGCCCTTATAAAAAGACCGGCCATGAGTGGCCACTACCAGATCGGCATCTCGCAGGTGCACAGCTAGATCGTGTACTGGCACATCGGGCAAGCCACTGCCTAATCTCATAAACGACGCTCCTCGATCCAAAGAAACGTAGAGCGCATGGTCAGTACCCACGTAGAGCACATCGGCATTTTTCGGATCTTCCTTAATGACATTGACGGGTTCGAGGGGCAAGTCCGTACCGATGCGTTGCCAATTTTGGCCATAGTCTTCCGACACGTAAATCATAGGCTCGAAATTGTCCCAGCGATAGCCATTGAGCGATAGATAAACGCGCCCCTCGACATGTGCAGAGGCCTGCACGCAAGAGACCCACATGTCTTGCGGCAGTGGGTCGCTGATGCGCTGCCAGCTAAAGCCGCCATCACGCGTCACATGCACCAGTCCATCATCGGACCCTACATAGATTAACCCAAAGCGCAGTGGCGATTCGTGTATGCAAGTCAGTGTACCATATGACACATCGCCTTTGCGTCCTCCTTTGGTCAGATCATCTGAGATAGGTTCAAAGTGATCGCCTTGATCTAGCGAGCGGAACAGCTTATTGGCACCGATGTACAAGATATCCTGGTTGTGCACAGAGAGGTGAATGGGCGTTTCCCAGTTCCAGCGCAAGGGGCGTTCGCCCAGCTTGTGGCGCGGCGTGATGTACTTGCGATGGCCCGTACGCTTGTCAATTCGGAAGTAGTTGCCAAACTGAAAGCCCGTATATATGGTATTGTTATCGCGCGTGTCCACTGCTACTTGCATGCCATCGCCGCCTAATAGCATCTGGTACGGATAACGCCCTGTGCCATGCCAGCGCGTGCTGTGCTGATAGGTGCTGGGGCCATACCACACGCCATTGTCTTGCAAGCCACCATAGATATTGTATGGCGTTTCCATATCGAGTGCCACGCTGTAGAATTGCCCTACAGCGGGAGTGTTGCACTTGATCCAGTGTGCGCCATCGTCGTAGCTAATATTGATGCCGCCATCATTACCGAGAATGAGATGGCCTTCGCGATGCGGGTCGACCCAAAGGGCGTGGTGATCCACGTGTACATTATCGCCATTGATGCTGTGCCACGTCTTGCCTCCATCGTCTGATCGTAATATGGGCACACCCATGATGTAGAGGCGATCGGGGTTCCAAGGTGCTACCCGAATTTGCCCAAAGTAGTAGCCGTAGCTGTGGAAGACATTGTCCAAATAGTCTTCATTGAGCTTTTTCCAACTGCGCCCACCATCATCCGATCGATAGACCTCTGCGCCGATTACTTCGGTATCGAACAGCAGGCTGTTGGCATCTTCCACGTAGTCTACCAGATCTTTGGGTTGCACTTTACCTTTGCGCACCAACTCGATCACAGTGTCGACATCGTAGGTGTCGGGGAACCTGTAGCGCTGCAAGTAGTTTTCGATCATGTATTTCTTTAAGCCCAAGAATTCGTCGCGCGTCATGGTGCGCAACATCTCTTTGGTCAGCACATCGGGCTCTGGTGCCTCTTTAGGTCGGCGGAAGTAGTTGTCAAGTACGGCATAGACAATGGTCTTGCCATTTTGGCGGCTCAAGGCCAAACCAATGCGTCCTACTCCTTCTCCCGTGGGAAAGCCACTGTGGGCAGTATTGAGGCGCTGCCAATGTTCACCGCCATCGGTACTCTTCCAGATGCCCGACCCCTCACCGCTCTCCACGAAGTTCCAGGCACGACGCGTGCGCTCCCAGGTGGCAGCGTACAACACCTTGGGGTTGGCTGGATCTATTGCCAGGTCGACAGCACCTGCATTTTCATTGACGAAAAGAACCTGCTTCCACGTACGGCCCCCGTCAGTTGTCTTGTACACACCTCGCTCCTTGTTAGGCGAATACAGATGCCCCAGCACGGCTACCCATAGCGTATTGGGGTCGGTGGGATGGAGCACAATGCGGCCAATGTGATGGCTTTCGCCCAAGCCCATGTGTTGCCAAGTCTTGCCCTCATCGGTGCTTTTCCAGATGCCAGCGCCAGCATAGCTCGAGCGGCTAGAATTGACTTCGCCTGTGCCCACCCAGATGACGCCCTGCTCCCAGTCGACGGCAATATCGCCCAACGTCATTACGGCTTCATGGTCGAACAAAGGCGTGAAAGAGGTGCCGTTGTTTTCCGTTTTCCAAAGGCCACCAGAAGCATAGGCCACGTAGAAATGCGTGGGATCTTTTTCCCACACGTCAATATCGGCCACACGCCCACTAAAGACAGTAGGTCCTACCGATTGAAAAGGGATATGGGCTACTACCGAACGCTCAGCAAGTTTTTGACGCTGCTGGAATGATTGCAAACGCAACTCGGCAGGCGTAGCCGGCGGTTGGGACTGGCTCCATCCACTTGTGAGCAAGCAAACCAAAGCCCACATCAAATATGCGTGTTGGTTCATCGTCGGGTGAATTACGTTAAGAGAAGTTCGGTTTATTCTTCACTATCGGTATCTGTAGCATGTGTTTGGCCAAAACGCTTTACATCTGCCTCCACTTGGCGCAAGCGCAAACGACATTGACGAATGAGCTCGTCGGCTCGAGCCAACTGATCGCTCAGCTCGTCTATAGTAGTCGTACCTTGCTCGAGTTGACGTACGATACGCCGCAGCTCGTTCAAAGCAGCCTCGTAAGAAGAAGGAGAAGAATCACGTGAAGACATGAATGATACAGTTAGTAGGACTATCGTACACACAGCAGCGAAGGTAAGTAGGCCTTGCCTTTTTATACAATACAAGAACGGCTTAGAATGAAAACAACTGAGGTGCTATTCTACGGTAGTTTCTAACCGCTTCACTGTTTCTATAGTAGCAGCCACTACAGCAAGAGGCAGCGCGATCAAAAAGCCCAACCCCGTCAGCAAGAGCAAGAGATATACAGCGCCATTGGCTATAGCCACCCCTCGATGCCGACGCACGAAGCGAATGCTATCGCACACCATGAAGTGGCGCTCCAGCGTGAAATCCATATTGCCAAAACCGGCATAATAAGACTGGACTAAAAAGATAAGCACAGTAGCTAGCGGCGCAAAGACAGGAACAAGCCCTAATATCAAAAGTGGAATAGTCAACAATATTTCCAAAACGGCATTACGCCCCCCCAATACCACACTACGGCCAAACTGTTGTAGCATTTCCGTAGGGGAAAAATGCATCGGTTCGTCATAGCCTGCTAAATGGCGTTCTATCTTTTCAGATAGAGGACTCATAAAGGGGCCTGACAAGATCAGAATCAGGTGCTTGAACACCAATAGTCCACCTATTAGGAGAACTAGCCCACCCAATACTTGGCCAATTGAATCTACTACCTGAGCGCCCCATTCCCACGGCCATAACCTCGTAAGTGTTCCCCCGATATCATCGCTGAGGCTCCATGCAGCAGCTATAACCACAGCTCCTAATACGATGCTGAGCAAGCCCGGTATTAAGACATAGCTCCACAACCTCAGGCGACTAATCACTACAATAGCGCGCAAATAAGACGAGAGTCCGTCCCAGATTTCCCGAATCATGCGAGTTGTATTTAAGGCAAAAATAAGAGCCTCGCCTGCCACAGTCGTCTTTAGAAAGACCAAAAGGCGGCACATATCGACTATCACCAATGCTGGATGCTGCAAGCTGAGGCACGCTCCACCACTTGTCCATGCACGCAGCCAACTATTTTTGCTGCACTTCAAATGTCAGATATTTTGCTCATATAAGCCCAAATCCACCTTTTCAAGGCAAGGCACTCGGTGGCTTTAGATCAATCACACAGGCATGAGGCAAACGTTGAGCTATTATGAAAGCAAGCAAATTGACCCATGCCTCAGCCTGGTCGAGCACATGACTATCAGAAGTAGCAACGGGTATCTGGCTCTGAACAAGAATTTTGTCGGGATTGTGGTGTAGCTCAATTTGCCATGGCCACCCATGCTCAGTAGCTGCTTTAGTCAAAAAGCCTTTCAACCGGCCCGAATTGCCCACGGGCTGATCGAGCAATAGTCGTACATGTGCCACGCCCAGGTAAGTGAGGCACTCGCCCAACAGGTAGATGGCCTGCCGTGTCTCGATTACCCGACGCCACGTACCATGCACACTGGCCAAGTCGCGCAAACAACCATCACGCCCTATAAATAGCAACCCACCCGACAGAGCACTCTCTATACCAATAAGTATGTTGAGCCCATCAATTAGAAGCGATTGACCTTTAAGGGAGGCAGGCAAACACTCATGAGCGCGCCGCCATATCAGAGACTTGTCCGAACAAGCACATCGGCGCACAGCCATGCGTTGGCGTACCGTCAGTCTATAGCGATCACCCACCAATTTGAGGGCTGCATTGAACGAATAGTCGCGTGAAAGCAACCACGACAAGTCGGCCACTGCTTCGCGCAAGCGCTTCCACATGGCCGGAGCAAAGAGTTTATCGTCGGAAGGATGGCGACCTCGATGTTGCTGGTGATGCATGGTCATAGTATGGCTTTGGCTTGCACCAAAATACAAATTGAACAATAGCCTCCTTTTAGAAATTGCCAGTGAATTGCATCGGAATAAAATGTATGAGGCATATAGAAGCCTTAACTTTGTTTTTTGTATTTGGCCGTATCCAACATTTTGGCTTATGTCAGCCTGTGGTCGTGGTACGCTACATTCTTTTTTTCACAATCGATGGCGTCGTCGCATTGCACAAGTGCTTGTAGGCCTACACCGGCTATTATTGTGGTTAGAGCGCACCCTCTCGCCGCGCAATTACGAGATTGTACTCAGCATTATTATTGGCACAGTAGCGGGGTTTGCTGCCGTAGCGTTGAAGTTTGGTATTTCGAAAGTACGCATATGGGCACATGGCACAGACCCCACTACAGCCCGAATGGCTTTTGTAGTGCTACCTACAGTGGGCATTGTGGCCACTTGGGTATACGTGCGCTTTGTATTGCGCAAGCCACTTACCACAGGGCTGACCGAGCTCATATATCAAGTCACTCATCACCGCTTACGCTTGCCCTACTACGAAATGTACGCACATATTATCAGCTCTTCACTTACAGTAGGTTTTGGCGGTTCAGTGGGTTTGGAAGCGCCCATTATTCGCACTGGCTCTGCTGTGGGGTTTAATCTGGGCAAGTTCATGCAGAGCAATCAACAGCGCCGCACGCTATTGTTGGCCTGTGGTGCAGCAGGTGGCATGGCAGCCATTTTCAACAGCCCTATTGCGGCAGTTATTTTCGCCTTCGAGGTATTGTTGGGCAACGTGTCTATTCAGTCCTTCATTCCCTTGCTCATAGCTTCTGCCAGCGGAGCGGTAGTAGCCCGTATTTTTCAATTTCAACAACTGTTCATTCTCTACACGGATCGCTGGCATCTATCTGACTTACCCGTGTTTATCCTCACAGGCATTGCTTGCGGACTCATCGCTACCTATCTGATTCGCATCATCTGGCAGGTGTCTCAGTCTGAGTTTGCACGCCTCGACATGGTACGCCGCACGCTGTTTGGCGGCACTGCTTTGGGCGTACTAATTTTTCTGATGCCGCCTTTGTTTGGCGAAGGTTATGAGACGATCAATGCTTTACTCTTTGGCGAATTCGAACACTTGGTCTCTCACAGCCCTTTCTACAAATTTGCCGATAAAGGGTGGTTTCTTCTGATCTTTGCCCTGCTCATCTTGGCTAGCAAAGCCATCAGTACTGTACTTACCATGGTGCTGGGAGGCAACGGTGGGCCTTTTGCTCCTACGATGCTCAGTGGTGCACTGACAGGCTTCATCATCGCCTATGGGCTTAACCTGACGGGCTGGACTCAGCTGAGTGTGGCCAACTTTGTCGCTGTAGCTATGGCTGGCACACTTAGTGGGGTATACAAAGCCCCTCTGACTGCCATTTTTCTCATTGCTGAAGTCACTGGCGGATACGGGCTGTTTGTGCCCCTAATGATTGTGTCGGCATTGTCCTACTTCACCTCCATGTACTTTGAGCCTCACAGTATTGTCACTAAACCACTCGCCTTACGCGGCCTGTGGGTAGCTGCCCACGAACGCGACAAACACGTGTTGGCCCATATGCACTTGCCTGAACTCATAGAGCGCGACTTCAGCATCGTACGCCCTAATTGGACTTTAGGGGAGTTCGTCCAGGCCATTGCCCGCTCGCATCGCAACGTCTTTCCCGTAGTAGATGAAGACGGCACTTTCTTGGGGGTCATCTTACTGGACGATGTGCGCCAAATCATGTTTGACCATCACAAATACGATACAGTGATCGTAGAAGAGCTCATGCATGCCCCACCCGACCTAATCGAATGGGATGACCCCATGGACAAAGTGATGGAAAAGTTCGATGCGTCTAAGGCGTGGAACTTACCTGTGGTCAAAAGGGGGAAATACGTGGGTTTTGTCAGCAAGTCTTCCGTATTCAATCGCTATCGGAACTTGCTCCAACAGTTTTCCCAGGAAGTGTGAGCCACACAGCGTAGTAAGTAGCCCGCAACCACTTGCCCCCAATATGGAGCATTACGCTTCTTGCAAGAAGCGCTGACGCGCCACTTCCAAAGCTTTGTCCAAGCCAGAGGCATCTTTACCCCCAGCCATAGCCAAGAAGGGTTGACCACCTCCTCCCCCTTTGATGTACTGAGCCAACTGGCGTATGAGATCGCCTGCATGCAAGGCCTCATGCTGAACTGCCAACGACTTGCTGATGAGCAACAACAATTGAGGTTTGTCCTTAATTACGGCCCCCAACACAATTACCGCTGGTGCAAGGGCCTTTTCCAGCTGGTGTGCCAAAGTTTTCAATGCATTGGCATCGTCGAGGGCTACGCGTGCTACCAACAACTGATAGCCATTAACCTGCACCGCCTTTTGCTTCAGCTCTTCTTTCATGGCAGCAGCGCGCTGAGCTCGTAGTTGTGCCAGCTCTTTACGCAACTTCCGGTTTTCATCGAGCAAGGCTGACACCTGTGTCGCCAGCTGCTTGGGGTTTTTAAACAAAGCACGCACCTCCTTCAACTCCGACAACTGCTCATTGACCCACTGCTCGGCATTTTTAGCCGTCACGGCCTCGATGCGCCGAATGCCCGCCGCTACGCTACCTTCAGCAACAATTTTAAACAGGCCAATATGCCCTGTAGCAGGTACATGAGTCCCCCCACACAACTCACGAGAAAAGTTGGGGTCAAAAGTGATCATACGCACGCGCTCACCATATTTCTCACCAAAAAGCATCATGGCCCCTGCCTTTTTGGCCTCCTCTAAAGGCAAGTCGCGCACCTCCTCCAAAGGAATGTCCTGGCGAATTTTTTCATTCACGATGCGCTCGATTTGGGCAAGCTCTTCCTCACTCAGTTTTTGGAAGTGCGAAAAGTCAAAACGAATGCGCCGCTCATCCACATCTTGCCCTTTTTGTACGGCATGATCGCCCAATACGCGATGAAGTGCCGCATGCATCAGGTGTGTAGCAGAGTGATTAGCCGAAATAGCCATACGACGTTCGGCATCCACTTCAGCAAGTACCGGCAGGGTAGGATCTGAGGGCAAACGCTCCACATAATGCACAATCAACTCGTGTTCTTTCTGCGTGTCGAGCACGCAAATGCGCTCCTCACCTACCGTAAGCCACCCCTGATCGCCACGTTGCCCACCACTCTCGCCGTAAAAAGGCGTCTTGTCCAATACAATCTGATACTGATTTTTCTTCTTTTGCACTACAGTGCGATAGCGCAAAATGCGCGCATCGGACACGCATAAAGTGTCATATCCGACGAATTGCACATCTTCTTTGCCATCATCCAACACCACCCAATCACCCACTGTGCGCTGGGCCGCAGCACGCGAGCGATCTTTTTGCGCTTGTAACGCCCGCTCAAAACCAGCTTCATCTACGCGCCAACCGCGTTCGGCTGCAATGAGGCGCGTCAAATCGATAGGAAAGCCATAAGTATCGTACAACTCAAAGGCATCTTCTCCCGAAACAACCCCCTGCTGCACTTGCAGCGTGGCAAAACGACGCAAGCCCCTGTCGAGGGTTTGTAGAAAGGCTTTCTCCTCCCCCTCAATCACGCGTGCAACTTGTTCTTTTTGCGCTTTCAGCTCGGGAAAGACGCCGTCAAATTGGTCTGCCAGCACTTCTACCAGCTTGCACAAAAAGGGCTGTTTGATATCTAAAAAGCTGTAGTAATAGCGAACAGCTCGGCGCAAAATGCGTCGAATCACATAGCCGGCACCTGTGTTGGAAGGCAACTGACCATCGGCAATGGTAAAAGCTACGGCACGCACGTGGTCGGCGACTACCCGAATGGCAATATCCACATGGGCATCAGGATCGTAGCTAGCTGTATAAGTCTTACCCGAAGCTTGCTCAATAGCTCGAATCAATGGAGCAAATACATCCGTATCGTAGCTCGACAGTTTGCCTTGTAACACCATGCACAAACGCTCAAAGCCCATGCCCGTATCGACATGGCGTGCAGGCAACGGCTCGAGTGAACCATCGGCCCTGCGATTGTACTGGATGAAGACTAAGTTCCACAGCTCGATCACTTGTGGATCATCAGTATTGACTAACTCGCACGCATCTTGCTGCTGCCGCAAATAATCTGGGCGTAGATCTACGTGAATCTCCGAACATGGTCCACAAGGCCCCTGCTCCCCCATCTCCCAGAAGTTGTCCTTTTTGCCAAAAAAGAGAATGCGATCGCGCGGCACATATTGCTCCCACAAAGCAGCAGCTTCCTCATCGCGCGCTAAATCCTCAGCCGCTGCACCTTCAAATACCGTCACATACAGCCGATCTTTATCAATACCATACACCTTGGTAAGTAACTCCCACGCCCAAGCAATGGCCTCTGCTTTGAAGTAATCACCAAACGACCAATTACCCAACATCTCAAACATGGTATGATGATAGCCATCGCGGCCCACCTCTTCTAAATCGTTGTGCTTGCCACTCACTCTAAGACACTTTTGCGTGTCGGCCACTCTACGGTATTCAGGCACTCGGGTACCCAAAAAGTAATCCTTGAATTGATTCATACCCGCATTTGTGAACATCAAGGTAGGATCGTCCTTGTTTACTATAGGTGCTGAGGGCACGATCTTATGTCCTCGCTGTGCAAAAAAGTCCAAGAATGTTTGGCGAATCGTGCGCGCGTCTTTCATATGCCAAATCGATGTTTATCTATTTCTAACACTTGCCAACTCTATCAGTTTGCCCACACCTACGGGTTTCAGTTCCATTAACTTCGCAACACAAACACATGCGAATTTGAGCTAATTAGCTATAGGTTTCATACCTTTGAGCCGCTAAAACGCAGCAAAGATGCAGTTTTAGCCTCTGATTGAAAAGTGCAAGCATGCTATGAACGCACTATGTGCCAAAAGATATAGAAGTACCTTCATCCCTAACCCGATGCTTGCACAGCAACAATTGTGGGGATGAATCGCCACGAGTTACGACATATGGCAATTTTTCTTATTGCAAAATAGATTAATTGCCAAATATTTTTTGGCACACTCTTGGTCATACGTAAAGCTAATAGTAAATTTGGCGCCAAAGGGAGGGATACTGCACCATTAGACTACTACACTACACAAACTGCCATTCGACATTCATTGGGTGCAGTATTGGGACCATCAACTTATGAGTATATGAGAAGAGAAAAATTCTACTTCAATACCCAAACGCTGCGCTACGAAAAGGTAGAAGTGACGTGGAAAGAGCGCTTGCTCCACATCTTCGGCTTTCTCTGTGCGGCGGTGGTAGCAGGTTTTCTGTTCACCTTACTCGTTTGGCGTGTATTTCCTTCACCTCGTGAGCAAATGCTACAACGCGAAATCGATCGCATGAAGGTAGAATATGCCGAGCTCAATCAAGCCTTCGACCTAATGAGCAAAGCCTTGGCCAACATTCAAGAACGCGATCGCTACATTCACCGCATGATTCTGGAAATGGATCCCATCGACGAAAACGTATGGGAAGGCGGCGTAGGGGGGCACGAGCGCTATGCTGAGTTGCGCAGCTTTAAAGAAAGTGGCCCTCTGATGGCCCAAATCAAAACTAAAGCCGACAAACTGAAACGCCAGCTGGTCATCCAGTCGAAGTCCTTAGACGAGATCGAGGCCATGGCCAAAGAAAAAGCCAAGATGTTGGCATCTATTCCTTCTATCAAGCCTGTACGCGAAGACAAACTGCGCCACTCCATTCGTGTCCTGTCGGGTTTTGGATATCGCATCCACCCCATCTACAAGGTGCGACGCATGCACACTGGCATCGACTTCAGTGCACCCAAAGGCACACCTATACAGGCCACTGGTGATGGCGTAGTGGTCGCCGTCAAACACAGCAACCGCGGCTACGGAAAGCACGTCATCATCGACCACGGATATGGATACAAAACGCTTTACGGCCACATGAGCCGCATCGATGTGAAAGTAGGTGACAAAGTCAAAAAAGGCCAACAAATTGGTCTAATCGGCAGCACAGGTACTTCTACCGCACCGCATTGTCACTACGAAGTATGGTATAAGGGGAAAAAGGTAAATCCCATTGACTACGTTATGGATGGACTGACACCCGAAGAATATGCCGAATTGGTACGTCAGGCATCCAAAGCCAATCAATCGTTCGATTAAAAGTTTCCTCGGGGCATATTCCGGTACGTGTTACTTAAAGAAAAAAGAGGCTTTCTCCCCACAGGAAGAAAAGTCTCTTTTTTCATAATGCCTCTCCAATAAGAAACAAGCCAAAATGAAACACACATCGCACACTCTATTTTATGCACTGTGCGCTCTATTGCTCTGGCAAGCCTGCCATTCCGATGTAGCCCCGCAAAAAAAAGTACCATCCCGTCCTGCTGCCATACACTTCGTAGCCGACAGCACTGAGCTATCTTATGGGCGCTGCGACACCACGTCTATGGGGCCCTGCGCACACGTGCGCCTCATCCATTTATGGGCAGAAGGTACACCTCAAACAGTGGCCCAACGCATTAATGATACCCTGGCCATATATCAAGCTACGCCATTGTTCGACACCATGATATCCAGCCGAAACGCACAACTACATGCTAATGCATTTATCCAACAATACCAGCAATACGCACAAAATGATGAGACATGGGAATACGAATCGATTACTACCTACAACTACGAGACCGATAAGGTATGGTCGGTGAGTATACGCACTTATTCTTATACTGGTGGTGCCCATCCCAACAGCTACGTGAGCTTGCTGGCTTTCGCCAAAAAAGACGGGCACAAGCTCCAATGGGAAGACATTCTCCTGGATCAACAGCAATTTGCATCTTTGGTAGAACAACACTTTCGACAAGCGCGTCAATTAGCGCCTCAGGCCAATCTCCTGAAAGGAGGCTTTTTCTGGGACGGCCCATTTGTGCTACCACAAAACTTCTATGTACACCCCGAAGGACTACACTTAGTATACAACCCTTATGAAATAGCTCCTTATGTATTTGGCCCTACCAACCTATTCATCGATAGGGCCAAATTGGAGGGGCTAGTACGCACCGAGCTCCTGTGGTAAAAAGTGCCGTGCGCCTTTACTTTACGCGCCTGCCGTGCTTGATGACGATGTCTACATCTTGTAGTAAAGAGATGTAGCGCAACACGTCGCCTTTTACAGCAATGATATCGGCATACTTTCCTTCTGCTATAGTACCGTAGTCAGTTTCCACACCCATAGCTACAGCGGGCCAATAGGTAGCTGCTCGAATGGCCAGCATGGGGTCGTAGCCCAGTTCATTGACCCATACGTCGAGCTCGTGCCAAGTGCTCTGGCTGTGAAACTTCATAGGGATGCCGCTATCGGTACCTACCAATAAAATCACACCTGACTGCACCAGCTGCTCAAACTTGCGACGCAACGTGGGCTTGCGATAAGGAGTAATCTGAAAGTAAGGCAGGCGCTCGGGGTGAGCCCACGACTGCCGAATATCCTGGATAATGCTATCGGGCAACCCCTCGTGCCAGGAAGTGTTGTCCAGCTCTTCGGGATTGTCGCGCAGATATTCGTAGTTCCACAAACCTTCAATGGTAGGTGTCCAGAATAGTTTTTGGCCACTGGCCGTGCGCTCTTTGATCATGCGCATGACATCTTCAGGATATTCTGGGGCAGTGGCATGACCTGTATGCTCGAAGCAATCCACACCTGCTAACAATCCACGCCGCACTTCTTCAGGCCTATGTGAATGCGCCACGACCGGTAGCCCGTGCTTGTGCGCTTCATCTACTACAGCATACACCTCCTCCATAGTCATCTGATCCTGATCGATGAGCTTGATGCAGTCGACGCCAGCCTCGGCCAATCGCCGCACCTTAGCCCGTGCATCCTCAGGGCCACTGACGCCCCACCGAAACAACTCGGTACCTGGATACGGCTCGTGCTGGATAAAAGGCCCAGAGACGTAAAGCGTAGGCCCTTCGAGCTCACCGCGATTGATGGCATCACGCACAGCGATGATATCGTCAAGAGGGGCACCCAAATCACGTGCGCTGGTCACTCCGGCGTGGAGCAATTGTTTGGCAGAAGCTGGCATAATTACCTCGCGAAAAAGGGGCGGATAGGTTTTGTCCCAATGGCTATAATCAGCATGACCATTAATCATCAGGTGTACGTGCATGTCCCATAAGCCTGGCAGCACGCTCATCCCCTCCGTGCTGATCACTTCTGCACCAAGCGGTATGGGCAACTGGCCCACCTGCCCTATCGCTTTAATGCGCTCGCCTTCGATGAGGATCACACTGTTGCGCAAAGGCGGGCCACCATAGCCATCGATCAAGGTACCTCCCACCAGCGCCTTGACGGCAGGCTCCTCTTGAGCTAACAATCCAAAGGCCACAAATATGGCCCCACAAATAGCCACATGGAGTTTCATCGTCGGGTGATTTATGAATTAAACAATGCACCCGTGAAATTGAAAAATATCAGCCAATTATCCGCAAGATCCCTACTTAGTGGCACTTGAAATAGTCAAAAGGTTCGAGACAGTCCAGGCACCGGTATAGCGCTTTACAGGCCGTAGAACCAAAGCGGCTAATCTGTTCGGTATGCGTAGAGCCACAGCGCGGGCAAGGCACTGGCAAGTTGGCCTCTTCCTGCTCGCGCCCACGGGGCGGCGCAATGCCGTATTCTCTGAGTTTGCGTTTGCCCTCTTCGCTCATCCACGCAGTAGTCCAAGGCGGCGACAAAACCGTCTCCACGATCACATCTCGATACCCTGCCGCCATCAGCTGCATGCGTATCTGCATGGCAATGACATTCATAGCCGGGCAACCCGAATAAGTAGGCGTAATTGTAACGCGCACCTGTCCCTCAGGGGTGATTGCTACGCGGCGAACGATGCCCATATCTACCACGGAGAGCACAGGGATCTCTGGGTCTTTCACTTCTTTGAGCACTTCGAATACGGCCTCTTTTTCTACACACATAGGCATCCATATTTAAATCACGCCCGATTTGCCCTATCCGCAACCAACACCACTTGCCTACACCGACTACTTTTCAGACAAGCCCCAAGCTATATCATCCTCACACCTGAGCTGTTAACTCGCATTCCCAAATAGTACTCGTGTTTTAAACATCCTTCTGAGTCAGATCTAAGTGGCGTATCATCTGTAGGAAGCTCTGGGCAAAAGTTTGTTGATTCGTACAGTCCAACATTTGTACTGACGGCTTGAACCGAGGATATATCTCGACATATTTTTTGGCTACAGCCAAAATTGCGCGCCGTATAGCACTTTCACGCAAACGGCCAGTATCTCGATCGACTAAACCATGCTCCATCCCCAATGCCTCGAAATAGCTATAATGGCGCACACAATAATACAAATGTAACAGCGCTAAATCAGGTGGCGGTAATGCGTAGTTGAACAAACTATAGCCCACAATATAATCGGCTATAGCTAATGCAAAAGGCATGTGCCTATGTTCAATGTACCACTCCAAACGCGGCAGTTCTGAGTCGATAAGATTGCACAAACGATCATGTGGTGCAACCTCTGTGATGCCAAAAGTAGCTGGCACTAAATAGAGCTCTCGAAAGAAATCCTCTCTAGAGCGTTCGAACAGCCTCTGGAGCTGGTGGTACAGCTCTCCATTTTTGTCATACACCGATCGCCCATCATTGGCAAAAAAGTTGCGATGCAAGCGCTCGAACAGTTCCATGGTATAGCCTTCCGGCTTGACCAAATAGTCCAGTTTGTAGATAAGCCCTAACAGCCAACAAGACACTGCCGCAGCATCTGGCTTAGACAGCAGCAGCTCTGAGTCCAACTCGTGAAATAGCTGCTGCAACTGCTGGTGAAAAAAGCGATAGCGCTGGCTACACTCCTCTTCCGACAGAGGTAAAATGTGCGTCATTTCAACTGGGCTGAGGCTAGGGAACTCTTCTAACAAAAGGTCATCTTGCTTGTCGGCATGAGTAGCCAGCTCACGCAAGCCATAATACAATTTGTAAGGCGAGGCATCGAGTGCATGGCTAAAAGTGACCATGACAATATCGCGGGCATCATCCAAGGCGTATTTGGAAAAATGCAAGCTGTAGTTCATCTCGGTAAGCCGCTGCAGCAAATCGAGTGGCAAGGCCGTAGTATGCGCTACCTTGCATTCAGCTCGAATGCATCGCTCGTCAGCACGACCATGCACTACCTTGCTTCCCTGCAACAAGCCAAATTCGATATACCCATCGTGGCACGTCCACCATACATTTTTCTGCTGGGCATCGTACAGATAGGCCAACAAAGCTGTGACACAATCGAGCGTATGCCCCTGTTGCCAAGCATCGAGTGCCTGTGCCCAATGAGCTTGCTGCTCAGGCGATTTCCATGCATCGGTATAGCGCCCAAATCGATTGCCCGCTCGGGGAAACGCGTCTTCACGACGCCAACTCAAAAATTCAAACAAGGCCATGAGATATAGCTCAGTGATCGATATGCACTCCATGCCTTTCCACGCTCACGTCGCGTATCTACCGTACTACAAGATGGGAATGCTTCTATGGCCGCTTGCCCTTTTATACCGCATAACTCCCCATAAGGCAGAGCGACTACCGCCTTTCGGCAAAAACCATGCGATACGCCAGCTGTATTCTGCCTTTTCGAATGTGCTCCAGCCTGCGCTTGATGAGCTTGCGTTTGATGGGGTTGACCAGCTTATCCACAAACAGCACTCCTTCCAAGTGATCGTATTCGTGTTGGATAACCCGTGCTTCCAATCCTTCAAATTCCGCTTCACGAGGCTGAAACTGCTCATCTAGCCAACGCAAACGAATGCGTGCAGGTCGCTCTACTTCGCCATGCACATCGGGTATGCTCAAGCATCCTTCTTCATAGATCCATGGATCGCCAGCCTCTTCCACCTTCTCGGGATTGATAAATACCTGGCGAATACCGCGCTGCTGCGCTTCTTCATCATCATAGCTCTGTAGCGTATCGACAATGAACAGTCGAATAGATTTGCCTATCTGTGGTGCAGCCAAGCCAACCCCATGAGCATGGTACATCGTGTCCCACATATCGGCAATTAACTCCTGCAACTGGGGATAGTCAGGCGTAATGGGCTGCGCTCTCTTCTTGAGTATAGGATGGCCATACGCATAAATGGGCAATATCATCGTTGGTTTTGCTTTACGATATATATTTAATTCCAACTTTTAGTCAGTACCACCTGATGCACTCGACCACAGGCCGTGCTCGTCCAAGTAGGCCTGCAAAATTAACGAGGCACTCACCTTGTCGATCAAGTACTTGTCTTTGCGTTTTTTCTTGCGCGCGCCACTACGCAAGATGATATCGCTAGCCATACGCGAAGTGTAGCGTTCATCTTGCCTGGCCAGATGTATCTTGGGATATCGCTTGCGCAAACGCTCTACAAAGCGATCTACCTCAGCAGCTACCTGCGCAGGTTGCCCATCTTCGTGAAAGGGTGCACCTACTACAATGGTATGTACCTGCTCTTGAGCCAAGTATTGAGCCAGAAATTCGAACACTTTTTGCGTAGGTACAGTTTTGAGTGGGTGAGCAATAATGCGCAGCGGATCAGTCACAGCTATCCCCGTGCGCTTACTGCCCCAGTCTATGGCCATGATTCGCGACATGGCGCAAAGATAGGGTGCATTATTAGGCCAGCCACTTCCTTTTCGACAAAAGCCCCCATAGCGAATGTGAGTTCACTAAGCAATGAGGTATGTAAGGGCAAAAGCCACTACCGTAAGTGTAATGCCAACCATAAATACCATATAGCAGATGCGCAACAGCCAAAACTTGCGTCCTAATGCCTTTCCCAAAAAGAAAAGATCAGCCATAATAGCCTCATCGAGCATTTTGTGGTCGGCCAACAGCTTGCGCAATCCCAATTTGTACTCTTCAAAACTCATCTGATAAAAGTTGCCAAAAAAGAACAAATTGGCCGGTTGCCCTTCAGCAGGTGGCACACTAATACGGCCGGTAGTGCGAATAGGTCGGGTGACAAGTGTGGCAAAGATGATGGATACCAAACAGGTGACGAGCAATAACAATGCAGGAATAGTAAGGCTGGGATGTGCGCGCAAATAGGCAGCCAAAAGTGGCATAGCAATGGTGATGATCAACGCATTAATGGACAACATGATGTTGGCCTTGTTGTCGGCAATGCTCGTCAGGTCGATGTGATTGCGCAAAGCCGTTTTGAAGATCATCCGCCCACTAGCGCTATTGTCTAACAAGCCAGCGCGTTGTTTTTTGCTCTTTTTCTGCTTTTTTTTCTCCTTTTTGGCTATGTGCCGAGCCAACAAGCGCTTGACCATATCGATATTGTCCTGTTTGCCTGCACCAAATGCAATCTGTGCTTCGGGCGAATAGTACTTGTGATTTTCCAGAAATGCCACATTGCTGGCCAACCATTCGATGTCGGAGTATTCCTCTCCATAAAACACACGCCGCTCGTGGCGCAAGTTGTCCAGAGTATACAGGTAATTAGGCCCTGCCAAGTTGTTGAGGTCGGCATCTTTCATCAATTGCTCGAGTCGGGTAATCGGTTTTTCATCCAGGCGCGTCACATCGATAAGGCGCTCTACCTGCCGAATACCCTCTTCAGGGTACCCATGAGCCTCGAGAAATTGCCGTGCAATGCGCTTGGAAACTTCTTCATGCCCTTCAGTAGCTTCGACAAAACCCGTATCGTGAAACCATGCTGCCAATTCAAGCCATTCACAGGCCTGTTCATCCAAGCCAGCGACGCGAGCTAACTGTAAAGCTGCATTGCGCACCGAGACCGTATGTGCTAGGTTGTGATAACGCAGCTGGGGGTCCAGCTTGTTAGCCAGCAAATCGAGCACGTATTGTCGCGCAGCATCAATAATAGATTGGGGCATGTACAGAATTTTTTTACAAAAGACCATCCTTTGCCACCAGGCAGGTGTATACAAAATCAACAATAAGTAGCTACCGATGGAAGCTCTTCCCGACCCCCACATGCCCAAAGGTAATCACATCAAAGGTGCTTTGCCAATTGTGCTACGCCCACAACACAGCAGGTGACAAATGGGAAAAAGTAATTATCGCTATAACCTAAAAAGCTTGATCCACTCACAATAAAAGCCATCGTCATACGTGGTTAGGGTGAAACTTTCACTTCTCTTGACCCACAAAATGAAAACACCATGCGAACCAAAGCGATCCTACTAGGCAGCTTTATCTTTGTGCTGCAAAGTTGTATTCCTTCACTTTATCCTTTCTACACAAAAGATCTACTCACTTTCTCTCCCGCGTTGATCGGCACGTGGCGGGTCGCAGAAACTAAACAAGGAGAAGGGATTACAATAGCAAGTACAGAGGCCACCTGGCACTTCACCCGTAAAGACGACCACACCTATACATTGGAGATACGCACACCCCAAAGCGATGGTTGGTTTGATGCCCACTTGTTCAAGATAGGGGATCAACTATTTCTCGATACCTATCCAAAAAAAAGTAGCGTACGCCAGCAATCGGCCTATGACTGCCTCGAGGAAGTGACTAGCCTACACACGCTGCGCACACACCACCTTTGGCGCATTCAGCTGAACGACGGGCACGAGATACAGCTCGACATGATTGATCCCGACTGGTTCGATAAAGAGACAATAAAACAGCAGAGTCGAGGCCTTTATCTCACTGTAAATGATACTCCTGTTTTCACAGCTACATCTGAGCAATTAGTCGCATGGCTACAACAACACATGTCTGATCCTGGCATGTGGGGGACGATGTACGAACTAAAACGAGAGCAGTAGTCTCCATTAGCCCAATCAATTTACCGCCAAGGCATGCCAACCACTTGTAATCCTTTGCCTACCTTGGCGGTAAATTTTTTGATCACTATGCACCGCAGTGAGATCCTCATGCACTTGGGCGAAGATCGCGAGCAGTACTTCCACGCCGTAGCGCCCCCCATTATCCAATCGAGCAACTTCACCTTCAGCCATCTCAAAGGCTTTCGCCAGGCCATGAGCGATGAGCTGGCCCATCACATTTATACCAGAGGCAATAACCCCACTGTAGCGATCTTGCGTCAAAAGCTGGCTGCCCTTGAAGGCACTGAAGATGCACTCGTCTTGTCGAGCGGATCAGCAGCCGTAGCGCTTGCTGTCCTATCTCAAGTGCAAAGTGGAGACCACATCGTGTGCGTGCGCAAGCCCTATAGCTGGACGCACAAGCTACTAGCCCATTGGCTACCTCGCTTTGGCGTGCATACTACCTTCGTAGATGGTACCCATGCAGCACATTTTGAGCAGGCCTTGCGCCCCAACACCAAATTGATCTATCTAGAGAGCCCCAATAGTCTTACCTTCGAACTACAAGATCTAGCAACCGTGGCTCAAATAGCCAAAGCACACGGCATTGTCACGGCTATCGACAATTCGCACTGCTCGCCCATCTTTCAGCAACCTGCTCGCTTTGGCATAGACATTGTCATTCATTCAGGTACCAAATACCTCAACGGCCATAGTGACGTGGTCAATGGCGTCATCTGCACTAGCCGGCAAATCATCCAGACAATTTTTCAAAATGAGTTCATGACGCTCGGCGCCATCATTTCGCCACACGATGCGTGGCTGATCTTGAGGGGGCTGCGCACCCTTGAGCTGCGCATGCAACGCTCGGAGGCCTCGGCACGCAAAGTAGCTGCCTTTTTGCAAGAGCATCCGCGCATACGCCAAGTACTGCACCCGCTCATGCCCGATTTTCCACAATATGCCTTGGCGCGCAAACAAATGAGCGGTTCTGGTGGTTTGTTTAGCTTTTTGCTCGACGTAAACACTCTGGAAGATGCCGAGCGTTTCTTCACCAAACTGAAGCGCTTTCTGTTGGCCGTATCGTGGGGTGGTTACGAATCGTTGATACTGCCTTCGGCTGCCTTTTACCGCATCCCTGGTAAACCCGATCCACCCTTACCCTTCCAATTAGTACGCATATATGTAGGGTTGGAAGACCCTCAGTGGCTGATTGAAGATTTGGCACAAGCCCTAGATAACCTCTAGCTATAGATAACCCTGCCAAAATCACTGCCTATGCAACCATCTGGCCTGACACGCAGCACTACAGATCGCTGGATTGCCGGCGTTTGTGGCGGTATTGCTCGGCGCTTTGGCATCAGCGCCACACTGGTGCGTCTCACATATGTCCTTATCTCACTGATCAGTGCCGCCTTCCCCGGCCTGTTATTTTATTTCCTCCTTTGGATTCTCATTCCAGCAGAAGAATAGATGTTTTTTACGAAAGTAAAATCCTTCTGACATATGATTGCTATTGAGCAGATACCCACTACCCCACCACCCGATTTGGACAAAAAGCAAGCGCGAAAGGAAACAAAAAAGCGCGCCAAACGCATCGGAGAATTGCAACGAATACTCTATGCGCAGCGTAAGTATAGCTTGTTGATCATACTACAAGGCATGGATGCCAGTGGTAAAGATGGAGCTGTACGCAACGTTTTTCGATACTGCACCCACGACGGTGTAGAAGTTCACGCTTTCAAAAAACCCACAGAGCAAGAGTTTGCACATGACTTTTTGTGGCGCATACACAAGCGCGTACCGGCAAAAGGCCACATTGCTATATTCAATCGCTCGCACTACGAAGATATCCTCATACAACGCGTGCATGGATGGATCGACGAAGCACGTCTACAAAGTCGCATGCGTGCCATCAATGCTTTTGAGCAACTACTACAAGAAGATAACGACACCATCGTACTCAAATTTTTTCTACATATTAGCAAAGCACAACAGGAAATTGAGCTGCGCCAGCGCATAGAGCAACCCGACAAACACTGGAAGCACAACGCCAATGACTGGAAAGAACGCGAATATTGGGACCAATACATGCAAGCCTATCAAGATGCCATTAACTGGAGCCACATTCCATGGACTATCGTGCCTGTAGACAAGCGTTGGTACCGCGATTACGTGATCTCAAAAAAGGTGTTGGACACACTTGAGTCCTTGCCACTTCAGTGGCCACCGCTACCACCCGACGAATAACAACGTATAGCCACAACAATTGGCACCCTAAAGTTGACTGCACATATTAGCACAATAAGCCATATTTACGAAATACATTCATATTTTTGCCCGTTTGCTGTGCGCATGCGTTTCAAATAATTGGCTAAAATGACAACACACACCCGATATATCATGGCTACGAGCGCTTTACTCGTCGCGCTCCTTTTCAAAGTACATGCCCAAGTACCTCAAGGATTTTCTTATCAGGCCGTCGCAGCCGATGCTGCGGGTAATGAGCTGGCCAACCAGGCAATCAGCTTGCGCTTTTCCATTGTCAAAGACAGCCTCGATGGAGAAGCCGTTTGGATCGAGGCTCATCAAGTGGGTACTGATCCTTTTGGGCTCTTCACGGTAGTGATTGGCAGCGGTATGCCACAAGGAGGTACGGCGGCTAGCTTCGACCAGATCGACTGGGGGGCAGCCAAATACTTTTTGCGCGTAGAGCTGGACCCCGCTGGTGGCACCAATTATGTGTTAATGGGTACCACACAGCTACTCGCCGTGCCTTACGCACTTTACGCCGAAACTGCCGCCCAGGCAGCTAATGACCAAGATACCGATCCTACCAACGAGTTGCAAACACTCGAGCTGTCGGGCGACACGCTCAAGCTGTCGGGAGCACCACCTGTGGTGCTGGCAGGTGACGACGATACCGACCCCACCAACGAATTGCAGGAGCTTACTCTCAATGGCAGCGTATTATCTCTTTCAGGTACTAATAGCCAGGTAGACCTCGGCACAGTAAGCGGTGACAATGATCCAACTAACGAATTGCAGACGCTCTCGATTAGCGGCGATACTCTCATATTGAGCAATGGTGGAAGTGTAGCGCTTAGCTCAGGCAACATTTTTAACGCTCCGGGTGCATCGCTTGCTTTTCCGCAAGGCATTACAGGGCAGTACATCTTCGTGCCCGACACGCTTACCGTACCAGCAGGCAAAATATTTTACATCGTTGCTGCTGAAGATGATTTGATTCTACCTGACTTTGCGGTCAATGGTCTGGGGCTGGCACTCACCTCGCCCTCGTTACCACTATTTGCCCCAGGTACATTCATCGATAACTGTCGATGTGTAGGCTTTTACAAAGATACAGATCCTGCTATCGATCCTTTGGTCATCGTGTTGCAACCCAACAATGGCAACGCCTATCAGGTGCCGCCCGACAAAGAGCTGGTCGTCAAGAGTGGTTTAAGCGCTAATACATCTATTACGCTTGATGGCCAGATCATCAATTTTTTCAGTTCTAATTTTCAGGCACTCGTCGTTCCTAGCAATGTCGTAATCTCCAACAACTCTGCTGATGAAGTGATCATTACGGGCTATTTGATAGACCTCAACTAACGCACATGCGCTACTGGCTTTTTCTCATACTCATCATTTTATATCAGCCTCAGCTCGCTGGCCAAAGCTTGCGCAGAACAGTTGTTGCCAGTACAGGCCAAAGGCTACAGGGCAGTGGCTATTACTTACACACCACTGTGGCCCAGCCTCCCAATTCAGCTACCATTACTAATGGCCAGTTTTATCTGAGGCAAGGCTTTGAACAACCTCTGCTAGGGAACTGTGCTACTGCCCCACAAGCCGTCTTTTCCGTAGATAGTATCGCTAACAGTACCTGTGGGCTGCAATACAACTTCCAATACGTAGGCCCACAAGATCCACAATTGTCTTTCTTATGGGAATTTGGCCCAGATGCTATCCCGAATACCAGCACCGCGCCCAACCCACAGGGTGTGGTGTTTACTTTTTCTGGATTGGCACAAGTAAAGTTGACAGTATTCGCTGGTGAGTGTACCGCTTCGGCTACGCAAAATGTATACGTATCGCCCACTTCTTTTTCTGTAACCACCGAGGTGATGGACTTAATCTGCTTTGACGACCAAGATGGCGCCATAAGTCTGATTATCCAGGGCGGTACCCCACCCTATACCGCTACCTGGACCAGCGGCGATACAGGATTGATTGTCACCGGGTTGTATCCGGGATTGTACGGATTCACCCTGATCGACGCACAACAATGCATGATCGAAGGCAATGCCGAAGTACACGGACCACCCGCACTTGACATACTGCTGAACATCACACACGAAAGCTGCACCGATCGCCAAGACGGTAAAATCATTGCCTTCGTCGATGGTGGCGTCCCTCCCTACCAGCTACAATGGAATACGGGTGCCACAGACACGGAAATCGCCCAACTGAGCAAAGGGCTATACAGCCTCACCGTCACCGATGCCAATGGCTGCCAAAAAGCTACTGATACCATTGCCCTGCGCACCTTGTGCACCGACCTGATCATCTACGAGCTATTCACCCCTAATGACGATGGCATCAACGATCAATGGATTATCGAGGGAATAGAAAACTTCCCATCAAGTACACTGGAAATCTTCAACCGATGGGGAGAACGCGTATATCAAGCTACTGGCTATCAGAACAATTGGACGGGTACGACGCAAAGCGGCACTCCGCTACCTGCAGGTACTTACTATTTTATATTGCAACTCAACGATGGTACAGGTACCATCCATCGGGGTGCCATTACTCTGTTGCGCAAATGAGTGTAGCCGTTCACGAGGGGAGCTTTTGCTCCAAAATGCACCGCTCTCACACAGAGAAAAAGCAATGCCATGCGACGATTGATCTTGTTTCTCAATGTACTGCTGTGGGCCACTCCCAAGGCAGATGCACAACAATACCCGCTGTTTTCCAACTTTCTGAACCACAGCTATGGATACAATCCCGCCATCATTGTCGAGCACAAAGCACTATATGCCAACGCATTGTATCGCACGCAATGGCAAGGATTCGAAGGTGCCCCCCGCACTCAACTAATTCACGTGCGAGGGGCACTGGGCCAGTCACCCTTTGCAGCCGGTGGCTATTACTATAGCGATCAAGCAGGTGCCCTCAATCGGCTGGGCGGTGCTGCCATGTTGTCTTTTGCCCAACAGATAAGCGAGCAAACGCAACTGGCAGTGGGATTCACTGCTGGATACTTTATCCTTCAGCTCGACCCCAACGCGCTGGTGCAAGATCCCAACGATCTGGTGTTGCTCAATGGCAAAGATGAACAGATGTTCGCCGATTTCAATGCAGGCATCTACCTGCGCAGCCATGGTTTTTATTTGGGCCTTTCCATTCCTCAAGTATTCGAACGCGAATTGCGCTTTGCAGAAGCGGCTCCCGCTGCTACCTTGCGCCGGCATTACTATGCCCTGGGAGGCTATCGCTGGCAGCTCACGCGGGGGGTTGCCATCGAACCTACTGCTATTGTCAAATATTTACCTAACGTCTCTTTACAATACGAAGGCTCACTGCGTATTGACTTTGGTTTTATGTGGCTCGGAGGTAGCTATCGATCCGATCAAACACTGATAGGCCTGATCGGCTTTGATATGGGCAAGCTCACCCTTAGCTATGCTTACGACATGACCACCTCGACGATCCGGCATGTGAGCAGTGGCAGTCATGAGCTGGGTATTGGCCTGCGGCTGGGCAAAGAACCCGATCGCGATGGCGATGGCATCCCCGATGCCCGCGACCGCTGCCCCGACAAGCCCGGCACTAAGCTACACAAAGGCTGTCCCGCCCCTAAAGAGAATGACGAAGACGAAACAGACGACATGCACACACCTACTGATCGCGATGGCGATGGCATCCCTGATCGAGAAGACACCTGCCCTGACCTGCCTGGCCCGCGCCAAAACCAAGGATGTCCTTGGGGCGATCGCGATAAAGATGGCATCCGCGATGCCATAGACGCCTGCCCTGATCTGCCTGGAATAGCAACCAACAAAGGCTGCCCACTCGACGACCGCGATGGCGATGGCGTATTAGACGACAAAGACAAATGCCCCGACGAGCCGGGCCCCGTACGCTTTGAAGGTTGCCCCGCTGCCGACACCGATGGAGATGGCATCCCCGATCAAGAAGACGAATGCCCCACTACCGCAGGCCTCCCCTCGCATAACGGATGCCCGCAGCCCACACAGAAAGAACTCGACATATTAGAGCTAGCCATACGAAATCTCTACTTCGACACCGACAAATGGGAAATATGGGAAAAATCACATCCCTACCTCGACCAGTTGGCAGAAATCATGGTCACACATCCAGATTGGAAACTGCGCATACGCGGTCATGCCGACGCACGGGGTGATGAGGAGTACAACCTGCGCCTGTCGAAGCGGCGTGCCGAAGCCGTGATGTTCTATTTGCTCAACCGTGGTGTGCGCCGCGACCAACTTATCGTCGAGTACTTTGGCGAGCTGGCTCCTATCGCACCCAACGACGATCCGGCCAGTCTTCAACTCAATCGACGTGTCGAAATGGAGTTTGTCTTTGAGTAACTTGCCCACTTATTGCATAAAGACAAGACACAGCCATGAGAAAGCTCACTGCTCAAGTCGTTTATCCGGTATCGACCCCACCTATCCCCAATGGTGTCATCGTTGTCGATGAGCAGGGCGTAATCCAAGCTATCGACACGGCTCAGCAACATGACCCCTCTACACTGGAATACTACGAAGGCGTATTGGTACCCGGCTTCATCAATGCGCACTGCCATTTGGAGTTGTCGCATCTCAAGGGGCGTGTTGATACAGGGACAGGGCTGCTACCCTTTTTGCAACAAGTAGTGGCCCTTCGCGACGTCGCACAGGCCACTATCGACGAGGCCATCCGACAAGCCGACGCAGCAATGCAGCAATCGGGAATCGTCGCCGTGGGCGATATCAGCAACAAAACTGATACTGTACCCGTGAAGGCTTCCAGTCCCATTCGCTATTACACCTTTGTCGAAATGTTTGACTTCATGCAAGATACCTGGGCTGAAAAGACTTTTAACGACTACATGCAAGTGTACGAAGCCCAAGCAACGGGAAATGGCAATAAAAAAAATGTAGCGCCGCATGCGCCCTATACCGTGTCGCCCAAACTATTTGCCTTACTTCGACAAGTGCAAGCTACAGGCTCTACAGTCAGTATACACAATCAAGAGACATGGCACGAAGATGCCCTCTTTCTGCGCGGCGAAGGCGACCTTCCCGAATTCTTTCAGCACTTTGGCATCGACATGTGTACATTCCAACCTACAGGCCAAACCTCTATTCACTATGCTATGGCACATATGAAGCCCGAATGCCGTACACTTTTCGTACACAACACGATGACAACACCAGCCGACATTGAAGCAGCACATCATTGGGGTGGGCGCAATGTTTTTTGGGTCACCTGCCCCAATGCCAATCTGTACATCGAAAACAAATTGCCCCACTATCGCTATTTTCTCCAGGCCGATGCCCAAATGTGTATAGGTACCGATAGCCTTACGAGCAACTGGCAACTCTGCATATTGGAAGAGATGAAGACCATCAGTCGCTATCAGTCCTATGTGCCTTTCGGCAAATTAATCGAATGGGCTACGCTTAACGGCGCACGCGCCTTGAGCTTTGAAGACGAGCTTGGCAGCTTTGAGGTGGGCAAACGCCCAGGCGTCAACCTCATTACAGGCATCGCCCAGGGCCGACTTCAAGCCAACAGCTGCGTACAAAAACTAGTGTGAGGTGTGTAGACAACTTGCTCGAGTAGGAAAACTGGCCTTTTGGGTGGTCATTTATTTTCCGCTATTCTACCGCCTCGATGCGTTGCCCCTCCAACAGTGGGACGAAGCGCGCCGCGCAGTCAATGCAGCCGAAATGTGGGAGCGCGGCAGCTGGCTGGTAGCCTGGTATGGCGATCAACCCGAAATGTGGGGCACCAAACCGCCGCTACTGCTATGGCTACAAGTGCTCTTGATAGGGTGGCTGGGCTATGACGAACTGGCCATTCGTCTACCTGCTGCTCTATCGGGTCTAGGTACCATTGCCCTGTTGGTGTGGTTTGCCGAAAGGCAGCTCAAAAAGCCCATAATTGGCTATTGGGCAGGAATAATACTAGTAGGTATGCCATGGTGCGGTTTTCACATCACGCGAACAGGTGACTTTGACGCACTGCTGAGCTTATGGCATACGGCAGCTATACTCTTCAGCTGGCTGTGGATAGAGGCGCTGCAGCGGGGCCATCCTCACAAGCATTGGGACATACTGTCAGGTGTAGCCACAGGGCTAGCAGCGCTCACTAAAGGTATGGCTGGTTTCTTCTACCTACCGGGTATGGTACTGATGGCACTATGGCGTGGCCAGCTGCAGATGGTATGGCGCAACCGCACCACATGGATCGCTGCAGCGTGTGCATTTGGCCCGCTACTGTTTTATTACTTTTTGCGCGAACAGCTCACACCAGGTTACCTCATGGCGGTATGGCAAAACGAATTGGGTGGAAGGTTTAGCCAGCCACTCGAAGACCATACCGGTCCATTCACCTTCTATTTCGATGTGCTGGGGCCATGGCTGTGGCCCTTACCCATAGCACTGTGGTTGGGCTTTCGCCAAAAGAAGTGGCGCAGCCTACTGAGCTTTCTGTTGGGCTGTTCTGCCGTGTTTTTGCTGATCATTTCCGCAGCAGGTACCAAACTACCTTGGTATGCCGCTCCACTTTATCCGCCCATTGCACTGATGCTGAGTATTGGCCTAAAAGCATTTGCCGAAAGGCTACAAAAGCTGTGGCAGCCACAACGCCATGCTGCAATTATGGCCCATGTAGCAGCCAGCTTGCTTTTGGTGCCTGCCTACGTGACCAAGGTACAGCAAGTAGCCCATCCACACCACCAAAACCCATGGGAAGCCCCCCAGCTCGACTATGGCCCCTTTATGGAGCTAATGAAAGATCACAAGCGATACTATCTTTTTCAAAAAGGATACAACGCCGCCTTGCGCTTTTATGAAAAAGCCTGGCGACAACGAGGGTATCAAGTGACACGGCTCTACGACTTGCGCACCCTCCAAAGTGGCGACTTGCTCATGACATGCGATGAGACAGCCTTCTCACAACTGCAAAAGCGGGAAAAAGCTGGAGTGAGATCGGACGATGGCAAGGATGCCGCATGTTGCGCATTGAATAAAGCGCATACCCCATATTCAATAACGACCTTTTCGCAAAATAGAAGCGAGCAGCCACAATGCCAACACACCAGAAGCGATGTAGCCCGCCAAGCCTATGGCCGATACGTGATTGATCAGCGGTGGAATACGCGCCAACACCAAAAGAGAGGAACCCAAAATCAGTGCTGCTACAAGCACAGCCAGCACCAATCGGTTGGCGATCAGATCCAACTCCTGATATAAAGTTTGGAGGCCCTTGTGTTCGAACTCAATGCGCAACTGCCCTTTATTGG
>JALSGS010000055.1 GCA_026982695.1 Saprospiraceae bacterium
GTAGGGCCTCCACATCCGTCAGCTTCACCCCCTCGATAAACTCCATGCACAACACGCGGCGGGTAGAGTGTTTGGCCCAAGTAATCGGCACGCATACACCTCTTTCTTTTACAAACATCTTTCGGAAACGATCCATGTGTAGGCGCTCCAAGCGAAAGTCTAGCTCTTTGGTGATCTGCTGTTCAAATACACGTATCAGCTCCCTGGGGCGTGCATAAATATCAGTAGGGAGTATGCGCTCGACAAGCTCGGCCAGCGTGTACATGATAGCTACATCAGCAGCAATCACCTCTTCAATGCCACGGCGTTGCACCTTGAGTGCCACATCTATACCATTGTGCAGCCGTGCACGATGCACCTGTGCTATCGACGCTGCAGCCACTGGCTGGGCATCAATACGGGCAAAATGTTCGTCGAGCCGGTCACCAAACTCAGCCTGCAACACAGCTTGAAAATCGGACTGTGGCATAGGCAGCACTTCATCTTGCAGCTTTTCCAGCTCCTCGATCAGTTCGGGCGGTAGCAAGTCGGGTCTGTTGGCTGCCACTTGTGCCAGCTTGATAAAGGTAGGGCCAAGAGCTTCTATGGCCATTCGGATGCGCTCATAGCGAGTATAAGTGAGCGAGACTTTGGCCGCTTCGGAAGATTTGAGCCATTGCGTGATGTGTGGCAGCCGGTCAAAAGGGGGCTGAGCCAATAGATCTTCAAAGCCATAGCGCAGTAGTACACGCGCTACCTGCTGATAACGCGCCAACCGACTGATGGTGCCACGAGACTCCGCCATGATCAATCCTCTTCGATGAGGGCATCGTCGATGAGTTCATCTCCATCACCATCCAGATCTTCAAAGCCCTTCACTTTACCCTTTTTCTCTTTGGGCTTGTTGTAAGTAGGGTCTTTTTCTATTCGGGGGGCATCCGAATAGGGCTGCCCTAAAGCAAATTTCTCCGCTTTGGCAAAAAAATCGTCTTTACCTTCAAGGGTGGATGGCCCTGTATCGTGTGGCGAGTCGGCAAATTCGCTTTTTTCTCTACCACTTAGCTTGCGCATTAGGTCTTCGGCTTTTCGCTTAGCCAGCTCGCTGAGGCTTTCCAATTCATCGGGGTTTTGGCCCATTTCGCGCGCCGCCTGTTCGGCCA
>JALSGS010000056.1 GCA_026982695.1 Saprospiraceae bacterium
AAACCATTTCAGTTTGGGTATAGATGTAAATGTAAAAAAAGAAGATAGTCTCAGTAGTTCTAAAGGACAACGAAATACTGAAAATCTTTAATTTGAATCAATTGCTTTTGACTACCGAAACTTGAGTATATTAGCCCACCTGGGAAAAACGGCATATCTGTTGTGTGGAAAAGTGGCAAAGGCCGAAGGCGCTTCGGCCTTGTTTTAGCAATAGCCACAAATCAAAAATCAAAGCGTGTAATTGAATCCCAATGAAAAGGTAGTGCCAGGTTGGTACTGTTCGATTAGGTATTCCTTTCCTTTGTAACTCATCACTTTCCGAAATGAGGCGTTGAGCAAGTTGGAGGCAGTGAGGCGAAAATGGAGCTGATCGTTGATGCCTTTGCTAAGCGAAAAGTCGAGTAACGGGAAGGGGCGTTCGTACACATCGGGGTCTTTCCCCTCACTAATAGCTGACAGACGAGGTCCATACATGTTGAATGAGAGCGTGGCATCGAGTGTGCGATCTGGGGCGAGGTAGCTTAACCCCACATTGATGAGCCAAGGTGACTGGCCAGGGAAGGGGCGTGTGCTGCCTTTTTCGGGATTGAACTGGCGCACTATGGCCAATTCGGATTCAGGAATGGCCATTGAGGAGTGGATATAGCTAAAGTTGCTTTGAAAGCGCCATTTTTTGAGTACTTCTGCTATTACGTCTAGCTTTTTGCGCAGCTCGAGTTCGATGCCATATACCTGCGCGTCTGATACATTGACGTATTTGATTTCAGGGTTAGAGGCTTCGGGGATAAAGGCTTGGCCTATGGGATTAGCAAACCATTTGTAGTAAGCACTTATTGCTACGAGCTCGCCCATCCGTGGAAGCATTTCCCAGCGCAAGTCGAAGTTTTTCACCAACGTGCGTTGTAGGGTTGGGTTGCCCGTAATGCGGAAGCCTCCGATGAAATCGAAAGAGGTAAAGGGGGCGAGTTCGCGCATGTTGGGGCGTGCTAAAGTCTGTGTGAAGGATGCACGTAGGTTCATCTGGTCGGTGAGCTGATAGACGAGATTAAAGGCGGGCAGCCAGTCGAGTTGTTGGATTTGTCCAGCAGGCAGGGCTGTGTCGCGGCTGGCTACGCGAATGTCGGTATATTCGGTGCGCAGCCCCCCAATGAGGCGCCACGGCCCTGTGTTGAAGTCGACCATGGCATAGGCCGCAGCAATACGCGTCGTGCCTTGGTAGCTGTTTTGATTGGAGCTTTTTCGGTCGTTGATTACGTATAGTCCTGATTGGTATCGCATGAGCGTGGAGTCGTAGCCGATGATGCCTACGTTTTCAGGGCCAAACCAGAACGTGGGATCACCGTTGTAGTCGGCGGCATAAGGCGAGTTATTGCGTATTTGGAGCACGTTGTCGGTGAAGGTGCGTTGCTTGCTGCGGTAGAGGATACCTATTTGTACTCGGTTCTGTGAGTTTTTCTCTTGATCAAAGGGGATAATTAGATCGGCTTTAGCTACGCGTTGCCGGTCTTTAAGGGCACGGAAAAAGTGGTAAGGCAAGTCGTATTCAGCTGGGGAGATGAAAAAGAGCGTATCGCCATTGGGTTGTATTTTATACGTGTTGGCGAACTGCCGAAAGTCGGGTTCGTCTTGCTGCGCCAATACCGTAGCAAGCCCCCATGCCACCCGCGCACCGGCAGGGCCCAACACGTGCTCGCCTGCCAGTTGCTGACTTAACAAACTGCGGGCGCGAAATAGTAGTGCACGCGACTCAAAGATACCCCCACCAGAGATAATGCCCGGATAGGCACCGTAGAGCATGCGACTTACCTTTTCCGTGTCGTGGTTGTACAGGACGATATAACTGAGCTTTTGGCTACTGCCCATTTTGTATGCCCATCCTGCCATGGCGCCCACTTGCGGATTGTCTACACTTTGGGCTGCGCGCAGCCGGTAGTAAGTGTTGAGGGCCTCGCTACCAGGATCGGTGAGTTCTTCATATGCCATGATGCCATCTCGATATGCGCGAAAGCTGCGCTTGAGGCGCGTGCCTGCCCATACGCCCAACGGATGCCCCCATAGCTTGTACTGGTTGCCCATGCTAAAGTGAAAGCCATAGTCGGGTGGGCTAGTAGTGGTGGTAGGCGTCATTTGGGGGTTGAGAGCTTTACTTGTTTGGTCGAGTAGCGCAGCAGTTTGTGCTTTGCTTCGCGCGCGAATGTAGAGACTGGGGGTGAGTTGTTGGAGTACTTGTGGATCTCGAAAGATGGAGGGCAGTTGGCGCGTGCCGTCGTCGAAGCCGAGCCAGTCCCAAGGACCACCTCTATGAGTGAGCAAGTCGTTGCGCAGGCTACTTTGCGTGTTGTACGCCATGCTAAAGCCGGCTTGTAGGGTGCGTGTTTCGGGAAAGCTCCTGGTATGTAGATTGACATTGCCTCCTGTAAAATTGCCTGGCATATCGGGCGTGAAGGTCTTTGAGGTAATGATGTTGTCGAGCAAATTGGCAGGTATAAGGTCGAGCTGCATGCTGTTGCGGTATGGGTCATTGCTGGGTAAGGGCATGCCATTGAGTTGCGCGCTGGAATAGCGGTCGCCCAACCCTCTGACGACAATGTATCGCCCTTCTTGTACAGAAGCTCCTGTGATGCGCTTCATGCTTTCAGCTGCATTGGCGCTGCCATATCGCGCCATCTCTTGAGCCGAGAGGTTGTCGGTGACGCCAGGTGCTTTTTTGCGCAGTGCAATAAGTGCAACCTCCGAACGATTGACGCGTTCAGCAGATATTTCTACCACTTCGAGTTCTTGTGCTTGGGCCTCGAGCAAAAAATCCAATACTGTGACTGCATGAGCAGTTACTTGTACGCCCTGTATCACCATATCGGGGAAGCCCAGATAAGATGCTTGTAGATCGTAGGTGCCCGCTGGCAGGCTTAGCTGAAAAGTGCCATCTAGATCAGTTTCGGTACCAATGGGTGGGTTGCTCCCCACTACCATGACGTTGGCAAACATCAGCACTTCACCTGTCGACTTGTCGATGACTTTTCCGCGTATCGTACCGTTTTGGGCCCATCCACTCGTACTAATACTGACAGCCCATAAGAGTGCTGAAGTGAGGATGTATTTTTTTATCTTAAGCATTGTTTTGGCTATTCGTCTGTTAAAAATTCAATCCAGCAATGGTGTGTGTTTGTCTGTTAAGTGGTGTGTTTTAGCGTTTGATCAGCTGGCGCGTGTACCTGTGCCCATTGACTTCCAGCGTGTAGAAATAAGTACCTGCGGGTAGATGACTGATGGAGGAATTAAATTGGTAGGTACCTGCTTTGAGCTGCGTAGTGGGCAAGATTACCTGTACGCATTGCCCGTGTGCGTCGTATAACTTGAGGGTGGTGCGTGCCAAATAAGGCAATGTGAAGTGGAATGTAGTATGGGTATTTGTAGGGTTAGGCGTATTGTGCAGCTGTACGAAGTAGGGTTGTGCGGGTGTCGCTTCGGTAGTAGCCGTGACGGATTCACAACTTTGCGTGTCGTTGAAGGGTATATTGGGGTCAAGCAGGCCGTACTGAGCCAGGGCAGTCCATCCCTGAATCCATACGCCTTGGCTGCAGAAAGCGCCCTTAAACATTACAGGAGTGAAAAAGGGATCGGCAGGGTAAGTAGCCATGGGTGTGCTATAGGCTGGCCCGGTGGGTAGTGCTCGCGGATCGAACTGGCCATTTGTCGTACGACTAATGCTGGTTAACAAGGGATCGGTAATGAGGTTTTGCCATACCTGAAAAGAATCGACCAGGCTTTGGCAATTGGGGTCTTCAGCATCGTCGGTGGCGTTAAAAATGCCGTTTTCGCCACAGTTGGGCTGGTCGCCTTCGCCAAATTGCCACCAGAGGTTGTTGCGTATTTGGAGCTGCCCCAACTCGAGCCGTTGATAGCTGTCCAATCCATTGGCGCGGTCTTCTACCTGAAGTGCGTAGTTAGCAAAATCGGTGAAGATGCTATTGGCGTAAGTGCCGGCTGTGCCATCGCGCATTAGGAGAGCGTGTTCGTTTTTAGCAGGGCTGCCTACGCCACAGCCAATGTAAGTAGCGTTAAAGATGATCGGATTAGACGTAGGTTCATTATCGTCGGGTTTGGCGCCATCGTGTTCGCCGCCATTGTCGCCTGCGTCGAAGCCTTGCAGCGACAGCCAGAACTGTCCTTTTCCGCGCCAGCCTGTATCGTAATCAAACGAGTCGTCACCGCAGAAGGCCACTACGGCATATTTGAGATTGACGGTGCCACCAAAAAGCTCAATGCCGTCATCTTGGTTGGCAATGACTTCCACGTATTCGATAGTGGTGCCGCTCCCTACAGCCCCTAGCGTCAGCCCATTGATCTCGTTGCCTGGTGCAAGCTCTGCACCACCATGGCGAATCGACACGTAGCGCAATATTCCCGAGTTGTCAGAATCATCACTACCTCCATAGCGGGCACGCAACTCGTCAGCAGGCAGCCCCTCTATTCCCTTTTCAGGAGTTTGATCAGTTATGCGGCCCTTGCCCAGGATGATGACTCCACCCCATAAGCCACGATCTGTAGGGCTCAGGTCGTCAGGGTCATTGGGATCGTCAAGCTCAGCAGTGAAAACAATAGGTGCGTTGGGTGTGCCTTCAGCGTAAATTTGTGCTCCTCGCGTGATGATTAGTGCGCTGGCCAGGTCGTTGGAAGAAGGGATCTCAAGCCCCTTGATCACAGTGCCGGGCTCGATATACAATACACCACCTGCTTCCAAGTATACAAAACCGTCCAATAGATAGATGTAGTCATTGGTCCAAGTGTAGGTCTGACCGCCCTGTAGGTCACTGTCCTTGATTATAATGGTATTCTGCCCTTGTAGGAAGGTCAAGACTCCGAAGAGCATGGCAACAATCCATACGACGCGCATGACAAAAGTTTTTAGTTGGTTTTGATCTTTGGTCTTGCTTGTGCTCGACGCATGCAAAGCTCACTTCAAGCGGTAAATAGTGATTTAATGGTAGGTTAAGATTGTGTGAAACATATGACCATAATGTAAAACAATAATAAAGGCAGGGGTACTTGATCATTTTGCCGTTAGGCAGACAATAAAATAAGGGCCTGCATGCACGGAGCAAAACAGGCCCACCTTGAAGCTATGAAAATTTCTTTGCCAACAACCTACGAGCAGAGGAAGTGATCGTGATTTATAGATGGAGCTTCTCTTTCTTGAGCAATAATTGTTCCTCTGTTTCCACGTGTTCAGGATCAGGTACGCAGCAGTCTACAGGGCATACAGCTGCACATTGTGGCTCTTCATGAAAGCCCTTGCATTCTGTGCATTTATCAGGCACTATGTAGTAATAGTCTTCCGAGAGTGGTGGCTGGCGCTCTTCGGCATCTATCAGGCGACCATCCATCAGAGTGAATGCCCCAGAGACAGAAGTGCCATCGGAAATGGCCCATTCTACTCCTCCTTCATAGATGGCGTTGTTAGGGCATTCGGGTTCGCATGCACCGCAATTGATGCATTCATCAGTGATCATGATAGCCATAGCGACGCAATTTATTTATTAAGTTCAATAGGTTTCTATGTAGTTATATAACCCTTACTTTCTGTGCTTGTTTTGGCTGTAGCCAAATTCAGGACAAAGGTAACAAAACTACCCCTTGCAGTAGTTTCAACGCCTAGTTTCAAAGTCGAGTTTGCGCCATGCGCGTATGAGGTAGACTGCGGCCAGCGCAGCTATGGCAAAAGCCAAAAGAGCTGGTGACACACGTCCGTAAATAATAAAGCCGGTGCCAAAAAGCACTGCATATACCATGATCGTCCCTGCCAACATACAGCTTATCTGAAGCGTAAGGCGTCCTGGGCTGATATCTTGGGGTTGCAAATCGCCTCGTTGTAGGGCTTGGCTAATGAACGCAGACCACCCTGCACTTGCTGGGCGAATGCGTTTGTAAAAGTCGAGCAAACGATCGTAGTGGGTAGGTCTAGTGAGAAAAGTCACCAAGAGCCATCCAGCGGTGGTGATGGCTACGCCTATCAGCAATTTGCCCCACGGTGCTATGGGTACAAGCCCCATGCGTTCGTGGATCACTTCCAGGTATATAGCTACGACGAATGATATGATCATCCCCGCCAGCTCGCTATAGGCATTGACTCGCCACCAAAACCATCTGAGAATGAAGATAAGCCCTGTACCTGCACCAATTTGCAACAGTATTTTGAAAGCCTCGAAGGCACTTTCAAGCCATAGTGCAAATGCCGCGGCAAAAAACATGAGCAACACCGTACTGATACGCCCTACCGTGACCAACTCTCGTTCGTTAGCCTGAGGCCGAACAAAGCGCTGGTACCAATCGTGCACGATGTAGGAACTTCCCCAATTGAGATGGGTAGAAATAGTGGACATGAAGGCTGCAATAAGGGAGGCCACTGCAATACCCATCAAGCCTTTCGGCAAAAAAGTGAGCATTGCGGGGTAGGCCAGGTCATCGGCTACAATATCGGTATCTACATGGGGAAAAGCAGCCTTGAGTGCTTCGTGATCGGGAAAGACTACTAAAGAAGCCAATGCCACGATAATCCATGGCCAAGGCCGTACGGCATAGTGCACGATGTTGAACAATAGTGTGGCTGCAGTAGCATGGCGCTCGTCTTTTGCAGCCAGCATCCTCTGTGCAATGTAGCCACCTCCTCCAGGCTCTGCCCCTGGGTACCATACCGACCACCATTGAACGGCAAGTGGAATTAAAAACAATGGAATGAATACATTGAGATCGCTAGGATCGGGAATGAGTGCCAGTTTGTACTGTATGGAAGGATGGCTCAATAGCCCTTTCATGCCATTCACCTCGGGTAGCCCCAAAACGACTATTGCAGCACCTATTGCGCCAATCATGGCGATAATGAATTGAAAAAAATCAGTGATGATTACACCCCTCAGGCCACCCAAGGCCGAATAGACTACTGTGATGAGCGAGGCAGCCAGCATAAGTGGCACGGGATCTATGCCCAACAACACGCCACCAATTTTAATGGCAGCTAGGCAAACGGTGGCCATGATCATCACATTGAAAAAAAAGCCCAAATACAAGGCACGAAAGCCTCGCAAGAAGATGGCTGTCTTTCCACTGTACCTCAGTTCGTAAAACTCCAAGTCGGTAAATACACCCGAACGGCGCCACAGACGCGCATAGATGAATACGGTGAGCATGCCTGTGAGTAAAAAGGCCCACCACACCCAATTACCTGCTACGCCATTTTTGCGCACAATATCAGTTACCAAGTTGGGGGTATCGGCCGAAAAAGTCGTCGCTACCATAGAGATGCCCAACAGCCACCAAGGCATATTGCGCCCCGACAGAAAATATTCGGAAGCATTGCGGCCAGCACGACGCGATACGAGCAACCCGATGAATAGCGATAAAATGAAAAAGGCGAGGATAATTCCCCAGTCAAGGGCAGAAATACTCATAATGGGCTGATTTTTCGTTTTCAGCCCAAAAGATAGAATTCCTTAGTGCATCATCTATGGGATAACCTCAACTTTCCCCATGAAAAGCCATAAAAAAACCCGCAGGCAATAACTGCGGGTAAAACGATTGTTTGCAGATGGTTTATGCAGGTAACACGAATTTTAGTTTAGCGGGGTGAGTGTTTGATTAATAGGGTACAAGACAGCGCTATTTCTCTTTTGTGCGTTCCTGCACATTCATGAGCACAAGACTAGCAACAAGTGCTAAGGCAAAGGCAAATTTGAGATAGAGCATATGTTTTTGTCGTTTAAGGCTTGTTTGGGTGAAAAACTTGCCCTCAAAGGTAGGCAGACGATGGGCATGTAGTGTAGTTGGTTTATACCAAACTGATGGGATATTTATACAAAAACAACCAGCAAGGTATATCACCTTGCTGGTTGTTTTTGTGTTGTTGTCACAAGCTACAGTCAATATTCGTCTTCGTTGAACAGGAAATCGTCTTTTCTGGGGTAATCGGGCCAAATGTCTTCAATACTTTCGTATACTTCCCCTTCGTCTTCCATCTCTTGTAGGTTCTCGATCACTTCAAGAGGTGCTCCCGATCGAACGGCATAGTCGATTAGTTCATCCCGCGTAGCGGGCCAGGGAGCGTCTTCGAGGTGATGCGCTAATTCAAGTGTCCAGTACATGTTACTTGATTTTTTGTTGTTTCCTAATTAATCTTTGAAGTTTTTACTTTTTTTAAAATTAAAATTGGTGTAACTCGGGTATTTTAGTTAATAGTTTTATTTGTTCACATTTTTGCGCAAATGTAAATAATGGGCTTTTTACATGCAATATTTTTTATGAAAGCGACATATCAAAAATCAATCCATTAGGTGTACGTTGCATTTCATACGCAGCCGCTAGCCAAAAAGTTTTTGCGTTAAATACTTAAATAGTTGCCTAGTCTTCAATAAGCGTCTATTGGGCCAGCATTGAGATGCTATGTAAGATATCTATTAGCTATGTATACAAGTTGAGTGCGGAGTGCACAATTTTGCTTGCCATGCAGGAGGGGGTGTGAGATAAAAAGCTGCATATATCTTGGCGTATTATTGCCACACATTATCTGTCAGCCATTCAAACACTTGCAAAGGAGCGTTGTTGTTGGCAACCACAATAAACTGTTTCAGCTGCATGTTGAGGAGTAGTAGGTCACGTACTTCTCCATCGGCTAAAAAGCCACTGTGCATAGGCATAAGGGGATGGTACTGACCGGTAGATGTACCTAGTAAAAGGAGACCGTCGGAGGCATCGAGAGGACCAGTTTCTACTTCCATACCGAAAAAGTTGCCGGCGGTAAGTAGATCTATATAACTATCGCCATTGAAGTCTTTAGCGAGCATATCGTATATAGGCGCTACTTGAGCGGGAGGTGGCAATAGTTCTTGGGTAAATTGTCCATTCTGATTTCGGAATATCGAGTTAGCAAAGGTGTGTGTTTCGAGCAATTGAGCTTGTTGCCATTCCCTTTCGGCAAACAAGTCGTAGATATCAGCTTGAGCATAGCCAGTGTATCTGGGAAATTTTTTCTTGATACTAGGTATTTGTTTCATGAGGTTATCGCGCAAGGCCACTGGGCGCCACGCGCCGTCCATGAACCAAACGAGGATAGGATCGATTTGGCCGTTGTGGTCAAAATCGCGTACGTAGAGGCGCAAGGGATGGGTATGTGAAGCGGGGTAGCGATGGTTGAGGCCCAAGTTTCCAGCGGCTATATCGATGTCGCCGTCGTTGTCCAAGTCGGTGAGGGTGACGCAGTTCCACCAACCTGCTGTGTGAGCTAAGCCGAAGGTCTCGGTAGCCAAAGTGTATCGGTTGTTCTGCTTTTGAAACACCTGGATGGGCATCCATTCGCCCACTACGATCCACTCATCTGTTCCATCGCCGTTCAAGTCAGCGAGGTCTATGTCTGTGACCATGCCTATCTGTTGAAATTGGGGTGCGACTTTGTAAGTGGCTACTTCGAACTGGCCATTTTTGTTTTCCAGTACATAGCTTTGGGGGGCTTGGGGCCAGGCACCGGGCACTACGCGTCCTCCGACCAATAAGTCTATGTCACCATCTTGGTCGTAGTCATATGCTATGGCAATACTGCCGCTTGTGGGCATGCGGGGAAGGGCGTGAGCAGCGTGGGTGAAATGCCCCGATCCATCATTGAGATAGAGGCGATCCTGGTACAGTGGGTGATTGGCTTCAAAAGCGTTGCCACCACTAACCACGTACAAGTCCAAGTCGCCGTCGCTATCGGCATCGAAAAAGCAGGCACCTACATCTTCGTGGGCAGCGTGTTGTTGCAAAGCTGGTTGCGGGCTGTACTTGAAGGTACCATTGGGTTGTTGCAGCCAGATAGCAGCAGCTTGACCTACCGCTCCACCGATGAACAAGTCGTCTAGGTCATCGCCATTTATATCGGCTTTGGCCAATCGCGGCCCTTCTGTCGACACTTTTCGCGTCATAAGGCGCTGCCGATCAAAATCTTGAAATTCATTTTCTACATGAGTGAAAGCTAGGCCTGGAAGGGTTGCTTTTCGGAAGAGATGGTGTGTGCTGTCGGGTTGGCGAGCTGTTAGAAACTGAGTAGCAGCTATGCGCTGGCCTGCACCATAGGAAAGTACGATACAGGTATCAGCGGGGATGTGAGCCCATACCTCTACTGTGCCATCGGGCCAACGTACTTCCAGGCGATCAACTTGGGTATGAGATCCTAACCCAAAGTGGAGCAAGTGCTGTACAGACGACAGAAACCCTCGTATAGGTGTGAGTTCCTGGTACTGCATCTCATCGGCGGTGTAGATGGCTACGGCAGCTCCTATGGCTTGGGGGTTTGGCGCTTTCCCTTGTAGTTGTACTTGTAGATAGTGGTGTTCGGTTTGTTGGGTGGCATGGTTGCGCATGAGAAAAGCAGGCATGTCGATATTGTTGACTACAAGGTCGAGATCGCCATCTCGGTCCAGATCGGCCCAGGCAGCTCCATTTGAAAAAGAGGGGTGATCGAAAAGCCCCCATACTTTAGTTGCGTTTTCAAATGTAAGATCTCCTCTATTGCGAAACACGTAGTTAGGTAAGGGCTCGGATGGAATGAGCTGGAGAAATTCGTCGATAGAGCTAAATCGCTGAGGAGAGATCCCACCCGTTCGGTTGATTGAATCTACAGTATAGTTGAGATAATCTAGATTGGTTACATCTCTTCGGTATCCATTGGTGATAAATAAGTCCTTCCACCTGTCGTTGTCAAAATCACAGAAGAGTACTGCCCAGCTCCAATCGGTATGGGCAATGCCTGCGAGTAATCCCGTTTCGCAAAATCTGCCAAGTGTGTTGATTTGCAGGGTGTTGCGCATGAGTTGGCTGCCATATCCAAACTTGATCAGGGAAGTGTATCGGTCCAGTAGCATGGTAGTCATGAGGAGTTTTTGGCGACGATTGTCTTCGGCGATCATGTCTAAGGCAGCTATATCGGGCCAGCCATCGTTATTGCAATCAGCGATGTCCACTCCCATCGTGTGATTGCTGGTATGTCGAAAGTATTCATTTAGGCGGTCGGTGAAGGTGCCATCACCGTTGTTGATATACAAGTAGTCGGGTTCTATGTAGTCATTACCGACGAATATATCGGGCCAGCCGTCGGTGTTGAAATCACTGACGATGACACTAAGCCCCCAGGCGCGATTCCATATGCCAGCTTGTTGGCTTACGTCGGTGAAGGTGCCGTCGCCGTTATTGCGATAGAGCCTGTCCGTATCATAGAGCGAGCGAGGGGTAGAAATGCGTTGATAGCCACTATCGGTAGATATGACGTTTACCTTATTTACTTCTGAAAAAGCGACGGGATGATTGAGCACATAGCAATCTAAGTCGCCATCCAGATCATAGTCAAAGAAATTAGCGTGATTGGAGGCAGCGCCGTCTGCGAGTCCACGGGGCCCTGCTTCTTCTCGGAAGGTGCCATCACCTTGGTTGATAAAGAGTAGGTTGGTCCGTTGGGCTGATGGCTCGAGACCAGTTCTGCATACATAGATGTCTGGCCAGCCATCGGCATTGACGTCGGCTATGGCAACGCCAGTTTTGATACCTTCAGAGGCTGATATGCCCGCTTGCATGGTGACATCCTCAAATTGCCAATTACCTTTGTTGCGGTATAGCCTACATGACTGTTGCGTACCTACGAAAAAAATATCGGGCCATTGGTTTTTGTCGTAGTCCAAGATGGCTACTCCGCCACCGTTATACATGTAGGAATAGGTGACTATATTGGTGTGAAAGTTTTCTTTTATGCGGTTGACGAAGTCAATGCCACTTTCTTGAGGCGATACAAATTCAAACAGTGGAGGAGGCAAGTTGGGTGCTTCTTGTTGTCTACATGCGTATAAAAGTAGCCATACCCATGCTAATAGATACAAAAGTACATGCTTCATCGTTAACCTAAGCTTGGTAGATGGTGGATTGATCGGCAGCAGCAAACAAGAATAGTACGCAAAAAAGCATTCAAATGTAATGAATTTTTGATTGCATTCATGCATGATTGAATTGAGCGATGAGCGTTTGAACAAAAAAATAGGCTGGTATGACAAAATTGCTATGGTGTTTGCTGTGCTCTTTTATTGGATGTTGGGGAATTAACGCGCAGGAGCACCCCTATGAACGTCCACCCAACACGTATGAGGAATATCTCAAGCAATACGAGTGGCGTATCAAGCAGGCCTATTTGTTCGACGTATACATTCCCCGCGATTTGTACGATGCATTTCGCGTGTTGGACGAAGCGACTACTGCGCGTAGCAAGCAAAAACTATTGTCGGTTGATGAAGATACAGCTTGGCGCAAGCTCTTTTTCAGTCTTGGAAGGTGGATGATGGTCAACTGGGCCTTTTACGAGGGGTCGCGTTTTGAGCACTATTTGAGGCAGTTAGGCCTGGGGCACCCCGACGATATGGTGCGCTTTATGATCGTAACTTGGCACCGCCATTTGTCGGGCAAACCATTGCGTGTCAAGGAGCTGGTGGCGCAGCTGGCTGAAGCGCGCAAAAAGGAGCACCTCGAGCGGCTGAGGAAGGGACAGGTGTTGGAAGAACGCATCATTCGCAAAGTGGATAGCTTGCGCACCGACAGCATACCTTCCGGTGTGCATTAAATGTGGTAAAAGCCCAAGTGTGAAAAAGAAAAACCGCCAGCCCCATGGAGCGCGTTCCATCGGGCTGGCGTACCTGTGTGCATCGTGTAGCCAAAGAATTGACAGTAAGCTCACTGAGTGAGCAGAGGTGTCTCAGCAGTACCACCACCGGCCATAAGAGCAGCTACAATGCAGAGTACTAAAAGCGCGATAGCCAAGTACCACGTAACTTTTTCAATGAAGTCAGCCGATTTGGCAGCACCAAACATCTGGTTGGCCTGGGCACCGCCAAAAGTGGCATCGACCCCACCACCTTTGGGATTTTGAATGAGGATAGCACCAATGAGCAGTACAGCAATTAGTGCAATGAGAACTGTGATGACAACCATTTGGATTACAGCTTTTTCTTCAGGGCTTCAATTTTGCGTGCAAAGAAATCACTTTTCTCCGGATATTTCAAACACAACCGCTCGTACATAGTAATGGCTTGCTCATAGTGGCCTTGTTGTTCCAGCACCCGGGCCAGCGGTTCTGATACCACATCCTTGGGCGTTTCCAAACTGCGCTGGGCAATGTATTCGGGCTCAGAGGTCTTTTTTTTCTTCTTCTTTTTATCTGATGCATGCCTTATTGGTGGGTGTTCGACAGGTGAGTCGGGTGCGATGAATAAATGGCGTGGCTGTGCGCGGATAAGTTGCTGCCAGCTGGATAGTTCATGGCGCTTTAGCGGGGCTACATAAGGTGATGGAGTGGTTCGATGAGGCTTCTGTGGTGGTACATCAGGTGTGGGCTGTTGTAGTTGTAGCCACTGCCATATGCGTTGAGCGGTAGCTACTGCGGCGGCAGCCAGTTGTCCGTGTAGGGCCCAGTTGTATGGAGTGAAATCTTGGGGCAGTGTGGCTTGAGGATGAGCGCTATTTGTTGGTGCTGGAGGGAGAATGTCTGCTTCTTGTGAGGAAGGGGAAGAGGTACGATTACTTTTTTCAGCTTTTTCCCCACCTATAGTTTCGGGGAGTTCTGCAAGTAACTCATCTAGACTGAGCACATGTTTTTTTTCTTCGCTTAGTGGATCCGTAGTATGCTCCAAAGCAGTCTCATTGGCTGAAGTTGTTTGTTCCGCTTGGTTGTGATCATCAGGACTGGTGGACTGAAGGAGCTGGCTTTGGGGTGGAAAATTGAATACTTCCTCAAGTGAGCTAAATCTTTCCCCTTCATCGACGGGATAATCGGGAGGTGAAATGGCCATTTGCTGCAATACATCGCTATTTTTTTGGGGCGATGCCTCGTCATCGTGTAGTGATTTGTCTAGTTCATTGAGGTCTAGCAACTCGAGATAATCTTCGGCAATTTGATAGTGGTTGTACGACTCGGCCGTGAGCTGTACGTGTTTGAGATAGCGATAGAGGAATGGCCGGTCGAAAGTGCGGGCGGCTAATTGCTCGAGCAAGACTTGGTAGTCAGGGCGTTGTTCGAGTCGTGCTTTTTCAAGCATGAGTAGCCACAAGTGTGGGCTGTATGGATATTGTTGTGACAAACTCTTGAGTGCTTCCCAAGAGATTTTAAAAAGCTTGTCGCGTTGCCTGAGTATTTCTGAAAAGGCCTGAGCATCCATAAATCGACCTATTTGCGTAGGCAGCTGTCGCTAAATTAGTACTATTTCCGTTGCAACTCCAGAGTTGTTGCTGTTGTCGAGGTATTCAGGGCTGTTTTTTCAAAAAATCGACCAATCGGGCGATAGCTTTGGACCTATGGCTGATGGCGTTCTTTTGGGCTGTGCTCATTTGCGCGAAGGTACGGTCATAACCTTGTGGCACGAAGATGGGATCGTAGCCAAAACCATTGGTGCCGGCGGGCACTTGGGCAATGTGACCGGGTACAATGCCTTCGAACAGCTGCGTTTGCCCTTTATAGATCAGTACAATAACCGTGCGAAAGCGAGCACGGCGATTATCGCATCCTTTCAAGGCATCGAGTAGTTTGCGCATGTTGGCTTGGGCATCGTTGTGAGGCCCTGCGTATCGAGCCGAGTATACGCCGGGAGCTCCGTTGAGTACCTCTACTTCTAAGCCGGTATCCTCGGCAAAACAGTCGATACCCAGGCGCTGATGCACGTACTGTGCTTTGAGCAGCGCGTTGCCTTGCAGAGTATCGGCTGTTTCGGGGATGTCTTCCGTGATGCCCAATACATGCATAGGCACTACTTCGTACAGCCCTTGGAGTAGGCGATTGACTTCCGCTATCTTGTGTGCATTAGCGGTAGCAAAAACGAGCTGTTTCATATTTATTGTATTGGTTAATCAGTACAAAACAAAGAAATATGTTTTTCATTCTTTCCAAGATGCTCAATTTTTTGGTCAAGCCCATGAACTGGATTGTGGGCCTGTTGGTTTTCTCGGCTTTTGCCAAAACTCAACGGTGGCGGCGGCGCACACTTCAGCTCGGCGTGTGGTTGTTGGTCGCCTTGTCGAACCATGCGCTCTTCAATGCAGTGGTGCGATGGTGGGAACCCGATGCTGTGGCCTCCAGTGAGCTTGTACCACCCTATCAAATTGCCATCGTATTGGGCGGTTATTCCAATCCTCATATTGAGCCACAGGCCGATCGATATAATTTCTCGTGGAACGCCAATCGGCTCACCCAGGCACTCGAGCTGTACTTCCAAGGGCGTGTACAGAAGCTGCTATTGACGGGCGGATCGGGCAACCCCTTTAACCAATCGTATAGCGAAGCACGGGATGTAGTGCGTTGGCTGACCCTTGTAGGCGTAGCGCGTAGCGATATTATTGTGGAAGGGCGCTCGCGCAATACGTATGAGAATGCCTTGTATTCCAAAGCACTACTAGACAGCCTGGGCCTTGGGCAACAGCCTCATCTGCTGGTCACTTCGGCCTGGCATATGCCACGTGCCGAGGCTTGCTTTCGCAAAGTAGGGCTACAGGTACGACCTTATCCTGTGGACTATATGAGCGAGCGTTGGGGTTGGTCGCCTTATATGTGGCTGTGGCCCAATCCTATGGACTTGCATCGTTGGACGCTGCTGTGTAATGAGTGGGTAGGCTATTGGGTCTATTGGTTGCGGGGCTACTTATGAGCTGTACCAGCCTTTATTCGTCCAGTAGTAGGTGCATGGTGTTGTTAGTCTGATCACATTCGCGCAGTCCGAAAGTTTGCAACTGTAGAATGAGTACGTTGAGATAGCGCGTACGGGCGCGGCCGTCGAGGCGGAAGGTGCCACTCAAGCTTTCGCCAGGAGCCAAGTGGTCCTTAGATGTAGTGGGGCCATGCATGAGCTGTTCGCCAATCAAGATGGCACCACGCGTTAGCTGAGGAACGCCCGACACATAAGCTGCTACGCGTACTCCATCGGCGCCATCGGCTCGCTTTCCTTTGAGTATAGCTGGGCCTACACCTTGGTTGGTAAGGGTAAAAGCTACTTTGATCCAGCGCTTGTCAGCTTCGACGATTTGTGCCGATGTGAATGTTAGATCGGCGCATGGTAGCTCTGATCGCTGCAGCGAGTCATGGGTGCGATAGCCTTCGCCACCTTTTGCCGAAAATAACACCTGCGGTTTTTTAGGAGCATCCTTTTTGGAGTTATTGTCCTCTTTTTTTGTTAATGGTGGTTCGAAAAGCTGTAAAGTGAGCGTACGGCGCCCTGTAGTTTGCCCAGGAGCTAAGCTGAGGCGCTGGCCGAAAAGGGATTTTCTGAATTGATTGCGATACCCACCTAAGTGGGCTTCGAAGAAGCTAGGGTCAAAGTTGATCGTTACCCAATGCGCTTGATCCGTTCGAGATAAATCAATTGGCTGGCTGCCTGTATTGACTAAGGTGTATTTGAGCTTGATAGCTGTAGAAGTGCGTTTAACTACTGCAATATCTTTTACGTAGAGCCGGTATCCGGTATAATTTCCCGGCTGTGCCCAAAGACCATGAGACAGCCCCCACGCAATCCACATGAGCCATAGCCTCAGCAAACTACACACGTGCCATCCGTGTAGAGTTTGTCTGGGGTGTCGGTATGTCTTTTGCTGTTGCATAAAAGCCCACTGAGCTATTGGGAAAAGGCCAATATTTCATTTAGCGTGTTCAGAAATCTTGCCAAGGGGGTAGTGAAGGAACGCTTAATCGGCTTTTTCGTTGTTCTTTCGGCCTAGAATGTCTACTGGGCGGTCAATGCTTTCCAGTAGGGAAATGAATGTCTCCGTGCGCTGAATACCTGCTATTTTTTGAATCTTGTCGTGTAGTACTTCGCGCAAGTGCGTCGTATCTCGGCACACAATCTTAGCAAAGATGTTATAGATGCCTGTAGTGTAGTGTGCCGAGACAATTTCAGGGATCTGGGCCAATTGGTCTGCCACTTCGTCGTACAATGAGCTCTTATCTAGGTATATGCCTAAGAAAGCGACGATGTCATATCCCAATTTCTCGTAGTCTATCACTAAATGGGCACCTTTCACTACGCCCATTTCTTCCATTTTACGCATACGTACATGAATAGTGCCACTTGACACGTATAGCTCGCGGGCAATTTCCGTATAGGGACGAGTAGCATCGAGCATGAGCTTAGATAGGATCGTTAGGTCGAGCTGATCCAGTTCGCGGCTTTTTTCCTTTTCTTTTTTCATATAGCAGTGTTGTGTACCAAAAATAGCCTCAATTGGCCAATCGCGCTTCAGAGCAAAGACATGAGACAGGCAGATAAGTGCATATGGGCAAAAATATCTTTTTACTTCTTGCTAACTGGCACGAGACGCTTATCTTTTGGCCCTTTACATAACTGGAAAACTCGAGCAATTATGCGGACAATGCTAGCAGTGATCGTTTGGTTGATAGGAGGTTTAGGTGTCGTAGCTCAGGTGCCTGAATGGCTCAGTGAGGCTGTACGTGAAGATTATCCATGGCTGGAAGGGGTGTACAAAGAGCTGCATGCACATCCTGAACTTTCCTTTTACGAATATCAGACGGCAGCTCGTTTGGCGCAGGAGTTGCGCACTTTGGGATTTGAGGTCACAGAGCAGGTAGGCGGCACGGGCATCGTGGGCGTATTGCGCAATGGCGAAGGTCCTGTCATTTTGGTGCGTACGGATATGGATGCATTGCCAGTAGTAGAGGCGACCGGTTTACCCTATGCCAGTACGGTACGAACGAAAGACGAAGCAGGCAAGGAGGTAGGTGTGATGCACGCGTGCGGCCACGATGTGCACATGACTGTGTGGTTGGGAACTGCTCGTGCTTTGGCGCGTCATCGGGATCAGTGGTCGGGTACACTGGTATTTATAGGCCAACCAGCTGAAGAGCGCGGTGGCGGTGCAAAGGCGATGCTGGGTGATGGGCTTTATGAACGTTTCCCCTATCCCGATTATGCGTTGGCATTGCATGTCAGTTCCAATTTGCCAGCAGGCACGTTGGGCTATTGCCCGGGCTATGCGATGGCCAATGTGGATATGGTAGATATTCTGGTACGAGGTCGTGGTGGCCATGGCGCCTACCCACACACGACAATTGATCCGATCGTGTTGTCAGCTCGGATTATTATGGCTTTGCAAACAATTGTGAGCCGAGAGCTATCGCCTATTGAGCCAGCAGTACTCACTGTCGGTGCCATTCATGGCGGTACTAAGGGGAATGTCATTCCCGATGAGGTAGCGTTGCAGCTTACTTTGCGCTCTTACAAAGAGGAAGTGCGCTTGGCCTTGATCGAGAAGATCAAGCGCATCTGTCAGGGTGAGGCCATGTCTGCAGGTTTGTCGCAAGCTCAATGGCCCCAGGTCAAGGTGCGTGCTGAACATACGCCGGCATTGTACAATGATCCTTCACTAACGCAGGAAATCGTCCAGGTATTTCGCGCTGCATTTGGCGACAGCCTCGTAGTGCAGCTCGACCCCGAGATGGTAGGCGAAGACTTTGCCCGCTATGGCCTTACTGAGCCTCGTGTGCCCATTTTTATGTTTCGGCTTGGTGCGGCCAATCCAGTTTTGATTGAGCAAGCTCAACGTGGGGAAGCAGTACTACCTTCCTTGCACTCGGCACAGTTTGCACCACTGCCTGAGCCCACGATCCAGGCAGGGGTGCAGGCAATGACTATGGCAGTGTACCATCTATTGCGCCAAGGCCACTAATGTTTTTTGGCTTTGAAAAGAGCTGCGCCAAAGCTTGCTCTAAAAGCGGGTGCTGAAACTGGAAATCGGTTTGTTCCAGCCATCGGCGGGGGCACACGCGCGTGCTATGCAGTAGCAAATCGGCCATTTGCCCCATAGCTAGGCGTATTAGCTTGGCAGGGATGGGAAGGCTGATTGCTGGACGGCCCAGTGCGTGGGCTAGGGTTTTGACAAAAACCTTTAATTGGACAGGATTTGGACTTACGCCGTTCCAGGGACCTGTAGCGCTGCGGTGTTCGATCAAGTAATAGATCATGTGCACTAGGTCGTGCACATGGATCCAGCTAAACCACTGTTGGCCACGGCCAAAGTAGGGAGCTAACCCCAAGCGTGCCGAAAAGGTCATGGGTTTGAGTGTACCCCCTTCGCGAGCCAGTACCATGCCGATGCGCAGGCGCGCTGTAGGAATGCCTAAGGCAGCAATTTCCTCGGCAGCAGCCTCCCATTGTTGGGCCAGCGTGCTCAAAAAGCCAACCGACTGTGGCTGGCTCCATTCATCTACCCATTCGTCGGCACTATTGCCGTAGTAACCGATAGCAGAAGCAGCAATGTAGCGCTGGGGCAAGGTATCTTGGCGGCTTAAGGCATCGCGCAATAAGCGCGTGGCCGCTACACGGCTGGCAATAAGCTCAGCTTTGCGCCCTTTCGTCCAAGGGCGGTTGGCAATGTTGGCTCCAGCTAAATTGATAAGCGTGTCGACACCTTTGAGTGCTGCCAAATCAATGTAGCGTTTAGTTATGTCCCATTTAAAAGCAGGAAGATGGCCTACTTGGTGGGGCCGGCGCGATAATAATCGCACTTCGTGCCCTTGCTTGCGCAAAAAAGTACTTAGGTGAGTGCCTATTAGCCCCGTGCCGCCAGCAATCAGTATGGTGTACATAAGCGTGAATCGCTGTTTGTGAGTAACCAAGCCCTACCTGCCCCTTTGTGCGATGGATACCTTGTGTCGGTAAAAAGTACTTGAGAATTTCACATGACAATTTTTCAATTGTGATATTTGCTCTGCACAACTGGGAAAGTGCTATTTTGCCACTTCAACAATTCGAAGTTAATGCGAATTCCAAGATTTCTGATCCTATTCTTTGTCGTCGGTGTGTTTTCCTGTACCGACGAGCCTACTACTACGCCTCAACATGGATTTGAAGTAGTCGTGCGATTGCCGGCTGATGTAGATAAGCTTAACCCGCTGACCTATAGCTCGGCATATGCACTTCAAGTCTTTGAGTTGACCCACCAACCCATGATGAATTTCAACCCCGAGACCTTAGAGCTCGATCCAGTGCTTATCAAGGGACGCCCAGTAAGTGAAGAAATTTTGGACGGGCCATGGGCTGGTGGCGTGGCCTATACATTTGAGTTGCTCGACGAAGCTGTATGGGACAATGGCCGCCCCATTACGGGCTACGATGTAGATTTTTCCCTTAAGGCATTATTCAATCCACATGTCCAGGCTCAGCGATTGCGCCCTTATCTGGAGATGGTGCGCCAGGTGCGCGTCGATCCAGCTAACCCCAAGCGTTTCACTATTCTCACTGATCGCAAATACATTCTGGGTGAAGCTGCAGTGAGCAATGTAACTGTATTGCCTGAGTACGTATATGACCCCGATTCCCTCATGCGCGCTTATGTGCTCACGGACTTGACCGACCCAGCACAGATGAGCCGTTGGGAGGCTGACACTGTGCTGATGCGCTTCGCAGAGGCCTTTAATAGTGTGACGTATGCGCGCGATCCGCGCCATATTGTCGGCTCTGGCCCTTATCGACTAGTTGAGTGGGTAAGCAGCGAGCGTTTGGTATTGGAAAAGAAAACCGACTGGTGGGGCGATGCTTTATCGGATCGATATCCTATGCTGGTAGCACGGCCTCAACGCATTGTCTTTAAAGTGATTCCAGATGCTTCTGCAGCGACTTTAGCTGTACGCACGCAAGGCTTTGATGTATCTGCCCAGATGGATGTACAAGATTTTCTCACTTTGCGTGAAGATCCTCAGGTAGCTGCTCACTATAACTTTTTCACTCCACCTACCAATATTTACTACTTTATTTACCTGAATATGCAGCAACCCAAATTGAGCGATCGGCGTGTGCGGCGTGCACTGGCACATTTGGTCGATGTAGATGCAATAATCAATGAGGCTTTTAATGGCTTGGGCATACGCATCAATGGTCCGATCCATCCGGATAAGGCCTATTACGATCGCTCATTGCCCTTTATCGCGTATGACCCGGAGCGGGCGCGCGCATTATTGGCCCAAGCGGGTTGGACCGACACCAATGGCAATGGTATTGTGGACAAAGAACTCGGCGGGCAACGTATTGAATTGGAGTTGTCATTTATCATCAATACGGGGAGCAAGTTTGCAGAAGAGCTGGCACTTATGGTGCAGGCACAAGCGCGCCGTGGAGGAGTGGCCATCGAGGTGTTGCCCCAGGATGTAAGTGCCTTGCGCCAGGCACTTGTACAGCGCAACTTTGAGCTGGCAGCAGGAGCTTTTGCAACAGATCCCACTTCATACGACGACCTTAAGCAACTTTATCATTCTACGAGTGATCGCCCCGATGGCTTCAATCGATTTGGCTTGCATAACCCAAGACTCGACAGTTTGCTCGATCAGATTCAAGTGACCTTGGAAAAAGACAAGCTTTTTGCGTTGTACAAGGAGTTGCAACGCATCATTTATGAAGAGCAGCCGCAGATTTTCCTGTTTATTCCTCAAGAGCGCATCGTGATCCACAAGCGCTTTGAAGCGCAACCTACGGCGCGCAAACCCGGCTATTACGTACCCCATTTCAAACTCCGAGAAACAGTGCCACCTGTCGAGGAGTGATATTTTTAGCACATAAAAAGTAGAAAGGGCAATTGAGGTGGCTATGAAGTGGGAACAAGATGAGTTTGAATTGGTGCAGGTGCTTATACTAAACCCTTGCATGTGATGTATTTGCTTCAGCGGCTGTTTTTGTCTTTGCTTACCTTGTGGGTGTTGTCCATGGTGGTGTATGGGCTTAGTACCTTGGCACCAGGTGATCCCGTATTGCGATTTTTACCTGAAGAGCCCACACAAGCAGGTGCAGCACGCATGGCACATGCCGAGCGACAATACCTGCGGACAGCTGCTACCTTGGGGTTGGACAAACCACCTTTTTATTTCAGTATTCGGCCAGCTGCATGGCCCGATACCTTATATCGCATCATGCCCCTGACGCGCCGTCAGGCGCTTGATCATCTAATTGGTATTTACGGCAACTGGCCCTACATCCAGCAATGGCATTGGGCTGTAAATGGGCTAAAACACGCTTTGGCGCAATTGCCTGCTTCCAGTAACCGCCTGGTGCGCAATGAGGCACAGCGCCTGGTAGCTTCCTTAGCCATAGCTGACAACCCCCTGATTGTACGGACTACTTTGCGCCAGTTGCTCGAAGTAGCTGTTGCTGATAGCACTATTGCACCTCAGCTCGAACCACTGGTCGAACAGGCTAGCCTGGCCTTTGCGCGTGTGGAAGATCACGCTACCCCTCAGCGCTGTTATGTGCCCGACTTCAAGTGGTACGGCTTTGACAATCGCTATCAGTGGTGGATGGGACAGCTGCTGAGTGGCTCAATGGGGATTTCACTACTCGATGCTCGGCCTGTACGCGATAAATTGAGCGATGCACTTGTGTGGACGCTCATGCTCAATGCATTTTCCTTGGGCTTAGTCTGGGTGTTGGGCATTCCGTTGGGATTGTGGATGGGCGTTCAGCCAGGCGCGCGCTTGCCCAAAATGGTAGCTATGCTGCTCGACTTATTATACAGCATGCCACCTATATGGGTAGCTATGCTGCTATTGGTATTCTTCGCCACACCTATGTTCGGCATGAATTGGTTTGCAGGGATATGGTTGTCTGAAGTGCCAGTACATGCCAGCATCGGCCAACGCCTTGCAGCAATGAGCCGACATATGATACTGCCTGTATTTTGTCTTACCTATCCCATTTTGGCCTTTTTCTCCAGGCAGTTGCGCAGTAGCATGCAGCATGCCATGCAACAGCAATATGTGCAGGCAGCGCGTGCACGGGGGTTGAATGAGCGCGTAGTCGTATGGCGGCATGCGTTCCGCAACGCCCTCTTCCCACTCATTACGTTGGGAGGACAAATGGTGCCTCGACTTTTTGCCGGTTCCGTCATTATTGAGACGATCTTCAATATCCCCGGTTTGGGCCGACTGATCTACGATTCCATCCTGCGACAAGATTGGCCCGTAACTTTTGCTGGCGTAATGCTCACGGCCGCGCTGACGATTGTGGGCTATTTGTTGAGTGATGTGCTGTACCATCGGGCTGATCCGCGTGTGCGCTTGGGCCTACAGCCTTCATCATAAGTGGGCTTTCGCCAAAAAGCCTACTCTCAGAAAGGCACATCCTCATCCGGATCGACGCGCAACGAGTCGTCGTTCATCTTTGAAGGTACCTGGATGAAATTGCCCGTTTCGTCAAAAGGATGGGATAATCCACCAATGAGGAAAGGATCAGTTGGTTCACTAAATAGCCCAAAGTCTTTCTCAAACCGAAGCTTAACTGTATCTACAGGGCCATTGCGGTGCTTGGCAATGATCAGCTCTGTAATACCAATCAATGATTCGCCTTCTTCAGATTCAGTCATGCCGTAATACTCAGGCCGGTAGAGAAAAGACACTATGTCGGCATCTTGTTCTATGGCACCCGATTCGCGTAGGTCCGATAATTGAGGGCGCTTTTCGCCACCACGTGTTTCTACTGCACGGCTGAGTTGGGAAAGGGCAATGACAGGTACATTGAGCTCTTTGGCCAGTGCTTTGAGCGCTCTTGAAATGGAGCTGATTTCCTGCTCTCGGTTGCTTTTGCGTGTGTCGGGCCCACCCGACATGAGTTGCAAGTAATCGATGACGATTAGCTGGATGTCGTGTTTGTTTTTTAGACGGCGGCATTTGGCACGCAGTTCGAAAATGTTAATACCTGGAGTGTCATCGATGAAAATAGGAGCTTCGCTAAGTGCTTCGATGGCTTTGACCAACTGAGCCCACTCGGCCTCGTCCAGTTTGCCGTTGCGCAACTTCGTCCCCTCGATGCGGGCTTGCATAGCCAACAGGCGTTGCATAAGTTGTAAGCTGGCCATTTCCAGTGAAAAAATGGCCACACCTTTTTGGAAATCCATAGCCACATTGCGTGCTACGTTGAGCACGAAGGCTGTCTTACCCATGGCCGGGCGCGCCGCAACGATGATGAGATCGGAAGGCTGGAAGCCAGAAGTGAGCCGGTCTACAGAAGGGTAACCTGAAGGAATGCCCGTAAGCCCATCCGTTTTCTTTCGCAGCTCTTCCAAATGGGTCATAAGGCGAGCAGCCAGGTTGCTGGCCGTGTCGTAGTCGCGTTTGAGATTAGTAGCTGTCACTTCGTAGAGGTGCTGTTCCACTTTGTCAAGCAAATCGAACACATCAGTCGCTTCGCTATATGCTTCTTGTAATACTTGCGTAGCAATGTGGATCAGCTGCCGCATCATGTGCTTTTGCGCGATAATGCGTGCATGGTGCTCGATATTGGCTGAAGAAGCTACGCGTAAGGATAGCTCGGACAAATAGGCGCGCCCCCCAGCGGCTTCTAACTCGCCCTGCTTGGCTAGCTGGTCAGCCACAGTAAGGACGTCAATAGGTCGCGATTGGGTAAACAGATTGACCATGGCTTTGTACACCATGCTGTGGCGTTCGTCGTAGAAACTGTCCGGACTGAGGATGTCCATTACATCGTGAAAGGCATCTCGGTCGAGTAGCAATGCGCCCAATACTGCCTGCTCCACCTCCAGGGCTTGTGGTGGCATTTTGGCCATTAGGGCTGCCGTGCTACTAGGCCGAATTTTGGGATCAGCCTGATTTATGTTGCTGCGCTTGCGAGGTTGTTCTGCCATGACTTTTTTGTCTGAAAGCACCGGTGAATATGCTGACAAAGCTAAGAGGTTGGGACACGCAACGAAAGTCAAATTTTCCACCACCTGTGTGAGTCTGTGTGGGAAAAGGCATGCATGTGCCTTTGGGGGTTGTGACTTTGGTGTGTAGTTTTGTGTAAGTCAACAGGTTATGTCGTTTTTGGAGCTGTGGAAAAACATTGTGGACACAAAGAGAATTTGAGTCTAATGATCGAATGACTCCAAGCGACGCCTGATTTCTTCTACGGCTTTTTTCTGTATTTCGATGCGCAATTGAGTTTCTTCTTGGGCTTTTTTGTTTTTTGCAATGTTTTGCTTCATTTTCTGGATGGTTTCCTCGGCTTTTCGGATGGCTTCTTCGTATTTTCCCTTATCGCGTTGGAGGCGCATGAGTTCGCGTTCCAACTCCTTGAGCTTTTTTTGTTGCGCCTCGAGTTCTTCCTGGGTAAGGCTTTTTTGCACATAACGCTCGAATTGTTGCAAGATGGCTACGGCACCTTCATAAGCTTTGGGATGATTGTGAGGGGCAACAAAACTGCCATCCCGTAGTTGGAACCACACGTTGAGTTCACTTTCATTCGAACTGGTTTTTTCTATTTGTGCATATACGTTGACCGGATCAGTGCCCCCTACAGCAATCATCTCAATGCCAGTAGCTAGCCATTCACCTTCGCCTTTGACCTTTTTAGTCTTGCCATCATATGTTTTGAGGAAATCGCGCCACAAGCGCTCTATGTCATGCGCCTCGGCAGGCAAATCTAATTCCAGTGCGGGATATACCCCCAACGACATAGGTTTTTCCACAGCAGTAGGCTGGGCACAAAGTGAGGTACTTGCAAAGATCCAACAGCAAAGGATGAACGTAGACTTCATGCGGGTATTGAGGTTTAGTTATACCGTAAAGAAAAGCTAAGTTAAGGGGTAGCAAAGCGTTTAAAGCAATTCCTTTGTATCAATTGTTTACTGGAGTAAAATGTTTACCTAAAACGATAATCCTTAAGTACTGAATGTGGTTGAACGACATATTGAAGGTATTTTGCAGCACCTATTACCAGGCATCTGAATCCGTTTATTTTGCCAATATTTGCACATGCACCTCAGCGTCTTGTCTTGTAGTTGATCATTTTGGGTATAAAGCTGGCTTGCTATCTTTACCTCAATAGGTGGACCAGGCTGTCAGTGTCGCGTGGATAAAAGCACATGGGTGAATGCCTTTGGCGACATGCAGTGCTTATGTGGCAAGTGTCAGCTGTGATTAAGTACACAAAGTTGATTGTCCCATAGAAACCAAGATATGCCATCGTCGCTTCATAGTAGCTCGCTGGTCAGCCGCATGGAGGAGCTTGAGCGAGCGCTCAATCTCAAGCAGCTCCAGATCAATAGGTTGCTCAATATCACTCAGGCGATCAATAACAACGTGCCTGCGCAAGGGCTGTTCGACATGTACCGTTCCTTTTTGAGCTGGGAAATGGGTATTCGTCGCATGGCGCTCTTCTTTCGACAGCAAAACAAGTGGCACTGCACTTCATCTATTGGCATCGATGAACAGAGTATTCCGCCAGATATTGCCAAATATTTTCCTTCGTTTAAGCGCATCAACAACTTATTGCCAGAAGATGAGCCCTTTTTTGCCCAGTTTGACATGGTCATCCCCGTGTATCACAAACAGACACCTTTGGCATTTGTCTTTATCGGGGATCTGGAGGGGGAAGGCCTATTTAGCAAAGTGCAGTTTATCACTACGATTACCAACATTGTAGCGGTAGCTATTGAAAACAAGCGCTTGTTCAAGCGCCAGCTGGAACAGGAGCGTCTCAAACAAGAAATGAGATTAGCTGCTGAAATGCAACGCATGTTGGTGCCCAGCCAATTGCCACATACGCCGAATTATCAATTAGCCAGTATTTATAGGCCTCAGCTGGGAGTAGGAGGTGACTACTTCGATTTTATCGAGCAAAATGGGCGGCACTTGGTGTTTTGCATTGGTGACATTACAGGTAAGGGTATGGCAGCCGCACTGCTCATGGCTAGTTTTCAAGGCACCTTTCACAGTTTGGTACATCACTACGAAACGCTTGATACACTAGTACGGGCTCTCAATACAGCAGTAGTGCGTACCACCGGCGGCGACCGATTTCTGACACTCTTTTTGGCTAAATACGATTCTCAGACTCACATGCTGGAATACATCAATGCAGGGCATACAGCTCCTCTTTTGGCCATGAGTGGGCAAGTTGTGCCCTTAGATAAAGGTTGTACTTTCTTGGGGTCGTTTTCTGAATTGCCTTCTATAGAAGTGGGACGCATTGCGTTGAGTGATGAAGCTTTGTTAGTCAGCTTTACAGATGGCTTTTCCGACTTGCGCAACGACAAAGGAGAGTTCCTCGACGATGTGTTCCGTCCTGAGTTTTTGCTGGCACACCAACAGCTGGATGCCAAGCAGTTCAACGAAGTACTGCTCAACCACATAGAGCAGTTTGCAGAAGGAAAAGATTGGCCTGACGACTTCACTGTACTGACTTGTAAGTTTTTCCCTACTTCGCGTGGGCAGGGTAAATAGTATTCAAGGAGGAAATGTGTCAATGTCGGCTGTTAGGCTTGACAATAGCTATGAGGGCCGGTATCTTGGCCTCATGAGTGTTCAGATACCGGATAAACATAGTAATCGTCAGCTGTCGAGCCAGCTTCTATGGTTGTTTGAACTGGCATGCGAATACGACCGCATTGGTGATGTATATCATGCAGTGAAGTTGTGCAAGCGCCTTATCAAGCAGGTGCCCAGTTGGGTAAAGCCTTACAGCTTGTTGGCCGAGATTTACCTGCGCCGACGAGAGTGGAAACCTGCACTGCACTACAGCTTAGAAGTAGTGAAACGTCAGGCCAATGACGAACGTGCCCGAGAGATAACCGTAATGGCAGCTATGGCACAACGCCGTTGGGAGTTGGCGCGGCGCATGGCAGGTGCTCGACATGTGCAACACTCTAGGGGCTCGTTCCAACTTGTTTGTCTCAACCCAGGAGTCAAACCCGAAGTGTTGCTAGCGCGTAGTCGTAGTGTGGGGCAAAGTGTGGTGCAAGGAGTTCCTCAGCCCTCAAGTGGGTACCGCTTTGGAGATGTGGTGCTTACGGGCTGGTCACCTATAGCGTGGCAAGTAGTAGCTCATCGACGCGTAGAAGTCTATCCCGTATGGAAACGCTTAATACCTTCTCGCTACACTACTTACTCGGTGGTGCTGACCACCGCTTCAAGTGAGGCCCTTGAAGCTATGCGCCAATTGTGTCGATATGAGGGTATAGGTTTTGACAATTGGTCGCGTGCCATACGCCAAATGGCACCTCTAGATGGTACTCGTCCTGCAGAATTGTATGATTTTTCGGTATTTCCCCAATCTATGCCACACGGGCATACGCTCATAGCACTGGCTTCAACCCGAAAAGGCCGAGTATGGCGCCTTTTGCATAACTGGCACGTAATTACTGGAGAAGACTATTACAATCTGGTCAAACACGATTGACAGCCGAGGTTTGTAGTAGTGCGAATACTGCATGATTGGCTGTCCATTAGCTTACCCCCATTTAGCTGCTGTTTGAATTAGCTGCCTGCCAATAAATAAGTACCTGATTTTTTAATTAAACACTTGTTTGGTACGAAATAGGTATAACTGCATCTGATCGTTACGGCATTGATACCAGGGGCTTTCGACCAATGAGACTGGCTCGTCAGCTGTAATGTACATGCGCCGCAGCCGCACTCCTGTTTTGTACAAAAAGTGGCGAAGAAAACGCGCGCGCCAATGTGGCATGCGGTTGCCATTACCTTCTACGTAAATGACCAATTTCAAATCGTCGTATTTACGCAATTGCATGCCTAATAGCCACAGTGCACGTTGTGCTACAGGCTTCATCCAGCTAGAGGAGGGTTCGAACAAGAGTACTCGACAAATTTGATCGAGCATTTGACGCAACTCGGCAATATGGCGTTCATAGATCCGCTTATAGTCGAAAACAGGTATTTGAAAAGTGTCTTTCGCCGCTAAAGGCTCACGTGTATGGCAATCTACAGGTACGATAGGCCCTAAGTGGTCTACGAGTACATGGCCGCCATAATTCTTTTTTCGGTGGGGGAGATACCAGGGTTGAAGCGTCAGATGGGTTACGGTATCTCTTGGCGAGAAATAGATTCGAAAGCGTCGCCAGTGGGGCTGTGGTATTACAGAAGTTTCTCCTAATAGCTGATCTCGTCCACATGAATCGCGTCCTCCAAGCAGGGTCAATACAACAGGATCAGCATGGTTGATCGGGGTGTAGTTGTTGGGCAAGATAAGGTTGTATTTGGGGGAACGTGCTAAAGACATGTTGATCTGATAACATTGCCCGGGTAGGAGTGGCTGGGTCAGTTGTTGGCTGATAGCTGCTGCACTGCCATCCTTGCGCAAAGGCAGGCCTACATAAGATTGCCCATGGGCGGGCATCAGTCGTACCCGGATTAGTGCACCAGGTAGAGGCAACACAGAAGGTGCAGTATATGCGGCTGTACGACAGTCATACCAACCAACTGGCGTAGTATTGAGACGTGGAAAATCTTCGAGCGAGGGATTGTCTAAAGGGATAATTTGTTGGGCTGTAGCTATAGGTCCTAAGCATAGCATATATACCAGCCACCTTAAGCACAGCATGAGTTTTTGTTTGTAGTGGTGTAAGCAAGTATCGAAACACCTTTTCTCCCAAAGATGGAAAAACGATACGACCACACAGCGTCTCATCATCCATCGGTCTTTCGCCATGCATATCCCCTTAGAAGGATGTTGCGTAGCATAGAAAAAAGGAAAAACCGCACAAGCGCCAAGGGCTGTTTTGGACCCCATCAAGACATGTATGAGGCTGCCAGAATGGTTCGGTAATCTCCTTGTCTCCTCCCCCAATGGGATTCGAAGCCGGACAAGTCAACGGCTTGGAGCCCGCCCTAGACATTCTGAGTCATGCCTCAATTTTAGTAGTGTTGAGTCAAAACATCGTTTTGACGCCTGCACGGTTTGCTCTTTTAGGGATAGGTGGTGTTTTTATGGTAACCGTTGCTGTGTAGCGCATGAGGAACGGGCATTTGTAGTAAAGCACTGATTGACCGATGTTCCTTTCGAATAGCTAATTTATAGGCTTTTCATCAATATATCCAAACTACAGGTACCACAATTTACACTCAGGTATAGGCTTTTGTGGGTGTTGATGAGTGGGATGATGGCATATTCCGTATATATTGTTCGTTCTAATTGATTATTTCATTTATTGATTAAGGCGCTTGGGGCTTGAGATTGAGTTGGAGCGAAATGATATGAGCAAACCGGCCCGCTTGATCTCCAATATCGCTAAAGGCATAGTCTATGCGCAATCGTCCTAAGCGTAATCCTAATCCAACGCTAGGTATTGAAGCCCAGAAGCTATTTTGAGTAAACTGCTGCACCTTTTGAAACTGACTAATGCCTGCTCGTAGGTATACCAATTCATCGAATACGGCTTCCAGACCAAGTGCTAAATCCATGCTGAGCAAGTTAGTACGCAACAAGGTATTGCGTCGGCCATCTGTGGTAAATTTCAGATTTAGCTCAGGCTGAAAAGACCATTGACCAATAGCCCATTGTCGTGCTACCCCTGCTAAAAGTGTGGGACGCGTGAGTTCTAGTGCACTGATCTGTGGCAACTCGTTGCCTGTGGCTAAAAGTTGGTCTTTTTCTTCTTGAGTTAGCGTATTGCGCCAGGCATTAAAAGTAGTAGTGGCATCGCGCAGGGTGGCACCTAGTTGCCATGGGCCAGTTCGATGCTGTATCCCCAAGTCGAAGCCAAAGCCCCAGGCATTGGCAAAGGTGCCAATTACGCGGCGGATAACTTTGGTGTTCACACCCATGGTGGTATGGCCTTGTTGGCCCACTTGCCATGCATAGCTCAGGAGTACGGCGTAGTCGGCAGCAGAGAAGGAGACGATATTGTCGTAATTGACAGAGCCGTCTTCCTCATAGAGAAAGAGTGTGTTAGCAATATCATCAATGCCAAAACGAATGAGACTGATACCTAATCGCTTATTCGTGCTATTGGTAGGAATACTCAGAGATAAGAAGTCGTATTTGCCTATACCGGCAAACCACTCGGCATGCATAGCACTGAGTTGCAACCCCTTAACGGATGCCTGCCAAGCTAATCCAGCAGGGTTCCAATAGCTGGCTGTGGGGTCAGTATCCGTAGCGACAACTGCAGTACCCATGCCATGGGCGCGTGCGCCAGCACCTATAGCTAAAAATTCATTGCTATACTTTTGGGCCTGAAGTACAAGTGTGGAAAATAGTAACCACAAGATCGTTTGGACCCACTTCATATCGAGTCGTGCTTTTAGTCTGAAGAGGCAATAAACAAGTATCCTATCGTGCCTAAACGATAAGTACCTAAAGGCATTGTTCCTTCACAAATCATCTGTTCCACTGCAAGTATCTACAAACATACGATCTAGATAGTCGATAAGTACTTTTTCGACCTGCTCCTCAGCTTTGAGTGCACCGACCATACCATATATGACTGCCTGGCGCTTTTGAGGTGTAGGCTGAATGAATCGCTTACTCCATGCTATGAGGCGATCTTGAGTAGCTGCGGGAAGGTGGGCTAATAATTTGGTAGAGAGTTGAGTAGTCCATTGCCGCATTTTGCCCAAAGGCGAAGGGCGCAATACAGCTTCTATGGCTTGATGCAAGCTGTGAAGCAACTCATCAACTATGGATACGTGTAGTGGGTTGAGTATGAAGTGTAGTGTGGGCGGGTTTTGTTGGCGCCCTACGATCCATCCGTGCAATGCCAGCTCGTCGGCTACTTGATAGATGTCCAGCGTACGGCTCGTGCAGGCAACGATGCTCATAGCGGGTTGCCCTACCACCTGAAGATGGCCAGTGGCTTCTATGCCTTGTTGGAGTTTATGAGTTGCCTCCATTACCTGTTGCACGCGTTTTTGGTAGCCTTTGCGACCTAAGTAACGCATTACGGCCCAGGCAGCTGCAATGATTGCACCCGATCGTGTGCCAGCAATGCCTGGTGTGGCAAACAAGCCACCTGGCCAATCTGTTGCGGTAAAGTATTGAAAGCGACGCAACTCCTCGTGGCGAAACAGCAAAAGGGAGATGCCTTTAGGTGCATAGCCATATTTGTGCAAATCTACAGAGATAGATTGTACACCGGGTAGTTGGAAGTCCCATAATGGTTGGTGCTGCTTGGGGAGAAAGGGTAGGAACATGCCTCCTACACAAGCGTCTACGTGAAACCATATGTCGTGTTTTTGGGCCAGCATACTGAGCTCGTACAATGGATCGACTAAGCCCCATGGCCAACATGGGGCCGAGCCTGCAATCATAATGGTATGCGTATCGATGGCTGCGGCAATGTGTTGGGGAGAAGCCTTGCCATCTGTTTGCGTAGGCGTTTTGATTAGTTGCACATCGAGCAAATGTGCCGCCTTATCAAAGGCAGGGTGTATGGTATGTGGTACAATAACGCGCCACTTGCTCTTTTGGCCACGTGCTCGAGCACGCTCACGGGCTGCCAGCATGGCGGAAAGTATGCTTTGGGTGCCCCCAGAAGTGCAGATGCCTACAGATTTGGGAGCATGGAGCAATGCTGCTACTTGTGCAATGAGTTCGGCTTCCATTTGGCGAATGGATGGAAATGCCGTAGGGTTGAGGGCATTTTCATTAAAGAAGTACTTGATTGCTTCAATAGCTACTTTTTTCACCTCTTCACCTGCCCAATAGGTGTAACCGAAAAGGCGCCCGCTTTCCCAGGGAAAGTCCTTACTGCGCCGCTCTTGTAACTGTTGCATTACAGCTGCAAGAGGAAGTCCTTCTTGGGGCAAAGCACAGGGCGGTTTCATGGATAGGCATGATGTTGATGAATGCCCAAGTTGCTATTAATTTTTTGTTCGTGCAATGAGTGTTTTACTTTGGGCACAAAAACCACCTTCTGCCGTTGGTGGCTGAGAAGGAGAGTGCCCATTGGTTGGATTGCACGGCGAGAAGGTGGCTAAGAACAGTGAACCTCTGTTAATGTTGATTTCGGAGCGTAGCGTGAATCTTTTTGCGTGGTTTACTCTTTGACAATGCGATAGATTATTGTGCCTTGCTCAGTGATAAGACGCAAAATGTATATACCTGTAGGAAACTCACTGATGTCGATGATGGGTTGGAATTGTGGATAGGTGGCAAGGCACTGCCCGCTCACCGACCACAACTCCATGGTTTTTGGGGCTATTGCCATTCTATTCTCTGTGGTTCTTACATGAATCCATTGGGTAGCAGGGTTAGGCCACACTACAATTCCAATAGGTGTCCTTTCCGCTGTAGATGTAATGGTAGATGCAGTATCGTTGGCACTGTTGAGATATTTGATCTGGAGCGGAGCCTGTAGTGGCACGAGCACCTCTTGCGCAGTCAGTGCGCGAATGCCTCCAATGCCAATAGTTACTTGTTGCTTGCCCCATATGTCATCAATGAAACCAATGAAGCCAGCTACTTGCCCAAAGCCTGTTGCGTTTTGTTGATCCGTACGCGTGATGGCTACGTGTAAGATGCCTTCAGTGGCCAGACTACGGTCGATACTCACCAGATCGGTACCTGGAGTACCTAACCAACTACTGTCTATGACGATATCTACCGAGTTGGGATCAATCACTTGCGGATCGTAAAAGAGGAGAAATGCCAGCCCATAGATGGAGTCGAGCGGGTGAGTGGCGTTGCCCAACATAATGGGGGCCAAGAAAGTCTGTTGGTTTTGCAAATTGTTGGGTAGGTCTACCCATAGGGGCGGATCATTGAGCGAAGCTTCTACACCAGGTAGCGGGACAACTACATCGTGGGCTAAGCCGTAGTTCTGGCTAAGAGCCATGGTGTCGGCAATGTCTATAAAGCCGTCGCCATTGCAATCGGCATATTTGAGGTTGGTGCCATTGGCAAAGGTGTCTATCCAATCAGCAGCAGGCCAGGGTTGCCACCAGCTGCTGATAATAGGGCGGGGAGGGCCTGCCTTGCCCCAAGCCAATCCAATGTGAAGCAAGTCGTAAAGGTCCACTCCATTGTTGTTGTTTGCGTCGCCAGGCCATACTGGGTGCTCACACCACTCAAATGTCACTGTATCGTATCGGCAGCAGTTGCTCAGCTGTGGCAAGCAGAGTTTGAAAGGTACAAGGGTATCTCCAGGTGCCCAGCTAATAGCAGAAAGGCTGATAGGCAAACTGTCGATGAAAAAAGGCCCAAATAAAGTGGTATCTATTTCCAGAGAAAATTGTTGATTGCTCAACGTGCTGTCCCACTCAAATTGAACAGTGAGCAACAGGCTGGAATCTTGTGGACATGCCACAACATCTACCCAAAGGCTATCCAGCAAGCAGGAGGTTGTGTCATTGACGCAGTTGATCGAGAGGGCATCCAGTTCGAAAGTCTTTTTACACCAGGTATGGAGCACATCCCGAATTTCAAACTTGTATTCTGTGTCGAGCTTTGGAAATGGGCCTACTTCGGTTGGCAAGCTTCCGTATGCATAGGTGCCGTAAAATAACCCATTGACCCATAGTAGAAAACTATCGGATGCAGATGGCACTATGTCGGCTTGTAGCTGTATGTAGAATGAGTCGTTAGTGCAAGCGGTGGGAGTGAGTTGGAAGGATTCCAACTCGCAACTGTTATTAAGGCCATAGTCTGGCACATCAATCCATACCTGTTGGCAACAATCGGGCGCCCCTTGAATACATATAGTGAGCAAATCCTGGTCAAAGCCACTTATGGGCAATACAACAGTATATGCAGGGATATCACCTAAAGGCAGCACGGTCTTCAGTTGCCCATTAATGTACACATCAAACAGATTGGAGGGTACATCTGACCAACTGAAGCTAAACTTAATGCGGTAAGTGCTATCGGTGAGGCATTCTGCTTGAGATACGACCAAATCTGAAAGTTCACATTCGCTATCAGTTGGATAAGTGCCCAAAGCAGTTGTGGTAGGGGGAAAAAAGACGAAGGAGCACACGCTTGTGTTGGCTCTTTGCACTCCGAAAGAACCGGCGACGCAACTGCCTTCTTCAGATGCCTGGCTTAGAGCGGAGAATTTGCGAGTGCCCATAGTGCTTGAAAGCGTCCGCCAAAGACAGTTTCTGTCAGGCGTGCTAACTTTTGGCAAGTCAAATCCTCCTTGAGCTAGACATAACCCAGAAGGCGAAAAGTGCCACACTTGCGTGCCTCCTTTGTCATAAATAAAACCTACCCCAGTAATATTTTTAAATGATTCATTGTGGTTTGTTTTGGCATTTGAGTGTGTAATATGCCCCAAGAAAAAGCACAAAAATACAATGTGCATGTGGTGAAGAATCATGCCTCGGTTCATGGGAAGCGGTTTTGATTTTCCTATAAATAATCATGGGGGGCATGTTGTCTACATCAGGCTACTTTCTTTTTTTGGTTTTTTCGGCAAAAAATAAAGCACCCTGCTAAAAGGTAGCAGTCGTGTGCAACTTGCTGCTTTGTTTGGGCTTTGCTTTTGCTTAGGTGGGGTTAGCTTATTCAGATGTTACAAATTTCAATGTAAATATTGTGATGTGGAAACACTTTTTTGCCTACTTTTTAGGCAAAAATCTGAGATTTTTGACGGTGTGTATGCCTTATCATGTTTATTTCCAACTATTTGCGCTTTATTGGGTCTTGCTTATTTTTGTTTTATGAAAAAAACTCATCAGCTATTTGAGGAATTGATTCACCTCAATTCAAAAGAAGCCAGCCGTTTTCAGGAGTTTGTAGACTCGCCATACTTCAACAAACACGAAGGGATACGTCAATTAGTGGCGTGGATTATCCGACATAAGCATGTAGGGATCGACAAAGAAGCCTTGGCGCAGCACCTTTTTGGGGATGATCCAAAGAGACATCAGAAGCTGGCCCCTTTGTTGAGTCAGGCTTTACGCCTATACGAGCAGTGGCTGGGCATAGACTGGCTGCGGGAGAAGAAGGAAAATGTGCCTATATATGTGGCTGCATTAGAGCATTTGCGTTTCAAGGGCGCATGGAAATACCACGAGAAGTTTTCGCGTTATGCTGCTCAGAAGCTCCAGCAATTTCCCACATTGGATTTTGACACGGTAGAGTGGTCGTTCAAATTGGCATGGGAAAACGAGCAACGCTATCTGACCCAGTCGCCTTTTCAGGAGGATCCCTGGCTACAGGAAAAGGTACTTAGACTTGATACTTTCTTTGCCATCAAGGCTTTGGTCTGTGGATGTGAGATAGAGACGCGCCGAGCCGTTCTCAATATCGACATACGCCATTCGGTGTTTTTAGACTGGCTCGTGCAACAACAACAACTGCCCGAGCATCTGAGCCACCACCCCCTTTTGACTGCGTTCTATTACGTATATCTCACTTTGAAAAATGACTGTGAGGCGATGTTCCATCAAGCCATGGACTGGCTTAAAGCACATGGCCACACATTTGAACAGAGCATCTTGGGCATGCTGTACACCAACTTGGGCAATTTTTGTACGCGGCAGATCAACAAGGGGAAAAGCCAGTACCTCCCAGCTATGTTTGAGCTATATCAGATTCAGCTGGATCAGGACTTATTGCTCATCGACGGCTATCTTTCCGAGTGGCAATATAAAAACATAGTATCTACTGGCTTGCTGTTGGGGCATAACGAGTGGGTGTATGAATTTATTCACACTTATAAAAATAAGCTAATACCTGAAACTCGCAATAATGCTTTTACCTATAATTTAGCTTACTACTATTACGCCACAGGCCAACTTGAAAAAGTGCTCGAATTATTGGTGCGCGTAGAATACCGAGATGTGCGCTATTACATAGGTGCCAAAACGCTATTGTTAAAAACTTATTACGATTTGAATGAGGGAGAGGCTTTGCGTGCACTGGTCAACTCCATCAAGCGCTATCTCAAACGAAAAGACATCATATCGGCTACGCGTAGAAAGGCTTTTTTAAACTTCCTGGACTTATTGCTCAAGTTTTTCAACTTGCGCGAGAATTGGAAGATTATGCATCCCTCTGATGTGGACAAGCATTTACAACGACTGCATCGGGCCATCACGCGTCGTAAGGAAGTGGTCAATCCCCGCTGGCTTGAGGAGAAATGGCAAGAACTGTTAACACATATGGGGCGGTCTCAAAAGAAAAAAGCAGGGGAACCACAATGAGTAGATAGGTTGAAGGGTATGGAAGCTAGGGTATTTGCTACGAATGGGCTCTGATATGCGTCGCATTGCCTGCTGGGGTGTGTGCTCCAAGTGAAAAGCCTCAGAGCATGCGTAGATGTCCTATTTGTCTCAGACGCTTTTGCCAGTTGTCGTAGAGGGCTGCAGAGGCTGTGCTTTTTCATCGCGAGGATCCATGCCTTTCGGCAAATGGGGTAGTGTGGCATTTACTATCTTTGCACGCCCCAGTAGGAGAAGAGTGTTTTGTAATTAATCAAATGTGCTAATTCATGGCTACAACAGAAAGGCTACCCTACAAAGTTAAGGACATTAGTTTGGCTGAATGGGGCCGCAAAGAAATCGAGCTGGCCGAAGCGGAAATGCCTGGGCTGATGGCATTGCGCGAGCAATATCGCGACAAAAAGCCACTGAAAGGTGCGCGCATAGCCGGTTGCCTCCATATGACCATTCAAACAGCTGTGCTGATTGAGACGCTTTTGGAGCTGGGCGCAGAGGTGAGCTGGTCGTCGTGCAACATATTTTCCACTCAAGACCATGCAGCCGCTGCCATTGCAGCGCGGGGTGTACCCGTATTTGCATGGAAAGGTATGAGTGAAGAAGAGTTTTGGTGGGCCATAGAGCAGACGCTATTTGCTTTCGAAGATGGCAAACCGCTCAATATGATCTTAGACGATGGTGGCGACTTGACTAATCTCGTGCTGGATAAATACCCTGAGTTGGTGGCGGGCATTCGTGGGATCTCTGAAGAGACGACAACTGGCGTGCATCGCCTCTACGAACGCGAGCGAAATGGCACATTACCGCTACCTGCAATCAATGTAAACGATTCAGTCACTAAGTCAAAATTCGACAACAAATATGGTTGTCGGGAGAGTTTGGTCGATGCGATTCGCCGAGCTACTGATCTGATGCTAGCAGGCAAAGTAGCAGTAGTATGTGGTTATGGCGATGTAGGTAAGGGTTCAGCTGCTTCTTTGGCAGGGGCAGGATGTCGGGTGATTGTCACAGAGATCGATCCCATTTGCGCGTTGCAGGCTGCTATGGATGGCTTCCAGGTACTCAAGCTCGAGACCGCAGCACCTATGGCAGATATCATCGTGACGGCTACGGGCAACTGCGATATCGTTACGGAGAAACATTTTCGCCTGATGAAGGATAAAGCAGTGGTGTGTAACATTGGCCACTTCGACAACGAAATTGACGTAGCATGGCTCAATAAGCACTACGGTCATACGCGCCTCAACATCAAACCACAAGTGGACAAGTACACTATTGATGGTAAGGATATCATCTTGTTGGCTGAAGGCCGATTGGTCAACTTGGGTTGTGCTACGGGCCATCCTTCTTTTGTCATGTCTAACTCGTTCACCAACCAGACACTGGCCCAGATCGAGCTGTGGAATCATCACGACAAGTACGAAAACAAGGTGTACGTATTGCCCAAACACCTCGATGAAATGGTGGCTAGGCTGCACTTAGGCAAACTGGGTGTGGAATTGGAAGAGCTCACCGACAAGCAGGCCGAATACATCGGTGTGCCCAAGGAAGGGCCCTACAAACCCGAACACTATCGCTATTAATGCCGCGTACTGTAAAAGGGATCGAGCAAATAGCCCGATCCCTTTTTTGCCGTAAGATGCCCTTGTTGTATGTATAAATACTACCTATGGAACGGGAAAATCTATTTTCCGACTTTGTACCCGTGCCAAAGGCCGAATGGCTGGCCAAGGTTGAGGCTGATCTCAAGGGCAAGCCGTTGGAAGCACTGTACTGGCACTTGAGCGACACTTTGCGCATAGATCCCTTTGCTCATCCGCAAGATCGCTCTCATCTTCCTGATGCGCCTGTGCAGCTCAATAGGCAGTGGTGGGTCGGCGCAGCAACATGGCAGACAGATGCTTGGGGACAACAGCTCGAAGAGATGCGAGCAGGTGGCGTGCAGTCGGTGCGTTTGGTATGTACTACGGCTGAACACTTGGCTGAAGCTGCCGCTGCCCTGGCTGCCCATTGGCCTGATGTGCCTCACTTAGTACTCGATTTGCCTGCAGATGGTGCACTCAACTGGCGTGCTGAGTGGGTGTGTGCAAAGCAACCCGATTGGGTGTGTGGTGGCGTGTCTGATGATGTAGTGTTAGGGGTGAAAAGAGTACTTTGTGTAGCAGAAATGAGCTGTGAGGAGGTGACTGCTTCGTTGTATTCAGCTCTGTACGCTGGTGCACAAGCCCTGGAGCAAGCTGTAGGCAAAAAGGAGTTTTTGCCAGCACAGGTAGCTTCGCATTTGGCTTTTCGCTTTTGGGTAGGTCCCAGCTATTTTCTCGAGATTGCACGCTTGCGGGCCTTTGCACTGCTATGGGGGCATCTGCTAGAAGCATGGGGCGTGCCTGCATGCAAGCCCTTGATTGAAGTACACTTCGCCCAAGAAGCTTATGGCGATGACCCCTATCACAACATGATACGTGCCACGACTTTAGCTATGTCGGCCATTTTAGGTGGGGCAGATCGTCTGGAGGTGCGGCCAGTACAATTGCCTCAAAAGGGCCACACGCCTTTTACGCGCCGCATAGCCCGTAATGTACAGCACATATTGATGCTGGAGAGCCATTTTGATAAGATGGCTGATCCTGTAGCGGGAAGTTGGTATGTCGAACAGCTCGCCGATCAGTTGGCTCAGCAGGTGTGGACTCAGTTTTGTCAAGAGTATTCGTAGCTTCGGGGCTGTGAAGTGCGATGTGTTGGCTTGAGGGCAATTGCCTAATTTTGGGCGTCTAAAACGAGTACTACATAGCTTTTTCCAACATCAAATCCCAAACTTCATGGGTAAAATACTACAATTGCGCGAAGCCATTCGAGAAGGGATGGTTGAAGAAATGCGCCGAGATGAGCGCGTCTTCCTCATGGGCGAAGAAGTAGGGCAGTACAATGGGGCCTATAAAGTGAGTAAAGGCATGCTTGATGAGTTTGGCCCTAAGCGCGTGATCGATACGCCAATCAGTGAGTTGGGGTTCGCTGGAATCGGCGTGGGTGCTGCGATGAACGGCTTGCGTCCTATTGTGGAGTTCATGACGTGGAACTTCGCCGTGCTGGCATTTGACCAGGTTGTCAACAATGCCGCTAAGACGCTCAACATGTCGTCGGGTGAGTTCACATGTCCCATCGTATTTCGCGGCCCTACGGGCTCGGCAGGGCAGTTGGCTCAGCAACACAGCCAAACTTTTGAGAGCTGGTTGGGCAATGCACCTGGCCTCAAAGTGATTTCTTGTGTGGATCCTGCCGATGCCAAAGGGCTCATCAAGTCGGCTATTCGCGATGACGACCCGGTATGTATGATGGAGTCGGAACTGATGTATGGCTATAAGGGCGAGGTGCCTGAAGGCGAATACTTGGTGCCTATTGGTGTAGCGGCTGTGCGGCGTACAGGTAGCGATGTGACTATTGTCAGTTTCAATAAGATGATGATTCAGGCTTTAAAAGCGGCTGAAGAACTGGCCAAAGAGAGCATTTCGGCCGAAGTCATCGACTTGCGAACGATCCGCCCTGTAGATTATCATACCATAATTGAATCGGTAAAGAAGACCAATCGCTTAGTAGTAGTTGACGAGTCGTGGCCGTTGTTTGGGGTAAGTGCTGAGATTGCCTACGAGGTGCAGAAGTTTGCTTTTGACTATCTGGATGCACCGGTCATTCGCGTCAATGCTGCCGATACGCCATTGCCCTATGCACCCACTTTGGTCGAAGCCTGGTTGCCCAATCCCGAAAAGGTTATCAGGGCGGTGAAACAGGTGATGTACGTGCCTGCCAACTGATGTACCACTTTTTGAGGTATATCATTCGAAGGGCCAAAGAGAGGCCGGATGTAACTTGCTTTATTGCTTCAAACCCCAGTAGTACCGATGCCGCGATTACTTGTCACGGGGGCTTCTGGCTTTTTGGGTGGTTATGTATGTGCCCAACGGTTGCCGCAGTGGCAAGTATGGGGCGTGGCGCATCGGCATGTGCTGCCCGTGCGCAGCCAGTTGGGAGAAGGCTATGCACTGGTAGCTGATTTGACGAATTTTTCGGCTTTCGCCAAAACGCTCGATGAGCTTTGCCCCGAAATAGTGCTCCATCTGGCTGCCCATTCCAACATCAATCAATGTGAACAGCAGCCCCAGCGCACCTATCAGCTCAACGTAGAAGTGCCAAAGCAATTGGCTCAATGGTGTGCTCAACGATCGGCAATATTCATATTCGTATCCAGTGGTCAGGTGTTTGATGGCCGTACACCACCTCAATTTCCTCATACACCGCCTAATCCGATCAACATATACGGCCGTCAGAAAGCCATGGCAGAACAACAGGTGCGTGCTACTTGCCCACATGCTGTTGTAGTGCGCGTGCCTGTAATGTTTGGTTGGGGTGGAAGTTTTTTTAGCAGGTGGGTGGCACAGCTGCGTGCAGGGCAACAGGTGTCGGCTTTTGTCGACGAGGTGCGCAGCTTTTTGAGTGGTCGAGCTGCAGCGCAAGGTTTATGGGCGTTGATGCAACAGCTGGCTCGCCACCCTGATGGGCTTTGTGGGCAAATTTTTCATATAGGAGGGGTTGATGCCCATAGCCGATATGAGTTTGCCATGCACCTGTGTAGTGTGTTTTCCTTGCCACAGGTGCTCGTACGCCCTTGCAAGCAGGTTGAAATACCCATGGCTGCGGCCCGACCTGCCCGCATAGTGTTTAATAGCAGCCTTGCACTACAGGCCTTTGGCTTTGACCCTTGGCCATTGAGGGAGGAGCTGGGTTGGTTACGTACACGAGAAGTGCTGCGAGGATGACGAAAATCAAGCTAAAAGCTGACGTAATTGGAGGGCATGTGCACTGAGCAAAGTTGCCTAAAAACGTACATTTGTCACAGCAGAAAAGCTGCTGCACTTTTGAAATCCGATTCTCACCAGTGTAAAACTGCATCTTGCATGACCACACGTATTTCATCATCCGACTATTTTGCGCGTCGCCACATAGGGCCATCGGAGGCGGAAGTGGAAGAAATGCTGGAAACAATAGGGGTGGGTTCGCTCGATGAATTGATCGATCAAACCATTCCGGAAAACATCCGGCGCCGTCGGCCACTCAATTTGCCCAACGCACAAGGCGAATACGAGTTTTTGCGTCAGCTCAAAGAATTGGCAGCGCAGAACAAAGTGTACAAGTCCTACATTGGTCAGGGATACTATGGTACAATCACTCCATCTGTAATCTTGCGCAATGTATTTCACAACCCTGGTTGGTACACCCAATACACGCCTTATCAGGCAGAGATTGCCCAAGGGAGGCTCGAGGCCTTGCTGACTTTCCAGACGATGGTAAGTGATTTGACGGGCTTGCCCATTGCCAATGCCAGCCTATTAGATGAGGCGACGGCGGCTGCCGAAGCTATGCTCATGTTTTATCACATTCGCAACAAGCGCGTCAAAGGCGAACCTATCGACGAGTTTCTGGTCGACGCACGCGTCTTTCCCCAAACCCTTGATGTGTTGCGTACACGGGCCGAAGCGTTGGGAATTCGCATCGTAGTAGCTCCTTGGCAATCGTTTCACTTTACCGATAAAACCTTGGGCTTATTGGTGCAATACCCCGATGCACAAGGACAGGTACACGATTACCGCCAGTTGGTTGAGCGTGCACAAGAGGCCGACGTGTTGGTGGCCGTGGCTGCCGACTTGCTGAGCTTGGCACTATTGACTCCCCCTGGGGAATGGGGTGCCGATGTGGTAGTAGGATCCACTCAGCGCTTTGGTATACCCATGGGGTATGGTGGGCCACATGCGGCCTATTTTGCTACGCGCGAGAAATACAAGCGTCAGGTACCTGGCCGCATCATTGGCGTGTCTATTGATCGGCAAGGCCATAAGGCCTTTCGCATGGCGCTCCAAACGCGCGAACAACATATTAAGCGCGAAAAGGCTACTTCCAATATTTGTACTGCTCAGGCCCTGCTGGCCATTATGGCTGGCATGTATGCCGTTTATCACGGTGCGGAGGGCATTCGCGCTATTGCTACACAGGTGCATAGGCTAGCCCAAAAGCTCGAGCGCAACTTGAAGGCTTTGGGCTATCGTCAAACCAATGTACACTACTTTGATACACTGCGCATTGAGGTGGATGCTGCACGCAAGCAACACATACAACACTTGGCGTTGAGCCGCCAGATTAATCTCTTTTACGATGAAGCAGCCATTCAGGTGAGCTTGGATGAGACTACGTTGGAAGAGGACTTGATCGAGTTGATATCCGTTTTTTCGGAAGCAAAGGGTCAAGATTATCAGCCCGACATGTCTGACCTTCAAGGGGGGTATGCGTGGCCCAAAGAACTGACACGGACCAGTGATTATCTGACTCATCCTGTCTTTAAGAAATATCGCACCGAGACAAAGATGATGCGCTATTTAAAGCACCTAGAGAATCGCGATCTTTCGCTGGTGCATAGCATGATTCCGCTGGGATCGTGTACTATGAAGCTCAATGCAGCTACTGAGTTGTTGCCTGTTAGCTGGCCCGAGTTTGCCGATTTGCATCCCTTTGCACCTGCCGATCAAGCCGAAGGATACCGCCAACTGTTTGACGCGTTGGAGCAGTACCTATGTGAAATTACGGATTTAGCGGCCTGCTCACTTCAGCCTAATTCGGGTGCGCAGGGCGAATACACTGGTCTGATGGTCATCAGGGCCTATCATCGCGATCGGGGCGAAGCCCGTCGAAATGTGGCGCTAATTCCGTCTTCTGCCCATGGCACCAACCCCGCCAGTGCAGTTATGGCCGGGATGAAAGTAGTAGTAGTGGCTTGCGATGCGGATGGAAACATAGACGTGGAGGATCTGCGTGCCAAGGCTGAACAGTACAAGGACACACTTGCTGCGTTGATGATTACCTATCCCTCTACTCATGGGGTATTTGAAAAAGATGTGGTGGAGATTTGCGAAATCATACATCAGTATGGTGGGATGGTGTATATGGATGGTGCGAACATGAATGCCCAAGTAGGGCTGACTAGTCCGGGCATTATAGGTGCAGATGTATGCCATCTCAACTTGCACAAGACCTTTGCCATTCCCCATGGCGGTGGTGGGCCAGGCATGGGACCTATCTGTGTCAGTGAGCGTTTGGCGCCGTATCTGCCCAAGCACCCTCTTGTGGCGCAAGTAGGAGGCCAAAAGGGCATTACAGCTGTTTCGGCAGCACCTTATGGGAGTGCAAGTATACTCGTCATCTCGTATGCTTATATCCGTTTGATGGGCCCCGATGGGCTGACGCGCGCAACGCGTTATGCCATCCTTAATGCCAACTACCTGGCAGCGCGGCTCGAGTCTCATTATTCGGTGTTGTATCGCGGTTTGCACAATCGGGTAGCTCACGAGCTCATTGTCGACTTGCGCCCATTCAAGGCGGTAGCTTCTGCCGAGGATGTAGCCAAGCGCCTGATTGATTACGGTTTTCATGCACCTACGGTGAGCTTTCCCGTGGCCGGCACGCTAATGATTGAACCTACAGAGAGTGAAGCCAAAGACGAGCTGGATCGCTTTTGCGAAGCGATGATACTCATCCGCCAGGAAATTGACGAGATCGCTCAGGGCCATCAAGACCCTCACGACAACGTCTTGCACAATGCACCACATACAGCCCAGATGGTGACAGCTGATGAGTGGCCCCATGTCTATTCGCGTACAAAGGCGGCCTGGCCGGCTGCCTATCTGCGTCAAGGGTATAAATTTTGGCCAGCAGTGGCACGCATCGACAATGCTTGGGGCGACCGACATTTGGTATGCGTGTGCCCTCCTATAGAAGAGTACATGGATCAGGAGCATTGATATGCTGACTGAGATAAACAAACGAAAAAAGGTGCTTGTCTTTCGGACAAGCACCTTTTTTGGCAAAAGTCAAAATATGGTGGACTGTAGTCTTTAGAAGATATCGCGTAGAAAAGCCAGAATCTTGGCTCCAAACAGGAGTGTAAGCGTCCACTTTACGACGAAGTAAATCAAAAATATGTATAGGGCTTTCTTGCCAAACTTGCGATAAGCAATAGCCAGGGCCTTGCGGATGCCAAGGATGTCCAAAATTTTGTTCATGAGTAATGTAATGATTGCAGGTCTTGAGGTACACGGTGCCAACGAAACGCCTACTGTAGGCAATTGTTTCGATTGGGCCTGCTCTTTTGGCTTTGCAAACATATGGAATTTGGTTTTGTGGAGTTTGACGATAATTTGATAATGTAACGAAGTGCACAGATTTTTTTTGGAGCTACAAAGTGTGGATGAGGGAGCAAAATGTACAGGATAATTCGATAAACGGCCTTTTTTGAACCTTCTTGCGTATACATATAGCACAAAGTGAGTTGCTTATGTAGCCATACTTTGTATTTTGCCCGCCCCAGGCCCTCATAAGCCATTTTATGTATAACTCGACAACTTCCCATTGCAATGATGCGTTTTTGGATACTTGCCTTACTTGTGGCATGCACTTGTACCTATGGGTGGACTCAGACGCCTTTTGGCAAAAAAGTGCTTACTATTGAAGATTTGGTGCGGTGGAAAACCATTGAGGATCCACTCATTTCGCCTAACGGCCGCTATGTGTGTTGGCGCCAGCACGTGGAAGAGGGTGATGATACGCTTGGACTGTGGGATGCCACTTCTGCTACTACGCGATGGTTTGCACGAGCTGATCAGGCTGCGTTTAGTGCAGATAGTCGTTGGTTAGCTTTTCGGCTTCAAGCACCAACCGACAGTGTATATGCCTGGAAAAAGCGTGCGCTTTCGCGCAAAAAATGGCCCAAAGACACACTCATACTGCTGGAGTTAGCCACGGGCTTTACGGACACGCTCACGGGATTGGAGCGCTTTGTACTTCCCCAAGAATACTCGGGCTGGATAGCTGTATGGCAGCAAGTTCAGGTAAAACCTGACTCTGCTCATACAAGGAAAAAAAACGGCGGTGCGCGGCTACTATTGCGTCCGCTTGTGTCTGGATTGGAAGCTATCGCAATAGATCACGTCACAGACTGGGTGATGAGTGAAGAAGCCCCCGTAGTGCTGTATTGGACTGAGGGAGATGATTCGTTGGCTCATCGGGGCCTGTGGCGCATCGATTTGAGCCATGACAAGCCCAACGCCCAGCTACTTTTTCGCGTGGCGCAAGAGGAGGCTGAGGTGCGTTCGTTGAGCTTGAGTGCCATGGGGCAAGCTGCTGCCTGTTTGATCCATCTGGATACTTCGGGAGCCAAGGCGAAGCCATGGGCTTTGGTCGTGTGGCGGCAAGGCCTTGATTCGGCTACAATTGTGGCAGATACGGCTTCGGCTTTTTTGCCGGCCGATTGGATGATTAGTCCTCATGAGCCTTTGCGCTTTAGTCCAAGTGGTGATCGACTCGTGTTTGGCATGGCGCCCCGCCCGTTGTTACCAGATACGACACTACTGGAAGAAGAGATTGCGCAAGTAGAAGTTTGGACGTGGAAGGACCCCATGATTTATCCCCAGCAAAACGTGCGCAAAGAACGCGAAAAGAAGCGGGCGTATGAAGTGATCTACTTGCTCGACAGTGCCCGTTTTGTGCCCTTGGCCGATCAAGCCATGCCCGAATTGCTTTTTGCACCCGAATTGCAAGGTCAGTGGGCCGTAGGGTGGAATGAGTGGCCATACATGCATCGCATTTCTTGGGAGGGTTTTCCTTCAGCAAAAGACATCTATCGCGTGCATATTCCTTCTGGCAAACGCACATGTATAGCGCGCAATGTGCGCGCCACACCCCGCATTAGTCCAACTGGTCGTTATGCAGTGTGGTATCAGGTGGTCGATTCGGCTTGGTATGCCTGCAATCTGGCCGATGGTAGGCTGCGGCGCATCGCGGGCAATGAGCTGTCGGCCTTTTACGATGAGCTCAACGATCGGCCCATGCATCCCCGCCCTTATGGAATAGCCGGATGGACGGATGACGATCAGCGTGTAATCATCTATGATCGATATGACCTGTGGGCCTTAGACCCCGAAGGCAAGGCTAAGCCAGTGCGTCTTACGTTCGGGCGTGCCAAGAGGATGCGATATCGAGTCATTGATCTGGATGCTCGACGTCATGCATTAGATCAAGAGTTGTTGTTACACGTGTTTGACGAACAACACAAGGGCAGTGGTTACGCATGGTTGACGCCTCACAATAAGGAGCTACGTACCGCCCTCTTTGATGCACATTTCTATTTTGGTCGGCATGTATACAAAGCGCGTGCTGCTGAGCGGCTTTTGTTTACAAAAGAAAACTATCAGGTATTTCCCGATTTGCAGTATGCGACTACCGCATTCACGCAAGTGCAACAAGTGAGCCATGCCAATCCGCAACAAGCAGATTTTCGTTGGGGCACTGTGGAGTTGGTGCGCTGGACTTCACTTGATGGGCAACAGCTCGAAGGGCTGTTGGTTAAGCCCGAAGATTTTGACCCGACAAAAAAGTATCCCTTGCTGGTCAATTTTTACGAGCGCAATAGCCACACATTGCATCGCCATCGGCGCCCTTATGCCCATCGCAGTACGATTAACTATCCGTTATACATCAGCAAGGGATACGTCATTTTTAACCCAGACATACCGTACAAAGTGGGCTATCCGGGGCAAAGCTGTTACGATGCGGTAATGTCGGGCATCAGTATGCTTATAAACAAAGGCTTTATCGACAAGGAGCGCATCGGCGTACAGGGGCACAGCTGGGGTGGGTATCAAGTGGCTTACCTCCTTACCAAGACCGACTTGTTTCGATGTGCTGAGGCAGGAGCGCCTGTAGTCAATATGTTTTCTGCTTATGGTGGCATTCGCTGGGGTAGCGGATTGAGTCGGATGTTCCAGTACGAGCATACGCAAAGCCGTATAGGTGGTACGATTTGGCAATACCCTTTGCGCTATCTCGAAAACTCGCCCTTGTTTTTTCTCGACCGGGTACGTACTCCAGTGCTGATCTTGCACAATGATGAGGATGGTGCAGTGCCCTGGTATCAGGGCATAGAGTACTATATTGGGCTAAGGCGCTTGGGCAAACCGGCTTGGTTGCTCAACTATACTGGGGAGCCGCATTGGCCTTTGAAGCTGGCCAACAGGAAGGATTTTCAGATGCGCATGGCGCAATTTTTTGATTACTTCTTATTGGGCGCACCTATGCCACAATGGATGGATCGCGGCGTGCCTGCCTGGGAGAAAGGCGTGCGGCAAGGGTTAGAGCCAGTAGCACCAAAGAACAACTAATCAAATGGACAGTGGCCATGAGTAGGCTATGGATTGCATGCTTTGTGAGCAGCGTCATGTGGGTAGGTAGTGCTGGTGCACAGCAAGGCACGGTGCTGGAGGATCAGCAGCTCACTTCCGACATTTTAGGGCGTGTGATGCACTATGCAGTGTATTTGCCGCCAGGTTATACGCACAATACCCGATCCTATCCGGTGTTGTATTTGCTACATGGATACACCGATCGCGAGTGGGCGTGGATTCAGTTTGGTCAGGTGCAACACATTGCCGACGAGGCTATTCGTACTGGACAGGTGCCACCCATGATCATCATTATGCCTGATGCAGGCATTAGCTGGTATATGAATGATCGTGCAGCGCAACAGCGTTATGAGGATTATTTTTTCGACGAACTACTACCTCACGTAGAAGCTACTTGGCCGGTGCGCAAAAGCTGGGAATTCAGAGCTATATCGGGATTGAGCATGGGAGGACATGGTGCGTTGTTGTATGTGTTCAAGCATCCTGCCATGTTTTCGGCTTGTGCAGCGCTAAGTGCTGCCGTATTGACCGACGAGGAGGTAATGCAGATGAGCCAAGAGCAATGGGACCAAGTATGGGGCTTTGTGGTAGGAGAAGGCCTGCACGGCTCGGCGCGATTGACGCCACACTGGAAGGCAAACAACGCCTTACATCTTGCTCAGCAAGCCGATAAGTCTTTGCTGCAGCGCGTAGCCTTCTATATCGACTGTGGTGACGACGACTTCCTCTATAAAGGCAATGCGGCACTGCACGTCTTGCTGCGCGATATGGGCATTGCCCATGAATATCGCGTGCGCGATGGAGGGCATGAATGGAGCTATTGGCGTAGTGCTTTGCCTGAAGTGTTGCGCTTTGTCGGTCGTCGATTTATGCGCTAAACCCCATGTGTGTATTTTGACTAAGAAAATGCATGAGTCTTTGAATTTACATTTTGCTGTGGGTCGAAGTACTGGTTTTTTACGGGGCCTATGGGGTGAAGTAGTATTTGTCGTTTTGATGTTTGGCTCATGTGGAAAATTTGGTAACTTGCCAGCACTCACCAATGAACTGTAGAGCGTATGCATGATGAGCTGCCACTTGAACATGGCAGCGTGATGTAGCACCGCTTTTTACAAAAAAAAGCTCGGGTCAATAAGGCATTAAATTAGGTAAAGTACAGGCTGCAATGATATATAGCAGCCAGAATAGTTTAGCGCTCTTATCTGTAGCTTGAGTTTTTGGAAAATTTTATACACATATGTACTTCAATGACAAAAAAGGTGTGGAGCAGCGCACCTACGATGCCATTGTGATCGGGTCGGGCATTAGTGGAGGATGGGCAGCCAAGGAGCTTTGTGAGCAGGGCCTCCGTACACTCGTGTTAGAGCGCGGCCGCATGGTGCGCCATGTGCAAGACTATCCTACCATGTTTAAAGCACCTTGGGAGCTACCCTATGCCGATCGGCTCACTCGCGAAGAGCTAAAGCATTATCCCGTGCAAAAACGCACGGGTTATACGCTTCGACAATCTACCAAGCATTGGTGGGTCAATGATCTGGAAAACCCCTATACAGAGATAAAGCGCTTCGACTGGATTAGAGGCTATCACGTGGGTGGGCGCTCTATCATGTGGGGGCGGCAGAGCTATCGCCTCAGTGATCTGGACTTTGAGGCCAACCTCACAGATGGCATCGCAGTCGATTGGCCTATTCGCTATCGAGACATTGCGCCGTGGTATGATTACGTGGAACGCTTCATAGGGGTAAGCGGCAAGAAAGAGGGCTTGCCTCAACTACCAGATGGTGAGTTTTTGCCACCTATGGAGATGAATTGTGTAGAGGAGCACTTGCGCCAGCAGATTGCCCAGCGTTACGACGATCGCATCATGACTATTGGGCGCTCGGCCAACCTCACACGCCCACACAATGGGCGTGGCCAGTGTCAGTATCGCAATCTGTGTATTCGCGGTTGCCCCTATGGAGCCTACTTTAGCAGCAATGCCTCGACACTGCCGGCTGCCGAAGCCACGGGTAAGCTGACATTGCGACCTCATTCTATCGTTAATTCGATTATTTACGATGCGCAAAACAATCGTGCCAAGGGTGTGCGTGTCATAGATGCACAGACGGGCCAATGGCACGAGTTCTATGCCAAAGTCATCTTCTGCTGTGCTTCCACTTTGGGCACTACGTTTATCTTGCTCAACTCTACTTCTGAGCATTTTCCTACCGGTTTGGGCAATAGCTCTGGTGTGTTAGGGCATTATCTGATGGATCATCATTTTATGTGTGGTGCCAGTGGCCGTTTTGACGGCTTTGCAGACAAGTATTACAAAGGGCGCCGGCCTAATGGCATTTACGTACCTCGCTTTCGGAATATTGACAAGCGCTCGAAGCGTCAGGATTACATTCGCGGGTTTGGCTATCAAGGTGGTGCCAGCCGCGTCAATTGGACGCGCGCCATTAGGGAAATGGGCTTTGGACCCAAGCTAAAAGAGGAACTGACGGCCCCAGGTCCTTGGCGCATGGGGTTGGGTGGCTTTGGAGAGTGCTTGCCCTATTACGAGAACAGGGTGTGGCTCAACCACGACAAAAAGGACAAATGGGGGCAACCTACGCTGGTGATCGATTGCGAGTTTAAGACCAACGAGATGAAAATGCGAGAGGATATGAAGGCTTCTGCAGCAGAAATGCTCGAGGCGGCAGGCTTCAAAGATGTAGAAGTATTTGATGAGGGTGCTTATCCTGGCCTGGCTATTCACGAAATGGGTACAGCCCGCATGGGGCGCGACCCCAAAACCTCTGTGCTCAATGCTTGGAACCAAATGCACGATGTACCCAATGTGTTTGTCACCGATGGGGCATGCATGACGAGTTCGGCTTGTCAGAATCCTTCGCTGACTTATATGGCACTAACGGCACGGGCTGCTCATCATGCCGTAACCTTGCTCAAAAAAGGCGAGTTATAGGTGGTTGTGCTTCCCTTTTGCAAAAACAGTAAATGATGGCTATAAACCGAAGAACAGCTATTCAGCGCACCGCACTGCTAATAGGTGGATTGCTCAGTAGTGGCACCATTGCTTCCATACTTGAGGGATGTACGACAGTACCGGCCGACAACTGGCACCCCAAATTCTTCACCCCTGAAGAAGTAGCAGATATGGAGGCTTTTGTCGAAAGGCTCATTCCTGCTACCGATACACCAGGCGCACGCGATGCAGGAGTACATCGATTTATGGATGCGATGCTGGCTGATGTAGCCGAGCCAGAGGATCAACAGGCCTTTAAGGTTGGCATGGAGCACTTCCGCCAAGAGGCTGTTAGGCGTTATGGGCAAGTCTTTGCTCAGTGTGAAGCTACCCAACAGGACGAACTTATCGGCGTGTGGGAACAAAAGGTCTTTGCACCAAATGCCGACGAACAGTCCGTAGATGTGAAGTTTTACAAAAGTGCCAAACAACTGGTTTTTTTGGGCTTCTTCACCTCTGAAGTAGGGGCTACGCAAGTGCTTCAGTACGACCCCATTCCTGGTGTATATCGCGGTTGTCTGCCACTCGAACAGGTGGGCAGGGCTTGGGCTATCTGATAACTACCTCAGTGAGGTAGTCTTCTCCCAAATGGGCATTGAGGCGGGCTAAAATTTGCGCACTGCCCATGGAAAGCTCTTGGCGCAGTGCTGCAGAATCGACCTTGATGTACAGTACGCGCTTGTGTACGTACAGCTTCTTGGTATGGCTTGCAATGAGCGGACCAGCCAATTGGTGCCAAGCACTTTTAATGCGCGTTTGGATGAGTTCATCGCTCCATCCCAATTGGCGAATCATCATCTGGAGGAGTTCCTTGAGTGGGCGCGGGTCGTTGAAATCACTCATCTTCGGTGGTGTTTGGTGCTGAGCTAGTAGCAATGGGCCGAGCTGTACCTTGCAGTATTTCGTATTGTACGAAAGTATGATTCAAATTTCGGATAATGGCGGGTACGCGCGTGTGATCGGTATCGGTAATGAAGACTTGCCCAAATTCTTGCGAAAGCAATAGGCACAGCAGTTGTGTGACGCGGTGCTCGTCCAGCTTGTCGAACAGATCGTCTAATAACAGTAACGAATAGAGGTGGCGCTGTGTGCATAGTAGTTGATATTGAGCCAGCTTTAGGGCTAATATGAAAGATTTGAGCTGCCCTTGAGAGGCAAACTGCTTGAGTGGCCGCCCGTCGATGCGAAAGTCCAGGTCGTCGCGCTGAATGCCGGCAGTACTATAGCCCAATGCCAGATCTTGGGAGCGTTTGCGTGCCAGTAGCGTTTCAATGTCACTATAGAGAAGCTGACTTTTGTAGTGGCAACTCACTTGCTCGTCCTGTGGGGCCACTTGCTTGTAGTAGTACTGAAGTAATGGGTTAAGGGCTTCGATGTATTGCTTGCGGCGGTGGTGAATAAATTTGCTGGGCCCATGCAACTGATAGTCGATGGCATGGAGCAACTCGAGATCGGGTTTGGGGTGGTTGGCTAGCTGGCGTAATAAGCTGTTGCGTTGTTTGAGCAGACGCGCGAACTGTACCAACTGAGCCAGATACTGCTTGTCGGTTTGTGCCAGTGCAGCATCCAGGAGCTTTCGGCGTACTTCGCTGCCTTCATAAGCCAGCTGTGTGTCGGCAGGAGCGACTATCACGACGGGGAAAGTGCCGATGTAATCCGAGCGTTTGGGGACGATGGTGCCATCAAGCTCGAATTCCTTGCGTTGACCAGGGGCCACTTTAGCCACTACTTGTCGGGTTTGTGCGCCTTGTTTTACCTGAGCTTCGAGTCTGAAAAACGATTGATTGTGGCGCACTAAATGCCGATCGCGCAGGCCAAAGTAACTGCGTGTCATGCACAGATAGTAAATGGCGTCCAGTACATTGGTCTTGCCCATACCATTGAAACCCGTAAGCAAGACCAGCCTGTCGGCAAATGTCAATTGAGCTGATGCGAAGTTCTTCCAGTTAGTCAGCTTGAGTATCTCCAAATTCACGCAGCAAATATAGCCCTTGGTGTGGTGTGCGAAAAGGTGGACAAAGCAGTGTGCTTTGACAAATACGTGGTTTTCATGGTAATGGAAAATTTGCCGACGTCACCTTGAAATGGCGTGCTGCCTTTAATCACGGCTATACGCCTGCCCAGTTGAGTTGTATTTGTTTTAGTAATAGAAACTAACTTGAAATTGTTTTTTCTAATAGTATAGTGGTATTTTTTATTAACTATTATCTGATTTGCAGCGATATATGATGAGTTGAGTGGATTGTAGAAAAAGACAGGTGAAATTTCATTGTAATTCTTTTTTGATGCATCTTTGAGGCAAATTGATCACCAAAAACCCCGCAATCTCATGAACGACCTCTACCTATCCCTAATCCTATTGGCTGGTTTGCTTTTGCTGAATTCGAGCTTTTTGTCGAGAAAGCCCAAAGAGCAAGGCAGCCTTTTCTCGTCTTCTCCCATGAAAGGTTCGGGCACTACTGAGGCAGTTGCCAATGACAAAAGAGCTTGACACTTTATTGTTTGTAGAATCGAGTGTCCTAAGAATGTTGGATTGCGAACTTTAGCTGTGGTCTCGGTGCCTTAGGGCATCGGGACTTTTTTGTGCACTTATTCCTACCTTTGTGCCTGGCTTTAGCAAGGCGTTGATGCCGCTGAATCTTCAAATTGAACGACAATTATGGCCACTACTGCCCGAAAATCTTCCAAGAGCAAAAAAGAGCAACCCAAATATAGCAAGGAGCAATATTTGTCTTGGTACGAGCTAATGTTGCGCATTCGTCGTTTTGAGGAAGCTGCGCTGTTGGCCTATAGCCAACAAAAGATTAGAGGTTTTTTACACGTCTACATCGGTGAGGAAGCTGTAGCTGCAGGTATTGAATCGGCTATTCGGCGCGAAGATGCCGTGATTACGGCTTATCGTCAGCATGGCACTGCCATTGGTCGCGGTGTGAGTACACGTGCAGCTATGGCTGAGCTTTTTGGCAAAAAGACGGGAATCAACAAAGGCAAGGGAGGATCTATGCACTTCTTCTCGGCCAAGCATCGATATTTTGGTGGCAATGGCATTGTAGGGGCACAGATCCCTGTAGGTACGGGCATTGCATTTGCCGAGAAATACAAGGGCACGGACAACATCTGCGTGACGATGTTTGGCGATGGGGCGGCACGCCAGGGTGCCTTGCACGAATCGTTCAATATGGCCATGACGTGGCAGCTGCCCGTGCTGTACATCTGTGAGAACAACCACTATGCCATGGGTACCTCGGTAGCGCGCACCAGTAACGTGCACGAGATTTACAAAATTGGCTGTGCCTATGAAATGCCCAGCGAGCCCGTAGATGGCATGAACCCCGAAAGCGTGCACGAAGCGGTGAGCCGCGCGGCGGAACACGTGCGTTCGGGCAAAGGGCCCTATTTTCTCGAAATCAATACCTATCGCTACAAAGGGCATTCTGTCTCCGACCCGGCTAAATATCGCACCAAGGAAGAATTGATGCAATATCGCGCTAAAGACCCCATAAAAACAATTGAGGCGCGCATCCTCGATTTCGGCTTGGCCAGTGCCGAAGAGCTCAAAGACATCAAACAGCGCATTGAAGCTGAGATACAAGATGCGGTGCGCTTTGCAGAAGAGTCGCCATATCCCGACCCCGAAGAACTGTACGAAGATGTGTATGTGCAACCCGACTACCCTTTTATGAAAGACTGATGCACGTACTTCATAGCTGACAAAGGCCGTAAAAAATATTGCAAAAGCTGGGCGATTGAACTGAATGTGTATTTTTGCACGGCTTTTTAGAAAGCGGCCTTTTTTGACTCTTCAAAAGCACAACATAATGGCAAAGAGAAAAAAGAAAAAGCAAGCCGAAGAAATACTGGTCGATGTAGTGGAAGTACGCGAGCAGGCAGGCGACTTTTTTGAGCGCAATCAGAACTACATCTTCGGTGCCCTTACTGCGCTGGTGCTCGTCATTGGCGGTTATATGGCTTATAAAAACTTTTACCTCAAACCCAGGCAGGAAGAGGCCTTGCAGCAGATGTGGAAAGCTGAAGCCCAATTTGCGCGTGATTCCTTTGCACTGGCGCTGACCAATCCTGGAGGAGGATATAGCGGCTTTCTCGACATTATCGACCAGTACAGCGGTACACCAGCGGCCAATGCAGCTAAATACTATGCAGGCATTTGTTACCTGCACTTAGGGCAGTTTGAAGCAGCTATCGACTATTTGAAAGACTTCGACGCGGATGGCCGCGTAATGCCCATCGCTAAATACGGTGCTTTGGGCGATGCCTATAGCGAGTTGAACGACTTCGGTCAGGCACTTAAGTACTACAAAAAAGCTACTCAATACAATCCCAATCGGGCATTGACGCCATACTATCTCAAGAAATTGGGCATGCTCAGTGAAAAGCAAGGGCAGCTCGAGGCAGCCAAAAAGGCTTATGAAACCATTCGAGATGAGTATCCCGAGTCTACAGAAGGGCGTGATATCGAAAAATACATCATTCGCGTAGAGGCCCAATTGGCGGGAAAATAAAAATAAATTTGATAAGCGATACTTATTGGGGAAAAGGCAAGATTGCAAAATCTTGCCTTTTTTGTTAGGAATACATCAACTTAGCTTTTGCAAAAAAGATCTATAGCTCATGGCAACAGCAGCAAAAAATCTCTCTTCATACGATGCCACACAGATACCTGACGCCAGTGAATTGACCTTTGGGATCGTAGTATCCGATTGGAATGCCACCATTACGCATGCACTCTATGAGGGGTGTGTGCAGACGCTATTACAACACGGTGCAAAGCAGGAAAACTTGCACGTAATTCAAGTGCCGGGCAGCTTTGAATTGCCCATAGGAGCGCGTATGTTGGCCTCGGCCCAAAAGGTAGATGCGCTCATCGCTATAGGTTGCGTAATCAAAGGCGAGACGCGCCATAACGAATACATCAATCAAGCAGTGGCACAGGGGCTTACGCAGCTGTCGCTCATGACAGGTAAACCATGTATTTTCGGCCTGCTTACACCCGAAGACGAGCAGCAGGCCCGTGATCGAGCAGGTGGCAAACACGGCAATAAAGGCGTGGAAGCAGCTATTACAGCTATCCGCATGGCAGCACTGGGGCGTAACCTTCAGCAGCCTACAACGGGTATTGGTTTTAGTGATAGATGATTACTGATTTTTGGTCGAAAATTGGCGACGAATAGTGCACGTATTGAGGCTCAGATGCGTAACTTGAGCAAGTGGCTCATTTGCTGAAAAGCAAAGTGATCTTTTTTGCATGTTTAATTGTTCACCAAACCCGAAGTCAATGCACTTTCGCGTCAGTTCCCTATCTTTTTTGTTGATCATTCCAATGATTTTATTGCCCATGGTTGTCAAAACACAGAACGAGAAAATTCAATTACCGGAAGGCGTCACGCGTGGCCCTTCGGTGGAAGGCATTACAGAGTATCGTTTGGCCAATGGCCTGCGCGTATTGCTCTTTCCCGATCTCTCAAAACCCACCATTACCGTCAATATCACTTACTTGGTGGGGTCGCGCCACGAGGGATACGGCGAGACGGGTATGGCTCATCTGCTCGAGCATATGGTGTTTAAGGGTAGTACGCGACACCCCAATATCCCCCAAGAACTTACCGAACACGGCGCACGCCCTAATGGCACCACCTGGTACGACCGCACCAACTACTTTGAGACTTTTAATGCTACGGAAGAAAATTTGCGCTGGGCTTTGGATCTCGAAGCCGACCGCATGATCAATAGCTTTATTCGCGAGGAAGATCTGGAAAGCGAGATGACTGTGGTGCGCAACGAGTACGAGGCTGGTGAAAACTCACCTACCAGCGTGTTGATGAAGCGCACTATGGCAGCTGCTTTCCAATGGCACAACTACGGAAAAAGTACGATTGGCGAGCGTAGCGATATTGAAAATGTGCCTATCGATCGCTTGCGTGCCTTTTATAAAAAGTATTATCAGCCAGACAATGCGGTATTGCTGGTGGCTGGCAAAATCGATGAGCAACGCACCCTGGAGCTGGTGAATGAGTACTTTGGCAGCATCCCCAAGCCTCAGCGCGTGCTCTACCCTACCTACACGCGCGAGCCCGTCCAGGATGGCGAGCGCCTCGTGACGCTCAAGCGAGTAGGCGACATTCAAGCCGTGTCGTGTGTGTATAAGGTGTGCCCCGGTGCACACCCCGACTATGCGTCTATTGCTGTATTGACGCAACTACTTACCACCCAGCCCTCGGGCCGCTTGTATGAGGCTCTGGTCAAGACCAAAAAGGCCTCGAATGTATGGGGCTTTGCACCAGCGTTGGCTGAGCCCGGTTTCGTTTACTTCCATACCGACGTGCGCAAAGAAGATGACTTGGAAGAAGCACGCCGCACGATGCTGGAGGTATTCGACAGTTTGAAAGTGCACCCGCCTACAGAAGAAGAAGTGGAACGCGCCAAGGCACGCCTGTTGAAAAACTGGGATTTGGCCTATAAAAGTGCCGATCGCGTAGGCTTGCAGATGAGCGAATACATCGCACAGGGCGACTGGCGCCTGTTTTTCTTGTATCGTGACCGCATCTCGACAGTAACACCCGAAGACGTAAGGCGTGTAGCCAACTATTACTTCAAACCCGACAACCGCACGGTGGGCTTGTTTGTCCCCGTAGAAGAGCCCGACCGAGTAGAAGTGCCCGATGTGCCCGATTTAGCAGCCATGCTAGCCGGTTACAAAGGCCGCGAAGGCGTGAGTATGGGTGAAGCCTTTGACCCCTCGCCCGACAATATCGAGCAGCGCACTCAGCGCGGCACTTTGCACAACGGTACGCGCTACGCCATGCTCACTAAAGACACGCGCGGCGATGCCGTGAACTACAACATGACTGTGCGCTATGGCAATGAGCATAGCTTATGGGGCACAGGGACTGCCGCTGAAGTGATGGCCATGATGTTGCGCCGTGGCACACAGAAGCACACGCGTCAAGAGCTGGAAGACCTGCTCGACAGTCTCAACGCACGGGTAAGCATCTATGGCGGTAGCGGCTACATCAATGTCAGTATCGAGACAGAGCGCCACAACCTACCTGCCGTAGTGGACTTGGTGCGCGAGATGTTGCGCCAGCCAGCATTCCCGGAAGAGGAGTTCGAGACGCTCAAAGAACAATTGCTTGCCAATGCAGAGGAGTCCTTGTCCGACCCACAGGCGCTGGCTTCCAATGCTTTTTCGCGCAAGCTGAACCCTTATCCCAAGGGGCATCCCAAATATCAAGCTACCATAGAAGAATATATCGAGTCGTTGAAACAGCTGCAGCTGAAAGACCTACATGCACTCTATGCCCAGGTGGGAACAGGAAGCCCTACAACGCTAGCCGTAGTAGGCGACTTCGACGAAGCGACATTAATACCACTTCTGGGTCAGTATTTTGGCGATTGGGTGACACAAGTGCGCTATGAGCGCGTGCCCGAGCAATATTTTGAGACCACCCACGAAGAGATAGTCATCGAAACGCCCGACAAAGCCAATGCCATCTTTCTTGCAGGGATGAACCTGCCTATGCGCGACGATCATCCCGACTATCCAGCATTGGTATTGGGCAACTACATGTTAGGTGGTGGCTTTCTCAACTCGCGTCTTGCTACCCGCATCCGTCAGGAAGAAGGGTTGAGCTATGGCGTGGGCTCGTTCTTCAATGCCAATGCGCTGGACGCAAATGCTACCCTTGGCGCTTATGCCATCTACAATCCGGAAAATGTAGACAAGCTAATTCAGGCTTTCCGTGAGGAAATCGAAAAGGTGCGCACGGAAGGATTTACGGATGAAGAAGTGGCGGCAGCTAAAGAGGGCTGGTTGCAAAGCCGCGTGGTGAGCCGAAGCCAAGATCGGACACTGGCCAGCATGTTGTCGAGCTACTTGTTTATCGATCGTACCTTCCAATGGGACAAGGCACTGGAAGCACGCGTGGCAGCACTGACGGCTGAAGAGATCAATGAAGCGATGCGCAAGTACATCGACCTAGATAAGATGGTCTTCGTGCGTGCAGGAGATTTTGCCAAGGCAGCAAAGCAAGAGCAAGACAAGCCTTGATGATAGATAGGTTTTCTCAAAACATTGACAGAGGGCGGGCCTTAAGGCTCGCCCTTTGTGCGTCTTTTCCCCATCTTTGCGCCAGTTTTGCCAAGGTATGTTGACGGCGAAAAAGTAGATGATCAAAACGAAAAACAAAGCGATGAGTGTACGAATTCGAACGGTAGCTAACAAGCAAGATCTCAGAACTTTCGTCCATTACCCTTTCCAACTGTACAAAAATTGCCCTTACTGGGTGCCGCCCATCAGTAAAGCAGAATACAAGACGCTTGAGCGCGGCATGGATCCCAGCTTTGGTGCCACTAAAGCACGTTTGTTTCTTGCCGAGAAAAATGGCCGTGTCGTAGGGCGCATTGCTGCCATTATTAACATGAAGGAGTTCGAGAAAATCGACCAAAAACATACTCGTTTTGGATGGTTCGATTTCGAAGATGACCTACACGTCAGTCAGGCCCTCATGGAAGCAGCTATGCAATGGGCTGCAGACGAAGGCGGAGTATTGATCAAAGGACCCTATGGCTTTACTGCACTCGACAAGGCAGGGATGGTGATCGAAGGCTTTGACTTTACAGGACCTGCCAGTACGCTGTACAACTACGAGTACTATGTGAAGCACATGGAAGCCATGGGCTTTGAAAAGAATGTCGATTGGGTCGAATTCGAAATCAAGACGCCCCAAAGCCCGCCTGAACGCGTACTTAAAGCCGTTAATATCTTGGAAACGCGTTATGGCTTACATCGCATTCCACTGCGTTCTAGCAAAGATGTATTGCGCTATGTCGATGATCTGTTTCAGTTGTATATGGAGACTTACAAAGAGCTGCCAGATACTGTGCCGCTGACGCAAAAACAGGTAGCTGCTTATGCCAGTCAATACGTACCCATATTGCGGCCCGATTTCGTCAATTTTATAGCTGATGGTAAGGGGCAGATGATTGGCTTTGGCATCACATTGCCGTCTTTGTCGCGGGCATTGCAGCGTGCCAAAGGGCGCCTATGGCCTTTTGGCATATGGCACATCTTGCGTGCCAAGCGCAAACCTTCAATTGCCGACCTGGTGCTCATCGGAATAAAGGAGGGATGGCGCAGCCGAGGTGTACACACGATTATCTTTTACGAGACGATGAAGATATATTGGAAAGTCGGTGTGCGTAAGGTACAGGTCAATCCCATGCTCGAACACAATGCACGCGTACAACAACTGTTCAAAGATTACGAATGGCGAGCTACGCGCCGACGCAGAGCGTGGAAACGCCACATTTGACATAAGCAGTGTAAAACCTGTAGCCTCATGGTACCCAATACACCACAATGGCAGGCACATGACGCTTTTGGCATCGTAGCTATAGGTGCCACCACGCTTTTTTTTCTCCTGTGGTGGTTTTTTTGCCAAGCAAGCACGTGGGAACGCGCCTTTCGGCAAATATGGCCTACCCTGAGTGCTGAAGCCCACCAGGTGCGAGCAGTAGCTGCCCAGCGCCTCAGTGGCTTGTTGCTCTTTGGGCTCGGCTCGATGATAGCAGGGCAGTGGCTGTTGGTGCGCAGCCCCGACGATTACGGACTTAATGGCGATTATTTGCCTTTGTCGTTGGGGTGGGCACTGCTCTTGGCCCTTGTCGTAGTGCCTCTGAACTATTTCGCCGCACGCCAGCCCGACAACTTGGCCGTGTATCCCCAGATGCGAATCAAACGTTGGAGTCGTGGCCTCTTGCTTGTAAGTGCGCTCACCTGGATAGCCTATCTTTTGGGTTACGAGTATATGTTTCGAGGTCTGCTCCTCATGGGTTGTGCCGAGAGCTGGGGCGAGTGGCCTGCCATTGCCATCAATGTCTGTGTGTATGCATTGGCACATGTACCCAAAGGGCACAAAGAAGCTATAGGTGCTATTCCCCTGGGCTTGCTACTGTGCTTGTTCAGCCTACATACCGGCAATATTTGGGCGGCATGGCTCATCCATAGCACGATGGCATTGGCTAACGAGTGGTTTTCGTTGCGTTTTCATCCCGAGATGCAGTTGGTCGATGCTACCTCATGAGGCCTCTGATGAGCAGCTCAAGGAATGACGCGCAATACGCCGCGCATTGTCAGATAATGGCCGGGGAAAGTGCATACATATTGATAACTCCCCGGTTTGTCGGGAGCGCGAAAGTAGATCACATCGGAGCCACCAGGCCCTACGAGTTTGGTATGCCACAACACTTCCGGCATGTGGGGCACGTAGTCTAATTCGGCCCCTTTAATGCCCAGTTGGAGCGCTGCTTTGCCCACAGCATCGGCTTTTCCCGGCAAGGTAATGACTACGTTGTGAGGCATGTCGTCGCTATTGTAGAAACCCAGTTTGACGCGGCTACCGGCTTTGACCACGAGTGTGCGCTTGTCGTAGCGCAGCCCCGGCAAGGGAGCCAATGTCAGTGAGTAGTCCACTTTTCCGTGCCAGGATGCGGGCATACGGGTACGGCGCTTGGTCGTGCCAGCTGGTCGCGAGGGGGCAGGCTTGGGCTTGTCCGGGGTGGTTGCCTTCTTTTGGATGGGCGTAGCAGCTTGAGTATGCTTCGCTGCAGGAGGTGCTTGCTCTTTAGCGGGGGGCGCGTGTGTATGGCGCGAAGGGGAATGACCAGGTGGAATAGGCAGCTTATCGCCTTTCGGCAAACGGTTGAGCGTATAGTACGCTACGGGGTGTAGCAAAGGCAGTGTATCTACGTAATCGCGTACGCCTGTAGCCTTGATCTCGTGAATGTAATAAGGGCGCAGGCTGTCTACTACCAGGCGGGCACGCAACCCATCGCGCGATACCTGCACGTAGCGCACCGGGCAACGCTGTACATTGACAGTAGGGCTGCCATAGACCGGATGATATTTGTAGATGAAACTCGTCACTTCGTAACTGCGCAGGTCGGCAGCAGTGACCTTGTCGACAGGGAGGGTAAACTCAATTTCAAAGCCATCGGGCATGGCGCGCACGGCTTTCATCTCGAAGGGGATGCGTCCCGTCCAGACAAGGCGCTGCAAGCCATAAGGGTCGGGCCCGGTACTGCCCCATCCGCGGTTGGTTTGCCCCACGAACAACGAGCCATCCTTACCCCACGTCATGCGCAATACGCCCGACTGGAAGCCCTCGCGGAAAGCAAAAGCGGCACCTTGATAGGTGCCTTCGACCTTTTCTAAAAAGACGCGTATGATTTTGCTTTGTCCCTGGTCGCCAATAAATACTTGGCCTTCGAAAGGCCCAAACTTGCCGCCGGTGGTGTCGACGAGGATCTCTGCATTGCTGATGCCCAATATTCCGTGAGGTAGCCACACAGCGGGTAGTTTGATGGCGGGTAAGTCTTGTGCTAACTCGAAGAGCGGAACGGGGCGCTCATCGTCGATGTTTTCGGGCTTGACAGGGCGCTTGCCGGGAGGGGTAAAACGCGGACTGACGCGATAGTAGATGTCTTTTTCCGTAAGGGCGACAGGAGATTGGGGTAGGGTAGCCCATCGCAAGCCTGCTGGATGGCCCGTGAAGTCGCCTTTTTCAACCTGCACTAGGCCACCTGAGCCTATCCAGTCGCCTTGATTGTCGGCGTAGAAGAATTTGCCATCGATGATGCCTAAACCTGCTGGTGAGCGCATGCCCGTAGCCCACGGCTCCATCTGCCCCTCAGGAGTGATGCGTAGCGTCCATCCACGCCAGGGCACGCGGCTTTCGCCGCGCCACCATTCTACATCGCCGAAGGCCACGTTGGTAGTGACAAAGAAAGAACCATCGGGTGCTATTTTGGGGCCAAAGGAAAATTCGTGATAGTGTCCGGACAAAGGCCATGCATAGACCGTTTCGTAGCGGTCAGCGATGTCGTCGCCATTGGTATCGCGTAGGCGCGTCAGCTCGCCGCGTTGTGCCAGGTAGAAGGCTCCTTGGTGCCAGGCCAGCCCCAGTGCTTCGTGTAGTCCTGTGGCAAAGCGCTTGTATCGTGGTGGCATTCCGTGAGTCATGTAGGGATTGTCGATGAGCCACACGTCACCTCGGCACGTGCTGGCAGCGATTCGCCCATCGGGCAAAGTAGTGAGGCCTCCCACTTCGAGCACCACGCCTTCGGGTATGGGCAGGGTAACGATGCGGTAGTAATCGGCTTCGGTAGGTGGCGGCAGTTGTTGGGCAGATGCTTGGGGGTAAGCTACACTCCACAGACACATCGCACTCAACGAGATCAGTACTGCAGTATATTGGGAGTACATGAACGAACATTTTTTAGGAGCGATTACCAAATTATCTTCCAGCTGAGAGCCGAAGTAGGGCGTACTAACAAATGCACATAGCCTGCTACTTGCAGCTGGCGAGTAGTAGTGCCTTTCGGCAAAAAGAGGAGCCAGTGCCCGTCGTCGATCGACCACAATTGCCCATTGAGGGGCTCGACCTTTTTGGCGCAAGCCACCCGCAGCCAAAGGTCGTCGGGCAATGTGCCTGCTACCTCTAAGGTCTGTTGTAGTGCCTGGCCTCGTGTATCGGGCCAGATGCGATGGGCAATATGTAGCCCGTACATTTGATAGTGGAATGTGGGGATGCCCTGTGGGTCGAAGCTGTAGCCTGCGCTGCGGTAGTTGGCCTCCTGGGGAAAGCTATCGCGCTGTAGGGCAGCGCTATCATTTGCCGAAAGGCGCACCCAAGCAGGCAAGGCATCCAACCACAGCACTGCGCCATTGGGGCGGGCAGAGCCATCGCCGCGGTCGAACCACATAGGGGTGGCGTCGATGAAATGGCCGCGCCAGAGGAGTGGAAGAGCAGCTCGGTCCAAGTCGAAGCTATAGTGTAGGCCACAGGGAAAGCCCATCGAGATGGCGTGTACCAATCGTTTGCGCTGAGTGGAAGACAAGGGCAAGTCGAGGAAATGACGCAGGGGGCGTACGGGCGCTTCAGCTGGCACCAAGATAGGAGGGATAGGGCGTTCGAGCAGAAAGGACACGGGCTGATGCAAGGGCGTGGGAGCTACATGCGCGCTTTCGACAAAGAGGCCCAAGCGGCCCTGTAGCCACCCCTCGTTCTTCGAATAGGTGACAACCACTTCGTGTGTGCCCGCTTCGAGCTGTATGAGGGTGTCGCGGCTCCACCAGCGTTGATCAAACAGTTGTTGGCCATCGAGTAGAAGGTATCCGTTGCCGTTGGTGGTCAGTTCAAACCGCCACAGCCCTGTAGTGGGTATGTCGAGCAAGCCCTTGAAGCGAATGGCAAACTCGTTTTCGCGTCGGGCTACCTGCCAGTTGAGCGCATCGATGGTGCCGGCAAAAGCGGCGCGCAAGGTGTCGAAGCGGGGGACCCAATCGTACGGGCCATAAAACACTTCGTAGTGGAGCTGTTGCCATTGGGGAACAGGCCCGGAGTAGGTGCGGTAGCGAATGCGGCGAAAAGCTATGGCGCCGTGGTCACTCTGGAACACGAGAGGGCCTTGGGCTGCTTCGCCTTTGAAGGGGGCATCATGTGTAGGGCCACTGAGCTCGATGTCTTGCTGTACGGTGTAGCCATTCAGTACGACGCGCAAGATACGTGCATTGGCTACTTTGCGGCCTTGTGCATCAAATCGGGGGGCTTGGAAGGCGATGTGCAGCTGCTGCCACACGCCGGGTGCAGCGCATGCATTGATAGCTGGTGGATGCCCTTCGAAAAGTTGAGCTCCGTTGCTGCGGGCGTAGATGCCGCCGCAATCGGCAAAGGTGGAGTGCCGTACCCCCCAGCTGTCGTGTAGTTGTATTTCGTAGCGCCCTTGCAGGTAGATGCCCGAGCTGGCACCTGGCGCCATCATGAACTCGAGTGTAAGGGCCATATCGCCGTGTTGGAGGTGGGTATGCAGTGATCCTGACTGCTTTTTGTCGGGCAAATGAACGAGGACACCCTGCCCACGGCGGATTTGGAGCGTGGCACTTTCATAGGGATCTGCTGTGGCTTGTCCTACGGTGTGCCAGTTGGGAGGAGGTTGTACGAAGGCGCTCAGATCGCGCAAAGGCAAGGTGTCGGGTGCAAAAGTGGCTTTGCGTTGGGCAAGTAGAGGCAAGGTGCTCCATAGGCACCACCATATAAAGGTTGTCCTCATCATGCTGTGGGTAGTTTGCGTGAGCTTGCCGGCGAGCACAGCTAAGGTAAATTTTTTTTAGACCTGATCAGCACGAGCATGGCGGTTAATGCCTTTTAGGTATTTTCGCGCGATGACTTTGCTGGCCACACTATTTGCTAAAAGGCCAATAAAAAAGAAATGAAGTACAATAGATATACGCTGGGCAAGCTCGAGGAGATATTCAAGCAATTAGGCTATAAGGTGCGCTATGAGAAGGGGCAGTTTCAATCGGGCTACTGTATTGTTGAACACAAGAAGGTTGTGGTGGTGAACAAGTTTTTCGAGGTAGAAGGGCGCATACATATTTTGCTGGACATCCTCTCGGAAATACAAGTGGATCCCAATGTACTGGATGAAAAAATGCGTGCCTTTTACCGAAAGGTGATGCACAGCCAGAGCAACTTGCAGGAAGAGGAGTAGGCAAGTGGCACGGAAACGCAGAAATTGACAGCAGTGAAAGTAACCATTCTCGGTACGGGCACCTCTCAAGGCATTCCTGTAATTGGGTGTGATTGTGCTGTGTGTCGTTCTGATGATCCGCGCGACCAGCGGCTGCGCACTTCTGTGCTGATCGAATGGCAGGGTAAAAGACTGTGTATCGATGTAGGGCCCGATTTCCGTCAGCAGATGTTGCGAGCTGGAGTGGCGCGCCTCGACGGCATTTTGCTCACCCATGAGCACAACGACCATATCATTGGGTTAGACGACGTGCGTCCGTTCAACTTCAAGCAAAAGCGCGATATGCCCGTGTACGGACTGCCGCGTGTGTTGCACGAGGTGAAAAAGCGTTTTGCCTACATTTTTGCAGCGCAGAAATATCCGGGAGCACCTAGCGTGCGGCTCCACCCCATTGAGCCTACTGCAGCACCCATCGAAGTGGAAGAGCTACCTGTATGGCCACTCGAAGTGTGGCATGGTAGGTTGCGCATTTTGGGCTATCGCCTCGGCGATTTTGCCTACTTGACCGATGTCAAGGCTTTGCCCGGTGCTACAAAAGCTGCAGTGTATGGGTGCAAGTATTTGATAATTAGCGCATTGCATCGAGACCCTCATCACTCACATCTCAACCTACAAGAGGCACTTGCCCTTATCGAAGCACTGCAACCTCAGCGTGCATGGCTTATCCATATGAGTCATCGCATGGGATTGCACCGAGCTGTAGAAGCCGAGCTGCCCGAGGGGGTGGCCTTGGCCTACGATGGCTTGAGCTTGGACCTGCCCGACTCATAGGGCAAGCCTGATGCAATCTGTGGCTTGCCTTTCGTTGTTTCTTTTTGAAAAAAAAGCCGTTCTTGAAAAAAAGATGACTTATGGCTTTTGGTGATTTTTTGCCCCAAGGAGGTGGCATGTTGTTGCCGTGGCGCCAGCGGCTGGCGCTAATTGTGGGTGGGGTGCTACTTGTCTGTTTGATTGCTTGTTATGTGTTTGAGTTTTGGTGGATGGACAATACGATCGGTGTGGCATCTTTGGTGGTGTGGAGCCTTGTCGGAGGTAGCCTGATGGGCGCTGCGCTGAGCTGGTGGCTGACGCGTAAGCTGAAGGATGGCTTCGAGCGCTTCAAGATGGTTTTACTTGGTGCTTTTTTGTTGGGCGCATTTGGCCCCTTAGGTGGCAGTCTGAGCAACCGGCTGCTGGCAGGCCCTGTGCAAGCGCGTCGAGTACAGGTGCAGCGTATTGAAGCTTTTGCGCAAAGCCGTCTGGGTTTTTTCAAAGGAGAGCAGGTAAAGCCCGAAGGATATTACCTATTTGTATATGACTCTGAGACACAGGTATTGGAGCGCTTGCGCTTTCGGTCATTGCCCAGGCCGCTGCCGAAGCGGGGGCAATACATCCAGGTGCTGGTACGGCGTGGATTCTGGGGCTATGACGTAGTTTTGCCGCTCGATAGCCAAACCGCTGCACAATGATTGCCGTTCAGTCATCAGCTTCGCTGCGCCCATACAATACCTTTGGTATTGAGACTTTTGCCGAAAGGTTGATCCACATACGCACTCCTGAAGAGGCCCAAAAGGCGCTTGAGCGCTTTGGTCCGCCCAGCTACATCTTGGGCGGTGGCAGCAATGTCTTGCTCACCCAGCCACTTGAAGGCACTACTTGGCTTACGCGCATCGGAGGGATCGCTGTTGGCGAAGCCAATGAGCGAAGTGTGGTCGTGGCGGCGGGCAGTGGCGTAGTGTGGAACGATCTGGTGCAGTGGGCCGTGCAGCGCCAACTCGGCGGCATCGAAAACCTCGTACTGATACCGGGCACTGTGGGTGCTGCACCCATACAAAATATAGGTGCCTATGGCGTAGAGCTGAAAGACGCGTTTGTGCGCTTGGAAGCCTTACATCTGCCTACGGGCCAGTATCATGTCTTTTGGCCAGAGGACTGCCGCTTTGGCTATCGCGATAGCTTTTTCAAGCGCGAAGGGCGCGGGCAGTACCTCATCTTGCGCGTGTGGCTTCGCTTGCGCAAAAAAGGGTACCGCCCCAATGTGGCGTATCGTGCCTTGGCAAACTGGTTGGTCGAAAAAGGCATCCACGCACCTACCATAGCACAGGTGGCACATGCCGTAGCGGCCATCCGCACCAGCAAGCTCCCCGATCCCGCCATGTGGGGCAATGCGGGTAGCTTTTTCAAAAACCCCATCCTGCTGCAAGAGGCGGTGGCTGCCCTGAAGGAGCAATACCCCACGATGCCGTCGTGGCCAGCTGGCCACAGCATGGTGAAGATACCTGCCGGCTGGCTCATCGAGCAGTGCGGCTGGAAGGGCCGGCGCGAAGGGCCCGTAGGTTGTCACGAGCGGCAAGCGCTGGTGATCGTCAATTATGGCGGTGCCACGGGTGCTCAAGTATGGGCTTTCGCCCAAAAAGTGCGTGCATCGGTCCAAGAACACTTTGGCGTGGAGTTAGAGCCCGAAGTGCAAGTGTGGTGAGCATCACTTATTGCTCTTGGGGTCTTTGAGGTAGAGCGCCAACACGAGCGGGTTGTTGTGTCTTTCATCGATTTTGTGCCATACATCTTCGGGGATGACTTCGGGTACCAGAGGCGATAGCTCGTCGAATGTGCGTTCGATATTGTTTTTTAAGCTTTCACCGAGTATGAAAAAGACGCCACCCTTGGTATAGCCTCGAGGTCCATTGGCGAGAAAGGCTTGTCGCAAAGCATCGGCTTGAAAGTTTTTTTGACTACTGTACAGGCGCTGTGTGTCGAAGAAGTAGAAGTAGTTGGCACTGCGCCTTTTGCCTTTGCGCACGACTTTGAACACGCCCCACTGCTGATCGACTATTTGATAGGCATTCAAGTAAGTAATCTCAAACTGCTGCATTTTTTGGGAAAACTGTTCAAGGGCCTCGCGCTGGTCATAAGGCCAAATGTCGGGCCCCTCGGCCAACAGGAAAGGTTCGGGTGGTCCTTGTGGTGCAAAGCGAAAGATGAGCGGGGTGCCGGGCAAGTTGGCGTATAGCTGATCGTAGTATTGTACGAACTGACCACAAATATTGGTGATGCCGGGCAGTTGGCTCAAGTCCTTAGCACGCGTATAGGGGAAAAACCGATCAGTGATTTGGGGCTCTAACTGGTGCGGATTCAGCTGTTGGCAGTAGGTGTAGTAGGTGGGATCGTAGAAGTTGGTCGAGTAGCAGACTTCTTCCTCGCCGCGAATGCCAATTTGCGAGGGGTGAAAGGCCAGCCTCACTTGGCTGATATAGCGTCCGGAACTGTCGTAGCGCTGAATGTGCCATGGCACCAGTAGCCACACTTCGCTGGAATGAGGAGGTAAGAGCATGTTGTACACAGCTTTGTATTCGCCAGGGCCTTCTCCCTGCTTACCTATGTGGCCCAAGAATCTGCCAGACCGATCGTAGCGCACTACCTGATTGCCTATTTTGTCGAGTACATAGAGCTTGTCATTTCGGGCTACCACCTTATCTATGGCGCCCAGTAGCGGTTTGTCGCTTAGTTGGATTAGTTCGATGCGCGCCACCATGTCGGTGAAGGGCAGCATAGCTTCTTCTGTTTGGTCCAGGTTCAGCATATAGGCCACTGTAGTGGTGGGGTCTTGTTCCCGTTCTTGCATTTGGCAAGACGTGTGCAAGGTACTTAGTAGCGCACTACATGCGATCAGCAATAGGGTGGGTCTCATGTGGTGTAGTACTTTGGGTTATCGAATTGGAAAGGGCCCAGCCGCTGATAAGCGGCTGGGCAAACGACAAGTGCTTTTTTTACAACTCTATCGGTGTAGGTGTAGTGCCTCCCGGGCAATCATTGCTAATGCAGTTACTGACGCCTGGAATGCATATTGTACCAAAACTAACAGTATTTCCGCATTCGTCCGTGCACGCAACAATGTCGGGATACCAGCAACCCACCCAATAGCCTTGGGCCTGCCGAGGAAGCGAGAAAACCGCAAGCAGAATGCCCAGCACGAGGACAAAAGCAGCGAAAAAGGGCTTTTTGCAGATGTGTTTCATGATAGAAAGGTTTTAAAGGTGATGCGCCTGTTTGTCCCACCCGGCGCTTTGGGCGGCCCTGAAATGGCACGGGGACCGGACCATGCCATTTGCATGTAACCTGTTATGTGCGCACATATGCAAAAAAAAAAAAAAAATCGTTTTTATGTGCAAATTTTAATGGTGGTTTTTTCATCCATTGCAATGGTAGGGGCTGGAGAGGCGTGCTTAGCGATCGAATTTTTTCATTCCTCTTCTACGGATCCTTCCAGTACTTCCCAGGTGTGGTCGGTCAATAGCTTGACGGTAGCGACAAACTGAAGTGGGCAAGAGTAGCCCCACTCGTTTGGTGCAATCATCGACAGCACGTCCTCGCCGTTGGTGCGTCGGTACAGGTGGTAGATGTGACCGGGCAGCGGCTTGAAGTTGATCTGGGCCTGATAAATGCGCTCGGAAATGCGCACGCGCTGGTGGATGGCCTTTGCTTGTTGGGCCAAGAGCGCTACTTGCTGGCGTATTTGGTCGAGCTGGCGGTTGGTTTGCTCGTACATCGACTCGAGCGCGACGCCTTTGAGCCGCCCGCGGTCGATAGGCTTGATGAGGGCACTGCCCACGTGGTGGGCGTATTCGAGGATACCGGGGCGCTCGGTGACCTTGTCGGGGTCGATGGGATTGGGGCGCGGCGCTTCACTTTGTGTGTGCTTTTTTTGTCCTTCTTCCATCATGTGGTATGTTGTTCTCAGGGCTTAACCTCAAGTGAGGTGAAAAGGTTTAGCTCTGGCCTTCCAGCTCGAGCAACAGCTCGAGCAAGTATATAGCTGCTTTCGGGATTCGTGTTCCTGGTCCGAAGATAGCTGCTACGCCTTGCTCGTAGAGAAAGTCGTAGTCTTGAGGTGGAATAACGCCTCCTACCACCACCAAGATGTCTTCACGGCCCAGCGCCTTGAGTGCCTCAATCGCCTGAGGTACCAGGGTTTTGTGGCCGGCAGCCAGCGAAGAGATGCCCAAGATGTGCACGTCGTTTTCTGCAGCTTGGCGAGCTGCTTCTTCGGGTGTTTGAAATAGCGGCCCGATGTCTACGTCGAAGCCCAGATCGGCAAAGCTGCTGGCAATGACTTTGGCACCGCGATCGTGGCCGTCTTGTCCCAGCTTGGCGATGAGCATGCGGGGGCGGCGGCCCGCCTTTTCAACAAATTGTACTGCTAACTGGCGGGCTTTTTGGAAGTCTTCGTCCATATCTATTTCTGTGGCGTACACACCACTGACGGTGCGCACAGGTGGCATATAACGCCCAAAGACACGTTCGAGCGCTTGCGAGATCTCGCCCAAAGTAGCGCGATGGCGAGCTGCCACTATGGCCAGTTCCAGCAGGTTGCCTTTTCCAGTACGAGCAGCTACTTCGAGCGCTTGTAGGGCCTGCCTTACGGCTTCGTCATTGCGTCGTGCTTTGACTTGTTTGAGGCGCTGGATCTGTTTTTCGCGCACAGCGGCGTTGTCTACTTCTAAGATGTCGATCTGGGGTTGTTCCGCTACGCGGTAGATGTTGACACCTACGATGCGATCTTTGCCGCTGTCGATACGTGCCTGCTTGCGGGCTGCAGCTTCTTCGATGCGCAGCTTGGGGATGCCCTGCTCGATGGCCTTAGTCATACCGCCCATGGCTTCCACCTCTTCGATGAGCGACCAGGCGCGGCGTGCCAGCTGGTCGGTCAAGTATTCGACGTAGTGGCTTCCACCCAGTGGGTCTACGGCGTGCACCACGTCGGTGCGCTGTTGGATCCACAACTGTGTCTCGCGTGCAATGCGCGCTGAGAAGTCGGTAGGTAGTGCGATGGCTTCGTCCAGCGCATTGGTGTGTAGCGACTGCGTGCCGCCCAGTACAGCGGCCATTGCTTCGATGCAGGTGCGTGCCACGTTGTTGAAGGGATCTTGCTCGGTGAGGCTCCATCCTGAAGTCTGGCAGTGGGTGCGTAAGGCCATCGACTTGGGGTTCTTTGGGTTGAACTGCTTGATGATCTTGGCCCACAGTATGCGGCCGGCGCGCATCTTGGCTATTTCCATGAAGTGGTTCATGCCGATAGCCCAGAAAAAGCTGAGGCGCGGCGCAAAATCGTCGATTTGCAGCCCCACTTTGAGGCCTGTACGTACATACTCGAGCCCATCGGCCAGTGTATAGGCCAGTTCGATGTCGGCTGTGCCGCCAGCTTCGTGGATGTGGTAACCACTGATACTGATCGAGTTGAATCGCGGCATGTGGCGAGCCGTGTAGGCAAAGATGTCGGCCACGATGCGCATGGAAGGCTCAGGTGGATAGATGTACGTATTGCGCACCATAAATTCCTTGAGAATGTCATTTTGAATGGTGCCGCTGAGCTGCTCGGGGCGTACGCCCTGCTCTTCGGCAGCTACGATATAGAAGGCCATGATGGGAATGACGGCGCCGTTCATCGTCATGGATACCGACATGCGGTCTAGCGGGATGCCATCGAACAAGATCTTCATGTCTTCCACCGTATCGATGGCAACGCCGGCCATACCTACATCGCCGCGTACGCGTGGGTGGTCGGAGTCGTAGCCGCGGTGGGTGGCCAAGTCAAAAGCCACAGACAATCCCTTCTGTCCAGCAGCCAGGTTGCGGCGGTAGAAGGCATTGCTCTCTTCAGCAGTAGAAAAGCCTGCATACTGTCGTATCGTCCAGGGTCGCACCAAATACATGGTGCTGTAAGGACCACGCAAATAGGGTGGCAGGCCTGAGACAAACCATAGGTGGGATAGGCCATCGCGTTGATGTGAATCCACTATAGGGGGCAGGTCGATGAATTCAGGGGTGCGCCATGGAGTACCTTCCGGCAAATGAGAGGTAGCCTGCGCGTACATGCGTGCGCGTATATGTGGATCATACGGTTTGTTGCGCAAGTTGAGGCGATGCATGTGTGTAGCGCTTTTGGGGCTCAAATAGCCTTGCAAAGATAAGCTCAAATGTGGATTGAGCTCATGATGAGATGAGTCGGTTGCCCGGGCTATTACGTAGCTCATGGCGCAGCCATCCGGTGCCGAGTTCTATTTGGCGAAAGCCTATGCGGTAGTGATCCACGCCAAAATCTTCTTGATCGCGTCGGATTTGGAAAAATAGCGAAGGCGTGATGTGCAAATGCACCGGCGCGCGATGTATGCTTAAGGATACGTGATAATGCCCGCAAAACAGATATAGTGGGTATTGATGTGTGAGGACGAGCGATTGTATGCGTTCCATTTGCCGAAAGGCATGATTGATATCCATGTATGGCACGCCGGCAGGGAAAGGCGGGTGATGCAAGAATATGATACCTTCTTGCATGGTGTGCAATTGTTGTTCGATCCATACATATTGTTCTTCACTGCACGTGGCTTTTGAGGTGTCGAGAAATAGGGCAGGCCATTGGGCAAAATCTCTTCTATAGAAGAGCTCTTGCGCACTTTCCGAGTGCAATTGCATGATTTGCACCATCATTGAAGCATCATCGTGGTTGCCCGCAATAGGGTAGGTGGGGTAGGGACGGCTGGCGAGCTGGCTTTGTATCCATTCGTATATTGCTGCATGTGGCTCCCGAAAACACAGATCACCTCCAATAATTAAGGCATCGGGCTGCCATTGGTCAATTTGCTGGAGGATGTCCAAAAAATTGCGTCGTACATCTACGCCATAAGTGTCGGCATGAGGTGGCCCGATGTGGAGGTCGGTAATGAAGGCCAGTCGCATCATAAATCCAGGATTTATGGGTTCAATTTTTTTTGTGTGTGCGAAAAATAACCCAAAAAGGGTAAGCATGGCGTGGTAGGAGCTGCTACCTTTGTAGCAGTTGGCATGTCCGCAACAAGTAAGGGAAGGGAGGATGTATTGTTGTCAATAATCGCATTATATTTGTTTTTATATCGCTGACATCTGCCCGCCCCTTCGTGCGTATACCGATTGTGATATTTGGTAGCCCCAAAGATGGAACCAAATGTGGATCCCAAAACCGATGGCATAGCCTCTCTTTTTATAGCCATCATGAAAGATAGTTTGGAAGGTCCTTCCTCTCTGTCGTCGGGTCGTAGTCTTTTGGCTATGATGTCTTGCGCGACAGTGGGGTAGATGTCTGTGGAGCTCTCGGCTAGGCAACAGGCGAAGGGGCTGTTGCTACACTCATTGTGCCATTGCGGTGGTGCATTGAGGGCCGGAGCTCCCTTTTTCCCCAGTAGCGTACACTATCTTTGGCCGAAAACACGGCCATCCATGAAAGTAAAAATTGTCAATCGTTCGCCTTGGCCACTGCCTTCCTACCAAACAGCGGGCAGTGCGGGCATGGATCTTCGGGCACATCTCGACGCACCCATTAGCTTGCATCCCCTCCAGCGCCGATTGATTCCCACGGGGCTCTTCATAGAGTTGCCTCAGGGCTTTGAAGCGCAGATCCGGCCACGTAGCGGGCTGAGCATTCGCAAGGGGCTGACCTTAGTCAACACACCGGGCACGATCGATTCCGATTATCGAGGAGAGATCCGACTGATTGTAGTCAATCTATCCGATGAGCCGCAAACTATTGAGCCAGGTGATCGCATTGCGCAGATGGTCATTGCGCGCTATGAGCGCATCGAGTGGCGGGAAGTGGAAGCACTCGCTGACAGCACGCGTGGAGATAGGGGCTTTGGCAGTACGGGTGTTAAGGGATAGGTAATAGGTGGAGTAGCCAGTGCAATAATTGAGATAGCTGTGCAACACAGCAGCTCGTACAGCGGTTGTGTGTAAGATAAACCCGCTGTCTTCAGCTCTGGAGGGGAGGTGAAAGTGGATCTTCCCGCAGTTCATGGGTATATTTTCTGAAGCCTAAGACATCGGCAACATGAAGTGGCTATTTTTTATTTCCTTGTGTTTGTCCAGCCTGACTGTTTTGCATGCGCAGGTACTACAGTACTCCGAACGCGAAGTGCAGCAACAGGCGGCTTTTCTTGAAGGTGAAAAGTGGTTTCTCTTAGGCCAATGGGAGAAGGCAGAAAAAAAGCTCAAGGCACTGGTAGCTGAGCATCCCAACCTGGATGCTGCCCACTATACCTTGGCGCGATTGTACGATACGCTGGGGCAATATCAGCAGGCATTGACACATATAGTACAGGCCGTGACCCTTGCCCCTGACAACCCCTGGTATCGGCTCGAACAAGCTCATTTATTAGAGGCCTTACGCCGATTTGATCAGGCAGCAGCGGTGTTTGCTGCCTTGCGCCGTAAAGAACCTCATGTGATTGAGTGGTATTTTCGAGAAGCGTCTTGTTACATTGAGGCAGGCCAATTGACTAAGGCAGTGAAAGTATATGAGGCCTTGGAAAAGAAAATAGGCATCAACGAAGAGCTGTCACGCCGCAAGCATGCCCTATATCTGGCTATGAATGAACTGAAGAAAGCCGAGCGCACACTACAGGAACTGATCGACGCCTTTCCCGACAAACCGAGATATCGCTATCTCCTAGCCCAATTCTACGAGCACAATGGCCAGGCTGAACGCGCGTACAAAGTGTGGCGACAAGTAGCTGAGCGTTGGCCTGATGATGCGCAGGCCAAACTGGCACTGGTACAGTATGACCAGGCTCATAACAGCGAATTGCAACGATTGCAACAACTAAAAGAGGTTTTTGCCAAACCCGACCTGCCTATTGATGCCAAACTTAAACAAATTGTGCCCTTCATACAGCAATTGTCGCAAAACCCTCAGGCGCCATTTGCACAGCTACTACTCGAACTGACTACTCTGCTCACTCAGGTACATCCTACTGATGCCAAGGCTTGGGCTGCCGCTGCCGATGTGTACTATTGTCTGGACCAAGAGGAAAAAGCCATCGAATTGTATAACCGAGCCCTTGAAGCCGACGAGGCCACCTATTCGGTATGGGAGCAACTACTTCAAATATTATGGCAAGGCGCGCGCTATGAAGAGCTGTTACGCCGTTCGGAAGAGGCCTTAGAAGTTTTTCCCAATCAACCCACAATTTGGTATTTCAATGCCTTGGGTTGGCTCGAAACGGCCCAGCCCGATCAGGCCTTGGCTAGCGTGGAAAATGCTTCCTTTATGCCTATGGATGAGCCACTTCAAGCCCGCTTTGAAGTGCTACGTGCCCGAATCTCGTTGCAGCAAGGCAAAATGGATCGCGCCAAGGAATTACTCGATCGTGCGCTAACCCAGTGGCCTCAATTGCCCGAAGCATGGGAAGCTTTAGGCGATTGGTATGCAGCACAAGGCAATATGGAACAGGCTCGACAACTGTGGCGAAAAGCTGCTTCGGCAGGAGGTACTGCTAACAGCCTTTTGCGAAAGCTGCAGCAATAGCGCACTATGAGTAAAAGCTAAAAGCCTCTTTAGCTGCTGGCATGGGATATATTGCCCAACACAATGCATGCTGTTTTGTGCACTGGATAGTAGTGCAGGGAGTAATATCGAAGCCGCTGAGGGAAGACTTGGGTCTTAGGCCGAAGTTTTCTTTTTGGGCAGTGCCGATGCAGATTTTTTTTTTGCGTTTTCCCGAACAATTTGTGTGTGTACCTACATCCATTAGCGAATCTTTTAATTAGCTTATTCACGCAAAAATGATTGGGGTTATGAAAAAACGAGCATTTTCTTTCACACACTTATTGTTCGTAGGCGTATTGTTCTTCGCCTTGGTTTCTTGTGGCGACCAAACGGGCCAAGCAGTTGAAGAAACTAGCCAGGAAGAAGTGCAGACGCAAATGGAACAACCAGCAGAAGAAGTCACACAAACAGTAGAGGCTGTAGCCGATACAGTGCAAACAGAAGTACAAGAAGCAGCTAATAGCATTCAAAGTGCTGTAAAAGAGGAAGGTGAAGTACAGCAACAGTGATTGTGCACAATGCACGTGTAGCAAAAAGCGTCGGTAGGTAGCGTACCTGCCGGCGCTTTGCTTTTGAAAAAGCGTCTGTTACATCGTCTCCAGCACACTACCCGTAGGTGTGTATAGCTGCTCGCTTAGATCGATAGTCAGACAAGAATGTACGGGTAAGATGCCTATCAGATCGCCTGGTTGTACTGCATCGAACAACTCAGGTGAGGCGACAATGACGCCATGCTCCTGCGACAAGCTACGCACATAGCTGCCTTCTTGCCCGGGCAACTGCCATCGAAGTTGATCGTCAAAGCGTACAGGCAACCCATATATTTTAGTGCCTTTCGGCAAACCTGTCCACTCGTCCAAAACCGAATGGCCATCCAACTCGATGTGTTCCTTTGACAGATGTATCGCCCCACCATAGACTACAATTTCTGACCGATCGGAATGCTTGGCTACTACGGGGCATGCCACAGCTAGTGCGATGCGATCAAAAGTACATGCACCAATCTGTACTTGCATCAAGTCATAGGTGACAAAATTGCCTGGCCGGATCTCGTCTACTCCTTGCCAATCGGTCGCTACACTACAAGTAGGGGTGTCACCTACAGAAATGATGAGGTGCGGGTAGTGGGCTTTCCATCGGTCTGCTACCTTTTTCATGAGGGCTATCGATTGCACGTGTGTCTCTTTGATCTGATGAGCTGAGCGAGCACGATACGCGGAGCCTGCATGAGTGAGAAAACCTCTGAAGTTAAGCATAGGTGCTGCCTCGATCATAGACAGCAAGGCAGCTTGAGTTGCTATGTCATCGGGCAACACACCTGTGCGATGTGCTCCCGTGTCAATTTTGATGAATATGCCTATTTGACGTCGAATGAAGGGTATTATTTGCCGCAAGGCATCCACATCAGTGACCAATATGTTGAGCTGTACGCGTTCGGCCAACAGATTGTATTGTGCAGCCTGGCGTGGGTTCACTGGAAAAGCAATTGTGATATCGCGCCAGCCTTCATCGGCAAAATATTGAGCCATTTGCACCGATGAAACAGTGATGCACTGGACACCTACTCGCTTGAACCAGCGGCCGATTGCTCGCGACTGGTGTGTCTTGAAGTGAGGGCGAAAGCAAAGGCCATACCGATGGGCTTTTTCAGCCATCAAGGCAATGTTCTGACGGCACTTCAAGTCGTCGAGTATCGGGGTAGGCACTTGAATTTGCATAAAGGCTTATTGAATGTGTAAGCCGCCTCAAGCGCAGGTGTCGCACGGCCTCTCAGCAGTGAGTCTTAGAATGATATGGCCCATACAGAACGCAGTCGCCTGAGCTGCACACTACCTTGAGAGGCACTAAAGTAGCAAAAGAAAGGCGATTTGCCCTGAGGTATCCCACAATTAACTTACAAAGTCGCTCATAGGCGTGCTATCACGGTCTGATTTCCCTTTACTTTCTGTCCGATGGATACTTCCACTTTTGCCGAGAGAGGCAGGAAAAGATCGACGCGCGAGCCAAATTTGATGAACCCCATATCGGAGCCTTGTTCGACCCATTGCCCTTCACGCAAATAGTTGACGATACGCTTGGCCAGGGCACCTGCAATTTGTCTACATAAGATTTCTGCTTCACCTGTATCGATCACCACAGTGGTGCGTTCGTTTTCCTCAGAAGATTTTGGGTGCCATGCAACTAAATAGCGCCCAGGGTGATAGCGAAAGTAGTTCACCTTGCCACTGATGGGATTGCGGTTGACGTGTACGTTGGTAGGGCTCATAAAGATCGATACCTGAATGCGCCGGTCTTTGAAATATTCTTTTTCCTCTACTTCTTCGATGCAGACAATTTTTCCATCGGCAGGTGCCAGCACTACATTTTGCCCCGCAATGAGCATCTCTCGGTCTGGATTTCGAAAAAACTGCAATACCGACAGAAACAAAACTGTTGATCCGGTAAGTGTAGCCTCAAAAGCTTGGGGCCAGAGGTGAGATACCGTCGTGCATGCAAACATCAGCGTTAGGCCAAGCAGGAAGAGAATTTTGTGGCCTTCTCTATGAATGCGAATGATCATAGTGCAATCTGTTTGAAGCAAAGTGAAAGTGCTACAGCAGTACTCATATCCCAACAACCAATATGGAGTTTTTGCATGCAGCAGGCATGCAAATATAAGCTGTACGACTTTTGTGAGTAGGAAGAGTCGTGTTTATATGACCAGATTGTGCACGTGGGCGCGATGTAAGCATTCCCTATACATGGTTAGGAAGTGCGCTTTTTGCTTGTGCCGATATTGCATTACCCAGCGGGGGTGAGGTAGCGGCCATATCTGTTCAAACCACCGATGTTGTTGGTTTGCCTTTTTGAAAAACTTGTAATTGGTACCTTGCCCAATGCTTACGGCCGCAGATGTAGTGCCGAATAGCACTATTTGATCTTGTATGTGCCGTCTGATGTGGGGCCGTATGGTTTCTAACAATTGGCTATCGTCGTAGTAATTTGCATTGACACCGTTGTGTAAGAATCCCAATGGACATACAGAAGTGATGAAATACTTGCTAAAGAAGTGATCAGGTCCCCCCATTTGTTCGATTACTTCGTATATGAATATCGATGACAGTTCGGGCTTTTTTTCAAACTGATTGTCAATACCACATACTTGTTCGAGCCGGATGGGATCGGTGAAAGCAATGCCAGTCACACCTGCACCAAAGCGCCCCGGGTTAATGCCAAACAGCAGTGTGCGTGGGGCACAGTCATCGTAGTACTTGTGGTAAAAGGCTTCCATTGCGCGCCAGGTGGCTTTGTGTACAAAGGGATAGAGCAGTTGCCAACCAGCAGGCAATTGCCAGGTGGGTTTAAGCTGCCGATAGTATGCCAAAATTTTGTCTGCAAGTGTTTGCATCTGTAGGACTTTTGCTTGTTTGTATTTATCGCCCTTTGGCAAAACTTTGGCCACTAAGGTAGCTGCATCTTAAATGCCTTTGTTATGATTACTTGCCTATTTTTGGCGAGCCTTTGAATAGTGTGAGCATATGGCAAATGATAAAAAGCGCTTTTCATGCAGTTGAAATACAAACTCATATTGATAGGATTGCTCTTGGCACTGGGTTTGATCTTACACTTACAGCAGGGCTTTTTCTCTGCTTGGTATCTCTATGCGGCAGCATTATTGTTGATGACCAGCCACCTGTTATTGGGCAGCGTAGGGCAAGCTTGGCAGGCCATGCAGCGCGGCAACATAGACCAAGCCAGCGAGTGGCTTGTAGAAGTGTGGCAGCCTCAGTGGCTGTTACCTTCACAGCGCACGCGTTACTACCTGACTCAAGGTCTGCTGGCTCTGCATCGCAAAGAGTTCGATGTGGGCAAACACATGCTCGAGCAAGCTCTGGCGGTCAGTGCGGGATCTTCGCTCGATAAGGCGATTGCTTTGCTCAATTTGGCACACATATACATGCTCAAAGGAGACAATTCACAGGCTGATCGCCTGCTCGAGCAAGCAGAAGCACATGCTGGCAATCACGAGCCAGTGCGGCACCAAATCCAAAAAGCCAAGGCCCTATTGAGGAGTGCTAATTAAATGAAAGGCGTGTGCGTGGCGAATGTCCCTTCAACGTGCTGAAAAGTCCGAAGAGCTGTACTTTTGTAGCGCTTTTTTGACCACAAAAAACTCATTCATGCTTTCTATCAATATTTATTTGCGTTTTGCGCTGATCGTTTTGCTGTTGGGCGGAGGGATTGCTCTGTCGATTTTCTACGGCTTCTGGTACGGCTTCCCCTTTTGGCTGATAGGGTTGATCCTGTTGGTGGGATGGATCGCTTTGGGTACCGTGCAGTCGGCAGCTCAACTCTTGCAGCAAGGCGATGTGGAAGGCGCAGAGCAGCGCCTGAAACTCACCCTGACACCTAAGTGGCTCTATGTGACCAATCGCGCATATTACTACATGCTGAAAGGTACCATTGCCATGCAGCACAAGCAGATCGACGAAGCAGAACAATATTTTCGCATGGCGCGTGAATTGGAACTACCTACCGACAACGAAAAAGCGATGATTTTGTTCCAGCTAGCAGGAGTAGCTGCTCAACGCCACAAATGGAATCAAGCCAAAATTTATTTGCGCGATATCAAGAAACTCAAGGTTACAGAAGAACAGCTCAAGCAGCAGATCAAAGAGTTCGAGAAAGCTATGACCAGTGCTGGCCAGCTCAAGGCTGCTACTCGCTCGGGAATGGCACACAAGGGAGGAATTAGGCAGCCTGGTGGCAAACGCCGTCGCCCAAAAATGAGGTGACTAAACTCTTGCTTGATCGTATAAGGTATATGCAATGTGCAAATTTGTATGTGAATCATAAACTACATATTCCATGGCTTACAGACTAATAGATATCATGGGCATCGGCGAGGTCTATGCCCAGACGCTTGAGCAAAAAGCGGGCCTAAAAACCACCGAAGATCTCTTAGAGGCAGGTGCTACTCCTAAAGGGCGCAAAGAGTTGGCCGAGAAAACAGGTATTGATCCTGCTCGCATCTTGCGCTGGGTCAACATGGCTGATTTGTTCCGCATTAAAGGCGTATCGGAAAAGTATTCCAACTTGTTAGAGTATGCAGGAGTAGACACGGTCAAGGAACTGCGGCATCGCAATCCAAAGAACCTCCATGAGAAGATGCGCGAAGTCAATGCCACGCGCAAAGTGGTAGATCGACTGCCATCCCTCAGCGAAGTGGAAAAGTGGGTAGAGCAAGCCAAGCAATTGGATCCTAAGGTGTCTTATTAATTGTCCCTGATTACTTTTCAGGTACTAGCCAAATGTTGCTTTTCGGCTACCGCTTCCACGCGTGATCTCGAGAAAAAGAGCGGAAAGCAACCATCTTGGACTCAAAAGGCAAGCAGATCTCGGTAGTGAGGCTTGCGTGCGCATCACCCAATTGACCTGATGTGTTGCTGGCTACGCATTGGTCCCTGTCGCCTGTATCGACAATGATGCGGAAAGTCGCTACAGCTGTTTGTCTGTAGCTACTTCCAGCTGTTAAGCGTAAAGCTATTGCTGCTTCGTGGCAATGGGCCGCTTTCCATAGATATTGGTCAATAGTGGCGCATAGTGAATACTCATGCTTGACCAATAAGGAGTTGTAGTGCCTGGCTATAGAAAAAAAGCAGCACTGTGCTAGCTTTGTCTTCATGCAGCAAGCGATAGTTAAGCACTATGGCGTGAAGTCGTGCATCAATTGCGTAAGAAGATCAACTCCCCATCATCGGCAACACGGGCTACTACAGAAGGCTGGCCCGGAGTAGTTTCCCATTGGCGGTAGCGCACTACATAGTCCATCTGTTCGAGGATATGTGAACTGACCTCGCCGAAATGGGTCGGGTAGGGATGCCCACTGATGTTGGCAGAGGTAGATACCAGGGGCTTACCTACTCGCCGAATCAACTCTTGGCAAAATGCATCTACCGCTATGCGTATACCAATTGTTCCATCTGGAGCTACCAGGTTGGTCGGCAGATTGCGTGCCCCTTCATAAATGATTGTCAGGGGCCTTTGGTGGTAGGCCAAAAGGGTCTCCAAGCGTGGATGAATGTATCCCACATACTGACGGACCATTTCCACAGAATCGGCCAGTAGGAGTAAGGGCTTTTCTGGACGCCTTCGCTTGATGGTATAGATTCGCTCAATGGCTTGAGCATGTGTGGCGTCACATCCGATGCCCCAAATGGTGTCAGTGGGATACAGAATGACGCCACCTGTGCGCAATATGTGCTCGGCCTGCATCAAATCTCGCTGTCGGATTTCTTCAATTTTTTCTGGTGTAAGGACATGCATGGGGGAGTGGCCTTTTTATTTTATTTCATTACGGCAAAGATGATCTAAGGGTGCAAATTTCTCATGCTGTTCCTTTGTTCAGCACTTTCGTTGTCGTCAATATGCCATACTTTGCTATAAAAAAAGATGGCAAAGTCATTGTGGGCGGGACATATGTGGTACTTGAGTGAATTGATGTATAGCATTCCATCCATCTATGTGCCATTTATTAGCGTATACAATGCAGAAATGTCAGGTTTGTGTCGGAAAAACAGTTTAAGAAAGCACAACTACTTGCTTAAAGTTGTGTAATATAGCCAATCAGAGAGATTTATTTGCATATTGCAGCCCCATTGAGTGGGGGCTTAGGCGAAGGAAAAAAAGTAGCCAAGCGCGCTTTTGAGATGAACTACACTGCAGCCATATTTTCTCGTGCCCGACTGATGCGCTGCTGCTCGAAGTCCGGTCCGATATGCTTTCGCAAAATGCCTTTTTGCCGAAAGGCAATCGCGTGGTGGATGGCTATGCTGTGCTCTTGGAGCTTATATGCAGCTCACATCATTGGCGGTGAGATTACCTATGCGTGTTTGGGTGGTGACAAGTATCGATTTACGATGAAAATCTATCGGGACTGTGCAGGGGACGGTGCCCCGTTCGACTCTACACCCAATAGCAATGCATCGCCTGGCACAGTAACGGTATTTCACGGCACTCAGATCTACTCTATCCTTATCCTGCAAGCGCCTGTAGTGACCAGCATCGACCCCGAGATCAGCAATCCTTGTTTGGTGATGCCACCAGGTATTTGTGTGGAGGAAGGAGTATACACCTTTGAGCTCATCTTGCCCAAAAGCGATCAGAGTTACACGATCTCTTATCAACGTTGTTGTCGCAACAATACCATTTCCAATATAGTGAATCCAGGTCAGGTAGGGGCTACCTATACCATTGAACTGACGCCCAAGGCACAGCAAGTGTGTAATAGTAGCCCTACTTTTAACAACTTCCCCCCTATTGTCATCTGTGCAGGAGAAGATATCGACTTCGACTTTTCGGCTACCGATCCTGATGGTGACCAGCTGGTCTACGAGTTTTGTGCTCCGTTTAAAGGTGGGGGAGCTAATACTGACCAGCCTGAAATACCTACAGGTGTGGCGCCCAACCCCGACTTGCCGCCGCCCTACCTACCGGTCAATTTTATTTCTCCTCCTTACAGCCCACTCAACCCAATGGGTGGTGATCCTCAAGTGGCGATCGATCCAGTGACAGGCTTGATCACAGGGGTGCCCACTGTGCTGGGGCAATTTGTGGTGGGGGTATGTATATCGGAATACCGCAATGGGCAGTTGCTCAGCGTCGTACGGCGCGATTTTCAGTTCAATGTGGCCATGTGCGACCCTACGGTGGTGGCAGATATTGCCGAGGATTCTACCATTACTAAGGTAGGTAAACAGTTTAACGTAGTGAATGTCTGTGGTGCTACACAAGTGGTCATAGAGAATGAGAGTTATCAGCAGCAATATATCGACCAAGCCTACTGGGAGTTTTTTATCGATGGCTCGTGGCAAACTATTGAGCAATGGGACGCTACCTTGACTTTGCCTGGCTTGGGCACTTACGAGGGCCTACTTGTCCTTAACCCCAATACGGATTGTGGCGATACGGCATACGTACAAGTCAATGTCTTTCCATTTCTGGAAGCTGACTTTACTTATGCTTATGATACCTGTAGTGCAGGCCCTGTACAGTTTACCGATTTGTCCGTCAGTGGGGCAGGGCCCGATAGCATTGTCCAGTGGCGATGGGATTTTGCCCAACTCGATACTTCTTCGTTGCAGCATCCCTCTTTTACTTTTCCTCAGCCGGGCTATCACGAGGTACAGCTCACCGTCAGGGATGTGAACAACTGCGAGGATAGCCGTACGCACACTATCCCCTATTTTCCCGTACCTAAGACGCTAATCGTTGCCCCTACCACTTTCGACGGTTGCCAACCTGCCCAGATATTTTTCGACAATCTATCTACACCGATTAGCGAGGAATACGACATCTGGTGGGATTTTGGCGATGGAGGTACCAGTATGGAAATTAGTCCTACCTATGTGTATCGAGACACTGGCTTGTATACAGTGGCACTTTCCGTGGTCTCGCCTTTGGGCTGCCAAACCGATACGGTATTTTACAATTGGATTCGCGTGCGACCCTCACCTATAGCAGCCTTTGAGTATAGCCCACAGGTGATTTCTCGTTTCGATCCTGAGGTCGATTTTTACGATCGCTCGCAAGGAGCTGTGAAGTGGGAGTGGATCTTTCCTGATGGCACTATTTCTTTTCTGCCCAATGTGCGCTATGTGTTCCCCGATACGGGACTACAGGAGGTCGTGCAAGTGGTCACACATCTGAGTGGTTGTACCGACACGGCAAGAGCTTTAATAGATGTCATTCCCGATGTGCGCTTTTTCCTGCCCAATGCGTTTTCACCCAATCACGACGGCGTCAATGATTTCTTTCGTGGAGCAGGTGTAGTAGAAGGTATAAAGCGTTTTCACTTGACTATATGGAATCGGTGGGGCGAGCTGGTTTTTGAAACCACCGATCCCGATGAGGAATGGAATGGGCAGATAGACAATACGGACTTGCCTGCTCCGGAAGGGGTATATGTTGTGGTAGTTACTATGATTTCGCCTCGTGGGCAATTGCTCGAATATCGAGGCTTTGTCACGCTGATCAGATGAGCATGACGTGTATTAGCACCCAACTATGTTTCTGCTCGGTGTAGCCATTCTAAACGTGCTGTGCCCCAGCGCAGCCAGTGGTCGGCCAAAACCAGCGCCGTCATTGCCTCGACGATAGGCACTGCGCGCGGCACCACACAGGGATCATGCCGTCCTTTCCCCCTGACCGTAGTGGGGGTTCCTTGCCGATCGACTGATGATTGACCAGCTACGATGGTAGCTACGGGCTTGAAGGCAGCGCGAAAGTAAATAGGCATCCCATTCGAAATGCCGCCTTGTATGCCACCTGAATGATTGGTTTTGGTTCGAATAACACCATGATCATCAGTGTAGAATGCATCGTTGTGTTGTGAGCCGCGCATGCATACCCCTTCAAAGCCCGAGCCATACTCAAACCCCTTGCATGCATTGATGCTCAAGATCGCTTTGCCCAAATCGGCATGGAGACGATCAAATACGGGTTCACCCAACCCTGCAGGTACACCCGTAGCCACACAGCTGACTACACCACCAATGGTGTCGCCAGCTTTGCGCACATCGCGAATGAGTGCCTCCATACGGCTAGCTATTTCTGAGTCAGGACAACGCACCGCATTTTGTTCGGCGATTGATAGATCTAATTCATTCCACGGCTTCGACAACACTATTTCGCCTACCTGACTGACCCATGCATGAATGCGCACGCCCAAGCTTTTGAGCAACATCTTGGCAAATGCACCAGCTGCTACGCGTGCTGCAGTTTCTCGGGCTGAAGCCCGCCCGCCACCTCGGTAGTCGCGTACACCATATCGGGCCTCATAGGTGTAATCGGCATGAGATGGCCGGTATTTGTCGGCAATGTGGCTATAGTCGCGTGGGCGCGCATCCCGGTTGTGGATGAGCAAGGCAATGGGCGTACCAGTGGTGTACCCCTCAAATACGCCTGAAAGGATTTGCACTTCATCGGCTTCTTTGCGCTGTGTGACGATCGCAGACTGGCCTGGACGCCGGCGTGCCAGCTCTCGTCGTAAAAATGCCTCGTCTACTGGTATGCCTGCAGGGCAACCGTCAATCACCACGCCAATGGCAGGGCCATGGCTTTCGCCAAATGTGGTGATGCGGAACAACGTGCCAAAAGTGTTTCCAGCCATGTGGCGAAAGTAAAGTTCAACTGATTAGATTTGGCCACCAAGATAGGGTACTTGTAACCCGATGAAAAACTACTTATCTGAGTAAGAGCCGATGCCGACCAATGTGTCGAGATGGCTTTTACAGTCACACCGCCGTCCGGTACAAGCACGCTGCTCATCAGAGTTAGCTAAAAACGTAAGTGAAGCAACCCCAAGAGAAGGTTTAACCCGTAGGGCTTGCTTATGTGTACGACCGTACAAATCTTGCTACCTTTAGGTGCACTTTGGTTGGAAGTATTTGCCTAATAATGCGATTAAACAAGTCAGAATCAAATGCATTAAGCCATGAAGGTTACTTTTTACGGTCATGCCTCCTTTGCTGTAAAGACTGCAGGTAAAACGTTGTTGTTCGACCCATTCATTACCCCCAATGAGCAGGCATCCCACATCGATGTGTCCCAAATCAAGGCCGACTATATTCTCCTGTCGCACGGGCATGCAGATCACGTAGCCGATGTAGAAACTATTGCCAAGGCACAAAATGCCAAGTTGATCTCCAACTTTGAGGTAGTGAGCTGGTTTGGCCAAAAAGGTATCGAAGGGCATCCGATGAACCACGGTGGCAAGTGGCAGTTTGATTTTGGCTATGTCAAGTACGTCAATGCCGTGCACAGCAGTTCCATGCCCGATGGCACTTATGGAGGCAATCCTGGTGGCTTTGTCGTGTGGAATGAGGAAAGCTGCTTCTACTTCGCAGGCGATACAGCCCTCACGGAAGACATGAAGCTCATCCCTCTGACTTGCCCCAAGCTCGATTTCGCCATACTGCCTATAGGTGATAACTTTACTATGGATGCCGATGATGCTGCCCTTGCAGCAGAATTTATTCAGTGCGATCACATTATTGGCTGTCATTACGACACTTTCCCCTATATTGAAATTGATCATGAGGCGGCCCGTTCAGCTTTCGAAAAGAAGGGGAAAAAGCTAACTTTGCTGACTATCGGCGAATCGGTCGAACTGTAAAAGCAAAACAAGTGCCGTTCGCACGCATAAATTTTTGACATCTATGGGAAAAGTAATAGCCATTGCCAATCAAAAAGGCGGAGTGGGTAAGACGACAACCGCCATTAATCTATCGGCTTGTTTGGCGCTGCTCGAAAAGCGCGTCTTACTTATCGATGCCGATCCTCAGGCCAATGCTACGTCGGGTGTAGGAGTGAAAATTGACGAAGATGACCTGACGCTTTACGACGTGATGGTCAATGAGGAGGATCCTACAGAAGCTATTTACGAGACCGAAACGCCGAATCTACACTTGATGCCTTCGCACATCGATTTGGTCGGTGCTGAACTGGAATTAGCTAATCGGGACGGCCGCGAGTACGTGATGCGCAACGTAGTGGATGTGCTTCGTGCCCACTACGACTATATTTTGATTGACTGTTTGCCTTCCTTGGGGCTTATTACAGTAAATGCCTTGTCGGCCGCTGATACCGTGATCATTCCCGTACAGTGTGAGTACTTTGCCCTGGAGGGGTTGGGCAAGCTGCAAAATACCATCAACCTAGTCAAGAAAAACCTCAATCCTAAGCTCGAAGTAGAAGGCATTTTGCTGTCGATGTACGATCGGCGTTTGCGCTTGGGCAACATCGTAGTCAGTGAGGTGCGCGAGTTTTATAAAGACAAGGTGTTCGATACCATCATCCATCGCAACTCGAAAATTAGTGAGGCCCCTAATATGCACATGCCTGTGGTGTTGTACGATGCTTCGAGCACAGGGGCGATAAATTTTCTCAACCTCACGCGTGAATTTCTGAAAAAGAACAACGATTGGGTTGGGGAACAAGTGAGTGCATAACCTTTCTAATGGTTTGTAAAAGAGCATATGGCCAAAAAAGTAAGGAAAAAAGACTTGGGCTTGGGCATTAGGGCCCTACTGGCGGATGCCGATACTGCACCTGAGAAGCAAAAAGAGGTGGTGCGCGAGCTGTCGCACACTGTGGCGATGATCCCACTGTCGCAAATAGAGGTCAACCCTTTTCAGCCTAGAAAAGAGTTTGATGAGGAAGCATTGCAAGAGCTGGCCAATTCAATCAAAGTGCACGGCCTGATTCAGCCGCTGACAGTGCGTAGGCTCTCGGAAGATAGTTACCAACTCATTTCAGGGGAACGCCGCTTGCGTGCTGCGCGATTGGCGGGCTTGGAGGAAGTGCCTGCGTATATACGCCTGGCCAACGACCAAGAGATGCTTGAAATGGCATTGGTCGAAAATATCCAGCGCGAAGATCTCAATGCCATCGAAGTGGCAATCACCTTCCAACGCCTCATCGATGAATGTCAACTCACTCATGAAGCACTTAGTGAGCGCGTGGGCAAGAAACGCAGTACGGTGACCAATTTTCTGCGTTTGTTGCGTTTGCCTCCTGAAATACAGAAAGCCGTAAAGGAACGCCATATCAGTATGGGCCATGCACGTGCTTTGGCAGGTATAGAAAACTTGGCACTTCAACTAGTTGTCTTCCGACAGGTGATCGAGCAAGGGCTATCAGTGCGTGCTACCGAGATGCTGATTCGAAAGTACAACACACCAGCTGCGACACCCAAAAAGACATCATCCGACCTGCCCGATATATACAGGCGCGTGCAAGATCAGCTCTCCAAGTCGTTAGGTGCTAAGGTGCAACTCAAACGTACTAAACAAGGAAAGGGGCAGATCGTTATCCCATTTGCCAATGATGAAGACCTCAATCGATTGCTCGAACTGCTCGATCGCTAAGAGATGTGTATGACAATATGGCGAATATCCATAGTGCTCGTAAATCGCATCCATCTGTGCATGGAGAAAACAGTAAATGGCAAGGTACAACTGATAGGTGTACCAGGTGTGCTGTTATGGATGGCCGCAGGCCTGCTACTTCCCCTCCAGGCACAATCAGTACGACATGTCTTTGGCGATACTTCTGTTGCCAACTCAACACATAGGTGGTGGCATCGCACCCTTCGAGCCAATTATCCCGACCCGAAACAAGCAGCAACCTTGTCTCTTATCATACCAGGAGCTGGACAGCTCTACAACAAGCGATGGTGGAAAGTACCCTTGGTATACGGTGCATTAGGAGGAATGGTGTACAGTATTCGCTATAATACAGAGCAATATCGTCGTTTTCGCGATGCTTATATACAGGCACTCCAAGGGCAACCTCATGAATTTACTCCCTTCAATCTCAGCGATCAAGCCATCAAGCGCTATCGCGATCAGTTCGACAAGCGCAGACAATTATCGTGGATTGGTTTGGTTGCAGTACATTTGCTACAGGCTGCCGATGCTTTTGTAGATGCCCATCTCATGCACTTCGATGTAAGTGATGAGCTAAGTGTGCGTTGGCGTATACACACGCATGTGGCAGATGAGTTCATACCGCTGTCCATGGGCAGTGTATTGCTTAGTGCACCTGCTGTACACATTGAAGTAGCTTTCTGATTTTCTCTTCAAGAAAAGCGTTTGACTTTTGGTTTTTTATTGAGAGTTTTTATCTTGGCACCGCTTCTTTAGGGGAAGGAATTGATCGTGCACCGATTGATAAAGAATTTTGGTTTTTTGGGGTTAACTCGAGCCGGACTCAGTATTTTTCGAGCCGGCTCTTTTACCTTATCAAGGTAGCTAATTGCATTGATGGCCGGCGACGAATTTGAAGCACAGATGAATGCCCTATTGGGCAACGAATGGGAAGCGTTACATAAGGCCCTAACAGATACGCCGCCCACGAGTATTCGTCTCAACCCCGCCAAAGGTGCTGTGCCGCCGTCAAATGCCCGTCCTGTGCCTTGGAGCGAAGGGCTTGGGTGGTACTTACCTACGCGCCCCTCCTTTACTTCTGATCCACGTTTTCATGCAGGTGCCTACTACGTGCAAGAAGCCTCTTCAATGTTTGTAGGCTGGCTAGCCCGTCGCGCCATGCAAGTAGATACCCATCAGTGGCATAGCGTAATCGACCTATGTGCTGCGCCAGGGGGCAAGACCACCCATCTGCTCAGCATTTTGCCATCTCATGTACTGGTAGTAGCTAATGAAGTGATCTCCAACCGATGGACTGCTTTGCACCACAATGTAGCTCGTTGGGGCTATGCTAATCTCTTGCTCACTTGTCAAGAGGTCGCTTCTTTTGCACCTTTGAGCACCCACTTCGATCTGGTGGTGGTAGATGCTCCCTGTTCAGGTGAAGGGCTATTTAGAAAAATGCCTCAAGCTCGGCAAATGTGGTCGTCAGCTCAGGTCGATCAATGTGCGATACGCCAAAGCCACATTTTGCAACAAGCTATGGCATTAGTGCGCCCGGTTGGTTGGCTGATTTACAGTACATGCACCTGGAACCGAAAGGAAAATGAATGTCAAGTGGTTGCTTTGGAACAAGCTGGTTTTGAGGTGATAGACCTTCCCCTCGACTCAGGTTGGAATGTCGTTTGGTCGGGAAAGGGATGGCGCTTTTATCCCCATCGCGTACAAGGTGAAGGATTCTTTGCTGCGCTGCTGCGCAAAAAGGGAGGCACCACACCTACTACTGGCATAGATCGGGCGAGTAAACGCTCTGGAAAAGCCCGCTTACAACGGCTCTCACCTAAGCAGGTACCCACCGAGTGGTGTGCACAGCCTGAACAATTCGATTGGTACATAGGCGAAAAAGGTATGATTTATGCCCTGCCTCACACGGTACAATCGCAAGCAAGCCTGGTATTGCAGCACATCCCATCAGCTGTACCTATACTGGCGGTAGGCCGCTATAAAGGCACAGGCTTGATCCCTGCTCCAGAGCTCGCATTGGCTACAAATAGAGGAGAAGTGCCTGCCGTTTCTGTAGATCGAGCAGTGGCACTTGCGCTTTTACGAGGTGAAACTCCAAATCTCGAGATTCCATATAAGGGCTGGATTTTGGTCAAATACGAAGGGCTGGGATTGTGCTGGATCAAACACATTGGACAGCGGATCAATAACTACTTGCCGAAAGGATGGCGCATCCGTCATCTATAGCCATGAAAAAAAGCCTTCTCTCAATTAATTGAGAACGCCCCATTTCCATTTGATTTTTCTGTATAAAAAACCGGTACCCGTGCGGCTTGGCTATGCCATGTGTACGTGCAAGATACAGGGTGGATTATGCGAGTTTTTCCATATCGCGTACTAGAATTTTCCCTCTGTTGAAGTAAATCAAATCCATCTTTTTTAGCTCGTTGAGCACCAGTGTCACTGTCTGGCGAGAGGTACAGGTAATGTTGGCAATGTCTTGGTGTGTAAGTGAATGCTTGAGCAACATCTCATAACCGATGCGTCGCCCTCGTTTCGATATGGCATCCTTGATGAATTCAATGATACGAGTACGAGCATCTTTGAAAATAATGCTTTCCAGTTTGTTTTCAGCCTCTAATAAGCGATTGCCAAAAAGCTCCATGACGCGTTCACTCAAGGCGTAATTACTGCGCATGAGCTTTCGAAAATCCTTGACATTGAGCGTGTAGTAGTGCACTTCTTCTTTCAACGCTTGTGCGAACTCTTCGCGTCGCTTTTGCCCAATAAGCCCCAGTTCGCCAAACATTGCCATAGGGTGTACCAGGGACTTGATGATTTCCTTGCCATCGGATGAATGAGTGCCAATTTTAATGGTGCCTTTTACCAAAAAGTACACCACATCAGATTGGTCGTCAGCAAGGTAAATAAAGCTGTGCCGAGGGCGTACTCGATATTCAAGCGCATCAGCCAACTGGCACTTTTCCTCTTCACTCAATACGTTGAAAAGGGGAAACTGAGTTAAAAAGGTATTGGTGTCGATGACTTTAGTTGCCATATCGAATTGTTTTTTGTCACGGTGAATGGATGTCCTATTTGGCATTTGCTTACTTAGACACTACTTTGTTTGCTTTCCCCTATGCTATCTGGAAATTTTTTCGATTTTTTTGCTTTAACAACCTGTGGAGGCACTAATCTTGTTTTGTCATTGTATACATTGTATATTTTGCTACGTTTCGGATATGATATATACGATAATATTGTATATGGATATAAGTGGTTGTGTATATACCTAATTGATAGGTATACTGTGAAAAGCAAATTGACTTGGCAGCTGTTATTTTTCAGCTCAACTTATAACTCAATGCGTGTTCCATTTCTTTTTATGCTAGGCCTCATTTGCCCTGTGATAGGCTTATCGGCCCAGTGTGTTAAGGGCGATTGCGAAAATGGTTGGGGGGTATATGTTTATCCTAGTGGTGCGCGCTACGCAGGCGACTTTGAGCATGGGCAGATGGAAGGTATTGGTACGTGTTATTATCCCGATGGTTCGCGCTATACAGGCCAGTGGCACAATGGCTATCCACATGGATATGGCATCAAGGTATGGCCCGATGGAGTGGTGTGGAAAGGACAATGGATAAAAGGGCAACCCATAGATGCCCGTGGTGCTCTTATCCCCAATTTATACGCGTATGCCAAAAGCCGGCCATATACGTGGGGATGCTTGTCGGGAAATTGTATCGATGGGCAAGGAGACTTTTTGTATCCCGACGGCCGTCATTACCGAGGGTATTTTCGTACAGGCCAACCAGAAGGATGGGGCATGATGGCATGGCCCGATAGTGGTCGTTTTTTAGGCAATTTTCGTGCAGGTATGCCTCATGGCACAGGTACTTTTTTCTACGAAGATGCTAGCCAGCAAAGTGGGATGTGGCAAGAAGGACAATGGATCGGATCGGCGACGGAAGCACGAGCTGTAGGGTGCATAGAAGGTGATTGCGAAAATGGTTGGGGCAAATATGTGTTTGTCGAAACCGGAGCACGCTATGAGGGCTACTTCCAAAATGGACAACCCCATGGTCAGGGAATCATGTTCTTTGCCGAAGGTGATTGGTATGAGGGTACCTTCCGTCAGGGCGTGTTTGATGGTCAAGGTACTTATCACAGCTTAGATGGCACAGTACAACGGGGTATCTGGCAAGATGGATCTTTTGTGGCGCCTCAGGCAGCTACATCCAACGATACTGTGCAATCTCAGCGACATACGCAATTCGAAAGTGCAGCAGACGAGTCGGTACCTATAGGCAGAATTTGGGCAGTGATTATCGGGATTTCTCGCTATCAAAATATGCAGGCATTGCACTTTACTGACGATGACGCGTATCGATTTTGGGGCTTTTTACTGAGCCCCTTAGGTGGTGCTGTTCCTGAACGACACATGCGCCTATTAATTGATGAAGCTGCTTCACGAAAAAATATTTTGACTACCATTGAGGAGGTGTCAGCTCAAATAGATACCAATGATTCGTTTATTCTGTTCTATTCGGGCCACGGTATTAACGGTGCGTTTTTGCCTGCCGATTACGACGGCTTGGGCAATATCCTTAGCCACGATGAAATCCGTGAACTACTTGAACGATGCCCTGCACGCAGAAAACTGGTTATTGCCGACGCCTGTTATGCGGGAAGTTATACCGATTTTGTTGCCAAAGGACCTGAGCAGGAGTTTCGGCAGCTGTTGAGTCGTACAGGACCAGGCACGGCTATTATCCTTTCTTCCCGTGCGCAAGAAATCTCTTTGGAAAGTGACCGATTGCGTCAAGGCGTGTTTAGTCACTTCTTATTGCGTGGGCTGAAAGGAGAGGCCGATGCCGATGGCGATGCCGTCGTTACGGTACAAGAATTGTTTGATTATGTAAGTACCAACGTACGTACTTACACAGGGGGAAGGCAGCATCCATCTATATTCGGTCAATATGACCCACATATGCCAGTGTCTGTAGTGCGTTGATATACTTTTATGAGCAATATATGGGCCGTCAAAGAAAAAAATACAGGAATCGACGCGATCGCTTTCGCGAAACCATGCGCCGTACTCGATTGATATTGATCTTTCTTGTTATTGGTGCTGCCTTGTTGGCTTGGTTTAGGCGATATCAAATTTGGGCCGCTCTTTATCCGTGGTTTTACTAAAAAACTCTCCCTTTGTCCAATGAATAGAAAAAGGGAGAGGAGAAGGTATAGAATTTATAAAAACTACTGTCCGTTAGATAAGGGGCTCACATGGCGCGCAGCCCGTAGTCGTAGTTCATTTCTAAGAGGTGACGTGCCATAGCTGCTCGCGCGCGAAACAGCTGTGCTTTAACGGTACCTACAGGTAGGTCGAGCTGTTGTGCAATCTCGTCATAGCTCAGTTCCTGAAAATAGCGCAACTCGACCATGCGGCGATATTTGTCCCGAAGCAAATGTACGACTTTGCGCACCATTTGGTGTCGTTGTTGTCGAATCATGGCCTCTTCTGGAGTAAAATGGTCTGTACCTGTAATGTAGTAGTAGTTTGATTCACTCTCGTCATTGAGAAGAGGTGCATCGAGCGAACAGGTTTGCAGGCGCTTTTTTCGGATAAAGTCAATACAAGTATTGACGGCTATTCTGTGTAGCCAGGTACTAAAGGCATAGGAGGGCTGGTAACTGTCGAGTCGTCGAAATGCCTTGGCAAAAGTTTCCTGTGTGAGGTCGGCAGCGTCTTCGGGTTGTGGGACCATCTTTTTAATGGTAAAAAAGATCCACTTTTCATAGCGCTGCATCAGCGTTGCGTAGGCACGTTGATCGGCATGCAGTGCCTTTTGTACCAACTCTTGGTCGGGACATGTTCTTGGGAAATAATTTGTACGCATCACCAACTGTTTGTTTTTCGTGTTACCCAAAACTTCAAACCGAAAAACCCATAATACAAGGCAAGTGCACCGTCGAGTATCCACAACCACCGCATTAAATCGGACTGCCCAATGCGTCGTAACCATGGCCACATCACGGCATGAAGTGCTAGTAACTTCACACTCCACCCTGTAAGGGCAATTTGACCCAATCCGATGGCAAACAAAACAGAGCCACTCAAATAGTGGTACATCTGAGCAGAGGCCACTGAAGCCAGTACAATTTGGTGCGAGCGCTTATACTTATCGGCTGCAGTGAAATGCCTACACTTTTGGTAGTACCAACTTGTAATTGTTTTCTTTGGCTCTGATAAAGTGAAGGTTTGAGGATGTAAAGCTGCAGCTGTCTTAAATTTTCTACCAACGGCGTTGACCAGTAAGTCATCGTCGCCGGATGCGAGGTTCAAGTGTTCAGAAAATCCCTTTGCTTCTTTAAATACACTCTTGTGATACAGTAAGTTGCGACCTACTCCCATATAGGGAGCATGCCAAAATGCCGCGGCACAGTATTGCAGGGCCGTAAGAGCTGTCTCAAAACGGATGAAGCGATTGAGCCAACCTGCTTCTCGTTCGTAAAGCCCTATGCCCAGTACAATAGCTGCTCCTTGCCGTACTTGTGCCATCATCCCAGCTACCCAATGCGTAGAAGCGGGACGACAATCCGCATCAGTAAATAGCAACCAATCGTAAGTAGCAGCTCGAATCCCTGCGTTCAGGGCTTGTTTTTTACCAATAATAGTCTTATTGGTGATTTTTATTGTTCTTAAGTTTTTGTAACTACATGACAAAGATGTTAAAATTTTTTGTGTCTTGTCTATAGAAGCATCATCGACGACGATGATTTCTATTGGCTTGTAGGTTTGAGTGCATATATGTGGCAGATTTTTTATTAAACGGTCGGCTTCGTTGCGTGCACAGATGATGATTGATACGCCAGGCCCTTCAGTAGGCCACTTAGGTGGTGCGCTTTTGCGCCAGGCAGCTTTAGCTAGTAGTAGCCACCATGCGATTTGCCACGCGGTGGCTGCATAGAAGGAGAATACGAGCCAGGAGAGCCATTCGGTTGTCATGAGCACCAGTTCTCGAGTGAGGATTATAGCGCGAAGGCGTGCAGTTTAGGATCTTTGCACGAAAACCAGGTAATGAGACGAACTTTAACTTATCGCATTTTGCTTATAGGCGGGCTCTATCTGCTCATCCGGCTTTTGGTCGAGTATGGCCAAGATGGCGGCTTTGATTACAATTTTGTTATTCATCAGGCTTTTATAGGCTTAGCGCTCGGCATAGCCCTCGTAGTGTTTGACCGGGGTAGTACTGAGAAGTAGACAAAACAGGCCATTTGCCGGCAAAGTCCTACCATAAATGGCCTGAAGTGCAGGAGCAGCTCCACATTGGGGTTAGCTGAAAGCTTTTTCGATGATCATGTGTTGTTCTTGATCGTGCTTTTTCTTGAAACCTGTGGCGGGCGAAGCACTGGGCTTACGCGATACGAGTTGCATGGGCACTTTTTGGCAATACCAAGAGAGTAAATATTGCCAGGCACCCATATTAGCGGGTTCCTCTTGTACCCACTTGATGGTAGCACCCTTGTATTTTTGGAAAATGCCTTGCAGTTGTTTCTCAGGAAGGGGATACAGTTGTTCAATACGCACGATGGCCACGTCCGATCGCTGATCACTTTCCTTTTTTTCGAGTAGGTCGTAGTAAATTTTTCCAGTACACAACAAGAGGATACGCACTTTTTTAGCTGCAGCTGGAGTAGCTATTTCTGGGTCGTCGAGCACTTCCTGAAAGCGCGTTCCCGTAGTGAATGCATCCACGGGTGAGAGAACACGTGGATGGCGCAATAGTGACTTTGGCGTCATGACGACCAATGGCTTACGAAATGGACGTGCTAGCTGGCGTCGCAATAGATGAAAAAAGTTGGCTGGAGTGGTGCAGTTGGCTACAGTGATATTGTATTCGGCACAGGACTGCAGATAGCGCTCCAGGCGGGCGCTAGAGTGTTCAGGGCCTTGGCCTTCATAGCCATGAGGCAAGAGCAATACCAGTCCGCTCATACGTTGCCACTTGCTTTCAGCCGAAGCGATGTATTGGTCAAAGATCACTTGAGCACCATTGGCAAAGTCTCCGAACTGGGCTTCCCAAATGACCAGTGTGTCGGGGGTAGCCAATGAGTAGCCATATTCGAAACCCAGCACGCCGAACTCGGACAGCAGTGAATTGTAGATGTAAAACTTTCCTTGCTGGTCGCTCATTCCTTCCAGGCGATTGTAGATCATGTCGGTGCCGTTATCGTAGAATACGGCATGACGGTGTGAGAAGGTGCCTCGGCGTACGTCTTGGCCACTCATGCGTACGTTTTGGCCTTGCAGCAGAATGGTGCCATAGGCCAGTAGTTCTGCCATGGCCCAATCTAGCTGTCTTTGATCCCACAACTTTTGAGTATGCTTGAGCAGGCGTTTTACTTTACTCACGGGGTTGAGCCACTCAGGTAAGCTCAGCAAGTGAGTGATGACGCGATTGATTTGCTCTGGATCTACACCGGTAGGTGGTGAGCTCTCAAAATCTTTGGCTGTAGTGCGTTTTTTGAGCTTGCGCCAGGCCTCTTCAGAAGGCTGATATTCATAGGGGAGGGGCTTTTCCTTGACTTGATCCAGACGTGCTTGTAACTCCTGCCAAAAATCCTTTTCCAGCTCCTCGGCCAATTGTTTTTCGATATCGCCCCGTTCGCTGAGCATTTCGATGTATAGTGTGCGTACATCGGGGTGTCTTTTAATAATCTGGTACATCTCGGGCTGGGTGAACTGTGGGTCATCGCCTTCGTTGTGCCCGTGTTTGCGATAGCACACCATATCGATAAACACGTCGGTGTGGAATGCCTGGCGATATTCGGCAGCCAATTGGGCTACGAATACTACGGCTTCGGGATCGTCACCATTGACGTGGAACACAGGTGCATCGATGACTTTGGCTACATCTGTGCAATAGGTCGAAGAGCGCGAGTCGTAAAAATCAGTTGTAAAACCTACCTGGTTATTGATGACGAAATGCACCGTGCCGCCTGTGTAGTAACCCTCTAATTGGCTCATTTGGGCTGTTTCGTACACTACACCCTGACCGGCAATGGCGGCGTCGCCGTGGATCAAAATAGGCATGATGCGGTTGTAGTCATTGTCGTAGAGCAAGTCGCTTTTTGCACGGGTAAAACCTTCTACCACGGGGTCTACACTTTCCAAGTGAGAAGGGTTGGGAGTTAGCTTGAGATGCACCTTCTTGCCTGTAAAGGTTTGTATTTGAGAGGAATATCCCATGTGGTATTTTACGTCGCCATCGCCATAGCTTTGATCGGGCATGGTGAAGTCTTCAAACTCGTTGAATATCTGCTGATAAGTCTTGCCCAAAATGTTGGCCAGTACGTTAAGGCGCCCTCGGTGTGCCATGCCCATAACAAACTCTTCTACTCCCAGCTCTGCACCTTTGTTAATGATAAAGTCCAAGGCAGGAATCGTACTTTCCCCACCTTCGAGTGAGAAACGCTTTTGGCCTACGTATTTGGTATTGAGAAATTTTTCAAATACAACGGCGCTATTGAGCTTCTCCAGAATGCGCCTTTTTTGCTCGATAGAAAGGCCAAAGCTTTTTTCTGGCATCATCTGTTCGATGCGCTGTCGCAACCATCGGCGTTTGGTGCGTTCACGCATATGCATGAATTCAAATCCGATGTGCCCACAGTATACTTTTTCTAAGTGGTCGATAATTTGTTGGAGCGTGGCATTCTCTAGGCCGATTTCTCTGCCTGCCAAGAAATGCCGCTTCAAATCATCTTCACCGAGATGAAAGTCGGCCAAGTCGAGATTGGGGCGGCGGTCACGTCGCTGGCGGATGGGGTTAGTTAAGGAGCGCAAATGACCGCGGTTGCGATAGGCCACAATGATGGCATATACGCGCAACTCCTTATCGATCTGTTCACGCACTTGGTGGGCGTTCGCAGTGGAAGATGAGATGCCATTTTGCGCAAGTGCGAAGTCAAAACCCTGGAAGAAAATGCGCCAGCTATCGTCGACGGAATTGGGATCGCGCTGGTATTGCTCGTAAAGAGCAGCAATGTAGTTGGGGTGCGCGTTGAAAATGAAGGAGTAGTCTGTCATGGCTGTACTTCACTTGATAGTTGGATCGGATGTGCCAAATTGCCACAAATATCAGACAATTTTAGCTCCTGATAGCCAATGTGGGGGTGAAAAAGCGTCCTTTCTCGGTGCGGGATGGTGCCACGCGTTTTAATAATGTGACATAAGTGGTTTTGCCCTGTGTTATAGGTAGCAAAGGTGCTCAGATGTTCGCCATTGCAGCGCAGTGGAAAATCCACTTGTTATGTGGATGGTTTTTGTGAGAAAAATTTATCTTTGCGCTCCAGTTGAAAAAGGGCCTTTAGGGGCTCAGCTTTGGAACCGAATAATTTTTTGATCGAATATGGCTAACCACAAATCTGCAAAGAAGCGCATTCGCCAGACTGAGAAGCGTCGTTTGCACAATCGCTATTACAAGAAGTCTACGCGCACAATGATTAAGACTTTGCGTGCGATCACTGACAAAGAAGAAGCCGAGAAGTTTTTGCCTAAAGTGGTCAGCAAAATTGATCGGCTGGCCAAGCGCAAAATCTGGCACAAAAACAAGGCAGCAAACTTGAAGAGCAAATTGATGAAGCACGTAGCTTCGTTAGGGTGATCGTGTAGACAGTAGCCTTGGTGTGATGATGCATCTATGCAGTGGCACCTACTGCATAGATGCATTTTCTTATGTCATTGCGATACCTTTCGAAAGTGCAACTTGTCGAAGTGAAAGTCGTTGCTCGGCAGGTCGATGGTAAACCCCGTAGGCTGGCCTTGTGCATTCAGCTCAAATGTCACTAAGCCAAAGGGTAGAAAGGGGTCTTTGAAGTCCACTCGATAGGTGTTGAAGTGCCAATGGGTGAGTGGGCCGCGGAATACTTCTTTGGCGGGTACAAGAGTAAGGGTAAGTGCCCCTCCTTTATTCACACTGACCAATGCTTTGCCATACCATTGATCTTCATATACACCTGCCCAGGCATCGTGTGGCAAACTGGGTTGGGTGTTGGGTATGCGGCTATCCAGTCGTTGTTGACGTTGCTGTTGCTGTTGGTGTAGGTAGTTTTTTTTGAATTGGTGGTAGCGGCTGATGAAGTCTTTAGAAGGTTGCCCCTTTTGCATCCAATCGAGTAGGTGATACCGCAAGGCTGAGTTGATGAAGAAGTCCATGTCGTTGTTGAGTAGGATGATACCTAATTGGGCTTCCGGTACTATTGTGATCTTGCTGATGTATCCGGGCATGCCGCCATCGTGCTCGATGACTTTTTGTCCGTTATAGTCGAATAGACGCCAGCCCAAGGCATAGGCTTTGAAATGGGTACCCAATTGTTTGTCTAATTGGGTGAGGGGGAGTGGAAGGTGTGCTTGCGTAAGTACATCGATTTGTGCAGGTGGCAATATGGTGCTGTCGGCCCACTGGCCGTTGTCGAGCCACATTTGTACCCAGTGTGTCAGATCTTCTACATTGGCAAAGAGCGATCCAGCGGGTTTTGTGGCGTGGAAATCGTACAGTTCGATGCGTTGGCCATTGATGTGAGGCCAAGCGAGCGGGTCGTTGAGGCGCAATGAATCGTTGGAGGTACGCGTGTGTGTCATATCCAGTGGTCGTAGTAGGCGTTGCTGTATGAATTGTTCCCAATTCATGCCAGAAGCTTTGGCAATGACCAAACCGGCAATCATGTACATGTTGTTCTGGTACCCATATTCACTTCGGAATCCGCGTTCTATAGGGAGCCATCGCATGCGACGCATCACCTCCTCGTCTGAATAATCCGTGTGATACCATAGCAGGTCACCCATAAAGGTGGCCAGCCCAGAACGGTGGCATAGCAGATCGCGTAGGGTGAGTTGATGCGTGATCCATTCGTCGGCCAAGCGAAATTGCGGCAACCAGTCTACGACTTTGTCATCCCAATGGACTTTGCCTTCTGCGACCAGTAGCGCCATGGCTGCAGCAGTAAAGGCTTTGGTGCACGAAGCGATGTTGAACAGACTTTTAGTGGTAAGCGGTTCACCGGCTTCCACATCGCTCAGGCCGTAGGCTTTGGCGAAAATAACCTGTCCCTCATGTACGATAGCCACCGATAGCCCTGTGGTGCCGAAGGTAGCCATAGCCCGTTGAATTGCGGTGTCTATGTTGGCCCATGCAAACTCGTGTTGCTGGGCCCTTGCTGAAAGGCTATTAATACATAGTACGAATGCAAGAAAAAGCGTCGCCTTGTTCATTTGCATGTTTTGGGTTTGTGCTAGTAGTATTGTGTTGGCTTGTGCCCAAGTTAACGAGTTGATCTGAAATAGATGGATCTACTGGATTTGTGTGAGCTGAACTTGATTGATGCCTAAAGCATTGCTGAGAGTTTGTTGAATGGCCTGCCGATGGTGTTCGCCTCGCTTGAGCGCCAGATAAGTATCGTGTTGATTGCGTTCATAGTGTGCGTTTTCTGGGGTGCCATATACATAGTAGTTGAGATTGAACCATCCTTTGCGCCTGTCAGGCAGTGGTTTAGGGTCGCCTTTTCTTCGCTTGAGTTTGCGTAGGGCAGCTTGGGCGGCGTTCAGCTTAATGTAGTATTCCATTTCGTTGTCGAAAGTGTGTTGCCCGGCAATTTGCAGATTGACTATATTGCTGCGAATGAAAGTAGTGGGCAGGTACACGGTATTGTGCTGCACGTAAAACCACGTCTCTATATCGGCAAAGACAAGCTGCTTGAGTGCTTCTACATCTGTATAGTCGGCGAAGGATTGGAGCATTTCGAAATTGGTGAGCTTGCCTCTGTAAATGCCGATTCCGCCTACGATCTTGAGCTTGTCGAGCAAAAGATTTCCGGAAGCATCCCACTGTGCTTCTACGAGCGTTTTGGTACTGAACTGGCCAGATATGTGATTGCTGTTTATAAATGATTGGCCGAAGTTTTCTCCTTGATCAAATAATTCCTGTACATCTACATCTACAGCTTGTAGTTGTGCGCGAAGGTGTGGCTTCCGCCCTAAGGTAGCCCTGCCATTCAACTGCCATGTGCCCTGCATGCCTGAGGCATAGCCGAAGAGGTCCACGCGACCATTAGCAATACTTAGCTGGCCACTAAAGTCGCTGAGCTCAATTTTGCGGTAGTTGAAACTGCGCACTTGAGTGAGAAAAGTACCCTGCAAAAAATGGCTGACTCTAGCGCGCTGTTGCGCATGTGCTTGTTGTTGTGCATCTACGACATGGGTGTTGGCGTCGGTTTTTTCAATGAGTGGCATTTCAAACCACTTCATCATGCGGTCCATGTCTAGGCTGCTGGCGTAGAGCTGAGCATCGAAGCGGAGGCGGCGCGGGTTTTCTGCTTGGTTATCTGTGGCCAGTAAAGAAAAAATGTCATTAAATTGGCCTTTGAAGATGCAGTGACTACCAGCACCTGTCAGTGTCAGGTTGACGATTTGCAACTGACTTCCATTTAAGCTGAGTACACCCTGATTGATGACAAGGTCCTCGCCATTAATGCGCCAGGCAGCATTGTCGAATATGAGTGTACCTTTAGCGAGGGCATGGGAAGAGTCAGTAGGATGGACTATGTCGGCGTATCGGCCTACAAGCTGCATGTCCTCAATGGCAATCCGGCCCTCACTATGCTCTATGGCATTTGCGTTGAGTAGAGAGGAAAGGATGGGGATGGGAAAGGCACCGTTGAACGAGAAATTGAAGTAGGGATCTATAAAGTTGGTTACTTCCAAGTTCATGTCGAAGGGTTGATTGCCTAGGATGCCGCTCAGTGAGCTGATCTTGAGATTGGCATCCGACAGGTCACATCCACTGTCATTGGTGAATTGCATGCATAGTTGTAGGGCTTCAACCTGTGTGTGGTTTGGAGTTGAGGTCGTAGCAATAGTTCCTTCTTCAAGGGTGAAATCGACATCAATTCGGGGTTGGCCTTCCTCACCTGCTGTGCCGAGGATATGCGCGTTTATTCCGAGCTGTCCGGTGCTTTCCAGATGTGTTATTGGCAGCTGCCATGCTATGGGGAGTAGCTCAGTGAGGTGCTTTAGTTCTGTTTGGTGGGTGAAGAGCGAGAGATTGTAAATAGTATCTCGGCTATAGGGGGCTATTTGCCCTTGTATGGTGAAGGGAAAGCTCCCGATCTTTAGATCGAGAAAGTGCAACTGACATTGTGGGTCACTCAAGTTGAATGACAGGTCGGTCTGCCAGCCAACTGGCAAGGAATGGACAATGTAGTTAGTCGTGTCCCACCGTAAACCGCGAATAAGGATATCACCTTGGCTTCGTGCCGATAGCTGCTGGTTGGTGAACTTGCCCGAAAGTGTGATGTCGTTTAATGTGCTGTTCCACACTATATCTTGATATGCGTCGTTATAAGAAAAGGCGATATGGCGCAGCTGTGCATTGCGGATCGATAAACTCAGGTCTTGGTCTTGGGGGGAAGCCTCAGCTCGAAGGATGTCGAAATTGACATTGCCGCAGCTGTCCTTTTTTAGCATTAGCTCGCCATTTTCTACTAAGAGTGTGCGGATATTGATGTGGGAGCTTATGGCACTTAGTGGGTGGAACTTTAAGGCAATTTTATCTGCAAGCAACAGTTTTTCGCCAAAGAGGTCTTCTATTTCGACGCCCTCAAGGATGATCGCGGCATGAGGCAGCGTCCGGAGCAATGTTAAATCAACGCGTTGGACTTCGATCTTGGTGAGCAGTTGTTCTTGTACAATGTGCAGCACCTGTTGTCCTAATGTTTCTCGGTATCGGTTGAAGAGCATGATTCCAACGAAAAAAAGGAATCCGATACTTGTCAATAGGGCGAGGAGGAGCCGCCGTAGGAAGGGTTGCGTGAACATGAGCAGGTGTTTATTCTTGAAGGATAATAATGTGTGTACATGCAAATGTTTTCTATAGTCATGGTACTGAATGGGGTAAAAATAGGTTGCAATTTAATTAGATTTTTTGATTGGTTTCAATGCGTTGGTCCACAGGTTGTTGTTGTATCCATGATTAGGTGGAGAATTTTTTTGATCCGAGTGTTTGTATCTTACAAAATAGGGTATATCTTTGCCTCGCCTTTGAAAGAAGGGCGGTTAGCTCAGTTGGTTTAGAGCACCTGCCTTACAAGCAGGGGGTCGTAGGTTCGAATCCTACACCGCCCACCAAAAGGCCATCGGGGATCAACCGGTGGCTTTTTTCTATTTAAAGCTGCTCGCTCCTTTTGTGACTTATTCGGCATAGAGCAAATACTTCTTTCGGATAGACTGGAAGTGTTGTAATTGTGGCTGCCAACTTGCTCTGATCTGTGCTTCGCTCCAGCCGGCCATGAGTTGATGGCGCAGGCTATCGGTGCCGGCAAGGCGGTCGAATCCCTTTTCCGAAAGAAAAAAGCCTCGTTTATCTGGCCAAGCCTGATAGAATCGCAAAAGCCAACTCAGATCGATTTTCCCTTGTGCTCTGATCTCTTCTGGAGGGATTGTACTGAGATCAAAACCCCGACAGACTTTTCCCTGATGCTTGGGATGTTGGGCACCTGGCTTGGGTGTAGGAGTGAACGTGACATCACCAATAGGTGCATCGGGCGCACCGATGAGCTGAAACTGCTTGTCAGTGCCACGCCCTACGCTTATCACGGTAGGCTCGAAAAAGCACAGGGAAGGATAGAGGTAGATAGCGCGCATATTGGGAAGGTTGGGACTAGGAGCAATGGGAAGATGATATGGCGTGCTATGTGTATACCCTTCACACTTGACTACTTGCAGCTGGCAGCGAAGCCCATTTTTGAGCCATCCTTCGCCATTGACCATGCGGGCGTATTCACCTGGCGTCATACCGTAGACTACCGGTACGGGATGCATGCCGACAAAAGAGCGAAAATTGGTGTCGAGCACGGGGCCATCGATGTAATGGCCGTTGGGGTTGGGCCGGTCGAGTACGACAAATGGCAAGCCAATAGCAGCACAACTTTCCATTACCAAACTCATCGTCGAAATGTAGGTGTAGAAGCGTGCCCCTACGTCTTGAATGTCGTATACCACGATGTCGAGCCCTGCAAGATCTTCAGGAGTCGGCTGGCGCTTTTTTCCATATAGCGAAATAATGGGCAAACCAGTTTTGGGGTCTCGACTGTCTTGCAGCTTGGCGCCCGCATCAGCCCTACCGCGAAAACCATGTTCAGGAGCAAAAATGCGCTGTACTGAAATGCCTCGCTTGAGGAGTGTGTCTACCAAGTGGGCATGACCTACCAATGAAGTGTGATTGACTACCAGACCTACGTTTTTTCCTTCCAACAGTGGAATGATCACTTCCATGCGCTGAGCACCCGTGCGCAGTTTATTAGTCGCACTGCCTTCTTTTGCCGCAAGGCTTGGTTGCTTGTGTAAAGGCATTTGACAACTAGTAGATATCAGCAACAGAATGGACCAGAATAAATACGGCATGAGTGCATCTTTTTGTTTGAAAAACCAAAAAGTTTTGGATCTTTGTGCAATCTGTAGTGGTTGGCTACGGCATATCTATCTAATTTTCCTAAGGATGTTTTTGCCACATGATGAAGCGGCACCATTATGCCATCATCGACGTCGAAACGACTGGTCTGAAGGCACAGCGCGACAAGATTACGGAAATCGCTATTGTATTGCACGATGGCGAACGAGTAATAGAGGAGTGGAGCACTTTAGTCAACCCAGAAATGCCTGTGCCTTATGGCATTACAGAGCTCACAGGTATTACCGATGAGATGCTGGAAAATGCGCCTCGTTTTTTCGAAGTGGCGCGCCACATCGTAGAGCTGACAGAGAATGCCATCTTCGTGGCACACAACGTGCGTTTCGATTATAGTTTTGTGCGCGAAGAATTCAGGCGTTTGGGCTATACCTATTCGCGCAAGCAGTTGTGCACGGTGCATTTGGCGCGCAAAACGTGGCCGGGTTTGTCCTCTTATAGTCTGGATAGCCTCATTCGGCATCTGCGCATTCCCGTAGCTCAGCGCCATCGCGCTTTAGATGATGCACGTGCTACCGCTGTGCTCTTTGAACAAATGCTTGGCGAGCAAGTGGGGCAGTCAGCTGCAAAGCGGTTTATTCACCTTGGACTGCGCGAGTCGCGTTTGCCAGAAGGCTTCACGCTTGATCGGATCGAGGCTTTGCCCGAAGCCTGTGGGGTGTATTACTTCTACGATGCTTTAGGGGAGGTAGTGTATGTGGGCAAAAGCAAAAACATTCGCAAGCGCGTAGTGGCACATTTTGCCAATGTACAGGCGAAAGGAGGCCACATGCAGCGCGCAGTGCGCGACATATCTTATCAGTGTACGGGTAGTGAGCTGATTGCACTGTTGGTTGAATCTGAAGAAATAAAGCGCTTGCGGCCTAAGCTCAATCGGGCGCAGCGCAGTCGTCATTTCCCTTGGGGGCTGGTGCGATGGCGCGATGAAAATGGCTATTTGCATCTGGACGTAGAAAAACTGACTCGACAACCCCATACTGAAACGCGCGCTGATTTTCGCCTTCTTGGCGAGTTCCCCAAGCAGTATCGGGCCAAGCAAAAGTTGCGACAGGCCGTGCGCGATTTTGCACTTTGTGCCCGCTTGGCTCATCTCGAATCATCTGCTGCGCAAGGGGCGTGCTTTGACTATCACCTCCAAAAGTGCAGAGGAGCTTGTATAGGCTCTGAGCCGGCAGCAGCCTACAATGAGCGCGTCGAGCAAGCCGAGCAAGTACTCAAAACAGTATTCGACCGAGATTTTGTGCTCATCGATCGAGGGCGCGCTCCTGATGAATGTACGGTGGTAGGAGTGAAAGGCGGACACTACCTGGGGTATGCTTTTGTAGCAAAAGATCTGTTGCCCCATCAACCTCGTGCCCTCATGGAGCTCATCAGCCCACGTAGGGCTAATCCTGAGGCCAACCGCATCATTCAGCGCTATTTGGCCGATCCGCCAGCTTCTGTGCGCGTCATTCATCTCGATTGAAGCCTCTAATCAATGTTGCTACCTTTGCCCCCCGAAACGGGCTTACTTTTCTTTTTGATGCAAAGCTGGTTAAGCTGATGGATTACCTTACGCTCAAACGCACACTCGACGCAAAGGGTGTCAAGCTGATTGCCGTATCGAAGACGCAGCCCCCTCAACGCATACTGAACCTCTATGAGCAGGGGCAGCGCGCTTTTGGCGAAAACCGCGTGCAGGAAATGGTGCCTAAGTACGAGGTACTACCCAAAGACATCGAGTGGCACCTCATCGGGCATTTGCAGACCAACAAGGTCAAGTACGTCGCTCCCTTCGTACATTTGATCCATTCTGTGGATCGCTTCAAGTTGTTGCGCGAAATTGACAAGCAAGCGCAGAAAGTACAGCGCGTCGTAGATTGCTTGCTGCAATTTCACATCGCACAGGAAGAAACCAAGTTTGGCTTTCACGAAGCCGAAGCCATAGCCATGCTGGAAAGCGAGGAATTTCGTGCATTGCAGCACGTGCGCATTTGTGGCGTAATGGGCATGGCCACTTTCACCGATGACCACCAGCAGATCCGAAGAGAGTTTCGCACCTTGCGCCAAATCTTTGAACGGCTCAAAGCGCAATACTTTGCCCATGTACCCCATTTCAAAGAAATCTCCATGGGTATGTCGGGCGACTGGGAGATAGCCGTGGAAGAGGGCAGTACTATGGTGCGTATCGGCAGCCTGCTGTTCGGGCCGCGCTCCACCTGATGGCTTATACTTCGCTCATTGCTTAACCAAATACTCGCTCTGCACAAACCTATCGTGTCGAATGCGGCACAAGTACACTCCAGAAGGAAGCGCCTCCACTGACAATAATAGCGATGGGCCATTCATGAGTTGCTGTTGCAGCACTTGCCCGTGCAAATCGTATAAAATCACTTCAACTGCCGACGAGCTGTCGGTTGTTTTGGCGCTGAGGCGCACCCAATCGCGTGCAGGGTTGGGCGATAGTTGAAATTGGGCAGCAGGAGGTGTGGATACTTGATCGGTACGCACGGGCATCTGTACACTAAGTGGTGTGTGCCACGCTTCGAGCCCACCACGTGCTGTACCCACTACTACTTCCAACCATCCGTCGCCGTCTAAATCGGCCAGGGCTGGCGCTGATCGGCTACCTACATCGATATCCAACCACTGTTCATCGAGCAAGGTGAAAGGGCCGCTGTCTAAATGTGCTTTCACATCTGCGTACAGCTCCAGTGTGCCTGCCTTTGTGCCCGTGAGAAAGAGAAAATCATCTGCTGTGGGAACGACTACCGGGCTGGAATATCCCTGTACATCGCCCAAAGTGGTGGCATCTACTTGGCCTAAAAAGAAGTTATTAGGAGCTTCATCGGGGTTGGGGTGAAACATAGGCACATTAGGTGTACCTATGTTGGGGAAGAAGTTGACGTTGCCGTTGGCTTCCCCGATGATGAGATCTGGTAGCCCATCTCCATTGAGGTCGGCTACAAAAGGCTTGGCGTTGAGCCCTACGTCTATCTGCTGCCAAAAATATTGAGGAGTTGCAAAGCTCATGGGGGCATCGGGGCCCGCTGTGTTTTCCAAAAAGAACAACTTGCCCTCAGTGGTGCCTACTAGTAAGTCGAGGTCGCCATCGGAGTCCAAGTCGCCAAATGTTGGCGCATATCCCCACGCTTGGCTCGAAAATGCTCCCAATCCAACCCAGTCGTCGTCTATCAGCTCAAAGGCTGGTTCGATAGCACTGCCCACATTGCGCAATAGATGCAGACGTGCATCGTGATTGCCGTCGGGCAGAAAGTAAGAATGGTTGCCCACAACCAGGTCGAGCAGGCCGTCGGCATCTACATCGGCAAAAGTTGGGTTGGCCCCACTGCCTAGATCGAGCATGGTTTCCGTGAGAAATGTCTTTGTTTGCAATTGAAAGTCGGGCTGAGTGGCAGATCCTGTGTTGCGGTACCACCAGCCTACTTCGTAGTTAGGAGCATTGTTGATCGAGTTGGGCCCAACAATTATGTCCTTGAGCCCGTCATTGTCCAAGTCGAGCTGGAAGGCTGCAGCAAAGTAAGGAATATCTACAGGCGTGTTGTCAATAGGCCAAGTGGCATCTTGAGCAATCATCCAGGCTTGAGTTGCGCTGATCCCGTTGTACAACATGACGAGGTTGGGGGAAATGATGTCGCCTATGAGCGCATCCAAGTCGCCGTCGCCATCGGCGTCGAGTGTCAAAGTGGTAGAGCCCGGATGGAGCCCCTCGGGCAGGCCATCTTTAGGTGGTGAAGCAAATCCCTGTGCGCACTCGTTGGGGTCATCACTCAGGAAGATCGTCTGGGAGAAAGATGATTCATAAAACTTGCCCCAGCAGCCATCAGCAAGGATGAAGTGCAGCGAGTCGGTGCCATAGCCTTCTTCCACTGAAGTATTGCGGTACCATTCCAGATAAGATCCGCCGATATCATAGGTGAGTATGTCCAAATCGCCATCGCCATCTACGTCATCTATAGCTGGTAAGTCTACATTGCTCACAAAAATCTGTGTGGTCGTTCCGTTGTTGAGTTCGAAGAAGAGTACGTCCTTTTGAAACTGAGGGAATAGCACGCGCTCGAACTGTAGCGCTCCATTGACCACTACGCCGCGCCATACCCGTATACCGCTAATGCCTTCAGGCTGGCTATGCCCAAAGAGGTCTGGCAAGCCATCTGCGTTGAAATCACGCACCAGCACCCAATGTGCCTGTGAGGGCACGGAAGCCAACAGCTCGGGCGCAAAATGCCAGGCTGATGCGTCGGGCGTGCCATCATTTCGAAAAGCCATCAACTTATTGCCCGTGCGGTCAAAGATGAGTAAGTCGGCATCGCCGTCTAAGTCCAAGTCTGCGGCATTGTATTGAGGTGTGTTAATACCTCCGCTGAGCGCATTGGGCCACACCACCCCATTTTGCGAAAGCATGCAGGAAAAACGCCCTTCTGGTTGGGCCATCACTCCCAAAGCACTCACGCATATCCAGCCTGCCCACAAACACATGCGTATCCAGAGGGCGCCCCCCTTCGCTGCGCTACGGGTCGGGCCCTTTCGGGCTCGCTGATCGCTCGGCCCGCCGCTGCACTTTGGGCCACGGCCCTGCAGGCCCCTGGCGCATGTGAGCGCTTTGCTGTGTGGTAGAGATATGAGCGGAGTGGTATACATTTTTTCAGAATTTTGTTTTATTGGCTGCCCCTTAGGGGCTCAATACCTCGCCAAAAGTAAAATTAAAACGAAATGACCAGCCCGCTACGCCATGTATTTGTGCTGATTTGTTGTCTACCCATTATTTCTTTTGGCCAAGATAGCCTTGCTGTGGACACTACCAGCCATCTGGAGCGCACTCCTGATACTCTTGACGCACTGGCTACGATGGCGTTGTCAAACTTTCAGCTTGTGGCAGATGAAGGCACTGTAAAGATACACGCTCCAGGCGTTACGGGTCCCGTGCGCTTTCAGGTCAATGGTACTTCCGTGGTGCGCTACTTCGACAATGGCATAGCGCTCTTGGCTACAGAATTGACTGCCCGTGGCAATTTGTATTTTTTGCGCACAGCACCCCACGAGTATCATCTATATCATTTAGCTCAATACCCCGATGGCGGCGTGCGCATTCGCCGTATTCCCTTGTGGCTATCTGTGGTGCCCCCACTCATTGCCATTGCATTGGCACTTGTGTTTAGGGAAGTCGTCGTCTCGCTTTTCGTAGGGATCTGGGCAGGGGCCTTTATTGCAGGCGGGTTGCGCATCGATTCATTTTACTACTTCTTCCAGTCATTCTTTGACGTGATAGTCACCTATCTTATCGAGGCGCTTAGCGATACGGGGCATTTATCAGTAATTGTCTTTTCACTGCTCATTGGTGGGATGGTCGCAGTAATCTCGCGCAATGGCGGCATGGCCGGTGTAGTTAAGCTCTTTTCTCGTTTCGCCAAAGGGCCTCGCAGCGCGCAGTTTATCACCTGGCTGATGGGAGTAGCCATCTTCTTCGACGATTATGCCAATACCCTCATCGTGGGCAATACCATGCGTTCAGTGACTGACCGTTTTCGGGTCTCGCGCGAAAAGTTGGCCTACATCGTCGATGCCACTGCCGCACCTGTAGCTGCCGTGGCTTTTATTACCACTTGGATTGGAGCTGAGCTGGGATATATCGATTCCGGCATGGCTGTCTTGGAGCACTATCCCTACGAACAGACGCCCTATGCCATCTTTCTCCACTCCTTGAAGTATTCGTTTTACCCCATACTGACCTTGGGGTTCATGCTCTTTCTCATCTTCTCCCAACGCGACTATGGCCCCATGTGGAAAGCCGAATACAGAGCACGCACTACGGGCCGCCTACGCGAAGTGCAAACTGAAGAAGTGAGCGAGCAACACATGCAAGACCTCACTCCCGTCAAGCGCGCACCGCGCAAATGGTATCACGCCTTTTTTCCCGTGCTTACTGTTATTGTAGTTACAATTCTTGGCCTGGCCGATACCGGGCTAGCTGCTGCCCGTACTGAACTACTCGATGCAGGAGTGCCCATTGCGGAGTGGACCTGGTCGGCTATATGGCGACATATTGGCCCTGTGGTGGGTGTAGAAGATACGCTTGTCAGCAAGTTGGGCTATGTGGTAGGGTTAGCTGATGCCTATGTGGCCTTGCTGTGGGCCTCGCTTAGTGGCATAACCTTGGCGATCCTCATGACGCTTTATAGCCGCATTATGCGACTTGGCGATGCCATGCACACGATGATCTCTGGACTCAAGACCATGATTCCTGCCGTAGTCATTTTGGCCTTAGCATGGTCATTGGCAGCTACTACCAAAGATCTTCACACAGCCCATTATCTGTCGTTGGCCCTCAAAGACTCGATCAACCCCTTGCTCATGCCTATGATCGTATTTGTACTGGCGGCTTTTATCTCGTTTTCTACTGGATCGAGCTGGAGTACAATGGCCATTCTCTACCCCATAGCCATCCCTACTACTTGGCACATTTGCCTCTCGCAAGGCATAGATCCACAGCTGGGACACGAAATTGTGCTAAACGTCATTTCCGTCGTGCTAGGGGCTTCCGTATTGGGGGATCACTGCTCGCCCATTTCTGATACCACCATTCTCTCCTCTTTAGCTTCTGATTGCCACCATATTGATCATGTGCGTACTCAGCTGCCCTATGCGCTGACTGTAGGAGCAGTGGCTATGATTTGTGGTGGGCTGTCTACATGCTTGGGAGGTGGCTGGACGGTGTCGCTACTGCTCATGGCTGCAGGTATGGTATGCCTGTGGGGTGTAGTGCGTGCCATAGGTAAGCCCGTGCCGTTGCCTACAGGGGCAAAAGCCTGAAGGGGCAGCCACGTCTGCCCCTCAGCGTGTAGCTATCCACCTGATGTGCTGTTGGCAAGTCGCAAGTACCAGACTTGAAAGCTCAATAAGTAGGTACAGACTCGTCGATCTCTCGCGCCCACGCTAAGATGCCCCCTTCCAAGTTGTATAAATTGTCGAAGCCAAAGCGCGCCTGAAGCTTGCGAATCGCCTCGGCACTGCGTTGCCCACTACGACAGTGGATAATCACCATCTTGTCGCGCGCAATACGGGTGGCCGCCTCTTCTATGCTGTGTAGGGGAATGAGCTCACCTCCCAGATTGGCAATCCCGTACTCGTACGGCTCGCGCACGTCGATCAGCTGAAACTCAGCACCCGTAGCACGCAAGTGTGCCAGCTCCTGCACGCTGATCGAACGAACGGGCTGCGCCGGCTCCGTGTTCAACCCACAAAACTGCTCGTAATTGATCAGGCCTGTAATGTGTGTATGGGGTTGTTTGGGCACCTTGAGAATGCGCGTGGTAAAAGAAGCGGCGTCGAAAAGAAAAAGCCGACCTGCTAAAGGCTCACCTACACCAGTCAATACCTTGATCACTTCGCTGGCTTGCATCGAGCCAATGATGCCAGGCAACACGCCCAGTACACCCCCTTCAGCACAGTTAGGCACCAAACCCGGTGGAGGCGGCTCTGGAAACATGTCGCGGTAGTTGGGGCCACGTGTGCCGTCGGCATAGCGATAGTTGAACACCGACACTTGCCCTTCAAAGCGGAAAATTGAGGCATATACATTGACCTTGCCCTCCAGCACACAGGCATCGTTGACCAAGTATCGGGTGGGGAAGTTATCTGTGCCGTCAGCTATTACGTCGTATTGGCGGACTAGCTCTAGTGCGTTGTCGGTGCTGAAGCGCACTGGATGTATCTCTATTTGAATGTGTGGGTTGAGCTTTTGCAGGCGCTTCTTGGCAACTTCAGCTTTGAGCTGCCCCACATCTTCAACAGTGAACAGTACCTGGCGCTGCAAGTTGCTCTCATCCACGCGGTCGAAATCCACAATGCCAATTCGACCCACACCAGCAGCCGCCAAATACAGCAGTAATGGACTACCCAAGCCCCCTGATCCAATCACCAACACACTGCTACGCTTGAGCTTTTCTTGAGCAGCAATGCCAAATTCCGGTATGGCAATATGGCGGGCATAACGAGCCAACTCTGGCGGAGAAAGAATGGTTGCGTGATTCATATCTTCAGCTTTGGATAGTGAAAGTAGAATACAGAACTGCTTTGGCAGTTAGCCACCAGCGATGGCGGGCACAATGCTCACTACACTGTCTTCTTTTATGGGGGTATCTTCGCGCTGTAGACTCATTATGTCCTCTTCACCTACGTAGATGCGAATAAAAGCACGCAGTCTACCCGCATTGTCAAACAAGTGGCCTTTTAGCGGTGGGTGGGCATCCGCCAAAGCTTGTAGTGCCTCAGCCACTGTAGCAGCGCGCACTTCGAAACTACTGGCGTTGTTGGTAAACTTGCGCAAAGGAGTGGGAATCAGAATCTTTGCCATAACATCGATGTTTTTAATGTGAAACAATTGTGCCACCTTTTGGCAATGTTTCAAAGCCCCCGATGTGAATAGCTTCTTCGTCAAAAGCGCGCACTGCATCGCGCAGGCGCCATGAGCGCATTTCGGCTGCGCTGCCATTGCGCACCGATACAATGAGGTAAGAAAAAAAGGGCATGGCTTGCGCCAAATCGTGCTTTGAAGCTACAGCAGGATGATCAGGATGTGAGTGATAGATGCCGAGCAATTGAAGCCCTTGTGAAGTGGCAAATTGTTCGGCCTGCAAATAGTCTTTGGGGGCTATTTCGAACCGCCTCCGCTGATCACCCATCTTGCTATTGAGTGCGCGTACTGCAAGGGTGATGTGTCGGTTGCCTGATTTGTCGTCGCCGTATAAAAAGCCACAACACTCAAAAGGATAAGTCTCTTCGGCATGCACTCGAATGTACTGAACTACCGTCCGTGTAATTGTAAGTACGTGATTGGGGTTTGGATGTACCATTGCTCAATTTTTGATCGTGTGTATTTGTAAAGTGAAAGCACACTTCAGATCAAGGATGACTTAACCGAATATCTGCTCCATCACCTCCGTGTATTTATCTGCAGTGTCAGCGAAAGTGGTGACCACCACGCCTTTTTCTAATTGTTCAGCTACCTTGATCGCACCAGCTAAGTTGGCACCACTCGACGGACCAATGAGCAGTCCCTCTTTTTTCGCTGTGCGTTTGACCATTTCCATCGCTTCTAGAGTGTTGACCTCAACAGTCTTGTGATGCACCTTAGGATCATAAATAGGAGGTACAATGGCGGTAGGCATGTGTTTCCATCCTTCTAACCCGTGCATAGGCGTGTCTGGCTGCAGTGCGATGATTTCAATATCGGGGTTGAGCTCGCGCAAACGCCTACCCGTACCTGTAACCGTGCCCGAAGTGCCTAATCCTGCTACAAAATGGGTGATTTGCCCTTGTGTTTGCGACCATATTTCCAAAGCAGTGCTATGATAATGCGCTTGCCAATTGGCGTCGTTGGCATATTGGTTGGCGTGATAGTATCGATCCGGGTAGGTGGCCGCCATTTCAGCAGCCTCTTGCTGGGCGCCATCAGTGCCTTCTAAGCTACTCGTAAGTATCAGTTCTACACCTAATGATCGCAAAATGCGCTTGCGTGCCTCAGAGGCATTTTCTGGCATACACAATGTAACGGGTATACCCAAAGCAGCACAAAAAGTGGCATAAGCGATGCCCGTATTCCCACTTGTGGCATCGAGTAGGCGCCGTTTGTCGTGGATGTGTCCTTTTTGGATAGCTGTGAACACAATGCGCCATCCTGCACGGGCTTTTACACTATGGCTCAACTGCTGCCATTCCAGTTTGGCAAATAGGCGAACACCTGGCTTGTGAAATACATTGCGCAGTTCGTACAAGGGCGTATTGCCTACTTGTGCAGCAAGGCGCCGCATGTGGGGTGTCAGTATAGTGTGCATTGAGGCGTCAGTAGCAATCATGGATCATACCGATTTTATGAGTCTTTCAGTAAAATTGTGTGTAAAAAATGACAAGAGCCTTTCCGGCATGTTCCGGAAAGGCTCTTATACAATTGGCGAGATGCAGCAATTACTCAGCCTCCACCTTTCCGGAACGGAAAGCGTGCACAACATGCTGCACAACAAAATGTCCACTGAGCACAATACATCTCTATCTTACTTTATGTGTGATATGATTTCAATAAATGGACCAAAATCAAAGGCCTTTCCGAAACTCGGATCGGAAAGGCCTTTGATCATGGCTGAAGTACAAACACGCTTTTTAGCGCCTTTCCGACCACCAGAAAAGACAACAACAACACGCCATATGTACTTTTTGCCATTTCATGCAGCAATTATATGCCGTATACTTGCTTTTTGCAAATTTTTTTGAAAAAATTGGGCTGTCAGTTCACTAGCTGGATCAAAAAAAGGAACAATGTGATGTATAGTCAAAAAGTTAGATAGCTAGCTGAGCAAATTTTGCCAAATGTTTTTAGCTTTGCCAAATCAGTGCATGTAGTGTAAGGCGATGATGCATGTCGTCGAACAATAATTAACTAACAAATTGTAATCACATGAAGGGGAGAACTTTTACATTTCCTATTGGGGCGTTCTTCCATGCCTATGCCCTTTTCCTCCTTTCGGCTATTTTTGTAGCTTCAATTAGCACAAAGAGTGTTGCTCAATGTAACCCAACACTCAATGGTGTGAGTGATGGAGGAACTCTCACCATCTGTGAAACGGATATTGCGACGAGTAATTACAACATCGCGCCAGATGTCCCGCCCATCGGTGCCCATACAGAAGGAACATTTACGCACAACATTCCAGGTGCGTTAGATGGAATCAATGTACTTACTGTTATGGCAGGTACTGCAGTGGGTACTTATACGGTTACTTATGAAGTAATCGATGATCCAAACAATACATGCTTAGTTGGGGAAACAACTACTATTACCTTTATTATTGAAGATGAGCCAAATAACCCACCCATAGCCAGCGACTTTACAATGTGTCCCAATAGCTCGGTAGATGCATTAGTCGCAGCAGGGGTGGCATCGGCAAACAATACACAGGGGACTGTTACATTCAATATCATCAATTTTAATGATGGTGGTACAGGTGCCACGCTCGTAGGTACGACTATCAATGCTATGGGGCCAGGTACTTTGACCTTTGAGGTGACTGAGACTAACTTCTGCGGTACCTCACCCGCCACTATGGTCAAAGTTACTGTTGAGGACAATACACCTCCAGTGGCAGTATGCCAAAATATTACAGTATCCCTGGATGCAAGTGGCTCTGTGACAGTGACAGCAGCAGATGTAGATGGAGGCTCTACTGATAATTGCCCAGGCACATTGTCGCTCACCTTGTTGGCACCTGCTAATCCGGCCGTGTTTACCTGTGCGGATATTGGCAATCAGACGGTGACGCTACAAGTGACTGACGCCAATGGCAATTCTTCTACCTGCAATGCCTTGGTCACAGTGCAAGATAACACCGCGCCTACGGCGCTTTGCCAAGATGTAACTGTCGCCCTTGATGCTACAGGTAATGCTTCAATCTCACCCTCTGATGTAGACAATGGGAGCAACGACAATTGTGGTACAGTAAACCTAACTGTATCGCCGTTTGCATTTGATTGTTCCCATGTGAATATGCCACAATCCGTAACACTCACGGTATCTGATCTTTCGGGAAATACCAGTACTTGCACGGCAACGGTCACGGTGGTAGATAATATAGTGCCGACAGCCGTTTGTCAGGATATTACTGTGCAGCTCGATGCTTCGGGAAATGCATCAATCACACCTGCAGATGTGGATAATGGAAGTACGGATAACTGCTTGCCCCTCAACCTGACTCTTAATACCAGTACTTTTGATTGTGCAGACGTGGGCGTCGTTACGGTTACGCTCACTGCAGAAGATAATGCAGGCAATTCAGATAATTGTACTGCCCAGGTTACTGTAGAGGACAATGTGGCGCCCACTGCTCTCTGTAAGGACATTACGGTGAGTTTGGATGCTACAGGTATGGCATCGATTACAGCTGCAGATGTAGACAATGGCTCTAGCGATGCCTGTGGCCTCAATGCGCTAAGTGTAACCCCCTCTAGCTTTGGCTGTGCTGACATAGGCGCTAATACGGTTACGCTATCTGTGGAGGACGTAAATGGCAATTCCTCTACGTGTAATGCAACGGTAACGGTGGAAGATAATAGTGCACCGACGATTACCTGTCCGGCTGATGTAGTGGTGAACAACGATCCGGGTAACTGTGCGGCAATAGTGAATTATGCTCCTGCTACCGCCACGGACAACTGTTCAGTAACGGTGAGCTATAGCCAGGCGTCGGGCACTTCCTTCCCAGTAGGTACGACGACGGTAACCGCTACCGCTACAGATGGCGCGGGCAATACGGCTCAGTGTACTTTCGACGTGACAGTGAACGACACAGAAGCACCGACGATTACCTGTCCGGCTGATGTAGTGGTGAACAACGATCCGGGCAACTGTGCGGCAATCGTGAACTATGCTCCTGCTACCGCCACGGATAACTGCTCTGTAACGGTGAGCTATAGCCAGGCGTCGGGCACTTCCTTCCCAGTAGGTACGACGACGGTAACCGCTACTGCTACAGATGGCGCGGGCAATACAGCTCAGTGTACTTTCGACGTGACAGTGAACGACACAGAAGCACCCACAGCAGTGTGTCAGAATATTACAGTCACCCTCGATGCAATGAGTGGTACTGCTACAATCACCCCTGCAGATGTAGATGGCGGTAGTACGGACAATTGTGGAATAACGAACTCAACTGTCTCGCCAAGTACGTTTACCTGTGCAGATGCGGGTAATGTAGTGTCAGTTACTCTGACTGTCGAAGATGCGGCAGGCAATACTAATACTTGCACGGCCAATGTGACTGTGCAGTCCACTCTTTCGGCAAATATTACAGGTCCAACCGCAGTGTGCAGTGGCAGCACCATTACATTAGATGGCAACCCATCGGGTGGTGCTATGCCTTATACGCATAATTGGACCAAGACAGGTGGTACAGGGGATGGTAACTTAGTCGATAATGGCAATGGTACTGCGGATTTTGAAGGTACGGTGGCTGGTACAGTAGATCTTCAATATACAGTTACTGATGCAAACGGATGTACTGCTATTGCTACCATAACTGTAACTGTTCATCCGCTTCCTACACCATCAATTACTGTCACAGAAAATTCCGGAAACACACCAAATGATGGTGTTATTTGCAATGGCGATGCTGCTACGCTCGACGCAGGAGCTGGGTATACGTCCTACATGTGGAGTACGGGCGAGACAACTCAGTCCATTACCGTGATGCCTGCCACTACCACTACCTATTCAGTGACAGTGACAGATGCCAATGGCTGCACGGCCAGTACTTCGACTACCATCACCGTATACCCAAATCCGACAGTTAGTATTTCTGTAACAGAAACTTCTGGGGTGGCAAATAACGATGGCGAAATTTGTGCCGGTGATAATGTCACTCTGATGGCTGTGCCTTCTGGAGCAGCACCCTTTAGCTATAGCTGGAACACAGGGGCAACCACTCAGACATTGAACGAAAATCCCACATCCACTACTACGTATAGCGTGACAGTGACAGATGCCAATGGCTGTACGGCTACAGCATCAACCACCATTATAGTCAATGATCCACCGACAGCTGGTCCAATTGTGGTGACGCCTAGCACAGGCGTGTGCATTGGTAGCAGTGCCACACTTGACGGGCAACCTGTAGCAGGTACAGGTGCGCTAGTGAATCATGTGTGGGGAGTGACAGGAGCAAGTGATCCGGCTATTTTGGCAGGCTTCTCGCTTGTGAATAATATGGATGGCACAGCTACGCTTGCCATTACCAGTGGTGTGCCAGCGGGAACAATTGATGTAAGCTACGAGGTAATCGATGATAAGGGATGTAGTAGTGGCGTGGTAAATGCCACCATTAATGTCAACCCACTTCCAGTGGTTGCAGCCTCTGCCGCCAATACGACGATATGTGAGGGTGAAACAGTGGCTCTGATTGGTATCGTTGCTTCGGGCACCGCGCCTTATACTTATATGTGGGCACTTGATGGTGCTTCTACCGCAACAGGTATCATTGATATGCCTACTGATCAATCGCCTAATTTTACTGCCACGAATGCTGGTACTGCTATTTTGAATTTCACGGTAACTGATGCTAACAGTTGTACTTCGATTCCAGCCTCAGTAACCATCACTGTAGAGCCAGCACCAGCACCAAATCCCATTGTTGGACCTACTTCTGTATGTCCGGGTTCTTCTCAGACGTATTCTGTCACTACAGACAATAGTGGTGCAGGTGCTACCTATCAGTGGAATCTGAGTTCAGGTGGAACAATTACATCCGGTGTGAATGGAACATCGGTGACAATATTGTGGGGAATGGCTACAGGTGGGCCGCATGTGTTGACAGTCGAAGAGACAATTGCAGGATGTACTACTACTAATACGATAAGCATTAATGTGGAGGATAATGTAGCGCCAGTAATCACGGTGTGCCCTGCAGATAGAAATATAGATGTCGATGCCAGCTGCTCAATTACAGTACCCGTACTTACGGGTGAAGTGGGAGCTACTGATGATTGTGGCGTAGGTGCTATTACCCAATCTCCTGCAGCGGGTACCGTCCTGGCTTCTGCACATGGCATGACTCATGCCGTGACAATGACCGTGGAAGACTATGGCGGAAATACAACTACTTGCACGGTTACGCTCACGGGTAATGATGCTATAGCGCCGACGGCGGTATGTCAGGACATAACGGTTCAGCTGGATGCTACGGGCAATGCGTCGATTACGGCTAGTGACGTAGATGGCGGCAGCACGGACAACTGTACGATAGCGTCGCTGAGTGTGACGCCGAGTGCATTTGACTGTGGGGATTTGGGTGCGAACACGGTGACGCTGACGGTTGCCGATGATGCTGGTAACACAGATGCGTGCACGGCGACGGTGACGGTAGAGGACAACATAGCGCCGACGGCGGTATGTCAGGACATAACGGTTCAGCTGGATGCTACGGGCAATGCGTCGATTACGGCTAGTGACGTAGATGGCGGCAGCACGGACAACTGTACGATAGTGTCGCTGAGCGTGACGCCGAGTGCATTTGACTGTGGGGATTTGGGTGCGAACACGGTGACGCTGACGGTGACGGATCAGAGTGGGAACAGTTCGAGCTGCACGGCGACGGTGACGGTAGAGGACAACATAGCGCCGACGGCGGTATGTCAGGACATAACGGTTCAGCTGGATGCTACGGGCAATGCGTCGATTACGGCTAGTGACGTAGATGGCGGCAGCACGGACAACTGTA
>JALSGS010000057.1 GCA_026982695.1 Saprospiraceae bacterium
ACGGTGACGGTAGAGGACAACATAGCGCCGACGGCGGTATGTCAGGACATAACGGTTCAGCTGGATGCTACGGGCAATGCGTCGATTACGGCTAGTGACGTAGATGGCGGCAGCACGGACAACTGTAGCTTTACTGCATCGGTAAGTCCTAATGCGTTTACTTGCTCAGAAGTAGGGCCTAATTCCGTAACATTGACAATTACGGATGCAGCGGGCAATACTGCTACGTGTATTGCTAATGTACAGGTCGAAGCCTCGGCAGCTTGTATTCCACCCTCTATTGGCAATGAAGGTGGGCCTACAATCGCTGATCCGTGTACTTGTGCAGGTGGCGGATGGCTTGCTGAAGAAATAGTAGTTACTGCACCGAGTGGGCAGACCTGGGTGATTTCTTCAGTGACAGGTTTTTATCAAACTCCAGCAGGACTGTCTCCTTATGCAGTGGGTGATGTCCTCACAGAGGTGCCTCAAGGCGGTGGTATAAGCTTATACGTGTTGATAGGTTATCACTACGATGGAGTGGGGTATACTATTTCGGTAGAGAGTCCTAGCTATCCCGGGCTAACGCTTTCAGTAAGCAATACCTGCTACTACCCCGAACCGGTGCTGGACTTGCCAGCTGAGATTTGCTTGTTTACCGATCCGATCCTGTTGAGCGACTATGCTTCGGTAGTTGGCAATCCTATGCTGGTAAGTGAGAGCTTTACGATCAACGGGGTACCAGCTACGGAATTGGATCCTATGGCATGGGGCATCGGTACTGTGAGTGTTACTTATACGGTAGATGCAGGTACACCAGGTAGTGGTGATCCTACAGATCCAGGATGTGTGGCATCCACTACGCAGCAGGTCAATATTGTAGAAACACCGACGGTGCTGATTTGTAATGACAACGTACAGGTATCGGTAGATGAAAACTGTGAAGCTTTCATTCAGCCCGATGATATTCTGGAAGGCACCTATGGCTGCTATGACGACTACGTAGTCGAATTATATGACGGTTTCGATCCCGTACCCAACCCTGTAAATGGTGCGTGGGTAGGAGAGACGCTTACTGCTAAAGTGATTCACTTGCCTTCAGGAAATTCTTGCTGGGGATCTGTGACACTTGAAGATAAGTTGGCACCTACGATAGAGTGCGATACACATGTGATTAGCTGTGCGGAGGATTACAATGCAGTACCGTTCCCATCTGCTGTCGATAACTGCACAGATGTGACAGTCGAAATGATCGGCAACCAGTGGGTGGATACAGTTGCTTGTGATGACAATCAAGTACAGCTAATCCGCACCTTTGTGGCCATAGACGCTTATGGAAATACATCAGCATCATGTGACCAGTCTATTGTGATCCAGCGGCCTACAGAGGTAGACTTCCCTGATGATCGCGTTTGGGACTGTGCAGACTATGCGAATTATCCAAATATTGTCGATGCTACGTTGTTCACAGACAATTTGGCTACAACGGGATCGGGTATTCCCAACGCTGGTGGCCTTGATGGTACTTATTGCGGGTATGCTTATTTCTATTCTGATGAAGTACAGGCTGCATGTGGTACTACTTTCAAAATCTTGCGTACATGGACTGTGCTGGATTGGTGTACAGGTACGGTGATCACTACGGGTGTAGGTGGTGAAGACAATGTGCAGTTGATTAAAATCACCGACACGACGGCTCCGAGCATTCAGATGGACGACTATACGGTGAATGCGAACATACCTGGGGTGCATCCGCAGCCATGTAAGTCGACGGGCTTTTTGCCACCGGCTCAGATTACGGACGACTG
>JALSGS010000058.1 GCA_026982695.1 Saprospiraceae bacterium
AGGGCGTACCATCAGAACTCACATTGACCAAGTTGCCAAAAATAACCGTAAACACCAGCGTAGTGAATAACGGCTGAATGATGGCCCAGCTCACCCCCAGAACGGATTGGGCATAGCGTGCCTTGATACCTCGAATGACGAGAAAATACAGCAAATCCTTGTATCGGATCAGTTCCTTCCAGGCCTGCAATTGCCAGCGCCTATCAGGTTCAATAACAAGCGTAGGGGCAACCTCTCGTTTCAGCGGAAATCGCAACGATTTATATTCACCCATTACTTTAGAAGTTATATCCAGCTTCTTATCCACGAACAAGCCTGGAAATCAGACCCGGAACACCAGAACGTCGTCCGGACTTTGTCTCCTCCTCTTCATAATACCCATATCCATACCCATAGCCATATCCATAGCCATAGCCATAGCCGTAGCCGTAGCCGTAGCCTCCACCTGCATCAATGCCATTGATGACAATGGCCATATTCTTGAGCTTCTTGTTCTGATATAAATCCTCAACGATTTGCAGCATACCTTTACGCGTCACTTTGTCGCGCACCACGTAGATGGCACTATCGATCAGCCTATTGAGCAGCAGTGCATCTGCAACCAGGCCGACGGGTGGAGTGTCAATTACTACTTTGTCGAAGCGCTGGCGCAGTGCGGCGAAGAGGGCATCGAGGCGTTCGCTGAGCATCAACTCGGAGGGGTTGGGCGGTATGGGGCCTGAGGGGATAAACCACAGATTTTCGTGTTGGGGCGCCTGATAGAGGATGTCGTCGATTTCGGCCTCACCGATGAGGTAATGGGTCAAGCCCTTGTAGTTGGTGCCTTCCTCGCCGGTGAGATAGCGCATCAGTTTGGGTTTGCGCAGGTCGAGACCTACGAGCACGGTCTTTTGCCTGGATAGGACAAAGCTCATCCCCATGTTGATGCTGATAAAGGTCTTACCTTCACCACTGCTGCTCGAAGTTACCAGCAATACCTTTTGTTGCTCTTCGGGCATGAGAAACTGCAGATTGGTGCGCAGCAGGCGAAACATCTCGGCAACGGCCGAGCGGCTTCCTGGCCGCACGACGAGAACCTGGCCTTGACGCTTGTTCATGGCCACTTTGCCAAGGATAGGTGCCTGCGTTTGACTTTTGATGTCCTCTTCGCTCTGCACTTTGTCGTTGAGCAGCTCTTTAAGCACGAGAAATAAGACGGGCAAGCCCAGTCCGAGCATCCAGGCAAGCGCATATCGCGGTTTAGTTTTCGGACTTATCTTGGAAGCTGTCGAGGCTACGGGAGGGTCTATGATCCGAAAATCCGAAGAAGTAACGGCCATCGAAAGAGCAGTCTCTTCTCGCTTCTGCAAGAGGTTAAGAAATAGGCTTTCTTTTATTTTTTGTTGCCGCTGAATCTCAAGGAGTCTCTGTTCTACACCGGGCACGCGACGCGCCTGTGCCAGAACAACATTGCTGCGTTTCTGCAACTGATCGTATTGTCGTCTCAGGTCTTGTCGAGCAAGCTGTAGATTCTCCAGTATCACATCATACAACCTTTCCAGTTCAGTCTGAAGGTGCTGAACAGCAGGATTTTCCAATGTGGCAGATTGCAATAGCCGATCCCGATCTAACACGGCCTGATTATATTGAGCAATCAACGTAGTAATACCGCTGTTTGTAAACTGAAACGAAGCAGGTAATACATCATAACGTCCACGTTTATTCTGCAGGTAAGATTCAAGCTGGTCGAGCAGATCAAGCTGAAGGGTAAGCTGGGCCAGCTTTTCATCATATGTACGCATCTGCTCAAGTAGGGTATTTACACTCTCCTCAACCTGTACCGAGATGTTGTGACGCTCTTTGAACGCTACGACACTGCTCTCTATATCTCCCAGTTCGGCTACAAGGTACCCCAATCTGTTCTCAATGAATTGCAATGTATTCCGTGCCACCTTATTCTTATCCTCTCTGGCCGCACTATCGTAAGCTTCCAGGAGCTTATTGATAATATCAACAGCTTTTTGAGGCACCGGATCAGTAAAACTGACAACCAGAATATTGGCCTGAGGTGATTTTCGGATTACGCTTACCCGACTAGCTAACCCACTTGCTAAGTGCAGAGGATTACGGAAAGAAATGATGATCTCATCATGAGATGAGGTCTTTGCCTCCGGTTTCAGAGATAAAAGCAATCGTTTTTCTTCATCCAGTTGGACCCATCTCCCAAAGTGCCCCCGTATCCGAACATTTTCTTCACTGCCATCTTTCCAGACTTCATATGTGTCGCTGTTCAGAATAGCCACCCGCCAGTTACCTTGCGGCCCTTGGGGTCCGAAGTCAGCTGAATCTACCTTAATAGGACTTCGATCATATAACTCACTGCGCTTGATACGTCCTTCCTGGTAGTAAGCAACATGCAGCTCCAGTGAATCCACAACCCGCCTCATAAGCGAGCGGCTGTGCAGAATCTCAATTTCATTTTCCAGATTCGCCCTAGCTGCCAATAGTCTTCCAGCACCTAAATCCCCCAGGACAGCTTCTTCGGTAAGTCCAGAGGTTCCACCACTCAAAGGATCTTTGATCAAGATGGTACTCGATACTTTATAGACAGGCGTTGCATATCGAATGGTTAACCAGGCTATGAGCAAGGCAAGTCCCACGCAGCCTACGAAGAGATACCAATGTCGGACAACGAGCCAGAGATAGCGCCGTAGGTCTACGGGTTTTTCTTCAAACTCACCAGTAAAGAAGGGTGGCGGTATGTGATTGGTCTGACCGTTATGCATGACTAAACATATTGAGTGAGCGGCAGGCAGGTATCAACGCGTCAGGATTAGCGTCAGCGAGATCAGCGAAGAGATGAGGCTAACCCAGGTGCCGATCCTTTGAGAGGGATCGGCCACGGTGACTATTTTGGCTTTGGCCGGCTGCACGTAGATGATGTCGTTTTGTTTGAGGTAAAAATAAGGCGAATCGAAGAGGTTGCGGTCGTGCAAGTTAATGCGGCCATACATGCGCATGCCATTGTGTTCTCTGATGACCAAAATATTGTCGAGGCGTCCCAGCTCGGTGACTCCCCCTGCTTGGCTCAGGGCTTCGAGGATAGTGACGCGCTGCTGCGTAAAGTTTTGCACACCTGGATTGTTCACTTCGCCCAGCACACTGACGCGAAAGTTGAGGAAGCGCACGCGCACCACCGGATCTTTGAGATAGGGCTGCAGGCGTTCCAGCACGAGTTGCTTCACCTGCCCGATGGTCAGGCCACCCACCTGCAAGGGCCCCAGGCCAGGAAAGTCGATATAACCGTCAGGATCGACCAGATAGCCCACTAGTGGGTTTTGACTGACGTTGTTGCCCAGGCTAGTAATATTAGTACCTATGACGAGGTTGTAGGGTTTGCTCAGGGCTTCCTCTATGGTATGTACACTGATGTAGAGGATGTCGTCGGGCTGCACGCGCAGCTGAAAGTCGGCTTGTATCTGCTCGGGTGTATCGGGGAATTCAGGGCCTTCATTGAACACCAGCAGATCGCGATAGCGCACGCAAGAAGAGGCTGCCGTGGCCAATATTATGAGTAAGAACAGGGAGCGAATATTCATGTAGCCGTTTCTCTTTGATACGTAACTCGTGCCTGTTTGTATATACATGTCAGCTTGCAGTGGAGCTAACATACAGTTGGGCCTAGCAAAGTGGCGTTGATCAAGGTTTGCCCTTGGGGTATGCGCAGCCCCCTGCGCCTCAGCCATTGCTGTAGCTGTGACAGGTGTGCTTCGTGATGGACGTCGGTGCCTATTAAGTCCACGTAGCCCTTCTGCAACATCTTTTGTGCAAAGTGCTGAACCTCTTTGCCATAGGTACCTGCCAACGACAAGAGGTTGACTTGCAGCTTGCAGCCCAGCTGCCGCAGCCGCTCGAACGGCTTTAGCCCCTGGCGAGTGAAGTAGCCATAGCGCTCGGGATGCGCCAGGATGGGCCGATAGCCTTTGATGCGCATCTGAAAGAGAATCTCTTCCAGACGCGGCGGCGCAGCAAAAAATGACAACTCGATCAATACGTGGCGCTGAGGCAAAGTCAGCAGAGATCCTTTCTCCAAGAGTGTCTCAAACCAATCGTCCACGTAGTACTCTGCTGCCACGTGGAGCTGTACGGACAAGCCGGCACGCTGCACCGCTGCCTGCAACACTTCAAAAGCCGGCTGAATTGTCTCCGCTGTATTGGGATACAACTCTCGGTGTACGTGAGGTGTAAGCCACAGGCACTGGTAGCCCAATTCACACATGCCCCCCACCAATGCCACCGCGACTTCCACAGTAGGTGCCCCATCATCGATACCGGGCACCAGATGATTGTGCATGTCGGCATACAAGAAAGCACAGTCATGTTGGACATGCGACTTTTTCCTGTTCCAAAGGTTTGAAAGAAAAGGAAGTCTCATTCAAGAAGAATGGATAAACAGAGTTAATATTAACTCATACAAAATCAAGGACTTCAAAATGGCCAGGCAAAACTGATGGTGCAGGCACACCCAGCCACTTTTCAAGCACAGTCGCATACACACGTCGGAAATCCATGTGTACAGCTACATCATTTCTATGGGCAAGGGTGTTGAGATCGGGCAGCTCGTTGCAACTACCTGCACGTTTGAGTCCATCTGACAAAATGCAGATGGTATTACCCACGCCGTGATCGGTACCCATATTGACATTCTCCTTCACACGACGGCCAAATTCCGAATATATCAAAACGAGTGTATCTTTAAACAGGCCAGCTGCCCGAAGATCGCGCACAAATGCCTTTAACCCAGCACCAAGCTCTGAGAGCAGCCGCTTCTGCCGGCCAGGTTGTGCTAAATGGGTATCATAGCCACCCTGTGTAATAAAAAAGAACAAGGTAGGTGCGCCATTTTTGATCAGACTTGCCACCTGTGCCAACGAAGCTCCTAACACGGACGGTGGATAATCAAACGCATTGGGAGAAAAATATTGATGTAATGTACGCATCGCCACAATAGCTTCACTTCTCACCTTTTGCAAATAGGACGCCACAGGATGCTCGTGGCACGTGCTATATAGCTCCTCAAGGTAAGGTGCGAAATGCGAGAAATCCCTAAGGCCCCCTATCGTACATCCCTGAATGTTTTCTCCTTTCAGAAGCAAGGAGAAAGTCTCAGAAGCATCCACTGCCAGGGTAGATGGCGGGACCTCGCTTTTCCGAGAGGCCATGTCAAGATATCGGCCGATCCAGCCTGTGCGAGGATTAGCCCGCTCGTTTGGTGTAAAAGCAGCGTGCCAAATATCGGTAGACTTAAAGTGCGATGTATTGGGTTGGGGTGAACCGACATTGTGATATAAGGCCATGCAGCCATCAAAATATAGGTCGGCAAGATCTTGAGCCCATACAGGCGTGGCAAGCTCATCGGTAAGCTCGATCAACTCGTGTTTAGCGATAGCTAGGTTGGGTCTCGAAGCATAGTAAATATCATTCCGCCAGGGCACAAATGTGTTTAGCCCATCATTTCCTCCTTGCAAGTGAAGAAGTACAAGGCGTTTGCCACGGAAGCGCTTTATCGTATCCGTACCACAAGAAGCCAGTAGCTGCGGCACGAACGTCGTCCCTACAGCAAGATAAGCGCTATTCTGTATAAATCTTCTTCGGTCCATGGCAAATGTGGTCAATTCAATTGATAATAGGGAGAAGTTGTATAATACAGAATGCCCTCTTCGTGCACTTCCTCCGGACCCTCTATATCCATATTCCAGAAAAACACAGACCAGCTACATGGCAATTCAGAAAGCTGCTCGAACATGCTGTCTCTATCGTAGACCGCGTCCATAAAGTAACGAAAGCTGCGCAACTCCGAATGTGCTATTCGCGAATGCAACTTGTAATACAGCGATTTTCGCGGAACCGTCCGATTTGCTACAGCAAATGTTATTATGGGGAAACACGTTCTATATAACACCGTCTGAGTATTGATCCACTGATTGCCTGACGGCCATCCACCCACGTTAGGGGGCGCAAAAAGGCGCTGCCCCATTTTCCACAGGAGCTGATCGTGCGTTTTGATGCCAATGAGTTTTACCGTAGTCTGCCTCTGGAATCCTACCAGCAGCTCTACCGGGGTTTTGACCAGGGAGTTGATATGTACATTGCCATAAAACCAATCAGAAAGAAAGATCTCTCTCAGCAGCTGCGCAGTATTATAGTCTGATTCGTAGTAAACATCCGTCAGGTACTCAATAATATCCTCATCTTCTTTCTGATCGACAAAAAAGCGATAGATAGCACGCACTAAATGACGTGCACATTGCTGCTGTGCCAATACGATATCAATGATGTCTTCTCCGGTAAAACGCCCCGAACGACCTAGAAAAGTTTTGATACCTTCATCATGTGCCGACCTGTCGAAGTAAAAGACATTCGTATCGTGGTTATAACGCCAGCCAGTAAAGGCACGAGCAGCTTCCTTGACGTCTTGGAGCGTATAATGCCCTACACCCAGTGTAAACAATTCGAGCAGCTCTCTGGGGAAGTTCTCATTGGGGGCATCTTTGTGAGAATGGTGATTATCCAGATAGCGCATCATGGCGGGCGTCTTGGCCACTGCATGAATCAAATCGCGAAAGCTACCTAAGGCATGCTCACGTAGTAGCTCCAAATAGCACTTTGTCAACTCAAAGCTTTGCCCACCCATCGGCAAATGATGGTGCCAGAAAAGTGCCATTTTTTCGCGCAAGACTCCCTTCCCCGCTACCATCAGATCCAACCATGCATTGGCCAGCACTCCTCTTTTGTCCTTTTCGGCTCTAAAGCTTTCATAGCGCGGCAAACGCATGGAGCTGTTAGGCACAGGAATATCTTCATTGAGAATGACCAGCTTGCTTTGCTCACGCATCGCATCCTCAAGTAGGAAGTCTACTATATCCTCTTTGCGCTTACCTACAAAGCGCTTTAGCTCTTGAGGTCCTAGACCAAAACCTGCACGCCGGAACAAGTGCTGTATATGGATAGCTTCCATGAGGTATGATGAGGTATAGACACTACCTTAAAGGTACACAATTTTTCTCATGCTTACCCCAACGCTTAACCAAATGGGTGCTCTTGCTTAAACACGCTTTTCCGTATGTTCCACATAAAACTGTTGATACCAATCGACGAAGGCGCGCACACCTTGGTGTATGGGCGTAGCGGGCTGATAGTCCAAGTCGCGTACCAGGTCGGAGACGTCGGCATAGGTAGCTGGCACATCGCCGGGCTGCATGGGCAGCATTTCCTTTTTAGCTTGGCGCCCTACTGCCTCTTCGATAGCCTCGATGAAGTCCATCAGTTGGACGGGATTGTTGTTGCCAATATTGTACACCTTGTAGGGGGCGGGTGAGCTACTGGGGTCGGGAGCTTGTGCCGACCACTGTGGGTTGCCCTGGGGCGGATGATCGAGCACGCGCACGACGCCCTCTACGATGTCGTCGATGTAGGTGAAGTCGCGCACCATCTTGCCGTAGTTGAACACCTTGATGGGCCGATCTTCCAAGATGGCTTTGGTGAAGAGAAAAAGGGCCATGTCGGGGCGGCCCCACGGCCCGTAGACGGTGAAGAAGCGCAAGCCAGTGGTGGGTAAGGCGTAAAGGTGGCTATAGGTATGGGCCATCAGCTCATTGGCCTTTTTGCTGGCGGCATAGAGCGAGACGGGATGATCCACATTGTCGGAAGTGGAAAAGGGCATCTTGCCGTTGAGGCCATAAACGCTCGAACTGCTGGCATAGACTAGATGCTTGACCTGAGTGTGGCGGCATCCTTCGAGGATGTGCACAAAGCCCACCATATTGCTCTGCACGTAAGCCTCTGGATTGACGAGGCTGTAACGCACACCTGCCTGTGCAGCCAAGTGGACGACCATGTTGAACCGCTCCTGTTCGAACAGCTGGCGCATGGCAGCTTCATCTTCCAGCTGCATACGCACGAATCGGTAGTGTGGATGGCGCGCGCTTTGCACTATTTGGTTCCATTCGATGGCCTGGCGCGGGATGCCCGCTTCGGCCAGGCGCGCGTACTTGAGTTCGGGATCGTAGTAGTCATTAATGCTGTCAAGGCCAACGACCTCATCGCCTCGGGCAAGTAGGTAGTTAGCCAAGTGGAATCCGATAAATCCGGCCGTGCCAGTGATCAATACTTTCATCTATAGCTTGCTTGCCCTTGTGGAAAAATGTCAGTCTATAGCCTGTGGCTACAGACTACATACTGTGAAACGGGTGCTTGGCCAAGGGGAGCTTGGCCAGTGGATGGTATTCGCCCTTGAGTCCTACGGGTTGCTGGTTGCGAATGTCGTGCACAATCTGGATGGCGGTAGCAGCCTGATCGATGCCAAATCCGCGCCCCTCGAGAATAGACTGGTAGCTCAGGGTGTGCAGATCGGTGAAGCCACCGCTGAACTCGACCTCTTTGCCATCGACAGTGATGGATCGGAAGGTGCGAGCACCTGCTGCCACAGCTGCTTCGGGCAAGGTATCACTATTGATGCTGAGGAACCAGCGCACGCGCGCGCGCTCCAGCTCCAGGTAGCCCGCTGCCCGGTCGTGCGTGTGCACCTGCACCACGTTTTCCTGTACGGGACCAAACAACCACACCAGCATGTCGAAGAAGTGGATGCCGATATTGGTGGCGATGCCACCCGACTTCTTGATATCACCTTTCCAGCTGGTGTAATACCACTTGCCGCGCGAGGTGATATAGGCCAGATCGACCTCGTGTTTCTCACCCACTGAGTTGCTGTCGAGCTCGGCTTTTAAGGCCAACAGCGAGGGGTGGTGGCGCAGCTGTAAGATCGTGTACACCTTGCGGCCGTACTCACGCTCCAGCTCCTGAAGTGCCTCGACATTCCATGGGTTGAGCACCAGCGGCTTTTCGCAAATGACATCGGCACCGACGCGCAACCCAAAGCGGATGTGGGCGTCGTGCAGGTAGTTGGGCGAACACACACTCACATAGTGCAGTGGCGTGCCCTGGCGCCGCAACTTTTCGATGTGGCGGTCAAAGCGCTCAAACTCGACAAAAAAGTCGGCCTCGGGGAAATAGCTGTCGATGATGCCCACCGAGTCGTTAGGGTCAAGCGCAGCTACAAGGCAATTGCCCGTGTCTTTGATAGCACGCATGTGCCGCGGCGCCACGTAGCCCGCCGCACCGATTAAGGCGAAGTTTTTCATTCTAGGTTCACTTTCAGGGTGAAGCAAAAAGCGTTACCTGACCATCCTGTAAGCGATATTGTTCGCCACTACCCGGGCAGGTGGCTACGCCTCGTTGGTCGAACTGCAATTTTTCGCCATAGCGGCTCATCCAGCCTATCTGTCGGGCGGGGTTGCCCACCACCAGTGCGAAGTCGGGTACGTCTTTGGTTACAACAGCGCCCGCGCCGATAAAAGCGTATTGCCCTATGGTGTGACCACAGACGATGGTGGCGTTGGCACCAATGGTAGCACCTCGACGCACGAGGGTTTGCAGATATTCGTGCTTTCGATTGACGGCACTGCGCGGATTGATCACGTTGGTGAACACCATGGATGGCCCCAAAAAGACGTCATCCTCGCATATGACGCCCTCGTACACACTTACGTTGTTCTGCACCTTGACGTTGTCGCCCAATACCACGCCGTTGGCTACAAAGACGTTCTGCCCCAGCGAGCAGCCCTCGCCAATGACAGCACCACCCATCACGTGGCAAAAGTGCCAGATGCGGGTGCCTGCACCGATGCGGGCCCCTTCGTCGATGATGGCGGTGTCGTGCGCCCAAAAGGAGGGTTTTGCGTGCTCTTTCTGGCTCATGCCTTTTGCTTTTTTGTTGTAGTGCTACGCCTGGTCGAAAAATGCACAGACGGCATCGGCGATGTGGTGCACCAGTGCCTCGTCCATTTCGGTATGTATGGGCAGCGAGATGACCGATTTACTGAGCTCCTCAGTGGCGGGCAGCGTCTGTCCGTCAAACCATTTGGCGAAAGCCTGCTGCCGGTACAAGGGCACGGGATAGTACACATTACAGCCGATGCCACGGTGACGCAGGTGCTCCAGCAGCCCATCGCGTCGGGTGGGCGGCACCTTGAGTGTGTACTGGTGAAAGACATGGGTGCTCGCAGGGTGCCGCTGCGGGCATTGTATTTCTGCCCTCTCGGAAAAAAAGGCGTCGTAGCCGTCGGCAGCCCGCCGCCGGGCGGCATTGTAGTCGTCCAGATGGGGTAACTTGACGCGCAAGATGGCGGCCTGAATGCTGTCGAGCCGCGAGTTAATGCCGATCTCGTCGTGATAGTAGCGGCGTTTCATGCCGTGATTGGCCAAAATGCGAATGCGCTCGGCCAGTACATCGTCGTCGGTAAAGCAGGCGCCCCCATCGCCATAGCAGCCCAGGTTTTTTGAAGGAAAAAACGAAGTACAGCCGATGTGGCCCATGGTACCCGTCTTTTTTTGAGTACCATCAGGGAAGGTATAAGTGGCGCCAATGGCCTGGGCGTTGTCTTCAACGACATACCAGCCGTGAGCTTGGGCCAGCTCCAGGATAGGGGCCATATCACAGCTCTGCCCGAACAGGTGTACGGGCATGATAGCGCGGGTGCGGGGGCTGCGCGCTGCCTCGATCGTTTCGGCTGTCAGGTTAAACGTGTGTGGATCGACGTCGGCCATGACGGGCTTCAGCCCCAACAGGGCGACCACCTCAGCTGTAGCGATAAAGGTGAAGGCCGGTACGACGACTTCGTCGCCCGGTGCTAAGTCGAGTGCCATGAGGGCCAGTTGTAGCGCATCGGTGCCATTGCCCACGCCGATGACGTGACGCACGCCCAAGTACTGCGCCAGCTCCTGCTCAAAAGCACGCACCTGCGGGCCGCGAATAAAGGCTGTAGTAGCCACTGTGTCGAGAATGGCTCGGTCGATCTGGTCTTTGATGCGCTGGTACTGGCCCAGCAGGTCGACCATGGGAATATGTTGCGTGGTGGACATGTGTATCGTTTGGCAGATGTAGCTTCAGCGGTATAGCTCGCTTTCGCAAAAAGACAAGGCTTCGCCGACGATGTGTCGCAGGGCCACATCGCAAAAAAAGGAAACCGCGCCGCAGGCCCACACATCGGCATGATTTGCCGAAAGGCCTGTAAGTGAATCAGTCATACTTGATCGCGCTCAGCCATTTTGCGCTGAGCGCGGGCAAAGATGCAAATATCTCACACAGCGACACGCACTTTCCGCAACAAATGAGCGGGCACGTGCATGCGCAGCGAATAACCAATGTGTTCGAGCTCGACGACAAACACTCGGCTGCCGTCGATGGCTACCAGTCGGCCTTGCAACCCCGTGAGGTTGCCGCCAATGATTTCTACGCGATCGCCTTCGCAATACTGCGCGGGATCGGCCACTACCTCGATTCCTTCACCGGCAATGCGGCGCAACAGCTCGATCTCTTCATCTGGTATGGCCAGCAAGTCCTTGCGCATCTTGACAAAACCCAACACGTCGGGCGTCTCGAGTACGGGCACGTACTGACTGCGCACGATCTTGACGAAGACGTAGCAGCTGATCAAGGGCAGCTCAAGGGTGCGCACCTTGCGCGTGTAGCGGCGCGTCACTTGTCGCAGCGGCAAGTAGTTGGCAATGCCTTTGCGCTCGAGCAGCTGTTTGACCAGCTTTTCGCGCTTGTAGTTAGTGCGCACAGCAAACCAGCGCGCTTCGCTCGGATGCAACTGATTGATCGGTGATGTCTGTGTCTGGTGTGCCGTACGCATGGGATTGGTTTTTTTCAAAAAGTAAAGGTGTATCTTTTGATAGCTTGTCGCTCAGAGTCTCCAATACGTGATGCCGTTATCTTGAGCAGGCTTGGGCAATAGGCCCTTGAGGTCCATGATGATGGGCGAACCATTCATCAGGCCCTTGAAGTAGTCCCAGTCCAGGTCTTTGTACGCATCGTGGTTTACGGCAAGAACCACAGCGTCGTAATTGGTCGTGGGCGCATCCATGAGCGTGAGCTTGTACTCGTGCGCCACTTCATTGGGCGATGCATACGGATCGACGATGTGCACGTTGATGGAATAGTCCATCAGTTCGCGCACCAGGTCGGCTACCTTCGAGTTGCGGATGTCGGCTACATTTTCCTTGAAAGTAAAGCCCATGACGAGCACCTTGCAGTCGCGCGGGTTTTTGCCCTTCTGAATCAGCATCTGCACCAGGCGCTTGGCGATGTGGGCGGGCATGTTGTCGTTGATGTTGCGGCCGCTGAGAATGACCTGTGGCTCGTAGCCCACCTGGCGCGCCTTGTGCACCAAGTAGTAGGGATCGACGCCAATGCAGTGGCCGCCCACTAAGCCCGGATAGAAACGCAGGAAGTTCCACTTGGTGCCTGCCGCTTCGAGCACTTCTTGGGTGTCGATGCCGAGCTTGTCAAAGATGATGGACAACTCGTTCATCAGCGAGATGTTAATATCGCGCTGCGTGTTTTCGATGACTTTGGCGGCTTCAGCTACCTTAATCGATGAAGCCTTGTGTACACCGGCATCGACTACAGTGCCGTAGACGGCAGCGATGGTCTCGAGTGCTTCGGCATCATTGCCCGACACTACCTTGACGATGCGACGCAAGGTGTGCTTTTTGTCGCCAGGGTTGATGCGCTCAGGCGAGTAGCCCAGCTTGAAATCTTTGCCCAACTTCAAGCCCGAAATTTTTTCAAGTATGGGCAAGCAGTCCTCTTCGGTACATCCCGGATACACTGTGGACTCGTACACTACATAATCACCTTTTTTGAGGGCTTTTGCCACGGTACGCGTCGCACTCAGCACGGGCTTGAGGTCGGGCACGCGGTGTGCATCTACTGGTGTGGGTACGGCTACTATGTGGAAGTGCGCTTCTTTGAGGCGCTCAGGGTCGGCAGTAAACTCGATGTCGGTTCCTTCAAACGCTTTAGGGGGCAGCTCGCGGCTCGGATCTTCGCCACGCCGCATCATCTCGACGCGCGGCTCGCTGATGTCGAAACCGATGACGCGAAAGTGGCGGGCCAGCTCGAGCGCCAAGGGCAGGCCTACATAGCCCAGCCCCGTCACGCTGATCAGCTTTTGTTTTTTTCGCAATGCTTCAATCATTTGGGGTTCCCTTTATAATATGCTTCACTACGCTTATTTCACACTCCTCACTCACATTGCGGCCACTGCTGTCAGGCACTTGTCGGATACCACATCGCCGATAGCCAAAGAAGATGTGGCTGCTGGCGAAGGGGCATTGAGCACATGTACCCAACCTGGCCGCTCGACGAACAAAAAGTCGTTCACCAACTTGCCCTGCCGGTCGATGCACTGGGCCCGTACACCACTGCGCCCCCGCACAAAGTCGTGGGGTTGCACTTCAGGCACGAGCCGCTGCAGGGCAGCTACAAAGGCGCGCTTCAAAACCGAACGCACCAACTCGTCGATGCTTTCGCGCCAGAACTGACGCATCATTTTCCAAAAGCCCGAAAACGAGAGCGCTTCGCTCAGGTCGCGCCAACTCCAGTCCGTGAGGCGATAACCTTCTCGCGCAAAAGCCAATACAGCATTAGGCCCCGCCTCGATGCCACCTTCGATCATGCGCGTAAAATGCACGCCCAGAAACGGAAACTTGGGGTTGGGCACCGGATAAATAAGGTTGCGCACCAGGTGCTCCTTTTGCGGCACCAACTCGTAATATTCGCCTCGAAAAGGCACTACCTGCACGTCGATTGAGGCACCAGCCAAGCGCGCCACCCTGTCAGCATGCAACCCCGCACAGTTGACCACCAGACGTGCTCGTATCTCTTGCGCTGTCGTCTCCAATCGCTGGTATTCCCCCTCATGTATGACCGCACGCAGGCCGTGCTGCTTCAGCACTACGCCACCCACCTCCTCAAACAAGCGCGCATAGGCGTGAGCCACCCGACCGAAGTTGACAATGCCCGCCTGTGGCACTTGAATGGCCTCGATTGCCCGCACATGAGGTTCATACACGCGTGCTTCCTCGCCACTGACGAGGCGAATACCCTCTAAGCCATTAGCCAAGCCACGCTGGTAGATGGTGTGCAAGTAGGGCCGCTCCGACTCCTCAGTGGCTACGATAATCTTACCACACAGCTCGTAGGGCACTTCATGGGCATCGCAAAAAGCAATAAGCCGACGCCACCCCTCCCGACAATTGGTCGCCTTGAGGCTACCTGGCTTGTAGTAGATACCCGAATGGATGACACCGCTGTTGTGACTCGACTGATGGGCAGCCAAGGCTGCTTCCTTTTCCAACACACATACGTCCAAATGAGGTGCCTTTTGCACCAGCTGCATGGCCGTAGACAGCCCAACGATACCACCACCTATTACAGCCACATCGCATTTCATTGCGGATCAGTTTGTGCCCACAACAACAAGGGCTGAGGTTCAAAACGCGACCACTCAATGTCAGCCGCTTCATCTGGATGATACACGATGTAGCGAATCTTGCGTCGGATCACTTTCTCCGCCCGTTCGATCAGCTCCGTCAAAAACTGCTTGTCGATGTCGCCAATAATGAGCAGGTCGATAATGGGACTATCTATGCCTCGAGAGAACTCCCCCACTAAAAACACCTTCTCTACCTTGCCCAGCTTCTCAATGACCTGCTCGACAATGCGGTCCAATCCTATGTACTTGCGCAAAATGTTGTGTATCTCCTTGAACAAGGGATGCTTCGTATTGGCCCGAAAGTACTTTCTGTTACCCTCCATCTCAGAGGTGAGCATGCCCGCCTCCTCCAAACGGTTCAACTCTTGCCGAATCGCATTGCTCGACTCGCCAAACTCGCTTTCCAGCCCGCGCAAATAGGCACGCGTATGGCTATTCAAGAAAAACTTGAGCAACAGCTTGATGCGAGTTTTTGAAGAAATTATCGCGTCGATCATATACTCAACTTTGAGTAACGAAGGTACTCAATTTAAAATTACATACAATAATCCATCTGCTTTTTTACCTCACCAAAACGTTCGCCATTCCCACATGGACGCACAAAGGGACATTTCACTCCCAAATTCCCATTGATTTATCAGAGATTGGATTAACCTATTTGCGATATGTCATGGAGAAAAAGCCAGGTTGGATTGCGAAGCAAATATAACAGCTCTTTACAATCTGTCAATACCTTCCCATCTTTTTGCACAATAAAATGATCCATTTTTCAGCAAAAACCTTCTTGGCAACTAAACCACATGCTGACGCAACCAGTGCAAGAGTAGGCGCACGCCGAAGCCCGTAGCCATGCGATCGTGGCCAAAGTCGTCCTGCTTTAGTGCCATGCCTGCAATGTCGAGATGTGCCCAAGCGGGGTGGTCTTCAGTAAAGTATTCCAGAAATTTGGCAGCAGTGATAGCTCCAGCCATGGGCTTGCTACCCAGATTTTTGATGTCGGCCACGTCGGTTTTCAAGTATTCGAAATAATCGTCCCAGAGTGGCATGCGCCACAGGCGCTCGCCAGTATGGTTACCAGCCTCGATAAGCGCTTCGGCCAAGGCGTCGTTGGTACTCCACAAGCCAGCCGCTTCGGTGCCTAAGGCGCGAATACAGCTACCGGTCAGTGTAGCTATATCGACGAGCTGATCGGGCCGATGCTGGCGCACCACCCATGACAGGGCATCGGCCAGCACGAGCCGGCCTTCGGCGTCGGTGTCGATCACTTCGATAGTCTTGCCGCTATACGAATGAATGACGTCGCCGGGCTTGAGTGCTTTGCCGTCCACGGCATTTTCGGCAGCGGGCACTACCCCGATCAAGTGAACTGGTAGGGCGAGGATGGCCGCAGCCTCCATAATACCGATGAGAGCGGCAGCCCCACTCATATCGCTCTTCATCAGATGCATGTTTTGGGCCTGCTTAATCGAAATGCCGCCAGTGTCGAAGGTAATGCCCTTGCCTACCAGTCCAACCTTTTGAGTTGCCTGCGCTGGCCGATGCTCCATGACGATGAGGTGCGGCGCATGGGGGCTACCCTGCCCTACTGCTAGCAAGGCGTGCATGCCCATTTGCTGCAGCGCTTGGGTTTCGTACACCTTCACCTCAAAGCCAGCGCGCTGAGCTGCAGCAGCAGCCTGCTCTGCCAACCATGCCGGTGTCTTGATGTTGGAAGGGGTGTGTACCAAGTCAAATACGCGATGCATGGCCTGGGCCAGCCGCCATTCGCGTGTAGCCGTATCGACTACTGCTTCGCCATTAGTGGCACACAACAGCTCGATGCAAGCCGTGGGCGCTTCGAGAGGAAAAGCCTGCTGAGGTGTTGTCTTCAATAGCTCGTACCGATAAATCCCTAGCCCAATGCCGTATACAGCAGCCCCCGCCCACTCCATCTGATCAGCAGTCGGCACATGGCGCAGCTCTACTGCTACGACTGGTCCCAGTGTGTGTCGCTTTCTCGAAACATAGTGACGCAGCACACGCACAAGCCGATGTGGCTGGTAGTCGGTGCCCATGCCCAATAGCACGTATTTGTGGCCATCGCGCCCAAACAGCAGGAGCTCACGCTGAGCATCCCCGTCAAATTCGGCTTCCAAACGCGCCAAGGGCAAAGCTACCTCAGCAGCTAGGCGTTGCAGTGCAGCTTGGCGCAGGTCTCGTAGTTCTGGTACGGGAATCAGGATCTCGGAAGCAGCTTGTAGGGAATTGTAGCAGTGTGTGAAGTGCATAACAGACAGTTTTTGGGAAAGCGCCCACAACAGTCGTGGTATTGGGTATTTGCCTGCCGGCAAACGGGCGCAAAGTTAGGTAGCATATACGTGCCAGGTAGTATAGCTCCCCACCTTTTCGCACTATTTCAAAGCATTATCACCACAAAACGGCCCATGACTGGCACGTGCACTGCCCACCTCGCACTTCTCCACGACGACTTCGCACACACCGCTGAACCCCATCTGAAGTTCCAACTCACTTATATAGGTTTATTGGCCACTTTGCCAACTGCATCGCACGGCACCTCTTCATCCCCGACGGCAAACAGTCTGAGAGAGACTAAGCTGCTTTCTCCAATGCGATCTTGCGCTCCACTCAGGTACATACTAGTGAAATGAGTAGGCTATTTGGCATACATCTATAATGGGCTAAGCCCCATGCCTGCTGTCACTCTTCCCTAAAAATGTGCGAGCGGGTACGGCAGTGCCACACCCACCCGGCGCCCACACGGAAATAATGAGCTACAAGAGCGCATCCATCACAGATGGATCACTTCGCCATAGGCCGCCGCCGTAGCTTCCATAATGGCTTCGCTCATGGTGGGGTGTGGATGGATCGACTTGATGATCTCGTGGCCTGTGGTTTCGAGTTTGCGCGCGGCTACTACTTCAGCTATCATCTCTGTGACGTTGGCCCCGATGAGGTGAGCACCCAGCCACTCTCCATACTTGGCATCAAAGATCACCTTGACAAAGCCCTCAGGTGCGCCCGAAGCCTTGGCCTTGCCCGAAGCCGTAAAGGGAAACCTACCCACTTTGAGCTGGTAGCCTGCCGCTCTCGCAGCTTGCTCGGTATAGCCTACCGAAGCTACCTCAGGCACGCAGTAAGTACACGAAGGGATGTTGTCGTAGTCGATGGGTTCGGGGTTGAGCCCAGCAATCGCCTCCACACAAGTGATGCCTTCAGCACTGGCCACATGTGCCAAAGCCGGCCCTGGAACGACGTCGCCAATGGCGTAAATGCCAGGCACATTGGTGCGATAATAGGCGTCGACTTTGATCCAACCGCGCTCGGTTTGCACGCCCAACGTCTCCAGGCCGATGTTTTCCGTGTTGGGCGTAACTCCAGCCGCCGACAACACCACATCGCACTTGATCTCGTCGGTCTTACCCGTCTTGCGATCTTTGACAACCACCGTGCAGGTGCGGGTAGTAGTCTTCACCTCTGTCACTTCGGTGTTCGCCCGTACGTCGATGCCTTTCTTTTTGAAAATTTTGTCCAGCTCTTTGGACACATCGGCATCTTCGCGCGGCAGCAATCCCTGCTCCAGGTACTCGACTACCGTCACTTCTGTGCCTATGGCGTTGTAGAAATAGGCAAATTCGACGCCAATGGCACCTGCCCCCACTACAACCAAGCGCTTGGGCTGCTTGCTCAGCGTCATGGCCTGCCGATAACCGATGATGCGCTTGCCATCGATCGGCATATTGGGCAGCTCCTTGGCACGCGCCCCCGTAGCAACGATGATGTGCGGGGCGCTGTACTCCGTCGTCTTGCCCTCCGCATCGGTCACTTGTACCTTCTTGCCGCGCGCCAGCTTGCCCGTGCCTTTGATCACTGTGATCTTGTTTTTCCGCATGAGAAACTCCACACCTTTACTCATGGCCTGTGCTACATCGCGGCTGCGCTGCACTATAGCGGCAAAATCGGCTTTGGCCTCTCCTACTTTTATCCCATAGTCGGAAGCGTGCTGGAGATATTCGAACACCTGGGCCGACTTGAGCAAAGCTTTTGTCGGGATACACCCCCAGTTCAGGCAAATGCCACCCAAAGACTCCCGCTCTACTAAACCCACCTTCATGCCCAATTGCGAGGCGCGAATAGCTGTCACATAGCCGCCCGGCCCACTGCCGATAATGATCAAGTCGAATTGATTCATTCTGCTTCGATTTTTGTGATTTTGAAAAGGCGGCCCAAAGATAGGCAATGCTCCCTTGGCCCCCGGCTTGCCCTTATAGTCCTTTTGCGAAACAAAAAAGCCCCGAATGGCGTTCGGGGCTCAAACAAACTAACTTACTGATACTAAGGCTAAGTCTTTAATGGCTATTTAGGGATTAGAAGTACAAAATTAATATAGTATCAATTTTCATACGTCACCATTTACACAATAGTTGCACTTGCTAGCAAATTTTCACAGCCAGCAAGTGAAGTATTCCAAAGTTTTATGTCAAATAGTAAAAGTGGGCTGTGTGCGGGTACGACTGCGCACAAGCTGAAGAGAAAAGCCCCTCAAATGCGAAAAAAGCACGTGAATCTGCCACGACATGAAGGCGGGTTGTTTTCTCATCAGCATGTTATCGTCGAACGAGGACAAAAATATACAAGCAGACCAAATACAGGTTAATAAATCGCTTATCTTTTTAGATTTTTTTCAAAACCATCATCAACAATTTGATTATCATTTTTTTACAAATTCACGTTTGAATCATTACAACGATCAGCCATTTTTGTGCTCCACTACGTATGGTATCTACTTTCAGTTGTATCTGTCCGGGCAGCATAAAAGGTACGCCAGGCGATAGATGAGCACGCACGTTTTCTATCGCTGTTGCCCACTGGGCGAAGGTGCTCCATACAGGCGACAAGGTGGCCATTTTGCGCAAGCACTCAGCAGCCTGGACAGCTATAGAGTCAGAAGGGTATTGGGCCATATGTGGCAGCAAAAAGCGAAACTCTTGTCGCACGGTTTCACATCCACTTTGGTACAGTTCGACTGTGGTGCCATCGCGCAAATCAATTGTTTCGATACTTTCCTGCCCTCGGCGCACAAAGTGGTGTGCCACTACAGCTTGCATGGTGTCAGAAGCAATGGGCACGGGCTGCCCTGTCGGACAGTCCGCCTCTGTAGCAGAAGTGCGATCACAGGCATATAACCAAGCACTCACGCCACACATCGTGGCAATTGCCCAAAAATGAAACCTATAACTCATCATACAACGTATTGGATGAATACATCCAACGCGGAGAACCGCACCGACGTGTGCCGAGCATTTAAAAAAATAGCCTTATGAGCAATCCCAAAACAAAATGACTTTCTCATAACGGGTGGAGTACTTACCTACAGACAACACCGCACTACACACACCGACAAATACATAACCACCTCAACACCAAGTGTTTTAAAAATTACACATTGTGCACATGCTTACAAGCGGCATGTGGTTCGCAGGTAGGGATATGAAAAGAAACCGACAAAAAAATGCATTTCACTTTTGGCCAAAGCCGAATGAATAACTTTATTTGCCTTTACGGCTGACGATCGCAATCGCTTGAGATATATGCATAAACCAGGCTGTGCGCCTGCTCAATAAAGCCTTAATCAAATAACCAAATCTTTGCGCTATGTCAGTCCTGACCAAACAGGGCTATGAGTCTGTGTCGCAGTTCATGGCCCGCCTCAAGCAGCGAAACCCAAATGAGCCGGAATTCCATCAGGCTGTACACGAGTTCGCTGAGTCGATTCTCCCCTTTGTAGCCGAAAACCCAAAGTACCAACGCGATGGCTTGCTCGATCGCCTAACTGAACCCGACCGCATCGTGTCGTTTCGCGTCACGTGGGTAGACGACAAGGGGCAGGTACGCGTCAACCGCGGCTACCGCGTGCAGTTCAACAACGCCATTGGCCCATACAAGGGCGGGCTTCGCTTCCATCCTTCAGTCAATCAGAGCATTTTGAAGTTTCTGGGCTTTGAACAGATCTTCAAAAACAGTCTCACCACCTTACCCTTAGGTGGTGGGAAAGGCGGCTCCGACTTTGACCCCAAGGGCAAGAGCGACCGCGAGATCATGCGTTTTTGCCAAGCCTTCATGTTGGAATTGTTTCGGCACATTGGTCCTGATACCGATGTGCCAGCTGGCGACATTGGCGTAGGCGGGCGCGAGGTCGGCTATCTCTACGGCATGTACAAGAAGTTGGTCAACCAACACACCGGCGTACTGACGGGTAAAGGCATTCAATATGGCGGTAGCTTGATCCGACCCGAAGCCACAGGCTATGGTGTGGTCTATTTCTTGCAGGAAATGCTATCTACGCGAGGCGATTCAGTCAAAGGAAAGAAAGTGCTGATCTCCGGCTCGGGCAACGTAGCGCAATACGCGGCCGAAAAAGTCATTCAGTTAGGCGGCAAGGTACTGAGCATGTCCGACTCATCAGGCACGGTGTACGACCAAGAGGGCATCGACGCCGAAAAGCTTGCCTGGATTATGGATCTGAAAAACAACCGACGTGGACGCATTCGCGAATATGCCGAACACTTTGGCGCGTTATATCTGGAAGGTAAAAAGCCCTGGAATATTCCTGCGGATGTGGCACTGCCCTGCGCTACCCAGAACGAACTCAATGGTGATGATGCCGCAGCCCTGCTGGCCAACGACTGCATAGCCGTAGCTGAAGGCGCCAACATGCCGTGCACCATCGAGGCAGTCCATCGCTTCCTAGACGCTGGCATCCTCTTCGGCCCGGGCAAGGCTGCCAATGCGGGGGGCGTAGCCACCTCGGGGCTCGAGATGTCGCAAAACAGCTTGCGCATGAGCTGGACGCGCCAAGAGGTAGACCAGCGCCTACACGACATCATGCGTAGCATCCACGAGCAATGCGTACAATTTGGCCGCCAGGAAGGTGGCTTTGTCAACTACGTGCAAGGTGCTAACATCGCGGGCTTCGTCAAAGTGGCCGATGCCATGCTGGCCCAAGGCATCGTCTGAATGCGCACTGCGACGCTACTTATCCAACAACAACTGCTGCACCGGCCCCGAGCCAGGTGCAGCAGTTCGCTTTTTGCGCCAAGCGCATCATTCAAAAGTAGCTCGATCAGAGCAATTCGAAAATGCCGGCAATGCCTTGCCCACCACCTACACATGCTGTCACCATGCCGTACTTGTTGCCTCGCCGGCGCATCTCGTTGAGCAGCTGTGTGGTGAGTTTGGCTCCCGTACAGCCCAGTGGGTGCCCCAGTGCGATAGCTCCACCATTGACGTTGACAATGTCTGGGTTGAGGCCAGCTTGTTGAATTACCGCCAAAGCTTGAGCGGCAAAAGCTTCGTTGAGCTCGATCAGTTCGATATCTTCTAGCTTGAGGCCAGCTTGCGCCAAGGCTTTGGGTATGGCCACGCAAGGACCAATGCCCATGTAAAGGGGATCAACGCCACCTACTGCACAGGCCACGAGCCGAGCGATGGGCTTGAGGTTCAGCTTATTGACCATCTCCTCACTGACTACCAGTGTAAAGGCAGCCCCATCAGAAGTCTGCGATGCATTGCCGGCTGTTACGACACCATCCTTTGCAAAAACGGGGCGCAGACGCGCCAGCGCTTCCATGCTGGTGTCGGGGCGCACACCTTCATCGGTGTCCATGACAAATTCGCGCTCTTGGCGCTTGTGATCCTGCACGAACACTTCCTTGACGGTTACAGGTACGATCTCATCTTTGAACTTGCCTTCTTGAATGGCCTTGGCAGCCAACCTGTGCGAGCGCAAGGCGAACTCATCAGCCATTTGGCGCGTGATGCCGTATTTTTTCGCCACAGCCTCGGCTGTCAGCCCCATGCTGGCCATGTAGTTGGGCTTGTCTTTGACCATATTGTAGTTAGGCACGAACTTGTAGCCCGTCATAGGCACTAAGCTCATGCTTTCCGCACCACCTGCGATAAATATGTGCCCCATACCCGCTTTGATTTTGCCCACAGCCAATGAAATGGTCTCCAGGCCTGAAGCACAATAGCGATTCACGGTAAAGCCCGGCACTTCCTTTCCCAAAGCCATCAACGAGATCTGGCGCCCCATCTGTAGGCCTTGCTCCCCTTCAGGGTTGGCACAGCCCACGATCACGTCATCTACCATTTTGGGTTCGAGCTCGGGCGTGTGCTCCATGAGGTATTGAATGACGCGCACAGCCAAATCATCGGAGCGCATGTGTTTGAAGCTGCCCTTCTTGGCTTTGCCCACAGCCGTGCGATATGCTTTGACGATATATGCTTCCATTTTTCGGATTGTGTTTTCTTTTTCAAACTGGATAGGGAAACCCATTCGGGCAAAAAGCGCCTATGCGGCGCCTCACTGAGCCCAATTCATCAATTGCGCAGCGGCTTGTTGTACTGCAGCATGTGCTGAATGCGTTCCAGCGTTTTGGGCTCACCACACAAGCTGAGGAAGGCCTCTCGCTCGATGTCGAGCAGGTATCGTTCCGAGACGCGCTGCTCGCCTGTCAGATCGCCACCACATAGCACCCAAGCAATCTTGCGCGCAATTTTGACGTCGTGCTCAGAGATGAAGTGGCCGAGCTTGAACTCGTTGGCGGCAGCATAGAGCGCCCCCAGGCCACCACGTCCCAACACCAAGATATCTTCGCGCGGCACGGGCTGGGTATAGGCAGGTGCCAGCTCGAGCACCTTCTTCTTGGCTTCGCCGATGTTGCGCTGTACGTTGAGTACCACTTTGTCGCGCTGAGGTAGCAGATAGCCATGCTTGTATGCCTCGTGGGCCGAGCGCGAGACAGTAGCCATCGCAATGGTGCGGAATTGCTTGAGCAGCGTGGGAATCTTCACATCGCCCTCGAAAAACTGATCAGAGGCGCGCAAGGCAAATTCTTTGGTGCCACCGCCGCCGGGGATGAGCCCTACGCCCACCTCTACCAATCCGATATACGACTCGGCAGCAGCCACCGCTGCATCGCAATGCATCGTCAGCTCACAGCCACCGCCAAAGACGTAGCCTTGCGTAGCTGCTACCACCGGCACAGCCGAATAACGACAGCGCATGGTCATGTTTTGAAACATCTGTACGGCGAAGTTCAGCTCGTCCCACTCTTGCTGGTAGGCCATCATGGCAATCATCATGAGATTGGCGCCTACGCTAAAGTTTTGTGCGTTGTTGCCGATCACCAGGCCATTCCAGTTGCCTTGCTCGGCTAAGTCGATGGCTTCCATTACGCCACGGATCACCCCCTCTCCAATGCTATTGGCCTTACTGGTGAACTCCAGACACAACACGCCATCGCCGATATCGTGCAAAATCGTCTCGCTGGTCTTGTGCACAGGTGGCAGGTCTCGGAAGTTATCCAGAATGACGATGCCGTCCATGTTGGGCACTTCCTTGTAGGCTTTGAGCTCGATGTCGTAGTAGTACTTCTTACCACCTTCGCGCTTGTAAAAGGCCGTAATGCCAGATGCCACCATCTCCTTGACCCACTCGGCCACAGGCTCGCCGTATGCCTCAGCCTTAGCGATGCCTTCTTCCACGCCGATGATGTCCCAATACTCAAAAGGCCCATACTGCCAAGCATAGCCCGCCCGCATGGCATCATCGATGCTGTAGATGTTGTCCGAAATTTCGGGAATGCGATTGGATGCGTAGGCAAAGAGGCTGACCAATGAACGGCGCACCAGCTCGCCCCCTTTGTCGTCGGCTTGAAAGACGGCCTTGATCCGGCGCGGCACTTCTTCGATCTGCTTGGACAACTCCAAGCTCTGCAGCTTCGACGACTTTTTGGGTTTGTACTCGAGCGCATGGAGGTCGAGCTCCAAAATGACGCGGCGACCTTGCTCGTCGCGCTCGTCAGTTTTTTTGTAAAATCCTTGGCCGGTTTTGTCGCCCAGGAAGTTGTTGTCGAGCAAAAACTTCAAATACGCCGGTATCTCGAGGCGTTGCGCTACGGGATCGTGCGGCAGGTTTTGCTTGAGCCCCATGAGCACCTTGGCCGTGGTATCGTGCCCTACCAAGTCGCCCAGGCGGAAGGTGCCCGTCTTGGGACGGCCGATAGCAGGACCCGTGAGTTTATCGACCTCATTGAGACTAAGCCCCAACTCGTAGGCCAGCTCGAAGATGCGAGCCATGGCAATGACGCCAATGCGGTTGGCGATGAAGCCCGGCGTGTCCTTGCAGCGCACCGTCTGCTTGCCCAGATGCCAGTCGCCATAACGCATGAAAAAATCGATCACTTCGGGCTTGGTCTCTCTATGGGGAATAACTTCCAAAAGGCGCATGTAGCGCGGCGGGTTGAAAAAGTGGGTACCACAAAAGTGCTTGCGAAAGTCGTCGCTGCGCCCCTCCGCCATCAAGTGAATGGGAATGCCCGAAGTGTTGGAAGTGACCAAAGAACCAGCCTTTCGGTACTGGTCTACCTGTTCGAAGATCTGGCGCTTGATGTCCAGATTTTCGACAACCACTTCGATGATCCAGTCGCACTCGGCAATCTTGGGCATGTCGTCTTCAAAGTTGCCCGTGCGGATGCGGCTGGCGAAATCTTTGTCGTACAGTGGGTTGAGCTTGTTTTTCAGCGCCTTCTTGAGCGCTTCGTCAGCAATGCGGTTGCGCGCCCGTGGGTCATTGCGCTCCGCTTCGCCCAGATCGCGGGGCACGATGTCGAGCATCAACACTTCGAGGCCAGCATTGGCCAGATGGCAAGCAATGCCTGAGCCCATTACCCCAGAACCCAGTACAGCTGCTTTGCGTATTCTTCTACTCATTGTATCGGAAGGTTTATGGTTTATTTGTACGAGTAACCGTCGCATTTGCCGAAAGGCGAAAAACAGCTAAGGCGAGCTGCTTAGCGAAAATTCGCTGAGCAAATATACAAATTCAACCCAATGGATCACGGACAAATGCAAAAATGTGTAGCTGATATGTACCGCTTACCTGTAGCATTGCCACCTACCACCGCATATTCAAGCCCCAAGCCCATATTGCCCTCCCGATACTTTTACCTAACTGCTGTACCTTTAGGATACTGATTCGAATGAGGCCTCCGCCAAAATCATCACCAAAAAGCCATAAACGATCGATGAATCACAGTTGGACTGCTGCCCGAAAAAGTGCATTGGTATATGTGGCCACGCCTTACAACATGGGTGTAGGCTTTGTGATTAAGCCGTGGCGTCTCATCGTTACGAATGCACATGTAGTGCACGACAACAGGGAAGTAGTCATAGACAACCCACACATTGACCGACAATTGGTTCCTGTTTGGTTTTGGGATGAATGGCTCGATGTGGCTTTTTTGCCCGCTCCTGAACACCATGAGCCACTACCCGACCTTCCGCTTGCTGCGGCACTGCCCAAGAGTGGCTCTCCGGTATGGGCCATAGGATACACCGCAGAAGCTCGATGCCACGTGGCACAAGGCACCGTCACGGCAATCCGGCGACATGAAGGAGGCATCAACTACATTCAACACGACATTTCACTAACATCCATGTTTAGTGGTAGTCCACTTTTCAATGCCCAAGGCCATCTTTTGGGGCTCAACGCAGTGCCATTTTTCAATAACGCCAAACATGAGAGTTTTTCCCTACCTACGGCCTACCTCATTGAGCTTGCCCAGTGGTATTTACCCCATTACGGGCAAAGTGCGGCGCGCTGTGCTGAGTGCCGCTCTTTTGTTTTAGCTACCGAAAAAACAGATGAATATTGCCCCAAGTGTCAAGCCCCATTGAGATTGCCACATGAAGTGCCGCTTTACGAAGCGATAGGAGTAGGGCACACCCTCGAACAACTCATTGAAGAGATAGGGCATGACGTGCGCCTTTCGCGCCGTGGTCCCAATGCTTGGGAAGTACAGCACGGCAGTGCACGCATACACATCAACTGGCACGAACCAAGTGGCATGATCAGCTGCGAAGCCTATCTGTGCACATTACCCCATCACAACCTAGAAAAGCTCTACACCTTTCTACTGCGCACTAATTACCAGCTGGAAGGACTCAGCTTTAGCGTGCGCAATCGCAAAATAATACTCTCGCTAGTACTATATGACAAGTACCTGAACCTCGCCACGGCCCGCCAACTGCTGCAGCAACTATTAATGCAAGCTGATCATTTTGATAATATCTTAGTAGAGCGCTTTGGTGCCAACTGGACCAACCAGCCATAAAGCATGCAAAGCCGTACATATCACTACAGAAAATTGCTGCCTTTTGCATTTGGCCCCATACCTTTGTGCCATGAGTCAATTTGTGGTATCGGCCCGAAAATATCGCCCCACGCGCTTCGACGAAGTAGTGGGCCAACAACACGTCACTCAAACACTAAAGAACGCACTCAAACGCCAGCAGGTCGCCCACGCATTCCTCTTTTGTGGGCCACGTGGCGTGGGCAAAACGACTTGTGCACGCATACTGGCCAAGGCACTCAACTGCACACAAATCACCCCCGAGCAAGAGCCCTGCAACGAATGCGATAACTGTAAAGCCTTCAACGAGCAGGCTTCCTTCAACATCATCGAGCTGGATGCCGCTTCCAACAACAGCGTGGAGCACATCCGCGCCCTGGTCGAACAAGTGCGCTTTCAGCCCCAACAAGGGCACTACAAGGTCTTTATCATCGACGAGGTGCACATGCTGTCGCAGGCAGCTTTCAACGCCTTCCTCAAAACACTGGAGGAACCGCCACCTTATGCTATATTTATACTGGCCACCACAGAAAAGCACAAGATCATCCCCACCATTCTGTCGCGCTGCCAGATCTTCGACTTCCGCCGTATTCAAGTGCCCGACATCGTCGCCCACCTCAAAGACATCTGTACACGTCAAAATATCGAAGCCGAAGAGGATGCGCTGCACATCATCGCCCAAAAAGCAGATGGCGCTCTGCGCGATGCGCTCTCTATTTTCGATCGCATTGCCTCCTATGCGGGCCAGAAGATCACCTATGAGGCGGTCATCCAAAACCTCAACATACTCGACTACGACTACTACTTCCAGTTTGTCGACGCACTGCTACAGGAAGACATGCCGCGCGTGATGCAGCTGTTCGATCAGGTGCTGAAGAAGGGGTTCGAAGGCGACCTGTTTCTCGACGGATTTGCCGAACACCTGCGCAATCTGCTGATGGCAAAAGAGGAGGCCACCCGACCACTGCTTGAATTGAGCGACACCCTCTTACAGCGCTACGACAAACAAGCACGCCTGGCGTCTGCGTCATTCCTCATGTCGGCCTTGCAGATTGCCAACGAATGCGACATCCACTACAAGGAAGCACGCAACAAGCGCCTGCACGTTGAAATCGCCCTGATGAAAATGGCATGGCTCAATCGAGCCATTGCATTAGCCGCCCACCAAGCCAGTACACCTGAAAAAAAAAGCCCTAAAACCGCACCCACTGAGGCGATACCACCTGCCACTACTGAGCCTGCCGCCACCTATCACCAAGCATCTCCCAGCTCTGAGGCACATCGAGCCCAAGAGCACGCCCTCTCAACTACCCCCCCAGAAAAACCAGAAAAAAAAGTACAATCTCAGTCTCCTTCTTCGCCCGCTCAGCCCGAGCCAGCTGCTGGCACTACGTCGCGGCGCATTAAAACACATCTACGCCGCACCCCGTCCTTATCGCTCGACCAGCTGACGCAAAACACCCCCACCCAGGCTGATGAGACGCAAACCCTGCCCGAACTCAACGCAAGCAATTTGGAAAAGGCCATTGCCCAATACAAAGATCAATGCGAGCGCGACAGCATCAAGGCATACCTCAACAGCGCGCGCTTCGAACTAAAAGGCGACACCATTCGCTGCTACGCAGCTTCTGCTATGATGGCAGAGGCCCTACGCCGAGAGTTAGGGCTCATGGATCACATCCGACAGGTATTCGGAAATGAGCACCTGGCACTGCAAGTCGTCGTTGACGACAGCCAGAGCCACACAACACCACGCGAAAAGCCGCGCCCCGTCACGCGACACGAACAATACCACTATCTGGCGCAAAAAAATCCCCTGCTCAAAGAGTTACAAAAGCGCTTTCAGCTCGACTTCGACTAAAGAGGTGTCCCATCGAGGCCTTTTCTCCAACTGTTGGCTAAGCAATAAAATAAGGAAAGGGCAAATACCTGCCAGGCGTCATTTATCACCAAAACGCCACTTAGCACGTGCTCCTTTCCATCAAGTGGGAAAGTGGGGTAGGCCGTTGTTCTGTAGACTAAACGACGTCGATTATGTGATTGCACAACTGTTCATCAGTGCGATGAGTTTTTCTGATTTGTTCGTTTCATAGGCTGGAAATACATAAACTAAAAAGAGCGCTCCACAAGCGGGAAGCCCGCTCTGAAGCGGTACTTCCCCATTATATCATACCTTCCGCCTGATACGGATGTCATATTGCGTTGCTGCAAAGGACTCCAGCTCGCCAATGAGCTTCAGGTAAACGCGTTGCAGCTGCGCCTCAAGTATATTGACATTTGTATTTAGGGTTTGGGTTATGTCCTCATTTTTCACACCAGCCAAGCTATTGGCCAAAATGTAGCGCTCCCTATCGCTCAGCTGATTCAGTGCCATCTGTACGGCATTGTTCAGCTTGTCGTCGAGCAAGACGTCTTCTTGCCCTTCGGACAACCAGGCAAGCAGCTGATCAAACTGCGCCAGGTGATGCGCGCGCACATGCCCATCTACTTCATAGCCCTCGCGCCCTTGGCTGCGAAGCTCATGGAGAAAAATGCGCTTCATCACGGTCCGACCAAAAGTTTCCGCATTCGTGCCAGGCCGATATTTATCCATTTGCGCTAAGATGCGCATAGCCGTAGTGCCCAAAAGGTCTTTGGCGCGTTTTGTATCGCGCGTTAGATGCCACGCATAATGAAAGAGATTGTCTAAAACAGGTACAAATTCTTTCTCAAAAAGAAAACGATTTGGCATGAAAAAGAAATTTTGGGTTAAAGGATGGCCTGCATCAATACAGGCATTGGCACGTCCTAATCCGGACCATACTTGGGATAAAGTCGCTTCCACATGATTGATGTAATTTGCCGTGATCATTAATATTCGCCGTGCGATATTGGTCCCACCAACACCTAATACGCAGACCCGCACTTACCTCTATCACCAGAGGTAGCACAATAGTTACACTACTTCCACGCTTTTTTGGAAAATCTTAAATAGACATCTTGCTGGAATCAACACGAGATGTTGCCGACAATACTGGACTTACTCCTCCAGGCGTCCCCGCATTGCCGAGCCAGTAGATGTCTTTCGGCAAACAAAAGCAAGCGCGCACTTGCCACAGCTCAATCCAATAGCCGGCCTTTGCCGACAGGACAAGCATGCGTTCAGCCACCAGCCCAGAAGTACGCAGAAGATCATCGGCCGATAGCTACAAGCCTCTGTACACCCACATCTCAATGCATTGCTGTAGACCAGCGCGTCGCCTCGACAAGTGCCGGATGCAATGCAGGCACCATGCCACATATCACAAATGCAAGACTACGAAGACAGCTCAGTGCTCGTGCTATTTGAAGAAGACCCAAAGACGCGGTCCAAAATGTACTGGCCCAGGTCGGCAGGGGGTTGAGGCGGAGAAGAGGGAGATGAGAAGTGTTGAAGAAGAGCTTGCCGGGTTAGTTTCTTGAGTGTGCGTTGAAATCGATAGTAGCGCAACAATAAAGGGTTCTGATATATCTGCCGCAGAATAGTTTTCTTCTCTTGCAGGCTACACGATTGCGTTTCCCAAACTAACCGAATCACCTCATCGCGATAACTAAACGCCTGACTGCGAATATCACCATTATATCTTCTCATGTCAAAACATTTTTACTTCTATTACCATTAAGCTTTTTAAATAGCAAAAAGCATCTGCTGCAGAAAACAGCAGATGCTTCATATCTATGTCATTTTAGCCCACTTTTGCCATTATGCCGTTCCTTGGCAATGTTGTAAGTCGAACGCGCATACTCCTCCAACAGCTTGATGAGCCACTTGCGCACACGGTGCAAGCGCACCTTGACGGTATTGACGTTCATACCCAAGCGCTTGGCTGTTTCTTCGTTTTTCACGCCCATCACACTGTCGATCAGGATCTCCAGATCGATCGGTGCAATCGTCTTCAGTGCGCTAACGACTTCATCGGACAAGTCCACAGCCGAGAAGTCGCCCGTTTCAAGTAGCTCGATGAACTGGATAAACACCAGCTGCTGCGTTTCAGTGTCAGTTAAGCGATAGAGCCCGTCGTCCAAGCTGACTTGTGCGCCACGACGATCGCTTTTGCGCAGGTCATTCAAAAAGACACGGCGCATGATTCTAAAGGCGTACCCCATGGCATTGCTACCTGGCTCATAGCGATCTATATACTTCCAAATGCGCTCAAACGTATCTGCCACAAGGTCCTTGGCCTGATCCTCGTCACGAGTCCACTTCACTGCAATGCCAAAAAGGCGGTCGCGCAGTGGAAAAAACTCTTCATGAAATAGTTTTGTAAAAAAAACATTCATCAATAAAATGTTTAATGTTTAAGCACTCATAATTTCGCTTATACGACACTCTTTATATCCAGCCTCAAAGAGACCCGGTGGCTACGGATGCGTCTATATGTAGCATGATGACTCGTAGCTCACTTATACAGCGCATCGACCCTGTCACATCATAGGCATTTTGTTTTTGTATGATTAGAAATAAGGCACTACACTACTAACCAATCACCATTTAGAACCAAATGGTTACAGGATTCCACACTTTTTCTGAAAAAAAATTGGGGAAGTCGATTTCCCGGCTATGGAAAAGCCATCATTGATGAGTCCAGCGCTTCCAATGGCGCCCGTGCGCTGCCTGTATGCTCAGCCAGTAGATGCCTTTTGGCAAAGAGGCGCCCATTTGCGCTTGTAGGGTTCCACCTGCACCATTCCACTGCATGGCTATCTGATGCGTGCCGAAGTATAATCGCATCCCATATAACTTTCCCCACGTGCGATGAGGTGCAGCGTACCACCCGACTCTTGCAGATTGGTACTCAAGTCGGTGTAGTATTGCAGCTCGTTGTTAGCGAGATTGGATTTCGTTTGCCATTACCATTTGGACTGATCCAATGCTATACCATCAAATCCATCGCTCCACGCCAATAGCCCAGCGTTGAGCCTCGAGTATTTGCCCAAAGACTATACAGACATAACCCCCACAAAACTTGAATGACCAAGCGCATGGGTGCAAGCATGTGTCAACAGCTCGCTACTATCAGCCAATAGCCGACAAATCCACTATCTTTGCGCCGATTTTACGCGACCAAAATCACCTTTCCACATGATATCACGACCTGCAGCCACGCTCTTACTGGCCGACGGCACGCTGTTTAAAGGCTATGCAGTGGGCAAAATCGGCACCACCACTGGCGAGATTTGCTTCAACACGGGCATGACGGGCTATCAAGAGGTGTTTACCGACCCATCCTACTATGGACAGATTCTGGTAATGACCAACGTACACATCGGCAACTATGGCACACGGGCTATCGAGCAAGAAAGTGACGGAGCCAAAATCGCAGGGCTGGTCGTACGCAACTTTTCCGAACATTACTCACGCCCTATGGCCAACAACTCTTTACAACAATGGCTCGAAGAAGAAGGCGTAGTGGGCATTTCGGGCATCGATACGCGTGCACTGGTGCGACACATCCGCAACAAAGGTGCCATGAATGCCATAATTTCCTCCGAAACTGATGAGCTGGCCACCCTACAAGCCCGCCTAAAGGATACGCCTTCCATGGCTGGGCTCGAACTTGCTTCCAAAGTGAGTACGTCACAACCCTATGTGGCCGGCCCTGCTTCGGCACAATTTCGCATCGCTGCACTCGACTTTGGCATCAAGCGCAGCATCCTTGACTGCCTCATAGCACGTGGCTGTGTGGTCAAAGTTTTTCCCGCTCATACCACTTTTGAAACAATGGAACAATGGCAGCCCGATGGTTACTTCCTCAGCAACGGGCCCGGCGACCCTGCGGCTATGGACTACGCCGTTGAAGTGACTCAAAAAATATTGGCTGCCGACAAGCCCCTCTTTGGCATTTGCCTAGGCCACCAGATCTTGGCACGTGCCGTAGGCATCCCTACCTACAAGATGCACCACGGCCATCGCGGCCTCAATCACCCCGTAAAGAATCTGCGCACCGGCCGCGGTGAAATTACGAGCCAAAATCACGGCTTCGGCGTCAGCCTTAAAGCGATCTGCGCTGCCAGCGACCGCGTAGAAGTGACTCATGTCAACCTCAACGACGGCACTGTCGAAGGCATTCGCCTCAAGCAACATCAGGCCTTCTCCGTACAGTACCACCCTGAGGCATCGCCAGGACCACACGACGCCCGTTACCTGTTTGACGAGTTTGTCGACATGCTCAAAAAGGCCCCTGTTAGCGCACGCTGAACATGCCCTGCTGCCCTGCTAAATAGACAACAGAATCAGGGAACAATTTTTTGACAAAACCAACCAAGCCATGAGTCTCATTATCGACATCCGTGCCAGAGAAGTACTCGACTCTCGAGGCAACCCGACCGTCGAAGTGGAAGTACTGACTGAAAACGGCATCATCGGCCGAGCAGCAGTGCCCAGCGGAGCCTCCACCGGTAAATACGAAGCAGTAGAGCTGCGCGACGGCGAAGCCGAACGATACCTGGGCAAAGGTGTAGAAAAAGCCGTAGCCAATGTGGAAGAAATAATTGCAGAAGAACTGCTAGGAGCCAGCGTCTTCGACCAACGCCAGATCGACCAGATGATGATCGACCTGGATGGCACCCCCAATAAAAGCCGCCTGGGCGCAAACGCAATCTTGGGCATCAGCCTGGCCGTGGCCAAAGCTGCTGCGCAAGAAGTCGACTTGCCTCTGTTTCAGTATCTGGGTGGCCCTAACGCCCACGTACTGCCCGTGCCCATGATGAACATCCTCAATGGTGGCTCCCATGCCGATAATAAAATTGACTTTCAAGAATTCATGATCATGCCCCTGGGTGCCGAATCCTTCCGCGAAGGGCTGCGCATGGGCGTAGAGATATTTCACCACCTCAAGCAAGTACTGAAAAGCAAGGGCTATAGTACCAACGTAGGTGATGAAGGCGGCTTCGCACCCAATATGCAATCGAACGAAGAAGCCATCCAAACCCTCATGATGGCAATCGAAAAAGCAGGTTACCAACCTGGGGAAGACATTATGATCGCCCTTGATGCCGCCTCCAGCGAATTTTACGACGAAAAAAAAGGGCTATATGTACTGGCCGCCAGTGGACAAGAGCTCAGTAGTGCTGACATGGTAGCTTTCTGGAAAGACTGGTGCAACCGCTACCCCATCCTCAGCATCGAAGATGGGCTGGCCGAAGACGACTGGGAGGGCTGGGCACTACTGACGCAATCTCTTGGCAGCCACATCCAACTGGTAGGCGACGACCTCTTCGTGACCAATACCACGCGCCTACAACGCGGCATCGACCAAAAAGTAGCCAACGCCATCCTCGTCAAAGTCAACCAGATCGGCACCTTGACCGAAACGATGGAAGCTGTGCGCACGGCCACGCGCCACGCCTATGCCAGCGTAATTAGCCACCGCTCCGGCGAAACCGAAGATACTACCATCGCCGACCTAGCCGTAGCACTCAACACCGGTCAGATCAAAACGGGCTCAGCTTCGCGATCCGACCGCATAGCCAAATACAACCAATTGCTACGTATCGAAGAAGCACTAGGCCAAGCTGCCTACTATCCGGGAAAAGATCTCTTGAAATGACCTTAAAAATCACACTGCTCAAAGCAAGTATGTACCTTTGGCCTACACAGCAGGCGGTAACTGCCTTTCGGCAAATAAAAAACCTGCTAAAAATCGAAGTCCGATGGCTGCACCCAATCCACTTCGCGACTTGCTCGTACTCGTGCCCAAGCCACTGCGCAACAGGTACGTGCTGGTACTGGCCATTTTCCTGATATGGATGCTGTTTGTCGACCGGCGCAACTTCATCGACCAATGGCGCTTGGCGCGTACCATTCAACAACTCGAACGAGATAAACGCTACTACAAAGAAAAAATTCGAATCACTCAAGAGGAAAAAAAAGCCTTAGAAAACGATCCCGAACGGGTAGCCAGAGAAAAATACTTCATGCACCGTGCCGACGAAGAAGTCTTTATCATTCAAAGAAAGGATAAAGAGCAATGAGGGGCCGCTACTACTACGTATAACCATTCAAAACCAAACCTGACATGTCAGTATTAGTCAACAAACAGTCCAGAGTAATCGTACAAGGCTTCACAGGTAAGGAAGGCACCTTTCACGCTAGCCAAATGATTGAATACGGCACCAACGTCGTGGGCGGTGTCACGCCCGGCAAAGGCGGCATGACGCATTTAGACCGCCCCGTATTCAATACCGTATCGCAAGCCGTGCGCGAAGTGGGCGCCGACACCAGTGTCATCTTCGTACCGCCACCCTTCGCTGCTGACGCCATCATGGAAGCAGCTGATGCCGGTATTAAAGTGATTATCTGTATCACAGAAGGCATCCCTGTCCAAGACATGGTAAAAGTAAAAGCCTACCTGAGCCATCGCGGCAGCCACCTCATAGGGCCCAACTGTCCAGGTGTCATCACACCAGGTGAAGCTAAGTGTGGTATTATGCCCGGCTTTATCCATCGGCCTGGCCATATCGGCATTGTCTCGCGTTCGGGTACGCTTACCTATGAAGCTGTCGACCAGGTCACCAAAACGGGAATGGGCCAAAGCACATGTATTGGCATCGGTGGCGACCCCATCGTAGGTACTACCACCCGAGAAGCCGTAGAACTACTCATGAATGACCCCGATACCCATGGCATTATCATGATTGGCGAAATTGGCGGTAGCATGGAAGCTGAAGCTGCTCGCTGGATCAAAGCCCATGGCACCAAGCCCGTCGTAGGCTTCATCGCTGGCCAAACGGCACCCAAAGGCCGCAAAATGGGCCACGCAGGTGCCATCGTCGGTGGCAAAGACGACACCGCTGAAGCCAAAATGAAGATCATGACCGAATGCGGTATCCACGTAGTCAAATCCCCTGCCCATATTGGCAAGACGATGTACGAAGTGATGCAACAAAGTGGTGCATTGGTCTGACCCATATCGGCTATTTTACCGCAAACACAAAGGGCATAGCTCGCGATGGCCATGCCCTTTTTTGCTGCTTTTGGTGCATACCCACACCCAGTGGCGTTCGCTGCAAAGGCAATTCATACATCCTTCATCGATAGTTGGATGCGCTTGCGTGCCAAGTCTACCTCTATCACGCGTACTTTGACTTGTTGCTGTAACTGCACCACTTCGGCAGGGTTGCGCACAAAGTGGTTGGCCAACTGCGAAATGTGCACCAGCCCATCTTGCTTGACGCCAACATCGACAAAGACGCCAAAGTTGGTAATATTGGTGACAATACCAGGCAAGACCATCCCTGGCTGTAAGTCCTCAATGGCATGTACATCGCCAAAATTGAAAGGTTTGGCCTTGCCACGAGGATCAAGACCGGGCTTTGCCAGCTCGCGCATGATGTCGCGCAGCGTGGGCAAGCCCACTTCTTCAGTGACAAAATCTTCCAAGTGAATCTTCTTGCGCAAAGACGCGTCGGCGATGAGCACTTCAATCGTCACTCCTAGCTGAGTCGCCATGCGCTCCACTACTGAATAACGCTCGGGATGCACTGCAGTGTTGTCGAGTGGATGCTCCCCATCGCGGATGCGCAGAAAACCTGCTGCCTGCTCAAAGGCCTTTTCACCCAAGCGAGGCACTTTCTTGAGCTGCTGGCGCGAACGAAATGGCCCGTGCTCCTTGCGGTATGCCACAATGTTTTGTGCCAATACCGGCCCCAAGCCCGACACATAGGTGAGCAAATGCTTGCTGGCCGTGTTGAGGTTGATACCTACCGCATTGACGCAAGACTCTATCTCGCGCTCCAAAGCTTCGTGCAACCACACTTGATTGACGTCGTGTTGGTACTGCCCCACCCCTATGCTCTTCGGATCGATCTTAACCAACTCTGCTAGCGGATCCATCAAACGCCGCCCAATAGAAATGGCACCTCGCACCGTCACATCCTGATCGGGAAACTCTTCGCGCGCCACCTCACTGGCAGAATAAACCGATGCCCCTGCCTCGTTGACCATGAAAACCTCCACCGGCCGATCAAAGCTAATGCTCCGACACAGCGCCAAAGTCTCGCGTCCCGCCGTGCCATTGCCCACCGCTATAGCCTCGATCGCAAAGCGCTGCACCAAAGCGCGAAGTACTTCCTTGGCTTCATTCACTTCCTGCTGAGGAGGATGAGGAAAAATTGCAGTGTGATGCATCAAATCACCACTGGCGTTGAGACAGACAACCTTGCAGCCCGTGCGATAGCCCGGATCAATAGCTAATACAGTCTTTGGCCCCAAAGGCGGTGCCAACAGCAATTGCCGCAGGTTGCTCGCAAACACCTCAATGGCCTCTCGGTCGGCCCGCTCTTTGGCCAATTTCCGAAATTCCGTCTCAATTGATGGCTGAAGCAAACGCTTGTAACTATCGTGCAATGCCAAACGCACTTGTTCAGCCGCCTCATTGCGCTTGCGCAAAAAGCGCCGCTCTAAACGCTCAATGACCCGAACTTCATCCGGTGCGATCTTGACCCGCAAAAAGCCCTCCTCTTCACCCCGCCGTATGGCCAACAAGCGATGAGAAGGGATACGTGCCAACGGCTCTTCAAAAGCGAAATAGTCCTTGTATTTGGCACCTGCTGCTTCCTTACCCTTAGCCACTTTAGCATGTACTACAGCCCCGTCTTGAAAAACAGCACGCACTAGTTTGCGCGCTCCTTCGTCCTCGCTAATCCATTCGGCGATGATATCACGTGCCCCGCAAAGCGCTTCATCTACATCAGTGACCTGCTCACTCACAAAACGCGCTGCCCACACTACCACCTGGCCTTCCCCTTGTGCAAACAACATCTGAGCCAACGGCTCCAACCCCTTTTCTTTGGCCACAGTAGCACGCGTGCGGCGTTTGGGCTTGTAAGGCAAGTAAATATCTTCTAACTCGGTGGCATCCCAACAATGCACAATGCGCCGGCGCAATTCATCTGTGAGCTTTCCCTGCTCCTCGATGGTTTTCAAAATCGTAGCGCGTCGCTTGTCCAGCTCCTCACATTGTTTTAGTGCTTTTTGTACCTCGTAAATCTGCACCTCGTCCAATGATCCAGTGGCTTCTTTCCGATAGCGTGCAATAAAAGGAATAGTTGCGCCATCAGCCAATAGACGTACGACAGCCGCCACCTGATGCGGGGCAATACCCGTTCGCCGAGCTATGATTGATTCGCAATGCATTTTCACCACATTTTACATCTAGTAAATGTCCATATTTATCTATTGCCATACCATACCACAAGCCCTTCCTAAAGCGGCGGCAAATGTAGTGCTTTGGTGGGTTATCTATCTTTTTCCTTTCCCAGTATCACTTGTTATGGGGTACCCATTTTGGGAAGAGCTTGTCCAACAACACTATTCACTTTGTAAAAAAAATTATTTTTGCATCCCTCGCTATGAGATTGAACTACAGCGGATCTGCGATGTATTTCATACATACCAATCCATAACACTGTTTTTTCACAAACAAAATCCCCCTGTTTGCAACCCCTATAGGTGGTTTGGCGTAATTGTTGCTGTTGTCATATTATGATTTTTTATAATAAAATTATACGACCATACGCATGGCTACTAAAATTCTCATTGTTGACGACGAACTAAGCATCCGCCGCACGCTCAAGGAAATTTTGGAATTTGAAAAATACCAGGTCGATGAAGCCTCCGATGGTTTAGAGTGTGTGGCTAAGGTGAAACGCACGTGCTACGATGCAATTATTTTGGACATCAAGATGCCCAAGATGGATGGGATGGAAGCACTCGAACGCATCCTAGCCATTCGGCCCGAAACACCCGTAATTATGATTTCAGGTCACGCAACTATTGACACCGCAGTGGAAGCAGTCAAATGTGGGGCATTCGACTTCATTTCCAAACCACCTGATCTGAACCGCGTGCTTATCACCATTCGCAACGCACTGGACAAATCGCACCTGGTACAAGAAACCAAAGAGCTGAAAAAAACGCTAAAGCGCTCGCGTCGGCAAGTCAAAGAGATGATCGGCAAGTCAGAAGCCATGCAGCGTATCCGCGAAACCATCGATCGAGTAGCGCCTACCAATGCGCGCGTGCTCATCACCGGCCCCAATGGCTCGGGAAAGGAATTGGTCGCTCGCTGGATTCATGCCAAGAGCCCTCGAGCCCAAAATGGCCAATTAGTGGAAGTCAATTGTGCAGCTATTCCCGCCGAGCTCATCGAAAGTGAGTTGTTCGGCCACGTAAAAGGAGCATTTACCGATGCCAACAAAACGCGCATGGGCAAGTTTGAACAGGCCAACGGTGGCACGTTGTTTCTCGACGAAATTGGCGATATGAGCCTCTCTGCTCAAGCTAAGGTATTGCGTGCCCTACAAGAAAACCGCATCACGCGCGTAGGTGACAACAAACCCATACAGGTCGATGTGCGCGTCATCGCAGCTACCAACAAAAACCTCATTGAAGAGATCAAGGCAGGCCGCTTTCGCGAAGACCTCTATCACCGCTTGGCCGTCATCATCATCAACGTACCGCCACTCAACGAACGACGCGAAGATATTCCCTTGTTGGCCGAAGAGTTTGTCAAAGAAATATGCGAAGAACACAAAATTAGACCTAAGTCAATCACCAAAGATGCCATGATTGCCTTGCAAAACCTCAACTGGACAGGTAACATCCGAGAGTTGCGCAATGCGCTGGAACGACTCATCATCCTCTCAGACAAGCAAATTACAAAAAGAGAAGTCGATCTATACGTATTACCTACTATGAATCAGAAAAGAAGCGACAATGCAAAAGTCAACCCCCAAGCAGCCGTAGAATAAATCCATATGGCCCCCTACAGACGGAAATAGACTGATTCATTTGACTTTTCCAAAATTTTGCCCTAAACTGGCCTTTTAGTCAAAAGCCTGCCCGTTGTACGGGTAGGCTTTTTGCCCCTCAAAGCGTAGGCATTTCACAGTAAAACTTAAAGAGTAGTAGTTATGAGCAAAAATAATAACCACGCCCCCGAAGGCGTGCTGCGTACCAAGCACGCAATGAAGCAATGGGGCAAACTCAAAGCCGAGAACTCTTGGACGATGTTCAAGGTGATTTCGGAATTTGTCGACGGTTTTGAACGCCTCAACCGTATTGGTCCTTGTGTCTCCATCTTTGGCTCGGCACGTACCAGCCCCGACCACAAATACTACAAGCTGGCCGTGGAAATAGCCAAGCGCCTCACCGACGAAGGGTATGGCATCATTACAGGTGGTGGCCCTGGTATCATGGAAGCCGGCAACAAAGGCGCTGCGCTCAACAACGGCGTATCGGTAGGGCTTAACATCTCTTTACCACACGAACAAAACCACAATCCCTATATCGACTCCGACAAAGTATTGCACTTTCGATACTTCTTCGTGCGCAAAGTTATGTTCGTCAAATATGCACAAGCCTTTGTCGTGCTGCCAGGTGGCTTTGGCACCATGGATGAACTTTTTGAAGTACTCACGCTCATTCAGACAAAAAAAATCACCCCCGTACCCATAGTATTAGTAGGATCTGACTACTGGAAGGGCCTCAAGCAATGGATCAAAGAGGTAATGCTCGAACAAGCCCACAACATCAATCCCGATGACTTGAAGCTCATGCCTATAGTCGATGATCCCGAAGAAGTCATCAAGATTATCAATGACTTTTACGCTAGTCGAAAAAGCGAATTCACGCCCAACTACGAACTCTAACCAACACAAAAAAATGCAACCCTGCCTATGTGCTTGCGTATAGTGTCATAGGCTCTCTTCCCTTGAATTACCTTCCATATTAAAGAGCACCGCCTAACGGGCAGAATACGCATGTATTTTGCCCGTTCTTTCATTTTCACCCCCATCGCAAAGTAGCTATTTCACTTCCCCAAATACATACCCTATCTTCGACTTGCCAAAGTCACTCAAGCTAGTGCCCATGAGCAAGCTCGGAAAAAAGACTCAGCACAGTTCAAAGAAAAAGGCAAAAATCCAAGAATGGCCATTGCGCCGTCAGCTTATTGCTGCTATGCTGATGGCACTTATTGCTATGGCCGTGTATGCACCCTCCATTTTTTTCGATTTTGTGTACGACGACGACGCCGTATTGGTAGACAACAACTTCGTAAAAAGTGGACTACAAGGGCTCGACGAAATCTGGACTACCAGCTACTTTAAAGGCTTTGATCCCGGCATCGACACGCGGGCCTATCGCCCCTGGCCCCTCACTACCCTGGCACTCGAATACGAACTTTTCGGCCTCAACCCAAGAGTGCATCACGCTGCCAACGTACTGATGTACGGTCTGACAGCATGCTTCCTCTTGCTCTTTCTCACTAAGCTCCTGCGACGCTATCACCCCTTTGTGCCCATTCTCATTACCCTGCTTTTCATCCTACACCCCATCCATGTAGAAGTGCCAGCCAACATCAAAAGCCGCGACACTATGTTGGGCTTTCTCAACTTCATCATAGCAGCCTGGATGTGGCTACAGTACTACGACCGACACCGATGGCCCTGGCTCGTTGGCTCATTGATCTTCTACTCCTTGGCCCTCTTTTCCAAAGAAGAAGTCATCACCACAGTAGCACTGATGCCCTTAATGCTGTGGTACTTCCGCACGCGGAAATGGTCGCGAATCCTGGCATTGAGCTGGCCATATGCAGCAGCAGCGGTCAGCTTCCTGGCCATACGCAGCAGCGTCTTGGGTGGACTCAATGCCGGCATTCGCCTCACCTACTTGGATAACTCCCTACTAGCTGCTTCCAACCTCTCGGAGCGCATTGCATCCAATATTTTGGTGTTGGGCAAATACCTGTACATGACTCTGTGGCCCCACCCCCTTATCAGCGACTATAGCTACCTGACACTCCCTCTGGTGGGATGGAACGACTGGCGCGTATGGCTTATCCTCTTGGCCCACCTAGCACTTATCTACTGGATGCTGCGGGGTCTGCTCCGACGCCGACTTTATGCCTTCGGCCTAGCATGGTACTTCATCACCGTCTCTATCTTCACCAGCATCGTAGTGACCAACGTGAGTGCCTATAACGATCGCTTCCTGTATGTGCCCGTGTTGGGTATTCTCATTGCGCTCGTTGACGTACTGAGACGCCATGTCTTCCATCTGCCCAAAGCTGACCCCAATTGGCGCCTTTCGGCAAACTGGGTCCGTAATCACATGGCAGGCCTTGCCATAGTGGCCCTGTTGGCTGCATTGAGTATCCTTCAAGTAATGCGCCGCTTGCCCGATTGGAAAGACCGCTACGCTCTTTTTGAAAAAGACGTACAACAAGCTCCGAGCAATGCTCGCCTGTTGAAAAACTACGGCGGATCCTTGGCCCGATTGGCATTAAAAGCTTATCGGTCTGGAGACTATGCCCAGCGCGATTCCTTTGTCCAAAAAGCCATCGATGTACTCGAACGCGCCAACGCACAATATCCTATGGTCACCGGCCTGATCCACTTAGGCAATATGTACATGATGGCGGGCAAATACGACGAATCAGAAAAACTGCTCCTCCAAGCACTCAAGCGTGATCCCGACAACCGATTTGCCAAAACTTCACTAGCGAGCATCTATCGGGCCCGAGGAGAATATGCACGCGCACGCGACCTAGTCGAATCCATTGACATACAATTTCGCACCCCCAACGACCACCTGCTGTTAGCCCGTATCTACGAAGGCTTGGGCAACTACCAAAAAGCGCAGTACTATCGCCAATTAGCTGGACAATAGACTTCCTTCAAATTCGCATTTTAGCTTTGCCCCATAAATACCGGTGTCAACCACGGCGGCTCGCAGTTGTTGCCCAAGCAAAAAAGCTCAACACCATGAAGCTGCTCATCGTCGAAGATGAACCCGAATTGGCCAAAGCGCTCATCAACTATCTACACAGTGGTGACATCATCTGCGAATTGGCCAACACCTATCGGCAAGCATTGGACAAACTCGAAACCTTTGCTTATGATATCGTCTTGCTCGACATCATGCTACCCGACGGCAATGGGCTCGACTTGCTGGCCTATCTCAAGGCCCATCAGCCCAATACCGGTGTACTCGTTATCTCCGCCCGAAATGCATTAGACGATCGCGTCAAAGGTCTCGAACTAGGCGCCGATGACTACCTGACAAAGCCCTTTGAGTTTCCCGAGCTCAGTGCACGCATCAAAGCGCTGTACCGCCGACGAAAACACAAAGGGCGTACACAGCTGCAATGGCACGAAATTGAAGTGATCCCCGACACACATGAAGTATTGGTATACGGCAAGCCCCTTGAACTCACGCTCAAAGAATACAAACTCCTCGTATTTCTCATAGAAAATGCAGGACGCGTGCTCACCAAACAGAGCATTGCCGAACACCTGTGGGGCGATCACGTGGACTTCCTCGACTCATTCGACTTCGTCTACCAACACATCAAAAACTTGCGCAAAAAGCTGGCTGCTGCAGGCGCACAAGACCATATCAAAACCATCTATGGCCTGGGCTATAAACTCACTGATCGCTAATCACCTCAACACTTCGACCTGCACACACGCGCCATATTCATTATGAGTCTACTCAATAAAATCACGCTGATCTATCTGTCCGTCATCCTCGTCGTATTGGGTATAGCGGGCATTATCATCTATCACCAATTTCAGCAGCTGGTCGTGCAAGAGACCGATTACACGCTCTATCACAATCTACAAATCGTCAAAGAAGGTATCCGATCCGGCAAACCCATCGAAGCACTCAACAACGAACGCGTGCACATCACCCAATTGCCCAATCACGGCCGTACCGAAGAGATTCGCACCTATGCCGATACGCTTATCCAGCATTACTATACCCAAAAGCTGGAGCCCTTCCGCAAGATTACTGCACTGACCCCTATTGGTAAGTCGCTCTATCGCATCGAAATCACCGAAATCTTCATCGAAGAAGAAGACATGAAGCGCGTCGTGGCCGACATGCTTCGCAAGTTGTTCATCGCCTTGGCTGGCGCCATCATTCTATTTAGCTTTCTGTTCTCTCGCCAACTACTCAAACCCTTTCGACAGATACTCAGCCAAATGGAGCGCTTCACCGTCGAAAGAGACATCCCGCTTCACTTGCCCTACACGCATACACGCGAATTCCAACAGCTCAGCTCCTTTCTCAAGCAAATGGCCCAACGCGCCCGCAACGAATACCGAGCACTTAAGGAATTTGTGGAAAACACCTCGCACGAACTGCAGACTCCCGTGGCCATCGCTCAAGGAAAAATGGAATTGCTCTTGCAAGATCCCGAGCTCAAACCTCAACAAGCCGAGTTAGTCGCATCAGCTAAAGAAGCACTGGCCCGTCTTTCTCGCCTCAGCAAAGGACTTAGCCTACTGACAAAAATCGAAAACGGTGAGTACCAACTACAAGAAAAAACCAACGTCGCACAAGTACTGCAACGCCTACTACCCGATTTTGCAGAGCTGGCCAAGCTCAAAGGACAACTCTTTGCTACCCACATTGAGGATTCCTGTCTTACCCAGGGCAACAACACTTTGCTCGAAATCCTATTGGCCAACATTCTCAAAAACGCAGTACAACACAACAATCCAGGAGGAAGAGTAGAAGTGATCCTAAAACAATGCGTGCTCACAGTACGCAATACCGGCAAAAAACCCGAGTTGCCCCCACAAGTATTCTTCCAACGATTTGCCAAAGGAAGCAATGGCCGAGGGAACCTAGGCTTGGGCCTAGCTATTGCCAAAAAGATATGTGACGTGAGCGGTTATCACATCCAATACCAATACAAGCAGCCTTGGCACGAAATCCAAATCCGCTTTTGCCCTACCTAACGTATCAGCGTGACATCGCCCTTGAACAGCTCAATCACGCCATCGTTGAATTCCACCTCTATCACCCATACAAATACGGCCGGTGTCATAGGCTGCCCATGAAAAGTACCATCCCACCCCAAGCTCGGATCGTTGGGTTGGAAATCGCGCCGCTCAAAGACCACCTCGCCCCAACGAGAATACACCGTCATACGCCGAATCGATACCACTTCCGGCCCAGCAAATACCATAAAGACGTCGTTCTCCCCATCGCCATTAGGTGAGAATGCAGAAGGCACATATACCGGACGCGGTCGCTCCACTACAGCCAAGTAGCTGTCCTCATCCGTACAACTTCCTTTGCGCACAAACACCTTGAACCAAGTCTCTTCCTTAGGCCACGCCGTCACCTGGGCGCAGCTATCGCAGTTGACCAATTCAGCTGGTTGCCAGATAATCTGATCTAAGCTATCAGGCGGCACGTTGGCCGACAAAGTCAGCACTAGGCTGTCGCCAAATACCACTACCTGATCGATCTCGTTCAAGGGCACGATCTGTACATCTAAAGCTTCTGGCTCGGGCAGCACCACAGTCAGACTATCTACACAACCATTCACCCCCTGTACCGCCACTGTATAGGCACCTGCTCCCAGCCCTGTAAAGAGCGATTGTGTAGTAAATGGCCCACCATTCAGAGCGTACAGAAAAGGCGGCATGCCCCCACTCACTTCCGTTACTGCAATGGCGCCATCATTCCGACCAAAACAACTAATATCTGACAGCGTAAGCGATACTTGTGGCAAAGCCCGCTGATCAAACACGTCTACTTGATCATAGCTCGAGCATCCTGCTAGCGTATCCGTCATCGTCAAAGTGTACACACCAGGCTCACTCACCTCTGGATGTAAAGCCGTGGCATCGCCAGGGAAGACCCCACCCGACCACGACCACGACCATACCACATGCGCAGGCGGATTCACAGGACCACCCAATGTGGCCGTTTCGCCTTCCGGCAAACACGTCAGCACCGCATCCGGCCCTGCATCCGCTACGGGAGGAGGCACCACCGTTAGAGAAGTAGATGCACTCCAGCTACAATTGTCCAACACGTAGGTATAAGTGAGCACATGGCTGCCTACTCCTGCTACTGAGGGATCAAACACTCCATCGCTCGATTCAATACCCTCGCCATCCCAATAGCCACTTCCCCCTGTTACCCCCACTACATTTGCCGAAAGGTTGACTGTTCCAGCTTGTGCATCAAGACACAGAGGACTTGGTACCTCTAGGTCAATCGTTACTTCTGCACATGGCTGTGTACTACAACTAACAGTAGTCTCTAAGTCAGGACAACTATTACTACTCAAAGCAGTAATTAACACTTCAACCGACATGTCAGGCCCTAAGCCAGTTATTTGCCAACTCGTATCACTTAAAAACGCACCTGAAAGTCCCGATTGTTCTGCTACAGCATATCCACTTGCTCCCCCTACTGGCGACCAGCTGATCGTCATCGAAGACGTCGTGCTACTACACGTGGGCAGTAAGAGCTGAAGCGGTGCATCGACCTGTACATTCCGAACCTCCAACACCGAACTACAGCCCAACTCCGTCACTACCAAGCTCAACTCGTAAGTCCCTGCACTGTCCCAAACCACCTCATACGGACCCTGACCCGAACCCGACAACACCTCACCCCCCCCAAAATCCCAAACATAGCTCGCACTCGAATCCGATCCACCCACATACGTCACTAATACCTCTTCACCCACACACACCGGCCCCGTCGCCGTAAACAACGCACTCGGCTGAGCCAACACATCTATCCACACCGTGTCCGCCCACTCACAACCCGGTATCGAATAGTGCGCCACCACCTCGTGCACGCCCACCTGCGCCACCCAAGGATCAAACAACCCCAATGCACTATCCACTATCCCTTCGCCCGTCCACCACAGCACGCCCGAACTGTCACCCAATACCGTCGCTGACAATACCACCGACTGCGCACTGCTGTCCAAACATATCGGCCCCACACTGTCTATCGACACCCACACCGAAGGACAAGCCTGCGACGAACACCCCTGTACCTGTACCAGCGCATCACACGGCGTATCCGCATCGTAAAACCTCAGCTCCAATTCCACCTCCTCCTCCGGCACCAATCCAGCAAAATGCACACTCGTATCCGTCTGTACCGATACCGGCTGGCCCGTAAGCACTACCCACGATACCGAATCCGCACCCGCAGGCCACGTCCAGTACACATCCACTTGCGTCGTCGCCGACGCACACCACACCGCCGCCGTGTCCAACGGCGCTGATAC
>JALSGS010000059.1 GCA_026982695.1 Saprospiraceae bacterium
ATACCGGCTGGCCCGTAAGCACTACCCACGATACCGAATCCGCACCCGCAGGCCACGTCCAGTACACATCCACTTGCGTCGTCGCCGACGCACACCACACCGCCGCCGTGTCCAACGGCGCTGATACGACGACCCACGACGTATCAGGATCCGAGATGCAACCGTTATCCTGGACTTGGAGTACTACGGGCCACACACCAGGTGCATCCCACTGCAGCACCCATGGGTTTTGTCCGCCTACTTGCAAGGCTGGTCCACTAATCGACAATACGGCATTGGTACTGGCCATGCCGGCAAATACAGCCATGAGCGAGTCTGTCAGGCATACAGTCGAGTCTATAGCCAAGTCGGCAACAGGTACTGCCAAGAGTTCAATCGTCGTCGAATCCCAGTAGGTGCAGTTGTTTTCCGTATAGGTCAAGACCACCTGATGCGTACCTGATCCTGCACTGAGTGGATCGAACAGTCCCGAAAAGCTATCGACAATGCCTGGACCCGACCACGTGAGCTGGCCTGCGCCTATGCCATTTGCTTGCAACGCAAAGGGTGCAAGGGTATCGTACAAACACAGCGGTGCCACCATATCAATGCCAATGACCAGTGGTTGGCAGTCGGCTGCCACACACAACAGTGTATCCATAGGCCAAGCACACAAGCTATCGCCCACAGCAGTCACCACTATCTGTACTGTATCGCCTGGATTGAGGCCATCGAAGCGCATACTGGTATCGCTCAGAGAAATCCCCGTGCTGCCTATCAATACATCCGTTTGATAAGTCGAAGCACCCGCCACTGCATTCCATTCAAACAAAATTTCTGACGTGGTAGCTTGGCAACTGACTGTCACATCGGGCAAAGGCGCATCTACCCGTATCGAATCGACATACACATTCGAGCTGCAACCGCCTTGTACCACCTGCAACTCCACTATATGCATTCCCGCTGTAGGCCAGGCCACTAGGTGGGGACCTTCCGTGCTGTCGCCAGGCACTGCACTACCTCCATTGAAGTTCCACAGATAGGTAGCATTTGCGGAAGCCGTACCACTGAAGCTGACTACAGCTGCCGAATCGACACATACTGCACTATCAATCGAGAAGGCCGCTACAGGTGAAGCAAGGATTTCCACTATGGTGGAATCAGTATAAGTGCAATTCGCTTCTTGATAGTGGAATACAACTAAATGACTACCCACACTCGCACTTGCCGGGTCGAACCATCCCTGGACACTGTCTACAATCCCCAGTCCTGACCACCAGGCAATGCCGCTGCCATAGCCCGTAGCCGTCAGTTGAAAAGTATCGGCTACGGCCAAGCACATAGGCGGTACTGAGTCGATAGCAATAGGCAATGACGGACAATCTAAGGCAGCACAGGTAAAGGTAGCACTGGTATCGGGGCAAGCATTGACACTGAACGCCGTCACTGCAATCGTCACGGTTTCGGCAGGTGATAATCCCATAACGGTAAACGTAGTGTCGACCAAAGTGCCTATTTGCCCACTCAACACATCGACCTGATAGCCACTGGATCCCGCTACGGGTAGCCAACTAAAAGTTACAGAAGAAGACGTAGCCGCAGCACAACTTATCTGCAGTGGTGGTAACAGGGGCATCACATCAACCACCTGCGTCTCAGTAGCAGACACACAACCCATTGCTTCTACCGTCAGTGTGAGCACATGCGTACCCGTATCGGCCCACCACACCTGATGGGGGCCAGGTCCCGTACCCGGTACGGCTACTCCCCCATCAAACGACCAGCTATAAGTGGCATTGGCTGGTGCACCGCCCACGTACTGTACCAGTGCACTATCGGTTTGGCAAATGGGTGAGGTTGCGAAAAACGAAGCAGTAGGCACAGGATATACCGTTATAGAAACAGGTAGCTCTACTTGACACTGGCCTGCCGTAGCTAAAAGGTAAAAGGTGGTATCTGCAACAGGTGCTACTACAGTACTACTGAGCAAATTAGTGGAGTCAGTGGGGATAGCACTATGCCAAGAGTAAATCGCACCCGAATTGTTGGCATCCACGATGGTAAGCGTGTCGAGGTCTATCACATCGCCTACACACAACTCAGGGAGCCAAGTCACCATGGGATCAGGTACCACATCGCCATCCTGTACGATCACAAATGCCGTGTCAGTGCAAGGCGGCGTCACTGAATCATTTTGCACTATCAGCGCATAAATTCCCGGATCAACGGGTGCAAACACCACATCAGTAGTATAAAAACCATTAGGGCCTTGCCATGACAAACTCGTATAACCAATAGAAGCACTACCATCAAGCGACTCTCCACCACCATCACAGGCTATTACTACTGTATCGACATTAGGCACCGCCTGAGGATTCACTTCCGTAAATGTGATATTCACCAAGCTATCACAGCCTTGCCAATTGGTGAGCGTAGCCACGTATGGGCCAGGTGGACAATATGTCTGTCCATTGTATTCGATACAATCACCTGCACACACTGTAACTGGATAATCAGCTGTAGTAGGTGGTATAGGAACAATAACCACTATAATCTGGCTATCACACCCCAGATACGAGCCTCCCGGCAAATTGACAGTGCCCGACGTACACAGTTGATTGCCGGCAATCGTCAAGCACTCTCCCAAACACAACATCGTGTCAATCATTCCAGGCGGCGGGGGAATACCAATCGTAGCATTGAAAAAATCTGTGCTTAGGTCGCCACAGAAAGGCGGCATTGGCCCTGTTAGCTGTGCCTGTAGTAGCGCCAACGGCGTACCAACCAACGTGGCGGGATTAAATCCTTGTACTGTACTGTACGACAACCCATACACTTGATAGTCTCCTGGGGGTAAAGTAGAAAGATTAGGACCAGAGACTACATACATGATCACACCACCAGAGACCACCAGATAAGTATAGCCATAATATGCCGGATCCGGCCCAGATGCACCTCCATAATTAGGCGGTGCTGAGATATTTAAGTTGGGATTGCCGGTACATCCTGCCACATCAGGCGCATTGAGTGTACCTCCATCGGCATCACAGCAGAAGGCTTGTCCGCAGCCAAATTCTAAAGACCAATCGACCAGAAACCCCACATCCTCATCACATATATCGTTGATAGTCAGCGTCCAAGTACCTTCTACTGGGTGGCCCGGCACATTAAAATCGTTCAAGTCGCAATTGGGTGCCTGTGGCGCATTGGTCACCGGGTCTGTGACTCCTCCGCAAGGCACCGTCCAATTGCCCATCAGGCAACAGGTACCCAACGAGCAAGGGCCCGTATTGCAAACATATTCCGTATTATTCGTCAGCGGATTGCCCGTACCAGTAGTAATACATACTTCAATATTATCGGCATTGGTGCCACACCCCCCAAAGTTGTTATCTACATCGGCCATGATGAGATAAGTCACTCCTGCAGGTGAGGTGAGTGATACGTTCAAATCGCCCACCCACGTGTGTTGAATGGCAAAACACACTTGCGTCAGTGGGCACAATCCCAAGTCGTTAGGGCCATCGATCTGTACATCCAAATACCCTTGAAAAGTGCCATTGTCTTCAATGGGCACAGGACAATTGGTACATTCACAGGGCTGAGCCCAAGACACCATGTAGGTCAAGCTCAGAAAGGCCCATATCAAAACCCAACGGCCTCCTTTCCTTTGCTGTTTGCGTTTTGGCCCAATAGCCAGCTGATTTTTCATTTTCCCCGCTTATTGCCATGCGCAAGTTGGTAAATTGCATAGAAATGACAGAATTCGCGCAATATCTTTTGGCCCATATTGCAGATAGCTTACATTTCCATCACAAAAATGGAAATTTACTTATCCCGTACAGCTAAAAATCGAAAATAGCTAGGATTATGCGCGATGCGAGCTGGTTACTGACAAAAACCAGATTTACACGCATACAAACTTTACCAAGTGTGTTAAAGCTATAGTCTACATTAAATTCGCGGCCTACACCATGTTGTTTGGTACAGTCATGGAATAAAACACACATGGCAAAACTTTATCCCTTGCGACCAGTTACACTAAAACTGGTGCGATAGATGCTTGCTAAGCGGACGTCCATCGACCATTCATTTCTCCGCAGCTTGCGTTTTTTTGCAAAAGTCATTTTTTATTTTCAATAAAAAAGCTGACCATGTCTGAACCACGTAAAGAAAACCAAATCCAAATCGAATTGCCCGATGAAGTGGCCGAAGGCACCTATAGCAATCTCGCCATTATTTCACATTCGCCCCAAGAGTTCGTCATCGATTTTATTCGCACCATGCCCAATGTGCCCAAAGCAAAGGTAAAGGCCCGCATTATCCTCACTCCCGAACATGCTAAACGCTTTTTGAAAGCACTACAGGAAAACGTATCCAAGTACGAAACACAATTCGGACAGATCAAAACAATGGCACAACCTCCCTTTCCCAATCTCGACCTGACACCTAAGGCTGAAGCCTGATACTTGCGTTTGCGTCAGATAGCCAACACACCATCCCAATTGTATTTGGCTAAAGCCCTGCCTTGTCCGTTCTTTGCAGGAGGTGCAAGGTGGTTCTTTACTTTATTTTCAGCAAGTATCACTCAACCGCTTAACATTTCTCATATATCCGTTATGTACGAGAGGTTATTGTAGTCAGCTATTATCTATCATACAGTTTATTCTATGCAACTACGCACGCTCTTGGGATTGGCACTTATACTGGTGCTGGTAGCAGGGGGCTGGTATCTTTTTGGCGGAAAACGCCAAGCTTCCTATGATGCTCCAGTTGTCACCAAAGTCGAAAGGGGTCCTTTTCACATTTACGTACGCGGTACTGGCGAGCTCAAAGCCAAGCACTCAGTCAAAATCACAGGCCCTAAAGGCATGCGAGCTGCACACATATATCAAACGACCATCACCGACATGGTACCCGAAGGTACCATCGTGAAAAAAGGTGACTACATAGCTACACTTGACCGCTCCGAGCTGGATCAACGCATCAAAGACCACCAGAGTGAACTGGAAAAAATCGAAACGCAGCTACAACAAGCCGTAATCGACACAGCCATTGAACTGCGCAGCTTACGCGATGAGCTCATCAATATGCGTTTTGCTATGGAAGAGAAAAAGCTACAAGTGGCCCAAAGCCGCTACGAGCCAGCTATGGTCATTCGGCAAGCCGAAATGGAATTGGAAAAAGCTCAACGCGATTACACACAATTACTGGAGCGATATCAATTGACGCAGGAAAAATCGCGGGCAAAGATCAATGAGATTCTCGCCTCGCTTACCCAAACAAAGCGCCGACTTCAGCAACTACTCGAGCTGGCCAAAGAATTCACCGTATACGCTCCTGCCGATGGTATGGTGATCTATGCACAATCGTGGAGTGGGAAAATAGGTCCTGGTTCCCAGATTAGTGCCTGGAACCCTGTAGTAGCTGAGCTACCCGATCTGTCGGAAATGTTGTCGCGCACATGGGTCAATGAAGTAGACATCAGTAAAGTGCAGGTAGGTCAAGAGGCTACAATACAGGTCGATGCTTTTCCCGGCAATACATATCCTGGCCGCGTCGTGTCGGTAGCTAATATAGGCGAAGAGCTCAAGGGCTATGACGCCAAAGTCTTTGAAGTCAACATCGAGTTACTAGTCACTGATAGCTTACTGCGCCCCGCCATGACGACTAGCAATGAAATATTGGCATGGCAATACGACTCGGTGCACTATGTACCACTTGAAGCCATATTTCGAGACAGCGTCACCTTTGCTTACATACGCACTCCGACAGGTGTGGTGAAGCAAGAAGTGGTGACGGGAGAAGCCAATGACGAAGCTATCATTATCGACTATGGGCTACAGACAGGACAAGAAGTGTTGCTCACCGAACCACCCCAGGCCCAGACGCTACCGTTTCGTCCATTACCTGCTACAGTACGGGCCGAAATTTTGCGCAAGCAAGAAGAAGCCAAACGCAAGCGACAAGCCATTATAGAAGCCAGGCGCAAGCAAACACCCACTTACCAACCTGATCAAGATCAAGGCTCCAGTAGTTTTATCATAATGTACTAAAGCTTAGTAACAGCACCTTTTCGATCCTTCGCACGCCACAACCCCTTGCGACATGTTGTCAATGCATCGAGTATGGTTTAACTTAAAAGTAGCACTCGAAGCTGTATCTCACAACAGCGTGCGCGCACTACTTACTGGTTTGGGTATATTGTTCGGCGTAGCAGCCGTCATTGCGATGTTGGCCATTGGCACAGGCGCCCGCCAAGCCATACTCGAGCAAATGAAGCTAGTCGGGACCAACAACATCGTAGTGCAAGCCATCATCCCTCAAAAACAGGAAGCTCCCCCAACACAGCACATGCTTGCTCAGCAAGTCAATGATAAACGCCCCTGGTCGCCAGGTCTTCAACTCAACGAAGCCGAAGCATTGGCCCGCGTCTTACCGACCATAGCAGCTGTAAGTCCCGAGCTCGATATACCCACTACTCTGACCCGACAAGGACGCTGGATGAAAAGCCATACTATTGGCATCACTAATGCCTTCTTTCAACTCAACAACTTGCGCATCACACAAGGACGTGCATTCCATTTCATAGAAGAGGAACGCGCCAGGCCTGTATGTATCATTGGAAAACACGTGGCACGTCAGCTTTTCCCCGATATACACCCTATCGGTCAGCAGATCAAATGTGGCAAGGCCTGGTTTCGAGTAATAGGAGTACTGGAAGGCTACGACACACAAGCCGAAACGCGCCACAAGCTCGGTATCCGAAACCACAACGACGAAGTATATGTACCTATACGTGCCGCCCTGCTCTATCTGCAAGACCGAAGCCGTATTACTAAAGACGAAATAGGTGAACTGGAAGAAGGCGAATCACTCCCTGAGGAGAATTATCACCAACTCGATCGCTTGGTCTTGCACGTGTCCGATGCCACCTATTTGCACAGTACTGCCACGCTGGTAGGCACTATCCTTAAACGTCGTCATCAAGGTGTGGAGGATTACGAAATCATCGTGCCCGAGTTGTTGCTCAGGCAACAACGACAAACACAAGACACCTTTAACCTGGTACTTGCCGCCATTGCTGCCATCTCGCTACTGGTAGGTGGCATCGGCATTATGAACATCATGTTGGCTTCAGTGTGGGAACGCATCAAAGAAATTGGCTTACGCCGCTCTTTAGGCGCCACCGAACGCGACATTGTGCAGCAATTTTTGCTCGAAGCTATACTTATCAGTCTTTCAGGTGGATTGCTCGGCATACTCTTGGGCACAGGAGCTGCTCATCTCATAGCTGCTGCTGCCCATATACCTACTATAGTAACGCTATGGTCTGTATTACTCAGCTTTGGTGTAGCAGCAGTTACCGGATTGATCTTTGGCCTAATACCTGCCCGCAAGGCCGCCCGACAAGACCCCATTAAGGCTTTACGTACCGAATGAACATGGTAAAAAAACCGGTCATCATGCGTATACTATCACTATTCATCACGATAATGATATGCAGTGTATTACCTACACATACCGCCTACAGCCAACCTCCAGATACACTTCGCCTCACCCTGCCCGAAGTAATCGCTTTGGCACAAAGCCGCTCACCTAGTGCACTGCTGGCCCAGACACGCCTCGAGCAGAGCTATTGGGACTACCAGGTAGCCCTGTCGCAATTGCGCCCCACCATCGGTCTCAACCTCACACTACCTAACTTGAGCCGCAACATTGAAGCCATCACCTTACCCACAGGTGCCGATGTCTTTGTACAACGCGCTCAGATGTATAATTCCGCTTCTTTTGGCATACTTCAACCGCTGCCTTTTTCAGGTGGACAAATATTTTTAGGTACTGATCTTTCACGTATCGATCTGTTCCGCACTGCTACACAAGACCCTGCAGTGAGCTATTCCATTAGCCCCATCAGTCTGAGTTTTGCTCAACCGCTATTTCAGCCTAACCAACTGCGTTGGACGAAAAAACTCGCCCCTCTGCGCTATGAGGAAGCTAGCCGCTCTTTTGCCGAAGAAATGGAAGACTTAGCCTATACAGCAGCCCTGCGTTTTTTTGACGTGTTTCTCGCCCAGCTCGATCTGGAAGCAGCCCTTCGCGACAAAGCTAATGCCGACACATTGTTGAATATATCGCGAGGCCGCTTTGAAGTGGGCCGCATTGCCGAAACTGAATTGCTACAAATCGAGTTGAGCGCCATGAACGCCCAGACTGCGGTAGCTAACGCCCGCGTCAATCTACAGACAGCCATGGAGCGCCTGCGCAACTTTCTAGGGTTGGAAACTACTACTTTCTTTCTACTCGTCCCACCTCTCAACTTGCCACAAGCAGATATTCCCTTAGACAAAGCCTTAGAGCTGGCCCGCACTCAACGCAGTGAACCAATTAGTTTCCAACGCCGACTACTGGAGGCAGAACGCAGTACCGAAGTGGCCCATGCCAACACAGGCGTACAAGCCAATATCGCAGGTGGTATCAGCCTAAGCAAATTTGGCGCCACACCTGCCGAAGCACTCGACCAACCCAACCTCAACATGTTCGTGCGCACGACCCTCGAAATACCCATTCTGGACTGGGGGCGCCGCCGTGCCTATTACGAATCAGCTGTGGCCACCCAAGAGCTCGAGCAAATGCAAGTAGCCCAAGATCGCATCAACTTCGAAGAAGAGCTGCGCACCCGCGTACAGCAGTTTAAACTGGTACGCCAACGCGTACGCCTCGCCGAACAAGCCTTTAACGTAGCACGTAAGCGCGAGTCGCTCACGCGAAGCCGATATTACATTGGTAAAGTAGGCATTACCGAATTGGGCATCGCCATCAGCGAACGCGAGGCTGCACGACGCGCATGGATGGATGCTTTGCGCAACTTCTGGTTGGCATGGTATGAGCTTCGGCGCCTCACGCTCTACGACTTCGAACGCCAAGTTCCTTTGGTGCGTCGCACCCAAAAGTGAAGTTCCTCTCCCACAATCGAGACATACACATAGTCTCACTATTCAATCACCTTTACACAGTGCTTTGATCCTAGTACATTTGGGGGCACGATCAGGTGACATATTCATGTGTCATGCCTGTAGTTATTGAGTACTTAAGTTGCCCTAAGCAGTCAATTGCCTACACCATAAACCTTTCCCACTCTTTTACCCATACAATCATACACGAACCCTATACGCAACAAAACAATCCCTAATATAAATTGGCAATGCCACCATTATTTTTTCATATCTTTGTCACATAGCACACAAAAATATAGCACTTCGAAAGGCGGTCCCCCTAATTGTACAGTGTACCCTTTTGTGCTCGTGGGAGTCATTAAAACAGGGTATAGACAATTGCACTACACTTAATTACGCCATCTACCTGCAGTATGAAAATTGATGTGGCTAGAGCGATTAGAGATCTTTTGTTTGAGCACGATGAGGTCGTTATCCCTGGGCTGGGGGCATTTGTCACTCGCTATCAACCTGCTACTATTGATCACGTGCAAGGGCATATGATGCCTCCTTCACGGCAGATCATCTTTAACCCCGAGCTTACAATTGATGATGGACGGCTGGTGGCTTGGATGATTGAGCACTACGGGCTCTCTGCCACTGAGGCTCAACAAGTGATTGCTGACTACGTCCAGAAAGTAAAAAGCAGGCTCAAAGAAGGAAAGCGTTGGAAACTACCCCACCTGGGTGAACTATTTCGAGACTTTGAAGGCACCTATGGTTTTGATCAAGCTACCAGGAACTTTACAGTAGACACTTTTGGCCTACCCGAACTGGACGCAGCCCCTGTAATCACGAAAAATAATGAACATACAGCCTCAACACACTACAAGGTTTCGACTGCTACTTCCGAAGTGTCATCTCCACCTCAGCCACAGATAAAAGAGTACAACACAACGCCCGTGGCATTCTCTACAGCTAAAGTGACGCAGTCCGCTACAGAAGTAGAAGAAGCACCGATGTCATGGCTCTACAAACTCATTCCCATCCTTATTGTCATTGCGCTTTGTGTGGTGTTGTTCAGCATTTGGGTCGTCTTTTTCCAGTCGAATCCTTCTGAGGCAACTGCTACATCACCTGTCCTAACCACACCTATCCCCTTGCAAGATGAACCAGAAGACCAAGTCGACTTGGAAGCAGAGGCAACGCAAACTAGCGATGCACCACCTTCTGAAACAGATGTATTGCCACCTGACACATACGAAGCCTTTGTCGTCTTACACAGTTTTAGCCATGTGCGCAACGCCGAACGTTTTGCCGAAAAGCTCGTCCAGGACGGTTTTAACGCCGCTTCCGTCCAAGACGGACGGCTCTTACGCGTAGGGGTGCGTTTCACCTGGCGCGACTCCACCGAGCTCCAGCAAATACTGCAGACCTTAGGGCGCACTTACAAAACCAAGCCCCGTTTTTGGCAAGTGCCACCTCAATGACGCATCCACGGATGCACCATATCGATATTGGGCTCGAAATACAATTGTTGATGCGTCAAGTCAAAGGCGCATAAATGACCAGCACCTGGAGTAGCTACGTCAAAGCAGCCACTATCGATATCTATGACGCGCAGCTGATCGAGTTGTGTGAACATGGCCAACACACTTGCCACGGTAATGCGCTGGTGTCCATGCACGATGTAACGCTGGCCCAACCACTGGTAGTCAATTTGCTCGTACCAATTGCGAATCCACAACAGCGCATGCGGATCACTCAATGGGTCGGCCAGCTGAAAGTTCAGGCCAGCATGTACCAAAATCCATTGTTCCACTTGCGCATACAAAGGCAAATCGAACAAAAAGTTCAGATACTGCTCAGGAATTTGGCTTGGATGGCTGGCGCCAAAGCTGCCCAGAGTGGCATCTCCACCCCAATAGAGCCAATGCTCAAAGCGCTCTATGTCGTGTAGAGCCCACTCCAGGCCCTGTTCGTGATTGCCCTTTAAGCAAGTGACTTGGTGGCCCGCCTCAATAAGCGAAAAGATGATATCGAGCACGCCTTTGCTGTCAGGCCCTCTATCGATATAGTCACCCAACAGATACAAATGATCTTCAGGCTTTAGTGCAATGCGCTGTAGGAGTTTGCGAAAAGTAGCACTGCAACCATGAATATCGGAAATGGCTATTCGACGCATGCCTGCAAAAATAACTGCCTCTTCTGGCTTTAAAGCGCTACAGTACCACAGGACAAAAAACTGATTTCTTCCCCAGCATTCTATAATCAGTATAACTTTGCGGCTCATTTCGGTGGTTTGCACCACTGAGCGCCATTTTGCCTCCTGTGCGCGCGCTTTGACGAGTGTGTTCAGTAGCAAAACAATGGCACATTTACTCGAATCAACGATCGATGCCCATGTCTGAGCTCACACACAAGATTCAACAAGGAGTAATTGAAGCAGCCCGTGCACTCTACGGGGCCGAGCTGCTCCCCCAACAAGCCGTCATTCAGCCTACGCGCAAAGACTTCGAAGGTGATTACACAGCGGTAGTGTTCCCACTGATGCGACTGGCGCGAAAGCAACCTGAAGCAATAGGCGAAGAGATCGGCCAGTGGCTCTGTACCCATCTCGAAGAGGTGGAGCGCTACAACGTAGTCAAAGGCTTTCTCAATCTCGTCATTGCCGACAGCTACTGGAATCAATTTGTGCGCACCCAAGTGGATGCGACAGACTTTGGCCGCTTTCCAGCCTCTGGCCAAAAAATCATGGTAGAGTATGCTTCGCCCAATACCAACAAGCCGCTGCACCTGGGCCACATCCGCAACATCTTACTGGGTTGGTCAATCTCGCAGATACTCGAAGCAGCTGGCCATGAAGTGATCAAAACGCAGATTGTCAACGATCGAGGCATTGCCATTTGCCGCTCCATGGTAGCATGGAAGCGATGGGGCAATGGCACTACGCCCGAACAAATGGGTAAAAAAGGCGACCACTTCGTCGGCGATTTTTACGTGCTGTTCTCCAAAAAATTCGAAGAGGAATACGCCGCCTGGCAACAGACTGAAGTGGCCGAGCGCGTGTTTGCCGAAAGGCATCAGGAGGGCCAGTCTAAGGCAGCCTTTTTTAAAGCATTCAAAAATCAATACTTCAACGAGTTTAGCCCCCTAGGCGCCGAAGCGCGCGAGATGCTCCGCAAATGGGAAGCTGGCGATGAAGAAACATTGCGCCTGTGGCGCATGATGAATAACTGGGTACTCGAGGGTTTTGAAGAAACTTACCGAAAACTCGGTGTGTCTTTCGACAAAACTTACTTAGAGTCGGACACCTACCTGCTGGGCAAGGAAATTATCGAGGAGGGCCTGGCCAAAGGTATCTTCCACAAGGACGGCAAGCGCATCTGGATCGACCTGAGCAATATCGGGCTGGGAGAAAAGACCATCATCAAAAGTGATGGCACTTCGACCTACACTTCGCAAGACCTCGGTACTGCCCGTATGCGTTACGAAGAGTTTGGCTTTCATCGACTCATCTATGTGGTAGGCGATGAGCAGATCAGCCACTTTCAAGGGCTGTTCGAGATCTTACGACGCTTGGATGAACCCTATGCCAACGGGCTCTACCATCTAGCCTACGGCATGGTCGATCTACCCAGCGGGCGCATGAAGTCACGAGAAGGCACAGTGGTGGATGCCGACGACCTCATAGAGGAAGTCGTCGAAGAGGCGCGCCAGCATGCTGCCGAGCGCGGCGAAATTGCCGAGCTGCCTGCCGAACAACAGGAAGACATCGTGCGCAAGATAGGCATGGCAGCACTCAAGTTTTTCATCATCAAGGTCAATCCGCGCAAGCGCATGACCTTCGACCCCGCCGAATCGGTAGACATGCAGGGCCAGACTGGCCCCTACGTGCAAAATGCCTACGTGCGCATTCGCTCCGTGCTGCGCAAAGCAGCAGATTACGAGGCCAAGCATGCAGCTGACTATGAAACTCTGCAACCCGGCGAACGCGAGCTAGTCAAGCTGTTGTACCAATATCCGGAAGTGGTGGCCACCGCCGCACGCGAATACGACCCCTCGCACGTAGCTAATTACGCCTATAACTTAGCGCGCGCCTTCCACAAGTTCTACCACGATTATCCAATTTTGAAAGCAGAAAGCGAGGCGGCACGCGCTTTCCGCCTCGAACTGAGCCGCATGGTGGCACGCGTCTTGGAACAAGCTATGCATTTGCTGGGCATCGAAATGCCAGAAAGAATGTAGCAAGTATGCATCTCGTTGGGCAAAAACCCTACATACATCTACGTAACTGATATTTCGACACGAGCCAATGACTCAACCATCACACACCTCAATTCACAAACGACATGAGTGACAACAAGCCGCGAAATTTTATCGAAGAGATCATAGAAGAAGACCTGCGCACCGGTCGTTTTCAAGAAGTGCACACGCGCTTCCCACCAGAGCCCAATGGCTATTTGCACATTGGCCACGCCAAAGCCATATGCCTCAACTTTGGCATTGCCAAAAAGTACCATGGCAAGTGCAATCTACGCTTCGACGACACTAATCCCGAAGCTGAAGATGTGGAATACGTCGAAGCCATCAAGCGCGACATTCGCTGGCTGGGCTTCGACTGGGAAGACCGCGAGTACTTCGCCTCCGATTACTTCGAGCAACTGTACGAATTTGCCGTTAGGCTGATCAAAAAAGGCAAGGCCTACGTAGACGACTCTACACCCGAAGAGATCGCTGCCATGAGAGGCACACCCACCCAACCTGGCGTAGAAAGCCCCTATCGCAACCGAAGTGTAGAAGAAAACCTCGACCTGTTCGAGCGCATGCGCCAAGGTGAATTCGAGGAAGGTTCGCGCGTGTTGCGCGCCAAGATCGATATGGCCTCGCCCAACATGCACCTGCGCGACCCAATCATGTATCGCATCAAAAAGGTGGCTCATCACCGAACGGGTACCAAGTGGTGTATCTACCCCATGTACGACTTTGCCCATGGCCAATCCGATGCCATCGAGCACATCACCCACTCGCTGTGTTCGCTCGAGTTTCGCCACCACCGACCACTGTACGAGTGGTTTATCCGCGAGCTGGAGTTATTTCCCAGCCGTCAGATCGAGTTTGCGCGCCTCAACCTCAGCTACACCATCATGAGCAAGCGGCGGCTCAAGCGCTTAGTGGAAGAAGGCTACGTAGCTGGTTGGGATGACCCCCGCATGCCGACGCTCTCGGGTATGCGGAGACGCGGTTACCCGCCAACAGCTATTCGCGAATTCGCGGAGCGCGTAGGCATTGCCAAACGCGACAACGTCATTGACTTGAGCTTACTGGAGTTTTGCGTGCGCGAAGAGCTCAACAAGACCACGCCGCGCATCATGGCCGTGCTGCGCCCGCTCAAGGTGGTCATCACCAACTATCCTGAAGGACAAGTCGAACAAATGGAGATCGTCAACAACCCCGAAGACCCCGCCATGGGCGGCCGTACCATTCCCTTCTCGCGCGAGCTGTACATCGAGCAAACGGACTTCATGGAAGAAGCGCCCAAAAAATTCTTCCGCCTCAAGCCCAGCGGTATGGTACGCCTCAAAGCTGCCTACATCATCCGCTGCGACGAAGTGGTCAAGGATGAAGCTGGCCAAATCGTCGAGCTGCGCTGCACTTATTTCCCCGAAAGCCGAAGCGGCCAAGACTACTCAGGGCTCAAGGTCAAAGGCACCATCCACTGGGTGTCGGCCTCACATGCCTTGCCTGCCCAAGCTCGCCTCTATGATCGCCTCTTCCTCGATCCCGCACCCGACCAGCACGAAGGGCACGACTTTATCGAGTTTATCAACCCACAGAGCCTCGAAGTGCTCGACCCCATCTGGGTCGAACCCTCCGTGCAAGGCGCACAACCTGGCCAAGCCTATCAGTTTTTGCGCATGGGCTACTTCTGTGTCGACCCAGACAGCACCACCGACAAGCTGGTCTTCAACCGCACTGCAACCCTCAAAGACAGCTGGGCGAAAATAAGCCAGAAGTGATAAGGCTTTGCTCCCCTTAAAAAAACAGCGAGGTTGGCCCTTGAGGGCCAACCTCTTTCATTTGTATTGCTGCTGTTCGCATCGACGCTAACCGGTGACACAAGTCACATCATAAATGAAAACTCCATCCTATATTTGTACAACCAAAATCGCCAAACACCTCTCCACGACAACTTATCGGCCTTGCGCTTAAGGCCACACCTCTCTTAGCACGTGCTTCACACTTCTCACTGCTACTCTATGGAAAATGCCGTCGGGCAAAAGAATTGTCTTTTACCCACATCGGATGCGGCAATGATGCACTAGTGCACATGTGCACTAAGCCATATACAAGTTGGCACGACAAACATTCATTTTTCAAAAACTAAAAACTGCTGTAGCCATGAAAGTAGAACAGCTGTACACCGGTTGTTTGGCGGAAGCCGCCTATTACATTGAAAGTGAAGGAGAAGCAGCCGTGATCGACCCCTTGCGTGAAACCGAGCCCTACCTCGAGTTGGCTAAGCGCGACAATGCCAAGATCAAGTACGTATTTGAGACCCACTTCCATGCCGACTTTGTCTCAGGGCATCTTGATCTAGCCAAAAAAACAGGTGCTAAAATCGTATACGGCCCCAATGCTAAGCCCAACTTTGATGCCTACGTGGCCAAAGACGGCGAAGAGTTCAAGATTGGCAAAGTGACCATCGTAGCACTGCACACTCCTGGACACACTTTAGAAAGCACTACCTACCTGCTTAAAGACGAATCGGGTAAGCCCTACGCCATCTTCACTGGCGACACACTCTTCTTGGGCGACGTAGGCCGTCCCGACCTGGCCGTTACCTCCAACATTACCCAACGCGACCTGGCTGGCATGCTCTACGACAGCTTGCGCAACAAGATCATGCCACTACCCGACGATGTCATCGTCTATCCTGGCCACGGCGCCGGATCGGCCTGCGGCAAAAAGATGAGCAAAGACACTTGGGGCTATCTGGGCGACCAGAAAAAGACCAACTATGCCTTGCGCCCCGAACTGACGCGCGAACAATTTATCGAAGAAGTACTGGAAGGGTTGGTAGAGCCGCCCGCCTATTTCCCAAAAAATGCCATGCTCAACAAAATGGGCTATGACAGCATCGACGAGGTGCGTCAGCGCGGCATGACCCCACTAAGCGTGCGCGCGTTCAAAACAGCCTGGGCTGAAGAAAAAGCCGTCGTCATCGATGCCCGCCACCAAGACGAGTTTGCTAAGGGCTACGTACCAGGCAGCATCTTCATCGGATTGCACGACAACTTCGCTCCTTGGGCTGGCACACTTATTCCCGATCTGAATAAACCCATCTTGCTCATCACCCCTGAAGGCAAAGAGGAAGAAGCTGTCACACGCCTGGCACGTGTAGGCCATGACAACATCATTGGATACCTGGATGGTGGCTTCGAAGCATGGAAAGCAGCTGGAGAAGCTGTCGAAACCCTGGACGAAATTGAGCCAGAGGCTTTTGCTCAAATGTACCAACCCAGCCAGATTAATCTGCTCGACGTGCGTCGCATCAGCGAATACAATGCCCAACACATCGAAGGTGCAGTAAACTTTCCACTCGACTTTATCTACAAGAACTTGCACCAGCTCGATCCCAACAAGAAGTATTACGTACACTGTGCAGGCGGCTATCGCTCTGTGATCGCTTGCTCGATCATGAAGTCGGAAGGCATCAAAGAGGTGGTCAACATTCGAGGTGGATTTAATGCCCTCAAAGAATTCGATCTGCCCATGACCGACTATGTCGAGCAAAACACCGAACTCTAACCTCAGACGATTGTTCGATTTTCAATGGTGTCAATGGGGCACTCCTGGGCAGGAGTGCCTTTTTTATACCCAAAGCAATTTAGACTTGAGAAGTAAACACTCAATCGACAATAAAAAATAATGGGAGGAGTTTGTTACATCCGAAAATAGGGGCGATTCAAATTACATTGTCTTGTCAAAGCAACAGTTTTACTAATGCGCCGCCAAGACCCAACGGACATTCTCCGACTTCGTTTGCTATACATAGCATACTAGTCAACGCCAATATGCGACACGCACAGCTTAGGCTGAAGCATAATGCCCCTAAAACAACGGAGCTTTATGCTAAGACTTCAACAGTTGATAAGAAAAAGCCACAAGCCCTTTGAACAATATGGAAGATTTCAATAACTTACTCAAGTTTCGGTAGTCAAAAGCAATTGATTCAAATTAAAGATTTTCAGTATTTCGTTGTCCTTTAGAACTACTGAGACTATCTTCTTTTTTACATTTATATCTATACCCCAACTGAAATGATTTGGGAGATTTACAACTCACAAACCAGCGAAAGATAAGAAGTTTGGGAGGCTGACGCCTCCCAAATCACTTCGCCATGAGTATAAGTCGAAAATCTCGGATATTTGGCCAACCATACCTCTGAGCCGGCATAAACTCAAAAAACTTCTCAAAAAGTTGTTCAGTTTATCAAAAGAAGCAAAGTAACCAGAGGTGATCTGTAGATTATTCGCATATTGTATCGGGAGTTGTTTTGGTTCTTGTTTAGCTACAATACACTGAATTTCAGTAATTTGCAATACAATCAACTCCCACTTTTTTACCCCTTTTTTAACCCCCGAAACTTGAGTAAATAAATAGCTCACATGACAAATTGCTGCAGTCGACCCACCTTCGCTAGTACTCCATAGCGCAGGTGAGTTTGAGTGTTCTCAGAAAATAAACGATGCTGCTTCGAAATTTAGAATAAGTGTCGTAATACATCGAGTTTATGACCTCTTTTTTGAGAAGTCGCCAAAGCCGTAAAATAGTCCTGCAAATAATTCATTGCACTAACGCCGCGTAAAATTAATTGCTACTGCAAGCAGTCCTCGCAGACTTTCTATTCGGTCTGCATTTGCTAAATTACTCGCTTTAAACACACAACTAATCTTTATACAAAACCATTCTGTCCAATTGGAAAAACCACAACAGTTAACAACTATCAAATCTGTAAAAGCACACTTTCACCATAGAGCATTGAAAAACATCCGTTGAATTTCTTTTTAAATCAAAAGGTCTTACTCCTCTTCGCAAAAAATTGCTGTTTCCTCATCACAATCTTGCAAAATTGTTGGGAAAAAATTCAAATAGGTCAGGCGGATTTGTATTGCTCCCCTCTAAGTTAGATCATCTCACCAAATCACAAACTCGTCATTTTTTCCCATGAAATTGATTGGGTTGGGATTAAAAAACGATTACCCGGGTATTACACAAGTGAAGGGTGGCAGGGTGTATGAATTCAGGCCATGACCTGCAAAGCGATGAGGAGGAGCAACTTGAGTTCCCGGAAGCGACACGCAAACTGCGGAAATTGAACTGCAGAAGGGGCGGTAATACCTCTGGGTATTGAGTCCAAGCCGATTTGCAATGAGCATAAGCCCCTGAGCCAACAGCCTAAGGCACTTGAAATTTTTTCCCTATACGCAAATGGCCTTTCTTTGCAAATCAGGAGGAGTATTTGCTATACTCTTACTTACTGTTCATCTCACTTAGGTCAAAATGAAAAAAATCACCGAGCTGCCCTCGCCTTACCGCCATTTGGAAAAAAAATCAGTGGGTGAGCTGTTGCGCATTATCAACGAAGAAGACAAAAAAGTCCCTTTTGCTGTTGAGAAAGCCATACCCCAAATCGAACCGCTGGTACAAATCATCATCGAAAAAATGCGTGAGGGTGGTCGCCTCTTTTACATTGGTGCAGGTACTAGTGGGCGCCTCGGCATCCTCGATGCCTCAGAGTGCCCTCCCACCTATGGCGTACCACATGACTGGGTCATTGGCCTGATCGCTGGTGGCGACCAAGCTATCCGAAAGGCCGTAGAACATGCCGAAGACAGTACCACTCAAGCATGGGAAGACCTACAGGCTTGGGGCATCAACGAAATGGATGTCGTAATAGGCATTGCCGCTTCAGGTACTACCCCTTACGTAGTACATGGGCTGAAAGATTGCCAAGCTCATGGCATCACTACTGGTTGCATTACCTGTAACCCCGGAGCACCTATCATCCAGTATGCGGACTATCCCATTGTCGTAGTGGTAGGCCCCGAAGTGGTCACAGGCAGCACGCGCATGAAGTCTGGCACGGCTCAAAAACTGGTGCTCAACATGATCAGCACCACGACCATGATCGGTTTGGGGCGCGTCAAAGACAATAAAATGGTCGATATGCAGTTGAGCAATGACAAGCTCATTGATCGCGGTACACGCATTGTGATGCATGCACTCAAACTTCCATACGAACAAGCACGTACATGGCTGTTGCAATACGGCAATGTGCGTCAAGCTATTGAGGCAGCCCAGCGCACCAACCGCATCACTCGTTCAAAATAGCTATACAAGACCAAAAAAGTAAAAAACAAATATTTGTTATATCGATCACATTTATCGGCGCATTATTTGAATACCTTAACCGCGAAAATCAAAGCATGCACATCCATGTGCGCGTCAATGGCAATTGATCATATTATCTCATCACTATCCAACAAAAAACTGATGACGTTAAAGCTCAAAAAAAGCATTGCAGTAAGTGACAGTGGCTTTTTGTTCAACGCTGCGACAGGAGACAGCTTCACCACCAACGAAACGGGCATTGACATTCTACAGCTCATCAAGGAAGGCAAGGAGATAGACGAAATCGTCGAATACATTGTGGCGAACTACAATACATCTCCGCCCAACTGCGAAAAAGACATTTTGGAGTTTATTTCTCTTCTCAAACAGTGGCATTTGGTAGACACGGAAGGCGACAGTACGCCATAAGGCGTCAATTTCAACTTGCATCCCACACCCTTACAACCGCATTAAACGAAAACCATGACTCAAGAACCACTCACTATTGCAGTGACCGGACTCAATGCCACTGACAATCCTGGATCAGGCGTACCCGTCATCAGAGCATTGCGGGAAAGCGAGCGCTTTCGAAATGCACGCATTATCGGGTTGGCCTACGAACATCTCGAGCCCGGCATCTATATGCACGACTTGGTCGACAAGACTTATACCATTCCTTACCCTTCTTTGGGCCAAGAATCATTAGTAGCTCGCCTCCAGTATATCCACCAGCACGAGCACCTCAACGTAGTGGTCCCCAATTACGATGCAGAACTACCCAGCTTCATTCACCTCAAATCCAGGCTTGAAGCGTTAGGTATTGCCTCGTTGATGCCCTCAATAGAGCAATTCGAACAGCGCTCAAAGCACAACTTGCCCAAGTTGTGTAAAGACTTGGGGCTACACACGCCCCAAAGTGAAGTAGTCAGTACGCTGGCAGAGTTGCGCCATGCATTGTCATTGACAGGATACCCCGCCATGATCAAAGGTAAGTTCTACGAAGCCTACATTGCCCGAAGCTATGAAGAAGCGCTCAATCACTTTTACAAATTGTCAGCCAAATGGGGGATTCCTGTCATCGTACAACAATACATTCAGGGCACTGAAGTGAATGTCACCGCATTAGGTGATGGTAAAGGGCAATTGATCGGGGCCGTACCCAGTAGGAAAACTTACATCACTCCTATGGGCAAGGGGTGGGCTGGTGTAGTCATTGACGATGAGGAATTGATGGAAGCTACTCGGCGGATCGTCGAAGGCACCCAATGGCCTGGAGGCTTGGAGATCGAAATGTTGCGCGACGTACGTCACGATAGGCTTTATCTCATCGAAATCAACCCACGTTTTCCCGCTTGGGTCTACCTGGCAGTAAGCTGTGGTCAAAACCATCCCGAAGCCTTAGTGCGCATGGCTTTAGGTGAAGAAGTACCCCCTTTCACTCACTACGATCGCGGGAAAATGTTTATACGCCACTCATGGGATATGATCTGCCCGTTAGACGAATTTGAACGCATAAGTACACGTGGCGAATTGTAAAAATGCGCACACATTCTGCGAACCTTTATTAAAAGCTCATTTTAAACAAGCAACTGCTCAAAAGCAGACGGACGGGAGGAAGGTGTGCAGATGTACTTTGCCAACCACTTGCTTTGGGCAGGTAGGTAACGGCCTTAGCTGAGTGAAGGCTGCTGCACCAACGTGCCGTGCATTTGCATCGCGCACCTTAGTTGAATTTTGTTGTGTCAAAAACGTAAAAAAATACCATGAGCGTAAAACAGAAAAAGCGCTACGAGCGGCCCATTCTCAAGCCCGTCACGCAAGGTGTGACCAGTAAATTCGGTCCTATTCAAACGTTCAAGCCCATCACTCACATTGATGGGGTCAGCGTCAAAGCACTTATCGAACAACACGGATCGCCCCTATTTGTCATATCAGAACGCACGCTACGCAGCACGTACCGGCAAGCTCGTACGGCTTTTCGCACGCGTTATCCCAAGGTGCAATTTGCTTGGTCATACAAGACCAACTACCTCAATGCCGTGTGTCAGGTATTTCACCAAGAAGGCGCTTGGGCTGAAGTCGTTTCTGGCTTTGAATTCGACAAAGCACTGGGTAATGGTGTACCCGGTGACCGCATTCTGTTCAACGGCCCTGACAAAACGGAAGCTGATTTACGCAAAGCAATCGAGCACGACGCCGTCATCCATATCGACCATTTCGACGAGTTGTACACTTTACTATCCTTAGCTGAGCAGCTGGACGCTAGGCCCCGCGTGGCCATTCGCGTCAATATGGACACGGGCATCTATCCTATGTGGGATCGCTTCGGCTTCAACTACGAAAATGGGCAAGCTTGGGAAGCCATTACCAAAATCATGGTACACAGCCGGCTGGACTTAGTAGGGCTGCATTGCCACATCGGCACCTACATGCTCAGTGCTCAGGCCTACGGTGTAGCAGCAAGCAAGTTGGCCAATCTGGCCAAAAATATTAGAAAGGAGTACGATCATGTCATCACTTATATCGATCTAGGAGGTGGTTTTGCTTCGCGCAACACACTCAAAGGCTCTTACTATGCTGGCTCGGACATCGTGCCTTCCTTCGACGACTACGCCGAAGCCATTTGCACCACACTGCTCCAGGCCGGCTTTTCCAAAGAGGCACTTCCCCTGTTGGTATTAGAGACGGGGCGCGCATTAGTTGACGATGCCGGCTGGCTACTAGGCACCGTAATTGCCAACAAGCGGCTAAGCGACGGCCGACGAGCTACCATTCTGGACTTTGGTGTCAATCTGCTGTTTACCTCTTTTTGGTATGCACACACCATCTCTCCTGCACAAGAAGTCAGTCAGCACAGTGAAGAAGCTGTGCTTTATGGCCCACTATGCATGAATATAGATGTCATTCGCGAATCCATCACATTTCCGCCTATGCAAAAAGGCGAGCACGTAGTTGTACACCGCGTAGGCGCCTATAATATGACTCAGTGGATGCAGTTCATTACGCTTCGACCCCGCGTGGTAATGATCGACCTGGAAGGCAAAGCACACGTCATCCGCCAGGCAGAAACGCTGGACTACATCCAGTCGGTAGAGCAAGTACCCGAACATCTCAAAAAAGTAAAGTGGTAAAAGCTCCTCTTCCATGCACTTTTGGCTCGACAGCACACTCAATGCATATGGGCAGATCTTTTTCACGCGCCACCGGATAGCTTCATGGCTAATAATTGCGGTCACTTTTTTGTATTGGCCTGCAGGTCTGGCAGGTTTGCTATCTGTGGTGCTGACGCATGGCATTGCACTGGCTTTGGGTTATGCACGCGAACAAGTTTTGGACGGGCTATGGGGCATGAATGGCCTTCTGGTGACTTTAGCCTTGGCATCGGTATATGAGTTAGACCTCACTCTGATTATTGTGCTCTCGGTATCGGTAGTGTTTACCCTTCTGTGGAGTATTGTACTGACACACAGTCTTGGTCGCGTGGGATTGCCTGCACTTAGTGCACCTTTCATCCTGAGTACTTGGGCAGTATTGCTTGCTTCGCGGCAGTTTGCTGCTTTGAGCAACTCGGAATACGGCATTTTTACGCTCAATGAGTTGTATCGCATTGGGGGCAGTCATTTGGTGGGGTGGTATCAAGCGCTCGAGCAATGGGCTTTGCCTGAGTGGCTCGACTTGTGGTTGCGCTCTCTGGCAGCCATTGTCTTTCAGGAGAACTTGGTAGCAGGCATACTGCTCACATGTGCCATATGGATTGCCTCGCGCATCAGCTTGCTCATGAGCCTTTCAGGTTTTTTGGCTGGCTATCTGTTCTATACTTTAGTGGGGGGTGATATGGCCCAGCTGCAATACAGTTATATTGGGTTCAATTTCATACTTACCGCCATAGCGCTGGGGGCATTTTTTTTCATCCCCTCTTGGCGCACCTTTTTGCTCGTCATTGTCATCGCTCCCGTCATTAGCATGGCCATTGCCGCTACCAGTGCCGTGTGTGCCATTTTGTATCTGCCCGTCTATTCGGTGCCTTTTGTCATATTGGTACTCACGGTACTTTACGCTACTTGGTTTATCACACATACACAAGTGTTGCCACGGCCCGCCGTACAGTCTTATGTACCCGAACATAACCTGTACAATTGGCGCAACTATTTGGCCCGATTCGGCAATGCCGTGTGGACACATATCTATCTACCATTCATGGGCGAATGGCAAGTCAGTCAGGCACATGATGGTCCTTATACACACCGCGGCCACTGGCGACACGCGTGGGACTTTGTCGTGCGCGACGAACAGGGCCGCACGTTTCGCAATCAAGGCACCCGACTGGAAGACTATTATTGCTACAACTTGCCCATCACTGCACCTGCTGATGGCTATGTAGTAGAAGTCGTAGATCACGTACCCGACAACGAACCCGGGCAGGTCAATCTACAACAGAGCTGGGGCAATGCTGTGGTCATTCGCCATGCAGAAGGCCTATACTCCAATCTGGCCCATCTGCGTGAGGGAACCATATTGGTGAAGGTAGGGGACTTTGTACATAAAGGACAAACTATCGCACGCTTGGGCAACTCTGGCCGCTCACCCGAACCCCACCTGCACTTTCAACTGCAAGCAACGCCATGGGTAGGTTCGCGCACGCTGTTGTTTCCATTAGCTGCCTACATCTCGCTCCAGCCCAACGGACAGCCCCATCTACACATGTACGACTACCCCAAGGAAGGCCAAGTGGTGGGCAACATTGAGCCACACCTATTGCTACGCAAAGCATTTGGGCTACAGCCTGGACAGATCTTGCGATTTGGCCTACAAGGCCATGACAAAGAAACCCCACAAATTGTCGAATGGGAAGTACGCACTTCAACTGCAGGCAAAACTTATATCGAATGCTTACATACCCAAAGTCGCATCTGGTTTTACCAAGATGAAGTGTTGTTTTATTGCACAGCCTTTGAAGGCGACAAAGACACTTTGCTGTATGCCTTCTATTTAGGCGCTTATAAGGTCGTCTTAGGGCTATACGCCCAATTAGAGATACACGACACCATCCCGCTGCACCAAATTGAAGAAGGCCCATCCCGATGGCTACACGACCTGGTTGCACCTTTCATTCAGTTATCTCGCGTACATTTTTTCATGCATTACCCCGACAAACAACAGAGAGATCAGATAAGGCTACACAGCAAGGTAATAGTTAAAAAGTGGCGCAGCAAAAAGCAATGTGCCGACACCACGCTCGTACTCGACAAACAGGGACTACACGCCCTTCAATATACCGATGTTTATGGCAAAAAGTGGGAAGCCACGCGCATCCCACCTCCCGTGCGCATGTCCAAAACCCAACCCACATGAAGCGATCACCACTCTTACTCGTGCTATGGTGGGCCACCGTGTGGACCTCCACCAGCACAGTACGCGTCAATGCACAAATACAGCTTAATGCTGCGGTAGCCGACAGTCTTTCGGCCCGATGGTATACCCAAGGCCGATGGGAGGAGCTTTTGGGCCTAGCACAGCAATATCACCCAGATTTTGAGTGGGCCAATTGGCACCGACGAATAGGCATCGCTGCTGCTCAATCAGGACGCCTAGCCACTGCCATGCGCCACTTGGAACGCGCTTTACAACTCAACCGCGGAGACTGGCCTGCCGCCCAATACTTGGCATATAGCTATTTGTTAGCACAACGCTACAATGATTTGCCGACAGCCTTCCGCCACTATGCCCCTGTAGCGCGCCGCCAGAGCGGTTTTCTCCCACGCCCTATAAACGTCGCTTTTGCAGAAGCACTTTGGCGTCAAAGCACTTTACCAGATACCATACCCCACCAAGCACTTACTACTATAGATGTCATTCAACAGGTGGGCTGGCGCTGGCGCATCACTCAATCGCTTAGTTGGCTGGGGCAACCAACTGCTGCGTTAGCCTTTAGGCAATGGGACTATTACATCCGTGCTGATTGGACGCCCCGCACGGGATGGTCAGTCAGCTTGGCCCCCCACTTGCTCGCATTTAGAGGCCAACCTGCCACCGACTCACCCGACACGCTACGTCAACAAGCCTACGTCCTTACAGGAGCGTTGCGATACAGCATCGGTAGTAGTACGGCCCATTTGTGGGCTACTCGAGCCTTAGTTCAGCACCAATTAAGAACGCAACAATGGGACACTCTCGTATGGCAAGTAGGCTTACGGCTACAAAGTGGCTTAACCTGGCGCCACTATAGGCTACACTTTACCATAGAGCCCCAATGGTATCGAATGGGGCCCAATGACAAATTTCCCGTGCGCTTTAGCATACAGGCACAGCCCTTAATGGGGCGATGGAGCATTTTGGCCGAAGCACACTATCTGAACGAGGTGACCAACTTTTCCGAACAGCTTGGCTATATATTCAACAACAATCCTTTGCCAGCCATTGCCAATGCAAAAGTTCAAGTACAATACCGGATACACCCTCGATTAGCTATATACACACTCACACAATCCGAGTGGAAGCAAAGAAACACGCAAACCTTCGCTTATTATTCGTTCATTATAGGCACAACCATTCAACTATGAAAGTAAAGGTCCTTATCACGTCTTTGGTACTCGTAAGCCAAGTACTTACAGCTCAGCACAGCTTCGATCAACTGAAGGACGCATTCACGAAAAGCTATGAGCTAGAAGCTCAAGGCAATTACAAACAAGCTGCTGAAGTACTCTCAAAGGTATACTTATCCAATCACTACGGTATCAACCTGCGCTTGGGGTGGTTATTTTACATGGATGGTAAATTTGCCATATCGAAACAATACTATCAGCGTGCCACAGAGCTTCGCCCCATGAGTATAGAGGCATACTTAGGGTTGGTGTTTCCCGTATCTGCATTGGGCAATTGGGATGAAGTATTGGCTATCTATCAAAAAATACTGAACATTGACCCCAACCACTCATTGACCAACTACCGCATTGGCACCCTATACTATTATCGGGAAGACTACCGGCTTGCCGAGCAGCACCTCGAAAAAGTGGTCAACATGTATCCATTTGACTACGACAGCCTACTCATGTTGGGCTGGACAAAATACCAATTGGGCAAACGCGAAGAAGCTGCCCAGCTATTCCGACAAGCATTGCTCAATCGGCCTTATGATGAGTCAGCCCAACAAGGACTTGAGCTGAGCACACAATGAGCTACAGCACCATGGAAGCACACTCACTTTATTCGCTCAACGAGTTCATTCGGCGCATGTTCGTGCTCAACTTCCCAAATGCCATCTGGATACGCGCCGAGATTGCACAGGTACAATTGGCCCGTGGGCATTGTTGGCTCAGTCTGGTGGAAAAAGACAAATACACCGATGAGCTCATCGCACAAAGTGAAGCCATTATTTGGCACCAACAACTGGCCAAGCTGTACGACAAACTGGGTAACACCTTAGAGGGCTTGCTACAACAGGGCATGGCAGTGCAACTGCGCGTACAAGTCGACTTTCACGAACGGTATGGCCTTAAGCTCCAAGTTGTCGATATTAACCCCAACTTCACTTTAGGCCAGCTCGAACATAACCGACGAGTCTTGGCCGAGCGCTTCAAAAGAGAGGGACTGCTCGAGCAAAACAAGGCATTGCCCATGCCCGCCGTCGTACAGCGTTTGGCACTTATCTCTGCACCCACAGCTGCCGGGCTTCAAGATTTTCTCACTGAGCTAAGTGAAAATGAATGGGGCTATGTGTTTCACTACGAGCTCTTTCCCGCTGCCATGCAGGGGGCTCACACCGAAGCTGAAGTATCACAATGCCTCCAGCAGATAGCTACTCGAAAGGCCGATTTCGACTGCGTTATCATCTTGCGCGGTGGTGGTGCACGCATCGATCTCACTGCGTTTGATAGTGAAAAGCTGTGTCGTGTTGTAGCTACTTTTCCACTACCTGTACACACAGCTATTGGCCATGAAGTAGACCAAACACTGCTCGACATGGTCGCACATACGCACCACAAAACTCCCACAGCTGCTGCTACCTGGCTTATCCGCCATAACATGCACTTTGAAATGGAAGTCTCTGTAGTGGCTACGCAATTGCGCGAATGGGCACACCTTCAACTGCAACAGCAGGAACAGCAACTCGCTCAACTTGCACAGCGGCTACGTCATGCAGCTTTGCACCAACTCGAACGCCAAGCGCAACACCTCGACCAGCTCGGCCGAGCGATAAGCACAGCAGCAAATTGGTATTACAAGCACCAGACGCACATGTTGCATGCCTTGGAGCGACAAATAATACTCCTCCACCCCCAACACATTATGGCGCGAGGCTATAGCTTGACCACTGATGCCACCGGCCAGATAGTGCGCACCATACAGAAACTGCTTACTAAGCAACAGATTTTCACCCATCTCTCCGATGGTGCTATCGAGAGCAAAATTGTGGCAAAATACGCCACCGACACCAGAAAAAAGCCAGGTGAAAACACCTGACAGTGTACCTTTGCCCCGAATTGTCTCATAGCCATATCCAAAGCTCTTTCAAAACAGACTTTTATGAAATTTGGTGTAGTCGTTTTTCCTGGATCCAACTGCGATGACGACATGGTACACGTGTTGGGCACTGTGATGGGCTGTGAAGTCAAAAAACTCTGGCATAAAGATACCGACTTAGGCAACCTGAGCACCCAAGATTGCATTGTGTTGCCAGGCGGCTTTTCCTATGGTGACTACCTGCGTGCAGGTGCCATTGCTCGTTTCTCTCCTATCATGCAATCCGTCATCAATTTTGCGAAAGCAGGTGGATACGTATGGGGCATCTGCAATGGTTTTCAAATCCTGTGCGAAGCAGGACTACTGCCCGGTATACTCCTACCCAATGAACAGCAGAAGTTTATTTGCAAAAATGTATGGATACGTATCGAATCGCTACAATCACCTCTAACAGCTACCCTTAGTGCTGGTGAAGCACTTAAAATACCCATTGCGCACGCCGAAGGGCGCTACTATGCCGACAAAGCTACCATAGACCAGCTCGAAGTTAACGGGCAAATCCTGTTTCGCTATTGCGATGCCAATGGTCACATTACGCCTCAGAGCAATCCTAACGGATCGCTACACCACATTGCCGGCATCTGCAACGCCAATCGAAACGTAGTGGGGATGATGCCACACCCTGAGCGGTGTGCCGAGGAAATACTGGGAAATACCGATGGGCGCAAGCTATTTAAGTCGCTCCTAGCTACTACACGCCTCACCGTATGACTCATTTATAGAGCTACACACGTTAAAAATCTATTATTGTACCGAAGCTATTCCTTTACAGGCCAGATGGCATACTATTTTTGTAGCCGCCTTCCCAAGATCACTTTTTGCTAAACAACCATCAAGGTCATGAAGCACGCGTTGTACATACTTCCTTTGTTATTTCTGTCCATTGCACACAAACCTAAAGCTCAGATCTTACAGCCTGTGCGTTGGAGCTTCGACCTCCAGCACATAGCCAATGATGAATTTGATCTCGTATTTCGAGCACACATCGACAAGGGGTGGTATGTCTATTCCCAATTCTTAGAGGGTGAGGGCCCCATCCCTACTTCTTTCCATTTCGATGAAGGCACCCATTACGTGTTAATAGGCACTACCCAAGAATCGGGCGCCCATCGTAAGTCGGGCTTTGACCCCATCTTCGAAATGGAAGTAGTAAAATATGCCAAAGAAGTCACTTTCACCCAACGCGTGCGGGTAAAAAACTACGACAAGCCCATCACAGGTTGGCTCGAGTTTATGACTTGCGACGATACGCGTTGCCTACCCCCAGAAGAAGTGGACTTTCAGTTTGACCTCAAAAGCGTCAAGAAAAAGACGTCTTCCCCACAAGAGGAGGAGTTAGAGGGCTTTGAAAGTGCCAATATAACGCCAACTACCTCTGAAGCAGCAAACGCAGAGACTTCTGCCACCCAAAACGCGCCATTTGCAGAAGCACCTACTGCCCAAGCCAACTCTCTGAATGCGCGTACAACTCAACCATATCAAGGAGGATTGCTCGATCCTGTAAAGTGGTCTGCCCGTATTGAGCAAATAGACTCACAGACTTATGATTTGACCTTTGAAGCACGCATAGACAAGGGGTGGGCAATCTATTCACAACACATCGAAGGCGATGGCCCTATCCCTACCAGCTTTTTTTTTGACGAAAAAGACTATTTCTCAACTATTGGTGAAGTCAAAGAATCGGGCAGCCAACGCATTAGTGGTTTTGATCCCATCTTCGAGCTCAACGTGACGAAGTACAAGCACGATGCCCAATTCGTACAGCGCATTCGCACCCAACAACCTCAGCAACCCATTACAGGCTGGCTCGAATACATGACCTGCGACGAGACGCGTTGCCTGCCCCCTACTACGGTGAGTTTTTACTTAGTGCCAGGTGCTGGTCAAGTACTTATCGGAGCGGCTGCAGAAGCACGCGCACCAGCCACTCATGACACGACAGCCTATGGGTATGCCCCGCAAAACCCAACGCTTTTTACTTTACCTAAGCCCGACTTGAATAGCCCTATTGCCCGCTGTAGTCTAGAAGGCTCCACTACAAGTAGTGTACAGCGAAAGAGCCTGTGGTCCATCTTTTTTCTGGGTTTCATTGGTGGGCTTCTGGCATTGCTTACGCCCTGTGTATTTCCCATGATTCCGCTTACGGTGAGTTTTTTCACCAAAAAGTCGGGCTCTCGGCGCAAAGGCATAGCGCATGCTTCGCTTTACGGTTTTTTCATCTTCTTGGTATACCTGCTGCTTAGCGTGCCCTTTCATTTGATGGACAGCATCAATCCAGATATTCTCAACGACATTTCGACTAATGTATGGCTCAATCTGGCCTTTTTTGTCATTTTCGTCATTTTCGCCTTTTCCTTCTTTGGCTATTATGAGCTTACCTTGCCCGAAAGCTGGACTAACAAAGCCAGCCGTGCTGAAGGCGTTGGCGGCACAGTGGGCATATTTTTCATGGCACTGACGCTGGCGCTGGTATCTTTCTCGTGCACGGGCCCTATACTGGGCAGCCTATTGGCGGGTGCACTCACTTCCAATGGGGGAGCCATGCAGCTCACTGCAGGCATGGGTGGTTTTGGCTTGGCCCTGGCACTGCCCTTTACGCTGTTTGCCGCTTTCCCCAGCATGTTGCAATCACTTCCCAAATCGGGCGGCTGGCTCAATACCGTAAAGGTCGTATTGGGCTTTATCGAACTAGCATTGGCATTCAAGTTTTTGTCTAATGCCGACTTAGTGATGAAATGGGGGCTGCTCAAAATTGAGTTGTTTTTAGGCATTTGGATACTTATCGCATTGGGTTTAGCAGCCTATTTATTTGGGTTTATCCGCTTTCCGCACGACACGCCCAACCAAAAAGTTTCGCCTGTACGTGCCACCTTGGGTCTACTATCTTTGGCCTTTGCTATTTATCTGGCTACTGGTTTTATCTACGATCCGGAAAAAGGTACTTATCGTTCGCTCAAGCTTCTGAGTGGACTGGCACCACCAGCTGGCTATAGTTGGCGCTACCCTAAAGCATGCCCCAACAATCTGGAATGTTTTCACGACCTGGAAAGTGGGTTGGCTTATGCCCAAAAGACCAACAAACCCATAATGATCGACTTCACAGGTCATGCCTGTGTCAATTGTCGCAAAATGGAAGAACATGTATGGCCTGAGCCCGAAGTAGATCAGCTCATACGCAACGAATACGTGCTCATTTCCTTGTACGTCGACGAAAAAATCGAACTACCCGAAGAGGAGCAAGTAATAGTCAACCAAACAACTGGTGGCACGCGCAAACTGCGCCGCGTAGGTGACAAGTGGTCGCATTTCCAAACTGAGTTTTTCAACACCAACTCGCAGCCCTATTACGTGCTACTATCGCCCGAAGGCCACCTACTGACACCACCTGTAGGCTATACGCCCGATGCAAAAGCCTATGCCAACTTCCTGCGTTGTGGGCTGGAAGCTTTTGCACAGCTCAAAAACACCTCACAACAAAAGCCAACATTGGGTGAAGCACGGTAAACACTTGCCAACAGCACAGTGCAAGTGCAGCTGACTCCCAAGTGATCGTGCACGCACAACAGCTGCACTTGCCTTTTGCCATCGCGTGTGCCCTAACACCCTACACCTGAGCCATGCAAAAATTGCCGTTTGTGCGGCAAAAAAATCTTTTTTGTCCCATCGATGTCAGGCTATTTTCACACAAACCTTATCATTGTAGCCCAATATCTAATTGCTTTGCCCCGTTGAGTACCTATCGTAGTGAAAAATTCGACACGATGAAGTTTTGCAAGCTGCTATTCTCCTTTTTGTTTATGTGGTGCAGTGTTTTGATGCTACGTGCTCAGGACATACACTTCTCTCAGTTCTACCTTTCCCCAATCAACCTCAATCCAGCTCTTACTGGGGTGATGGACTGCAACATCCGACTTACTGCCAACTATCGCAATCAGTGGGCTGCTGTGTTGAAAAGCTATGCCTTCTCCACCTATAGCGTCTCATACGATCAGCGCATTCCGGTAGGGCGCTACGACTATTTGGGTATTGGAGGCACTTTCTGGGGCGACAAAGCTGGTGAAGCCCAGTTTGGCACCACTACGGGTAAGCTGAGCTTTTCATATTCCAAGCGAATGGGGGGCGGTCGGCGTGAAGCACACTATCTGGTAGTAGGTGCAGAAGGGGGAATTGCCCAGCGCAGTGTCGATTTCATCAAACTGAAATGGCCTTCCCAGTACGATGGCGATGGCGGCTATGATCCGACACTTCCCACTTTCGAAAATGACTTTGAACCCAACTTCATTTTTGCCGACATGGCTGCAGGCATCTTGTGGTTCAGCGTGTGGGATAAAAACGCTTTTTACATGGGTGTAGCCTTTCACCACCTCAACCGCGCCAATCAATCGTTCTACAGGGGACAAGTGGAAGACCTATATAGCCGCTTTACCTTTCATATCGGTGGCGAATTTGAGCTTTCCTCCAACTTTGGCATGGTGCCCGGTGCTATTGTCATGATGCAAGGCCCTTCGATGCAAGTTAACGCAGGTACTAGCTTTCGTTTTGTGCTCAGTCGTTCACGCCACGACTATCAAGCCTTTCAGGTGGGTACATGGGCTCGCATTGCCAACAAACTCGATCAAGGCATCTTAGGCGATGCAGCTATTCTCTCCACTCGGTTTGACTATAACCAGTTTACTCTTGGATTTAGCTACGACATCAATATTTCTGACCTGCGCAATGCCTCTAACGGCAATGGCAGCTTTGAGTTTGCCATGCAATACCGCTTCTGTGGACCAGAGAAGCGCGGCGTATACTGCCCCAAGTTTTAAGCAAAAATGCTACCTTTGCCCTCGTAAGTGAGGGAAGGAAACGGCACGATCCAATCCAAAAAATATCCTGCACAGGGACATATCCGACCTCGCGCAGGATATTTTTTTGACGTTTAAGGGTAGTATCTATGGTTGGTAATACGCCAAATTGCTTAAATTGGGGCGCATCTGACTCATCTTCCCTTTCCCCCTTCAGAGACCAAAAGCAGTATTCTCTAATCAGCTGCCGCGTTCCTGCAACCAATTGCCGCCTAAAACCAACCCAATTGCGAACCATATGCCCTATAGTGGCATCATACATACTATTGAGAAAACACATTCAGGGACTTTAAAAATACGACACTATGTTTGGTGGTAACAAAAAAAACAAAGAAAACGGCAAAGCTAAGCAGGTCACCAAGTCTGCAACAGCTATTTCTGGCCTCAACAGTCTGGTAGCAGGCACCAAAGTAGAAGGCAACATCCATGCCAGTAGCGATATGCGTGTAGATGGTACCATTAAAGGCACATTGGTATGTGATGCCAAAGTCATTATCGGTCCAGAAGGCGCTGTAGAAGGAGAAATCCGCTGTGCCAACGCCGTCATTGAAGGCAAATTCGAGGGAATGATCGTAGTCAAAGAGCTATTACAAATAAAAGACACAGCTTCCATTAATGGCAAAGTGTACTACGGCAAACTCCTTATCCAGTCAGGTGCTACGGTAACGGGAACCTTCTCCATGGGCAAACCCGCCAACGGCACAGCTACTAATGGCACTGCCACACAAATTGCACAATCAAAGACCAAAGCGAGTGACATCGCCAGAAAAGGAAAAGAAAAAGAGACAGTCAATTGACGCCGCACTGCGCTATTCAGGAATGGCTTTTCAGCTGGCTATCTCGATTGGACTAGGGGCGTACATAGGCCAACGGCTCGATGCCAAAAGTAATAGTGCACGCCCCTGGTTCACCATTTTGGGTGTAATACTGGGACTGACCATAGGTTTCTACCTTTCTCTACGCGACATGTTCTTCCCCCCATCTCGCAAATGATGTTTGTTGCAAGCCACAATGCACTGGCTCTTATCCAAAACTATAGACTTTGCATGAGCACTGTAGCCCTGTACCATCGTCATCTTTCACTTTTTGGGCTCATATTTGGCATACTGAGCTTCTGCCTCCACTACTTTTTGTCATCCCTCCAACCCTATAGCTACTATGCCCTCAGCCTCTTTTTGATCTTTTACGTGCTGGCATGGGTAAGTGGTTCTTTGGCTTATCGCTTCATCGAGAAAGGGGATGGGCAAGCCTTTATTCGCTTTGTCATTGCCGTAACGGGCTTCAAAATGCTGCTCGCCATCGTCCTATTAGTGGGTTTTGACAAGCTCTTTCACCCCCTGGACAAGTGGTATGCAGCCACATTGGGCATTACCTATTTGGCCTTTGGAATATTTGAAACGCGCTCCCTTATGCACATGGGGCGATAACAGCGCATAAGATCATCCTCCATGAAATACAAAGTAGTTGTCAACGATCAGCTGGAATACGAACTAAGTGATGAACAAGTGCACAGTCTGGATGTCGTCCCCGACAAGGAGGAACTCCATGTGCTACACGCACACAAATCCTGGCAGGTAGAGATACTCCATACCGACTGGAACCGAAAAGTTGTGCATCTACGCGTCAATGGTGAGCACTACCACGTGCGCATCATTGACGAGCTCGACATACTCATCCAGCAAATGGGCCTTTCGGCTAATACAGCGCCCCACATAGCCGACATCAAAGCTCCAATGCCCGGTCTAGTCGTTGATGTGTTAGTATCCCTTGGAGAGCAAGTAGAGAAAGGCCAGCCCCTACTCATACTCGAAGCCATGAAAATGGAAAACCTCATCAAGGCTCCAGGTAGTGGCACCGTACGAGAAATACACGTACAAAAAGGTGGAGCTGTAGAGAAAGGGCAAAGTCTGCTACGCCTTGACTAAATCTATTCTTCTGATTCTGCTGCCAAAGCGCGCATTAGTCCTTCAAAAGCTCGAGGTGCCTCAAAGAGATAATCATTGTACGTGTTGGCCTGAAACGTGAGGTGATATAGTTGATCATCGCGCCAGGTGAGTTGGATGAGTATATTGCCAAATCCTTGATCGAGCTTGCCTTGCGCACCACGGCCAGGGCGAGGCTTGAGGTAGTGCCGTTCTACCTGCTCAATCTCGCCATCGCGCTGAAACACCCGTCGGTCGGACAACTGCCCCCGATAGCCTATGGCACGCACGCGCTCTCTGAGATAGTCCATCAAATGCCTTGCATCGCGATCGGAGTAACGCGTATGGTGTAAATGAATGACAAAACCCTTGGCTGCCGGCAAATCCAAAAAATCGATTGCTTCATCTATCCCATCGGGGTCTACGCAAAAAGTGGCATATTGGTGCCACAGCCAGTCCATCAAGCGGCGGCGCACTAAAGTCTGTTTCCAATGCTGGTAGTCCTGCTTTTCCTCTTCCGAACGCTGAATGAGCTCGTGTAGTACTGGATGAGCCGGCGTACTGTGTGTCACTTGCTGAAAAAGTTGGCGCAACCACGTCCAAATTTGCATGAGTAGGTGTTTTTACCTTCAATGATACTCATTTATTTATGTGAACACCTACACGCGCAGACGAGTTGGCACTTGCGATATCTATTCCATAGCAAGAGATTCAAACACAAAAATGCCCTGCAGCGTGCTTTCACTGCAGGGCCATAAATTAGTAGCCGGTACGGGAATCGAACCCGTGTCTCCACCTTGAAAGAGTGGCGTCCTAACCCCTAGACGAACCGGCCAAAACGAGCCTGCACATAAAACGTAGTAGTAGCCCGTACGGGAATCGAACCCGTGTCTCCACCTTGAAAGAGTGGCGTCCTAACCCCTAGACGAACGGGCCATAAAAGCACGTGCAGATGCAGGCATACAATAGCTCATTGCCCAGGCCATTCCTTTTGAATGACTGCTTTTTTGAAAAGCGCTGCAAATATACATGCCCTGCTGCGAATCTTCCAAATTTTGTTTATCCCAAAATACCCCACTCATACAAAGCAGCCTGACGTAAATCACACGCTTAAATAGCAAAAAGTTTCAAAACTAAAACTAAATTTGCGCTGCCCTGCCTGTGAAAATTCCAAATTGTCCTGTCACTTCTAATTACTTTATGCCTACAGCTGTGCTGTTCTTTTTGATATTTCACTTCTTAAACCAACTAAAACATGGCAAAAAAAATCGCTATTAATGGTTTTGGCCGTATTGGCCGACTGACCTTCCGCAACCTGCTGAAAAAAGAAGGGGTGGAAGTAGTAGCCATCAATGACCTTACGGACAATGCCACATTGGCGCACTTGTTGAAGTACGATTCGGCACAGGGCCCCTATGCGGGCACTGTCAAGGCCGATGACAATAATCTCTACGTCGATGGCAAAGCTATCCGCGCATTGTCGGAACCCAACCCTGAACAACTTCCTTGGAAAGAATTGGGCGTAGACTTGGTAGTGGAATGCACGGGCCGCTTTCGCTCTAAAGAACAAGCCTCACTCCACCTCAAAGCAGGTGCCAAAGATGTACTGATCTCTGCACCGGCTTCAGGCGAAGGCGTGCAAACTATCGTACTGGGAGTAAATGATCAAGAGTTGGACCGCCGTCACAACGTCTTCTCCAACGCTTCGTGTACAACCAACTGCTTAGCACCTATAGTGAAAATCTTGGATGAAAACTGGGGCATCGTCACGGGTTCTATGACCACCGTGCATGCTTACACTGCCGATCAACGCATCCAAGACGCCCCGCATAAAGACTTGCGCCGTGCACGTGCTGCCGCCTACAACATTGTACCCACCAGCACAGGTGCAGCCAAAGCCGTAGCCAAAGTATACCCGCCTATTGGCAACAAGCTCATTGCCATGGCCGTGCGCGTACCCGTCATTACCGGCTCGATGATCGAACTGAATGTTCTGGTAGAGAAAAAAGTCAGCGCAGCCGACATCAATGCCAAATTTCAAGAAGCAGCCGAAGGGCCACTCAAAGGCATTCTCCAGTATTGCGAAGATCCCATCGTGTCGGCCGACATTATTCGCAATCCTCACTCCTCCATCTTTGACGCTCTGATGACTCAAGTAAAAGGCCAGTTCGTCAAAGTCGTTTCGTGGTACGACAATGAAGCTGGCTACTCAGCACGCCTGGCTGATGCCGCACACCTCATCCTGACAAAATAATATTCCACCATACAGCGGGCGGTAGCTATGGCTGCCGCTCATTGCCAAACCGAAAAGCCATGATGCAAGACATTGATTTTAGGGGCAAAAAAGCCCTCGTACGCGTAGACTTTAACGTACCGCTCGACAAAGACTACCGCATTAGTGATGACACGCGCATACGAGCTGCCCTGCCTACCATCAACTACATACTCGATCATGGAGGCGCCGTTATATTGCTGTCACATTTAGGCCGGCCACAAAAAAAGCGCAAGGCCGATGGAAGCATCGACACGGAGCGCTTCAGCCTACGCCATATCGTGCCACATCTATCTCAGTTGCTAGGCCGCGAAGTGCTATTTTGCCCCGAGCCTGTAGGGGAAATGGCCCAAAAAATGACTGCTTCGCTCCAACCTGGCCAAGTTCTATTGCTCGAAAACACGCGCTTCGAGCCAGGCGAAACCCAAGGAGACGAAACACTTGCCAAAAGCTGGAGCGAGTTGGCCGACGTGTACATCAATGACGCATTTGGCACTGCACATCGGGCCCATGCCTCCACTAGTACTGTGGCCCAATTTTTCCCGAAAGGCGCCAAAAGCATGGGCTTTCTCATGCAAGCAGAAGTAGCTAATGCCAACAAAGTATTGCATCACCCCGAACGCCCACTTACTGCTATTGTAGGCGGCGCTAAAGTCTCAGATAAAATTTTGCTGCTGGAACGCCTGCTCGACTTTGTCGACAACTTGCTCATTGGCGGAGGCATGGCCTATACTTTTATCAAAAGCCAAGGTGGGCAAGTAGGCAATTCGCTGGTAGAAGAAGATCGGCTCGAGCTGGCCAAAAATCTCTTGGCCAAGGCCAAAGAAAAGGGCGTACAAATGCTATTGCCTGCCGACTCAGTCATCGCCGACAAATTCTCGGCCGACGCGCACACCCGTATCGCCCCTAGCCACCAAATCCCTGAAGGCTGGATGGGCCTAGACATTGGTCCTAAAGCCATTGAAGCATTTGCCCAACTCATCATGAGCTCTAAAACTATTCTTTGGAATGGCCCCATGGGCGTATTTGAAATGGAACCTTTCGCAAGTGGCACCAAAGCCATTGCAGAAGCAGTAGCACGTGCCACCGAGCAAGGTGCCTTCTCGTTGGTAGGCGGTGGCGACTCGGTCGCTGCAGTCAAGCAAATGGGTCTGGCCGACAAAGTGAGCTTCGTAAGTACCGGCGGTGGTGCTATGCTCGAATTTTTGGAAGGTAAAACCTTGCCAGGCATCGCTGCGCTGGAAGCATAATACTCCTTCGAGTCCCCTTTGCACCGTAGGCATTTCGCACATGCCGTAGTGTGGCATGTGCGAAATGCCTGCACCTTTCTCTCAAAGCAACGGATACAACAAGCTGCTTAAAATGAGTGCAATGGCAAGCCAATGTATGCCCAAAGCCCATTTGGCAGATAGCCTTGTAAGCCATAACCCCCAAAAAATAGACAAAGGCACAAAAGACAAGCTCAATACCAACACTCCCCACTTCCCCATATAAGCTAAGCTAAGTGCGCTGAGCCAGATCAAAAGTAAGTACAATGATTGCAATTTTTTCTGTACTGGTAGTATACGACGCTGACGCAAAACGCGATACGTCAACAATATCCACAGTACAGCTATGCCCCACACTAACAACCAAGGCCAATACTGTTGCCACATTGCCCGTGGCGATGTCCATTTCCACAATTCTGCCAACGGCCAACGCACCCAAAACTCCGGCAAACGATCGTGCCAATAAAACCACACCCCAATCAGCCAACAAGGCACAAAAAATCCACTGAGCAATACGCCCACTTCACGCAAAGTGAACTTGCGCAACAACGCAAAAGCCCAACCTACCCACAATACCAACCAAAAAAAAGGTGCAAACAGCAATGCCCCTATGGCAATCCAAAAGCCGGTAAAAAATATGAGCTCATCGGCCCACCAAACTTGGTAAGATTGCCAAACTAAAGCCAAGACAACCCCCACCAACAAGGTGGCAAAAGTCAGGGGATGCACATAAAGTATGGCGGGTATTGCACTGATCAATAACAAAAAAACGACCCCTGCATACAAATTGCCAGGCGTGTCCAAACGGTGCGCCAAACTCAAAACCGCCACTGTCCCCCCTATCACTACAGCCCATAGAGCCGCCACAAACCGATGCACCCACCACGGCCACGATTGGCTCCATGTACTTATACAATCGCCCAGCAGACCCCAGCCTTCCACTGAAAAAGCAATGGGATAGGCATCTGGCCACACCCACAAAGGCCACCACAAGATCAACACATATAGTACCAACAACACACTGGCTAAAAGCTGATTCGTACGAAATAATGCAAGCACAGCAATTCAAATTGAACGTGAAGACATTTTGCACAAGCAAATGTAAGATTTAGTCAAACTCCTGAGCAGATTGTCTCGATACTGAGGCTTGCGCAAAGTAAAGTATAGTCTCACCATTCATTCTTTTTTCGAAATTCGCAACCTAAATGTGCCAATACCTTACTTCTCATTGAGTAAAAGCCCTTTTACCATGAGCCAACGCCAATTAATTGAATGCGTGCCCAATTTCAGTGAAGGCCGCAATATGGACATCATCAGGCAGATCACCGACGAGATTGAAAGCGTCGAAGGTGTCAAATTACTCGATGTCGATGCTGGAAAAGCCACCAACCGCACTGTGGTGACCTTCGTCGGCGAGCCAGAGCCCGTTGTGCAAGCAGCTTTTAAAGCCATCAAAAAAGCTGCTCAGCTTATCGACATGAGCAAACATCAAGGCGAACACCCACGCATGGGTGCCACTGATGTGTGCCCGCTCGTGCCCATCGCCCACATTAGCATGGAAGAGGTGGCCCAATGGGCCCACAAACTGGGCGAAATGGTAGGGCGCGAGCTGGAAATCCCCGTATATATGTACGAGTATGCAGCCACTAGCCCCCAACGCCGCAATCTGGCCGACATCCGTGCAGGTGAATACGAAGCACTACCTGAAAAGCTCACGCGCCCAGAATGGAAACCCGACTACGGTCCTGCCCGTTTTAATGCACGTGCTGGAGCCACAGCCATCGGTGCCAGAGATTTCCTCATAGCCTACAACGTCAATCTCAATACTACTTCCGTACGGCGTGCCAACTCCGTAGCCTTCGACGTGCGCGAAAAAGGGCGCGTCAAGCGCAAAGGCCATCCCATCATAGGTGAGATCGTGCGCGACGAACACGGCAACCCCGTGCGCGAGCCCGGCATGTGCAAAGCCGTCAAAGCCATAGGCTGGTACATCGAAGAATACGGCATCGCACAAATATCCATGAACCTGACCAACATAAAAGTCACACCCCTGCACGTAGCTTTCGAAGCATGTTGTCAAAGCGCCACGCGCCGCGGCCTACGCGTCACCGGCTCAGAGTTGGTAGGGCTGGTGCCCAAACAAGTGCTGCTCGACGCGGGCAAGCATTTTTTGCGCAAACAACGCCGCTCGCTAGGCGTGTCGGAAGAAGAAATCATCAAAATAGCCGTGCGCTCACTAGGCCTTGACGAGCTGGCGCCCTTCGATCCCAAGAAAAAGGTTATCGAATACTTACTCGAAGCCGACGAATCGCGCCCACTCGTACAAAAAGATTTGCGCGCTTTCGCAAACGAAATCGCCTCTGAAAGCCCTGCCCCTGGCGGAGGATCCGTATCTGCCTACGTAGGTGCACTGGGCGCCTCACTCGCTACTATGGTGGCCAACCTCTCGTCTCACAAGCGCGGCTGGGACGAGCGCTGGGAAGAGTTTAGCCAATGGGCTGAAAAAGGGCAAGCTATCAAAGACGAGTTGCTGCGCTTGGTAGACGACGACACCCATGCCTTCAACGCCATTATGGCCGCCTTCCGCTTGCCGAAAGGCACCGAAGAGGAACAAGCCACTCGACAACAGGCCATCGAAGAAGCCACTCGACAAGCCATAGCAGTACCCTTCCGCGTGCTGCAACGGGCCTTCGATACCTTCGAGCTTGCCCGTGCCATGGTCGAGCACGGCAACCCCAATTCGGTAACTGATGCCGCTGTAGGTGCCCTATGTGCGCGTGCAGCCGTACATGGTGCGTGGCTCAACGTACAAGTCAACGTAAGCGGATTGCGCGACTCAAGTTGGGCCCAACCCTACTTGGAGCAAGGGCAGCAGTTGGTCGCTCAAGCCAACAAGCTGTGTGAAGAAATCGTACAGATGACAGAAGCACGCTTGACCTAATCGCACCTGCCCACTTGCAATAGGGGAAGCCTATAGTGCCCCAACAAACCCTGGCCTAATCAAATGCACTAAGTGCACACGCACGGATCGATCATCACGAACTCACATATAAGTTTATGCGCTTATACCACTGTCATATAACACATGCAAGAGCCACATACAAGCATCACAACTGTAGAAATGCCCGTTCGTCCTAAGCATTCCTTTACGCTAACTTGCTGGATTGCATGCACGTACATCTCGTATATGAGTGCTGGACCGGTAGAAAAGCTGTAAGCTTATCGCTTGCAGCAAGAAGTAGCAAAAAGACAGCCCCTACAAGCACCATACAACACCATGAACTACAAATGATTATAAAAACACCCTGTTAGTATAGGGCCACAAACTTGGAGTGTGACCACTTCAAAAAAATCAAATGCTTAAAACACAGACAGATGCAATGAGCAAGATGGTGCTTTTGTTTGCGTAGTTATGTTCATATCATGCACCTAATGACGAATACATCGAATGCCGCAAACTTGCATAATACGACACAAAGTGATGCCCTACCACCAGCAACTTACAACTGGGCCATATGTGTCCGATTCTTTTTCCACTACACAAACTACATCGATTGCTACCTGCAAATGATCAGCAACTCACCAAAAACACTTTAGATCAGTCTAAAAAATAAATTTTATAAAACGAATTATTGTATCTTTACACCCCAAAAAGGTGAGCAGATGGATTTTTGGGCAGTAATACAGCAAGAGTGGGCCACTCGGGCACTTATTGCCTCGACCATGGTGGGGCTGATGTGTGGCGTATTGGGGGTGTTTTTAGTATTGCGGCATATGTCGTTGGTAGGTGATGCCTTAGGCCATGCCATTCTTCCTGGCGTAGTAGTAGCCTTTATCTTAGTGGGTTACAACACCTTGGGGTTCTTCATCGGGGCAGTAGCAGCCGGCATGCTCACAGCCTTAGGCATCACCTGGATTCAGCAGCACATGCGCACGAAAAACGATGCGGCTATAGGCATTGTGTTTACGGCCATGTTCTCCATTGGCGTGATGGGCATTTCGTGGATCAGCCATGAAGAAGGGGTCCACCTCGATTTGAAAGACTTTCTCTTTGGCAACGTACTAGGGGTAGCAGACCAGGATCTCTATCTGGCAGCAATGACACTGGTCATGGTACTGGCATCGATCATCATACTCTATCGGCCGTTGTTTGTGTCGACTTTCCAAGAGGTTGTCGCACGTACGATAGGTATCAAGGTAGAGACGCTACACTATTTCCTAATGCTGATGTTGTCTTTTGCCGTAGTAGCCAGTTTGCAAACGGTAGGCGTGATTCTGGTAGTAGCCATGTTGATCACCCCAGCATCCACGGCCCTGCTACTGAGCAAGCGCCTCAAATGGGTGCTCGTATGGGCAGGATTAATAGGCGTGGTATCAGCAGTAGGGGGCCTATTGGCGGCCATTGTTTTTGAGACTACACCTGGCCCTGCCATTGCTGTGGTGGCCACCATCCTGTACCTCATTGCTGCTTTCATAGCCCCAGAAAAAGGGCTCGCGATGCGCACCTGGCACCGCATCCAGCTACAACGGCGTATAGAGGAAGAGGATATGCTCAAATGCCTTTTTCACCTATGCCGCAGTAGTACACCTATTACTATAGAAGCATTGGCTCAATCATTGGGCCAATCACCGAGAAAAGTGCGCAGGGTGCTGAGCCGGCTAAAGGCCAAATCACTGATTGATGACAAATGGCAACTCACACAGAAAGGACGTGCGCGGGCAGCTGCACTGATACGCGCACATCGACTATGGGAAACCTACCTGGCCCAACGCACAGGCCTCAAACCCGAACACATACATGCAGATGCAGAACGTCTCGAACACCTACTGCCAGAAGAGATGCTCGATACCATCGATGAGTCGCTAGGTTTTCCAAGTATCGACCCACATGGCTCACCTATCCCGCCCAAAGAGGGCTTGCCCGATCACCCTCTGAGTACCTTGCCCGTAGGGCAGCAGGCGCGCATTGCACCTACACAACCCGACGAGCAAGTGGTAGCCGAGCTATGGAGATTGGGCTTGCCACCAGGCACACAAATAGAATGCTTAGAAACCGATGATGGCGAGGTGTTGATTCGCTATAATGGCCAAACCCAACGGCTGCCTTCACACATAGCTCGAAAAGTAAACATCGAGCTGGTAAAGTAGATGCCCTTACAGTTTTTTCCGATAGTGATACACATACGCACTATTCCAATTAACTTGCCCGCTGGCAGCAGTTGTTACACATCTTCCCAACCACATACTACATGACTATGCCCACCAACGATGACAAGCCGCCCATCATGGGTTCGTGGAACAGACTATATGCTTTTGTACTTATTTTGCACGCGCTCATCATACTGCTCTTTTATATATTCACCCGGCTTTATTCATGAGTTTGTTCCTTTATTCACCCGACTGAAAATCGCTTTTGCCCATGCATTTAGTGGATTGGATCGTCATGATGGGCACGCTGCTGTTTATCGTGGCTTATGGCGTGTGGAAGACGCGTAACGTCAGCAGCGTGCGCAGTTATCTGCTTGGCGATCGAGACCTGCCGTGGTATACCATAGGCTTATCCGTAATGGCGACGCAGGCCAGCGCCATCACCTTCCTCTCCACCCCAGGGCAAGCCTACGACGATGGAATGCGCTTTGTACAGTTTTACTTTGGCCTACCCATCGCCATGGTGATTTTGTGCATCTTCATTTTGCCCATATACTACCGATTGAAAGTATACACGGCGTATGAGTACTTGGAGCGGCGATTTGACATCAAGACGCGCGCACTTACTGCGTTCTTTTTTCTCATTTCTCGGGGTTTATCGGCGGGAATAACCATTTATGCGCCTGCAATTATTTTAAGCGACATCATGGCTTGGGATCTCAACTATACCATTTTGGCCATTGGGGTGATCGTCATTTTTTACACCATGATGGGCGGCACTAAGGCGGTGAGTGTCACGCAGAAGCAACAGATGATTGTGATTCTTAGCGGCATGTTCATTGCAGCCGTGATCATTGTGCTCAAGCTGCCGGCCGATGTGTCTTTCGGCAAAGCAGTAGCTGTAGCCGGAAAGATGGGCAAACTCAATGTAGTCGATCTAGAGTTTGACTTACAAAATCGTTACAACATCTGGTCGGGCCTGTTGGGGGGTGTGTTTTTATTTCTGTCGTATTTTGGCACCGACCAATCACAGGTGCAGCGCTACTTGTCGGGCAAGTCGCTGGCACAAAGCCGGTTGGGGTTGCTGTTCAATGGCATCATCAAGGTGCCCATGCAGTTTTTGGTACTCTTCACGGGAATTCTCGTGTTTGTGTTTTTCCAATTCACCCAACCTCCTGTGCACTACAACGAGGCCAATCTTTTGAAAGTAGTGCGCTCTGAGCAGCGACCTCAGCTTGAAGTGCTTCAAAAAGAGTTCGAGCAAGTATTCATACAAAAGAAAGCTGCCATTCGCCAGCTCATTGCAGCCATCGATCAAGAAGACGAAACACTTATCAACACGCACAAGGCCCGCGTGCAAGCCTTGGTGGCTCGTGAAAAAGCCATTCGCAGCCAAGTAGACGAGCTGGTACAGCGAGTGGATCCTCATGCTGATGTGGAAGACAACGACTACATATTCATCACTTTTGTCACTCAGTATTTGCCCATTGGCTTAGTGGGCTTATTGCTGGCAGTCATCTTTTCGGCAGCCATGTCTTCGATCTCTTCCGAGCTCAACGCACTGGCTACCACCACAGTGATCGACTTTTATAGGCGGCTTTTGCGCAAGCACGAAAGTGATCGCCACTATTTCAATGCCTCTAAGCTCTTTACAGTAGTATGGGGGTTAGTTGCAGTGAGCTTTGCTGCTTTTGCTTCGTTGTTTGAGAACCTGATCGAAGCAGTCAACATTGTGGGCTCGCTGTTTTACGGCGTTATTTTGGGCGTGTTTCTCACTGCGTTTTTCCTCAAGCGCATTACGGCCACTCCGGCCTTCATTGGTGCGTTATTGGCCGAAGTGTGTGTTGTGACAGTTTTTTTGCTGGACCATCACGGCTACATTCGCCTGGGCTACTTGTGGCTCAACATGATTGGCTGTGTGCTGACTATGCTATTCAGCACATTACTGCAGCCGCTGTGGCAAAAGGAGCAAGCTGCTGTGGGCTAATCGCACCGGCGCAATCTCGCCATATAAAAGCCATCATAGCCAAACTCGTCGGGCCGAAGCATCTGTTGTGCTTCAAGGACAAAAGCTACGGGGCTGTGTTCTAAAAACCAAGCTACTTGCTGTTCGTTTTCCGAAGGCAAAATGCTACAGGTAGCATATACCATTTTGCCGCCAGGTCGTACCATCCGACAGTAGCGCATGAGAATGCCGCGCTGTAGCTGTCGCACCGATTCGACAAACGCTGGTCCGCGTTTCCATTTGGCATCTGGGTTTCGACGCAACACGCCCAAGCCACTGCAAGGCACATCGAGCAGCAGCCTGTCAGCGCTTTCGCGCAAACGCTTAACCACTTTGCTGTGCGCAATGAGTCGCGTGTGTACATTACTGGCACCAGCTCGGCGGACGCGCCGGCGCAGCTCAGTCAGCTTCCACTCGTGTACATCCAAGGCGATGATGTGTCCTTTTTGCTGCATGAGCGATGCCAGGTGCAAGGTTTTTCCCCCTGCGCCCGCGCAAGCATCTATCACGCGCATGCCGCTTGCCACTTCGAGAAAGGGAGCTACTTGCTGAGAGGCAGCATCTTGCAGCTCGAACCATCCTTGGCGGAAGGCACGCGTGGCAAACAAATTCTTTCGCTGAGTCACCTCCAGTGCATCGGGACATGCGGGCAACTCTCGAGTGCGTATGCCTTCTTGAGCCAAAGCACAAGCTAGCTGCTCGGGTGTAACCTTCAAACGATTGACGCGCAGCACTACAGGTGCGGGTCGGTTAAGTGCCTGTAAAATAGTAGGCCAGGATGCGCCCCACTCGGCTTCGCCTCGTGCATCAAGCCAGTCAGGTATCGACTGTACGATGGCTCTTTGATCCTGGATTTGATGCCAGCGCTGCGTAACCTTCTCGGATGTCAATCCCTCGAACTCTTTCCAAGGGGGCAGCTCATTTCCCTGCCACAACCAATACACACCGATCAGCTGCCACCACTCGTGAGGACGGCGTGGCACCACTTGTGCCAGCTCACATAACAAGCGATACCAACGCACTACATCATAGGCCGTTTGGGCGATAAAAGCCCGATCACGTGCACCCCACTTGGGATTGCTGCGCAAGCAGCGTTGAATGGCTTTGTCGGCCTGCTGGTGCCTTGGGCCAAAAATTTCCAGCAGAACGGCTACTACTGCTTGTACCAAATTGGGGAACAGTCGAAGCTTTTGCGTCAAAGCGTTCGTTTTACGTCACTTAGCAACTGCCACAAGTGATTTTCCCCACTCGACGTTCATGGCGCCCTCGTTCAAAGGCTGTATCGAGGAAGATTTCAATTATGTCAGCGGCATTTTCCGGACTGATAAAGCGCGCCGGCAGCGCCAAGACATTGGCATCGTTGTGGCGGCGAGCCAATGAGGCCAGCTCTTCGTTCCAGCACAAGGCTGCACGCACCCTCTGATGCTTGTTTACAGTCATGGCCACGCCATTGCCACTGCCGCAAATAACAATGCCACATTGCGCTTTACCCGAATCGATTGCCTCGCCTACGGGATGTACAAAGTCGGGATAATCTACAGAGGATTCCGAGTCCGTGCCAAAGTCGAGTACTTCGTATCCTCGCTTTTCGACAATAGCCAGCGCCACGCGCTTGAGCGGAAAGCCAGCATGATCACAACCAATAGCAACTGTCTTTTGGGCCATAATTTGTTTCTTTTTCACAAAAAAAAGAAAATCGGGGTGCAGCTAATCACTCGCCTCGCCCCGATTTTACGCCACTCAACGCCCAAGGTTCACTGCACCAGGCGATCCAAATTGTAGGGTGCAAACAATTCTTCCAACTCTTGGTAATAGGCATCGTCGCCTGCAGCCTTTACGACATTGAGTATATCGTCTTTGGTGCGCAAAGCCAGTGCGAAGTCCTGCCCAAAGGAAGCTTGCGGCTCCAACAAAGCCGGATCGAGCGAGAAGTAAAACTCGAGCCAATCAGCCATTTCTTTGGCTAAGATGTCGATATGGGGCTTTGCCTTATCGTAGGCACCAGCATCTACCATGACGCGGATAAAGTACATGCTATTGTAGTCATAAGGGAAGTTGAAGTGCGGAAAAGCTTTGAAGTACTGTTCACACATCGCCACTGCTCGCTCCTTTTCGCCGCGCTGATTGAGTACGCGAGCCGTGCGCAACATCACTACGCGCATGCTTTGCACACTGGGACCAAAGGAGTAATCCACATAGAGTGGCATTTTGTCAAAGTTGCCCCAGCGCCACTTGTTCATCACCACATCATATGTGCGATTGACTGCTACACGCCCACTGCCATAAATACCCAAAGACTTATCGCTAGGCGATTTTACAGGTACTAGGCGCAAGGCCAACCCTTCGAGCTGCGTGTAGTCCTGCATACCAAACATCTTTTCAGGCCTGCACGTCACAGCAAAGTAGATGGGTCGTTCCCAGATGTTTGAGGCAATCACGTCGAGTATGGCCAGATCATCTTTGATCAAGTAATTGCGCGAAATGCGAATGGGAATGCGATCGACTACGCGCGTGCTATCTGCATCAGAGACCATGCCCAGGAGGCGCGCTTTATTTTTGTCTATAGGCAAATAGATTTTTTTGGTGGGCAGATAGCTATCCAGCTTGCGGCCGCCAGCTCCCACCAACGGATGATCCTCGCCAATAAAATCGAGCACCGCTTGCAAGCTCATTTCGCGATCGACGCCCGAAGGATTATAGTACAAAACAGAGTTGCGCTTGCGGCCTCGGTATGCCTCTGCGGGAATAGACAACTTAATAGGTGGCGAATCATTCACTTTGCGGCGCAGCTGGTTGATATACCAGTCTACAGCAATGAGGCTAAGATTGACTACGCGCACGTCCGTACGTATGCCTTCTACTTCTTGTGCATACCAAAGCGGATAAGTATCGTTATCGCCATAGGTAAAGAGAATAGCATTGGGTGCACACGATTCGAGGAAGTTAGCTGCGTAGTCGCGAGGGGCTGTGATATGCCGGCGGCTGTGATCGTCGAAATTCTCGAGTCCCATCACCGTCGGTGCGCTCAACACCAGCACGGACGCCAAACTAGCTGCGGTAGTAGGTCGCATATTCAGCTGCTCCGAAAGCAGTTCGAACACGGCCAGCACCCCCATACCTATCCAAATGGCAAAGGTGAAGAACGATCCCACTAACACGTAATCGCGCTCCCGGGGCTCATTAGGCGGCTGATTCGAGTAAATGATAATCCCGATGCCAGTAATGATAAATAAGGTAAGCAAGGCGAGAAAATCTTCGGGCCGACGCCGTGCATGATAAAACAGCCCCATTAGGCCAAAGAGAAAAGGCAAGAGAAAGTATTTGTTCCACGCCCGATGTTTCATCATCGTTTCAGGCATCTTGTCCATATGGTACAGCCGCAGCTCATCGAGCCACTTGATACCCGAAGCCCAATGGCCACTTTTTTTATTCCAGCTATAGAACCCTTGTTCGCCATTTTGCCTTCCGGCAAAATTCCACATGAAGTAGCGCCAGTACATCCAGCCAATCTGGTAGCTAAATAAAAACTCGAGGTTGTCAAAAAAGGTGGGTTTGCCCGAAGGCTTGTTGATCCATTGACGATAAATGGCAGGCCTGTTTTGCGACGGATCGCTCATACGCGGAAAAAACATCTTGTCGGCGCTGCGATATACATAGGTCACTTTTTCATCTACGATCTCATATCGATCGCCTACACGCCCATAGCGCTCTTCGATCTCATTGCTCACGGGCTGGGCATCGAAGTACGGACCATACAACAACGGCCGTTCGCCATATTGCTCACGGTTCAGATAAGGGATCAGCCGCATCGGGTCGCTCGGATCATTCATATTGATGGGCGGGCTGGCATTAGCCCGAATGACTACTACACCAATCGTCGAAAAACCAATCACAATCAAAGCTGCACCTGCCGTAATCAAATGCAAGGCATAGCTGTTTCGCTTGCGCGCCTGATGAAAACCCAGATAAAGCACTACGACAATAATGGCTAAAATGGGCACCAAACCCGAATGGACGGGCATGCCCAACCCATTGACTGTAAGTAGCTCCATCCATGCCCACAGCTGCGGAATGCCTGCAATGATAAATTTCTGAATAAAGCCTACCATCACTAAACCGATCACGGCCGCTATCGCCATGCCCTTCCAGCTATGCTCGCGATACTTTTTGAAGTAGTATAACAAGGCCAAGGCCGGAAACGTCAGCAAGCTCAGCAGGTGTACGCCAATAGACAGACCCGCTGAAAATATCGCAAACAACACCCAGCGATCGGCCTGAGGTGTGTCCGGCAGATTGTACCAGCGCACCATAGCCCACAGCGTCATGGCCGTGAAAAAAGTGGACATGGCATATACCTCCCCCTCTACAGCCGAAAACCAAATAGATGAAGCAAAGGCCGTAGCCAAACCTGCCACCAAGCCCGTGCCCGCCAATGCAATATGCTGCATCTTGCCGGTAGTGCCCTCACGCCCTACCAAAGCCAGCTTCCCCATGATCATAGCCACCCATGCGACAAACATGGCAGCTAAGGCTGTAAAAATGCCCGACATCATATTAACTGCCCGCGCAATGTATTCAGGATGAGCTTCCAGATCGAAAAACACATCCGCGATGGTGATAAATACACGGCCTACCAACAAAAATAGCGGCGCACCGGGTGGGTGTACTACCTGCAGCTTGTACGCACCGCTGATAAACTCACCGCAATCCCATAGGCTCGTGGTGGGTTGGATCGAAAAAGCATACACCACAGTAGCTATTGCAAATACAAGCCAGCCCGTGATATTGGAAACGCGATTGAATGAGTCCATTGAATAGATGATTTATGCTTTGCGGAAAAGCGCATAGCTGCACACTACGAATAAGTGCATGCACTACACACACCGCGCTTAGTAGGATGTGCAAAAGTAAAAATTTGGCCCTGATTTAGGCATCTTAATGTAATGCTACCTTGGCGATCACTTGGCCCATAGCGCTTTGTAGCTTTAAAAAGTAGATACCTTTGGGCAAATGAGACACATCTATTTGCCAATCAGTGCCTTTCGGCAAATGCTGCTGCTCCATGAGCACGCCCCTACTATCCCACATGCGCAACTGCCAGTTGTATCCACCCCACTCAGGTTGTACCAAACGCAGGCGCAAGTAATCAGAAGTGGGATTTGGCCAAAGTTGATACGCCACTTGGTCAATAGCTTCAGTTGTAGCTGTAGGTGAAAGCACTACGAGCTGCACAGGCACCTGCTGGCTTTGGCAAATACGTGGGAGTACGTACACTTCCCAGTCGTAAAAATAGTAGTAGTAATTCTGGCCAAAAGGCGAATCGTGAATGGATAACAAGCCCTCCACCTCATACGGATATTGCACCCCTTCATCAGAGCGCTGCAAGCGCGGGCTGACATAGCCCAAGTGTTCCACATTAAAATTGGCATTGGTAGTGAGCAAATAATCTGATCCAGAATCGATCTCAAAGTCGAGTATCAATACCGTATCCGCGCTCTGAATATCCACTTCGAGTGCTTGGACCACCTCGCCTAAGTCATTGTGCAGTTCGATACGCCTTGGTCCATAGGTGTCGGTAAAGACACGCACGCTGTGCAACACAAAAGGGGTATAGCAGTCAAAGATGACTCCTCCATTGAAGGTATTGTCGCTGTAGAGTGATCCTTGTGGCGAAGCCATACCCACATGCGTGGTATCGGCACCATAGGCATACACACTAGCCACCCAGAAAGTACGTGTGGTATCGGTCTGAGGCAACCACAGTGTATCGCCCCAAGCCACAGGCAGCACGCTGTCGGGATGAACGTACCATTGTACCATGCCATCACTCAAGGCGGTGAGCACTGCTGGCTCACCTTGTGCTACCGTATCGGGAAATACCATGGGTTCGGGAGCAGGCAAAAAATCGAGTACGACAGAATCGGCAAGTGCCACACCACACGCCCCCTGGTAATAGTACAAGTAGTAGGTCCCACTCTGCGTGGCGGCCAATGTAGGTAACGTATCGCCTGTATGCCACATCACCGAAAGCTCCGCATTAGAAGCCGTCAGTAGCACGGTATCGCCAGCACACTGGGGCTCATTGTAGTTATTCACCAAGATGTAGGGTGGTTCGATCTGTTCGGGCATGCGCACCTTCACCACTCCAGTAGGAGACACACAACCATCAGCGTGCACGACCACAGCTCGGTAGGTGCCGTATTGGGTAAGTAAGCGCATTGCGCCCTGTGTGCCATCATTCCACAATACGGTGCTGCCAGCTGGCGCATCCACGCTTACACTCAGCGTATCGCCCGAGCAGAGATATTGGATGCCCTCAGCCGATAGGGCAAGTGTATCGCTCTGGCAGGTAGTGCCTTCTACTAGGTGCAAGTACTGATCAGCTGCTACATCCGCCCACACATCCACTATGCCCGAAGGCCAGCGCACAACCACGTAGTCCGCTTGCGTCCACGAGCCCAGTCCGAAGTGAGCTTGCAAGCTATTCTGTATGCCGTAGCTTTCACCTGCACGTATTTCGCGTAGCTGAATGCCCCAGGGGCCATGTAGCTCGATAAGCGCCCCTACGCCGCGCTTATTCGACGCTATACCCTCCAAAGAAAAAGCCAACCAGTGATGATCATTGCCAGCATTAAACCACAAAGCATCGGGCACAAAAGAAGGATTTGTATATGCATTGCCTTTAGATACATACACATCCAGAAAGCCATCGTGATTGAGGTCGCCAGTAGCCAAGCTCAGCATTTTATCTGTAAAGGGCGGAATATTGAGCAGCGTGAAAGTCTTATCGCCGTTGTTGAGCCAAAGGCGCGGCGGTGAAGCCAATAAAATATCGACAAAGCCATCGTTGTCGACATCGCGCATGATGCCTTGCAAAAAGGATTCGGACGCATCAAACCCCGCTTCAGTGGATATATCGACAAATACACCATCTCTGTTTTCGAGCAACTGAGAAGGTGCATCGTGATTGGTAATGAGGGCATCGAAGTCGCCATCGTTGTCGATATCCTGAAATTCAGCCGTCCAAGACTGTCGTGCAATGCGCAAGCCATATTGTTGGGCTTGTTCCGAGTATTGAGACTGCCCGTTGTTTTCGTACAAGACATTGATGCGGCGCGCATCTTCTGGGTTATTCACTCCTTGTCGGCATTTGGCGATGTACAAATCGATATCGCCATCGGTATCGAAGTCAGTCCACACGCTGCCGTAGTTGCCCGAGTTGTCAGAAGGCGGCACGGTGCTGAAATCGATAAAATCGAAAGCGGGGAAGAGGAGTCCCACCCCATCGTTGAGCCAGAGGCGCGGGGCGCCATCGTCGTGGCAGGCGAACAGGTCGAGCCAGCCATCGTTGTTGGCATCAGCCATGTTAGATCCCTGAACAAAGATATTGCTCTGAGGCACCTCTTCTGTATACCAGGTCGAATCGGCCAGTGAGTGGATTGTCAGTTTGAGGTTGTCGTAAAAGCCTCCAGTCACGATCTCGAGCCAGCCGTCGTTATTCAAGTCAGCAGCGCACATGCTCCACACGGATTCATCTGCTAACGGACCAACTTCCTCTACCGTAAAGCCCGTACTGTCTGGGGAGTGCCAGGCAATGTACAGCGTAGTGCCTTGATCCATGATCAACAGATCGTCATAGCCGTCGTTGTCGATATCGGACACACCCACTGCAATGCCCGAGTGAAAAGCATAACCAAGTAGATCGCTGACATCTTCAAAAGCTACTTGTGCATTTGCCGAAAGGCCACACATGCAGCTCGTCACTATGAGCGCACATGCCTGCTGTAGGGGGGATATTCTGGCAATCATGAGGCAGCATTAAAGCGTGTACAGGATAGGGAAAGATAGGGTTTACCCCAAGTACTGGTGCAAAATAGCGGAGAACATACAACTGCCCCTCAAAGATTCCAGGCACTTTAGTCGGATGAATTACCCTTTTGGCTCAATGATTCGAACAAGGGTTCCAGCGTGCGTTTGGGTTGGATGAGATCTTGCAACGTCAGGTCGGCCAAGACATGATCTACAGCCTGTTGAATCATCGTCCACAGCGAGCGCAACGAGCAGTCTACAGAATTGGTGCAAAATCGAAAGCCCCCCGAATGGCTGTTGCAAAACGACTCGTCGAACAATGGCCCTCCTAAGGTGCGCAACACATCTTTGACCAGTATTTGATCAGCGGGGCGGCTCAGCACATAGCCTCCCTTTTGGCCACGTGTACTCTCGATAAAACCTGCCAGGCGTAACTGCCGCGTGAGTTTGCCTACATAAGAAGGTGATAGGCCCTCCAGTTCACTCAACTGGCTAATGCTGAGCCCTTCATTTTGGTTAGCCCGCGCTATTTGCAACAGCAGGCGCAGTCCGTATTCGTCTTGGGCAGTAATTTTCATAATATCAAATTGAGCAGTGCGGCCCAAAGACCATCATCAAAACATGTCGAGTACGAGGCGGGCCTCTTCGCTCATGCGTTCCTTGCTCCATGGCGGATCGAAAACAACCTCGAGATCTACATCGCGCACACCAGGCACTTCGAGTACTTTTTGCTGTACTTCCATGGGAAGCGACTCAGCTACAGGACACATGGGCGAAGTAAGCGTCATGCGGATATACACTTTACCCTCATCCTGGACTTTGAGCTCGTAGATGAGCCCCAGTTCGTAAATATCGACGGGTATTTCGGGGTCGTGCACTGTTTTAAGGGCCTTAATTACTTCATTTTTAAGGCGTTCGCTGTCCATAAGGCACTCAGATTTTTTCCAGTTGTTTCTGAAAAGCCAAGGCATACATCTTCATCTGCTTGAGCATGCTGACCAAGCCATTGCTACGCGTAGGCGACAGGTGTTCCTTTAGTCCAATGCGATCGATAAAATACAGCTCAGCATCGAGGATTTCGCGCGGTGCATGCCCCGACAGCACGCGGATGAGCAACGCGATGATGCCCTTGGTAATCACCGCATCGCTATCGGCAGTGTACTGCACCTTGCCCTGCTCGTCGAGCCGGGCATGTAGCCACACGCGGCTTTGACAGCCACGCACCAGGTAATCGTCGGTTTTGTATTGCTCATCGATGAGCGGCAAGTTTTTCCCCAGGTCGATGATGTATTCGTACCTTTCCATCCAGTCGCCAAACAGGGAAAACTCATCGATGATTTCGTCTTGTATTTCATTGATCGTCATACCTGTATTTTTTCAGATTCACGCAACTCGTTTTCGGACACCCTACATTACGAGTTTAGCGCAACATGTGGGCGGCTTTCTCTACGGCTTTCGCCAAATATTCGAGCTCTTCAGGCGTATTGTATATGCCCAACGAAGCGCGTACAGTACCTGGCACGCCAAAGCGATCCATCAATGGCTCGGTACAATGATGGCCGGTGCGCACCGCTATACCCATTTTGTCGAGCAGCGTGCCCAAGTCGTAAGGATGCGCACCATCCACGACAAAGGAGATCACGCCAGCTTTTTTCGGTGCAGTACCGATAAGGCGCATGCCCGGTATTGGTGCCAACAGTTCCATGCCATAGCGCAACAACTCGCCCTCATGTGCTGCAATGGCCTCACGCCCTACCGATTCGATGTAGTCGATGGCGGCATGCAGGCCTACAGTACCTGCGATATCGGGCGTGCCCGCTTCAAATTTGAAGGGCAGCTCATTCCAGGTGGTCTTTTCAAAGGTGACGCGCGCAATCATCTCGCCACCACCGTGATAAGGTGGCATCTTTTCCAGCCATTGACGCTTGCCATAGAGCACGCCAATACCTGTAGGCCCATACATTTTATGCCCACTGAAAGCGTAAAAGTCGACGTCCAACGCTTGTACATCGATCGGCATGTGAGGTACAGCTTGAGCGCCATCGGCCAAAACAGGTATGCCTCGCTCGTGTGCCATGTCCACGATCTGCCGAATGGGATTGACCGTACCTAAGGTATTGGATACATGTGTTACAGCTACAATTTTCACGGGACCTTCGATCATTTTGGCAAAAGCCTCCATGTCCAACACGCCTTCGTCGCTGATGGGCACTACGCGCAGCCGCGCGCCAGTCTGTTCGCAGATGAGCTGCCACGGCACGATGTTGGAGTGGTGCTCCATCCACGTGATGAGCACCTCATCGCCTTCTTTCAAAAAGGATCTGCCAAAACTGCTGGCTACCAGGTTGATGGCTTCGGTAGTACCGCGCACAAAGATGACTTCCTCTTCGGAAGGGGCATGGATGAAGCGCGCCACAGCACGGCGTGCCTCCTCGAACATATCGGTCGCTTCTTGGCTCAGCTGATATACACCTCGATGCACGTTGGCGTGATGCTGCCGATAGTAGCGATCCATTGCTTCCAACACTTGTACGGGCTTTTGGCTCGAGGCTGCTGAGTCGAGAAAGACCAGCGGCTGGCCGTTCATCTGTCGTTGCAATATGGGGAAATCAGCGCGTACGCGCGCCACATCAAAAGGAGATGGGCGAATAGCAGGAGCAGTCATGGATGAATAGCTTTTGGCTCATGCCGGCTTGCGCAAAACGCCTTATGCGTACAGCCGGCAAAGGCACAAGGCGAAGCGATACTTCGCTTTGCGCCAAATTTGAAAAACACTTAGCTCAACTCATCGAGTTTGTCTTGTACCAGTTGGCACACCGCTTGGCGCACCGGCTCATCGGGCATGCGGTCGAGCACTTCTGCTACAAAGGCAAATTGCAACAACTTGCGCGCTTCTTTTTCCGAAAGGCCACGCGTGCGCAAATAGAATATGGCGTTTTCGTCGAGTTGACCGATGGTCGCACCATGGCTACAGCGCACATCATCGGCAAATATCTCGAGTTGGGGTTTGGCATCCATTACCGCCGTAGGCGACAGCAGCAACGTACTGTTTTGCTGGAAAGCATTGGTCTTTTGTGCATCGGGACGCACCAATACTTTGCCGTTAAAGACGCCACGCGCCTTGCCCATGACGATCCCCTTGTATAGCTCATTGCTCTGGCAATGAGGCACGGCATGATCCATAAAAGTCTGGTTGTCGACGTGTTGTTCGCCACCCAACAAATACACGCCATTGAGAAAGGTCTCTGTATTAGATGCTTCCAAAATGACATCCTGGTTGTTGCGCACCAGCATACCACCCAGATCAGTAGCATAGCTGTAGTACCGACTGTCACGTGCTTGCGTTACAGCACAATAGTTGATTTGACGCCCCCAAGCACCCTCTCGTTGTAGCCGATAGTGATGCACTTCTGCATTTGCTGCTACGCGCACTTGCGTGGTGGCACAAGTAAAATACCGAGGCGCTGCAGTGCCTTGCGGCAAATAGTGCTCAATGAAAGTCAGCTTGCTATTGGGATGTGCATCTACAAAAAGCTGAGGTGCCTGCACGAAGGGCTCATCTTGCTCTGTGGCAATAAACACGCAATGGACAGGTAGGTCGATGCATGCGCTTGCTGCAGTTTGCAGCAGCATCCCATCCTGGCTCAAGGCAGTATTGAGTGTGACGAAGGGATTGACGTGTGAGAGGCGCTGTTTGAGCACTTGTACTACCCACTCGTTGCCATGCCGATCTACTGCTTCAACAAGTGGCTGAAGCGTCAGGCCTTTGGGCCATTCACTCAGCGGTGTGGACAGCTCGGGCTGCCATATGCCGTTGACGAACACGATGCGCAAAGCATCCAGCCCGTCAAAGAAAGCGCGTGAGAGGTCTTCAGCAGCTATAGGCACAGCACGCCCGAGTGCCCACGTCTCATTAGTGATCGCACTGACACTGGTGTATTTCCAATCTTCATCGCGGCGTGTGGGGAAACGCACCGCGGGCAAACGCTCAATAGCAGCTCGACGCAAAGTGGCCCAACGCGATGCCTGTTGCCCATTTGAGCCCAGCATCTGTAGGGCCAGCTGCTGAAAGTGAGTCAACAAATCTTTTTGCGTATGTACAGATGTCGTAATGGCCATGGATGTGTTCGCTTTTAAATACTCAATAATTCTCTTCTGAAAATACCACACTCAGCCTGCCGCCACTTCTTCCTTGATCCAGTCATAGCCACGTGCTTCCAGCTCAAGCGCTAGCTCTTTTCCACCCGAACGCACAATGCGGCCATCGTAGAGTACGTGTACATAGTCGGGCACAATATAGTTGAGTAAGCGCTGGTAATGCGTCACAATGATAAAAGCACGCTCAGGGCTGCGCAACTTATTGACGGCATCTGCTACGATGCGCAGCGCATCGATGTCGAGGCCCGAGTCAGTTTCGTCGAGGATGGCTAAAGTAGGCTCGAGCAAGGCCATTTGTAACATCTCGTTGCGCTTTTTTTCACCACCGCTAAAGCCCTCGTTGAGCGAGCGCCTCAACACCGACTCATCCATGCCGAGCATGCGGAGTCGTTCGCGAATAAATTTGAGCATCTGCGCAGGACCCAGCTCCTCTTGTCCTCGCACTACGCGCATAGCATTGATTGCCGACTTGAGAAAAGTAGCCATACTCACTCCTGGAATTTCTACAGGATATTGAAATGCCATAAAAACTCCTGCATGAGCTCGCTCATCCACTTCCATGTCGAGCAGATCTTGTCCATTAAAAATAACCTCTCCTTGTGTCACTTCGTAATCTTCTCGCCCAGCTAACACGTTGGCTAGCGTGCTCTTGCCCGATCCATTGGGGCCCATAATGGCGTGTACTTCGCCTGCGTTTACCTGCAAGTTTATTCCTCTCAGGATTTCTTTGTCTTCTACGGAAACGTGCAAATTTTTGATTGTGAGCATTGGTCTTGTAATTTTTTTAACAACTTAAAAAGGGGCAACAGCCCGATCATCCCACACTTCCTTCTAAACTGATGGCTAACAGTTTTTGCGCCTCAGCGGCAAACTCCATGGGTAGTTCTTGGAAAACTTCCTTGCAATAGCCGTTCACGATCATGTTGATGGCATCTTCCTCACTCAATCCCCGCTGTTGGAGGTAAAAGAGTTGATCTTCACCAATCTTGGAAGTAGTGGCCTCGTGCTCTACGCGCGCCGTATCGTTTTCCACTTCCAGGTAGGGGAAGGTATGTGCGCCACATTTATCACCCATCAGCAGTGAGTCGCACTGCGAAAAATTGTGGGCATTGGTGGCACGCTTGCCAATCTTCACAAGACCGCGATACGAATTTTGGCTATAGCCGGCAGAGATCCCTTTCGACACGATAGTACTACGCGTGTTTTTGCCAATGTGGATCATCTTGGTGCCCGTATCGGCTTGTTGGCGGTTGTTGGTAACTGCCACGCTGTAAAACTCGCCGATACTATCATCACCTTTGAGAATGCACGAGGGGTACTTCCAGGTAATGGCAGAACCCGTTTCTACCTGCGTCCACGAGATGCGCGAGCGTTTTCCTGCACACAACCCACGTTTGGTGACAAAGTTGTAGATTCCACCTTTGCCGTCTTTATCACCTGGATACCAGTTTTGCACTGTAGAGTACTTGATGTAGGCATCGTCCATAGCGATCAGCTCTACTACGGCTGCATGGAGCTGATTTTCGTCGCGCATCGGAGCGGTGCAACCTTCCAGATAGCTGACATAGCTGCCCGCTTCAGCTACAATGAGTGTGCGTTCAAACTGGCCTGTATTGGCAGCATTGATGCGGAAATAAGTGCTCAACTCCATGGGGCAGCGCACCCCTTTGGGGATATACACAAAGGAACCATCGCTGAACACTGCCGAGTTGAGCGCCGCAAAGAAATTGTCGGTATAAGGCACTACTGTACCCAGATACTTGCGCACCAGCTCGGGATGTTCTTTAACGGCCTCAGAGAAAGAACAGAAGATAATACCCAATTCGGCCAGTTTCTCCTTGTAAGTAGTAGCCACCGAGACGCTGTCGAGCACAGCATCTACAGCGACTCCTGCCAGTAGCTTTTGCTCTTCTAATGGGATACCTAAGCGCTCAAAAGTGCGCAGCAACTCGGGGTCCACCTCGTCTAAGCTATTGTACTTGGGCTTTTTCTTAGGAGAAGCATAATAGATAATATCCTGGTAGTCAATGGGGTCGTAGTGTACATTGGCCCAATGCGGCTCTTTCAGCGTCAGCCAATGGCGATAGGCCTTGAGTCGAAACTCGAGCAGCCATTCGGGCTCTTCCTTCTTTGCCGAAAGGCGACGGATGATGTCCTCGTTGAGCCCTTTGGGAAAAACTTCCGTCTCAATATCGGTCGTGAAGCCATATTTGTACTCACTACGGGTGTGGGCTTCGAGAGTTTGCATGCTATCGCTCATGGACGAATCTTTTAAAAAAAGACAACTAATTGAATATCAATCAAAAAAACCAAAAACAAGGTTGGGTTATTTAGACTAAGTTTTGATTCGAGCCGCAATTTATACAAAAAAGTATAAATAAGGTTCACTTCTCCTTTTAGAGAGTAAAAAAATCACTCTTCGACGAGCTCCAAATAGCAAACCGTACACCGCCGAGTTCCTCTGCGCAGTTTTAGGAGGAGTGATCACCCGCTGAGTTGGCAAATTCAACTCTTTCGCTGCTAAGGTAATGTGGAAGCAATATCTCCAAATAGCCAATGTGGGCCATGCACTGCTACCACCAAACCAGCGATGTCATCCAGCGCATCCTCCAAACCATTGACAATCAAACTACGGTAGGCATCCATCAAAACGCCGGTATGCGTTGGGCCTGGGGCACCGAGTTGATTGTTGATACCTGCAAGGTAGCCTCGACCTGTAGAGCATTGACCTCGAGTTTAACAATGAGGCCATTGTAGGGGCTAGTCGCCTTAGCCAGATGTTCTGCCTGCCAGCATGCATAAGCCTGCAGTGCAACACGCGATACCGCGGGCCACGCATTTTGCCGCAAGGCAACTATGGCAGGCATCTTCATGGCCGGCATCAGCTTGCTACTTACCTGTATTGTCGGACAAAAGCACGTTGAGCTTGCGCGTGCGCGACCCGCTAAATACCATGCGTTTCAAACTACACACCGCCGACAGTCAGCTCGAACAAGAGCTGTGACAGCGACGCATGGTGCGTGCGGCAAGCATGTCGTTTACTTATCGATTCAGCCACATGCAAAATGGCGGAGCACACAGGCCACGGGAAACACCCGACATGGAAAAAATAGGGTTCTAAATAAAGCAAACTGGCAGCACAGCACATCACGTTCTACTGCCAGTTTGCCTCTTTTCCATGCGTCACTTCTCTACCTCATTGGCCATTGACCTGCCCCAAATAGTAAGTCTCAAAGAAGGCGCGATAACCATCGAGTGATTTCTGCTTGAGCACCTCGCGATAGTTGTTTTGAGTAATGGGATATACTTCGAAAGGAATGTCTTGTTTGACAAATTCCTCTTTATTGGCCATAACTCCTTCGTAATAGGCCATGGCTTTTTCTTTGTTGGGGAAACGGCGAATGACGATCAGTGGCAATTTGGTCGGATCGTTAGGCGGGCCCAGATAGATGTTGGAAATGCGCAGCTTATCCAGGCGGTGGTATTTGCCGTTGTAGTCGGCAATGTTGGCCTTGGCCTGGTTGAGTTGTACACCTGGTTCAAACACGGCCAATACGTAGTGCAATTTGCCTTCCTCGTACTTGAAAGGGGAATCTTTAAGCGCATCCTTTCCTTGCGTGAGGCTGGCTATAGGTGCCTTGCCCACTTTGACACCCAACAGACGCAGAATCTCCCGAGCACGCACGGCCTCAGGAGTGTCGGGCCAACGGCCAATGAGGTCTTTCAGCGCATTGACATAGGCATCTTTTCCCTGTACAGCACCCAAGCTCATCGCTTTGAGCAAGGCAAAGCGCGGCATTAATTCGTGTTTGGAGCCAAACTTGGGCCCTACTTGATCTACTCGCTGAATCACCTGTTCGTATTGGCCTTGCTCAAAAAGCGCATAGGTCTGTTGATAATAGTTCGCTACTTCTTGCTGTTTGTCTTGAAATGCCCGTGCATAATTGGGATCGGACAACAAACGCGCATAATCGGAAGTGGGATATTGGGCGACGATCAGCTCTTTGTACTGGTTGGCTTTTTGGGTATTGCCCATTTCCGAATAAGTCAGATAGAGCAGATAGAGCGCATCGAGTTTGTAAGGATTATCGGGATAGCGCTTCAGGAGTTGCTCTAGCGTAGCGGCAGCTTTGTCGTATGCTTGCAGTTTTTGGCGGTACAGCCCGCCCAACTTGAACATGGCTTCCATGATGGTGGTATGCGCTTTTTGCACTTCTTCTTCCGTATCGGGCACATCGGCTAAGATTGAAGAGAGGTCTTCCTCACTGACTTGTACGGCGACTTGGTCCTCGACACCTTCGACTGTCTCATCGTGCGCACCTTTTATCTTACTTGCCAGCCGCCAGTTATCGACTAAGGGGCGATCGCCCCATACGCGCTTGAAGTCGCGCAGCCCTTTGCGCAATGCGCGATCATCATAGGCAAAAAAAGACGAGCTACCTGATGTAGCTAAAGGTACGGCTCGTGCTCCATTGGTGCCAGCCATAGCGATACTTCCTGCACGTGGATTGTTTTTATTGATCGTCGAAGCGGGGGTGACTCCTTTCGAGTTGGCCAGTAGTGCTTGGCGGCGGCGTTCTTCCTGTTCTTTTTTGATGCGCTTGGCCAGTTTGAGTTTTTCGGCTTCCGACATGCGGCTAATTGCCAATAGGCTATCCTGCAATTCGATAGTTTGGATATACTTGGCTATATCTGTAAGGTGATCGGCCAGGCGTTTCACCGCCGCATAGCGCGGATGTTGCTTACTCATGGCCTGTAAGGCAGCTTCGTAGCCGTCTTTGGCTTCTACATAGCGCCCATCTTCGAAATACAGATCGGCCAGCATCAGATACGATTCGGCCTTTTGAGCCTGGTCTTGAGTATTGGTCTGAACCGATTGTTGCAGCCAAGCTATAGCTTGATCCCTTTTGCCATTGTCCAGCGCAATTTTGGCCATGATAAAATAGATGCGATCGTGATAATCGGTGTTCTTTTCATCTTTGAGCATGCGTTGTAGCTGCTGGATGGCAGTCTCGGCAGTCTCCTGCTTATTAAGCCAGCGCATGTACACCTGATTGAGCTGGGCATTGAATACCAGCTCATAAGTAGCGCCTGATTTGCCCACCAACTCAAAGGCTCGTGCCGCTTTAGCCGTGCGGCCCAACTGTTGTAGGAGTTGCCCTTTGATGAAGTAATAGCGCGCCTTTTCAGGGCCACGTCGTGTACGCGTAATGGCTTCATCGAGCCAGGGCAAGGCTTCTACTGGCTTGTTTTCCTTGAGGTACAGCCATGCTAATGCCAGTGCCACCTCTTTGCGCAACTCCTCATAAGTACCTTCCGACTCCATCATCTGGGTCAGGATTCGATGTGCTTCAGTCGTGCGGCCCCGTTCTGTATAGGCACGCGCCAGCCACAGCATTCCTTCGTGATAGGCTGGGCGGTGTTTGATCTTATCGAGGGGGCCATGCTGGGATTGCCCAACAAACGATTGAGCACCTACTGTTCCTAGGCGAATCATTCCACCCGTATCGACTGGGTTGGACTGTACCACGGGCTCAGCTGGCGGGTCGGTTTCTTGACTCTGTTGCGACACTTCCTTTTTGGGTGGCTGATCGGTAGCGGGAGTGGCTTTCTTCGTACGCGCAGGAAGGGTTTTGCCTTTTTTACGCGCTTTGCGCAGACGCGCGATCTCTTTTTTGTAGCGCTTGCGCTCCTTTTCGCGCTCTTTGCGCTTCCTTTTAATCTCCTTTTCGCGTTCCTTGCGCGTTTTTTCACGAGTTTTTTTGGCCACTTTTATGGCCTTCTTTCGCTGTGATGGGGTGGGTTTGTCTTTTTTTACAGCTGATTGGTCTTTTATGGGGTTATCTGGTGGAAATTCCTCAACCAGATATTCCAAAGTCGCTTCGGCCGACTCGTAATCCCTTTTCAAAAACTGCGCTTTACCCATCAGCAAGTAGCAATCGTCAGTCCAACGGCTGGAACGATGCAAAGTCACTACTCTCGACACTTTTTTTATGGCTTCATCCAAAGAGCCACTTACCGATCGGACATTATCTGCTGCCATGTAAGGATACAGTGGCAGCAAGGCATTGAAGTTGTCTTGGTGTTGCTCATTGAGTGCCCACAGTGCCTCGTCGAGCAAGACAGTAGCATTGTAATACCCATTATAGCGCGCCGTAGTGTTCTCGTACAACTTACCTAAAGCCGAACGCGAGCCCTTCTTTTTTTCCGTCACGCAGCCCACCAACCAAGTACTGGCCAAGACGACCACAATCCAGGTGACTATCCTTCTTCGAAGCAACATCAGTCTCATTTAAGTGTTGGGAATTGGCCCTAATGGAATTAATTCCGAATTTTGAGTTCGTTTTTTGCGTGCAGCAACATCTGCCCTCTGCTTACACAAAAACGGATCCACATGTCACGCAAAGAAAGCTCATTAGCAAGACTTACACCACATAATCGCGATCATTACTCATGTGCTTTAGGGCAAATAACAGGTGTGTGCAAGATGCTTGCTAAGCACTAAACATGCTAATGGCAAAAATATTTTAAATAGCAAGAACAATAATGGCCATGTCTCAAGACAATACGGAGCAACGAAGCTGGCGCGAGCGCTTGCAACATACCTATAGGCTCGTGATTATGAACAACGAGACCTTCGAGGAGGTCGGCTCTTATCGCCTCTCTTTGCTCAATGTCTACATACTACTCTCTACCTTGATTGTGAGTGTAGTGGTGATTATCCTCTTACTCATTGCCTACACCCCGCTCAAACGCATCATGCCGGGATATGGCGACGTGAACCGCGATCACGAGCTGATATTGATCTACCAACAGCTCGATTCTCTAGAACAACTCGTCGAAGCCCACCGCGTCTATACCGAGCACTTTCGCCGAATGCTTACTGCTGAAGTAGATACCAGCGCACAAAAACCTCAAACACTCTCAGGCGAAGACGACTCTTTAGAACTACTGGTCGTAGGCCACAGCCAAGAAGAAGAGCTCCTACGGCAGGAGGTCGAGCTCGAAGAGCTCACTGCCAATGCATCTAAGCCACTCAACGTCTCCCCACGCGATGTACCACTCGAACAACTCTACTTCGTACCGCCTATACATGGCGAAATCAGTGAAGGATATATCCCTGGTAAGCACCTTGGTATCGACATCCTTGCCCCACAAAACACGCCCATCAAAGCAGCCATGGATGGCTGGGTCGTCTTTGCCGACTGGACGCTCGAAACGGGCAATACGCTGGCAATCCAGCACCCCAACAATGTCGTGACTTTTTACAAACACAACTCCAGCTTGCTCAAACGCGTAGGCGACTACGTCAAAGCCGGTGAGGCCGTAGCTATTATCGGAAACACAGGTGAACTCACCGATGGGCCTCACCTCCACTTTGAGCTGTGGTACAAGGGGAAACCCGTAAATCCCACTGATTATATCACCTTTTAAACATCGTTTCTGCCTGCAATTTTATCTCTCCAAAAATGTCTTTTTGCTAGATATTGCTAAGGAGCACTAATCATCTTTTAGGCAAGCAGCTTTCCCAACTTTTAGCTGTATTTACACTAACTTTGCCCAACAAACAAAATCATACTGGATCTATGGCTCAAGAAAGAAAGGATGGAGACAAAGAACTCAAGCCGCTATACAACGAAAAAGGCGAGATGCTCAGCCCCATGCTGCCTCCTCACATCAAAAACTTTCTCATCGACATCGATGGCACCATTTGCGACGACATTCCCAACGAAGAGCCCGAACGCATGGCTACCGCTATGCCTTACCCCGATGCCCTAAAAATCATCAACAAGTGGTACGACGAAGGGCACATCATCACGTTTTTTTCCTCTCGTACTGAAGAACATCGCGAAGTGACCGAGCAATGGCTTAAAAAGCACGGATTCAAATATCATGGTTTGCTTTTGGGCAAACCCCGTGGCGGCAACTATCACTGGATCGACAATCACATCGTAAAAGCCACTCGCTTCAAGGGTAAGTTTACCGATTTGGTTGTACAGACCCACGAGATTGAAGTGTTCAAGTCCTGAGTTGGGTTTGGGCCAAGGTTCAACCATTCTCAATTAAAAGGGAATCGGCACATATAACGACAATGCCGATTCCCTTTTCGTTGTGTCCACCTCTATGTGCTGGATGACTTTTGCCGAAAGGCCATGCGCGCCATTAGTTCTTTTCTCCAAGCACAATCTTCATCTTCAACTTTTAAAATTACGTCTTCAATAAGCGCCATTAGTTCTTTTCTCCAAGCACAATCCGATAGCTACTGTAGCTACAGTACCCTCTAAATAAATGACATTGCCGCCAAATTGGAAAAGAATGCTGAGTTTCGTTCTTTTGACGTGGCTCCACTCAGGTATTTCCAATTACAAATCCATCAATTCCACCTTTATCATGCAATTTCGAATACTTCTATTCCTCGTCGCATCGCTGAGCTTACAGGCTAGTTGCCAACGCCAGGGCACGCCTACCACGCACCGCTATACCAATGCCCTTATCCACGAGACGAGTCCTTATTTACTACAACATGCGCACAATCCAGTCGATTGGTATCCTTGGGGCGAAGCAGCCCTACAGAAGGCACAGGCCGAGCAAAAGATGTTGCTCATCAGCATTGGCTACTCGGCTTGCCACTGGTGCCATGTCATGGAGCGCGAATCGTTCGAAGATACCACTGTGGCCAATTTCATGAACGAGCACTTTGTCAGCATCAAAGTCGATCGCGAAGAGCGCCCCGATGTGGATGACGTGTACATGACTGCCTGCCAGCTGGCTTCGCAACGCGGCTGCGGATGGCCCCTCAACGTCTTTGCACTGCCCGATGGCCGTCCTGTATGGGCTGGCACCTATTTTCCCAAAAAACAATGGTTAGAGATACTGCACTACTTTGCCGAGTTGTGGAAAAACGACCGCCAGAAGGTAGCACAGTATGCCGAGCAGCTCACGCAGGGTATTCAAGCCTTGGCCGACCTGCCCATTGGCACCAGCAGCCACGACTTTTCTACCGACAGCTTGCAGCTGCTCGTCCAGTCTTTTCTCCAACAGATAGATGTCAAGCACGGTGGGCGGCAAGGCACCCCCAAGTTCCCCATGCCAACCAATTGGGAACTCTTGCTCGAATGGCATCACTACCTCCACGCACCAGAAGCACTACAGGCTGCGCTGACCACACTCGACCACATGGCACGCGGCGGCATCTACGACCAGCTAAGTGGTGGCTTTGCGCGCTACAGTACCGATGCACGCTGGCTAGTACCTCATTTCGAAAAGATGTTGTACGACAATGGCCAGCTGCTCAGCCTCTATGCACACGCCTATCAGCTTACGCAAAAGCCGCTGTACGCACAGATCGTAGAGGCCACGGCCCACTTCGTAGCGCGCAAGCTGACCAGTGAAGAAGGTGCCTTTTACTCCTCGCTCGATGCCGACAGCGAAGGCGAAGAAGGTAAGTACTACATATGGACTGAGGCCGAAATTGATTCACTGCTCACACCTCAAGAAGCACAAGTAGCCAAACGCTACTGGGGCATTACTAAACGGGGCAATTGGGAAGCGGGTAAAAACGTGCTCCACGTAGCGCGCAGCGAAACGCAAGTAGCTGAAGAACTAAAGCTGTCAGCCATACAGGTGCAACAGCTTTTAACACAAGCCAAGAAAAAGCTCCTCACTGCACGACAACAACGCGTGCCGCCTGCACTTGACGACAAGATCCTTGCATCCTGGAATGCCCTCATGCTCATGGGATTTGCCGATGCCTTTCGTGCCTTAGGTCATGAGGCCTTTCGGCAAATGGCTGTGCGCAACGGCCTTTTCTTAGCCGACAAGATGATGGACGAGGACTCGGGCCATCTGTGGCGCAACTACAAGGAAGGCCGAGCTACCATCGATGCCTTTCTCGACGACTATGCACTGGTAGCCAAAGCCTTTATTGCCCTGTATCAGATCACATTCGATGAATCGTGGCTCCATCGCGCACGCAAACTCGCCACTTACGCCCTGGCACATTTTAGCGACGACGATCACCCGCTACTTTTCTACACCGACCACACACAGGCCGATGCACTGATCAGCCGCCGCAAAGAAGTAGAAGACAACGTCATTCCCTCGTCCAACTCCGTCATGGGGCACGTACTGTTCGAGCTGGGGCACTTCTTCTACGACACCACGTACTTGCAGCGCAGCCGCGACATGGTGCTGGCCATTATGCCCACCGTCATGGCACACCAGCAGTTGGCGTTCTACTCCAACTGGTGCCGCCTATACTTGCGCCATCTGACCCCTCCTTGGGAAGTGGCCATCGTCGGGCCCAAAGCCAGCAACTTGCGCGACTCGCTAGCCCGGCACTACCTGCCCAATGCTTTGCTACTGGGCGGCATCGAAGAAGGGAGCCTTGAACTGCTCCAAGACAAACTACAAGAAGGGCAAACCTTTATTTATGTTTGCCAAAACAAGGTGTGCAAGCTGCCCGTCACTGAAGTGCATGCAGCATGGCAACTCATGAGTACCACCCCCCAATAGCTTTCGCCATCTTTCTCATTTAAAATCACTGTGATGCGACTCCTCAAGTACACCCTTATCTTCCTATTGATGGTAGCCATTGCCTTCGCCGCAGGCATCTGGTATTACAAGCGCACGCATTGCCCATATTACGAAGGGCAAGTCACATTAGTAGGCCTCCATCACCCCGTACAAATATGGTTCGACACCTTGGGCATCCCACACATCCAAGCGAAAAACATGTATGACGCCTATATGGCGTTGGGCTATGTACATGGACAAGAGCGTCTCTTCCAAATGGAAATGATTCGCCGCCTCACGTCGGGGCGCCTGGCCGAACTGCTGGGCCCCGCCTTACTCGAGTCCGATAAGTTCTTTCGCACGCTCGGCATACGACACATGGCAGAACAAACTGCCAGCCAAGTGTTTGGCGACACAAGCTGCCCCATGGTACAAGCTGCACAGGCCTACCTGGATGGCATCAACGCTTTCATTGCCGAAGCACGCCTGCCCCCCGAGTTTGGCATGCTGCGCTACACACCTGAGTTCTTTACACCTGCCGATATCTACACGACTATTGGCTACATGTGCTTGGGCTTTGCACCCAACTGGGCCCAAGAGCCCGTCTTGTCGGCCTTGCGCGATAGCCTGGGCGAAGCTTTCTTCCAAAGATGGGCCTTCTACGACAGTCACCAGCAAGCGACGCAGGCACCATCCATACCAATAGAAGGCAGTATCGGTCAACAAATTGAGCAGTACTTAGAAGCAGCAGGCCTCCCACTATGGACTGGCTCAAATGCTTGGGTAATCGGACCACAAAAGAGTGCTTCAGGCCATACACTCTTAGCCAACGACACGCACATCAAGTTTGGGCAGCCAGCCGTATGGTACGAAGCACATCTGGAATATCCAGGCTTTCGCTTTATGGGCCACTATTTAGCCGGGGTACCCTTTGGTGTCATCGGACACAACGATAGTCTGGGTTGGGGGCTAACTATATTCCCTTTCGACAATATGGACCTTTTTGCCGAAAGGCTACACCCACAACAACCCGATCAAGTGATGTACAAAGGCAAATGGGTGCCGGTGCACACCCGACACGAAACTATCCGCATCAAAGGGGAAAAGCCCGTAACCATAGAAGTGCGCACTACACCTCATGGGCCCCTTGTAGATGAAGTCATTGCGCCACTCAAGGGTAAGAGCGTGGCACTGTGGTGGCCTGTAGTGCTGTATCCTACTAAAATGCTCGAAGTAGTATGGGCATTCAACCAAGCACAAAACATCGAGCAGATTGCCGCAGCTGCAGCACAAGTCGACTGGTTGGGACTCAACCTCATCTACGCCGACGCACGAGGTAACTACGCGTGGTGGGGTACTGGCAAAATTCCACAACGTCCTGCCCACGTTAATCCAGCCTTTATACTAGACGGTGCCAGCGGAACAGACGATCCCAAAGGCTGGCTTCCTTTTGACGAAAACCCGCATCTAATCAATCCACCCGAAGGCTTTATCGCCTCGGCCAATCAGAATCCGCGCTGGGTACGCCCCCAATGGCACATAGCTGGGCTCTATACGCCGCCCGACCGTTACTTACGTCTCTACGAGCTGCTGACGCAAAAAATGCTATGGACTGCAGAAGACTGCATGCAACTGCAATTAGAAACCACCTCGCCCCTGCAGGCAGCACGAGCCCATCTGTGGGCAGCCATGTTGCAGCCCACCAACCAGCTACACGCCCAATTGCGCGATACACTGGCCCAATGGCCAGGCAACTATCCATTGCGGGGCGCTGCGCCTGTGCTGTTCACCAAAGTACAATACGAAATCTTGAAACATGCTTTGGCCGACGAAATGGGCCAATGGTTTGATCAACTCGTCAACACCTACCCAATGAAAGCCTCTTTCCACAGCTTACTCACTCATAGTGAGGCATCATGGTGGGACGATCGCACTACCCCCACCCCGGAGACCCAACAAGACATCGTACAGCGCGCTTTCCACGCCGCCGTCGATTCCTTAGTCACACAATTAGGGCCAGACCCACAACAATGGCACTGGGCCGACGTACACACACTCACGCACGTCCATCCCATAGGCCGCCGCCCTCCCTTCGACAAGCTGTTCAATGTAGGGCCCTTCCCCGTAACAGGAGGCAACGATGTGCCGCTAAAAATGGAATACGAAGTGACGGATTCGGGCCACTACCCTGTAGCTTCAGGTCCCGCTTTGCGCGTAGTAGTCGATTTTGGAGCTCCCGCACAATGGTGGAACTGCTTGCCCACAGGCCAATCGGGCAATGTCTTGAGCCCTCACTATGCCGACCAAGCACAGGACTACGTACAAGGCCGTCACAGTAAACGCCATATGCAATGGCAGAAAATACAACAGATAAGTACTTTGCTCGAGCTTTTCCCCGTTGCACAAGAGTAAAACTTAGTGGCAAAAACTGCGTTTGTGTAAAAACAAATGTATTTTTTGATAAATTAACTTCGCAAACAAGCGATATGCGCTTTACCCCTTAATACAAATAAGAGGTAGAGCTTCACTCATTCTCAATACCCCTTCGGTCATGAGGCAACTCGGAATAATGATCAGCGTAGCTTTCTTTAGTGCGCTTTTTGCAGTCATGCTTTATCAGCAAATGGCACCGCGACAGGTTATCATCAAAAAAGAGGTACCCGCCCAACTGGCCAGCTACAATGGCCCATCATCCTATGATCTGCTCTCTGGTGTGGTACAGCGTCATTGGTTGTCTTCTGCACCTACCGACTTTATTGCTGCAGCTAAGCGCGTGCGTCCGGTGGTAGTCAACATAAAAGCCATCACCAACGAGCAATCTTGGCTGACAGATCAGGTCACGGCAGCGACGGGTTCAGGCGTGATCATCTCGCCAAATGGGCTCATTGTGACGAACAACCACGTCATTGAGCACAGCGATGAGTTGCACGTAACCCTCAACGACCGCCGCGAATTCAAGGCCAAGGTGTTGGGCACCGATCCCACCACAGACTTGGCCCTGATCAAGATCGATGCTGAACAACTGCCCTTTGCGGTGTTTGGCAATTCCGATTCGCTCCAGGTGGGCGAATGGGTACTGGCGGTGGGTAATCCCTTCAACCTGGAGAGCACCGTCACAGCGGGCATTGTAAGTGCTAAGGGGCGCAATATCGACATCTTGGAAAGCGATTATAGCATAGAATCATTCATACAGACCGATGCAGCCGTCAATCCTGGAAATAGTGGTGGTGCTTTGGTCAACACTAATGGCGAGCTGGTGGGTATCAACACGGCCATCATTACGCGTTCGGGGCGCTACGAAGGATATAGCTTTGCCATCCCCGCCAACTTGGCGCAAAAAGTGGTGCGCGACCTGCGTGACTTTGGTCGTGTGCGACGCGGCATCCTGGGCGTACGTATTGGCCCCGTAACCAACAAATTGGCACAAGAGCTGGATTTGCCATCTGTCACAGGTGTATACATCAGCGGAGTGACGCCCAAAGGCGCAGCAGACAAAGCGGGACTCAAACCCAAAGACGTAATCATTGCCGTCAATGGCATCAAAACAGCTACTGTACCCGAACTGCAAGAAATTGTAGGCCGCTACCGACCTGGCGACGAGATCGAAATAACCTTTATTCGCAATGGCCTTACGCAACACACTCGCGTCACGTTGATGGACAAGGACCAACCCCTTAAATCTCTCGTATCAGACGATCGCACCATACAATCATTGGCACACAAAATAGGCTTTGAGTTGCGCAAGCTCACTGCGGAAGAAGTGCGCCGATGGGGAGTCAGAGGCGTATACGTCGAAGCGATTAGGCCAGGGAGTATTATTTATACCACTGCTATGGATCCAGGATATATCATCACTAAAGTGAATGACATTCCGGTACAAGACGTGTCAACCTTTCTGGAAGTGCTGGCTTCCCTAAAAGGCGAAAAAGTCATGTTGGAAGGCTTTTACAAAAAGTACCCAGGCGAATACTATTACACCTTTCGCGTACCGTAAATGTCTTCCATGTATTGCACCTAATCATTTCAATCAATTTTCCGCATTTTTTGATCTCCAAGTCATCCACAATAAGGCAAGGAGTCTGGTGAGCCGTCTTAGCAGCAAAGTCCATGGGATGCCATTATACGACAAAAGGCCAATCGGTGTTCTTGCCTGAAGCGGGAATCGACAAGGAGTAGAAAGCACTTCGTGACCCTTTCCTTTTGGGTAGCGAGGTCTTACACTTTTTTCCGCGGAGGGATTTCCACCGGAGGAATTGCCCCGCCGCTGAGGGGAAATTCATTTGGGTTTTGGCGGATTTGACCATAGCATTCGAATATAAGAAATTAAAAATACGAACATCGGACAGATTAAATGAAGGTGAAATAAAGCCGAATGGTGGGCGATCGTTCTTTATCAGGGGTTCATCGAGTGAGTGAGCGAAGAAGCGGCAGAACTCCTCGGCAGTAGGAGACTGTCGCCCTGGAAATGGACGCCTTTTCGGAGGCTGACGCAGTGCAGACGCATAATTTCGGGATCTTTGGCGAGGAGTTCATAAAGGGCACACATGCCTTTGAAGAAGCGCTCCATGTCGGATACAGTGGGAATGTTTCGAGGCTGGAAGGCTTGCCAGGCAGCAGTGAAGATGGGGTAGTCGTGGGAGGCGTAGCGTTCGGGATGTCGCAAGGCGAGGTAGAGAGAAACCATGTGGTGGCATCGTTGTAGAGATATCGGTTTTCGGAGGCGAGAGCCCCCAACTTTCAGAGCCTCGAAATTAGGATGGCCTACGCATTCCGTAAAAGTTTCAATCTCTTTTTACGCGTCTATCAGGTTGAACAGCTGAAAAAATCGGAAGCTTCAAAGAAAATAGAAACGGAATTAGGCTGGATTTGAATAATTTCTAAGAAGACGACCCCTCAAACTCGACTCCTTATTTCTCAGCCCCTTGTAGGATGAGGGCTGAGGGGGCTTCTACCCCCCCTCCGAACTAGCAACCTCTACGGGTCCCTTTCCCAAGCCCATCAAAACAACCCATCGATGTGGCAGGTCTGATCTGAATGGTCTAAGCTGCAGCCATACAAGGAAGCCTCGGACGGCCTGGTTTAGCTAGGCGAATTGGAGGTTGCGAACTCTCCTTCCCCATAGCGATGATAGATCTGCTGAGCGATGACGGCCACCTTGTAGATGCCGTACACCATAGTAGTAGAAGACCGCGTTGCCGGAATCGCAGCCGCTGCAGCGGGCGTAGGATTCCACCAGCCCGAACGAAGGGTTGCCGGGCAGGGTGGAGGGATTGAGGCGAAACAGCGCAGCCATTCAGGGTCCTCGAAGGTGACCCAGTACCCGATGGTGGTGCCGAGGTCCATCAAGGGGTGCTGAGGGTGGCTGTTTCCCAGTCGAGCACGCGGGTGGGCTATCGGGGTCGAGGCGGGTCTGGGCAATGCGGCAGGGGCTTTCGGCACCGGGGCCGGAAGTGTACTAGCTTGTGTCCTTTGAGCATGTAGTCCTCGCCATCGCGGACCCCGCGTGCCCCGGTTCCATTATGGCGAAATAGCTGGTGCCTTCCCTGCCAGCAGGGGCTTCGAGAAGTACTCCTACTGCCGCCGCCGTCCCGAATTCCATGAAAATTTCCATATTGCCCGCATCGGGGGGCTGATAGTTCAGGCAGTAGTGCCCAAGGGGCTGTGCCCAGCACCACACTGAGCTAACCGAACTCCCACACCGATGACTCCAAACCACCCCATCTCCGGGGAATCTAGGGCGTCCACAGGCTCAGCTCTTTAGCCTACGCCCGTTTTTCTTCCAGCTTGGGCCACACGGCTTTCCAGCCATTTTTCTTCAAGGGGTAATAACTTCTGTTGCACGAAAGATTCCGTCCGGGCAAGGAGGCTAGGCAACTCGGCGGTTTTCTTTCCCAGGGGGACATACGATGAGCAGATTGAAGTGTGAAAAAAGGTGTGGATCATCCGTCGAAAGAAGGCATCAGGGGCCTCAAGATACTGTCGCTGCCAAAAAGGCCCGCGGTCCCTGCTCAAATGGCTGGAAAAAAGAAGACGTGAAAAAGCTAATTTTGAGATTGCCTCTCTTGCCGTTCTTTTCCAAAAAGATTCCTCCCCCCTCTCTTAAAGAGCATTTAAATTCTCTCACCCAAACTCCCACGTCATGAAGTGTACTGCATTCATCTTTTTTTTTGCTGGTCTTGCTCTTCAGTTGCGTTTTCAAAAAACCCATTCCCATAGGTTGCGCCGAGCAGGAAGCGATAAGCCGGCAAGTTCTTCAGCAGCTGGTCGCGGCGCTGAACAGCCACAACGCTGAGACCCTGAGGCTGCTGGTGGCCCCCGATTATAAGAGCGTCCAATCCCTGTACTCGAAACGCAACTTCGCTGGCCGGGATCGCCTTCGCCAAAACTGGACCCACGTCTTCCAGAGCATTCCCGATTTCCAAGCCGAATTACTTCGTTCGGCCGTCGATTGCGAGACCGTCTTCTGTGAATGGCACTGGACTGGCAACACCACCGCAGGCACGCCTTTCTAAGCCAAAGGGGGCATGCTCCTCACCATCGGCAATGGTCTGATTCAATCGGCCCGCCTGTACGTAGAACCCATCGACGGGTAAGACTTCCCGATTTCTTTTCCCCAACCCGTCATCCCTCCGATTGTGACTGCTCCGCCTCCGAACGCACCTACTTCACCTGGGCAAAGGCCATTATCCCTTCGACTTCGACGGGCTGGAGGGCCTCATGTGGGATGTACGCGTCCTATAACCCACACTTTTCAATACCCTAATTCCTTACTACCGATCCATGGTCGTCAAGAGCCGCCATGCGGTCACCTTGAGGACGGTGGGCATGTCGGCTGGGGGCACGCTCATGCTGATCGGCCTCATCGGCAAACCGGAATGCAGCGGCTTCAGCTGCGACTCCAAGTCCGACCTGGGGCTCGTCGCCTCCGGAACCATGCTGATGGTCGCCACGGTCGCAGGGTTCTGGCCGCGACGAGCGAGACCGGCCGCCCCCTGGATTTCCTCGAATTGTTCAACCGCCTGTCCCCGGATGAGAAGATCCACTTCGGGGTGGGGGCAACCTTCGGAATGAGGCCCCAATTTTACCTCCAAATCTCGCTAGGGGGTAGAAAGGCGGGAGTTGATAGATTTTTGGCTCTCGACATGCCACTGAATATCCTTCTCGAAAAAGTTCATTCGGATTTTTAACCGCTGGAAAAAGTCCCGTCGGCTCCGCTCGCCTAGCTCGGAAATTTGCTCCGACCGAGCCATCATCCGATCAAACATGCCTATTATATATTTACTCAAGTTTCGGGGGTTAAAAAAGGGGTAAAAAGTGGGAGTTGTTCGTGATACAAATGACTGAAATTCAGTATATTGCAGCTAAATGAGAACCAAAACAACTCCCAATGCAATATACGGATA
>JALSGS010000060.1 GCA_026982695.1 Saprospiraceae bacterium
GGCAAACTATGTAACAAAAAAGCTGCGACATTACGCCGGGTGAGCATCGCGATTCTCAAAGACTTGCCAAGTATGTTGCGTCGAACAATGACCACCGATAATGGCACGGAGTTCACAGATTTTTTGAAGATAGAAAAGTCATTGAATATGAAAGTTTATTTCGCGAATCCCTACTCGCCTTGGGAGCGTGGTGCGAACGAAAACACCAATGGCTTATTGCGAGATTTCTTCCCCAAAGGCTGCGACATGCGTAAGGTGACTGCTAAAGAAGTTGCAAGGGTACAAGCATTATTGAATAATCGTCCTAAATACTGTCGTCACAAGATAAAGGACATGTTATACTTGTCACAGCTAATCAAGGAGGATTTGCCATGCAAGCAGCTTACCATCGCCACGATATTTCAGGCAAAACATGGGAATTATTGGAGCCTCACCTACCTGGCCGCCAAGGGTCATGGGGTGGCATTGCTCGGGACAATCGCCGGTTTATCAATGCTGTGTTCTGGATCTTGCGCACCGGTGCACCTTGGCGGGATCTGCCTCCGGACTATGGCGATTGGAAAAACACGCATCGCCGATTCTGCCGTTGGCGTGACAAAGGCATTTGGGAAAGCCTGCTCGAACAACTGGTTTGCGAACCTGACTTTGAGTGGCTGATGATCGATGCCAGCCATATCAAAGTGCATCCCCATGCCGCCGGCGCGCAGGGTGGCAATCAGGATATGAGTCGTACAAAAGGGGGCTCAACACAAAACTCCATTTGGCCGTGGATGCGCATGGTATGCCGGTCAGAATTGCTATTACACAAGGTACCACAGCGGATTGTAAACTTGCAGTTCAACTCATTGAAGGTCTGACAGCCGACCATCTGATTGCTGATCGGGGTTACGATACCAACCAGATTCTCGAGCAAGCGACTGAGCAAAGTATGGAAATAGTGATCCCGCCAAAGAAAAATCGTAAGGTACAGCGAGCGTATGATCGCCATCTTTATCGTCTGCGTCATTTGGTTGAAAATGCGTTTTTGCACCTGAAGCGTTGGCGAGGTATTGCCACGCGTTACGCCAAAAACACCGCTTCATTCC
>JALSGS010000061.1 GCA_026982695.1 Saprospiraceae bacterium
CGGCTAGAGCCATAAGAGAGTGCAATCGCACGATCATCATAAGAAGGTTGCTCGGTCACGCCAAACTCAAAGGCATCAACCAGTGCGACTTTAAGGTTTAAGGGCAGCAGTGCGACGGCAAGGCTTGCACCGACCATGCCACCGCCGATGATGAGAATGTCGTAGTCTGAGTTGCTACCTATAGTTTGTGTGGTCTTTTTTACCAAAGTTACTTTCCTGAAGCCATCATCGCTTCAACATCATCAATTTCTTTAACCAAGGCTTGTGTTAAAACCTCGTTGCCGTTTTCGGTGATTAGTACATCATCCTCAATACGAATACCAATATTCCACCATTTTTCATCTACATTTTTATCGGGGGAGATGTACAGGCCGGGTTCAACCGTTAGCACCATGCCGGGCTCCAACACACGCCATTGTTCATCCTTTTTATACTCACCTACATCGTGCACGTCTAAGCCTAGCCAGTGGCCCGTTTTGTGCATGTAAAATTGAGTATATTTTTCATCTTCAATGAGCTTATCAATGCTGCCTTCGAGTAAACCAAGTTGCACTAAGCCGGTGGTAAGTACGCGCACCGCTGCGTTATGTGGGTCAAGCCAACGGTTGCCGGGCTTTGCCATTTCAATTGCTGCATATTGTGAATCCAATACAACTTGATACAAGGCACGTTGTGCGTCGGAGTAGACCCCGTTCACGGGAAACGAGCGGGAAATGTCACTGGCATACCCTTGGTTTTCTGCCCCTGCATCAATCAGCAATAAGTCGCCATCTTTTAGTTCGGCGTTGTTTTCGACATAGTGCAAAATACAGGCATTCTCACCACCGCCTACGATGGTGGTGTAGGCAGGCTCCATGCCTGATTTTTTAAACTCGTAAAGATATTCTGCCTCTATTTCGTATTCCATCATGCTAGGCTGGCATGCCTTCATCGCGCGTTCGTGGGCTTTGACGGCAACAGCGGCAGAATCGCGCATTGCTTGGATTTCTGCGGCTGATTTAAATAAGCG